>JACPOC010000041.1 GCA_016185125.1 Bacteroidota bacterium
AACAATAACTTTTTGCACTTACAAAAAAAATAGCTTGGGGCACGGACGAAGTTATAAAATGTACTCTTTAATTAAATCAAATAAGCTGTTAAATAAACCTATTACAATTATAAGAAAAAATGAATATTAAAATTTTTGTTGTATTTGTTTTGGCTGCTAAAATAGCAACAGCTCAACTTGCTTTATCTTTTAATATTAATGTGTTTTGAAATTTTAAAAATGAAGAATAGTTTAAAGATAATTATAATACTATGTGTTTTTCTGCTTTCTGGCTGCGAAAGGCAACAGAATTGCAGAGGGGTAAGAGGTGGTGTTAAATTTAACGAAAATATTATTGAAAGAATAAATGCCACCTATTGCATTTCCTCAGCTGCTATCAATACTCCGGTACTCATTCTCGATAGTATTGAATTGAAAAAATATTTCGCAACCGATACAAATTATTGTAAACAAAGAATAATTGAGTATGATTTTTCAAAATATTCATTATTAATTTTCGCAACTCAAGGGAAACGCTGTGGTAATGGGGGTATAAGATTTGACTTAAAAGGGGATGGTAAAGATAATTACACTTTAAACATTTATAAATGCGGAAGACAACATTGCGCTATTGGACCACTTTCAAATGCTGACTATATTTTTAAAACTAAAAAACTCAGTAATAATAATTTAAAATTTAGAGTTTATGATTAAGATATTTATCCTTTTACATTTAACTAAAGTGTATGAAATATATAACTAAAATATTACTCATTTTATTAATAATAAATGCATGTCTTTTCCTGTCGTGTCGCAAAAAATGTTTTAAAAATTTTTATAATTATAATGCCCCATTAATACAAGAGATTGAGGTTGTTCTATCGAGTGCAAATAATCAAATTAGTTCTGGGGATAATTTTGTTGAAATATATGTTGATTCAGTAAGTTATTATTCTAAGTATTCTGAACCAAAAGTAAATTTCAAACTAAATTCAGTTTTGATTTTTCAGCAATCTATTGAAAAAAACCGTAGACGCTATATTAACGGTTTTGAGTTTAACTTAACAGAAGATGCTCAAGATTATATATTCATAATAAATGTTTGTTCATATAAAGTACTGCGCAATAAAAAAAGCAGAGTGCCATTTGAAAGGAAATATATATTAACAAATAAGTTACGAAATAAACCAATAAAAACTACTGTAAATTATGATTATTAAAAAAATATTTATTTTAATTCATGGCTGTTTAATTCTCAATCATGTTTATCCACAACAATGTCCATCTTCATGTATTCAGCCGAATCTTTCATTAAGTTGTAATAATAATATTTTTTGCGATCCTGCAACCTTGCCGCAGGACGTGTATGATAATAACTCCAGATCAGTCGTAAAAATTCTAAATTCTGATAACGAAGTAGGTACCGGAACACTATTACGCCAAGCGTTTTCTAATGGGGATGATAATCAACAACAAAATATAATAATTCCAGCAAGGCATGTTATTCATAGTGGCTCTTTAGGTTTGGAGCCATTAACAGATTTAAATCAAATGAAGTTCTATTTTAATTATTCAAATCCAGATTGTAATAATCCAAGAAAATGTATCGTACAAAAGTTGTAGATATGTATTAACAGGCGCAATTCTTATCGAGGAAAACTTACTTCATGATATAGCCATTTTAAAACTTAAACAACCTATTCCGCCGCATTTTAAGCCGTTTTATAGCGGTTGGACTGCTGTTCCACCGCTGTTTAGTGCAAATTCCTTCAATATCCACCATCCCGCTGGTGATATAAAAAAAATAAATAATACTTTTTCACCTTTTATTCAAGAATTAATAATTCCTATACCACGTTATACTGTGCAATGGGTTAACGGCCTAACCCAACAAGGTTCATCAGGATCAGGATTGTATAATACAAATAAAAGATTATTTATATGGCATAGTGGCGCGCATCGCCAAGCAATTTTTTTCCTGAAACCATCTTTTTGCTTGCGTAAGATGCCTCCTTCTTCGGCATCACAATCTGAATATAAAATCATTAAGATTGCTACAAACCTTTGGTTGTTTGCAAGGAGGCTTTTTGCTGCCAAAATTTATAATATCTGAAGAACCGTATTAATTTTTTTAATTAGTTCTTCCGATTCTAAAAAATTTAGAGTTTGTTGTCCGTCAGAAAAAGATTCTTCGGGCTTTTCGTGCACTTCGTAAATAACGCCGTCGCAACCGCTCATTAAGGAAGAAAGAGTGAGCTTAGGTACATAACTTCTAACTCCTACACCGTGCGAAGGATCTGCAATAACAGGCAAATGCGTTTTATCTTTTAAAACCTGCAAGGCGTTAATATCAAATGTGTTTCTGTAAGCGGTTTCAAAAGTACGAATGCCTCTTTCGCAAAGTAACAAACGTTCGTTTCCTTTACTGAAAATGTATTCGGCAGAAAATAAAAGTTCTTCAATAGTTCCGCTTAATCCGCGTTTAATCATTACCGGTTTATCTACTTCTCCCAAAGCATCGAGCAAATTAAAATTTTGCGAATTACGTGCGCCTACCTGAAATATATCTACGTAAGGAAGCATTTCTTTTATCTGAGATTCCTGCATTACTTCGGTAATTATTTTAATGCCATAAGGTTTACAAATAGAGTACATCATTTTTAAACCCTCTATACCCGTGCCTCGAAAAGCATAAGGAGAGCTGCGCGGTTTATATACGCCGCCGCGCATTATCTTAATATTATTTTTATGAAGATGTTGGGCAACTTTTACAACCTGCTCTTCGCTTTCAATAGAGCAGGGGCCGGCCATTACTACGGGTGTCTTTCCGCCAATAATAATGCCATCGCCCAAATGAATTTTTGTGTATTCTGTTTTCCATTTACGGCTTACTAATTGATAGTTGTCAGAAACTATATGCACATCTTTTACTCCGGCTAAATGGCCTAAGCTTCTGATATCAATTTCTTTTTTACCTATGCAAACCAGGTAACGGTCAAATTGTGTTTTTACTTCTGTTACAGAAAATTTATTCTCTGCTAAAACTTTTTCTACTTTGGCATAATCTGCCTTGGTAATAGTATTATTTAATTGAATGATCATAAATGCCGGTTTTAATTTCTTTAATAAATTCTATTGTTGTTTTTTCAATGTTTGTAGAGTTGCTGATTCTTCTGATGTACTCGGAGCCTATGATGGCACCGTTGGCCAAGGAACAGGCCTGATTAAATGTTTTTGCATTGTTTATTCCAAAGCCAATGAGTATTTTATTTTTCAATTTCAGTTTCGTAATCTCTTTAATGCTTTGCTCCGTAGCCTTCATTGGATCTTGTGTTTTACCTGTGGTTGAATTGGAGGAAACCAGATACACAAAACCTTTACTGAGTTTATCTATTTGTACTATTCTTTTTTTATCGGTAAGCGGACTAATTAAAAATACAGCGTGAATATTGTATTTATCTGTAAACTGTTTATGGCTTTTTTCAAATTCGCCGAGTGGGAGGTCGGGCAATATAATACCGTCAATGCCGCAAACGTTACATTGTTTATAAAACTCTTCTATACCATATTGCAACACAGAATTTAAATATCCCATTAATATAACGGGCTTTTCGCTTATTTCTCTAAGATTTTTTAATTGTTCAAATAAGAGTTTTAATGTCATGCCGTTTTCTAAAGCAATGGTGCTGCTTTTTTGAATGGTTTCACCGTCGGCCAATGGGTCGGAGAAAGGAATGCCGACTTCTATCAAATCAACTTCCGCTTTATCTAAAGCCTTAATAACACTGAGTGTATCATTCAATTTAGGAAATCCGGCGGTGGTGTAAATGGAAACAATATTGCTTGCTTTAGTCTTAAAAAGTTTATCAATTCTGTTATGCATTTTCTTTTTTATTTAAATAATTAATAAAAGTATCAAGGTCTTTATCGCCACGGCCGGAAAGATTTACTACTACCACATCATTGGATTTAAATTTTATTTTTTCCAACGCTGCTAAAGCATGCGCACTTTCTAAAGCAGGAATGATGCCTTCTTTTTTAGTGAGGTTCATACCTGCAATAAGAGCTTCTTCGTCTGTAGCGCTTAAATAACTTGCTTTTTTTGTTTCATGCAAAAACGAATGCAAAGGACCAATGCCCGGATAATCAAGGCCTGCGGAAATACTGTGAGGCTCGGTGATTTGACCGTCGTTATTCTGTATCAAAAATGTTTTACTTCCATGAATAATTCCCGGAGTTCCTATGTTTAATGTTGCAGCGGTGTAACCGGTGTCAATGCCTTTTCCTGCGGCTTCAACGCCTATTAATTTTGTTTTATCACTATCAATAAAATGATAAAATGCCCCTGCGGCATTGCTTCCTCCTCCTACACAAGCTATCACGTAATCCGGAGAAGGTTCGCCGGTTATTGATTTAAGCTGCTGTTGTATTTCGGCACTGATAACGGATTGAAATTTGGTAACCAGATCGGGGTAGGGGTGAGGGCCAACAACAGATCCAATTAAGTAATAAGTATTTTCGGTATTGTTCATCCAGTCGCGTATGGCTTCATTGGTAGCGTCCTTTAAAGTTTGACTGCCCGATAAAACAGGAATTACGGTGGCGCCGAGCATTTTCATTCTACTAACGTTTGGCGCTTGTCGCTCCACATCTTTTTTGCCCATGTACACAAAACATTCTAACCCCATTAAGGCGCAAACAGTTGCTGTGGCCACACCATGCTGTCCCGCGCCGGTTTCGGCTATTATTCTTTTTTTGCCAAGATGTTTGGCTAATAACACCTGGCCTATTGCATTGTTTATTTTATGAGAACCCGTATGATTAAGATCTTCACGTTTTAAAAATATCTGTGCTTTAAATTGCTCTGATAAATTAGCGGCGAAGTATAAAGGCGTTGGCCTTCCTACATAATTTTTTAAAAGCGATTCAAATTCTTTTCTGAAAGCTTTGCCGGCAATAATGGAATTATATTTTTTATTTAATTCATTAACATTATTATATAAAATTTCGGGAATATAGGAGCCCCCATAATTACCGTAATAGCCATCTTTATCTATATGATTATTTAACTTCTTTTTCATTCTGTAATTGATTGATAAATTGTTTAACAAGTTCTGTGTTTTTCAATCCCGGTTCACTTTCAAATCTTGAGTTAATGTCAATGCCAAAGAGGGAAGGAATGTTGAGGTTTTTAATTTCATTGGCATCCTCTAAAGAAATTCCTCCGCTTAAAAAGAAAGGCTTTTTTAGGTTGTAAGTGTTTAAAATTCGCCAATCGAATTTTTTTCCGGAGCCTCCGTGTGTTGCGGTTTTAGTGTCGAATAAAAAGTAGTCAACGCTGTCTGAATATTTTTGAAGAAGAGAAAGGTCTAACGTGTTTAATACAGGGAATGCCTTAATAACTTGAATTTGCTTTTTTAAAGTGTTACAAAATTCAGGACTTTCATTGCCGTGTAATTGAACAAGGTTTAGCTGATACATTTTTATTTTATTTAAAATATCATCCAAAGAAGCATCTACAAACACGCCCACTTTTTTAGCTGTATTAATGTTTTTAATTTCAGGAAATAAATTATCACCGACGTATCTTGGCGAAGACTCATGGAAAATCAATCCCACGTAATCTGCACCAAGCGATATGATGCTTTGGAGGTTGTTGTAATATTTTAAACCACACACTTTAATTTTCATTAAGAACAACTTTTTGCACTTGTTTTTCGATGAGATCGTTAATAAATTGCTTGCACACTAAATGCGGTTCGGCGTGCTTCATAAAGTTAGAGCCAATTAAAAAGCCTTGATACCCAAATTGTTTTAGGTAGATAATGTGTTCAGGCGTTTGAATTCCGCTTTCTGAAATGCGTATAATGTTTTGGGGAAGTGATTCGCTTATTTTAGCGGAATGTTCAATGTTAATTTTCATTGTATTTAAATCGCGGTTATTAACCCCAATTACATCTACTTTATCGTATATTTTTTCCAGTTCAGAGGCATCATGAATTTCAAGAATCACTTCCATTTCTAATGAATGCGCCAGGTCGGTAAATTCTTTAATGCTTTCTTTCGAAAGAACTGCTGCGATTAATAAAACAACATCCGCACCAATAGATTTCGCTTCAATGATCTGATAAGCATCTATTGTAAAATCTTTTCGAAGAATTGGGCAGAAATTGTATTTCCTTGCTGTAGTAAGATCGGTATTGCTTCCCCCAAAAAAATCTTTATCTGTTAAAACTGATAGGGCACTAGCGCCTGCCTGCATATAGCCTATTGAAATTTTTTCAACGTTCGCATATTTGTTAATGTCGCCAATAGAAGGAGATTTCTTTTTTATCTCTGCTATAATTCCGTTTTTATCCGTACGCAATAAGTATTTTTTTAATGAAACCGCTTTTGACTTATAGTATAAAGAACTTTCCAGGAGCTGTAACGGGTATAAACTTTTGTTTTTTTCAACCTCTGTTTTTTTGTGGTTGATAATGTCTGTTAAAGTAATCATATTAATTGTTTATTAATTTTTTTAAAAGTTCAAAAGCTTTTTTAGATTCGATGGCCTCCTTACAATAATTTATAGCTTCCTGCAAATTAACTTCAGGTTTATGGCACAAATAGGCGAGCGCGCTGTTGATAACCACTACATTTTTTTGTTCGCGCGTGCATTCATTTTTTAAAACGGAAATAAACATATCTCCGGCCTCGGCAATTGTGTTTCCTGAGGCGATGGATGCTCCTTTTATTGTTTTAAAGCCAAGTTCTTCGGGTTGTATTAATTGTTCTTTTTTGTTGCTGTATAATTTAAAGGGAGAAGTTAAGCTTACTTCGTCATAACCTTCGGTGGAGTGAACGATGGTGTAATTTAATTTTTCTTTCTGTAAATGATAATTATACAAACGTGCGGTTTCTAAATTAAATACACCCACATATCTGCCTGAAATATTTGCCGGGTTAACCAATGGTCCCATAATATTAAAGAAAGTTCTTACGCCCATTTCTTTTCTAATGGCGGTAACTTTTTTTAAGGCTGGATGAAAAAGTGGGGCATGCATAAAACAAAAATTATAATTATTAAGATCAGCATTTAGTTCGGCGCTGGTAGTTTTAAATTGATAACCCAAATGTTTTAAAACATCGGAAGAGCCGGATACAGAACTTGATGCATAATTGCCGTGTTTAGCAATTGGAATTCCTGCCGCCGCAAGCACCAATGCTGAGAGGGTGGAAATATTAAACGTATTTTTACCATCTCCTCCGGTGCCGCAAACATCAATGCCTTGTTTATCGAGTTTAACAGGAATACTAAGATCAAGCAAAGCATTTTTAAATCCTGAAAGTTCTTCGTTGGTTATTGGCCGTGAAATATAAAAAGCCAAAGCCGCTGAAATCTGTGTGGCATTCAGTTTTTCTTCTGAAATATCTGTTATAAGATCATAACTTTCTTTTTCGTCGAGCGAAAACCCTAATGAGAGTTTTTCTAATTTGTTTTTCATGGTTATTATTCTAATTTTTTAACCAGTTTCTGATCATCAATTCGCCGTATTCTGAAAGAATGGATTCAGGATGAAACTGCACCCCGCGAACATTTAGTGTTTCGTGCTTTAAAGCCATGATATTATTTTGCGCATCTACAGCTGTTACAGATAAACAAGAAGGAAGGTTTTTATTATTAACGATCCACGAATGATAACGCCCCACGGTAATTTGATTTGGACAATCCTTAAAAATATCCTGCTGCTGAATGATTTTAATGGGCGTTGCCTTTCCATGATACACTGTTTGGGGCTGCATTAAATTTCCTCCGAAAGCTTCTCCTATTGCTTGCAATCCCAGGCAAACTCCGAAAATGGATTTTGTTTTAGAGTAAGTTTTGATCAGCTCCGGCATAATTCCCGCATCCTTTGGTACGCCCGGGCCCGGAGATAAAAGTATTTTATCGAATTGATCAACATCCGCCAAAGAGATCTTATCATTTCTATGAACTTCAATTTTAATATCGCTTACTTCTTCCACTAGCTGAACAAGGTTGTAAGTAAAACTATCGTAATTATCAAGCAGTAGCAGTTTCATGTTGCTTTAATTTTTGGTTGTTATTTATTTGTTTGGCTTGCTCAATCGCTTTTTGCAGAACACTTATTTTATGATGCACTTCATTATTCTCACTTTCTTCACTCGAAGAAATAACCACACCGGCACCGGCTTGATAATACAAAGTATAATCTTTACTTAAGAAGGTACGGATCATAATAGCGTGATTGAGTTGATCATCGTGAGAAATAAAACCAATACATCCTCCGTAAAATTCGCGCGAACAATTTTCGTAACCATCTATTAATTGCATAGCTCTGTGTTTTGGCGCGCCCGATAAAGTTCCCGCAGGAAAGGTTCCGGTTAAAATATCAAAAGGGTGAATGCCTTTTCTCAGTTGGCCTTTTACTTTACTTACTAAATGTATAACGTGCGAGTAAAATTGTGTCTGTTTTAAAAAAGCAAGTTTCACTTGTTTACAATATTTGTTCAAATCGTTTCGCGCAAGGTCAACCAGCATCATGTGTTCGGCCTGTTCTTTTTCATCAGCTAATAATTCGTTTGCGCGCAATTCATCTTCATGATCGTTGCCTGTTCTTTTATAAGTGCCGGCAATGGGATGAATTTCGGCTACATTTTTATTTACTACTAATTGCGCTTCGGGTGAAGAACCGAAAATTTTGTAGCTCCCGAGATCAAAATAAAATAAATAGGGGGAAGGATTTATGTTTCGTAAAGTTCGATACACATTAAATTCATCGCCTTTAAAATTCTGACTGAAACGTTTAGAAAGAACCAGTTGAAAAACATCGCCATTAGCACAGTTCTTTTTTGCTTTGGCTATCAAAACTTTAAATTCATCATCAGAATAATTTACAGTAACATTTTCTTCCGCCTCAAAGGAGTGATATTGCGTTTTGCCGTATTTAATGTACTGCTTTATGTCATCAATTTGCTCTTTACTTTGTGTTTCGTTTTCGGCGTGGCTGGCGATATATAAATTACAATTGTTATGGTCGAAAATTAAAATAAGACTGTAAACGGCATAAAATAATTCAGGAATATGTAATGTTTTGTTTTTCTTAAATTCAATATCTTCAAAATGCGGAATAGCATTGTAACCTGTGTAACCGAACAAGCCTGCGTAGCTGAATTTATAATCAAAGTTTTTAAACTCAAATTGCTTTTTAAAATCCTTAAGTTCATCTAAAATATTTAATTTATTGGTGAGAATATTTTCGGAGGAGCTTTGATTGTTAATTTTTTTGGTGAGAATATTATCCTGTAAAGTTATTTCTGCAATTGGATGAAGACCTATGTACGAAAAATGTCCTTCTTTTGAATTATAATCAGAACTTTCCAATAGCAAAGGCTTCAAATATTTATCTCTGAGTTTTAGATACAGTGAAACCGGAGTTTCTGTATCAGCCATTATTTTTTCTACCTCGGTGTATAATTTCATTTTACTGTTGTTTAAAAAAAAAGTCCGCTGTGTGATACAGCGGACTTATAAAGTCTTTTAGAATATAAATAATCTAGCTGTTCACAACGTTTGCTGAGAACCACCACCATGAATTATTTACAAACTGTTTTTTCATTTCCGAAAGCAAATTTACGCAATATAATTTAAGTTGCAAAAAAAAGATAAAAATTTTGTTTAGGGTTTAATGAATTTGAGATTCCTTTTTAAGCCTTTGTATTTGGTACGTTTAACCGCTGAATGTTTAAAGATAAGATTAAACGTTTCTTCTGTCAAGTCCTGCCAATCTGATTCAGAAAAATTAAGTGCGGGTGAATTATTAAACAAGGGCTCGTGATGCGGTTTACTAAAGCTGTTCCAAGGGCAAACATCCTGGCAAACATCGCAGCCAAAAGCCCAGCCATTCATTTTATCCTTAAACTCCGTAGGAATTTCATCCTTTAATTCAATGGTTAAATAACTGATGCACTTACTGCCATCAACTATATAAGGTTCCACAATGGCACTGGTTGGGCATGCGTCGATGCAGCGGGTGCAGGTGCCGCAATAATCTTTTATAGGGCCGTCGTATTCTAATTCCAAATCAATAATTAATTCGGCAATAAAAAAAAAGGAGCCTAATTGTTTATTAATAAGGTTAGAATTTTTAGCCACCCATCCCAAGCCGCTTTTTGCCGCCCAAGCCTTATCCATCACAGGCGCGCTATCTACAAAAACACGCCCGTTAATATTGCCTATTTTTTCTTTTAAAGAATATAAAAATTCGTGCAGTTTAGCTTTAATCACTTCGTGGTAATCTTGTCCGTAAGCGTATTTACTAATTTTTGGAACGTTTGCTGTTTGATGTTTTTCAGGATAATAATTATATAATAAGGAAATGACGGATTTGGCATCATCTACGAGTAAACGAGGATCAAGGCGTTTATCGAAATAGTTTTCCATGTATTTCATTTCGCCGTGATGTTTGTTTTTCAGCCATTGTTCCAGGCGAGGAGCTTCTTGAGCAAGAAATTCCGCTTTAGAAATTCCGCAAAAATCAAATCCTAAAGCCCTGGCTTCGGCTTTAATAATGTCGGAATATTTGGAATTAGCAATCTTCAAGACTTTAAAGGTAAGAGAATCAATACTAAAAATTTTAGATTTAAGAATCTAAATCGTTATATAAGGTTTTTTTAAACTTTTAACAATAATTAATCGACTAAATTCGTTTTTTTAACGATTAAATCCGTATATTTGCATCCAATTAAAAAATCAGTCGTATAAAACTGAGTTTCAGTAGTTTACCCCGAAACGCTGAAAAACATTAAAATTAAAAACAAAAAACAAAAAAAGAAAAATGAAGACACCAAATCCAATTATTGACACCATCGTTGAAACACAAACCAATTTCGTAAACAATTGGATGGATTCAGCAAAGAAAATGCAATCAGCATTTAGCAATGGTAATGTGGCGCACGAGGGGCAAACAATTTACAAAGAGTATTTAGATAAGCAAATGAGTATCTTAAACAGCATGAAGGATTCTTCTGCTAAATTATTTAACGGATCAAGCGAAAGCAATCCGCAAGAGTTTTTTAAATCATGGTTTAATCAGCAAGCGGCTCACGCAAAACAAATGACTGATTTTAACCAAAGTATTTATAACAGCTTCAGTAATTTTGGCAAGCCTGCTCAGGATTATATGAGCAATTTTGGGCAAATGAATACTTCATACACGAATATTTATAATTCATGGATGAACACTTTAAACAATTCTTTTGATTCAATGTCAAAGAACATGAATGGCGGATTTAATAAAGATATTTTCAGCAATTTTATTCAGGGCAACCAAATGTATGCTAAAATGCAGGAATTTTTTGGCCCAATGGCTGATGCCATTCAAAAAGGTAAATTTAACATGGAGGCTTTTAAAAATCATTTTACTGCCGAAAGCTATGCAAACCTTACCAAGCAAATGTTTGGTAACATGTATAACGGAGGTTCTGTTAAAGAAGTTTATGATAATGGCATGAAGCAAATTCATAATTTCTTTACAAGCCAAAATGGTTTAAGCAAAGAATATTTTGCGCAGGTTCAAACAATGGCTAAGGAATTTCCTTCCATGTTTAACGGTAATGCAACAACTTTAAAAGATTTCTACGGACAGATTAACAATGTTTTTGGAAAAACTTTTGAGCCTTTGTTAAAATTAGCTACTCCGGGTAAAGAAAAAGAAAACGTTGAAGCTACAATAGCTTTAATGGATAAGTTAGCAGAATACAGCATCAAACAAGCAGAATTACAAGCGTTTTTACAAACTACAACTCAAAAAAGTATCGAGAAAGTAGCACAGCAATATGCAGAGAAGTTTAACACTCCTTTAGCATTAACATCTCCTCCAAAGCCGGAAGAAATGTATAGCGAGTGGATTAAAACTAACGAGCAGGTATTTGCCGAATTATTTGCCAGCGAAGAATTTAGTAAAGTTAAAGGTGAAGCAATTAACCTTAGCATGGATGTAAAAAAGCATTTCGAAAAGCACTTTGAGCAAATGTTTCAAAGCTACCCTGTAGTATTTAAATCGGAAGTTGAAGAATTACAAAAAACTATTTACGAATTAAAAAAACAAGTTAAAGATTTACAGTCAAAGTCGGTGGCTACTCCGGTATTTGAAACAGCTGACGACGATAAGTCAAAAAATCGTAAAAAATAATTCAGTCTCTGCATAAAGTTCTCTTAAACTTTATGCAGATTCTTATAGCTAAGAACCCTAAGAGGCCGTCCAATTTTGTGTTTGTGGGACGGCCTTTTTTATTGACTTATTTAGGGCAAATAAAATATTTAATAAATTGCTATTAAGTTTGAGCATTAAATTATAAATTCACAGAAAGAATATCTATTTCTGATAAAAAACAAAATTTAAATAAAGAAATTATTATGGAAACTAATTTGCTGCGTGAAATGACTGACATGAGTCAGAAAATTTTAAAAGGATACGATACCCTAAATGAAATTGAGGAAGTTGATATTGCCTCCACACCTAAAACAGAGGTTTATAAAGAAGATAAGCTTACCCTTTATCGCTACAACCGCGATACAGAAGCAACATACAAAACGCCGGTTTTAATTGTTTATGCTTTGGTTAACACTTATAAAATGTTGGATCTGCAGCCCGACCGCAGTTATATTAAAAATCTTTTAAATGCCGGAATGGACGTGTATTTGATAGATTGGGGTTACCCAACTAAAGGCGACCGTTTTTTAAGCATGGATGATTATGTAAACGGATACATTAATAATTGTGTTGATCAAATCAGAAAAAAGCACCGCATTGATTCAGTTAATATTTTAAGTATTTGCCAGGGCGGAACGCTAAGCGTTATTTACGCATCTTTATTTCCTAATAAAGTAAAAAATTTAGTAACGCATGTAACGCCCATTGATTTTGATACGAATGATGGTTTATTATTTCGTTGGAGTAAAGATGTTGATTTTGATAAGTTGGTAGATGCTAACCATGGTTTAATTCCTGGAGGATATTTAAATCAGAGTTTTGATATGCTTAAGCCAATGATGAAAGTTCAGAAGCAACAAGCGCTTGCTCATAGCTTGGAAGATAAAGGAAAGCTGCTCAACTTTCTTCGCATGGAGCGTTGGATAAGTGAAAGCCCGGATCAGGCGGGAGAATGTTTCCGTCAGTTTATGAAAGACCTTTATCAAAAAAATAAATTGGTAAAAGGTGAACTGGAAGTTGGCGGTAAAAAAGTTAATCTTAAAAATTTAACTTGTCCTTTATTAAATATTTTCGCTACCGAAGATCATCTTGTTCCTCCTTCGGCAACAAAGCCTTTAAATGATCTTGTAGGAAGCAAGGATAAAGAGCTTTACAGTTTTAAAGGCGGGCATATTGGTGTGTTTGTAGGCGGAAAATCTCAAAAAGAACTAGCTCCGGCAGTGGCAGAATGGTTAAAGAAGAGGGATAAGTAATTTTTTTGAGTTGTTTTTTTAACTGAGTAAATATAAAGCAAAAACCCGCGGTATTTTCTGCGGGTTTTTATTTATTAGTATTTTAAATCTTCATTCAATTAATTTTCATCATCCAGTTAAATTTATCTTCTGTTTTTCCTTTTCTAATGCTTCTTAAAACATCGTCTACTTTAGTTGAAAATTTACGTTCTTCAACAGGCGGAAGGTCATAATCTTTTCCTTCAAAACCTATTCCTATAATTTGCGCAATGGTAGCAGCAGTGCCGCATCCAAAGGCTTCCATTAAAGTGCCGTTGTGATGGGCTGTTAAAACTTCACGTATGCTTATTTTTCGTTCTTCCACTTTCATGCCCCAATCTCTGGCAAGAGTTAAAACCGAATCGCGGGTTATTCCCGATAAAATGGTATCGCTTAAAGCTGGTGTTAATAAAGTATCGCCAATCACAAACATTAAATTCATGGTTCCACTTTCTTCCACGTATTGATGTGTTTCACTGTCAGTCCAAATTACCTGCTGATAGCCTTTTTGCTGAGCCAATTTGGTAGGGTATAAACTTCTTCCGTAATTGCCTGCCGCTTTTACAAAGCCCACACCGCCATGCACCGCTCTGAAAAAATTTGTTTCAACCAACACCTTAATAGGCTCGCTGTAATATTTTCCGGCAGGGCAGGTAATAATAATAAATTTATAAGTTTCGCTGGCTTTTACACCAATAGCTTCATCGGTGGCAATAATAAACGGACGGATATACAAGCTTCCTGTATCGCTGGAAGGAACCCACTGTGAATCTAATTTTAAAAGTTCCATTAAGCCTCCCATAAAAATCTCTTCCGGAACTTCGGGCATAGCCATTCGTATAGCGCTTTTATTTAGTCGCATGAAATTTTCAGTAGGCCTGAATAAGGATACTTCATTCTTATCATTTTTATAAGCCTTCATTCCCTCAAAAATAGCCTGTCCGTAATGCAAAGCGCTCATGGCATAACTTAAAGGAACATCACCATAGGGCACAATATAGGCTTTCTGCCATTTACCATCTGAATACTCAGCAATAAACATGTGATCACTAAAACATTTACCGAAGGGAACATTGTTCACATCAAACTCCGTTACACGGCTTTTGGCAATTTTTTTTACTGAGATATCAATTGTTCCGGTCATACGAAAATTCTAATATTCCAAATAACTACAATTTTTTTGAAATACCAAATTATTTGGGCAAGAAAAAATAGGGTTTGGACGATTGTTGTTTAGTGTATGGAGGGATAAATCTGCGAAGAACCGTCTGAACCAAACTTCTGAAGTTTTAAATCCGTCCCGTCAAACACTGCGTAAGTCCGGTAATTGATCCATTCCCCTAAATTAATGTAACGTGCTTTTTTATCTATATCCATATCTAGCGGTAAATGCCGGTGACCAAATATGAAATAATTGATAGGATTTGTTTTTAAATATTCCTTCGAAAAAAGATACAGCCATTCGTTGTCCTTACCTAAAAATTTTTCATCACTGTCGGCTGTAATAATTCGGCTGCGCTTGCTGCTTTTACGGGCAATGGCAAATGCCAAGTTGGGATGAATACGTGAGAACAACCACTGATTGATTTTACTGGTAAAAACTTTCTTTAAAAATTTATAACCTTTATCTCCCGGCCCCAGGCCATCACCATGACCAATATAAAACTTCTTGCCGTTAAATTCTCTGGTGATAGGTTCATGAAAAACACTAACGTTAAGTTCTTTAATAAAATAATCGTGCATCCACAGATCGTGATTGCCTGTAAAAAAGTGTATTTTAATGCCACTATCGGTGAGTTCCGCAATCTTACCCAGCAAGCGGGTATGTCCCTTTGGAATGGTATGCGTGTACTCGTACCAGAAATCAAAAATATCTCCCACTAAAAAAATTTCTTCCGCATCTTCTTTTATAGAATCGAGCCATTTGCAAATCATCTTTTCGCGTTCAAGGCTTAACTCATGCGTTGGCACGCCCAGGTGAAAATCAGAAGCAAAATATATTTTTTTGTGATTCAAAATTAAAACAGGTTTTTCTTTATCAAATCTTTAGGTGCTAATTTATGCAAATTCAATGTAAAACGAATCCTTTCCCAAAAGCCTACATTGTTTAATTCAAGTACATTTTTTATATCGTTACTATATGCAAAGGGAATATAAATATCCAGAATATCCTTAAAAATTGCAACGTTAAGGCCTGTCGACCAAAAATATTTATCGTTAATACGATTTTTGCTGTCGGATACAGCGACATCAAAAAATAAACGTACCGGTAAAATAAATATACGTGGAGATTTAAGGTTAATAGCGGTCATCCATTGGGTTGAACTTCCTAGGCCTTTTGCGGGAATTTTAAGCGCGCCATCTGTTTCGGTAAACTGATTTGCGCCAACCCCTTCGTTTACATTACGTGCCATATAATGGTAAGCGAACAAATAATCATACGATCCTCGGTAACCGTCTATTTTAAAGGAATACAGGCCTTTATCCGATTCGCTTCCTGTTATAAAACTTCCGCCAAATAGGCGCATATCAAAAGCATAACGTTTGCTGAGAGTGAACTTATAGTTTAACTCACCAAATACTTTTGCCATTTTATTATTATGTTGAAGAGAAGCGTTGAATGAAAAAGGATTGATGATGCGGTTATTCACCAATGTATAATTTAATTCGTTGATGAAAGAATAAGTTTGCTTGGTCTGCGGAACTCCGGTGCTGCGAATAACCCATTGGTTTAAACTATCTACAAATAAATTGTTATTGGTATAACGTATAGTTTGTGTTAAGGGGCTTACAGCTCTTTTCTTTTTAATTTCAAGCTCAAGATAGGGCGCTATTTTATAAAAATTAAAATTGAGGTCTTTGTAAGTTGTGCCATTAGCCTCATTCAGTAATCCTGTTTCAAACTTTTCGTACGCAAAGGTTTTTGCTTTAGTACCCAGGGTTATTTGTTTAAATGCCTTTTTAGGATATAAATTATAATTGAACTCCGCAAAGCCCGCAGGCAGCATATTCTTAAAACCAAACATTGGGGCAATCAGGTATTCAAACTTCTTTTGATAAATACCGTAATTATGAATAGCAATGCCAAGCATCAAACCGTTATAATAGTTGGCAGCTACAACGGGGGCATAACTTACTTGAGTTTTTTTAGGGGTTTCAAGTTTGGTTATAAAATCAAACTGCAGTGGTTTTGTTTTTTTAAAAAAACCGTTGGTTTTTATAAAATTGTTTTTGCGATTAATGTCGGGCATTCTGTCTAAGCCGTCAATTTTAAACAGGTCAACATCCGCCACCGGAAAGCCAACCGTTTTAGTATCTTTAAAACCGGTAAACCAAACTACGCCACTTAGTTTTCCGTTTTTAAAACCGGTAACATTTACAGGGGAAGGTGTTCCGGTTTTGTTTTTTAATTTTAGGGTGTAACTGCCGTCCTCGTTTCGTTTTACTTTTTTTATTTTATAATCAATTTTTGCATCGGTCTTAATCAGATATTCGGTGAACCAGTTCAAATCCATCCCGCTAAAATAGCTCAGGGTTTGTGAAAGATCTAAAGGTGTGGGATGTTTAAATTTAAATTGCCCGTAATAAAATTGCATGGCTTTATCAAAGGTTTCCTCGCCCATGTAATCCATCAGGTAATCAAATATTATAGCAGTTTTAGCATATACAATAAAGCCGTAATTAATTTCGGTAAATTCTTTTGAAGGAGTATTAATGGGTTGATCGGTTCTTGCTTTTGCAGCAAAAAAATACACGGTTTCTTTTTCACGCCAATACGGAATTTTATTTAAGCCTAAAAATTTAAACGTGCTGTCTTTCCCAATAAATTCCACCAGTTTTTTTTCGGGATATTTTGCACGCATATAACGCAACTCGTAAAAAGAATTAATGCCTTCATCTAACCCCGGATGCTCTCTTTCGTTGCTGCCTAAAACACCATAAAACCAATTGTGACCAACTTCGTGGGCAATGGTGATGTCCAGATCAAAAGCGCTGTTCATATCGCCAATAACGGTTATGTTGGGATATTCCATTCCTCCGCCGGCCATAATGGTGCCATCAACCGCAGTGACATGGTTGTAGGGATAATCGCCATTAAGATAGGAGTAGAACATGGTTGATTCATTCACGTAGGTGATCGCGTCTTTCCATAATTCAAAATTTTTATTGGTAAAGTAGATCCAGGTATCTACTGTTTTTTTTGTGTTGGGCAATTGAATCTGATCGTGAAGCACGTTAAACCGTTTATCGGCAAACCAAGCAAAATCATGCACCCTGAATTGTTTAAAGCGAACTGTTTTATATTCTTTTGAGGATTCAGGAAAATCCATATCGTCGGCTCTGTAATCGACCTTATCTAAACGCTCTAATGTTTTACCAACCTTTTCATTTAAAAAAGCTTCTTCCTCTTCTGCATCTATTCTATCGCCGGTGGCTGAGAGTAAATAATTTTTTGGGAGCGTAATGCTTACGTCGAAACTTCCAAATTCGCTGTAAAATTCCCCTTGATCTAAATACGGCATTGGGTGCCAGCCTTCCTTATCAAATACTGCCGGCTTTGGATACCATTGGGTAATGGCGTATGCCTGACCCGTATGCCCTAATCTCGAAAATTTAGAATCAGGTATCTTAACAAAAAAAGGCGTGCTGATTTTGGCAGTATCCAACGAACGCAAGGGAGCATTTAAAATTAATTTACAGATGTCGGGATTTTCTTTATCGTATTCCACTTTTACCGATTGACCGTTTACTTTAAAATCCAAACTATCAATATAACCGCGTTCTTCGGGTTTTGAATAATAAAAGGAAGTCTTTTTAAGCTCCTGTAACTGTTTTGCCAACGCGGTGTTGTGATTTTTATAGGCGTTAGGCCATAAATGAAAATAAATAAAATCAAGGCCTTTATCAGAATTATTGATGTAAATAATTTCTTCAAAAGCTTTTAAGGTATGCGCTTTATCGTTAAGCGTTACATTGATCTTATAATTAACTTCCTGCTGAAAATAAGTTTGTTGGGCTTTAAGTTGGCAAGCAATAACAAAAATCGCTGCAAGCCATTTGCAGCGATTTAAATATTTAATATCTATTAAAGCGTTCAACTTTTATTTAATTGCCAACGCCGCTTCAATTGCCTTTTCCAATTCGGCTCCGCGTAATCCTTTGCCTATTATCTCACCTTTTTTGTTTAACAGAACGGTGTAAGGAATTCCCTGCACACCGTAAAGTTTTGCCGCCTCACTGTCCCAGTATTTTAAATCACTTACCTGCGGCCATGTAATGCCATCTTTTTTAATAGCTTCTACCCAACGGTCTTTATCCTGATCTAAGGATACACCATAGATTTCGAAACCTTTATCTTTGAATTTATTGTAAGCCTTTACAACGTTAGGCATTTCCTTTCTACAAGGTCCGCACCAACTTGCCCAAAAATCTATTAATACTACTTTTCCTCTTAAAGATGAAAGCGCAATTTCTTTTCCCTCGGGTGATGGAAGGTTAATTTCAGGTGCTGCTTGTCCGCTGGTAGTGGCCATCATTTTTAGAACAACTTCATGAAAGGTTCTAACGGTTTTGTCATTTGGATATTTCGCGCTCAGGCCTTTATCCAATGCTTTGTAAAGATCTCCAAATTTCTCCGGATCCATTCCCTGTATAGCCATAATGGAAGCATACATATTGGTATTGCTTTTTACTTTTTCAGATACTTGTTTATTATAGGTGGCCATGATGGATTCGTAAGGCGCCTGAAATATTTTGCTTAAGGAATCCATTTTCAGCGAATCCATTTTCAGTGTTTGCATGATGCCCTGAAACGATTGGTTCAGCGAATCCATTTGTATTTGATTTTTTTTATGAAGCTCGTTGTATTCTGCGAACAATTTTGTTTCCTCAGAGCCTGTTACCTTAGCCGTGTTGCCCAAATCTTTTACGCTGCCTGTAATATTCACTTTATCCGCGCTGTCAAGCACCAGCATTACAAAGTTTTGCGGACTGGTTTTGATTCTGTAAAAGCCAATTTTTGGCACATAGTTCTTAAAATCAAAGTTTCCGTGTTCATCAAGTATTACACTATCTACCAAAATGGGTTGTGGATTGGTAAGCTTTTCTAAAAAGATCATTTCTCCCTTCGAATCACTTAAAGTCCCTTTTAATTCAAAGCTTCCTTTTCTGTCTTCAGAACAAGCTGTAAGTAATACACAAGCCGAAATGGCAATAATTAATTTATACATATTTATTTTTCTAACGTTTCTTTTACTAATTGATTTAATAATTTCGGATCGGCTTTTCCTTTGCTCAGCCTCATCACTTCACCCACAAACATTCCCAGCAAAGTTACCTTGCCGTTTTTATATTCAGTTATTTTTTCGGGATATTTTGCTAAGGCCTGATCTACGAAGCTTTGAAGCTCTCCGCTGTTGCTGTTTTGTAAAAGATCTAATTCTTTAGCAAGCTGCTCGGCCGTTTTTTCAGGCTGTTTAACAAGCGCAGGAAATAAGGTTTGAGAAGCAGCCGTATTACTTACTTTTCCCGAATCTATCAAAGCAATAATTTCCGCTATTTTAGCAGGGCTTAAAGTAAATTGTAAGATTGTTAAAGCGCGTTCATTCAAATAAGCTTTAACCGGACCCATCACCCAATTGGCCGCACTTTTTTGATTTCCGGTATGTTTAACCAATTCATTAAAGTAAGCGGCAACTTCTTTTCTGTCTATTAATTGCAAAGCATCGTATTCACTCAGCTTATATTCTTTGGTATAAATTTTAAATAACTCATCGGGTAAAACCGGTAAGTTCGCTTTTATTGAATTTATATATTCCTGCGTTACATATACGGGCTGAAGATCGGGCTCAGGAAAATAACGGTAATCGTTGGCGTTCTCTTTGCTGCGCATCGAAAATGTTTTATCATTTACCGCGTCAAAACTTCTGGTTTCACCGGCAATTTCTTCTCCCGCTTCAATAAGATCGATCTGCCTTTTCACTTCAAAATCAATTGCGCGCTGAACATTTCTAAAAGAGTTCATGTTCTTTACTTCTACCTTTTTTCCAAACACTTTAGAACCTTTCAGCATCACCGAAATATTCGCGTCGCATCGCAACGATCCTTCTTCCATATTACCATCGCAAATATCCAGGTAACGTACCAACTTTCTTACTTCGGTTAAATAAGCGTAGGCTTCTTCACCGCTTTTAATATCGGGTTCGGTAACAATTTCCAGCAGGGGAGTGCCTGCGCGGTTAAGGTCAACCAGTGTTTCAAAGGGGTCAATATCGTGCTGACTTTTACCCGAATCTTCCTCCATGTGAATGCGCGTTAAATTTACACGCAACTCGCGATCTTTCATTTTGGCAAGCACATATCCACCCGTGCAAATAGGTGTTTTATCCTGCGTTATCTGATAGCCTTTGGGAAGATCGGCATAAAAATAATTCTTTCGCGCAAACTGGTTTTCTTCACGGATGTTTGCATTAACCGCAATACCTAATTTAACCGCGAATTCAACCGCGCGTTTATTAATAACAGGCAAAGTTCCGGGATGCCCAAGAGTAATAACGCTTACATTGGTATTGGGCAGGGCGCCATATTCGGCTACATCGCTGCTGTACATTTTGGTTTTTGTAAGCAATTGAATGTGGCACTCCAAACCTATTACGGTTTCGTATTTATTGTATACACTCATATAAAGCAGGGGCAAAGATACTATTTTTAAGTCTTTTAACCTTAAAATATAAGGGCGTGCCCTTTCGCTTATTTTTTTATCATAATACCATCACACTGTATAAAACCGTACAATAAACTTGTTCTTTTTCATTTATACTTCTTCAAAAATAGTTCCGTAGCTTTGGCTATGCAAAATTTAGGCAGGGAACTCAATATTTAAACGGCTCCGTTAAAATTTTAGATAGAAGGGATAAAGGTTTGAAAATCCTGTATATATTTCTCCCCTATTGGCCAAGGAGTATTTTATATTCAAGAAATAAATCTTAAACCAAAATTGTTACAGGGTTCTCTAAAAACACTTTTAATGTTTGCAGAAAAGCTGCTCCGGTTGCGCCGTCCACACTCCGGTGATCGCAGGCCATGCAAAGCTTCATTACATTGCCGGGAACAACAGCCCCGTTCTTAACTACAGGAATTTGACGAATGGCACCTACCGAAAGAATACACGATTCGGGTGAATTAATAATAGAAGTAAAGGATTCGATCCCAAACATGCCCAAGTTAGAAATGGTAAAGGTATTTCCTTCCCAATCTGCGGGCTGCAATTTTTTATCTTTTGCTTTTTTACTGAATTCTTTTACTTCGTTACTTATTTGCGATAAGGATTTTTGATCGGCAAATCTTACCACAGGAACCAATAAGCCATCTTCTACAGCAATGGCCACGCCAATATGAATGTGGTGATTGATTCTTATTTTGTCTGTCATCCAACTGCTATTAACGCGCGGATGTTTTTTTAATGCTGCCGCAGCCGCTTTTATAATTAAATCATTAAAAGAAGTTTTTACATCGCTTACTTTATTTATTGCTTCGCGGCCTAACATGGCGTTATCCATATCCACTTCTATATATAAATAAAAATGTGGTGCTCCGTTTTTGCTTTCTAATAAACGGCGGGCAATGGTTTTACGCATTTGCGATGCCGGTTCGTCGGTATAACTTTCCTGTCCTAATGAAACACTGCCACCTGACGACTGCTTATTGCCTGTTGCTGCTGTACTTTCCTTATAATTTTCAATGTCGGCTTTTGTTATTCGTCCGTTATCTGCGCTTCCTTTTACTTTACTCAGATCAATTCCTTTTTCTTTGGCTAATGCTTTTGCTAAAGGAGAAGCTTTTATTCTTCCATCCGAAGATTCGCTCTTAGATTTTTCACTATTGTTCGAAATGACAGAGATGTTTGAAGAAGCGTCTTGTTTCCTGTTGTCTTGTTGTTCTGCTTCTTGCTTGTTATTGTGTGCCTTGCGGTCCTGTTGCCCTGTTTCTTCTTTCTTATTAGCCTGACCCTTATTTCCTGAATCTGCATTTACCGCTGCCAAAACAGCCTTTACATCTTCATCGCCTTTACCAAAAATAGCAATTACGCTATCTACAGCAACGGCTTTTCCTTCTTCCACACCAATATGTAATATCACACCATCTTGAAAAGATTCAAATTCCATGGTGGCTTTATCGGTAGCAATATCCGCGAGCAATTCGCCGCTCTTTACTTTATCGCCAACTTTTTTGTGCCATTTTTCAAGCGTTCCCTCGGTCATAGTATCACTCAACTTTGGCATACGCACCACTTGAACGGTGGATGGCAATTGGGTTTTAGATTTGGCATTATCGTTCGAGATAACATCCTTTTTTGCATCCGTTTTGCTATCTTGGCTGTTGCTGTTTTGCTTCTTGTGGTCCTCGTTCTTGCTGTCTTGTTTATTATCGTCTTGCTTCTCGGTCTTCCCTCCCGATTCGCCGGAAAGTAATGCCGAAATATCTTCTCCTTCTTTTCCTAAGATAGCGATAACAGAATCCACCGGAACTGAACCTTTTTCCTGAACACCAATGTGCAATAACACACCATCCTGGAAAGATTCAAATTCCATGGTTGCTTTATCGGTTTCAATATCGGCAAGCAAATCGCCGCTTTTTACTTTATCGCCCACTTTTTTATGCCACTTGGCCACAACACCTTCTGTCATGGTATCGCTCAGTTTGGGCATTCTTACTATTTCAGCCATATCTTTATAGTGTTTAGTTCTTAGTGATTAGTTTTTAGTATCACTCCGTTCAAGTTTTTAGTTTTTAGTGATTAGTTTACAGTATTACTTCGTTCTAGTGGTTAGGTTTTAGTTTTAATAAATTACTATTTATTTTTACTTTCAAATTTTCCTGTGATGTTTTTACTATTTTAGTTAAGATTTTCAATATGTCATTTGATGCTGTTAAGTGTAATTTTAAGTCAACATCGTACCATTTTGATTCGTTCAAAAGTTTTAACCAGTAAGATGTTTCACGGGCTTCTTTTGACGCGATTGACATTTTTGTAATGAAATCCTTTTTTGTTTGTCCCGCGCTTCCTTCATTTACGTTAGCGCCAATAGAAGTTGCGCTTCGTAAAAGTTGCCTTAATATTGGGTTATTGTCAACTTTATAAAGTTTTCTATATAATGCAATAATCAACAAAGAAAATTTAAAAGATTTCTCCTGAATTATACTTTCCTTATACGATTCTTCCATATTAAAAACTAAAGATTATAAAACCGAAACATTTAATTAAATACTAAAAACTAAACACTAATAACTCCTTTAAATTACAGTTCTATAAAAGGATAATTGGGTTCCGCATAAACATCTTTGTAAAGCTCATCGGGCTCGGGGTAAGCACTTTCTTCGGCAAATTTAATACTCTCATCAACCAGGGCTTTTACCTTTGCTTCAGCTTCTTCAATTCCCGCATCATCTATCCATTTATTTTTTTTCATGGTATCCAGTACTTTTTCAATAGGATCCTGTTTTTGATATTCTTTAACCTCGTCTTTTGTACGATAGGTTTGAGCATCACTCATACTATGTCCTTTATAACGGTAAGTTTTCATTTCTAAAAAAGTTGGGCCATCGCCTCTGCGGGCGCGGTCTACTGCTTCTTCCATGGCTTCGTGAACGGCTTCAACGGTTAGGCCGTCAACCGGTTTGCTTGGCATATCGTAAGCTAAACCTAATTTCCATAATTCGTGCACGTTACTGGTGCGTTCTACCGAAGTTCCCATGGCATACATATTATTTTCTACAATAAAAACTACGGGTAATTTCCAGGTCATGGCCATGTTAAAGGCTTCGTGCAAAGCTCCTTGTCTAACAGCGCCATCGCCCATTGAACAAACGCAAACATTATCAGTGCCGTTATATTTTTCAGCAAAAGCAATACCTGCCCCTAAAGGAACTTGTCCTCCAACAATTCCGTGCCCGCCAACAAAACCGTGTTCTTTACTAAAAATATGCATGCTTCCGCCTTTGCCTTTGCTGCAGCCTGTAATTTTGGCGTACATTTCGGCCATTACGTATTTCGGGTGAAGCCCTAAACCAATAGGGTGAGCATGATCGCGGTAAGCGGTAATATGTTTATCGCCTTTTTTAGTGGCGCTTACGGTTCCGGCTACAATAGCTTCCTGCCCAATGTAAAGGTGACAAAAGCCTTTTATTTTTTGCTGTACATAAACTTGTCCGGTTTTTTCTTCAAACTTACGCATCAATAGCATAGATTCGTACCAGGCCATGTATTGTTCTTTTGTGAACTTTAATTTCTTTTCTGTTAAAGTCTTTCCCATGAGATAATATAATGTTACAAAAATAGCAGAAAAATGGGAAAACTATCTTTTAGTTGATAGTTTTTAGTTTTTTAGTGATTAGTTGATGATGGTTAATGGCCCCTTTTACATCTTTAAGCACAGGATTGTTAATTCATTTAAAAACTATCTAACCAAAACTAACGTAATAACAGTAATTTTACACTTAACACCAATGCACCAAGGCCATCTGATTAACGATATTATTAACCATTTTGAGGAATTAAATAAGCGTAATGATGCTCAAACCAAAAGCATTATTAATACCATTGCGCGCCTTTGCGGACGAATAAAATTAGATGATAAAACAAATCAATTACAATTATCTACACTTGTAACTTATATAAAAAGCGCGGAAACAAGTGAAAGCACGTTTTATAAAATGAACAACCCCACTTCTAAAAAAACCCGGTACAGCCAAAGCTTTTACGATTCTGTAAACGTTTTAAAAAAAGATCTTTTATCTCTTTTAAATATAACGCACGATAAATAACTTATTAAATGACCCTAACTTTTAAACCCTTTCTTTTAGAATTTAAGCATCCTTTTGGTGTTTCATCAAACATACGCACGCACACACCCACTGTTTTTACACGTATTGAACACAAAGGGCTTTTTGGCTACGGCGAGGCTTGTTTGCCCGAATATTTAGGCGATACTACCCAAAATACATTGCAGTTTTTGGAGCAAGCAAAAGCAATTATTGATGCGCTTGATTCTTCCTTTGACCCAAAAGAAGTTTTTCATCAAATTGATTGTTTATCTGAAGGAAATAATCCTGCCAAAGCCGCTATTGATATTGCCATTAGCGATTTACGCGGAAAAATATCCGATAAACCTTTTTACGAATTAATGGGTTTTGGAAAAAGCGTTCCTGTGGCAACTTCCTGCACCATCGGTATTGATGATATTGCTATGATCGAGCAAAAAATTGAAGAAGCCGATGAGTTTTCGATCTTAAAAATAAAAGCAGGCACAGCCGACGATAAAAAATTGATTGAAACCATTAGAAAATATACAGATAAACCTTTGTATGTAGATGTAAATCAGGGTTGGAAGGATAAAAAAGCGGTGTTGCACATGCTGGAATGGCTTTATACTAAAAACGTGTTGCTGGTAGAGCAACCCATGCCGGTGGAAATGGCGGAAGAAATGCAATGGGTTACTGCTAAAAGCCCTATTCCAACAATTGCAGATGAAAGTGTAAAACGATTAAAGGATATGGAAAAGGCGAAGGGAATATTTACCGGCGTAAATATTAAGCTCATGAAATCGGCCGGCTTAACGGGCGCGCGCGAAATGATAACTTACGCCAAACAAAACGATATGGAAATTATGCTGGGCTGCATGGCCGAAAGCTCCTGCGCCACATCCGCCATGGCCCAATTTATGAAATCGGCGGATTATATTGATTTGGATGCGCCTAATTTGATAAAAAACGACCCGTTTACAGGTGTTGTGTATAACGACGGCAAAGTTATTTTGAATGATTTGCCCGGTATTGGGGTGGAATTGAAGGACAGTAGCTTTTTTGATTAATTTATTAAAATCAGTTTTTAATTCTTCCGTCACGATTTAGATTCATCCGTCACGATTTAGATTGTTCCGTCACGGTTTAGATTGTTCCGTCACGATTTAGATTGTTCCGTCACGATTTAGATTCTTCCGTCACGATTTAGATTGTTCCGTCACGATTTAGATTGTTCCGTCAAAATTTAGATTGTTCCGTCACGGTTTAGATTGTTCCGTCACGGTTTAGATTCATCCGTCACGATTTAGATTGTTCCGTCACGATTTAGATTCATCCGTCACGATTTAGATTCATCCGTCAAAATTTAGATTGTTCCGTCACGATTTAGATTGTTCCGTCACGATTTAGATTGATCCGTCAAAATTTAGATTCTTCCGTCAAAATTTAGATTGTTCCGTCACGATTTAGATTGATCCGTCAAAATTTAGATTGTTCCGTCACGATTTAGATTCATCCGTCACGATTTAGATTGTTCCGTCACGATTTAGATTGATCCGTCACGATTTAGATTGTTCCGTCACGATTTAGATTCATCCGTCACGATTTAGATTGTTCCGTCACGATTTAGATTGTTCCGTCACGATTTAGATTGTTCCGTCACGATTTAGATTGATCCGTCACGATTTAGATTGTTCCGTCACGATTTAGATTCTTCCGTCACGATTTAGATTGTTCCGTCACGATTTAGATTGTTCCGTCACGATTTAGATGGATTGGGAATTGTAGAATTTGATTGCAAACGATAAAATGGGGGCAGAATCTACTGATTTTACCGCCATATTAAGAATATTTACACAAATACGCCAAATAATTCTAATTTTGTGAGCCTTTTCACCTATGGTATTTAGCGGAATAACGTTTTTAATTTATTTTTTGCCGGTATTTATTTTACTGTACCATTTAACGCCCCATAAATTCAAAAACGCCCTTATTTTAATTGCCAGCATTTATTTTTACAGTTGGGGCGCACCAAAATTTATTTTTGTAATACTTGGCACCACCTTCTTGGATTTCTTTTTGGTAAAAGCCATGCACGGGCAGAAAACTAAAAGTGCCAAGAACAGGTTTTTGGTTATTTCAATTATATTAAATGTTGGTTTACTCTTCTATTTTAAATACTGTAACTTTTTTATTGAAAATATTAACGCCATTGCCGGAACGGAGATTACTTGGTTAAAAGTGGTTCTTCCCATAGGTATTTCGTTTTATACTTTTGAGAGTTTAACCTATGTAATTGATGTTTACCGCGGTATCCACAAGCCTTTAAAAAACTTTTGGCACTATCAAACTTACATTTTAATGTTCCCTAAATTAATAGCGGGTCCAATTGTTCGTTATCATGATATTGCCGATCAAATTACTAATAGAGAAAAAAATTATACGCCGGATGTTAAGATCAGTGGCTTTCTTATTTTTTGCATTGGCTTAGCCAAAAAAACAATTATTGCCAATACTTTGGGCATGCAGGCCGATGCTGTTTTTAAATTAGCACCCGAGCAAATAGATACCCTTGCCGCTTGGATAGGCGCCTTGGCTTATACCTTTCAAATTTATTTTGATTTCAGCGGCTACAGCGATATGGCCATAGGCCTTGGAAAAATAATGGGTTTTAAATTGCCCGAAAATTTTAACAATCCTTATATCTCGGCAAGCATTACCGAATTTTGGCGCAGATGGCACATTACGCTTGGAACTTGGATGAAACACTATTTATACATTCCTTTAGGGGGTAATAAAGTTTCTGAAGCAAAACTTTACCGCAACTTAATTATTGTTTTTTTGCTTTCCGGCTTTTGGCACGGCGCCGGCTGGAATTTTATTTTGTGGGGCGCTTATCACGGATTGTTTCTTGTGCTTGAAAGATTATTTTTAGGAAAAGTATTTAATAAACTGGGCAAGATAATTTCAGTGCCCATTACGTTTATAATTGTAGTAACAGGCTGGGTGCTTTTCAGGAACGAAGATGTTGGTTATGCTTTTACCGTAATAAAAAAGATGTATTCATTTAATTTCTTTGCCGGCAAGTTTGCCATCAATAACGATTTTGTTTGCATGGCAATTGTTGCAGGAATATTTTCATTCTTCGCTATCACGCAAAAAACATATTTCATCCAGCAAAAAGTGTATGGCAATATTATTACAAATTCCGGCAAGTGGCTTGCTGCATTGGGCGGCCTTATTTTATTTTATATTTCACTGAGTTATGTTTCAGCGCTTGAATTTAATCCTTTTATTTATTTCAGGTTTTAATGGCTATTAAACAGAAAACATATACTATCCATTGTGCAATAATTTTGCTGGTTATTTTTTGGCCAATGATGCTTACGTATTTAAAATATTCCAAACGCCAAAAAGTGGATGGGGTAGAGGATACATCTTACAATAAACCAAATCTGGTTGGCCTTGTTATAAGCGATGAAAAACCAAAATTTACCTGGGAAAACTGGTTTAACGGCAGCTTTCAAAGCGAAACCGAAGATTATAATAACGATCATTGGAGCATGAAAGAAAACATGGTTCGATTAAACAACCAGTTTTATTACAAAGCCTTTAACCAAATTCGTGTAAATGGTTTTGTTATTGGTAAAGAGGATTATGTTTTTAGCGAAGGATATATTTATTCCGCTTTTGGTGATGATTTAATGCCGGAAGAAAAGATAATTACTATGATGCAAAAGGCAAGAATAGTTCAGGATACTTTAAAGAAAAAAGGGATTGATTTATTATTGGTATTTGCGCCCGGTAAAGGTGAGTATTGCAAAGAGTTTGTAGAGGATAAATATGTGCACCCTATAAAAAATACCAATCACGATTTGTTCGTTGCAAACAGCAAATCTGCGGGCGTAAATTATCTTGATTTATATACTTATTTTCAGAACCTAAAGTCAACTTCAAAATATCCATTGTTCCCAAAATTTGGTCACCACTGGAGTTATTATGGCGAGTGCATTGCAGTAGATACTATTCTTAAGCATATTGAAAAGCTTCACCATTGTAATTTACCCGATATTAGCTGGAGTAAGGTAGAAGTTGTTGATACTGCCCGCAACCGTGATGCTGATGTTTTAAAAAGCATGAATTTGTGGAAAAACCCGGAGCAAAACATGAAGCTGGCTTATCCCGAAGTGTTATTTGAAACCGACAGTTTAAAAAATAACAAAAGAGTTTTAACCATCAGCGACAGTTATTGGTATGGTCCGGTTTACCTGGGTGTGCCTCAAAATTGTTTTGCCGGAGGAAAATTTTGGTACTATTATAATAAGATTGTTCCCCGCCCGGATGATGGAACCGCGGAAGTTTGGCAATTGGATTTAAAACAGCAAATAGAAAGCAATGAAGTAATAATGCTTTTATATTCCGACGGAAACTTGCCCACCTTTGGCAATAATTTTATTAACGATGCTTATGAATTATATACTTCTCCAAAAACTTATTACGCGCATAACGAGCGTAACAAACAAATACAGACCTTTGCAAAGCAAATAAGAGAAACCCCGGGATTATTAAAAAAAGCAACACAACGTAGCAAAGATTACAGCATAGCATTAGACAGTGCAATACGGTATGATGCCATGAAATTTGCCGGAATGATTAAATAAGAATTAAAAATTTAGAATTGAAAATGAAAAGTAAAATTATAATCTTCCTAACGGTTCTCTCGTTAGCGGGAAAAGCCGATGAAGGAATGTGGATGCCGCAACTCATAGCCGCCATGAACATTAGCGATATGAAAAAGAACGGTTTTAAACTTTCTGCGGAGCAAATTTACAGCATCAACAAGGCCAGCATGAAAGATGCCGTGGCAATTTTTGGCGGAGGCTGCACCGCCGAAGTTATTTCTGATAAAGGTTTAATACTTACCAATCATCATTGTGGTTTTTCATCCATAGCTGCTTTAAGCTCGGTTGCTAACGATTATTTGAAAAACGGATATTGGGCAATGAATGCCAAAGAAGAATTATATAGTAAAGATCTTACCGTTACTTTTATTAAGCGCATTGAAGATGTTACTTCTAAAATTCTGCAAAATGTAAAGGTTGGATTTTCGGAAATTCAACGCGATTCCGCCATTCAATCCAACATAAAACTTTTAGAAAAAAAGACAAAAGAAGAATATAAGTACGACACCTTTATCCGCGGATTTTATTATGGGAACGAATATTATTTATTTGTAACCGAAACATTCAGAGATGTGCGCTTAGTTGGAGCCCCGCCCGAGAGCATAGGCAAGTTTGGCGATGAAACCGATAATTGGGTGTGGCCGCGCCATAATGCGGATTTTAGTATGTTTAGAATTTATGCTAATAAAGAAAACAAGCCTGCCGAGTACAACTCTGAAAATATACCTTATAAGCCCGCTTACTCTTTTCCTATTTCTTTAAAAGGATATGAAAAAGGAGACTTTACAATGGTGTACGGTTTTCCCGGGCGAACGCAGGAATATCTTTCCTCCAACGCCGTGGAGCTTTTGCAAAATCAACAAGATCCAATAAGAGTGGAACTTCGTGAAAAACGTTTGGCTATTATGGCAACAGACATGAAAAAGAACGATACCATTCGTTTAATGTATGCCAATAAATATGCAGGTGTTGCTAATTATTATAAAAAATGGAACGGTGAAATGCAAGGTTTAAAAAAATCGAATGCCGTTCAAACTAAAAAAGATTTTGAAAAAAAATTCCTGTCGCAGGTGTCAAGTGAGCCTGCAAAAAAAGAAAAATTCACTAATCTCTTTAATCAGTTTACAAAAACGTATGAAGAGTACGCTCCTTTAAGCAAGCAATACGATTATTTTACCGAATGTCTTTTAGGTATTGATGCCATTCGCCTCGCTAATAGTTTTGTGCCTGTTTTCACAGAGCTTAAAAAGAAACAGGAAGGAAAAGAAAATAAATTTGAAGCGAAATTTAAAGAAGTAAAACCTATTCTTCCGTTTAAAAATTTTAATAAAGAAACCGATCGCAAAATATGCGTGGCCATGTTGGATATGTTTTCTAAGAACATTGATAAATCGCTACGTGTTCCGTATCTCGATTCTTTACTAACTGTTTATAATGGAAACACAAAAGCTTTAACAGATTTTTTATACAACAATTCGGGTTTTATAGATAATAAAAAAGCGGAATTAATGTTTTCGGATTTTGAAAAAAACGCCCAATTGTATGAACGCGATCCTGTTTATTTGCTGGCTACTGCTATTGTAAAGCATTATCAAAAAACCGTTATTCCACAAATAAATTATTACGAATTGCAGATAGCAGAACTTCAAAAAGAATATATGAAAGGGCTTCGTGAGAATATAAAAGACAAGAAGTTTTATCCGGATGCCAACGGTACTTTGCGAGTGGCTTACGGTAAAGTTGCTGATTACAAACCCAGAGATGGCGTGGATTATTTGCATTTTACAACAATCGACGGCCTAGTAGATAAAAACAAAACAGGAATAGAAGATTATTATGTAAAGCCCAGATTGCTTGAGCTGTATGAGAAAAAAGACTTTGGAAATTACGTAGATAAAAACGGTAAGCTCCGCATCGCTTTTACAGGAAGCAATCACACCACCGGAGGCAATAGCGGAAGCCCGGTTATTAACGCGAAAGGACAACTGATAGGTACAAACTTCGATAGAAATTGGGAAGGTACCATGAGCGACATTATGTATAACGGCAGTTTTTGCCGCAACATTGTTTTAGACGTTCGCTTTACCTTATGGGTAGTTGATAAATACGCGGGCGCAGGATATTTATTAAATGAAATGAAGTTAATCAAATAATATATGAAACAATTTTTAGGATATTTTTTACAGGGTTTACTTTTATTTATCCCCTTAATAATTACGTTTGCCGTACTTTTTAAACTATTCGATTTTTTTGCCGACATTTTTTCATTCATCGGAATAAGCAACAGTACGCTTTTAAACACCGGCCTTGGATTAATAGTAACGCTGGGCTTTATTGCCTTGCTTGGCGTTCTGGCATCTTCTTTTGTGTTTAAACAAATGTTTAATTACATGGAAGATAAATTGGAACACGCCCCCTTTATCCGTCACATTTATTCTCCCATCAAAGATTTTACCAATGCATTTGTAGGAAATAAAAAACGGTTTAACAAACCCGTTTTGGTTCTTACAAATTCCGCCGCTCATATTGAAGAACTTGGTTTTATTACCAATCAAGATCTTTCGCATTTGCACGAAATGGATAAAATAGCGGTGTATATGCCAATGTCTTATTCTCTTTCGGGGAGATTAATCATTGTTCCAAAAGATAATGTAAAACCTTTAAAGGCAGATGCTTCTGAGGTAATGAAATTTATTGTAAGCGGCGGAGTTAGTGATGTGGATTAAATTTTTTACTGAACAATTATAAATTAGTGTCATAAACAATTGTAAAAATGGCTGCAATCTTACAGATAAACAATGTTACCAAACGTTACAGCACTCACACCGCATTAAATGATGTTTCTATTTCGGTTAATGAACAGGCTGTTTTTGGTTTGCTTGGGCCTAACGGTGCGGGCAAAACCTCTCTTATTCGCATCATCAATCAAATTACCGGTCCGGATAAAGGCGAAATACTCTTCAAAAATGAAAAGCTTAATTTAAAACATATTGAGCAAATTGGTTATTTGCCCGAAGAACGCGGTTTGTATAAAAAAATGCCGGTAGGAGAACAGGCCTTGTATCTGGCGCGATTAAAAGGTTTGTCAAAAGCAGAAGCAAAAAAAAGATTGATCTACTGGTTCGAAAAGTTTGATATGCAAAACTGGTGGAAGAAACGTGTGGATGAGCTAAGTAAAGGCATGCAGCAAAAAGTTCAGTTTATTGTAACCGTTTTACATGAACCTGAATTATTAATTCTGGATGAGCCTTTCAGCGGCTTTGATCCCATTAACGCGCAATTGATAAAAAACGAAATTCTTGAACTTCGTAAAAAAGGCGCTACCGTTATTTTTTCAACGCACAATATGGGCAGCGTAGAAGAACTCTGCGATAACATAGCACTAATAAATAAATCCATTAAAATTCTGGATGGTTCTGTAAAAGATATTCGTAAAACATTCAGAACAAATACTTACAAAATTGTTTTTAAAGGAAATATTTTAGGCTTTACCAATGCCTTATGGACAGGCGCGGAAATTATCGAAAAGCAGTCGGACGAAGACATTCATACCATAACAGTAAAACTTTTAAATGGAGTTAATTCCACGCAAATGCTTCAGGCCGTACTTCCTGTTTGCCAAATTATTTCGTTCTCCGAAATTATTCCAAGCATGAACGATATATTTATTCGTAAAGTAAGCGAAGGCAATGAGGCATTAGGCACAAAAAGTAATTATACAGAATAATAAACACTAATTAACTCCATTACCTGAAAGTATAAATGAATGTAGCATTAAAAAGAGGCCGCAAATTAAGACACGAATTAACACTAATTACACGAAAGTAGGACAAGATTTTTAAAGAAGTTAAAGACAAATTACAAAAATTGAATTTAAGTAATGATGCAAAATTATACTACGGATTAAATAAAAATAAGTTTTAAGTCGTAAAAATTAGTGTCTTAAAAAATATATTAATATGTCGAAAATAGGATTAATAATTGGCAGGGAGATTAAATCAAAACTTACCAATAAAACGTTTATCATCATGACCTTTTTAACACCACTGATTTTTATCGGTGGTTTAGCTTTGATCTTTTGGACATCTATGCCTGAAAAGATTGAGCAAAAAGTAGAGGTGATAGATCAAACAGGTTTGTTCGCATCCACATTAAAAGGTAATGAATATGTATCGCTTACCTTTTCAAACGAAAGCATAGAAACAGCGCAGGACAATTTTCAAAAATCAGATTTTACAACCATCCTTTTTATTTTTAAAGGATCAGACGGAAACATCATTCCTAAGGCAAGATTGCTTTACAAAAAAAGCCCCGGCCTGGCCTTTAAAACATATATTAGAACAGAACTGGAGCGTATCTATTACGAATATAAACTCAAAGCCAATAATATTGATCCGAATATTATTATTAATGCCCGCCAAGGCTTGGTTATTGATATGGAAAAGGTAAATGAAAACGGTGAAATTAAAAACGCGGAAGGCGTTCAGCTTTTTTCTTTTGCAATGGGCCTAATTATGATGCTCTTTATATTAATGTATGGAATGATGGTTTTTAGAAGTGTGATGGAAGAAAAAACAAATCGAATTGTGGAAGTAATTGTTTCTTCGGTAAGGCCTTTTGAATTAATGATTGGTAAAATAATTGGAGTGGCTATTGTTGGCGTTATTCAATTTACAATTACTACTATTATTACCGCGGTGTTAAGCATGGTGCTTTCAGGCATATTTTTAAAAGACATTAGCGCCATGAAAACTAAATTTGATAATCAAAACGCAGTGGTTAGCAAATTAGGAATCAACGCCGGAGCGCACTTAAGCAATACCGAAGAGTTTAAGGATAACCAAAAAATGTTTGAAACCCTTGATCAACTTCAAAAAATAAATTTTGTAGAAGTTGGAGTTTACTTTATTCTCTTCTTTATTGGAGGATATTTATTTTACAGTTCGTTGTTAGCCGCCATTGGCAGCGCGGTAGATTCAGAGGCCGATTCGCAGCAGTTTATGATGCCAATTATTTTGCCGCTGATGATTGGTTACTTTTTAGCCATTAAAATTATGGTGAGTCCCGAATCTAACGCTGTTATCATCGGCTCCTTTATTCCCTTTACCTCGCCCATAGTTATGATGGCCCGTATTCCGCAAGGGGTTCCGGCTTGGCAGGTGTTAAGCTCGCTGGTAATTTTATACATTTCCTTTATTTTTACAACCTGGCTGGCGGGCAAAATATATCGCACCGGCATTTTAATGTATGGTAAAAAAACAAGTTGGCGCGAAATAGGCAAATGGCTTTTCTATAAATAAAATAATTTTCTATTGAAAAAACGATCGAATATTTACTGGATTTGTCAGTTATTGGGATGGTCGTTTTATCTGTTTATTAATCTCATCTTTTTTGGATTAAAATATCAATCCGGTTATAAATACTATGTCATACTTTTTTTTTCTTTGCCTTTAGGTATTGGCATTACTCATGTTTACAGAGAAGCCATACTTAAATACCATGTATTACGTTTTAAAATCCCTTCGCAGCTCATCTTTATTATATTTTTTAGTGTATTAAAAGCACTTATATTTTTTACAAGTATTACCATCGTTTCTATATGGTTAGGATTTGTAGATCTTAAACTTGATGTGCTTAGTATTTCGGAATTAGTTATTAATTATTCTGTGCCCTTTTTTTTCTGGAATATTATTTATTTTGGCTTTAAATATTTTCAAAATTACAAACGAAGCGAAATAAACTCCTTACGGCTTTATGCGGCAAGCAGAGAGTCGGAGTTAAATAATTTAAAATCGCAACTCAATCCGCATTTTATGTTTAACAGTTTAAACAGCATTCGCGCTTTAATAGATGAAGATGCCGGAAAAGCAAAAGTGGCGGTAACCAAACTTTCTAATATTTTACGAACAACCCTTTTAATTAACAAGAGTAAATTAATTCCTTTAAGAGATGAAATTAATTTGGTAATGGAATATTTAGATATGGAAAAGATACGCTATGAAGAAAGAATTAATTTTGAATTTAAAATAGATGAAAATGTAATGGATAAAAGCATTCCTCCCTTTATCATTCAGGCGCAGGTAGAAAACGCGGTGAAGCATGGCATTGCTAAACTACCCGGTAATGGTAGCATTGTTATACAAGCTTTTTTATTGGGAGAAGTGCTTAAACTGAAAATTTCCAATACAGGCCGCATGGGTACAGAAATGCCGCTTACCGGTGTGGGTATAAAAAATTCCATACAACGGCTGGAACTAATGTATGGTTCTTCCGGAAAATTATTTATCAGTCAGGTAAATAATTGGGTTGTTGTCGATATTAATATACCTTTGAAATAATTTTTATTTTATCATTATGAAATAGCCATGTGCCAAAACGCACAAACACAAATAAAGATACATGGCGTATTCCATATGACAATTAAAAAAATATAAATATCTACTTATGAAAGCAATAATCATTGACGATGAACGCCTGGCAAGACAGGAATTAAAAAGTTTATTAGCCCCCTACAAAGAAGTGGAAATAATTGCCGAATGCGCCGATGCAGTGGAAGCCCTTCAAAAGATCAATGGATTAAAGCCCGATGTTATTTTTTGCGATATACAAATGCCCGGCAAAACAGGCTTGCAGTTGGCCGAAGAAATTTCGGGCGCCATAGATGTTGTGTTTATTACCGCGCATGATGAGCACGCCATAAAAGCTTTTGAATTAAACGCTTTTGATTATTTACTAAAACCCATTCAGCCGCAACGCCTCGCCGAAACTATTAAAAAGCTGAGTGTAAAAGAAACTTCAGTTAAAGCCGATAATAACGCGCCGCTTTCAAAAAAGGATATAGTGTTTATTAAGGATGGAGAAAAATGTTGGTTTGTAAAGCTGGAAGAAGTGCGCCTTTTTGAATCGGAAGGCAATTATGTGCGCGTTTATTTTGATAATTCAAAACCTTTAATACTTAGAAGCCTTAATAGCCTTGAAACCAGATTAAATGAAAAAGAATTTTTTAGAGCCAGCCGAAAACACATTATTAATTTAAACTACATAATTAGTGTAGAACAATGGTTTAACAATGGGTTAAATGTTAAACTAAAAGATGGCAAAGAAATTGAAATATCGCGCCGGCAGGCGGTAAGGCTTAAAGATATGATGAGTTTATAAATATTTTATTTCCTCACAATAAACCCTTAACTTTAACGTTAATCTTAAGTGAAAAAACTTATTCTTATACTTTTAAGCCTAAACTTTACCTCGGCCCTCCTATCACAAATAGGCGGCACAAAAAGCTATCGTTTTTTAGATATACCCATGACGGCAAGAGCCGCGGCTTTGGGCGGCAATAGCATGGCCATTTGGGGCGATGATGTTAATTTGATCTACAGCAATCCATCTTTATTAAATGCTTCTATGTCAAAACAAGTGGCTTTTAATTACAGTAATTATGTTGGTGATTTAAACTTTGGATATTTGGCCTACGCGCATCATTTGCAAAAATATGGTACCGTTGGCGGCGGGCTTCAATTTTTTAATTACGGCAAGTTTAAGGGTTATGATGAATTTGGGCAACCCACCAATAATTTTAAAGCAAATGATTACAGTATTAATTTAAATTATGCCAAACCTTTTGAAGATTCATCTTTTCAAATAGGTGTGGCTTTAAAAACAATTATTTCTCAATATGATATTTATAAATCTTTTGGCAACGCTATTGATTTTGGAATAACCTACCACAGTAAAAAAGATTTAGTGTTCAGTATTCAGGCAAAAAACGTGGGTTTTATTTGGAAAAGTTATTCTAACGTTATAGGGACCAAAGAAGCCTTGCCGCAAACAGTGCAATTGGGTTTAAGTTATAAAGTACCCAAAGCGCCCTTTAGGCTAACAGGGGTTTACGATCAACTATTAAAATGGAATTTAAAATATGTTAGTCCGGTTGATACGTCAGGAAAGAGCAATGCCTTCTCTTCCACCCCATCAAAAGTAGATTCCAGTAAATGGCAAAAGTTGGGCCCCAGGTTTGGTAACGGGGCCGATAATTTTTTGAGGCACATTACCGTAGGCGCAGAGATTTTGGTAACTAAAAACTTCAACCTCCGTATTGCTTATAATCACAGAAGGCAGCGCGAAATGATACTTCCTGAACGCAGAGGAGCCAACGGCCTTAGCGTGGGCTTTGGGTTTAAAGTAAAACATTTTGGCTTTGCCTATTCCTTTACTAAAATGGCCTTCCCGGGCAACAGCAGTATTTTTAGTTTCAGCTGGACTATTTAAGCCTTCCTTTTTAGCCTTACAGGTTTTTAATAATGCTTCTAAAATCTTCGGGATTGCTTATTACGGCATCTTTATAAATAACCCCTCGTTGGTAAATACTTAAATAAGGAGCGTTTTGCTTTTCAATCACATCATCAATAATAGCATTTTCTTTAGAATCTATTTCAACAAATAAAACATCTGTTTGCGCTTCTTTGGCAATAACCTCCTCAAATTCCACAAGTAGCTTTAAGCAATTCTCGCAACGATCGGAAGTATGAATAACCACTATTTTTTCATACTCAGAAACAAGCCATCGTAATTTTTCGGAAGTTGTTTTTTTCATTATGCGGGTTTTATTACTTTGTTTGTAATGTAAAATACATTTTTGGTTTACATTTGTTTAGTAAATCTTCGGGCATGGGGGCATTGCATAGCTTAACATACCGGAATAATTTCGGGGATAAATTTAATTAATTTATTCTATGGAAACAAACACAAAGCAAACCTTCACTAAAAATCAGAAACAACAGCTTTTTACCTAATGGAAGCAAGCGGCATGACCAAGATTGCTAAAATGAGTAAAAAATTAATTATTGAGTAAAAACCTTTTTTAACTAAAAATCCCGTTTAGTTTTTTACTAAGCGGGATTTTTTTTTGATCATATTTATCAGTAATCAGGAAGTAACAATTCCCTTGGCTTCCGAAAGTTTATCACCAGAGGCTTGTATTAATAACACTCTAAACCAATACACGGCGTTACTTGCTAAGCCTCCTACAAATGTTGATGACACGGTAGTACGCTGAACTTCGGTAAAATTATTTGCATTATAAGTACCGGGGCACATTTGCCATGAGTAAACTGTTTTTGACTTGGGGCTGCATTTTAAACCCACTGCTCCCGGATCGTCGGGTAAAAAAACTTGAAAGTCGTATGACTTTCTTACGGGAACTTTGCGTAATTCAAAAGTGCTTAATTCCACAATTGATATATCATTATCTGCTGTCCTTTCAACGTAATGTGCCATATCCGTTATAAGAATAATAAGCTTTTGTTCTTTTAATTGCACTTCCTTTAGGCTCTCCTTAGTTCCATTTTTCTTTTCAATAGCTTTTTCTAATTCTTCAACAGCCTTTTTTATAGCAGCAGGAGAAGGGTCGGGATGTTTAAATACCGGTTTGTGGTTAGCAATTGCATTTGCAATTTCCATAGCTCTTGTAATTTTATTGATTATTTTTAAGTTGGTAAACTTAACGGCAATTTTAACTCTACGGCTTTTCATAAATTATAAGTTTAATGTTATTATTTTAACGATCAATTTTATAAAAAGTTGCATTTTTTAGATTAATTATTTTAAAATAATTTAGTCTTTTGCATTAACTTACTGATTATAAACTAATTATATTTTTACCTTATATCTGTTGAAGCAATTTACTTTGCAATTGGTGGGTTTTTATTGCAATTGGCGAGTTTTTATTGCAATTGAGGATATAAGAATTGCAATTAAAAGATTTCTATTGCAATTGGCGGGTTTTTATTGCAATTGGTGATATAAGAATTGCAATTGGTGATATAAGAATTGCAATTAAAAGATTTCTATTGCAATTGGCGGGTTTTTATTGCAATTGATGATATAAGAATTGCAATTTAAAGATTTCTATTGCAATTGGCGGGTTTTTATTGCAATTGGTGATACAAGAATTGCAATTTAAAGATTTCTATTGCAATTGGCGGGTTTTTATTGCAATTACAGCTTCCCACATTGCGCTTTATTCAACTACAACCTTTTTAGTTAATTTGTCAGTACCATTTTGTAAAGTTACAAAGTAAAGCCCTTTAGCCTCAATATTAACAAGGGTTGATTGAAGAGAATAATCAATTTTTTGAGTGCTAATTAAGCGACCTATAACATCATGTATTACTATGCTCCAATTACCCTTAGGTAAACTACCAAAGTTAACGGTAAACGCTCCGGTGTTTGGATTGGGATAAATCGAGAGTTGGTTAATAGGATTAGAATTTTCTTTAACCAAAACAAAAGGCGCGCAGGCAGAAGTAAAAGGTTGTTTACATACTCTATCAGAAACGGATTGAATTTTTGGAATGTTCATTACGTTTGGATAACTGAAAAGATTAGCTTGTGCAGGACCGAAATAATATTTAGTTGCCGAACCCGAATGATCTATATAATTTATGGGTGTACCTGATACCGCTCTTAAAAAAGTATTGCCACTGCTTAACGAGGCGGTACCCTGCTCTGCAAGATCTGTGGCAACACTTTTAATTGCTCTGTCGGAATAACGGAAAGTATTACAAGTGATACTTAGGGCATTGTGCATATCGTTACTAAAAGTAACATTGGTGCGAACTTCGGCAAAAATATTCTCTCTTATTTCTGATACAAAGCCTTTTTTAGTTCGTGTAGTTTTAAGCCCAACAATAAAGCCCGCAATTAAATTGCCAGATAGAGAAAACGCTTCGCTTCTATCAAAATACAAGGCTGTTTCGCCATTAACAATTACATTATCTTTAATAGTAAGCCTGCCTATTTTATCGGTTGCTACAGGATATTTAGCGTTAATAATATAGGAGTTTTCTATTACAAGACTTTCGCTGTTATTATAATTGCCATTCATTGTAATTCCACTCCATTGCTTGCTGTCTTGGCCAAAAATAACCGTACCGTTTTTAATTTCGATGCTTGTATTTGGATTAGCTTCAATACCTACATTAGGTGCTACAATAACAGTGGCATTGCTTAAAGATAATTTAGCTTGCCCAACCAATTTTAAAGTACTGCTAATATAAACAACAGTATTGCTGAAACTTAAATTTGAATTTATAATACCTCCTATGCCGGGCTGACCTCCTATTGCCAAATTAGGATTTAAATTAATATTACCTATTTGAATAAGCTGCGGTGCCTGACCGGATACATTATTACTTTCGCTATAGCTTGTTTTCATTATCAATTTGCCGCTGCAATCAAACTGTAAAAGCCAGGTTGTTTTTTTAGATATAATGCTGTCGTATTGATTTGTAGTAAGAGGTAAGCCCGCTGCGGTAAAATCATATTTTAAATTCAAGTCGGGCGAAGTACCGGCTGTATTATTAAATTTCATATTAAAAGCATGATCTACAGAATCCATATTAAGTATCATAATATAAAACCCGGCTCCCGGCTCTACACTTGCAAAGGTTTTAACGTTGTTTTTGTTTGAAGTGCCCGAATAATAATTGCCATACCAATGCGTACCCACCATTTTAAAATGATGATAGGCAGAGCGTAACTTGTTACTGTTGTTACAATTACTTATGTAGCCAAAGCCATCAAGGCATCCGCTTGGATCAGTTCCACTTTCTTTTACCGACCATAAATTCATAAAACCCGTGTAAGGATTAGCCATGCCAATACTCAGTTCCTGTGCTATAAATTGCCCGCCTAAAAAACTGCGGTAATCATAGCCTTTGCGAACTAAAACCGAATCATTGGCTTCGTGCAGGCCGCTACTATTTCCAATATTATATTCGGTTAAGCCTATTTTTATATTATTGGAATTTCTGCCTGTATTATTTGCCGTACTTGTTAGCATTTTAATCAGGCCGTTGCGGGGCTTTCCGTTTGAAAACGCGTTGGCGTTTAAAACACCATTAAATCCGTCGTCAATATCCTGTGGATTATCAATTGCCTGTTGTCGGGAAGCTATGTTAGGATAATGATGTACTGTTAAATGATCCACAAAATATTTACCTGAACCCGCGCCCGTTGTAATTTTACCCATTACCGAATTGCCGTTAGTCTGTGCGTTAACTAACTTGTTCATTATTTTATTAACGCTATAATTTGCATCTGTACCGTAAGTGGCCATTTCGGGGCCTATAATTTTAATGGAAGTATCTTTGCCTTTCATTTTTGTTGCAAACAAGCGTATATATTCGGCGATGGAATCGGCATGGCTTGCCCCATCGTTATTCCATCCAAACCCTTTAAACACGGGGCTGCATTGCACATATAAATCAGGTTCATTTGCAATAACCCATGTTTTAATGGGATTGGAAGCGTATATATTATTATTTATAACATCCACCACATTGGCAGCAATGGTAGAGGCATTTTGCAAAGACACACCGGATAGCGCACTGTTAGTGCAGGTATTGGGCGGTACATAACCCACTTCAATAATAGGTTCCATGCCGTATTTACGAATGGAGTCGATGACGTTGCGTAAGGGAATAACACTGTTGCTTGGCACTGCAAAACTGCCCGGAGTCCATTTATATAAAGGAATAAAATTCGCGTCAATACCGCCGATTCTGACGTACGATACGCCCGACTCGGCAATTTTTTTCCAAAAGCCCGCTAAATTAGCCGCCGGATTATTGGCGTTATTAATATACCAGGCATTTTGGCCAAACACCCTGCGGTTAACTGGGGCTTGCGAAAAAATTGAAGAGAATAGAAAGAGAAAACAAATTATAAAAAGTGAGGGCTTTTTCATAAGAATATATTTTAATTGGCTAAATGTAGAAGTATTTCCCTACCCAACAAATATATTTAACAAATTAAATTCATTTATCTGTGCTTTTTAACAAGTATGCCATTTAAATTTGTTAAATTAATGCTGGCGTATTTTTTGCATACCTTTATATCACAAGCCCTCCATGAAAAAAATTAGTCTATTAATAATCTGTTTATCTGTTGCGGTAGTATGTTTTTCTCAAAAATGGGAGTTTGCAAGCCGTTACGGCAATGGTTTTCAAGATTACGGTTTTACAATCGGGCTTGATAAATATAATAACAGTTACATTACAGCGGTTAATAGCAGTCCTTCAAGCGGTCCTAATCAAGGTTTCCGCCATCAATTACTTTATAAATTTGATGCTACGGGCAATTGGCTTTGGACAGATACACTGGATCCGGTTGTAACCAAATCTGTAACGGATAAGGAGGGTAATACTTATATAATAGGCAAAAACGCGCTCATAGCCAAGTACAATAGCACCGGCCAAAAATTATGGCAGCAATACATTGCCAATGCGCCTTTAACACTAATTGCTTTAAAGCCAACAGGCGGCATTTTAGTAGGAGGTCATAGTTACAATGGTGCGCCCATGTCCTTTGGTACTACCACTTTAACAGGCAAAGGCGGTTTTGTTGCTGATTGCGATATAAGTGGTAATTGGCAATGGGCATTTAATGATAGTGCTTTTAGTGCTTATGATATTACTATAAGTTTCAATAATAATATATATTTAGCTGGCAGTGGGTTAAATGATTTTAATGTAAGAAAATATAATAGCAACGGTATTTTTGAAGCGGAGGTAGGGCAAATGAATGTAGCGGTATCCGCTATTAGTGTAGATTTCAAAGAAAATATATATTTAATGAATGGAATTGGAGGCACTGATAAGTTGATACTTGATGGTACAATCTATCAGACACAATATGGATTTTCTAATACTTTTATTATTAGCTATAATAAAAGTGGTGCATTACGATGGGTAAAACAATTTAAAGGCGATCATCTAGGTGGACTTGTTAAAAATGGTAGCAATAATATGCTTTATTATAGTGGTAATATTTTAAAAAACTTAGTTGTCGATAACTATAACTTAGACAATTTATACAGCCAATTATTTATAAGCAAAATAGATACTAGCGGAAATGTATTATGGATAAAAACAAGTGTTCGTAGCGCCCAGCAAAATTTTAACGATTTTCCTTATGCACAATTAGAAGCTATGGTTTTAGATGCAGATAACAATGCTTTTATAACGGGTAGTTTTGTAAATAATATAAAATTTGATGATAAAGAAATAGGTTTTGCTCAGTTTAGCAGTTACAGCGATTTATTTATTGCCAAACTAAGTGATTCTAAAACTACATCTACCATTCCAAACCCAACAGAATTAAATGTGTTTGGTGTTTATCCAAATCCCTCTAATGGCGAGTTTTATTTAACGGCTAATCTTTCCGATAGCACAAGCGTTGAAATAATGATGTATGATGTATTAGGAAGAATGCTAACGCATGAAAAGTATAACAATATCAAAGGTGTATTTCAAAAACAATTTTATGTAAATGAAGCATCAGGTGTTTATATCTTAAATGTAATTACTAATAAAGGTTCCTTTATTCATAAGGTTATTAAACAGTAGCCGCGTTAACGATTGAAATGGAAAGCCCACAGCGTAGTGATAACGTAGCGAGGACTTGCAACCCTTCGGCAAGCTCAGGATAAACTCAAGCGTGTTAAAACGCCCAAATCGCCAAATGTATCAACAAATGAACTGAATTAATATTAAATTAGGCATTAAATTTACGGTATCCTGTTAAGGATAATTTGTTATATGTTTATTTTTAAAGATATTCCTTTCCTTAGAATTTGTTTGCCATTTGTAGCAGGAATTTTGGTTGCTGTGCCATTGGGATTAAACGCAGTTGCCTTGCCGTTGTTTTTTGTTTTAGTTTTAATTGGAGTTATTCTTACATGGCTTAAATCCAGCAGCCTGAACAAACTTCTGTTTTTTTTGTGTGCTGATGCTTTTCTTTTTTGCTTTGCAATTAATCTTTCATATAGTTGCAATATAGTTAAGAATAAGGCGTTTTACGGGTTGTATGCAAAAAAAGATTCTACCAATAAAATGATAGTGGTAATAAAAGATCTTCCAGTTCAAAAGCAAAAATTTGTAAAGTGCGAATTAAAAGTATTAAAGGTAAAAACTAAAACAGGATATAAAAATACGAAGGGCGATTTAATTGGCTACTTTAAAAATGCTCAATTGACTAATCAGCTACAGGCCGGAAACGTTTTATTGATTAACTCTAAACTTTTGGAAATTGAATCGCCGAAAAACCCTTATGAATTTGATTACAAAAGCTATATGGCTCACCGTCAAGTTTATTATACAACTTTTATTGATAGCGGAGCATTTGCCATCACTCCACATGCAGCACCGCTTTCTTCGTTATGGTTAATAGGGTTAAAAATTAAAAAGCATTTATTATGGAATTTAAAAAATAGTGAATTAGATAAAAATGCTTACGGCATTTGTGCGGCTTTACTAACCGGATATGATGATGATATTGATACTTCAGTAATGGAAGCTTTTTCGCATTCAGGCACCTTGCACGTGTTGTCAGTTTCCGGCTTGCACACGGGTTTAATTTATCTTGTGCTTTCTTTTTTGTTCGATCTTATTGACAGGAAAAAGAAATACAAGATTATTAAATTTGTTTTTATTACCGGTTGTCTATGGTTGTTTGCCTTGGTTACAGGCTTCTCCGCGCCGGTACTGCGGGCAGTTATTATGTTTAATTTATTAGGCTTTGGTAAAATATTTTTTAGAAGCGATTACCGCAACCAAATTAATATTCTTTTGGTTTCAGCTTTTATGCTGTTGTGTTACAATCCTTTTCTTATATACAACATTGGGTTTTTACTTAGTTATTTTGCGCTGTTCGGCATTCTGTTCTTTCAACCCATTTTTGCAAAATTGTGGCAGCCTCATACAAAAATAACCTTGCTTATATGGCAAAGTGTTACAGCTTCTTTTGCCGCCACCCTTAGTACTTTACCCTTTACCCTTTTTTATTTTAAGCAGTTTCCACTTTGGTTTTTTATATGCAACTTAATTGTGGTGCCTGCAACGTTTGTTATTTTGTTGATGGCGATACTCGTGGTGCTAAAAGTTACTCCGGTGTGTAAAATTATCAACTTTATAATTATTTTTCTTACATCCTTTATCAACTTATTTAACCGCGAAGGCGCAGGTTATATTGATAATATTCATTTTACAGCAATTGACGCGATTCTTCTTTCGTTGCTTCTAATTATAATTACTGTGGGCTTTTATTTTCGTTCGTATAAATACATTATCTATTCAGCAATAGTATTATTATGCTGGCAAGTAAACGGTCTCATAACTTCTTATAATGCTAAAAATAAAAATTATTTAACTGTTTATCATTTAAAAAAGCAAAACGCCTTTAGTATAAAAAATAAAAAGGAGGTTGTTATAAATAGTATTGGTATTGCCGACTTTAGCTTTCATGTAAAGCCTCATTTAATTTCGTTTAATAATCCGTCTATAAATGGTAAGGCATTTAATCATGTTATTTCGCGCATAAAACATTTTTTAATTATTGATAAACAAAATTTGTGGCCTGTTACGGATTATAGGAACATATCGGTTTTAGTAATATCAAATAACTGCAAAGTTAAGGCTACGGATCTGCAACAATTCAACAATTTAAAAACAATAGTGGCCGATGGTACAAATAATAGGTACACCATTAAACAATTAGCGAAATTATGTAGTAAATTTGGTGTGGAGTTTTTTAGCACCCAAAGCAAAGGTGCTTATGTGTGTGAAATTTAAAAACAATGAAACTTAGAATTGGCGATAAAGTGCGTTTTTTAAACGAAACCGGAGAAGGCAAAGTTTCGCGTATTAAAGATAAGAATACTGTTTTTGTAGAAATGCCCGATGGTTTTGAAATTCCTTATCTTACTGCACAGTTAGTTCCTATTCACACAGAACTTATTATTGACCGTGACGCGGAAAATATAGAACTTAGTCCGGATGCGCAATTAACCGATGCTGTTTATTTTATTATTGAACCCGATCATGAATTTGCCGGATTGATTAGTGATTACAGAATTTATCTGTTTAATGCTTCATCCTTTAATCTTTTATATTCTTATTCAATAAAAGACGGCGAGTATTATCAAACCTTAAAGCATGGCGAAATTGGCGCTTATCAAAAAATATTGCTTAAAACGGTAAAAATAAATTATTTTAAAGAGTATAATTACCAAAAGGTGGATTGCATACTTTACAAGAACGGATTTTTTAAAGCGCAGTTTCCTATTGCCGAAATACTTTTTCTTAGTCCGGAAACCTTACGCGATTCAAAAACAATCAAACATGAGGAGTTTGAGTTTCCTGTATTTGGCTTTTTATTAAAGGAAGAATTTTTAAATACGCGAGAAGTTGAACAGCGCTTAACGGATGAAGACATTAAGCGTGTAAAAAGCATCAAAGAGTTTAAATCTAAAACTACTATTTCAAAATCTAAAAAAGAATATTTACGTTCGCTTGAAAAAGAAGTGGATTTGCATATTGAAGAGCTGATGAAAAATACCAAAGGCCTTAGTAATTACGAGATGCTAAACATTCAGCTGGAAAGAGTAGAGCGGGAGCTGGATGAGGCGATGGCAAAGAATATGAAAAAGATTGTGTTTATTCATGGCGTTGGCAATGGCCGTTTAAAACAGGAAATTGTTTCCATTTTAAAATCAACCAAAGGAGTTACTTACCAAGATGCGTCTTATAAAGATTATGGATTTGGTGCTACGCAGGTTAACATTTTGTAATCAGGGAGTTTGAAAATTGAAAAAAAATAAATAGTAAATAGTAATAATTAAAATGTCAAGTACCTATGATTCCTTTTTCACCGCCAAGAATAGATGATGTAATATGTAACGAAGTGGTAGCCGCATTAAAAAGCGGATGGATTACCACCGGGCCAAGAACAAAAAGCTTCGAAAAAAAAATAACGGAATACTGCGGAAATAAAAATACGCTTTGTCTTAATTCAGCCACCGCAGGCCTGGAAATTATGCTGCGTTGGTTTGGAGTTGGTGAAGGTGACGAAGTGATTTTACCTGCTTACACGTATTCCGCTACTGCAAACGTAATTATACACTGTGGCGCTACTCCGGTTTTTGTGGATGTAAATGCGCTTGATTTTAATATAGATTTTAATGAAATTGAAAAAGCAATTACTGAAAAAACAAAAGTTATTATGCCTGTGGATTTCGGCGGCATGCCTTGTAACTACGAAGCGATTAACAAAATAGTTGCAGCGCATAAAAGTAAATTTAAAGCAAGAACAGATATTCAAAAAAAACTGGGCCGCGTTTTGGTGTTAAGTGATTCGGCTCATAGTTTCGGGGCTTCCGTTAAAGGAAAAAAAACAGGTTCCTTGTGTGATGTAAGTGTTTTTTCTTTTCATGCGGTTAAAAATTTAAGTACGGCTGAGGGCGGCGCAGTTGCACTTAATTTTGAAGAACCGTTATTCAACAACCAATTAATTTATAACGATTTGTGTGTGAAAACTCTGCATGGTCAAAATAAAGACGCACTTGCAAAAACACAAAAAGGGAATTGGAAATATGATATTGTAGAGGCCGGTTATAAATGTAACATGACGGATATTTCTGCGGCAATAGGTTTGGTAGAATTGGCGCGTTATGACAGCGATACCCTTTTAAAACGTAAACATATTTGCGATACTTATAATAGTTTATTAAAGGCAGATGATCGCTTTGAACTACCCGTGTTTAAAGAAGGCGAGAGAATAAGTTGCTATCATTTATATCCATTGCGGATAAAAAATATTTCAGAACAACAGCGCGATGCTATTATTCAGGAAATTTTTAATAGCAATGTGAGCGTGAATGTTCACTTTATTCCGGTGCCTGCCATGAGTTTTTATAAGAACATGGGCTATGATGTGATGAATTATAAAACAACGTATGATAATTTCAGCCGAGAAATAAGTCTGCCTGTTTTTTATGATCTTACGAGTGAACAAATCAATACAGTTATAAGTGCTGTTAAAGAAGCGGTAAATACAGTATGTTTAAAAGAGGCTTAGATATTGTGTTTTCCTTAGCCGGAATTGTTTTTTTACTGCCGTTTTTTTTTATCATTGCCTTAATGATTATTATTAACAGCGGTTTTCCTGTTTTGTTTTTTCAAAAAAGAGTTGGGCAGTTCAATAAAGATTTTAATCTTATTAAATTCCGTACCATGAAAACAGACTCTGATAAAAAAGGATTATTAACAGTAGGTGGCCGCGACCCTCGTATAACAAGCATGGGTTATTATTTAAGAAAATACAAATTGGATGAGTTGCCGCAATTGTTTAATGTTTTTTTAGGCTCTATGAGTTTGGTTGGTCCAAGGCCAGAGGTAAGAAAGTATGTGAATTTTTATAATGAAGAACAGAAGCAAGTGTTGAATGTAAAGCCGGGAATAACAGATTATGCCTCTCTGGAATATTTTAGTGAAAACGAATTATTGGCTAAATCATCAACCCCCGAACATACATACATTAATGAGATTATGCCCGCCAAATTGGAGCTGAATAAAAAATACATTTCAGAGGCTGGCGTGATAACAGACCTAAAAGTTATTTTAAAAACAATAATTAAGATTTTTAGATAATTAAGATTGCTTCTTTTTTACAATTAAAATAATATCGTTTTCTAAAGGAAGATACCCGAACTCGTAACAGAAAATATAGGTGTTATTTGTTTTAGTGGTGCTTTGATTGGTATAATATCCGAAATTAAATCCTTTATCCGCTAATTTTTGCCTTGGCAAAGTTGTTTTATCTCCCTGTAATAATTCTTCGAGAATTCGTCGGTTCTTCCTGAGTATATTATTGATGTTTCTTACAAAATTTGTGCTGTCGCTATTTAGTTTATTGTTGAAGGAATTACGGCACATGTCACTGCAGAATTTTTTATCAATCCTGCCTTTGATTACCTCACCGCATTCTGCACATTTTTTTGTTTCCATCTTTATGCCGCTGATTACTCTGATTATGCAAATTTACTTTTTTGTTATTGGTGAAATTTATGTCTTTTAATTAATTACAGGCAACAAGCCATAATTTTTGCCATACTCCAGCATTTGCTTCACAAAGTTTTTTGGATATTCTATTTTAACGTCAATAATATTATCCCCTTCCTTTACGGCAATAAGTTTTGGTTGTATAAATCCCTGGTAAGGAGACATTTTGAGGGAAGCATAACGTTCCATTATTTCTTTATGTAATTCTTTATCAACCTTCACTCCGTAATTTTCAATCAAGGCTTGTCCGCCTTTGTAATCTCCCTGCGATTTTACACGTTGAATTTCTCTTAAAAGATCACCGAAAAGAACGCGTAATTTATCGTAATCGTTAATTACAAAATAGGTTTTCCCATTCTCTTTTTTCTTTTCGATGACGTTGTCTTTTTTTCCTTTTTCGTAAGCCCACGCCGATACCATTAAGCGGTTGCGCATGTGTGCTTCTTCAATATCTTTTCCGGGTTTAATGCGTGACAGTTGAATCAATAAACCCTTTGTAATGTATTCATCATAGGCGGCTTTACCATAATCAAGCGAAGGCATTACGCCCAATTCAATTAATTTTTTATCCATTAAATAATATAAAGCCACTAAGTCAGCGCGACCTTCCTCTAATGCGTTCGCGTAATTTTTTAATGTTTCGCTTGAAGCAGCAACACCCGGCTCGGCTTGCCCGCTTGCATGGCCAATAACTTCGTGCATATCTGTATGAAGTTTATCTGCCAACGAAGCACACTCGCTTACGCGTTTTTTTATTTCATTGTTATAATAAAATTCATTGGTTACGCTTTCACCGGAGGCTTGCTCATAGGCTTCAACAATGTTGCCTAAATTAACCGATTTGCTTCCATGAACTTCTCTTATCCATTCGTTATTCGGCAAATTAATTCCTATGGGCGTGCTTGGCGAAGAATCACCGCTTTCTATAACAGCGTTAATTACCTTGGCTGAAATTCCTTTCACACTTTTCTTTTTATGCTGAGGTAAAATCGAGGAATTATCTTCAAACCATTGAGCCTGTGCGCCAATTGCCGCAATACGTTTGCTGGCTTCAAAATCTTTTACCGAAACAACAGATTCAAACGAACCTTTTTTGCCTAATGGATCTTGGTAAACTTCAATAAAGCCATTCACAACATCTACCGAACTCTCTGTATCTTTTACCCATGCAATATTATATTCGTCAAAATCTTTTAGCTCGCCGCTTTTATAAAACTTTACTAATTTTTCAAGCGCTTCTTTTTGGTTGTCATTTTCGGCAACTGTAATTGCTTTTTCAAGCCAGTAAACTATTTTTTCAATTGATTGCGTGTACATCCCGCCAACCATCCATTTTTTCTCCACTAACTTGCCATTCTCTTTTACAACTTTACTGTTAAGGCCGTAACTTGGATTTTGTTTGTTGTTCCTGTCTATTTGCGCGGCATAAAAATCACTCACTTCTTTTTGAGTTACGCCTTCGTAAAAATTAACAGCTGAGGCTTTTACAAGATCGCTCTTTGGGTCAAGACTAACTTTTTTGGAAGCAAGTGAGGGATCGAAAATTATTTTTGTTATAAAAGAACTGAATTGTTTTTTATTTTGTGTAGTGTTTAAAGGAAGAAGCGTTGAATCTGTTTTAGCAATAAGATCTTCAAAAAATTCCGGCTTGCACTCCGGTGTAAATTTATCCATACTGTAATGATGATGAATGCCATTGCTGAACCACACGCGTTTGGCATAAACTAAAAATTTCCGATATTCATCCTCGCCCGGATTTCCTTTATAATTGTTCACAAGCGCTTCTAAGGTTTTACGAACAGTAAGATTATACTTATAATTTTGATCATACACAATATCACGTCCGCACAGCGCGGCTTCGTGCAGATAATACAACAATGTTTTTATTTGTAAAGGCATTTTATTAAAATCCTTAACATGATAACGTAAAACTCTCAGGTCAGAAAATTGTTCTGAAACGTATTCGAAATTATCTTCGCTTAATACAGTACTGTCTGTTTTAAGGGTTTCTTGTGTGCGAACAATAGGTTTATCTGCTAATTCATTATTAGAGCTGGTGCACGAAGCCATTATTGCTCCAAGGATTAAGGTTTTGATGTACGTATTTTTCATATAATTTATAAACGCAAGGTTAAGTAAAATTTAAAGTTTTTGCAACAGTGGTAAAAAGGAGAATTATTAATAACCAATAATCTCTTTAGGATAACAGATAAAATATTTTGTAACTGTTTGACTTAAACTTTGAATGTTTAATTGATCGCTTGCCTGGGCAACATCCATCAGTTTGCCATTATTCATCTGCATATTAATATTAAAACTGTTAGCATTATACGCACTGTTGTTAACTGAATCTGTGAGTACAAAATAAGAAGCCTCTTGTTTATTTACCCCATAGTAGTTACAAGCTTTTTGAATCAATTTATTTTTATAAGATGCGGATATAGGTGCATTTTGCAACTCTATTTTAAATAATTTTCTCTCAATTAAATTTGTGCAAAGTGTGCTTAGTATTTTATCTTGGTGGTTAGTCCACACTTTTATAGATGTCATTACATCATTATCATCCAGTTTCGAAAAGTTTTCAATCAGGTTGTTGTCCTTTTCAAAGTCTGCTTTTGTGAAATTATTTTTCAGAAACAAATTAAAAACAGGTGTGGCAAATAGTTCAGCGCCATTTGCCGATAACTCTTTAGCTCGTTTTAAAATGTTTACCAAAAGCGTTTCGGCGCTTAGCACGGTTTTATGTAAATAAACTTGCCAATACATTAAGCGGCGGGCAATTAAAAACTTTTCAATGCTGTAAATTGCTTTTTGTTCAATTACCAATTCGTTTTTAACCACGTTAAGCATTTTAATAATACGGTCGCTGCTAACAACGCCTTCGCTAACGCCGGTAAAAAAACTGTCGCGCTTCAGGTAATCCAAGCGGTCAACATCCAATTGCGAACTTACCAATTGATGTAAAAAATGTTTTTTATGCTTATTGTTGAAGATTTTAAGAGCAAGGGTTAGTTTGCCGTTAAATTCCTTATTCAAGGCATTCATTAAAAAAGTACTGATGGTTTCGTGACTGATTCCTTTAACAATACTGTGTTCCAAGGCGTGCGAAAAAGGTCCGTGGCCTATATCATGAAGTAAAATGGCAATCAATGCGCCTTGCTCTTCTTCCTCAGTTATTTTAATATCTTTTTGCTTAAGGGTTAAAATAGCTTCCTGCATAAGGTGCATTGCCCCAATGGCATGATGAAAACGGGTATGTAATGCCCCCGGATACACCAAATTGGTCAGGCCTAATTGTTTAATCCTTCTTAATCGTTGAAAGTAGGGATGATTGATAAGGTCGTAAATGATATCGTTTGGAAGGGTAACAAAACCGTAAATAGGGTCGTTAAGTATCTTGCGTTTGTTGTAAGCCATTTAAAAATAAAAAATTCGTTAAATAAGATAAGAAACATAAATTTAATACGTTATTTGTAAATAAACCACATTATGGACAAAATAAAAATTCTTTGGGCTGACGATGAAATTGATATGCTTAAACCACATATTTTATTTTTAAATGATAAAGGCTATGAAGTTATAACAGCGCATAGCGGCGACGAGGCCTTGGATATTATAAAGGAAGATAAAAACATAAGCGCTGTTTTATTGGATGAAAACATGCCCGGTATTACCGGATTGGAAACTTTAATAAAGATAAAGCAGGTGAATGGAGATATTCCGGTTATTATGATAACCAAAAGTGAAGAAGAAGCCATTATGGAAGATGCCATTGGCGGTAAAATTGCCGATTATTTGATAAAGCCGGTTAATCCAAATCAAATTCTTTTATCACTTAAAAAAACATTGGATAATAAACGTTTGGTGAGTGAAAAAACAAATACAGAGTATCGTAAAGAATTTGGTAATATCGGCATGCAGATTAACGAAAAACTTTCTTGGCAAGACTGGATGGATCTGTATAAAAAAATTGTTTATTGGGAACTTGAAATGGATAAACTTCAGGACCAAAGCATGCTGGAAGTTTTAAAGATGCAAAAGGCCGATGCCAATGCTCAGTTTTTTAAATTTATTGAAAAGAATTACGTAAGCTGGTTGGGGCCTAAAGCAGTTAATCCTCCCACGATGAGCCATACGCTTATTAAAAATAAATTTATTAGTGAAGTTAATAAGCCGGAGCCTGTATTTTTTATTTTAATTGATAATCTTCGTTACGATCAATGGAAAATTATTCAGCCTATTTTACAGAATTATTATAAGGTAGAGAGTGAAGAAACTTACTACGGTATTTTACCAACAGCTACGCAATACGCGCGCAACGCTATTTTTAGCGGAATGCTTCCAACAGAAATGGAAAAAATGTTTCCGGATATGTGGCTTAACGATGAGGATGAGGGCGGAAAGAATTTACACGAAGAAGCATTTATGCAAGCTCAGCTAAAACGTATTTTGCAAAAGGAAGTTAAAATGAGTTACACCAAGATTACGAACCATGCAGCCGGAAAAAAACTGGCCGATAATCTTCATCATCTGTTGCAGAATAAATTAAATGTAATTGTTTATAATTTTGTGGATATGCTCAGCCATGCCCGAACGGAAATGGAAGTGATTCGTGAATTGGCCGAAAACGAATCGGCTTACCGGAGCATTACATTAAGCTGGTTCGAGCATTCGCCTTTACTCGATATCATCAGGCAATTAGCCGATAAAAAAATAAAAATTGTTATCACTACCGATCATGGAACCGTTCATGTAAAAGAGCCAACAAAAATTTTGGGAGATAAGAATGTAAATAGCAACCTTCGTTACAAGCAAGGCAAGGCGCTCGATTATAATGCCAAAGAAGTATTTGAAATTAAAAATCCGGCCGATGCGTTTTTACCAAAGCTGCACCCCAGTTCGCGATTTGTGTTTGCAAGGGAAGATCGTTTTTTTGCTTACCCAAACAACTTTAATCATTACGTAAATTATTATAAGAACACCTTTCAGCATGGGGGCGTAAGTTTAGAGGAAATCATCATTCCTTACATTACTTTAACCGCTAAATAAGTTGTTTAGTTTTTTTAGATAATGATTGAATTACTTACAAATTATAAATTTACTTTAGATACCATTGAGCAAGCAGCGGCCAAGGTTATTTCGTTAAACCAACATTTAAAAGTGTTTTTGATGGATGGGCAAATGGGCGCGGGAAAAACAACGCTCATTAAAGAAATTTGTAAAACATTAGGAAGCACCGATAACTTTAGCAGTCCTACTTTTTCTATTATAAATGAATATAATTATCCTAACGGTAAAATTTTTCATTTTGATCTTTACCGCATAAAAAACATGGCAGAGTTAATGGATTTAGGCTTTGATGAATACGTTTATTCGGGCCAGTACTGCTTTATTGAATGGCCGGAGCTTGCGGAAGAATTTTTAAAAGAGGGATTTGTGAAGATTAAGTTGGTAACTAAAGGAAATATTCGTTATCTTAGTGCTACATAGTTGTAAACTCAACTTACCCTACCTAACCCCCGTATGCCAAAACCTAACCCCCTTATGCCAAAATTTATTTTGATGCTATGTTTACTCACCGGCCATGCTATGTGCTTTGCTCAAAGGCCCGACAGTTTAAAAAAGAAAAAACACAGAATGTATTTTTCTTGGGGCTACACCCGTGCTGCATACAGTAAAAGTACTATTCGCTTTAAAGATCTTTCAGGAAATTACCACGAGGCTACAGGTCTAAGCAATTATTACGATTTTACAATTTATGACGCCAAAGCTAAAGACCGGCCCGATTTTGATAAGCTGGGCGATGTAATTAATATTACAATACCACAGTTTGTTTTTAGAATAGGTTATGCTTTAAACAATAAGTGGGATATTGAGCTTAACTACGATCATACAAAATATGTAGTAACTGATTACCAGAAGGTGAAAATTAAAGGACAGATTAACGGTAAAACCATTGACGGAGATACCATTTTAAATCCACAAACTTTTCTTCATCTTGAACATACCGACGGAGCAAACTTTTGGATGATTAACGCTGTTAGAAAATGCGTTATATATAATCCCTCTAAAAACTTTAAATTATCATACGTTTTAAAACCGGGCGCAGGTGTTGTAATTCCGCGAACCGATGTTACCTTATTTGGCGAACGTTTAAATAACAATTGGCATATTGCAGGTTGGATAGCCGGGGTAGAAAACGGACTTAGGCTTGAGTTTTATAAACACGGCTTTTTTGAATTTACAGGCAAAGGCACCTATGCCAATTACATGCAGGTTTTAGTTTTAGGTAAAGACAATGGCAAAGCCAGTCATAGTTTTTTTACCGGGCAGTTAACCGCAACTCTTGGGTTAAAGTTTGGAGATTAAGTGGTTAATGAACTATAACCCTTCGATTCAACCAAATTCAGGTAAGATTTTATAAAAAAATTACCACCTCACTTTTTTACTAAAGCCAATATTATAAATCAAGGCATTACCTCCTTTTAGGCTTCGACTCCGTTTTAGTTATCCCTTTAGCGCCTGCAAGTAGTGGTTTTTGTGCCAGCGGAAACAACCTTAATAATTCCTTAACACTTACGTAATCTTTAGAAGTTTTATATAGAACTATATTTCGCCGAAACAAAATGCTAATATATATGCGAAATTTAGATATGCACTTAATGTTTTATTGTTCAAAACAGCATTGTTTTTTTTTCAAAAGAGCGGCATTCTACACTTCTTAAACGACAAATAAATTTTATAAATAAATCAAAGTATGAAAAAAACCAAACAATTAATCCTTGCTACCCTATTTCTTTTTGCTCCGTTTATTAAAATTGAAGCCCAAATTACAAGTTCAGGTTTAACTGGAAAAGTAGCTGATGCTAAAGGTGAATTTTTACCCGGCGTTGTGGTGTTGGTAACTCATAATCCAACAGGAACTAAATACCCTACAATGACTGATCTAAATGGCGTTTATCACTTGGTAAATTTAATTCCGGGAGGCCCTTATACTATTAAGGCAACTTATATTGGTCAAAAAGATCAGGTTAAGGAAGGGGTTAATTTGGTATTAGGTGAAAATTTAAAGGTAAATATTATAATGCAAGAAAATACACAGGATTTGGCTGAAGTTGAAGTTGTGACGAATACAGATGACAATAAAAAAGGAACAGGATCTAAAATTACAAAAGAACAAATACAGCAATTACCAACCTTATCAAGAAGTATAACTGATTTTACAAAACTGACACCTCAAAGTTCAAACAACTCATTTGCCGGAACAAATTTCAGGTATAATAATATTACCGTTGACGGTGCTGTTAACAACGATGCTATTGGCTTTAGTCCTTCTCTCGGTGGTGTAAGCGGAACTTCCAATATGCCAGGTAGCAGTACGCGTACTAATCCAATTAGTTTAGATGCAATTGAAACAATGGCTGTAAGTATTGCTCCTTATGATGTTAAGCTCGGTAACTTTACTGGCGGTAGCATTAATGCGGTGACAAGAAGAGGAACTAATGATGTAAGTGCATCTGTATATTCTTTCGGTAGAGGGGCAGCGATAACAGGGAAAGATAATGCCGGTGATAAATCTGCTATGCCATCATCCTATTATGATTATCAAACAGGAATACGTGTGGGTTTACCAATTATTAAAGATAAATTGTTCTTTTTTACAAATATTGAAAAAACAGATAGAGTGGAACCTCAATTTTATGAGGCAGGGCAGAACGGCACGTTCATGACAACGGCAATTGCACAACAAATTACAGATAGTTTAAAAAGTTCTACTTTTATGCCTAAAAGTCAATATAACCCTTCGGGAACTTATGATCCCGGTGCGTATGATAAATATTCAATCTATTCTCGAAGTACTAAATTCTTTAGTAGAGTAGATTGGAATATTAACAACAAAAATCAATTAAGTATTCGGAATAATTATGTTACGTCTTCCTCTACTAACCTAGAACAAAATGCTACACAGTTTCAGTTTGGTAATTATGATTTTACACAAAACAACGTTAATAATAGTACTGTGTTGGAATTAAAAAGTCAGATCAATAATAAAATGGCCAATAGTTTCATTTTAGGTTATACGAATATTCATGATTATAGAACCCCACAGGGATCTCAAATGTTTCCTCAAATACAAATTAATAACGTAAATGGCGGCGGAGTTGTTTTGCTTGGAACAAACAGAGAGGCGGCAATTTTTAACATGAAACAAAAAACTTTTGAAATTACCAATAATTTAACTTGGTTTAAGGGTAAGCATACAATTACGGCGGGCACTCATAATGAAATCTACAGCATAGATTATGGTTTTATTAATTCATGGAACGGGCGAATGGATTATAATAATTTAAATGATTTTTTTGCTAACAAACCTTCCAGAATAAGGGCTATATATAATCTTGGAGATAATTCACAATCCTATAACAATAATAACCCGGTAGCAAAATTTAATGTTTATTTGTTAAGCGCATATCTTCAAGATGAGTTTGCCGCTACTGAAAATTTTAAAATTACAGCTGGGCTAAGAGTTGATTATACCGGTTTAAATAAAACGCCTAATACCACCCCTTCAATCAACTCTACAGATGCCGGAAATAATTATGGCAATAGTTTTACTTACACTAAATTTAAAGATGTAAATAACAAATTTTTAACGCAACCGGTTATTTCGCCGCGCTTAGGTTTCACTTGGGATGTTATGAAAAACAAAAAACTTATTGTGCGTGGGGGGAGTGGTGTTTTTTCTGGACGAATTCCTTTTGCTTGGTTTGGCTATGCTTACTACAACAATGGTGTTAATTTTGGCGCGTTTGATTATAAACCAGGAACTCCATCAGTAAAAAATATACCAACAGATCCAACACAATTTGCTGCTTATAACACAAACGTACTATCTCAACCAAACCGTGTTGAAGTGGATTTGATTGATAATAACTTTAAAATGCCTAGAGTGTGGAGAAGTAATTTGGCTACTGATATTATCATACCCGGCGGTGTTAAGTTAACACTTGAAGGTATTTTTACAAAAAGCATATACGATGTTCAATTTAAGCAAATTAACCTGAAAGATTCAACAACATATAGACCAATAGATGTAAATCAACAACAACCTGTTTATTTAAGCGGGGGGTCAACCGGTAACAGAGTCAATTCAAGTTACTCAGCAGTTTATATGATGACAAATACAAACAAAGGATATCGTTATCAATTAACAGCTCAATTATCTAAAGAATTTAAAATGGGTTTAAACATAATGGCCGCTTATACTTATGGGCAATCTTATGACATTGCTAATGGTATTCGTAATTCATACGAAAGTAACTGGCAAGTAAACCAAGCTTTAAATCCAAACAATCCGGGTTTAGCATTCTCAAACTTTGATATTAGACATAGAATTATTTCAACTCTTGGATATAAAAAGAGTTGGAATAAAATGTTAACATCCTACATCTCTTTTGTGTTTTCAGCTCAATCAGGTTCGCCATATACATGGGTTTTAAACAGCAATAACGTAACAAAAAGTGGCACTCAAGTAGATCTTGCGTATGTTCCCGCTTCACAATCAGAAGTTAACCTTGTTCAGTTTACAGATGCAGGTGGGGTTGTTCATACTCCGCAGCAACAATGGAATGAGCTTGATGCATATATTAGTAGTGACAAATATTTGAATTCTCGTCGCGGAAAATTTACAGAAAGAAATGCAGGACGCACTCCATGGAATAATTTATTAGATATACGTTTTATGCAGGATGTAAATTTTTATACTAAAAATAATAAAAAGCATACTTTGCAAATAACTTTTGATATTACTAATTTAACTAACCTTATTGATCCTGCTGCCGGTAGAGTGTATTTTGTTCCTAATACAATTAATCAATCTGCATCATTTGGTTTAACTCCTTTATCTTCACTAGGTGCCAATGGTAACCCAAATTATAATTATACAACACCTACTACACAACCATATACTGTTGATAAATTAAACTCTCGTTGGCAAGGGCAATTAGGAGTTAGATATAGTTTTTAACTCGATTTTTGTTTGATGCCTTCTGCCCGTTAAGTTTTATTAAAGCAATTGATTTCTCTTAGCGGGCATTTTTACCAAATATATGTGTGTATATACTTTTAGAAGTACTTCAGCCAACAGATATAGTCTTGCTTGAGATTGGGGCGCAAACTGCGGTGTGTTAATAAACAAAAATATCTACACAAACAAAAGCGCTAAAAATAACACTGGCAATACCGTTAGCCCTCATAAATGCCATGTTAACTTTACTTAAGTCGTTTGGCTTTACAATGCTGTGCTGATAATACAGTAAACCAATAAATAAACCGGCGCCTGTTAAATAAAGCCAGTTAAAATTTCCTATAAAAAAAGCGGCAATTACAAAGCCGGCAGAAAATAAATGCAAAACTTCCGAAAAACGGAGCGCGCCCTTTGTACCCAAAAGTACGGGGATTGATTTTAAGTTATTTCGTCTGTCAAATTCTTCATCCTGAAGCGCGTAAATTATATCAAAGCCGCTAACCCAAAACAAAACCACGCAACCAAACAGAACCGGCAGTAAAGCAAATTGTTCGGTTAATGCAATATAAGCGCCAACCGGAGCAAGTGCTAAACCTAAGCCTAAAATTAAATGGCACAAAGGCGTAAACCGTTTAGTATAACTATAGCCAAGAACTACCAATAAAGCTACAGGCGATAAGTAAAAGCAGAGCGAGTTAATCATGTAAGAACAAACCATAAAACCAACACTGCAAATAATGGTAAACATGGCGGCTGAAACTGAACTGATTTGCCCGGATGGAATTTCTCTGATGGCTGTTCTGGGATTTTTAGCGTCAAACGATCTGTCGATATAACGGTTAAAGGCCATGGCAGCGCTTCGGGCAAAAACCATACATAAAAGTACCATAGCAAATTTAAAAAAATTAAATGGGGCACAATTGGCGCGCAGGGCAAGGCAATATCCAATAACCGCAAAGGGCAATGCAAAAATAGTGTGACTGAATTTTACGAGTGATAAATATTTTTGAAGTGTATTGATACTTTGAAGCTTTAAAGATAGGAATGATATTTTTTATTTCCCTCTTCCCTGCAAAACAATTAATACGGTGTGAACCAAAATTTTAAAATCCAGCAATAGGCTCATGTTTTCTACATATAAAATATCAAACTTTAAACGGTCAATCATTTCATCAACATTTTCGGCATAACCATATTTTACCTGTCCCCAACTGGTTATGCCGGGCCTTATTTTTTGCAAATGTTTGTAATGCGGCGCTTTTTGAACAATTTTATCAATGTAATATTTCCTTTCGGGACGAGGACCCACAATACTCATATCGCCAATTAATACATTAAAGAATTGGGGCATTTCATCGAGCCTTACTTTGCGAAGAAAACGGCCAAGCGGTGTTACCCGAGGATCGTTTTCGCTGGATAAAGCCGGGCCATTTTTTTCGGCATCAATAAACATGGTGCGGAATTTAAGAATATAAAATGGCTTGCCATGAATGCCAATGCGTTCTTGCCTAAAAAACATAGGGCCTTTGGAACCAAGCTTTACCATAAGCCCCACCAGAAAGTATAACCAGCTTAAAAAAATGAGCACAATAGCCGACACGGAAACATCCAGAAAACGTTTTATGGATATTTGCCATTCAGGAATAATTTTACTTTTTATTTCAATCAGCGGAGTTCCTAAAATGGTGTTCATTTTTACGTGTCCGCTTAAAATATCGTAGATGTCGGGAATGATCTTTATAATAACTCCCATATCACTCAAATCGTTTACAATATTTTTAATGTACTCGTGTTCCCATGATTCAAGGGCGATGATTACTTCTTCCACCTGATGTTGTTGAATGATGAGTCGAATATCATGATACTCGCCCAAATGCGGAAGTTCTGTTTTTAAGAGTTCAGAATAGCCGTTCTTTCCTTCAATATGAATAAAGCCTATAAATTTATTTCCGATACCATATTTTAAAGCATTAATTTCTTTAAACATTTTTAAAGCGCGCTCGTTGCTTCCAATAATAATGGTGTTAAAGCCAAATCTTTTATCATGAATTTGCTTATTGGTATAGCTTGAAAGGATGAGCCGCGAAACCGCCGTTAAAACAAAATGAAATAAGAATAGGGTAAAATACAGTTTATAATACAACTTGTAAGAAGCAACATAATCATCCAGCAACAGCACAAAAAACAGAACCGTAACGCCCAATACAGAGGTTATAAAAACCTGAACAAATTCATTGATGCGTGATTTGCGCAATACGTTATTATACGAACCCGATAAGTAATAAACAAGCACCCAAATTATTGGAAGCGCAATAACGCTGATAATGAAACTTGTATCAAATAACTGAAGGGTAAAATCGCCGGTTTTTAAGGGATCTATCTGCGTTTTACGGTATAGATTAAATAAGGTCCAGGCAATTACGGCGGCCAGATAATCAGAAAGTAAATAATATATGGTTCTTAAGCGGCGCTTCACAAATAAACAAGCTTAATGTTATCTAACCATACGTGAGCCGCATCGGTACCGTTGGGTTTAATTAATCTGAAATATATTTTATAGGAGTTAGATACCGGCGAATCGTTAATTCGGCCTGCAAGCTGAATATAGATCTTGTTCCAATTGGCTTGAGGCTTAACAATAACAGCGCCTTTTAGGTTAACGCCATCGGTTACTCCTACTTCAAAATCTTCGGTGCATTTATAATCCAGCTCTAAATAAACATTTGAGTTGCCTTTTGGTAAGGTATAAGATACCGCCGATTCGAGCCTGGCTTCGCGGTAAGATGTACCGGTAAGACCCAACTCTGCCGACTTTCCTTCAAAACTATCGGCCGCAGAGGCTATTTTAAAAGTAGTGTCGGAATTGTTAGCCGATTTAATAAGGCTAAAACCTATGGGATTGTCGAAATTTTCTTGCCAAACAAAGGTTACATTAGGGTTGTATTTAAAGGTAAAGGGTCTGGAAATAGTACTTCCGCTTGTAAGCAGAGTATCAAACGTAATTTTATCGTAAAGAATCCAGGAAATGGTAAGATCTTTTATGCCATTGTTTTTAATTCCTGCAAATACATCAATGCGTGCGTTGCTGTTTTTGTTTACAATTGGCATTAGGTGGCCAACGGGGTAAGCTCCCTGAAATTTACCGTTTACGTATAAAAAAAGATCGGTTATTTTATTGCTGCCCGAACCCTGAGTAGTGGCAGTGGTTACCGCAACCTTAGAGGAGCTTATAAAAAAAGCTTCAGGGGCAGGCTTGTACTTCTTGCAGGAAACAAATAAAATGCAGTAACCAAAAAATATAAATACTAAAAAATACCTCATACAATAACGCGTTCTTGCCTCAAAATTATAAAATAATTGATACCCGGGGCAACAAATCTTTAGCTTGTAATTTTAGATTCAATTTCAAAGGCCAGTTCCATTACCTTAATTGAATCTTCAATACTCACTTTACTGGGTTTGTTGTTGGTAATACTATAATAGAACGCATTCAGCTCTTCATTTATTGCGTTTGTTGGTAAAATAATTGGGTGTTCAAACACAATTTCTTTTTTAGGCATGCCTTTTACAGGTTCTACCAGCATATTGGTAGAGTTGGGAGAGGCATTTTTTAAACGGATAACCTCAGTAATTTTATCTAAAAGATTAATGCTGACAAAATTTTTATCGGTAAAAACCCTGAATTTTCGCGAATTTTTTAAAGCCATACGATTGGTGGTAATGTTGGCCACACAGCCGTTATCAAACTCCACCCGGGCACTTATAATATCGGGCGATGCGCTTACCAAGGCCATTCCGCTGGCACTTATTTTTTTTACATTGCCTTTAACAATACTCAAAACCAGATCCAGATCGTGCATCATCAAATCTAAAACCACCGAAACATCCGTGCCCCTCGCATTATATTGCGCCAAACGGTGAATTTCAATAAACATGGGGTTGTTAAGATAGGGTAAAGCAGCTATAAAAGCGGGGTTAAAACGCTCAACATGACCCACTTGCAGGCAAATTCCGGCTTCATTTTTAAGTAATTGAAGCTGCCGGGCTTCCTTTAATAGAGAGGTAACCGGCTTCTCAATAAAAACATGCTTTCCGTGCATAATGGCCTCTTTTGCAATCTCAAAATGGGTATTGCTGGGGGTAACAATATCAAGCACCGCGCAATTTACAATGGCTTCCGGTAACGAATTAAAAGCTTTTACCTGATATTGCATAGCTAAATCCTCGGTCAATTGCTTATCAATATCGTACACTCCCACCAAATGCCAGTGGGGGTTTTCGTGTAAAAGCTTCAGGTGTATTTTGCCCAGGTAACCTAAACCAACTAATGCAATACTGTTTGTCATACTAACTTCAAAACTAAGCGTTTTAAAAAAGGGAGTGTTAGTAATTAAAATTAAATATTAAATGACTGTTGTTTATTACTCAATAGCTTTACATGTGTTTTACATTGTATCTAAAGAGGATGAATATTTGTTTAAAGGCAAGCGCAAACGTTTGGTTGAACAATTAAAGGAAAAGGAATTAAAAGCTCGCAGGTGCTGGCCGCCATAGAAAAAGTGCCCCGCCATTTGTTTTTTGATAACACTACCAACCGACCCGCTTTATTAGATCATGCGTACAGCGATAAGGCATTGCCAATAGGAGCGGGGCAAACCATTTCTCACCCTTACACGGTAGCTTTTCAAACAGAGCAATTAGAAATAAAAAGCGGCGATAAAATTCTTGAAATTGGCACAGGATGCGGCTATCAAACAGCGGTGCTTTTAGAAATGGGGGCAAAGGTGTACAGCATTGAACGGCAAAAAACCTTGTTTGATAAAACTAAAATTTTTCTTCCTTATATAGGATACGGCGGAGCTAAATTAATTTACGGCGATGGTTATAAAGGATTGCCTCAATTTGCCCCTTTTGATAAAATAATTGTTACCGCCGGCGCTCCTTACATTCCAAACGACTTATTAGAGCAGTTAAAAGTGGGCGGCTTAATTTTAATTCCGCTTGGCGAAGGCGAAAATCAGGAAATGATTTGGCTTAAAAAGAAAAGCATGAGCGATTTTGACCGAAAAACCCTGGGAAGCTTTAAGTTTGTGCCCTTATTACAGAATAAATCGGGTAATTAGTGGCTTAAATGTTTAATATTACTCATCAAATGTTCAATATTACTCGTTAAATGTTCAATATTACTCGTTAAATGTTCAATAGTTGTCGTTAAATGTTCAATAGTTGGCGTTAAATGTTCAATAGTTGTCGTTAAATGTTCAATAGTTGGCGTTAAATGTTCAATAGTTGGCATTAAATCTTCAATAGTTGGCTTTAAATGTTCAATAGTTGGCGTTAAATGTTCAATAGTTGGCGTTAAATATTCAATAGTTGGTGTTAAATGTTAAATAGTTGGCGTTAACTGTTCAATATTCCTCGTTAAATGTTTAACATTACTCGTTAAATATTCAATATTCCTCGTTAAATGTTTAACATTACTCGTTAAATATTCAATATTCCTCGTTAAATATTCATTATTACTCGTTAAATGTGTTTTCCTTAGTATTGATTTGAATGCCCTGTTCGTTAATGTTTACGTTGCCCTCTTTTGATTGTATTTTTATTCCGTCTTTATCAATTTTTATATCGGCATCTTTAGTGTTAACCGAACTATTTATGGGAGGTACGGGTGGGGCAGGAGGCGGCTCTGTAAGATCATCTTCGTTTTGCGTGATGCCCTCGCAATCAATGCAGGTTAATCCTTCTTTATTCATTATCCATCGGCGGTTAATCATATCTCCGTCAAAGGTATTGGTTACATTTTCTATATCCGAAATAAAATGTTCAAGGTTTTTATCAAGATGAATAACTTTGCCGCGCGGCACTTTTAAAAGAATATGAACTTCCTGTAATCTGAATTTTTCGTTTTCAGCTACAGTAAACAGATCATCAAAAGAAATAGTATTGCCTTGCTGAATTGTTTTATAGTCTATCTTTTTTGCTCTTTCGGTTGCTGAACGTTTATCTTCTCCGCGCGCTTCTTTGATGATGTATAACTCAAAATCAGAGGTTAAAGAGGGAACAATATTTAAACTGCTGCGGCCGGCAATAAATTTTGAATTTCCGTTAAGGCCAATCATGTAATCACTCCGGCGGTTGTTAATGCGAATGCGCCCGCGGTTAGTGTGATATTCATCATCCTGTATGTTTAATTTATTCATTAATTCTTTATTGTTATTTAAGGTAAGATATAAAGTATCGTGTTGAATGAGTTGTACCTGTTCTTTTATTTTACCGCCGTTGCCAAAATCTTTTCCGGTTGTAATTCCTATGAATAAAGCAATAACAAAGCCACTAAGCCACACCAATCCTGCGCTGAGGTTTAACCAACGATTGGTATAATGTATTTTGAATAACAGTTTTACTCCGCCGTAAATCATCATTAAAATGGGTACGCCAAAAAATAAGGTGATGCCAATGATGCCAACGGTGTAATGACTTCTTTCAAGGAAAAATAAATTTATCCAATCGTTAAATTCGGTGTTGGCGCCAATAATTGAGAACCCGAAAATAGTGGATAACAACACCAGCATAAACATGACGCCAAAGATGAGCAGTATAAGGCCGATGAGGCGCGCAAATAATTTTCCGAGGAGGATAAAGAAGTTGCGGATAAAGTTGGCTATTTTTTCAATGGCGTTGCGTGGCTGGCTGAAGTCGCGGTTTTTAAAATCGTTGCCGTATTTTTCAATTCTTTTTTTTACCTGTTCGGCCTCGTCCATTACTGTTTTGCTTATGTTATTGATGTCTATTTTTTCGCCGCGCATGGCTAATTTATCGGCCGTTGTTTTAGCTTCGGGAATTACGATCCATAAAATGATGTACACCCATATACTAACGCCGGCAAAAAATATAAGTAAGAACATGGCAAGGCGTATCCAAACAACATCTACATCAAAATAAGCGGCAATACCCGAACACACGCCCGCTACCGCTTTGTGATCGGGGTCGCGGAAGATTCTTTTTTTAGCGGAATTGTTTGCCTGATGAGTATGAGTTTGCTGTTGCTGATAGGTATTATCCTGCTGCTGATCACCGGCAAATTCTTCCGGCCTTCCCATGGTTTCAATAACCGAATCCACATCGCCCATTAATACAACTTGTTTAACGGCACTTGTTTTGGTTTGAAGCATTTCGGCAATGCGCGCTTCAATATCGCCCATAATTTCGTTTCCGCCATCGGTGTTGCTGAAATAACCTTTAATAGTATTTAAATATTTGCTTAGTTTTTCAAAAGCTTCTTCTTCAATATGAAAAATGATGCCGCTGATATTTATTGTAACTGTTTTATTCATGATTTAAATTTTTATTGTTGCTCATGTATGCATACATGATAATTTTTTTTAGTTATTGTTTGAAATTGTTTTGTTTACAGCTTCAACAAGTTCTGTCCAACTGGTTTGAAGTTCTTTTAAATACTGTTCGCCAATTTGTGTGAGCTTATAATATTTTCGGGGCGGCCCGCTGGTGCTTTCTTCCCAACGGTAAGCCAGGAGCCCTGTATTTTTGAGTCGTGTAAGCAAAGGATAAAGTGTGCCTTCAACTACCACTAACTTAGTACCTTTTAAGTTTTCGATTATTTGCGTTGGATACGCATCGCCTTTAGATAAGATAGAAAGTACGCATAGTTCAAGAACACCTTTTCGCATTTGGGTTTGCGCGCCTGCTTTTTCGGCGCCTCCCTGCGTGTTGGATGTATTCTCTGAGTTTATCATTTTATTAATGAAATTTATTTTTTTAAATGGTTTTAAAATTCACCACCACGCTGTTTATCATTTCGGGTTTAAGATCTGAGAAGTGCTTGGTATGAAGTTGTTTTTCTATTTCTTTTTTAAGAAGTTGATTAGTTGTTTTAGCGAGCGCGAAATTTACTTTTCCTTTATCATCGGCAGAAAATAAAATTTCAATTTTTTGATTTATGATACATAAAGTTGAGGGAACTTTAAGAGTGCTATGAATGGTTCTTCGGGAATTGGTTTTATAAATTGTTTCCGGAAAAGTTGTAGCATTAGCCATTGAGGAGAAAAATGTAAATCCCGAGGCTATAATAATGGTTGTAAGAAAAGTTTTCATGTTAGTAGTAGGTTATAGTTGCTATTATGCGGTACAAACATACATAAATATTTTAGTACTATGCAACACATAGTACTAAAAAGATCGCTAAATTTTTATATCTATCTGATTATCAAGTAATATAATTTTAAAGTTTACTGTAAAAAATTGGTATATTTGCATGAAATTCTTTTACAATGCATGATTGGTCGGCCGATATTGCGGCACTTTTTTCATTTCACGGACTTGTTGCATTAATAACCCTTTCTTTTTTGGAAGTTATTTTAGGAATAGACAATATTATTTTCATATCCATTGCTGTTAACAAATTACCGCATCATCAGCAAAAAAGCGCCCGCACAATGGGCTTATTACTGGCTTTATTGGTAAGATCGGTACTTTTATTTTTTATCGGATGGATAGCTTCTTTAAAAGCCGCCTTATTTTACTTGGGCGATTACGGGGTTAGCGGCAAGGCACTTATATTATTTGGTGGGGGAGTGTTTTTGATTATTAAAACCTGGCAGGAAATTCAGGAAAAAATTCAAACCGATGAGGATGAAATAGAAAGTAAATCGAAAGGTAAGAACACGTTTGGAGCTATTATTATGCAGATTGTAATTATTGATTTTGTGTTTAGTTTTGATAGTATATTAGCGGCGGTAGGAGTTTGCGGGGTGGTTTTGGTAATGATAGGGGGAGTAATCATCAGCATGGTGTTGATGATTTTATTTAGCGGTTATGTAGCTGATTTTATTAATAAAAATCAGGGGATAAAAATGATAGCCATGGTTTTTTTATTAGTAATTGGGGGGATTTTAATTGCCGATGCAGTAATTGATGCCTACAATTTTAGTGTGGAAGAAGAAGATCATGTAGAGTTAAATAAAAACTTCGCTTACATTGCCATGGCCTTTGCTTTAACAATAGAGATGTTTAACATGAAGGAAAGAAAAGTGAAGAGAAGAAGAGATTTGGGACAGAAAGAGGAGTAGATTTACTCGAGGGCGGTTGCAGGAAGCAATCCGTTATTTTCAATATGCTCTTTATAAGCTATAGAATTAAAGTAATAAAGCAGTAGAAAAAATGGAAAGCCATTTAAAAAATAATGCCCTTGTCGGAATAAATTAAGAAGTATCATTACTAAGATGGCGTTACTAATAAGCCAATGGTTTGTAGGATAAGATTCGTTACGCCTTACATAACATTTAAATATAATATAAAAGAAAATAGAAACGCCAAACAAACCTGTTTCGGAAATAAGCCGCAATAACATAGAGTTGGCATCGGCGGAATTTAAATTAAAACCGTACACCTTAATCTCTTTAGCAAGCGAAAATCTTTCAAAGGCAACAGGGTGGGAGCCAACTCCGGTTCCAAATAAAAAGTTAGTTTTTACATTTTCCATAGCAACGTGGTAATTGTTGAATAGGATAAATGAAGAGCCATGCGTTTTCCCGAGTTCAAATTTTCCGTTAGAAAACAGGCTTATTAAACTGTCAAATCGATCTCTGAACTCCGTGATATTGTTATGCATAAAATTAAAGATCATGATGCCTAAAGGAATAGTAAGAAACAAATAGCGAATTAATCCGAAATTTATTGCCAGAAATAATAGCGAGAAAAGTACGCCGGTTTGAGCCAAACCCGAAAAGGATAGTATATAAATAACAATGATTACCATTCCCTGAAATTTTGTAAGATAATAAGGTTCTTTTCTGAAAAGATTATACAATGCCACAAAAAAGGCGGCTGAAAGCACGGCTCCCAAGTGCGTAGGCTCTCCAAATATTGAATTAACGCGAATGCCAAAATTTCCTCCAGCTGTTACACCCCATTTGTTTAAGATCCATTTATAATTATAACCTGCAACAAACCCTATTTGGTAGGAAACGAACTGAAAAACTCCTATTAAAGCGGCAATGTAACATCCTTTTAAATACCATTTAAAAAGCTGATCTACATTAAAGTCGAACTCTACTATTACATAGTAATAAAAAAAATAAGCAAGGGTTAGGCCGGTAATAACTTTAAAAAATTGGGCGGCGGTATTGTTGCCCATCATAATATTAAAGAACCCGGTTAAAAAAAGAGTAACGAAAATGAAAATCAGATGTCTGTTAAAGCCATAACGCAAAATAAAACCGGGCAATAACACAACGTAAATCAAATACCCGAAATAAAATTCAAAAGGTTCCTTAAAAAAAACATAGGAGTTAATGAATACCGAAATATATATAAACACAATTATCAGTAAATTGTGTTTATGTTCGTCTATTCTGTCTTCCGCGGTAATTACCATTAAATCGTCGTGTGTTTGCTAACAAGAGGTTCAACTTCTTTAATCAGCTGATAAATGATCAAAGGAATTAAAATGTAAAAATACCTTCCGGTATTATTACCAAAAACAGCAGCAAAACTAATTACATTAATCTGTACAAATAATAATAGAAGTTTAACTAATTCAAAATTATCAGCCTTCATCTTAATCATCTTTTTGTAAAATACAATAAAAAGATAAAGGATAAATATATTTAAGGTCATTACCGTTTGTTTTATATAAGAGCCTAATGGAAATTTTAAATGAACAAGGGAGTTAAGAAAATAGCCCGGTGATGCCTGGTGATCGTATGTTGGAGTGTAAAACAAGGTTTTTCTTAAAAGATAATAAATACCAAAGCATCCGATTGCAGCCAGAAGTATATGTAAAAAGTATTTTCTACGGTATTTCCAATAATCAAGTAAACAAATTAAGCCAAGAGCCAGAAACACATATTCGCGCTGAAATATTAATAATACAAGATAAAAAATAATGGTATATTTTTCCGCTAAATAACTATTAAGTACTAAGGCAAACAATAAAATAGATAAGGCATCGGTTATTGGCATGTATTCAAAAAAAATAGTGCCAAAGCCTAGTAAGTATAGAAGCCCTCCAATAAAAGATAGAAGCACATTGCCGAATTGCTTATAGCAGGTGTGAAAAATTACTACACAGGTGGCAATGATGCACAGGAAGTTGAACAGGATAGCATTAAAAAATACCTGCTGATCATATCCGGCTTTAATAAAAGAAATATGGGTATGATAATTAAAGCCTAGTTTATTAAAAAGAAAAACAAAAAAAGAACTCAATAAGCGCATGTTGAATGGAGCGTCAACATTGGCAATATCCCAATTGCTGTAAAGTTTGTAATAATCGTAAAAATCTTTTAACCCAAGATCGGGTGTGCCATATTTATAAACAAAATAAAACATGGGAAAAGCCAAAAGGGCATAGGCAACCCAAGCTTTAAAAAATGATTTAAATGCCATTAATTATATTTTTTTCGTATAGACCAAAGTTCAAGTGGAACTTTTATCATGTCTTTTAACTTTAATTTACTCCCGCCTTTTTCAATCCACGCATTTACGGGAACTTCTACAATATCGTTGAGTGCGCCCTGAATTCCAAATTTATTCCGGTACCTTGCTATTAATTCTACATCAAATAGCCAACTGGTAATAAATTTTTCTTCAAATAAGAACACTAGATCCGCCCTGAATAATTTTGCGCCACATTGTGTATCATACACCGGTAATTTTAAAATTATACTTGAAAAGGTAGAAAAGATCCTCCCCAATAAATGCCTTGATGTTTTTCTTTCCACCACAGCACCCAACCGTTTCATACGGCTTCCAATGGCTATTTTTTTTGAATGATCTTTTATTTGATTTAAAAATATTGGTATTTCATTTAAAGGTGTTGCTAAATCGGCATCCCAAAATCCAATAAATTGATAACTCTTATTTTTGCAGGCTTCTAATACGGCGCACCTAACTGCTTCCGCTTTGCCGCCATTAACAGGCATGTTATATAATTGCACGCGGCTGCCGTGTTTTGTTTGAAAATTTTCAATTAATTTGGCTGTATTATCAGTACTTCCGTCGTTTGAAAACAAAAGGTCAATAGTGCTTTCTGATTTTAAAAAAACATCAAAAGCATTAAAATCCAAACGTTTAGATTCGTTAAAGCATGGAATTACAATGCACGCTTTTTGCATAAAATATAATTAGAAAGACCGGGCAATTTTAAACCGGTAATCGAGTTAATAAATTTATATATTTTATAATCAAACAGTAAAACACCTTTTACAAAATTTGTAATTCCTGCTCCTTTGTTCCATTCTACCAGGCCGGTGGTTTGCTTGTGTAGGTCAGGTTTTATTAATTTTTCTTTTAGTACCTGAATGATCCTTGGGCCAATGAGCGAAGAGAAAAAGTAGCCTAATTTTACTTTTTCAAAACCACTGTCGTTAATTGTATTTAGTAAGGAAACATTGGTGTAACGACGGTAATGGCCTAAAAAATGATCATGCGAGCAAAAAAGGCCTTGATAGGCAGGTACAGTAATCATTATTCGTGTAACATCAGTTATGGCTTTGTTATCGTAAAGAGATTTCAAAAAAAGTTTATCATGCTCAATATGCTCCACAACATCCAGTAACAAAACAAGGTCTGCCGGTTTGGTCAGGTGAAAGTTTGCTTCGTCTAAAGTTTTATATAAAAAAATATTTTTTCCTTTGGCTTGTTCTTTCAATTTTAAGATAATCTCATCGGTAAAGGCAATGTCAATAGCGTAAAAATTTGCTTTTGGATAAAGGTCGCATAGCTTTGAGATAAAAAAAATATCACCACAGCCAATATCAAGAATATTGTATCCCGGTTCATTCTTAATTATATCCTTTAGTAAAGAATTAACTATTTCAAATCGGGCAAGTTCCCATGGATGCCTGGCAATATTATTGTCTTTTCTTTTGGATACTTCTAATAGGTCCATTTAATTGTTTTAAATTATTTAATTGAAACGTAGGCTTATATCTTAAAAGTTGTTTTTATTTTTTTCTCGAAATTATTTATTCACCTTTAAAATCAGGTTTTCGTTTATCTAAAAAGGCCTGTATACCTTCTACTGAATCTTTGGTTAAAAAACATTTTCCAAATTCATTTATTTCGTTCTCAAAGCCTGATTCGTTTGCATCATAAAAGGAATTTACGCTTTTTATAATACCTTCAATGGACTTTGATGAATTTATAATAATTTCTTTTAAAAGACTTTTACTTTCATTCATTAATTGGTCGTGTGGCACCACATAATTTACCAATCCCAGATTTAAAGCGGTCTGTGCATCAATACTTTTACCGGATAGATGTAATTCCATCGCCTTTGTTTTGCCTATATATTGAATTAGTCTTTGAGTTCCCCCGTATCCGGCTATAATGCCAAGTTTAACTTCGGGCTGTCCGAAAACAGCTTTTTCACTTGCTATTCGTAAGTGGCAAGCCATTGCTAATTCACAGCCTCCGCCCAATGCATAGCCATTAATAGCGGCTAATACCGGTTTTTTAGAGTTTTCTATGGATTTAAAAGCGGCCTGCCCAAATAAGGCCAATGCTTTCCCTTCTTCTAAAGTTAAGCCAACAAATTCTTTAATATCTGCTCCGGAAGCAAAAGACTTTCCAATTCCGGTTATTAAAATGGCCTTAATCTGATTATTTACCTGTGCCTCTGCAATTGCGGTGGTTATTTCACTTACACTTTCTTTATTTAAAGCATTAAAGCAATATTCTCTAGTAATAGTAATTTCCAGAATATTATTTTCTACTGTTAGTTTAAGATTCTTTTGTGACATATTTTTTTATGCAATTTTATCAGGATAATATTTATCACGTAATATCAGAAATTTTTTCTCTACTAACTGATACAATAGATAACTTGAAATTATCGAAATTATAAATCCACCTATACCTATTAAAACATAATTGTGAGTTATACGCGATAGTAAAAATGCTACCAACATTAATGATAAACCATGAAAAAGGTATAAGGCATAGGAGAGTTTGCTTCCTAAAATAATTATTTTGTTTAAAGGTTTTAATATTAATGATTTAAAAGGCATTACTGAATTTTCTAAGTACGGTAATGTACTTGCTATTAATATGGCGAAAAGACTAAATTCTACAATTTTTAATATATGATAGCTATCCATTCTGTCTATTGGGTAGCGAATCTCCTTTAGTATAAATGTATGAATAATTATAAGAAAACACGCTGAAAAGAAAACAGTTTTGTTATTTAAAAAATTGAATGTTTTTGGAAGTTGAATTTTTATAAACGCAAGTATAACGCCAATTAATAAGGTGTCTTGATGCAAAACAATATTTCCACCTAAACCGGCGAAAGGAATATTTGTTTTGTAAATCCAAAAAGCTCTTAATAAATTGATTACAATAATAATTACTGAAAGATAAATTAAAATATATATTTTTTTATTGCTGATAAAGCGCATAAAAACATACAAAATAATAGGTGTGCCTAAGTAAAACCATTCATCTATTACCAGTGACCAGGTTTCAGGAAAAAAATCAATTCCATAAAAATGATTTTGCAAAAAAAAGATATAATATAAAAGATTCCAGCCAATTTGGGGATGAACCATAAATTTAATGAATATAGCAACATAATATAATGGCAGAATTCTGAACCATCGCCTAAGCATAAATCGTTTTACAGAAGATATTTCAACAGTTTCTGTAGAGTAAAAATTTGTAAGTAAAATTTGTCCTATCAAATAGCCACTTATTACAAATAAAAATTCAATGGCATAAACTCCGTAGTTAAACCCGGGTAAAAATTGATAATGTCGGAGCATTACTATAAGTATTCCCAACGCTCTCGCAAGATCTATTCCAAAACTTCTATTCAATTAGGTAAATTGTTTTGCTAAAATAAATTTATTATTTTTCACAGTGTAAAGCTACTGCATCATTAAACCTCTCATAATCTTCCACCATTTTAAACTCTTCTATTACGCTATCATTAAATGCTGCGCGTCGAATATTTTTAAAGCCCGCTTTTTTTAACTCCGCACTCAGCGAATAATGATCCCACATCCATAAATGATGGGCATTGCCTAAGTAAGAGGTCATCAAGCCCTTTAATCCTTTTTTTCTGTCAACAACCCCCATCAGCGAACCATTTCCGCAAAAATTAATACTGGCCATCTCACTCTTTTCAGAGACAGCGTTTACATAACGCTTGGCAATAATTTCCAGATCAGGAACTACACATCTAAAACTTCCGCCGGGTTTTAATATTTTGTAAGTATTAGCAAGCGCTGTTCTAAAATCATTAAGTGCCAAGTGTTCTAACACATGCGAGCAGTATACCGCATCGCATGAATTATTTTTAACCGGCAATCCTTTTACTATATCGCCATAACGCACCCGATCCGGAAAAACAGCATTCAATTTACTTTTAAGTAGGCTGCCAATTACAGGCGTTTTCTGTATTCTTAGGGTTGGCGAAGTATCAAAGTTCTCCCATTGTTCAGGAGCAGATAAACCGCAGCCATATTGCACGCAAAGTTTTGACATTAATTATTAATTAAAATGGTTTAGTAATTGTTTATAAGAAGCCTCATGGGCCTTTTTTGTAAAATTAAGTAAGGCAAGTGTACGAATGGTTAGTTTTTGCGTCAACGTTGGTTTTTCAGTTGGCTTATAGTTGGTATAAATGTAACCACAGTTATGTTGAAGTACAAATTCAGTATAATCGCCTAAGTTTTGTGAGATGATCACCTTTAAACCACACGCCAGGTATTCGGCAAATTTTACGGGAGATGCTACTTTATTGGTAACGCTTTCTTCTCTTATCAATAATCCATAGTCGGATGCGGCCAGATAAAAAGGAACCTCCGCCGGATTAAGTTTTTTGCAAATCACTTGTCCCGGAAAATCTTTTTCTAATTTTAAAATGTTTTCATCTTTATCGCATAAAAATAAAATTTTATTCTGTTTGGAGGAAATCAATACAGGTTTTATAAAATCATGTAAAAGGTTAAACGATTGCCATCCCGCGAGTGAACCTGAGTAAACATAAATAACTGCTGTATTATTAACTCCTATTTTTTCGCGTGTAATATTTATAGTCCCTTGAGTTAAATGAAGGCTTTCAAAAACTTTATTGAGCGTGCAGGGAATAATTACATGACTGTTTAATTGATACCCGAATTGTTCTTTCCAATGTTGAATAAGCTGATGTGAAACCCCAATTCGATAACTGGATGTGTTTACAGCCTCGTTTTCCAGAGCTGCAATTTCGCTGAGTAATTGCACATTATTTACCACTTTATATTCATTCCACTCTGCGGTAATGGCGCCGCGCCCATCGTAAACAATTTTTTTAACCGAGGTTTGAAGTGCTAAGGAAGTTGCAATAACGCTTCTGCCAATTATCATGGAAGGATGTTTTAGCTTGCAGAGAAGCTTCAAGGTAAAAAGATTATATCTCCAGCGATGTACTCCCGGGAACATAGGAATAACAATTGATCCAGGCAATTCACTTAAAATTTTTTGTTTGTTGCTTTTAAAATTTCTAAAGGAAATAAACGCAACGAGTTTAACGGATTGCCTTAATTCAGTAGAAATATATTTCACAACGTGCAACACCTGGCTGGAGTATATACCTGATGGCAAATCGTTATACGTTAGATAAAAAATCACCTTCTATTTAAAATTTCAAGAATTCTTTCAGTGGCTTTACCATCCCATTTTTCAGGAATGCTTCCTTTTTTATAATCGCCGTTCTCAATCATTTGAATATGAGCTTTTACTTCAGCCAAATCAAAAGTTAAAAGTGTATTGGTTCCTTCATCCACGGTAATGGGACGTTCGGTATTGGGTCTTAATGTTAAACAAGGCTTTTGCCTGAAAGTGGATTCCTCCTGTATGCCACCGCTATCAGTTAAGATAAATGCACACTCTTTAATTAATTTCTGAAAGGCAAAGTAATCCAATGGTTCGGTGCAAATAAGATTTTTATTATTACTAATTTGATCATACAATCCAAATTCTTTTGCATTTTTTATAGTTCTTGGATGTATAGGAAAAATTACTTTATATTTTTTAGTAACATAGTTTATTAAATCAATTAATTTTCCTAATTCTTTTTGGTTGTCTACTGTAGCAGGCCGGTGCATTGTCATTAACACAAATTTTCCTGATTCTATTTGTAGATTTTTAAGAACAAGTGATTCATCTATTTCTGTATTATAAGCTACCATTGTATCTATCATGGTGTTGCCTACAAAATGTACAGCCTGCTCGCTGCGTTTTTCATCTTTTAAATGTTTAGCTCCGCTGCTTTCGGTTACAAAAAAAAGATCGCTTAATTCATCTGTTATAATTCTGTTAAGCTCTTCAGGCATAGTCCGGTCAAAGCTTCTTAACCCTGCTTCAATATGACCGAGTTTAATGCCTGCTTTGTTAGCAAACAGTGCGCCCGCCAATGATGAATTAACGTCACCCGGAACTAGCAGAATATCCGGCTTTCCTATTTCGACAATAAGATCCTCCAACTTCATCATTATTTCTGCAATTTGTTTGTTGGGTGATGCAGGAGAAATATTAAGGTAATAATCGGGTGTTAACTTAAACTGACGAAAAAAAACATCGGCCATTTTTTCATCGTAGTGTTGGCCGGTATGAACTATTGAAATAATCATATCCGGAAATTTTTCTGCACATTTTTTAAATTGCGTTACCTTAATAAAATTTGGACGTGTGCCTATTAGAATGAGGATTTTCATTTTATTTTTTAGGTAATGGCTTTGCAGGATTTCCTACAACTATTTCATTCTCATTAACATTCTTAACTACTACAGCTCCCAACCCAATTGTTGCATTATCAGAAATATGAATTGCGTTTATTATTGATGAGTTAGGAGCCACCCAAACATTTTTTCCAATCACGGTACTGCCTCCTATCATAGCGTGTGCAATTATTAGGGAGTTCTCCCCAATTACCACTCCGTGGGCGATGTGAACCAGGTTGTCTACTTTACAATTTTTTTTGAGTATTGTACTTCCTAAAACAGCACGGTCTATACAAGTATTATTTCCTATTTCACAATTTTCTTCAATAATTACATTTCCAATATGTGGTATCATTTTGTATGTTCCATCTTCATCTTTTTCATACCCAAAGCCAATACCGCCAATGGTGTTATTAGAACCGATTTGAACATTTTCTTTTATGATTGTGTTTGAGAGAATAGTATTGTTGTGATATATTATTGTAGCATCTCCTATTTGAACGTTATCCTCAATAATTGTATTATGTCCAATGTAAACATTCATGCCGATTGTTACGTTATTGCCAATATTAGCCGAGGGAGAAATAAAAGCATCCGGTTTTTTTTGTACAAAAAAGTGTTCTAATAACTCTCTGAATGCTTTGCGCGGATTTTGAAAAAAAAGATAAGTGCAATTGGGTGAAAGCTTTTGTTCCTCTATTGTGGAAGGGCAAATGAAAATGCCTGCTTTTACTTTATATAGTTTTTCTTTATTTTTTTCGTTGATCCATGCGATGTTATCATTGCTTGTGTTTAATTCATCAAAACGTATTACCTTATTAACAGTAGTATTGGTATCACCTATTATTTTTACAGGTTTTAATTTATTAATAATATCTGCGAGTTTAATCATTTTTTAAAATTTAAGTCGTATTAGTTCAAAACATTCGGCATAGCTTTCATTTATTTGGGTACCTCTTACTCGGGCAAGTGACCGTATAAATTCTTCATTAGCATAATTGCGATGCGCCTGCGATTTGTATTTGGTTATGGCATTTATTTTTTTCTTTAAATGTGTTTCAGTAACAACACTAAATGAAGAAGATGCGAATTGAAGATTATTCCAGGGAAGTTCATAGCTGAATATTGTACAGAACTTAAATGCCCGCAACCCTTCTTGCGCTATTGTTAAATGATCCTGATGCAGGTCGTGCATAGTTGGCATAAAAATAACAGAAGGCTCAATGTCCGACCTTAATTTTAAAAGGTCTTCCAGAATTTCCTGACGTTTGTAGTTAAATGTTCTTACAGCATAATCAAGCAGAATTAGGTTTTCTTTTTTAATTCCAAGTTCAACAGATGCTTCTTTCACTTCCGTTATCAAAATATCGGATGGAAATTGTTTTAATACTGATTGCTGACAAGCTGAGAAAGCTACACTATAGACTTCACTACCTTGTTCAATTAATTTTGAAATTGTAGCCCCACATCCAAATTCGGCATCATCTGTGTGTGGCGCCAATATTAACACGCGCTTATCTTTTAAGTTTAACATATAAAGTATATTTATTAATCAGTAATAACAGGGTAAGACGATTCCAAGATCTTTGAAATTTTTTTTGCCACCTCTTTTATTTCATATTGACTTATATTGTAAGATGAATTTAATTTGAAATCTCCTTTGTTATATAATTCAAGCATCTTAGAATCAAAAGAATTTTCCTCCACATGAATCCCTAACATATTATTCTCTAAAAACTGAGAGGCTACTCCTTTTTCCGAGAAGAGGATGATGGGTGTTTTGCTATATAGGATCTCGTAAAATTTAGTTGAAATATTATTTTTACCATACTCCGGGGTAAGAATGAGTACATAATCGTATTCATTAAATTTCTTAAATAATTCACTTACCGTTAACTGCGGCAGTGTTCGTACGTTGGTGGCCTCATATTTGTCAAAATACGGCTGATGATTACTTTTGTCAGTGTATATATCAAATGTGAACTTGTCTTTATGTTGTGATAGAAATCTGGCGGTAATGTCCAAAAGCTTTTCGATATTCTGATAAATATTGCCATAGTACATCAATCGCACTTTATTTGACTTTATTTTAAGCGGAGCTGATAATTCGGCAGCATCATAAAAATGAGGTATTTCAATAATTTTGTCTTTGTATTCAGGGTAATTAGTTTGTAAATATTTTATCATTTCAGAATTAGGCGCTGTAATTACATCCGAATTTTTTATGGTATTTCTTTCCAGTTCCTTTTCATAAGCCATTCGTTTTTTATCAAGCTGAGGATATCCCCAATTAGGGCCCCAGGTCCATGGGTCGCGAAAATCATTAATAAGGAATAAATTCTTAAATCTTTTTTTTAATAAGGTGGAATAATACATTACACCAAATGGCCCACCGGTACATATTACATGTTTGATATTGTACCTTAAAATTATTTCCGACGCTTTATTAAGCATTGGCTTTTTCCAAAATTTAGTACGATCATAAATAGAACCCTTTATAAAAAAAGGCAAAAGAAATGCGAACATTCTGTATTGAACTTTCTGAAATATAGTATGATCATAATCAACAAACACTTTGGGATAAAATGCATTTAGCGTATACCTAACAATATGTTTATTATTTTTAATCGTTTCATACCAAAGCGATACTTTCTTAAAAGGATTTTTAGCGCATATAACGTGAACGGTATATCCTAACTTTGTTAATTCATCGGCATGGCGTGCCCAACGACGCCCGCCAATTCCATAATAAGGAGGGAAAACATATGAAATGAGAAGAATATGAATTCGTTGATCCATCTACTTAAACCGTAGTTTCAATATATTAAGCAAATTAAAATATTTTCCCCACAATTTCTTTTCTGTTTTAAATTCGTCATGAGTTCGCTTCGGCAGTTTCATTATCTTATCAAATTCCTCTTCTTTCAACTCCCACTTTTTTAAGACATATTCTTTTTCCACGCGAAACTCCTGTTCATTATATAAGGGCTTTTGTAATTCATTCAAAGCTTCTTTTTTAGAAATTTGTTTGCTGCAGATAAGATTAGACAAATGTGCTTTACGTTTATCCACACCAAACCTCACCGGTAAAATGTAAGCCTGATAAAATTTGGTAAATACCGATTCGTAATGCTTTCCTCCATAATCACGCCAGGAAAGCTTTTCACTGATCAGTTTTTTGGCTTCCTCTTTGTTATATTCAATATAATTTAAAACTTGTATTGATTCCAGTTTAAGAAACCAGTAATAAATTAATTTTTGTTTAAACGTTAAATGAGGAAAAGTATTAATTTTTTTTCCTTTGCCAAATTTTTTATAAATATCACGGATGTTTTCCCAATCACTTTTATCAAAAACCCAGCTTTTGGGCATTATTGCTTCCGTGGCAAAGTTAAATCCGTTAAGCGTAAATCTGATTTTATGTTTAGCTGCTATTTCGTAGATAGTGGCCATAATCGCATGATCAGTTAGAGCTTCCATATCTATTACTCCCGCGCGTAAATAAGCAAGCTGAAGCTCCTTAAACTCTTCCCAGTTAATAACATGGGTGTTTAAGGCAAGGCCAAGTTTTTCGCAGATGTTTCGGATATTGGCAGTTGCAAGTTCGCTGTTCCATCCGTTATCGAAATGCACCACTAACGGTCTCAGTCCATTCTCTTTTGCCCAGTAAGAAAGAAATGTGCTATCAACGCCTCCGCTGACACCGAGTATACAATCGAATTCTTTTCCATGACCTTCCTTTTTTATTTCGGCTATTTTAGCAGTAATCCACTTGGTTCTTTCAGCAACCGTGCCAAGGTTGGACGTAACGCTCTCGTAATAGTTACAATAACTGCATAACCCGGCAATATCAAAAGTAATTACCGATGTATCTAGTGTAGTTAGTAAGCACCGTGTACATTCCTGATATTCTGTCGGTATTTTAACTACCTCACTTCTTACTGAAATCCCACCTTTATAAATATTATGCCTAATTAACCTATCCCTTATAAACTTTACTCTATTGAAGAGCCAATACAATGCAGGTCTTTTGGGTCGGTGAGCCTCGAAAACATCATGTACTTTTTTTATCCCATCAAACCCAAAAAAGGAAGAATGCAAAGAAATCCAGGGTCCATAACTATTTAAATAAGCTAAATGGTTGTTCCAATTTATATGATCATTATTATCCAATCCACTGCTGGTGATAGAATACGGACTCAGAATTCTGTAATAAAGCGGAGTAAGTTTTGGACTTTTGAATACTTTTTTATCTGCATAATAACTGTGCCAAAAAGCGTCGTGATCCTGGAGAAATAAAACTTCGTTGTGAGGTCCACAGGGCTTAATGGCATGCACGTATTTATGAATAGCTGTGTTTGCGATCCAAGCATTTTTTCGGTAAGAGATCTTTAGATAAACAGGATCGATACAGACATGAAATTCATCGTAATACAGATCATATCTTTCCGATAAATTTTCTATCTTGCTTAAATACTGCGGACATATAATATCATCCGCATCAAGCCGAATTATATATTCAGGAGTCAGTTCAGGGTGAGATGATATGTAATCCAGAGCTATTTTAAGTTTATCTGTTTTAGGGAGATCGTCTGCCTCAACATATACCAAGTGTTCGTTTTCTATATCCGAAACTTTTATTTTTTCGCCTAAAATAATAGCTCGCCAGTTTTTACATTTTTGGTTTAACAGAGATTGTATCGTGTTGTGATATAATGCTTCTCTTAAAGAATTGCGCAAACGCACAGGCATACGCGGCACTATGAAGAGAAAAGTGTTTTTTATCTCGCCCTTATTTTGCATATGCAGGAAATAATTTTCTTATAAAAGTCTTTCTATAATCCATTGCTGGTTTTTCTATGAAAAGATGAAGTAAAAGTGAAATTGCGATAATTATAAATAATGCCATAAATGTTTGACCTGCCCAAGACAAGGTTAGTGGGGGTGAGCTTACCATGAATTTAAAAATATCATAATGGATAAGGTAGATGCCATACGTTAGAACAGATAATAAAGTAATTGTTTTAACAATGAAGCTTTTCTTATTAAGCAGGTTAATCTTGCATTGCTCTAACCAAATGATGATAAATCCAAAGGCGAAACTGAAAAATGTAAAACTTATGGATTGAAAAACATTTTTTATTAATCCTTCTGCAACAGAAGCTTCTAATAGAACATATTTTCTATATATGATTAAAGCTATTGAAAATAAGATTATTGAGAATATAAAAGACCAAAGTCCTGCGAGCTTAATATACAAAGCATTATAATGCACTTTGAAAACACTGAATAAAACCCCTGTTAATAAAGCATCAAAACGCAGTGGTATGGATTTCCTCACATTCAGGTCAAAATTTAATGTATAATTGGAAATATAATAATAGCGAGCCGTTAGAATTATAATTATTAATAAGGCGATGAAAAAAACCGATTTTAAATGTAACCAGCGAATATTAACGATAAAAACTAATGGAATCAAAATATAAAACCATTCTTCAATGGCAAGGCTCCACGATACAGTAAAAAATGTAAGGTCAGAATTCTGCTGAATAAAAAGATAATGTTTTGGATGGAACGAGCGGGAAATAAAAAAATCTTTTGTAATAAGTACTAAATAATAAAGAGGAAATGTTCTTAGCCATCGGTTAATATAAAATTCGCCGCAACTTTGTAGTGTAATCTTTGTTTGAAATTCTTTTAAAATGATTTGCCCAATTAAAAAGCCACTCAAAACAAAAAAAATTTCAACCCCTAAAAAACCAAGATTAATCCCAAACACAAATATAATTCCGGAGTGCGCGAGTAAAACCAATAAAATTGCCACACTCCTGGCAATGTCTAATCCGAAATTTCTGTTATAATAAGTAGCTAACATTAATGATGTAATAATTCATCTTGAATAAAACGGGGATAAACCGCCCCTGCAAAAAAATTTAATTTCCAAAAGTTTTTTATTCCTTCACGAAATGTGTGCTCTTTAAAATGATATTGTTTATAATCATTAAAATATTTAGAAACCTCTTCAGGCCTGAAGTCTATTGGCAAAAGTACTCCTGTTTCTTTTTTTACTATCTCCGCCGTTCCTCCGGCCTCAGTAGCAATAATTGGAATGCCAAAACTGCAAGCTTCAATAATTGTAAATGGTAATCCCTCAGAGTCTGATACATTTATGAAAAAATCAACCGGCTGACTTACGTAAAAGTCAAACAATTCACTCTGTGTTACTTTGCCTTTAAAATCGTAGGTTATATTTTCAGGTAACCTTAATGCGTATTTTTTTATGATGTCCTTTAAATAACCATCTCCAAAGTGTATCCATTTCACCTTAACAGTTACATTTTTTAAAATGTCAATTATTAGGTTCAAACGTTTTAATGGTATGATGTTAGAGCAAGACACCAGCGTTATAAGTTCTTCATTTGGGAGGTGAGGGTTTGTGCCATGCTCAGCGGATCCTAAATAAGAAGTTGCGGCTTTATGTGACGTGGTATATGTTTTCTTAAAGTAGTCAAGACTTTTTTTTGAAACCGTTAAAATTTTGTCAGCATATTTATGGCACGTGTGTTGAAACGCAATGTAATGGTGCGGCCAGCGTTCCAATATTAAATCATATCCGTGTACTCGAAAAAGAAAGCCGTTAATTTTGTTTTGCTTCTTGAGCACGCTTAATGTCAATGCGTGATTATTTAACCAAAATGAGTAAAAAACAGCATCGCGTTTAAATTCAGGGAGCTTCGAAATTACATCCGCGCAAATAAATGAATTAAGCAGTAAACTGTTGTATGCGCGTAAATTCGAAAGAAAAAATTTGCCGGAAGAACAACGCTTGAATTCACTTGCCAGAATACTGCTAATTGAAATAAGATGTTTTAGAAAATATGATCTTTTATTTTTTCCTTTCAGCAAGTCATCCAGAGAATATAATAAAACATGAGCAGGAAGACCGGTAGGTTTCTTACCGTTGGCACTGCTAATAATAACAATCTTTCCGAACGCCTCGCTAAGATATGGAAATTCATTTTGAATAAATGTTTCTCCATCCTCATGCGGAAAAGCAATTGTAAATAAAAAAAGAGTTTTAGGAGGCACTAAAGATATTTTTCAAGCTCTTGTGTAACACTTTTATATTCGTATCTTTCAATTTCAAATGTTGTGTCGGGAATATCTTTTTTTAGCTTATTCTGAACTAATTTATCTGCTAATTCCAACAAAGGAATATTAGCTGAATACCCTAATCTGTTTTTTGATAAGAATTCCGATACATCTCCTTCGAGTCCAAAATAAACAACGGGTCTTCTCATAGCAATCAATTCATAAAACTTAGTGCTTTTAAAGTGTTGTTCATGTGATTCTCCGGCTCGTAATTGTAAGAGATAATCCGTACTCTGAAAAAGGCTGAATAATTTTTCAGGTGAAACAGTTTGGTGATAGTGTACTACATTTTCTAGACCTGCCTTAAAGAATAAATTAGAATACGTTTTATCAAAAGTGTATAGGTCAACTTTTACCTTTTTGCCTTTACTAATTAAACACTGAAGTAGCTCAATCAATCGGGTAATAGCAGGCTCCATATTTGAATATAAAATGCCACCATAGGCAAAAGTTAACGTGTCGGTTTCACTTTTGTTAGGCGCTTTAATAAATGGCATTTCTGAATTATCAAAAGCATGCGGCAATACTTTAATTTTATGGCTCAACGAAGGATATTTTTGCTTTAGAAAGTCAGAAATCCTATCGGCTGGTGTAAATACATGGTTTGCCATAGAAATACACAAGAATTCTTTTTTATCTTCCCTGCTTTTTTCAGCAGAAGTCATTTGGTTATAAGCTTCACCGCCCGTCCAAAAGTCTCGCAGATCAAGCAAGAAATTAAGGATAGTAAATTTGTTCTTTAGCTGCATGGCACTGTAACACCAATGAAACGGGCCTCCTGTAACAATTATGGTTTCTATTTTAAATTCATGAATTAATTGTTCTGCTTTTTTTAGCAACACGTCTTCGTATTTTTCTGATATATCTTGTGTTGATTTTTGGGGAATTAATTTAGCACCGTACCAGCTTAAGCGATATTTAATTTTACCGGTGATCGTATCCGGACTTTTATTTACCTGATAAAAAGGGCGGTGTTCAATATAAGGTAATCGGAAAATGTTGGATTGGTACTTAAGTGTATCTTTTTCCCAGGGACAATTACCTTTAAAGGGAATATTTACCGAAAGAACATGAACATTGTAATTAATCAAGGATAAGTAATGACCGAATTTTGCCCATCTTCTTCCTCCAACTTTATTGCAAGGAGGAAAAAAATAAGAAAGAATAAGGATGTTTTTTTTATTTGAAGAACTCATCAATAATTATCACCATCTTCCTGTTGCGGCAATATGTCTTAATTTTAACCTCACCTTTACAGGTAATTTCATCAGGCGCAAATACGTTCTCCACATTAAGTCATTGGGGTTTTCTGTTGCGTAAAACTCATGCGGAACCGGAGCTGCAGAAAGTATTTCTTTAAATTCTTCCATTGAAAAATCTAATTTTTTAGCCACATAGTCCAAATCCTGTTGTTGCAATTCAATAGGATAGGGCTCCTTAGCGAGATCCTCTAACGCTTCCTGTTTTGTTGCCTGGCCACTGCAGATCAATGCGCTCCAGTGCGCTTTACGTTTATCTATTTTAAATTTTTTAGGCAATACATACCCTTGGTAAAATCTTGTAAAAATACTTTCATAATGTTTACCTCCGTAATCCTGCCAATTAAGTTCTTTTGCTATAAAAGCTTTTACGTCTTTTTTTATGTAAGTGATGTAATTGAGCAATGGGGCTGTTTCAATGCCGGCAATTTTTTCGTAATAAAATATTTCTTTTCGGCCAAAGGTTGGAAAATCTTTTAATTTAAGTTTACCAAATCGTGAATATATGTCTTTAAGGTTTTTATTATCAAATTTATTCGTCATGTTCCAACCTTTTGGCATGCCGAATTCTGTTGCGTAATTGTAACCACTTAAAATGTACTTTATTCCTTTTTTAACAGCAATTTTATTAAGCACTGCAAAGATCAAATAATCTGTTGGCACCTCAATATCAACCACTCCGGATTTAAAATATGCTCTTTGAAGATCTTTGAATTCTTCCCAGTTAAAAACAAATGTTTCAAGATCGTAGTTTAATTTATTTACAATATTTTCAATATTTTTTACGGCCTGTTCACTGTTCCAGCCATTATCGAAATGCACAATTAAAGGACGAAGGCCTAAATCTTTCGCGAGCCACGCGAGATAAGAACTATCTACCCCGCCGCTTAGTCCAAGTATACAATCATACTTATTGTTTTTGCCTAATCGCTTGATTTTTGAAACAATGGTATTCAATTGTTTTCTTTTTTCCTCCTCCGGTATATTAATGTGCTTTGCCGCAAGCTTATCGTACTTCTGGCAATAGCTGCAAAGACCTGCATCATTAAAAGTTATTCCTGAAATTTCAGAATCATAAACGCAGCGGGTACACATTTGGTAAGAACTCATGATAATATTAGGTGTGCATTTAAAACATTCCAGAACTGTTGGGCATCAGCGGGCTGCCAGTTTTTAGTTTGACATTTTTGTTCCGCAAACTTTTTCAACTCAGAACCGTTCCACAAATTATTCTGCAAAAATTTTTGTGAACTAACAGTATCCATCAAATATTGGTTCAGTTGATGATTGAACCAATCATGAATCGGCGCGCCCATTCCTATCTTTAATTTTCTTTTGCTTATTTTTTCGGGTAGAATTGTTTTCAGGGCATCCCTCATTATTCTTTTGGAATAGCCATGTCCAACTTTATATTCCATTGGCAGACTGAAAACAAAATTAACCAGATTATAATCCATAAAGGGCATTCTTATTTCAATACCGTGTTGCATCGCAGCCCGGTCAAAGTCCCTCATATTGTATGGAATATTTCTATAATAAAAATCAATGGCCAGTTCTTTTTCAGCTATGTTATAAAAATTGAGATCAATCGGTTTATCACTAAGTTGTTTAAGTTTTGCAACAGATGTTTTGCTGAGCGAAGAAAGTGAAAGATGATCTGATAATTGAAAAGTTTCAGAACCTTTTGTAAATACTTTTTTAATATGTTGTTTGAAGGAATATTTTATTTTTCCTAAGTGCGAATTTATAGAAAGAAGATCTTTTAATTGTACATACCTGTTATTTAATTTTACCATTTCCTCCTGCCTGAATTCAGAATGGAACATGTCAAGATATGTTTGTGAAAGGTCCTTTTCATAATCTTTATCCAATGACACAATGGCCTGCGTAATTGCCATTCCCACCAAAGACCGATAACCATACAGCATTTCATCCACTCCATGTCCGTCAAGACTCACAAGATATTTGTTATGTCTCATGCTTTTATACACATCACCCAGCACATTAATTGGCGTAGCGGTAATATCATTAAATAGGCGTGTTGAAGATTCTATGTTTCTTATAATGGAATCAAAATCTGTTTTTATAAATTCTGCTTCGCCATTACAAAATTCCACTACTGCTTTAGCGTAATCTGTTTCATCCTGTTGAGTTCCTTCAAACGTGGCAACGAATCCTTTTATGTTTGTGTAGTCAACGCGCTCAGAGTTTAAATTTTGTTTCTTCAAATAATGAAGCATGGCATATACCGAACTGCTGTCAAGTCCGCCGCTTAAAGCTGTGGCAATAGGTACATCACTCCGGAGCCTGAGTTTTACCGCTTCTCTTGATAGTTTAAAAAACTCTTCTTTCGCTTCATCATAAGAGATTGAAATTGTTTTTTTAGGTATTTCAAACCAGCGTTTTTGTTGAATGCTAGTAGTTTTATTTGTTATTTCTATAAAATGCCCGCCTAAAATCTGGTGCACCCCTTGCCAGATAGTGTGACCTGTGCCCTCGATTAACACCGGGTTATCGATCGCTCTTGATATCAAGTCTTCATCCTGTACCAGTTTAAAATCCTCAAGGTATTTAAATGCAACTGTTTCTGAAGCAAAGGCAAAGATATCATTCGGTTTAAAAATATAATATAATGGTTTTACGCCAAACCTGTCACGACATAGTAACAACTCTTTTGTATCGCAATTATATAATGCAATGGCCCACATTCCGTTAAATTTGTGAAAGCAGTCGCGCCCCCATTTTTGATAAGCGGCTAATATCACCTCCGTGTCTGTTTCAGTTTGAAATCTAAAACCTTCTTTTTCCAGTTCTTTTCTGAGTTCAATAAAATTATATATTTCACCATTATAGGTTATTGCCAATCGCTTATCTGAACTGAACATGGGTTGCTTGCCGGCTACGCTGAGATCAAGAATAGAAAGCCTTCGATGTCCGAAAGCAACCGTATCATTATTAAGTAACTCATACCCCGAGCCGTCAGGCCCTCTATGATTAAGAGCATCTGTAAACTTTTGCAATTCTATCAGACTAATACCGGTCCCGTTTAAACTAACTATTCCTGCTATTCCGCACATTCACTTTTTAATATTTTAGCCAATTGGCTGTAATTTTTTTCAGCTGAATAATTATCAAGATAATATTTTCTTGCTTGTTGCCTCTTGATCATTTTAGCATCATTACTTAATTTATGGTGCGATTCAATTAGGTCAGCCACATTTTTAGGGTCAAAATCCTTTTCGATTAAATATCCGGTTTCCTTATTTACTATTTCAGAAACTCCGCCAACACTTGGCGCAATAGCCGGTATTCCAAAGCTGATGGCTTCCATGATCGATACGGGTATTCCTTCAGTGGAACTTGTATTAATGAACAAGTCTACTTGATGTGTTTGATAATAAGTAATTATATCTTTATTATTTTTATGACCCATCCAATTGAAGGTCACATTTGCAGGTAAATTTTCTGCAGACTTAAGTATAGATTCTTTTAATTCTCCGTCACCAAAATGCAGCCATTCAACTTGCAAGTGCGTATGTTTTAATATATCAATGATCAGATGCACCCTTTTATATGTTTGAAAGGCAGAGCATGAAACCAGCCTAAAAAAAGGTAATTGTTCCTCTTTGTTCAAGCCATTATCAATAACTCCGAGACGACAAACTGTAACTTTTGACGTATCAATTTTATTTGCATTAAGTAAATGGTTCATCCCGTTCGTGGAAATTGCCAGTACTTTATTTATCTGCTTTAATTGGAACCTTCTGAACTGAAAGAAAAAATCGGGCTCTGTATGTTGCTCTTCATACACATCCATGCCATGAATCCTGGTATATAAATTTATTTGTCCGCGCTTCTTTTTAACCAGACTAAGTGTGAGTGTCCATTGATTAAACCAATAAGAGTAACAGATGAGTTTTTCTGTACTTATTTTGTTCAGTTCATTTACTAAAGCCTGCCCGGATGAAATTTTATGGGTGATATTATTGAGAGTATTAAAAAACTGACTGAGATACTTAACCCTGTTTTCAGAAAATAGCAATTCCAAAAAATAAATACCTCCTATTAACGGAAACTTTGACATTAGAATTTTGATGCGATTATACGGCTTAAAAATATTACAACGTATTATTTTCACATTTGAGGGAAGAATGAATTGCGGTTCTGAATCCAGATTCTGCATTGGAAAAAGGGAAATACAACTAAATTTTTCAGAAAGACGCATTACTTCATCATATAAAAACACTTCTTCTTTACCTAAAGGAAAATTGATCGTAAAAATGCAAAGATGGTCTTTAGCAATCTCCATTGTAAATAAACTCAATTTTGAATCCTGAAGAAGAGGTCAACCCTTTTGGGAACTTCTTATCTATGATACAATAGTTAGATACCGTATTATTAGTCATCAGAGTGAAAAACAAATATTCTTGGATATTATTGAAGCAAAGTAAATGACCCGGATTTAATTTTTTTGCTTCATTAATTAAATATTTTTTTATAGTCGGCAGATCTGAAACATATAATTCCTTATTAAATTCCGGAGCCGAAAGGGTTACATTTATCTCTTTGGCCGAATAGCGATTATAAGTTCCAAGAGTTGATATACATATTATTGCAAAATAAATAGACAAAAAAACGCAGTGAGCATTTTTCTTAAAATCAATCTGCGTTACTAACAGGTAAAAACAGGGTACCGAAAATAAAGTATACCTCAAATCCAATGAGGTAAAATGTTTAGACATCACCATCATTGCCAAAGCACTTATATTGGAACATATAACCAAAAGCCACAAAAGCAAATATCTTTCCTCTTTTAAAATTTTTCTATACTGTATGAAAAACAAAATAACAGGAAACAAAAACAATACATAGAAAAGGGAGAAAGGGATAATTTTAAGGCCCATGCCATTGGCAAAGCCTACCATTGAAAAGATCCCCGCGTAAAAGGTAAATACATATTTTGACACTGAAAGTATAATGTTTTTACCGTTAAAACTGTTTTCTAAATCTGCCACAGAATTTACAGAACTCTGAATTCCTGAATTTCCTTTTTGCATATTTGATATGCCGTTTTTATTAAGATACAAAAGAACGATACTTACCAAGCCAAAAATCAGGAAGGTTAAAAAAATAGTTTTAAAAAAAACGGAGTGTTCTTTTCTTTTTAATAAAGCAAAAATAAAGAACGCGAAGAAAATATAATAAGTTAAAAAATGACTAAAAAAGGCGGCAATACACAAAAATAGTATGACTATATAATATTTTCTATTAAATGGATTTTGATATGCTTTTATAAAATAGTAAATAGTAATCAGGATTAAAAGAGTAGTAAAACCATAAGTCCGGATGAAACCTCCACCATACATTAAGAAAACCGGGCTAATACATAATAATGCGCAGGACAACAGTGCGGATGTTTTATTGAGTTGGAGACGCTGACCTATGGCAAACAACACAAGGATACTCAAGCAATCGCATAAGGAGGTGAAAAACCGGAAAGAAAAATCGCCCGGGCCAAACACATCTACCCAAAAGGAAAGGACAAGATTAAAAAAATAACTGTTTCCATTATCTCCGCTATTTGCACATTGCCATAAACGTTCCTCTATCCCCCTACCTGTTAAATCTTTTGTTGTAAAGGTTTCATTGATTGGCATGTTTCCATAAACAGGCAAACCAACGGTCGTACTCACGCTAATCAGTTCATCGCAATTATTAAAATAAGAGCGTGTCTGAGCATAAAAGAGGCGGAGTAGCATCGCGAAAACGATTATGACAATTAAAACAATTTTATGAGTAGCCGGAATTTTCAACTAAAATTTAAAGATTGATTAACGCCGCCTGATCTGTTTTTTAGATAAAATAACCATAATTTAAATCCTGTAAAGAAGTCCGGGGATATTTTTAAAATATCAATCATTGACAATTTTTGATGTTTTGAAATTTTATCTGATATATAAAAACGAACCATCATTTCATCAACCTTATTGAATCTTTTCAATTGAATATCGTCCTGTCTGCCATTCATTCGCTCTTTCATATAATAAACGATCACATCAAATCCTGCCACTGATCTGAAGGATCTATTCTGATTGGAAACGGAATTCATGTTTTGTCTGTAGTAATAGAGTCGTTCAGAAACATTGGCCACCTTATATTTTAATACTATCAGACTGTACCAATAAAAATCTTCCCATCCTATACGATCAAAATATTCATTATAATATCCTATCCTTTTAAGAATTTCCTGCCTGAACATTAAAGCGGATCCTACTATTGGTGTTCGATAATTACTGAAATGCTCAATGATCTTTTCATGGTTCAGTGGAAAATCAAAGGTTGAAACTTCATTACCATTTTCATCAATAGTGATAACGTTCGATCCTACCGCTGATATTTCCGGATTATTTTTAAGATACTCCGTTAGCACTTTAAAGCGATTAGGAGAAGCGAGATCGTCCGCATCCTGAAATACAATAAACTCACCTTTTGCTTTCTTTAGTAAAAGATTAGAGGCTTTTAAATAGCCCTGGTTAACAGTGTTATGATAGGTAATAATGCGGGGATCTTTAAAGGAATCAATAATGGATTTGGTTTTGTCTGTTGAACAATCATCCGCTATCAATAATTCAAATGAATTTTCCTCTTGGCTTAAAACACTTTCTATAGCCTGCTTTACATAAAGTTCACAATTATAAGCCGGCATTATTACAGATATCAAAGGGTTCATCATTATTTTATTTTACCGAATCCCAGAAATCATCTGTTTGCTTAATAAAATTATCAGAGTTATGCTCTTCTTTAAGAATCGATATGCCTGCTCTGCCCATTCGAAGAATTTCTTCATTGTTAAGATGCAGCATTTTTATGATGCAATCTGCCAGTCCCTTTGGAGTATCAGTTTGTGATAAAAAACCATTTACGCCGTCACGAACAAAATAGTAGGTCTGCCCTACATTTCTGGAGATGATCATATTTCCATTAGCCATGGCTTCTGCCATTGCCAGTGAAGGAAAATTTTCGAATTCTTGCGTAGAAATATAACATTTTGAATCAGCGAAAACCGACGTGAGATCTGAAGTAAATGATAATGAGACCAACTCAGTCAACTGATGCTCTTTAATAAACCTTATTATTTCACCTTCCAGTTCTCCTTTTCCATACATCTCCACCTTCCAGTTCCTTAGTCCCGGTATTTCTTTTGCAACAAGGTTAATGGCTTCTAAAAAGAATAGAGGATTTTTTTGAATGTCTAGTCTCCCGGCAAAAACAATACTGTTTTTTTTATTCAATAATTGCTGGTCGCTGATTAATTTTGCACTTGTAAATCTCGATTTTATAACCGTTACAGGGGGCTGTGATTTAACTATGTTATTCTTGGAAGTAAACTCCTTAAATGCTTCGTACCATGAATACACAGCGTCAATTTTAATAGTATTAAAAAGCCTGGAATAGTTTTTGGCGCTCGCGTACGAATACTCGGGTTCATTTTTGAAATAGTAATACGGAATTCGGCAATCCACAATATTCAATACCAGTTTAGGTCTGAAAAACGGAAATGAATCAATAAGTTTAAACAGGTAATAGTCTTTGTCTTCATATAAAGGAATATGCAGGATCTTGATATTTTGTTTTCTTAAAATATTTATAATTGAAAGACATAAGGGCAGTTCATTCAGAAATAAAAATGCATTCTTTAATGAAGGGTAGCGCCACTGCATATCGGTTAATTGGTTTTTTCTATTTACACGTAAAGAAAATATGCTCGAAACGTGTTTTTTAAACTTTCCAATTTTAGTAAGATTACTTGTATCGTCCGTTAAAAAGATAAGTTTTCTTTTGGGTGATTGCTGATCATTATAAATTTCGAAAAAGTCGGCAAAAAAACGTTCGGCTCCACCACTGCCTGAAAGATCAGGAATGCCAATTATTAAAAATGCAACTCCTTCATGCTTCGGTGTCATTATTTAGCAAGCCCCAGAGGTTTTAAAATCTTGAACTTCCAGATCATCTTTAAGCGGTATTTAAAATCATACTTGGCTCTTTCTGAATACTCATCACCATACACGGAATGCGGCACTGGTTTTTCCTTCATTATTTTATCAAATTGTTCCGGACTAAGGTCAAACTTTTTGAGTGCATAGTCCAGATCTTTCTGTTGCTCATCAAGATCATATGTTGGTTTCTTTAATTCAGCCAGTGCATCCTCCCTTGAAATATTACCTGAATTGATCAATGAAGATAAATGAGCTTTTCTCTTATCTACATTAAATTTCCGAGGTAAAATATAGCCCTGGTAAAACCTGGTAAAAATTGATTCATGGTGTTTACCCGGAAAAGGCTTAAAACCGGTGTCTTTTATTAAGCGCTCCGTTACCTCTTTTAAATCAAAATCAACTTTATCTAAAATAGAAACGAGTTTAAATCCTTGCTTTTTATAGCGGGCTTTGTCACCCAATCTTAACCGCGGAAAATTCTTAAGGTCATTCTTTCCGAATTTTTTATTGATGTTGTATAAATTAATAAAATCAAGTTTATTTTCGTAGCACCAGTCCGCTGGTAATATTCCTTCGGTTCTGATATTATTTCCACTTAAAATCGATTTAATATTTTTTTCTTTTGCTATTTTAAAAAGCGATGCGAAAATAAGCTGGTCGGTAGGAACTTCAATATCTAACACAGATGCTTTAATATATGCCATTTGAAGATCTTTGAATTCATTCCAGTCAATTACATATGTAAACAGATCGAAGTCACAATAGCGCAGCACGCCTTCTATATTTCGATTAGCTATTTCACTGTTCCAGCCATTGTCAAAATGAACCACCAAAGGTTTTAGCCCATGGTCTTTTGCAACCAATGCCATATAAGAACTGTCCACGCCCCCGCTTAATCCAAGAAGACAATCATACTGTTGTGTTTTACCTTCTTCCTTCAGGATAGTCACCACATCTTCCAATTCTTTGTAACGAATTCCTCTTGGTCTGTCAACAGTCTCTTTAGCCAATTGTTCGTACTCGTGGCAGAAATTACAAACGCCGTTTTCATCAAAAGAGATAAGTGCCGTGGTTGTATCCATAACACATTTAGTGCATTGTTGGTAGGATTTGGAATTCAATTGTAGTCTTTTTTTTATCCGATCATATCCCAAGTAAATGGCGAGCCGGCAGCAATATTTTTATTAACTTTTTTTCCTAATATTTTACTATAATATTTGGGTTCAAGTCCATTGCCCGGCCGGATGATTCTGGTATTAGATTCTGTAATAACATCACCGGCTGTCATTGAATGAGAAACATACACCGACCGTTTAAAAAATTTAGTTTTTTCTTCGGCCTGTTGCACTCCATACTGTATTTCGCCAAGGGCCAGAAACGCTCTTTCAGTTTCGTTTACAAGGGCTTTTAACTCATGTGGTTCTAAAGAAAATGCGGAATCAACGCCTCCGTCTGCTCTGCTTAAAGTAAAATGTTTTTCAATAACCCTGGCTCCCAGCGCTATTGCAGCCACTGAAACTCCTATTCCCATTGTATGATCAGATAGACCCACAATGCATTTATGAAGATTTGCTAAATGAGGAATAGTATTTAAATTAGTATTCTCAGGTGAAGCCGGGTAGGTGCTGGTACATTTTAAAAGAATAAGATCTTTACAACCTGCATTTCTTAATACTTTCACACTTTCATCAATATCTGCAATAGATGATACTCCTGTTGACATAATTACCGGCTTGCCTGTTCTTGCAACTTTTTCCAGTAAGGGATGATGAGTGTTTTCAAAAGATGCTATTTTATATAGCGGAACATGGAGGTCTTCTAAAAAATCAACGGCAGTTTCATCAAAAGGTGAGCTGAAAGCAACCATTCCTTTTTCTTTAGCGCGTTCAAATATTCTTTTATGCCATTCCCAGGGGGTATAAGCTTCCTGATAGAGATTATAAAGTTCTTTGCCATTCCATAATGAGCCCGAATCATTGATCGTATAAGCACCTTTCATGGTGATGGTATCGGCAGTATAGGTCTGCAGCTTAAGAGCGTGCGCGCCCGATGCGGCGGCCTGGTCAACAATTTCCAAAGCTCTGTCAATGGATTGATTGTGGTTGCCGCTCATTTCAGCAATAATAAAAGGTTTTTGATTTAAACCAATTGTGGTGTGACCAATTTTAAAATCTCTCATTTTTTAAGATTATCTTAATGCTATTTATACCATTTATATTTAGGGGTTCTTCATGAGAAAATCCTGCCTTTTTAAAAATGTTGATGGAAGCAATGTTGTCTGCCTTAATATATGCAGTAATTTGATTAGTGGGATGGAGGGCAAAATAGGTTGTACAAGCTAAAACCAACATTTTTGCACCATATCCAAGGCCTCTGTATTCCGATGCAATTGAAATGCCTACTATAGTTTCATCAGAATTCTTGTTTATTCTCACTTGCCCTATTTTTTGTTTTTTTTTATTCTCAAATAAATAAAATTTAAAACTGGGATCATTAATTTTAGATTTAAACCAATCAACATGATTGTCGTAGCTAATTGGATTCTGTTGAAAAGAGAATTTTCGGACATTGGGATCATTGGCCCAGTTATAATAAAGATCAACGTCACTTAGTATTGCTTCTGTAATAGTTAATCGATCAAAATATGCAGTGTGTATTACAACGTCCTTTAATTCATTATTTATTGTAATGTGATTTTTAATTCTTTTTGTTTCCTCAAAACCGCTTTTTTCAAGTGCGATATATAGATGTGGTCTTATATCATAAGCATAGGTAAAAATAGAATCGAAATTTAAATACACATCCGCTATTTGCTTAATTAAAGATAAATAATTAACCCAATCTGAAATGAAAATCTCTTTGTTATGATTGCGTGAAGTTTCAGTTAAAAAAGAAATCTCGGCGGCCTTTTTTTCCCAATCAATATGTACTAAACCACCGTAGCCTATCATGTTGTCATTTTCGAAGAAGCTAAAAAGCAATTGGCTTGGGTTTTCTTGGTCAAAAAGTTTTTCAACTACATTTTTAAAATATAATTCTTGTTGCTCTTTAGTTAGCAGATTATTTTGTCTTAAAATATCTATTTGTGCGTTACGCCACTGCATAATGATAAATTTATCTTCATCGCGAATGGGAATTAACTTATAATTTCCTTTTTCAAGGGAATTGAAACTAAGAGGTTTGTAGTTTCTAAATTTAGTTTCCAAGACGTTCTTTATTTAGAAATTTATATTTTATTTCAGCCATAGTCCAGTCTTCAGGATTGTCAATATCTTGAGCCTCATATGCAGACAGAAGAAGATGGCCAGTATTAGATGTAAATAATTGTTTTTGAAGTTTAAATTTTTCAACATTAAAAAAATAAAATTGCCCTGCATCGTAATAAATCGGCTCCAAGTCTTGTGAGCGTGTATTTTTATTTTCCGGCCACAACATATGAAGAGTTCCATTTTCATTTCTTAAGCCTCTTTGAATAGGGTACCCAAATTTTAAAGTGGAAATTAAGGTGTCATATTTATTTGATATAAATTTTATTTTAGCATTAACTAAATGATTTGAATTTATTAATACTGCAGTAGGATATAAACAACAGATATATTCATAGTTATTGCCATTACTTTCAAGTTTAGAAACAACTTCTGTTAGAACTTCAGCAGTTGTGGCAAAATCATCTGATGTTTCTTCGGATCTTAGAAACGGCACTTTTGCACCATATTTTATTGCAATATTTGCAATTTCATTTGAATTTGTAGAGACAATTACCTCATCAAATATTTCAGAATTTAATGCGGTTTCGATAGCATAAGCGATAATTGGCTTTCCTAAGAATTCTTTTATATTTTTATTAGGTATTCTTTTACTACCCGCTCTTGCCGGAATTATTGCAATAGTTTTCATTTCAATTAAAGCCTTTAACCCTGTATTAAATCCTCACTGGTTTATGAATTTTTTTTAACTCCATTTTAACGTCAAGAGGTGTGAATTGAGTAAAGTGAAATATACTTGCTGAACCCACGGCCTCAATTGTTGTCTGCGAAAATAATTCGTTGTAATGATCCATATTTCCTCCTCCACCTACTGCAATAATTGGCCTTTGTGTTAATGTAGCGACTTCGTTGATTAAAGGTATGTCAAAACCTTCCATTAAGCCGTCGTTATCTACACTCGTCACTACATATTCTCCAACACCACACTCTTCCATTTTCCCAATAAAAGACTCTAACGAAATATCAAGGCTCAGCTTATTAAAAATTTTAAATCCACCCTCAGCTTTAATTGCATCAAGGGCTATGCTAATGCATTGTGCGCCGAAAAAATCTACGGCCTGCAAAATAAAATCTTTATCAGTAAGTGCTTTTGTTTTTATGATTACTTTATCAGCACCAATTTTCAGTAAACTATTGATGTCTGCCAACGAAGCAATTCCACCTCCAATGGCAACAGGCATGTAGCATTCTTTTATAACATCAGCAACAAGTTTTAAATTAATTTTTCGATGTTGTTCTGATGCCGAAATGTCAAGGAACACTAATTCGTCAACACCCCTACTGTTGTATACGCGAGCCGCTTGTACCGGGTTTCCAATCATTCGGGGATCAGAAAATTTTTTTGTTTTTACAAGGCCGAAGCCGTTAAAAGTTAAAATGGGTATGATTCTTGTTTTAAGCACCGTGTAGGAAAAACGATTTTAAAACATTTAGTCCGGCAGCTTGACTTTTTTCAGGGTGAAACTGGGTAGTAAAAATATTTCTGTAATTAATACTTGCTACAAAATCAAGCCCATAAAATGCTGTGGCCGCAATCACCTCTTTGTTTTCAGGAACTACGTAATAACTATGAATAAAATAAAAATCTTTAGGATCATTCTGATTATAAAATTCATTGTTGACGATGTTGATATCGTTCCAGCCCATGTGAGGAATGCGCAAATGATTTCCCTCAAACTTAACCACAGAACCTTTTATCCAGCCCAAACCACTACAGCGCATGGGCTCATTTCCGTTTTCCATTATCAATTGCATCCCAAGACATATTCCTAAAAATTTTTTTTTATTTATCATTACTTCCTCAGTAAGGATTTCATCCAGACCCCTCTCTGATAAGTTTTTCATACCCTGCATAAAAGAACCTACGCCGGGCAAAATAAGGGAGTGAGCATTTTTTATTTCTTCATGATTGGAAGTAATCTTATTTTCGATCTTCAGAAAGTTGAGCGCTTTTTGCACCGAAGCCACATTACCCATGCCATAATCAATAATAGCAACCATTTATTCTACTTCAAAATTTCTTAAAAGATTTCCGGAATTATCCCTTTTAAATTTACCCGTGTCATCCTGCTGAAAAAGAATGGGATTTGTAAAAGAGTTAATAACCTCATCAACTTCATCTTTACTCATCTCTGAATATTTAACAAATTCAGTAACCCCATAGTGAGGATATTTTCCGTCAAACTCCTTTATTAGTTTTAACCCTTCAGCTCGCGTGATGCGTTTGTTTCGGATGTCTATGCAGGCATGATCAGTGGCTCTGCCGAAACCGTACTTTACATATTTTAAATAATCGTGCAGACTAACCAGCTTCTCATCTATATTTTCATAGTTTGTATAGGTTCCTTCTGTGGGTCCATCCTCTTTAACTTTAAAGCCATACTTTTCTACAATTTCTAATTGTTTCCTGGCGTCCCAGAAAAAATAATGACCCAAAAAAATTCCTGTTACTCCAACGCGCTCAATATCTTCATCACTTGGATAAAAGTACGGAGTTAATTCCTTTTCGGTTATCCCGTCCACTCCTACCATATCCTGAATTCGGTTGCCCAGTAGACCACCAAATTCTTCCAGCCATTTACGATTTAAAACTCTGTTTTTAACGGAGTCTAAATTCGGCCCGCCATATTCCTGCTGTGGATTCTCTCCCCATATAATGAGTGGAATATTGAATTTTACGGCTATCATTACGGGAATTGTGAAAATACCTATATGATTTGGCCACATTTCATCACCCACTCTTTTGAAACTTTCAACAACCATTTTTTTATAGGCAACATAATTCTTTTTGAAGTGAATTACATCAATTCCCATTTTTGAAATATTGTCAAGATTGCGTTGACCTAATTCGGTTACTGCTGTTGTCTCAAAACAAACGCATAATGGATTAAGGCCACAAACCTCTTTCATAAAATAAGCCTGGTAAGTACTATCCTTTCCTCCACTTACAGGAATTAAACAATCGTACCCAACAGCGGTTGACTTCTTAAAATGGCTGATAACTTCGTGAAAATCTTTTTCCCTTTTTTTCCAGTCTATTCCTTTATTTTTTTCTTCAGCCGCTTTACAGGCACTGCAAATTCCCAGATCATTGAAAGTTAGATCAGGTTTGGTTTCAGGGTAAAGACAATTTGTACAATATCTTATCTTCATTTATGATAATTTTTCTAACAAATACATATAATCTACATTGTCATTATTAATGTATTTAAAGTATTCACGTTTAACTTCCTTTAATTCAGGATTGCCTGCGCTGAAAATTTTTGAAAAATCAGCTTTCCATAAAAAACCCTTGTTATCCCTGTATATAATATCTGTTATTTCCTCAGCAAAATACTCAAAGCCCCAAATGTATTTTTTACTGCAACGCACCATTTCAGACATTATTTTCCCGTGATTTTCAGGCGCAATATGAATTAGAACTCCTGCTGTAAAAACCAAATCAAAATAACCATCTTTAAAGGGAATATCATAACCTGACCCCTGAATAATATTAATTCCTTTGGTTTGTTGTTTTGATTTTTCAACGGCGTCCTGTTGCAATTCAATCCCGTACAAATTAGTAAATCCCATTTTTTGAAGCCCCCTTAATTGCATACCAATGTTAGCTCCAACTTCCAATATTTTTATATCTTTAGGAAGATGCCCAATGAAACGGGTATTCATTTCAATTTTGGTAACCCCCCAGTTTTGAAGGTAAAAATCATCCCATTCCTTTTCATTAAATGAATTGCGAATATTGTATTCTTTGCCAAATTCACCGCTCCAAAAATCTGATTGTTTGTTTTTCATATTATCTATTTGTAAAGTCTTTAACTTGATTAATAACGAATTCTTGTTCTTGTGATGTTAATGTGGGGTACATCGGTAAACTTAAGCATTCATCATAGTATGCCTCTGCCAATGGAAAATCTCCATTTTTACATCCCAAAGTTTGATAATATGGCATAGTGTGTACAGGAATGTAGTGTACTTGGGCGAAAATGTTACTTTGCTTTAAATGGTTGTATAAACCTAACCTGTCTTTAACTTGAATTATGTATAGGTGAAAAGCATGACCTTCCTGAATTGAAGGGTTTTGTATTTTAATATTCTTATTATCCCGAAAGGCAGAATTATATTTTTCAGCAATTTGTTTTCTTTTCGCTAAGAGTTGATCAGCGCGTTTTAATTGTGAAAGCCCTAAAGCGCATAGCAGATCTGAGATCCTGTAATTATAACCAAGTTCTTGCATTTCATAATACCAGCCCCCGTGATTTTCATTCATTAATTCAGGTTGCTTGGTTATGCCATGCGTACGAAGAAGCAAAAGTTTATCATATAACTCCTTACTATTAGTAGTTATCATACCTCCTTCACCGGTTGCTATGTGTTTAACAGGATGAAATGAAAAAATTGCAAGGTCGGCAAACACACCGTTTCCACAGTTTTGCTTTGTTCCTTTCAAATCTGTAAAAAATCCGCCAGGTGCATGACAAGCATCTTCGATGATCCACAAATTATTTTGTAAAGCAATCTCCTTTATCTTTTCCAGATTAGCTGGCAGACCTGCAAAATCTACTGGGATAATTCCGCTAAAAAATCCTTTGGGTTTTGAATTAATAAGCTCGACCACTTTTTTTTCATCTATTAAAAATGTTTCCGGATCAATATCTGCAAAATAAATATTTCCACCGCAATACCGAACGCAATTTGCACTCGCTACAAATGTTATGGGCGAGGTAATTACATTAATGCCTTCCTTTACATTCAATGCCATTGCACATAGATGCAGAGCTGCTGTGCCATTGGTAACCGCAACTGCATAAGAGCAACCAATATATTCCGCAAAAGCGGATTCAAACTCAGCAACTTTCGGGCCCTGGGTTAAAAAGTCAGACGTTAGCGTTTGGACAACTGCTTCTATATCTTCTTTGCTAATGGATTGTTTCCCGTATGGAATGCTTTTCATATATTAAACCGAAAAATTTGAGTCGACATTCTCTTTTATAAGTTTTCTTAGTTCCTCAACACCAACCCACTCAGTATTATCACCCGAATTGTATTGGAAGCCAATTTCCACAGGCTTAGCATTAAAGTGCTTTTTATAATCAACAATACTCCAATTTGTCACTTGTGGAAGAATAGCGTAATATTTACCTAAGTCATAAGTTGAAAATGAATCAGATGAAGTAATCATTTCTTCATGCACTTTTTCGCCCGGTCTTATTCCCACTATCTTATGTTCGCATTCAGGCCCAATTGCCTTAGCCACATCCAGAATTTTGTAGGATGGTATTTTAGGCACAAAAATTTCGCCCCCCCATGCAGTTTCCATGGCATGTAAAACCATGTCGGCTCCTTCCTGAAGCGAAATATTAAAACGGGTCATTTTGGAATCTGTTATAGGCAAAACTCCGTCTTTTTTTTTGTTTAAAAAGAAGGGTATTACAGATCCATTAGATCCCATAACATTGCCATATCTAACCACAGAAAATTTTATCTTGTTCCATCCTTTAATATTGTTTGCGGCAACAAATAGTTTATCAGAACAAAGCTTAGTGGCTCCATATAAATTTATTGGAGCAGCCGCTTTATCTGTCGACAGGGCAACAACATTTTCCACACCGGTTTCCAATGCAGCATTGATAACATTTTCTGCCCCTAATACATTTGTTTTAACACATTCCATTGGATTATACTCGGCAATGTGCACATGTTTCATGGCAGCTGCATGTATGATGTAATTAATGCCTTTAAAAGCTGTTTTTAATCTTTCAAAATCACGAATGTCTCCAATAAAGTAACGGAGGGCTGTGTATTTTGTGTCAGGAAACTCCTGATTCATTTGAAATTGCTTTTGCTCATCACGCGATAGAATCACTAGGCGCTTTACTTCTGGCCAGCGTGTAAGGATGGTCTTAGTCAACTGCTTGCCCAACGAACCGGTTCCTCCGGTAATTAAAATTGATTTACCATTTAAGTCTAACATAATTTGGTGTTTAATTGCGTTTGTTTTTTAATCTACTTCAGTAAGGACAGCCACTTTTCTGAGGAGAGGTGCAAAATTTTTGAATAATCTTTTTTTTCATATTTTTTTGTCATAAATGAATTAAACGCATTTTGTAGATCTGTTTTACTTTTAATATTTTCCATCTCATTTTGGCCAAGGTCCCCCATAAAATAATCGTCATTTACTAGATTAAAAATTGGTTTTCCCACTACCATTGCGTCAAGAAATATTGTAGATCCGGAAGTAGACAAAACAATATTACAGTTCTGCATTTCATCAAAAATGGAACTCGTTTCAGAAAAAAAAAAACTCGCCTTATGTTCCTCGCTAATCAAATCATTATATATAAAATTCTTTAAATCTACCAGTGGATGACATCTTGCAATAATTTGTACGGATGGATTATCGTTTAAAAATTGTTTTAATAATTTTTTATATTGGTTGACGGTGTCAACTTGTAATGTGGTACACCAAAGCATTTTAATTTTATCGGTTGGCTTATTTGCAATTAATGTTTCAACTTTATTTGTATGAATTTTTATGTATTTAATATTGCCAGCTTCAACTACAAAATTTTTGTTTAGGGAGTTAAATTTTAGAAAATGATTTTTAAAATAATTTCCCCAAACAATAAAACTATCGGGGAATGGATAACCATTTTTTCTATTTCTTGTAGCTCCAATTTCATCGTTGGTAATAGAATAAACCGTATGAGCTTCGTAGAAAATGCCATGCTGCACGCCGTAAGTTGAAATTTTTTTATTTGAAGAGTTTTTCACAGCTGAAGAAATAATTCTTCCGGGAATGTAAAATTCATCCTGATAAAACACTTTAACTTTGTTCTCGATGGTTTTGAAATATAGTTTCAACCAGGCATAATTAAAAAGATACTCCATGTTGCTTTGAAGTACTTCATATAATTCATGTTTAATGCTTGTATTATCCACAAATGAATCTTCACCAAAATTAAAATTTATTTTTTTTATATCGTTGTGTAATTTCAGCAATTTAGTACAGAAGATGAAAGTATGAATACGATTCGGAAAAGCAGAAAAAATTTGTTGATCCCATTTTTTATATTTTAGTTCAGATGAAATTAAACTATAATCGAAAAAGTAAGGTATGTATTTTGTTTTTTTATTTAAAATTTCACTATAATGTTCAATCCCATTTAATATTTTATCTCCATTATTATCCCCTTTCCAGGTTTGCGGAAAGTAAGTGAAGATCAGGTTATCGCTTTTAATGTTTTCTGATACAATGTTTTTTTTTGCTTCCTGTCTTACAACATATATACGGGAATAAAAATGCCTTAAATGGCTGATATATGAGCGTGTATTATAATTAAATGTCGCTGCTCTGTTAAATGTAATATTTTTTGGTTTAAATCCTTTTTTAATAAGATAAGTTTGTAAACTATTGCTGAAGTGAAGGCCGGTAGAAGGGAGAATAATAGTTATATTTTCTGCAGGTTTTAGTTTATCAGATAAGTGTTTAAAATAAAATACGTTTTTCAGAACACAGTTTTGAGGATGTTTTTCAGAAAAGGCTGTTAACCAATATAAAGATAAACCGTCATAATTAAGACTTCTTATGTCTTTTTGAGATCTGCCAATGTGTTTTGCTAAACTTGTTTTTCCCATTTCATGAACATAATCATTCAAAGCAATTTTATGTATTTCATTATCCTTATCCAAATCGCTAGGATAGATTACTGAATTAAATTTATCTTTAGAAATAGTAGATGCAAAATCCAGAATAAATGATTTCTCTTTCAAAGGATGAATATCTACAAACTTTTCAAAGTCATTTATATTATAGCTGAAATTGATAAGTAGCATATTAAACTTCTTCCAAAAAAGAGGTTTCCCATTTTAAACTTGCGAACATGATTCCGGGTCTGTTAGCCGAATAGGATTTAAAGGTAGGGTCAAAAGAATTTTCTTCAACAAAAAAATTAAAAATGTTATCATGCGAATCTATTCCCCCGACATTAGTTATTCCAATGCCAATACTTGAAATGGTATAGGTTCCGGACTTCAAAGGGTGCGGCAATTGAACAATTGTTTTATACACACCTTTTTTTCGCAAAGCCAAACGTTCAGGATTTTCGTCAGTATCGCTCGAGCAAGCCAGAATTTCCCCACCACGATCAATGTTAAGCCCTACACCCAAACCAGAGATATCTTCGTTAAGCACATAATAAATTTCAATAAATATTTTTTCAAAAACATCGAAATTTAATTTTTGTTCCTGGTTAACATCATATATTTTAACGTCAAGTATCTGCGCTCGTTTATTATCTTTTGGAGTAAATGTTACATTTGTTGGTGCTGATCCCATGGAAGTAAAACTGCGTAAATAATAATTAACAGCCTCGTTGGCAGAGCCACTATATTGAATGGTGCCGTTATGTAAAAGTAAACCTTTTGTGCATAGTGATTTAATGGTGCCTAGCTGATGACTTACAAAGAGAACTGTTCTTCCTTCTCCACTAACCGCTTTCATTTTGCCCATGCATTTTTTTTGAAACTCCGCATCACCAACGGCGAGTACTTCATCAACAATTAAAATTTCAGGCTCCAGATGTGCAGCTACTGCAAATGCCAAACGGACATACATGCCACTACTGTATCTTTTTACGGGTGTATCAATATATCTTTCAACGCCGCTGAAAGCTACAATCTCATCAAATTTTAAAGCAATTTCTTTTTTGGTCATTCCCAAAATGGCCCCATTCAAAAACACATTTTCTCTTCCGGTTAGATCCGGATGGAAACCTGTTCCAACCTCCAGTAAGCTTGCTATTCGTCCTTTAACTTTATAAGTTCCGAAAGTGGGTGAGGTTGTGCGGGAAAGAATTTTAAGTAGGGTTGATTTACCTGCTCCGTTTCTTCCAATGATTCCTAAAACATCGCCTTGAGTAACACTGAAATTAATATCTTTTAAGGCCCATACTATATCACTATTTCCTTTTTTTGTTCGATCATTTTCCTCACCTAAGTCCAAAGGCTGCTCTTTTTTCCCCTGGAGTCTACGCGCGAATTTTTTAAGATCGGCTCCAAAAGTGGCGCTCCCTACCTGCCCAAGACGGTATTGCTTACCTAGTCCTTCAACTTTTATAACAGTATTGCCCATCTGTATATTTTAAACCGAATCCATGAAAGTTTTTTCAACCCGATTAAAAATCAGAACTGAAGTTGAAAGTATAATTAGCATGAAGATAAAACTATAAATAAGCGCGCCCCCGCTAAAATAACCTGACCCTAAAAACACGTATTTAAAAGTTTCAATAATTGAGGAAATAGGATTTAACATCAGCCAAAATTTCATTTTAGGAGAAAGCGCAGAAATAGGATAAACTATAGGGCTGGCATACATAAGTAATTGCACACCAAAACCCACCAAAAAAGTAAGATCCCGATACTTAGTGGTAAGAGACGAAATAAGGATGCCAAATCCTAAACCCAAACCCGCCATAATAATTATTAAAAACGGGAAAAGCCAGAGTAAAGTCCAATTAGGAGAAACAGCTTTTGAAATATTTAAATAGTATACCCAAATGGCAATAAACAAAACTAATTGAATGCCAAGTTTCCACAAGTTAGAGATCAACACTGAAAGCGGGACAATTAAGCGAGGAAAATAAACCTTGCCAAATACAGCTGCATTAGCAATAAATGTGTTTGAGGTTTTGGTGAGGCAATCGGCAAAATAAGCCCAAAGCGTAATGCCGGAAATATAAAAAAGTGTAGGCGGTATACCATCAGTGCTAATACTGGCGAGGTTACCAAAAATAACGGTAAAAATAACGGTTGTAATTACAGGCTGAATGATAAACCAGAAAGGACCCAGCAATGTTTGTTTATATACCGAAACAAAATCTCTCTTTACAAGTAACATTAACAGATCACGGTATTTCCAAATGGAAACTAAATCAACACTTAACCAACTGCTTTGGGGTTTAATAATTAAATCCCATTTTTCTATTTTATTATTTGCATTCTCCATTAAAAAATTTTCTTTTATTCTTTAATTACATTTTCTCTATTTGGAAAATTTATTAATACACCCATTCCTTTTTTGCTGTAAACGGCCATACTTCCTATAGCGGCAGCCTGAGCATTTGTTTGATATAAAACATATTTAAGGTGTTCAATACTGCCGCAACCCCCGCAGGCAATAACAGGAATGTCAACCGAATTAAGAATTTGCGCCGTAACCTCGTAATCGTATCCTTCCCAGGTACCATCATTATCAATGCTTTGCAGCATAAGCTCTCCAATCCCTAACTCTTTTCCAAGGTAGTTGGCATACTCTGTTAATGTAAATTTTATTTTATTGCCAATATAGGAAGCGGGTGACTTTATTCCAAACATGGGTTTTTTAAAATCAATACACGCCACCACGGCTTGCGCACCGTAATCAGCCACAACCCTTTTAATTACTTCCGGGTTTTCCTGTATCAAGGAATTAACAATAACTTTTTCCACGCCAATTTTATACAGTTTTGCAAAGTCGTCATAGGTCTTTACGCCCCCGCCATATGCGAATGGCATAAAGGCTTCACTTGCCATGTCCGCGATTTTATCAAAATTAGGTTTCCGTTTTTGTTTCGAAGCATTGATGTCAATAAGGATCAACTCATCTACCTCCTTATCATTATAGATCTTGATGGCGTTAATAGGATCACCAACATAAGACGGATTTTTAAACTTAATGGTTTTCACCAGTCCGCTTCCGTCGTACAATAAACAAGGTATGATGCGTTTGAGAGCCAATTAGTATAAATTTTAATTACCTGGATAATAAATTAACCACATAAGGGACATAGAAAAAATTAAGAAACACATAGATTGTCGCTTCGCTCCAATGCATTTAAATACATAGGAATATGAAAATAACTTAAAACACATAGTGACATAGAGTACATAAATTGGATGCATCTTCTTCCTATGTGATCTGTGCGGTTCATGCTTCTCCTTTCTATAGGTTCAGTATTGCAAATCGCTTTTCTATGTGATCTATGTGGTTCATTATAGCCGCGCAAAATTCTCAAACACCTTCATCCCAAACTTCAAACTTTTTTCAGGATGGAATTGCGCACCGAAAATATTATCTTTATTCACCATACAGGTAAAATCAATATCGAAATTAAGTATTCAAAGCTTATTAAATAAAGTTTCCGCAAGTTTTAACGAAAGATAACTTGTACCCTTGGCATTTAAGTGTGTTCCATCATTAAAAAAGCTACTGTCGTTACACATTTCATCTTCACCATAATTATAATACCCACAATTAAATTTTTCACAAATATTCTTTATTCTATTGGTAAAAATTTTATGATTACTGTACCTGGATTTTACATCCTTATAAAGTGGTGCGGTGTACACTGTAACAAGTGAGCCGTTTTTTTTTGCCAAATCAATAATTTTATCTGCATACGAAGCCGTAACGCTATCACAGTTATAAACAATTGTATCCAGGCGTTTAGAATGGAGTGTTCTAAAAATATCTGTTCTTTCAGAAGATACCCTTACAGCAGGTTTTTCAAAACCCTTGTGAATAATTGTTGCCTCATCCGAATTATAACAATGACCACTTAGAACCCGTGTAAAGGAGTATCTTGTATTAAATTCTGCATACTTTGCAAAAGGCAGATACTTCCATAAGAAATATCTATAAGTTGGCTTAAACTGACGCATGACCTCTTCCACATCATTATCACTTAAATCTGAAAGAAATTCGTATTCATGAAAGGGATAAGAATAAGCTAATGTTGGCGTAATTAGAGTAAACAGATCTAACTGAAGGTATATCTTTTGAAATTTGCATCCGTTGCCGTAAAGTTTTTTAAGTATCAAATATTGCTCCTGCAGTGATGTGCCTGAAAAGCCAAGGTTTATAGCAGAATATTTTGAAGTCTTTTCAATAGTATCCGCGTCCAGCATATTTAATACTCTTGAGCTGCCTAAAAACCCAACGTCATACTTTTCGTTTTTTTTTGAAAAGACCCAGTCATATTTATTGCAGATTGTTTCAGGTAGTTTATTTTGGTAAAGTTGTTCCAATACAAATCCCATAAAATATGTTATTAATAAAAAAACAGAAAGTTTTACTGCAAAAACTTTCATTAAAATTGAAAATAAATAAACTCTTGACTATTGTGAAAGGAGCCAAAAAAAAGAATATAAAAAAGAAGTAAAAAATAAAAACCCCATCGCAGAGGAAGTTTTTTAATTGTAAAAGCTCTGGTAAAAATTCCGCGGTTGCGGTATAAAACTATATCAAAATTTAAAAGAATTAATATTGAAAATAAGATTGGCCAAATGTGAGTCAAGTTACGGTGCAGTATAAGAGGATCAATGGTTTTTAAAAGGGCTAAACCCTTATTATGTTCAGCTGCTTTAAGAATGCCAGAAAAATAATCGTAATACCCTGTGGAACACTGACTAATAAATTTAAGAGCCGAACCTAAATCGCTAGCACGGAAAAATATCCAGGCGAATGAAACAAGTAAGAACGTGGTAACAATTTGAATGGCTTTATATAGTTTGGGCTTGCGAACATCACCGGCTTTATTTAAATTAAAATAATTGTTTACAATAATTAATGCGAAGATCGTATAAAAAGCATGTAAGGCACCCCAGATTACAAAATTCCAACTTGCCCCATGCCATAAGCCGCTAATTAAAAAAATAACAATTAAATTGCGATATAGCTTTGTTTTAGAGGTGCGGTTACCCCCTAGAGGAATATATACATAATCTTTAAACCAGGTAGAAAGAGAGATGTGCCATCTTGACCAAAACTCTGATACGGAGCGTGAAAAATAAGGCGTATTAAAATTTTCCATTAATGTTATGCCCATAACCCGGGATGCTCCTAATGCAATGTCAGAATACCCCGAAAAATCACAATAAATCTGGAATGCAAATAAGATGGCGGCCACAACACAACTAATTCCAAGATAAGATTCCGGATTACCAAAAACCGGGTTGACCATATTTGCGATCCCATCGGCGATAACCATTTTTTTAAACATTCCCCAAAGCATACGCTTCAGGCCTTCTACGATATTAACATAGGTAGGACTTATTTTTGTGTGAAACTGATGAAGAATATTCTGCGGCCTTTCAATTGGACCAGCCACCAGCTGCGGGTAATACATAACATATAAAGCATAAATTCCAAAATGGCGTTCTGCCTTTTGGTTACCCCTGTACACCTCAATAGTATAGCTCATTGCCTGAAAAGTATGGAATGAAAGCCCTATCGGTAAAATGATCCTGAGATTTTCTATCGGATAATTCCACCCTATTCTTTCGGCCACCACGGCGAGGTTAGTATTAAAAAAATTAAAATATTTGAAAATAAATAGGATTCCAATATTCGCAATAAGACTCAATATTAATATTTGACGTTTCTTTCCAGGAGCTTTTTCCATTTGCAGACCTACCCAGTAATCCAGCACAATTGTAAACAGCAAAACAAGAATAAATGCCGGAATAAAGTACATATAGAAGAAACAGCTGGCGAACAGGAGTATCGCCCATCTGTACTTATGCGGTAGGATATAATATAAAAGAGTAACAATCGGAAAAAACAATAAAAAAGAAAAGGAATTAAATAACATTTTTAATAAACCGTTTAAAAAACATCTTAATTTTATAATTTAGCAAAATTCTCAAACACCTTCATTCCAAACTTTAAACTTTTTTCAGGATGAAATTGCGCACCGAAAATATTATCCTTATTAACCATACAGGTAAAATCAATATCGAAATTACTGGTGGCTAAAGATTGGGATTCATCAAAACATTTCACATAATAGGAGTGCACAAAATAAAACCGATTTTTAGATTGCGAATCTATCAATGGGTTTTGGCGTTTTACCTGAATGTAATTCCAACCCATGTGGGGCACTTTTAGTTTTAATGAGGGGTCAGGATTAAATTTTACCGTTTCCGCGTCAATCCATCCTAGTCCGGCATTTTTTCCTTCTTCACTTCTTTTTGTAAGCAACTGCATTCCCAGGCAGATGCCGAGTATAGGCACCTTCTCTTGCAATACTTTTTGATTTAAGAGTGGAATTAATCCCGATTGCGTAAGGTTATTCATTCCTGCGTCAAAAGCCCCAACGCCGGGTAGCAAAAGTTTGGTTGCTTTTGAGATAATTTCCTTATTTCCTGATACTGTAACGTCTTTAACTCCAATTTTTTTAAACATATTTAAAACGGAAGCCAGGTTACCAAGCCCGTAATCTATTATAACAATCATTATTTGAAACTATTACTTTTATACCAGTCAATAGTTAATTCAATTCCCTTATTTAGATTAACTAAAGGGCGGTAATTTAAAAGATCTTTGGCTTTTTCAACAGAAGCGAAACTGTCTTTTATTTCTCCTTTACGGGATGGTAAATATTCAGGAGTGTCCGCGCTTCCGATCCCCATTTTAATGTGTTCAAATAAGCTGTTTACGCTTTGGGTATCTCCATAAGCTATGTTAAATACCTGATTAAATGCCTTTGCATTTTTTGTGGATGCGGCAAGAATATTGGCTTCCACCACATTGTCAATGTAAGTGAAATCCCTCCTGTTGTTTCCGTCACCATATATATAACATTTTTTTTTGTTCAGTAGGTTATTTATAAAAATGGGAATCACGGCGGCGTAAGGTCCCTTGGGATTTTGTTTAGGTCCAAAAACATTAAAATAGCGTAAACCAATGATCTCCATTTTATACACCGAAGCAAAAACCTTGGCGTATAACTCATTTGTTTTTTTACTCACTGCATACGGCGATAAGGGTTCACCGACAACATCTTCTATCTTTGGCATTGAGGGATCGTTTCCATATACCGAGGATGATGATGCATAAACAAAGCGGCTAATTTTATTTTGTCTGGAAGCCTCCAACATATTAACAAATCCGGTAACATTTGCTGCGTGTGTGGCTAAGGGATCTTGTATGCTTCTGGGCACGCTGCCTAAAGCTGCCTGATGAAGAACTATATCAATATTCAGGGTGGCTTTTAAGCAATCTTCAATATTTGTAATATCCCCTTTAATAAAATCGATTTTGCGATTAGCTATATGTTCTTCTATATTGTTTAATGATCCGGTAGCAAGATTATCAAGCACCGTTATTTTCTGATAACCTTCTTTTACAAGATGGTCAACAATATTACTGCCAATAAAGCCTGCGCCCCCGGAAATAAGAATTGATTTATTTTTGAGATTGTTGATCACCGGAATTTAAGCCACAGATTACACAAATTACACAGAGTATGAATTATTTTGAGCTCGTTGATCATCGGAAATTAAGCCGCAGGTTCCACAAAGTCGGTTGATCAATTTGTTTAAAAAAATCGGGTCATTCTTTACTACTTAAAACTTCGCCCGGTAAATTTACGCGAAGAGAATACCCGATACTTTCAAGGTGAATAGTATAAACGTCATTGTCGTTAACCCTGTCCACCACACCACTCATACCTTTAAAAGGACCATGTTGTATTTTCGCGCGATCGCCTTCTGATAATTTTTCAAGAGGTCCGGCTTCAACATAATATCCTTTATGCTCCATACTTTTTAAAACAGTAATTTCTTCTTCGCGAATAATAGCGTCCCCACTATTAAAACGAACATATTGAATAACGCCATGCGCTTTAAAAACCAATTCACGTTGCTGCTCATTCAGTTTTACAAAAACATAACCGTTAATAAGCGGACTAATCACTGTTTTCTTTCGGTCGCTCCACTGTTTCATTTCACTTTTTAGCGGAACATAAGCTTCGATGCCTAATTCGCTTAAGCGTTGAGCTACTTTTTTTTCGCTGCGGGAGGCTACGTATAGGGCTTTCCAAAGCATGCTAAGAATACTTTAAACCACATAGGCACATAGAACCTCTACATGATTTGATAAGAACTGTAAACAATAAAATTAAAATAAAAAAAAACATAGAGCGTTTAAAGAAGGAATATTATTTAAGATCTCTGAAGTATTCATTAACCAAAGTTTTTTGTCCATTGGAAAAAATATTAGAACAATTAAAGTTTAAAAGTAGGCCTTTAGGGGCTTTGAGTAATTTCATATAAGTAAGAAGCTGCGCGTCGAAAAGAGTATTCATTTCATTAACAGCTTTTAGTTCCACTACAAGGCAGTTCTCTACAAACAAATCGCATCTAAATTCCATATTTAATATTCTTGTTTTATAGAGAACTGGAATTTTTATTTCAGTGGAAAAATTCATTTTTCTGCCGCTAAGTTCCTCGATCATGCATTGATGATAAATGCTTTCAAGTAAACCGGGTCCCATAGTTTTGTGAACTTCAATAGCAGCTCCTATAACTTCATACGTAACATCATCAAGAAATTGTTTGTTAAGGACTTTTTCTATTTCTATGTTCTCTTTTTGACTCATTAGCATCTCTATAAACTATGTGACTATGTGGTTTTATTTTACTGAAAATTTCACAGCTTCGCCACCTCAGTCACAACCGAGTTTTAGTTATTAGTTTTAAGTGTTTAATAGCGAAGTATTAATAACTAAACATTAAACACTCAACACTATTTACTACTCCAGATAAGCAATGGATGCAAACCCGGCTCCTGTATTTTTTCCAGATCAAACTCATCAGGCAAATAATTGATGAATTTAATTTTTTTATTTATCTTTTTCTCCGCCTTACCAATCAATTCTACGAGGTAGGGTTTGTTAATATCTCCAACCAAAACCAAGTCAATTACATCGGTATCCATTCCCTTTGATAAATTGCCTATCAAATAAACTTTTTCCAGTTTTCCTATGCGCTGAAGAATATAATCAATTATGTGATCAATACCCGTTAGCTTTAATACAATGCTATTAATATCTTTGAATAAGGGATGAGACGTATTTGCCTGAAAAACTTTTTTATTACCTTCATTAGAAGATTTAAGAAATCCGGCATTCTCAAATCTATTCAGTTCTAATCGAATGGAGTTAGTAGATTCATTAAATTCCTCTTCTAAACCCCGCAAGTAGGAGGTCGTATTGCTGTTTAAGAAAAACTTGTAAAGAAGTTTAATCCGGGTTTTTGAAGATATAAGTGCGCCTAACATGGATTGAGTAGTAAAATTACTCAATATTCAGCAATTCTCCAAATCCTTTTTTATATTATCCCCGCTCTAGAGAAACTTGTCCTTTCGAGTAGATTTTTACTCGCTAAGAGTAAAATCGTATCGAGAAAGGGCATACCACACAGCTCTCGATACAATTTTACGCTCCACTTCAAATTTACTCTACCTGACAAACGGCATTTAATAGCATTATTAATCATTTAAATCATATCTATCGGCGTTATCTGCGTTCTGTTCCGCTATCGCTTCAATTTACTCTACCTGACAAACGGCATTTAATAGCATTATTAATCATTTAAATCATATCTATCGGCGTTATCTGCGTTCTGTTACGCTATCGCTTCAATTTACTCGAGCTGACAAACGAATTTAGTACTAAGATCGCTTCGGGAGAAAATTCCCTCGCGATGACGGTGATAAAAAACGTCATTGCGAACGACGTAAGGAGTGAAGCAATCTTTAACAATGGAAAGCAACAAGCATGGCTTCGAAGCATGTCCTTTCGAGTAGATTTTTACTCGCTAAGAGTAAAATCGTATCGAGAAAGGGCATACCACACAGCCCTCGATACAATTTTGCGCTCTGCTACAAATATACTCGAGCTGACAAACGGCATTTAATAGCATTATTAATCATTTAAATCATATCTATCTTGTTATCTGCGTTCTGTTCCGCTATCGCTTCAAATATACTCGAGCTCACAAACGGCATTTAATAGCATTATAAATCATTTAAATCATATCTATCGGCGTTATCTGCGTTCTGTTATCGCTATCGCTCCCAAAAAAAGATACTCGCCCGTTTCAGGGTCAATCCGTTTAGCGAGTCGCTTACCGCAACATTTGTGCTATAATTTCTCAAGACTCAAAAAAATTATAACAACAAATCAAGGAAGACTTGGCAGTCTGAATTTTTTCTTTCTTTTTCATCAAGGAAAAAGAAAGAAAATACTTTTATAATGAATGATTTACAAAATACGTCAATGATAGGCTACTGCGAAAAATCACACGGTCAAAGCGAGCACTTTACCGAATGATATTCCTTTTATTATTTTATGGATAGGAATGCCTGTTTTTTTTGTAGCCCAATAAAAATTATCTATAAAAACTTTATTATTTAAATTTGGCTAAAAACGTATTATATTTGAAATATGCTATATCATACTTCAAAAGGTTCAGGCTCAAAGGTTATTATTTTTATCCATGGAAATTCCTCCGACCATACTTCTTGGCAAGAGGTGCTTAAATATATGCCGGAAAATGAGTACACATTTTTAGCCGTAGATTTACCCGGCCACGGAAAGTCATTTCGTAGTAAGGATCCTGCTGGTGATTATTCCTTGGGAGGAATGGTAAAACATGTAAAGGAATTTATTAAATCCAATAGTGTTAAACCATATATTCTGGTTGCCAATTCCCTGGGGGCTAACATTGTTGGAGAGATAGCACCTGATCTTCCTAACTGTAAGGGCATCATGTTGCTTGGCTCCACAGCTGTTGGCAAAGGGCTTACTATAAACGAAGCTATATTGCCCAATCCAAATGTTGGAATATGTTTTTCTGAAACTTTTACTGATGAGCAACTCAATAATTTAATAGGCGACGCTGCTTTTTCGCTTTCTGAACCCCTAAAAGAAACTGTGCGAAAGGCTTTTTATGCAACCGACCCAAAAGTAAGAAGTGCCTTAGGATTTTCTATTATGAACAATGAATATACCGATGAACTTGCAAATATCGAAAAAACAAAACTTCCTCTAGCCCTTGTTTACGGGGAACAGGAAAAGCTGTGCAAGATTGATGCGATAAATGTTTGCGGATTGAAATCATGGAGAAACAATCCCATTACTATTTATAACAGTTCACATTTCTCTCAATTAGATCAGCCGGAAAGTTTTGCAAAGTTGGTGGGGGAGTTTGCACAAGATTGTTTTAAATAATTTTATTTTTTACCGCATACACAATCAATTGTGCTACATTACTTGCGCCGGTTTTCACAAGAATATTTTGCCTGTGATTATTAACAGTATTAACGCTGATATGCAGTTTTTCGGAAATGAGTTTACTGCTTAATCCATCCGCCAGACAAAGCAGAATTATTCGTTCTTGTTTGGTTAACACTGTGTTTTCTTCGCCCGAAAAAAAGTAGTTTTTAACCAGCACTTCATTTACCTGCTTGCCATCTATTAAATTTGACTTTTCAATTATATGCGAAACAAGATTTTCTTTAGTAAATACATCCGTAATATCTGTGATGCTTCCAATGCTGTATTTTGGCAAGCCCGTTTTGTCATCCGTAATATAAAAGCCTTTCTGCAAAAGATTTATCATTTTTTTATTACGTGACCGGAGCCGGAAATTATAGGTAAACGAAAGATCTTTATGCTCTTTTTGAGGAATCATTTTTAAGGTGGAAAGATTGTGTTGGAATATTTTTTGATTATAAAGCTTAAAATCTTCCTTGTGAAAAATATCCAGCGTTTTCTGTACGCCGTTTTCCATAAAATCCATAGCATCATATTGTAGAACAGCCTTAACTCCTTCCGACATAAAAGCGTAGGAGTTTTGGGCATAATCGATGATGAAAAAAAGAGGTAAGGCCGCACTCTTAAAAGAAGAAATTTTCTTGAATATTTTAGTCAATTCAAAAACAATTTCATCATCCGATGAGGAAGATTGATTGATGCTGTCGCGCAAGTATTTTATATAAGTAAACTTTTGAGAGTCCATGAAAATAATAGCCAAGTAAAGTTATTAATTTAATTCGGCTTTCAAAACGTTCATCCTTGTTATAGTTATAAATAACTATTTCCCACCTTTCTTTCTTTATATAGTTTTACCAACAAAACAGGTATTGTATTTAGTAAACTTATATAAATTTTTTTCTTAAATCCTGCTATTATGACCGGAAAACTTTTACTTTTTTTAACTTCCTTTGGAGCCGTTTTTTTTACCCTCTCCTGTGCCGAAAACAAAGAGGCTGATGAGTTTTCTCATGAAGATACACTAACCCTTGTGCAGGATACTACTAAGGTAACAGTGTCAGATAGCACAAAATTTAAGTTTGACTTTGCTCTGGCTAACATTCCCTCGCCGGCAAACAGCATGCAGGAACTCCGCAAATGGAATACGCCGTATCTGGGTAACGTTCTAAATGATCCAAAAAAAGCTCCAAATTATACCAGAGAGTTTGAACGCGCGGTAAATATTGGTATTTATAACATTGATATGTCTTACGCCATTGCACATGATAAGGCAGACGATGTGTTAAAGTATATGAAGTGTATAGCCGGGCTTACTCATGCCTTAGGCTTAGACGGTGCCGTAAATAAAATGGTTGGCAAAAGAACCGAAAATAATATTGGCAACAAAGATTCTCTTTTTAAAATACTTGATGATATTTTCGTTAAAAGCGATGATTATCTAAGAACCAATGACCGTTTGTTTACCGCGGCGGTAATTTTTACCGGAGGCTGGCTCGAAAGTCTTTATATAACCTGCGAAACAGGCAAAGAAGTAGATGAAACGGTGAAGCCAAGAGTAAGAACACTTTTGTGGGAACAACGCTTTCACTTAGGCAATATTATTAATCTGCTAAATGACTATAAAGATAAAAAGGAAGGCATGCAACTTTATGCAGATTTAAAACCAATACATACAGAAATTTCAGCTGTTAAAGTCGGGGAAATGGATGAGGCTGAATTTAATTCTATTTCAACAAAAATTATTGCGCTGCGCAACAAGCTTACGCGGTAGTTATAGGCAAGTTAAAAAAACGACATAGTGGACACGAACAGCCAAGAGAACCGATATAAATTCTGCGTGACAGTTCGCAACGGACCATAAATAAATTTGTAAATAGTGGAGTCCGGCGACCACTCTAAAAACGGGGCGATACCGAAAAGCCATATGAATGGGAGAAAAATTTAATAAAAAATATGAAAAAAATAATTTTAACATTATTCACAGGCTCGATCTTACTTGGGAATGCGTTTGCTCAAAAAGCTGACTGTAAATATCAAACAGACGAAACAGACAAATTCACAAAAAAGAAAATTCTTTGGACAAAGTGGGATAATTTCACCAAATTTTTAGGGCCATCTGCTCTTGTATGTGGAATTGCTGAAGGAGATAAAAAATATCACGATTTAAATAATTCATTAGTCGTTCCTTCAGGATCTAAAATAATGATATTATTGGGAGACCAAAGTACCGTAGAACTTAAGACAGGCCAAGAAACCAAAGGAAGTTCATCCTATGAAGCGCCTGGCTCAGGTAACAACAACACCGATAAATATTTCGTTTCTACAACTACTACTATAAAATATATTTTAGATGACAGTGCTATAAAAACATTAATCACCAAAAACCCTACAAGTGTTAGAGTAGAAACTGCCAACGGAAATTATGACTACGAATTTGGAAAAAAAGATTTTGAAGACGCAATAAATTGTATTATAAAAATGGGCAGTAGACACCATATAAACGCTTTTACTAATTAGAAATACCTATTTTTTACTCTTCTAACTTAAATAAATTTACAAAAAACCTTTTACTTATGATTAACATTTTAAAAATTCTTCGTTTACCGGTTAGAAATCTGTTATTTCTTTCACTCTTAATTCTTAACTCGTCATTCTTAATTTCCCAGAATTTTCCTTACGGATTTAATTACCAGGCCGTAGTAAGAGATGCCAATGGAAGCGCCAAAACCAATACCACAGTTGGTTTAAGATTAACAATTTTAAAAAGTAATTCAACCGGCACAGTTACTTACCAGGAAACGCAAACTGCCATTACAAATAGTATGGGCCAGTTTAATGTAACGGTAGGAGGTGGCTCATTTGTGTCAGGAACGGTAAATACTTTTAGTTTAATTAATTGGGCTAATGACATTTATTTTTTAAAAAGTGAGATACAAACAGGTTCCAGTACTTTTAGTATTATAGGCACCCAGCAATTAATGAGCGTGCCCTATGCTTTGGCAGCCCCTGACCCAACACCTCCGGGCATTATACAGGCTTATGGTGCCAGCATTGCGCCTGCCGGATATTTATTATGTGATGGAAGCGCGGTAAGCCGCACTGTTTATAGTAAATTATTTAATGTAATGGGTACAGCCTATGGCGCAGGCGATGGAAGCACAACCTTTAATTTACCGGATCTGCGCGGGCAGTTTTTGCGTGGTGTAGATGGAAGCGCGGGAAATGATCCTGATAAGTTAACCCGCACGGCAAGCGCTCCGGGCGGAAATGTGGGAAATATTGTTGGGAGTAGGGAAGCTGATGCATTTCAAGGCCATGGTCATAGTTTAATTAGGCCTTCTGATGGGGGAATAGTTGGTACAGCGCCCGGAACACTTGGGACTTCTCCTGGAAGTGCTTGTCAGCCTAGCGGACCAGATGTTGTTATCGCATCTAACCCATTAACATTAAGCGCGTATGGAACGGCAAAAATTTCGATTGAATCGCGCCCTAAAAATATTTATGTGAATTTTATTGTTAAATATTAATTAAAAAAAATCATGAAATCAACGCTTCGTTTTTCAAAAATGTTAACTGTAGCATTTTTAATTTTTAATTCTTCATTCTTAATTTCCCAAACTTTTCCTTACGGTATCAACTATCAATCCGTGGTAAGAGATGCTAACGGAAATGCAAAAACAAACCAACAGGTGCCTGTTCAGTTTACCATTTATCAAACGACATCATCAGGTACTATGGTTTGGCAAGAAAGACAATTGCGAACCACAAACAGCATGGGGCAGTTTAACGCGGTTATAGGAACAGGAACTCCGGTAACTCCGTTTACTGCGGCAAGCTTCAGCCAAATAAACTGGGGTAACGACAGTACCTTTTTTAAAGTAGAAATAAATAGTAATATCAGCTTTACGGGTGTTTTTAGTCAAATAGGAAACACCACTAAGTTTCAAGCGGTGCCATATGCGCTTAACGCAAAAACTAAAGCGCCAACTGTACAGAAGTTTTTATCGGGTTCAGGAAATTATTCAACACCGGCTAATGTATTATATATAAAAGTAAGAATGGTTGGTGGAGGCGGCGGTGGCGCAGGCGGTGGTACCGGAGGAGGATCTGGTGGTATAGGAGGAAACACAACTTTTGGCACTCTCACTGCAAACGGAGGTTCTGGTGGCACTCAAAACAACTCACCTATTGGTGCTGGCGGAACTGCTGCTGGTGGAACCATAGCAAATATCAGGGGTGGCAATGGTACAGGAGGAACTGCCCAGGTAGCTAATCTTGCAACTAGTCCAGCTGGCGGAAGTGGTGGATCAACACCCTTTGGCGGAGCAGGTGGCGGATCAGGTGCAACTAATTCCGGAGCCGGTGGTGGCGGAGGTTCAGGTAATGGAGCAACTTCATCAAATCAAAGTGCAGGAGCAGGTGGCGGTGGCGGTGGTTATATTGAAACTTTTATAACTCCAACGCCACTCCAAATATTTTCATATGGAATTGGTACAGCAGGTACCGCAGGATCGGCCGGTAGCGTGGGGTCAGCAGGTAATGCTGGCGGATCTGGTATGGTCATCGTTGAAGAATACTATTAATAATTGGCCTACAAGACAAAGTAAATCAAAAAGATATTTATAAGAAAATAATTAAATGAAAGAACAATTTAAAGCCAAAATGAAAGTAAATATTTATTTGTTTACATTTTTAATTACTCTTAATTGGTCTGTTAATGCGCAAAACACTTTCTCCCCATACATGGTCAATGTTGCGGGTGGCGGTGGTAATGTGGGCGGCATTCATTATGATTACACTATCGGCGAACCCATTACCACTTTTGGAGGCACTTCCTGTGATAGTATCTTCGCGGGATTTCAGCACATGGCCATTGATACGCCGCGTGTAAAAAAAATAATAGTGTCTGCAAGTGGCCCGCTATCCTTTTGCTTGGGGCAAAGTGTGGTGCTTGGTAATCCTTCCGCTTCAGGATATGTATGGAATAACGGGGCTACCACGCAAAGCATCAATGTAACTGTCAGCGGTGTGTATTCCTCAACCATCACCAACAGTTGCGGCAATACGCTAAGTTCACTTCCGGTTACAGTTACTGTAATTTCTCCTCCGAGTCCTAGTATCTGTCTGGTTACGGTTGACAGCCTTGGGCAGAACAATGAAATTTATTGGGAGAAAACACAATATCCCCAGGCAGATACATTTATAGTTTATAGAGAAACAAATGCATTACTTTATACGCCTATTGGACGAATCAGTAAAAATCTCTTTAGTAGTTATGTAGATACAAATAGGAGCATTGGGCCTTATACCGGCGATCCTAATTTCTCCTCTTATAAATATAAACTTCAGATGCGCGATAATTGTGGCAATTTGAGTCTTTTATCAGGCAGCCCTTATCATCAATCCATTAATGTACAGGATGCCCAAACCGGTCAATTTAATTGGAATTATTATTTTATTGAAGGAATTGGTATTTTGCCCAGTGCCAGTTATACTTTGTGGCGTCAAAATATATTAACAGGTGTTTCAACAACGGTGGGCGCAACTTCCGCGAATTTCGCAAATGATAACCAGTATAATTCTCTTGCGCAGGGAGGTAATGTAAAATGGTTTGTAAGTACCAGCGGGTTTGTTTGTAATCCAACCTTAAAACAAATTGGAGGCAGTAGTAATGTTTTAGTTGCCAAAACAAGAACAAAGAGTAATCAAACCAATGAAAGACAGTTCCCTCAGGGACTGAAGGATATTTTAATTAGTAGTAAGGATGTGGCGGTCTATCCAAATCCTGCGAAAAACAGTTTAAGTGTTAAATGCAATGTTTTAACAAGTGAAGATCATGAAATTGAAATACTCAATATGCTTGGGCAGTTAATGACCTTGAAGTCTATTAAGGCAAACAGCAGTGATGCTCAGGTTTTGGATGTAAGCTCATTTGTAAAAGGCATTTATACGTTAAGCATAAAATATAATGGTAAAATTATGTGTGTTAAAAAAATAATCATCGAATAAATATAATTTCCATGTATAGAAAAATCATTTTAGCTATAAGTGTTACGGCTATATTTAGTCCTTTTATTTATTTTTCTCAAAACTACAAATGGGTTAAAGGTTACGGTGGTGCGGGAGCAGATGTATTTAATGCCATTGCGAGTGATGACCAAAAGAATTCGATTAGTGTTGGGTCTGCAAGTTCAGCATTTGTTATTGGAACAAATACAGTAACCACAAATGGCAGCACAGATATATTAGTGGCAAAACATGATTTTAATGGAAATCTTAGCTGGATACTTTCCTTTGGGTCTTCCGGTGCAGATTTTGCTAACGGAGTAGCTACCGACATCAACAATAATATTTATGTATGTGGAGCTTACAGTGGCTCAATGGTTGTTGGTACTACTACCCTGTCAAGTAACGGAGGTTTGGATATGATGATAATAAAATTATCTCCAACAGGTGTTGTTTTAAATGCCCTTAGTTATGGAGGAATCGGTAACGATGCTTTTAATTCTATCGCTGTTAACTCTGCAGGTGACATCTTTGCAGGAGGCTCTTTTAATAATTCTGTTACATTTGGTTCTACCACTGTAAGCAGTGCCGGAGGTAAAGATTTAATAATAACTAAATTTAATTCCTCGTTTGTAAACCAATGGGTAAAAAAAACAGGAGCCTCTGCTGATGATGAAGTAACGGCCTTATCAACCGATTTAGCAGGTAATGTATTTGTTACAGGTAAATTTCAAAATGTGGTGGTAATTTTTCCACCGTCTGTAACTCAGGTTCCTTTTCCTACAACCACAAACCCAGGTAATGTATTAAATGGCGGCAACAGCGGCGCAGATGTATTTGTGTTAAAAGAATCAGCGGCTACCGGTGATTTTATTTGGGCTATATCCATTTGGAGTGGTAATACCGAAGCCAGTTCCGGGATTTGCAGTGACAATGCCGGAAACAATTGCTACGTAAGCGGAGATTTTAATAACAATTCTAATTTTGGCTCAACCTCAATCAATTCAAATGGCGGAGCGGATGGTTTTTTAGCAAAGTTTAGTGGTTCTAATGGATCAACAATTTTTGTAAAGCCAATTGGAGGCACAGCAAATGAAACGGCTAAAAGAGTAGCCTATTCAAAGAATGGTATAGCTATTAGCGGAAATTACGGTTCAGTCGTATCTTTTGGAAACGGAAGTAACTTAGCCCCAATAGGAGGCGTATGGGATGGCTATATTGCCTTTTATGATAGTTTAGGAACTTGTCGGTGGGCAAAAAAAGCAGGCGGTTCGGGTGCTGATTTTGTTAATGGGGTTTCTATTAGTAATAATAAACATTTGTTTTTTGCGGGTAATCATGCCTCTCCAAACTTTCAGGCTATTCCGTTGCCTGCTATAGCAACATCCGGCAACGACGATGCTTTCGCCGGAAGAATAGATCTGCTGCCCGATTCAGTTGTCATGTGCATGGTGAGTGTTGATACAACCAGTACCCATAATGTAGTTTACTGGGATAAGTCCGCGGTTGACACAAGTGTTATTGATAGTTTTATCATTTACCGTGCCTCACCCACTTTTATTCAAGTAGGCAGCAAAAGTAAAAATGATTCGAGTTTATTTCGCGATCTTATTTTTCCAACTAATCAAAACCCAAATAATATTGCTCATGCTTATAAACTCGGCACAAAAGATGCGTTTAATAATTATAGTCCAATAAACTACCAATTATATCATAAAACGTGTTTTTTAACGGCACAAAACACAGGTACTGTAACCACATTAAGCTGGAATAATTATTCAGATAATAACAACCCGGGATATGTTACCTCCTATAATGTTTTTAAAAAACCAAACGGCGTGGGTACATGGTCTCTGCTGGCATCCAATATTCCTGCCACTGGAAATTCAATTACCTATAATGATCCCTCACCCACTTCCAACACCAATACAGCATATTACATTGATATGAATCTTGCCTCGCCCTGTTTTTACGGTGCTAAAAATAGCTCATCGGAAACTTTTGTGACAAAGACACGCACAAAAAGTAATCAAACCAATGAAAGACAATTTGTTACAGGTTTAAGGGTTCTTGTTTTAAACAGCAGCGATATCGATTTATATCCTAATCCGGCTACGGATGTTTTAAATTTTCGGTTTGCAGTTTTAACTGGGGAAGAGATGGAGATTGAAGTTCGGAACCTGCTTGGACAAATTGTAATTTCAAAATGGATAATTTCAAATGTTAAGAAGGAACATAAAATTGAAATTGGAAATCTTTCCACAGGGGTTTACATTACTTCTGTAAAATACCTTAATAAAACCATTTCTGTTAAAAAGCTGATAAAAGAATAAGTACTCATATCTTGTAATAAAAAAAGCGCTTTTTTTAAGGCGCTTTTTTTATTTTGTACTCTAATGGATTTAAAAATTAATTTTAAATATTATTTTGTTTTTTTGTTTAGTCTCTATTGGTTTTATGATAGAGCGCAAACAGGTGAGTACTTTATTCAAAATTATCTGCCTAAAGACTATTCAGGCACACCCAATAATAACGGCGTGGCTCAGGACAAAGATGGGCTTATTTATGTTGCCAATGCCAGCGGAGTTTTAGTGTATGATGGCTTTAACTGGCAACTCATAAAATTACTTGATGAAATTGCTGTTTACAGTATTGTAAATGATGCCGAGGGAAAAATTTATGTAGGCTATGAGGATGGAAATTTTGGAACCATTGAAAAAACACGAATAGGAAGTTTTTATTTCACCTCGTTAAAAGATCAGTTGTCTGAAGGAGATCAGCCACAAGAAACTATTCGTCAAATTCTATCAATAGGAAAATCGGTTTATTTTTTGTCAGCTGATCGTTTAATTGAATTGAAGACTGAGAGTTTAAAAGCATTTAAGCCAATTTCAGCATTCCATACCAGAGCTTTTGGTATGGGAAAGCATTTGTTTGTGTTGGATGTTCAAAATACTATTTGGGTTTTGGATAACGGAATATTAAATCCGGTAAAACAAACCGAAGAACTTTCAAAACTCAAATTGTTTTTTAATTATAAATTAAACAATACTGTGTATGCCTTAGGTTTTAGAAATGCCGGCATTTACAAAGCTTTTTACGACTCCTTAAAGCCAATGTTAACGCGATTTGAAAATGTAGAGTGCGCGGCAAATGAAAAAATAATGGATTCTGAAATTAATAATGGAACACTTCTTAGAAATGGAAATTTTATTGTAACTAGTAATAAGAAAGGTGCTTTTTTATTAAATAAAAAATTAGAGGTTATTAAGGAGTTTAATTATAAAAACGGCATTTATGATAATAACGTTAAATCATGCTATCAGGATGCCAATGGTAATTTATGGTTTTCACTCTTTTATGGTCTTTCTTATGTGGAGCTTAATTCTCAACTTTTTAAATATAACCGTGATAATGGCATTTCAGGAGTTGTCCAAAGCGCCGTTTATTTTCAAAACAAACTTTATATTGCTAATGATAAAGCGGTTCAGGTTTTTAACCCTGTGGAAAATAAGTTTATCGATCTTGACAATTTTCAAAAGCAAACCTGGTATCTTCTCACTTACAGTAATAAATTATTTATAGCAACCGCAAAAGGTATATTTATCTATAACGGGAAAACAATTACTCAGGTTAGTGAGAGCGATACAAAATTTATTTTGAATGATCCTTATCAGCCGGATGTTTTATATGCAGCAACTAACAATGGTATCGAAGTCTACCATCTCTCTGGTGAACGGCTTACATTTGTTAAGTCGCACAAATTTAGAGGAAAAGTTCAAAGTATTGCGAGTGATAAAAACAGGAACATTTATTTTGGAACTGAAAATAACGGCATTTACTATTTAAATTATTCTAAATCTTATTTACTTGATTCCATTCAAGGAAAAGATGGACTTCCTAACCAAAACAGCGAAAATTTTGTTTTTACCTATAATAAGAAATTATTTATAGGTACTGAGAGCGGATTATATACTGTAAAACAAAATGGTCAAAAACGCCTGCTTTGTATTAAAGAGGAGCGTTTTAAAAATACTATCAAGGATAGTGAAGTTTTCAGAGCAGCGGAATTAGACGGAGATCTGATATGCTCGCAGACTGTTTTTAATGGTTTAAAAGACAAAGTCGAAAAACGCATTGTGTACATTAATAACAGTTCTTTGCGTATGGATAATAGAGGCATTGGCAAGCTTAAAGATGTTAAAGCTAATTTGATCCAAAATGATGAGCTTAATAAAATGGTTTTTATTTGCACGGACGAAGGACTTTATCTCCTGAGCAAACTTCACGAAACTGAAAAACGAAATTATAATTTTTTTATTCATTCTGTTGTATCCAAAAAAGACACTTTGTTAATGAATTTTGCGGCAAATAAAACTGCACCAAGCTTAATAACAATTCCGTATGAAAATAACGAGTTAAAAGTGCTGATTGGGTCTAATTGCTTCGAAGGAAGAAACAATGTTGAATTTTCATATTATTTGGACGGGCTTGAAGATGCTTATAATTCTTGGACAAAGGACAATAAAATTATATACTCAAATTTATTTGAAGGAAGTTACACAGTACGGATTAAGGTTAAAAATGAATTAAATCCTACCAACATTATTAAGATAGAGTTGCCCTTTAAAATATTACCCCCATGGTATCGCAGTAAACCGGCTTATACAGTATATATAATTTTATTTATTTATTCTATATACCGGCTCATGCAATTAAATTCAAAACGGTTAAAAACCAAAAACCAAAAACTTGAGAACATAATTCGGCAACGAACAACGGTTATTGAAGAACAAAAATTAGAGGTGGAACATAAACATAAGGAGATAACGGATAGTATAAATTATGCGAAACGGATTCAAAGAGCTTTACTTGCAACAAAAGAATTACTTGACAAATATCTTACTTCTTCCGGAGATGCCGAAGGTTCTTACGACTATTTCGTGTTTTTTGAACCCAAGGATGTTGTAAGTGGTGATTTCTATTGGGCCGCTGAATTGAATAATAGTGAATTCTCATTGGTTACTGCCGACAGCACTGGTCACGGTGTTCCGGGTGCAATTATGAGTATTTTAAACATTTCTTGTTTAAATGAAGCCGTTAAGGCCGGTGAGTTATCTCCGGATAATATTTTAAATTATACCCGTACAAGAATCATGGAACATATGGCCAATGATGGAAGTTTGGAAGGTGGCAAAGATGGCATGGATGCTGTAATATGTAATTTTGATTTCAAAAACAAGCTACTGTCTTTCGCAGCTGCCAATAATCCCCTTTGGATTATCCGGAACAATGAATTAATGGAATTTAAACCAGATAAAATGCCTGTAGGAAAAGCAATGGGTAAAATAGTTCCGTTTACTTTAAAAAAAATACAAATGGAAAAGGGGGATCTTATTATTTGTTTAACTGATGGATTCGCGGATCAGTTTGGCGGCATCAATGGAAAAAAGTATATGTATAAACCCTTAAAGGAATTGCTGTTAAAATTAAGTTCCTGTTCTTTAAATGAAATTAAGAATCATTTAAAAGATGAATTTGAAACATGGAAAGGAACGAATGAGCAAGTAGACGATGTTTTGATAATTGGTATTAGAGTTTAACGCATAATTGTTATTTATATAATAAAATTCATGGTCACTTTATATTGTTAAATCTAATTATATGTAAGAGGGCATTGACTTATTTTGAAAAGAGTCTTAAAGTTTCTAAAAATCTGCAGCAAGAACCCAAAATTGCAATTTTACAAGTTATAAAACGATAAAATGTATTTAGGTTTACTCTAATTTTCAACATTAAATATAGCCTTATTTACGCTCGCAAACACTAAAAAACTAATAATTTAATGTCTGTTGCTTTTTGACACTAAAAAATTGCCCAATAAAATGCGCAAACATTATAATTATTTTATTGTTTACTCAAGTTTTGACATCAGATTTTTATCATAACAATAATCAAACTTTAAAAAGAGCCGAAGATGATGTTTGTTGGATTCCAAAAATCATTAAAAAAACCGCCCCTCATCAGGGCGGCTCTTTAATTATCGATATGTTCCGGCGGCGGGCGGCTTTGGTTTCCGTATTCCCTTATCGGGACAATTGAGCCGGGTGCATTTTTTCACCAGCCATTTTAATGTTACGCTTACCGTAAAGCTTACCACAGCGCCTAAGGCAGCAAGCAACATGGTATTCACCACGTCTGGCGAATCCAGATGAGCAGCCATGCTCAGCGCAGTGCCTGTTACAGTGCATAAAAGGGTGCCGCTTGCAAAGTGCTCGTTGCTGCTCATTCACCTTGCATATCTACTATTAACGCATCTTCTTTTTCATACACCTCCTCGCGATAGTTTAAGTCGATGGAAAACAGTTCACCATGTTGGTTTTTATGTTCGCTCACCTCCACGCTAAACCATTTCACTTTTTTATTTGTGTTGTAGTCGATGTTGTTATCACTCGGATTTGTTACTGTTTTAAAACTAACAATAACGTCGTTCTGTTTTTTTTCTTTTTTAAAATTGTTCATGTTCTTAAATTTTTAATCGTTAAAAAATGGGTTGCTCCACTCCGGTGTTGGTTGCACTATTGAAGCGTGAATTTTAGGATAATCATGCTCCTCGGAGGCATCTATGTAGAGGTCCACATTAGGATGATATCCCCCACGCCCTGCATCGGCTTTGGTTAACTTCAGCGAAGCGCTGATGGCTCTTGTTATTTCTTCGCCATTTTTGGCGGTGATTTCAATATCGATTAAAATCGATTCTTCATTTTGATTTTTCATAATTCTTAGTATTAATTTAAAGATTATTGTTTTTTTTTAACTCTGTCTTGACCGCCTTCCACGGCGGCTTGACTGATGGCCGTAGCAACTGTACCCGCTACAATCAGGTATCCGCCAACTGTAACTGCCATGGCAGGTAATGCTATGGGTGAAGCAACTAAAACCCCTCCGGCAGCTACCAGGATTAAACCGCCTGTGCGTATCTTTTTAAAGAAAGGCGGGGTTTCGCTTTTGATTCTTTGTACTAGGTTTTGTAAACCGTTTTTATTGTTTGTTGTTTTCATTTTTTTATCTTTTTAATTAATTATTCTTTTTGAGCGCAGCGAAAAACCTATGTTTACCTTTGTGTTCCCTATTAACATGAAATTTTTTCTATGTTCCTATGTGGTTAATTTTTTCATAGCCTTCGCTTAACTCTATTATTAAATTACCTCTATAACACTCAACGCATTATACGCCCCGTTCTTTAACGAATACTGCACACCGTTCACCAGTTGAAAATACTCCACCTGTAAAAGATAAAGGGATGTACCCGCTCCCGCAGGCAGTGCCGTGGGTGTTAAGATGACGTTGCTTGGTGCACTGTTTAAGGCTAAGTTCACTATGTTGCTAAGCTTAAGCTCATAGGTTTTATTTACAAAGTCTATTTTAGCCCAACCCCCTTTTATTGAAAAGTGTGTAGCCGCCGTAAGTTGATCGATCTCGTTCGCTGGCGTAAGGGCGTTCATGCTAATTACCCCGGTACCGGTGTTTAAACTGTACTGGTTTAAGAGTACCGCTGCAAGGTGCGAACGGTCATTAAAGTTAAAACCCTTTAACAAGGTTTTTGCGCTTGGTAATGCAATGGCCGTCCCTACCGTGCGAAGGCCTCTAACATTGGTAGCATCAAGTGTGCGTATCTTACTCATTAACTTCAGAAGCCTTGAAACCACGCGCCTGTCTTTGGCCGTAGCCATCAGTGGGTTCACTGCATCCCGTATTAGTTTGCCAGCCTTGGCAGCTTCTGCAAACTCGGTATTGTTTTCTCGGGTTCTTACAAATGCAGGGTCTATTGCAATTCTGTTGCCATCTAACGCGGTTTTTTCCCTCGCCATATGTCCGTCTGCGGTTTGGTAAAAGGTGATATCTCCTACTGTGCCTTTTAATTTTATTATTCCTTTTTGTCTCGCCATAAATTCTATTTTTTAATTTTATTTTTTTATTATTTCCAAGCTCATGTTTGTCATCCTGAGCGTAGTCGAAGGGATGTGCGCCGCGGCCGCCTTTGTAAAGTGCCGTCCTTATCGCGCTGGGACTTCACTCTACAAACCCAAACAATTTTTTTCTTTTAGTTCTTCGGCTTTAAGCGGTGGATCCTTGCCGCTTCACCTTCAACTGCCATTCAAAATTGTTTAACCATCATTTCAACGATACAAAGTTGCGAAGCGAACAAGGCTGAATTAGTCTGCGCGGACCACATGCGGACTGTTTTGTTGGTAAGGGGTTGTAAATGAGAAAATTACTGAATAGGGTTTTGGAAAAGTCCGCAGAATAATCAGTAACGATTTTCCCACCGGCGTCTTTGCGAGGGTATTTTCACCCGAAGCAATCTTTTAAAATGAAGTTCGTGATTTATTTTTCGAGGTGTCTGAATCTATCGAAGAACCTCGATCTTATGAAGGTTTTAGAGATTGCTTCCCTGGCGATGACGGTGACAAACAATAGACGTCATTGCGAACGACGTAAGGAGTGAAGCAATCTATAACCGAGCTTTTTTAATGCGGAGATTTATCTGTATTATCTGCGTTCTTTTAAAATATTTCGCGTAGGGAAATATTTCTCTGTGTATATTATATTCTCTTTTTCTCTGTACCTCTGTGGTTAAATATTTTGCGCACTATCGCTTCGGAAGAAAATTCCCTCGCGATGACGGTGATAAAAAAACGTCATTGCGAACGAGGTAAGGAGTGAAGCAATC
>JACPOC010000015.1 GCA_016185125.1 Bacteroidota bacterium
ATTTCCTGCGGGCAATGCCACCGATGTATTGTACGGCAACGGCACCTGGGGCAGTTTGCCTGTAACAGCTACCAGTTGGAACATAGTGGGCCATAACTTAGTAGCCGCTACTACCGGCAATATTGGACTTGGAACCAACTCACCTCAATACAAATTGCACGTGGTGGGCGACGCTTTTATTTCAAACAACTTATTTGTTGGCGGAGGCATTATTGTTACCGACCAATTAAAAGCTGCCGAATACGTAACCACCGGGCGCTTAACCGCCGATACCATTAAAATGGGCCTTGGCCGTGTAATTGACGGCACTACCAAAGTAGCCGGCGATTTGTACATAGACCCCACCCGCACCTTAACAGCGGGCGGAGATATTATGGCCAACAGCAAACTAACGGTGGCGGGTAATGCGAGTTTTAATGGAAATTTAAAGGTTGCGGGTTTAGGAAACGGCACAGGCGATCAGGAACTGTTTGTTGATGCTAACGGAATGTTGAAAGTGCCGGGTACTGGACTTCCTAACGTTTGTCAGCCTAATAATCCTGCATGGAGAAGAGGGGGTAATGTTATTTCAGGATTTGGAAATGAGGTTAGCATAGGTACTTGTAATAACTTTCCATTTATTTTAAAAGCAAATAATGTTAATCGTATGTGGATAAGCGAAATTGATGGCACTATTGGTTTTGGAACATCAGCGCCAAGTAACACCGGAGGGAAGGAATTTAAGTTTGACCAAGGGGCAATTCGGTTATCGGGCAATAACACATTTGGGGGGCCAATGTTTGTATTTGGAGGCGCAACAAACCCTTACGGAGATTGGGGCATAGAATATACCGATGGCACCGGCGCACCCAATCCAGGCTTAAATTTCTGGAAGCCTTTTGCTAGCACAAATGCAAATAATAATATTTTATTTTTACACGATAATAATAGAATTGGAATAGGAACAGATAATCCTTCATCACGTTTAACTATTGATGCGTGGAGCGATGATGGAATTTTAATTCTATCTGATCCGGGCAAAAATGCCTTAGATGTTACGGATAAAAGTACCGGAAGTGTAAATTTTAGAGTAAAAGCAAATGGTATTGCTTACGCACGCGAAATATATGTTCAAATTGGTGGTTTTCCCGACTATGTTTTTGATGCGGGTTATAAGCTGCCTAGCCTAGTAGAAACAAAAAATTATATATTATCAAATCATCATCTAAAAAACATGCCTACCGCAGATGATGTAAAGACCGGAGCTAATATTGGAGAGATTCAAAAGGCTACTGTTGAAAAACTAGAAGAAGCGTATTTATATATTTTCCAGTTGGAAGAAAAATTAAACCTGATGGCTGAAAAAATAAATAAATTAGAACAAAAACAAAATTAACCACCTGTGATAGTGATATGCCGATTTTTTTATCAGCAAAAGCAATCTCTAAATCGTTCTACATTTAAAACCAAACACAATGAAAAAACTACTACTCCTCATTAGCCTATTTGCACTTACAGCAAATGCCCAATACACCAAGTTGTTTGATTTCGATGTGCCAGCTTTTGGTTCGCAACCAAGCGGACCTTTAATAACGGACGGCACATGGTTGTATGGAACTACTTATAGTGGTGGTTTAAATAACTATGGCATAGTTTATAAAATAAAACTCGATGGCACGAGCTTTACCAAACTTTATGATTTTACAGGTACAAACAGTGATTTTAATCCCGCTACAGGTTTACTTTTAATAGGCGACACCTTATACGGGATGACCTTTGGTCAAGGTTGGCCTGCTGGTTGTTCAATATTTAAAATCAGAACTGATGGAAGCGGTTATAATATTTTACATTCATTTGGCTCATTCATAGGTGATGGTAACCGTCCAGAAGGAGCGTTGTATTACGACGGAAGTTCTTATTTGTACGGTACAACAATCCAAGGAGGAACTCCTAATTATAACTCCAGTAAAGGAACAGTATTTAAGATTAAATTAAATGGCACCGACTACAGTATATTAAATAATTTTGTTGGCTCAGCTTACGGAGGGTCCTCTGCAACTCTAATTAGCGACGGCACTTATTTATATGGTGGTAATATGTTGGCAGATAATGCAAACGGTCATAGTGCATCTATTTCTAAAATAATGCTCGATGGCAGCAATCCTTCTACAATTGCTGCAAGTACTACCACAATTAATGGCGCGGGAAAAACATCTGACATTGTGAGCGACGGAACATACTTTTATGGTATAATTTGTGGCGGAGGGATTAACGGCAATGGAACTGTTTTTAAGGTATTGCCCAATGGCAATAACCTTACTAAGTTATTCGATTTTGGATATGGAGAAGGAGATTGTCCAGTACCATTTCCAATAAACAAACTTACTATATCTAATAACGAAATATATGGTATTACTTATAACAATTTATTTTACTATAATATAGGTTCAAATACATTAATTAATTTATATAATTTTGGAACACAATCATCCAATAACGGAGTTTTTCCAAGTGGAGGCGTTTTAAAAATTAATAATAATTTATACGGGGTTACTTCAATAGGAGGAGCAAATAATGGTAAAGGAGTACTTTATAAGTATGATATAAGTACTGTGGGCTTAAATGAATTAGTCACTAAAAATAAAGAAGTAAACCTGTTTCCAAATCCTGCTAACGAAATATTGCATGTTGAGTTACAAAATGATGGATTAAATCCTTCTCCACTCAGAATGACAGATTGTAAATTAGAAATTGTAAACACGTTAGGGCGGGTGATGCAGACAACCACTCTACAACAATCAACAACTATTATCAATATTAACAAGTTGCCTAATGGCATTTACACTGTAATGTTGCAAAACAACGATTGGAAATTGGTAAAAAAATTAATAATTCAACACTAAAGTTTTATGCAAAAACAATTTTTATTTATTATTTTTTTGGGTTGCACAATCTTTATTAAATACAAGTACACATTTTACTAATTCCCTTTTAACCGTAAACGGAAAAATAGTGTCCAAGGAGGTTATCGTAACGCAACAGCAATGGGCAGACTATGTATTTGAAAAAAATTATAGATTAAATAATTTGGATGAATTGGAAAGCTATATAAAAGAACATAAACATTTACCAAATATTCCAAGCGCAAAAGAGATCCAAGAACAGGGAGTAAGTATAGGTGAGATGAGCAAGCTGCAAATGGAAAAAATTGAAGAACTTACACTTTATGTTATACAACTTAAAAACGAATTAGAACTATTAAAAAAACAAGTAAATACAAAATAGTTTCTAAGTTTACTTTTAATATATTTTCAATTTATCTTATGAAAAAAGCAAGCTTCTTTTATATTCTTTTAGTAACCATTGTTACATTAACAAATTGCCAAAAGTTAATACAAACATCTTGGGTTTATTATGATGAAACAGCCTGTGCAGATCCTTGGGGCGATTCGAATAATGATGAATCTTCAAAAAAAAATAATGTAAAAAACTATTTAAAAGATAAAGACATAAAAGTTTTTGAAGTACAAATACTAAATGATGGCACTCTAGAGCTTTGTTATTCATGCGGATGTAAAACAGGTCATCGAATAAAATGCAAAATAAAAAGTAAGGATAAAGCCAACGCTATAGCATTAAATTTTTATGAATAACATGAATTAATTATAAACAATGAAATATTTAATAATAGTAATACTTACAGTTACCTACGCTTTAAATTATGCGCAACAAAGCATTGGAGGCAGCCCGCCAAGTTTTGAACTTCAAAACTTAAAGCAAAATATAGATACAAAAATAATGCGCCCGGTTAATATAGATTCTTTAAAAACTGCGGATGAAATGGAATTATTAGGTAGCGAAATAAAACCGTATCGATTTGGATATGCAATTGATGTAAACTTTGGCTTAAGAAATTCAGGCACATGGGATACATTAAGTAACGGCGATACCTTATACAGTAAAAGTGAAATCAATGTAATAAGCAGTAGTATTTTATCACTTTTGAGTAGTTCTTATCAAGGGTATGATTACACGTTTAATGTATTTGGAAATGGTAATATTTATGCAAATTCCTTTGGCGATTTTCCTGTCGGTGAATTTAACGGAATAACATATAATAATGCGCAAAATGAAACTTTTGCGCAAGTTGGAGTTTGGAAAGGGTGCGGTAACACTCGGGGAAATAGTTTAAGAAAACCGTACGTAATTTTTGGAGGATATAATCCTAAGGACGGAAAGTCTCTCGAGGCAATGGGGAATGTTGCTCCATGGTTAGCTCAAATTCTTGGGGCAATAGGTTGGATGGATGGATGGCGCGGCCCCCTGTATGAGACATATAACGGATTTTTTACCGATTTTTCAAAAAATGCGGGCGGAGGGCAGGCTTTTGGAGACAATGGTGCCAGACTTATTGATAAAATACGCCAGGAAGGATACGATGTTTGTATTGTAAGGTTTAAAGAGGGTATTGGATACCTTCAAACAAACGCTTACCTGGCAAGCTTGGTTTTAAAAGAAATTAATTATAAAATTATAAATGAATTTGATGGTATTGTAGACCCGGGCGCAGCACTTGACCCGGAAGCCCCCGGTTATCCAAATTCTACGAAAGTTAAACGCGCCAAGCACGAATTGGTTGTAGGCGGTTATAGTGCGGGGGCTTTAAGTGGCCGATTGGCTCTTACCCTTATGGAATACGAGCATAAAATGCGTAACCAGTGCGTATTTGAATCTGCACGTAAAAGCACTCATCACCGTACAAAAATATGGGTTGGTGTAGATCATGAAACGCAGGGCAGCAACACCCCATTAGGTATACAAATGTTTTGGGATTTTCAACAAAGTATCTGGTTTTTACCTGCCAATGCGTCAGATATACTTAACAGTTTAGCGAGCAACGGCGCATTAAACCTTGTTAACAAAAATGGGGTGGCTACCCAAAATACCCTATATCATCTTGCTAATACATTTTACCAGGGCGGAAACTGGGCTTCGAGGCCTCATCAGGATTTTGTGAAATATTTTAACGATTTAACAAACGTGACTTTACCATCCACACCCGCAAATCTAACAGGCTATCCCGTTTTTCCCTATCGTATCTCAGTATCACAAGGTAATGCGAATGGAATAAGTCAAACTTTAAGTACCGAAACCGACATTTTATATAACCAGTCGCCCAGCAGTTGGTGTGTTAGCCCCGCAGGTACTCTTTTTGGAGTTGGTACCTGGTTGCTTAAAGCTACCCCCTTTCGCCAGGCTACGGCGCGCGTTTTAAGCAGTTGGAATAATGATGCTTTCGATTGTAAATTAGGCACGAGTTTTAAAACAGCAATATACAGCTGGCATGTAAACTTTGGACACTGGAAATATTATGGCAGTAACCATGTTGATGACTGGTGGCTGGGCGGTGCTGCCAAAAATTACGATGAGGCTGCTGGCAGTTCTTTACCCTCAAATTTAATATTTGCAAAAGCCCTGTTTCTTAGCTCTGATTATCCTTCGGCAGCATTTACCTCCTGTAATTTAAAGAAGTATTCTAATAAACATACAGGCTTTGCGCCCACTGTAAGTGGTTTAGATTTACACGTACCAGGCAATAATAGCTTACCACGTTTTCCTAACCTTAGCATAGTGCCGGGTAATGTTAGCGGTGGGCTTAATTTAATGCAGCGTAATAAATATAATGGAGTATTTGATCCATCACCTAACCATGATTATGGCTACCCACACCTCACTTTCCCCTCCAACAATTATGATTATACGCCCTACGATGCCATTTGGGCCAACACCACTAACAATAATAATTATGACCCTAATACCATGCACGTGGAAGACCCTAATCCTTTAATTGGTGAGTTTTTAGCCGAGGAAATTGCCCCACACACGCTGTACCTGAGTAACCGCTTAATACAGGATCAGCTTATTTACTGTAGTGAGGTTGGGACAATACGCCAAAAATATTATGCCGATTTTGAAGCCCGAAATTCTATTTTGGCCGGAGACCAAAGTATTTATCAGCATGAACCGCAACCGAACACCTATAAAAACCAAAGAACCTCACCTGGTGATTTGGTGGTGGGTGAGGGAGCCGTTGTAACTTTTCATGCAAACAATTACGATGGTTATGGTAAGGTTACTTTGGGTGCTGGTTTTAGCAGCAAGCACGGAAGCATTTTCAGGGCCTATGTGTATACCGACCCCAACCTCTGCGCGCCTTTTAGCTATGGGCAAAAAACAGCTTCCCCCATTGCGGCTCCTCCTCAAATGGTAAAAGAGGCGCGCCCTATAGTTTCTAAACGTGCTACGGCACTTAAAACCAATGCAGTTTTTAACGAAAAAATCAACGTGGGGCTATACCCAAATCCCACAAACGGCGAGTTGATATACCTACTGAACGAGGAGATAAGCTACGATTACGAAATTGCAAACAGCATGGGCCAGATTTTACAAAGCGGTAAAATTAGCAACTCCGTAAATAAGATAAATATTGAATACCTGCCTAAAGGAGTGTACTTAGTAACAATAAAAAACAACAGCTATATACAAGTTGACAGAATTATCTTACAATAAAAAATGAAATACAGTACACATATTTTTTTATGCCTGTTAGCTATAACTCTTTGCCATTGCAAGCGTAAAACTAATATAAGCCTTACAGCGTATAACTATGCCCTGGCCGAACCCATTGCCGGTGCTAATGTAGTAATAGTTGAACGCAAAAGCGGCGGCGGTGTTTTTAGCCCCATGTACAGTTGCAAAGAAATTGCCCAAGCCACTACCGATGCCAATGGCGAGTGCGTGTTTGATAAAACGCGTTTAAAAACACGCGAGAGCTACGATTACTTTGCCGTTGTTAATGATGCCTATGGCAAGGCTCAGAGCTACCCTTGTGGCGGTAAAACCAGTGGCTTTTTTAACGTTGGCAAAACCAACAGCCAGGTTTTAAATTACAGCGATTTTGAATGTTATTTTAAAGTTCAAACCAACAATATATTAAATCCTTCAATACCCGGTGACAGTATATGGATGCACATTTCTTCGCCGAAATATACAGTACCAGGGGAGCCCTATCCCTTTGGCGGGGGCGGAGTATTTGTGGGGTGGGCTTATTACGGCGATATAAATTTCCCATATCCCAGCACCGCTATTTCAAATTCTGCTGAAAAATCTAACGCCGGCAAGCACGTATTATATGTTTACAAAAAAAAGATGGGTGTTGTAACCCAAACCTGGGATACCATAAAAATATACCCTTACACCACTAAAATAATTGAAATAAACTGGTAGTATTTACAAACCATAAAAAATTGAAATACAGTACACATATTTTTTTATGCCTGTTAGCTATAACTCTTTGCCATTGCAAGCGCAAAACTAATATAAGCCTTACAGCCTATAACTATGCCTTGGCCGAACCCATAGCCGGTGCCAATGTGGTAATTGTTGAGCGCAAAAGCGGCGGCGGTGTTTTTAGCCCCATGTACAGTTGCAAAGAAATTTCCCAGGCCACTACCGATGCTAATGGCGAGTGCGTATTTGATAAAACGCGTTTAAAAACACGCGAGAGCTACGATTACTTTGCCGTTGTTAATTATGCCTATGGCAAAGCTCAGAGCTACCCTTGTGGCGGTAAAACCAGTGGCTTTTTTAACGTTGGCAAAACCAACAGCCAGGTTTTAAATTACAGCGATTTTGAATGTTATTTTAAAGTTCAATATAATAATAAACTAAATCCTGCTCAAACAGGGGATAGCTTATATTTATATATATCTTCTCCAAAATATACAGTACCAGATCAACCGTATCCGTTTGGAGGGGGGGGGGTGTTTATTAATTGGAATTTTTATGGTGACCCAGGCTATCCATATAATAGTTTAATACAAACAAATATTGTTAAATCTAACGCCGGCAAGCACGTATTATATGTTTACAAAAAAAAGATGGGTGTTGTAACCCAAACCTGGGATACCATAAAAATATACCCTTACACCACTAAAATAATTGAAATAAACTGGTAGTATTATTAATAAAAACAATATAAAAGAACGCGTATGAAAAAAGTAATTTTTACATTGGTTATTGTAACCACAATGCTAATCAGCTGTAAGAAAAAGGCTGAAACACCGCCTCCAAACACGGGAGGCTCTACTACCGGAGGTACACCACCCGCCGCCGCCGTCGGCTACAATGGCCAGCTAAATGTATTGCAAAATGTTATTTTAGGTTTTAATTCACCGCCTCAAAATGTTATTGGTGCGCTTTTTTACGGCAGTACAGTAACTAACTCCGCTGTTTTATCTGTTAATGCGGGTACGGTACAGGTTAATGGCATCACATTAAAACAGGATAATACCAATGCCGCCGGCCCCGTGTATGCCGATAGCACTTATAACATAAGCGGGCCACCATTTAACTTAACGGCAAGCGGTAGCGGCACCGTTAACGCCATTAGTCTCTCCTACACTCTGGGCTATCCCACTATTGCCGATACGGCCTCCATCCCTTCAGTAATAACCCGCAGTTTAGGCATGAGTATAACGTTTACTAATGTTACGGTAAGCGATTCTTTAGCCTTTATGATCAGCTCCGGCTCAGCCTCGGTGAGCAAAAATTATGCAGTAGTAAATAATAGTGTCACGGTTAATTTTACATCTGCCCAACTAAGCAGCTTGGCGGCAACCAACAATGGTGGATCGTTTACAATTAATCTTTTACGAAATCACTTTCAGGCAGTTAATTCCAAAAATTATCTTATTCAGTTGGAAAAACGATACTTTAAAGTATTAATTACAGTAAATTAATTATTATTAATTCCCCCCCCCCCCCGCACAATAAACCCCAACTATCAACCGTTATAATATAAGAAACAAAATTTTTAATATTATTTTTTAGTTTTTAATAAAAATCTCAATTAAAAACTTATCACTAAAAACTCATCACTAAACACTAAAAACTAAACACTAAAAACTCAACACTAAAAACCAATCACTACGCAATTAAACAAGTTTTCCTCCGTTATATCTTTATTAAAAACCAATCAAAAACTTCATCCTTCAACCCACAGCCAACCCCAACCCTTAACCGCGTTAAAAATTGAACCACCTATAGGAGAAAAAACTAATTGACACATACATGCCTCATTCTTCGGCATGCCGGTTTCTCAGCGATCTATCGGTTTTAACCCCCTATGTCAGCTCGAGGAATAATTCCCATAGGAAAATCAATAAAAATGACACAAAATAAGAATAAGATTCCGGATTAAGTATTTAGTGTTTAACCGGATGTTTTTTTCTGATCTTTTGTAGAAATTTCCTTTAAAAGATCAGAAGCCTTTTGGATACTTTTGGGCGTCAAAAGTATCGAAAAAAAATAAAAACGTCAATGGTAGTGTATAGTCATGTTTAACTTGTACTAAATCATTTCCGCACAGGTCTTCAGCATCTGTCTCAAGCAAAGCCAATTTTGCCTCAAACATAGCCCATTTAACTGCCAATATGTCATTTTCCAACCTTAACAAAGCCCTTCTTACTTTAAACATAGTCCCTCCCTGCTCAACCATAAAACATCTCAACTCAAGCATAAGGCATCTTAACCCTAACATAGCCCATCCTGCCCTTAGCAAAGCCCCTCTCAGCTCAAACAAAGCCAAATTTGCCTGAAGCATAAGGCATTTTACCGCAGTATTTGCTTCATAAAAAAAAATAAAGCATAAAGCTTAGTTTTATCCTTTTTTTGTATATTTTTAGCTCAACTAAATGAAACATGTTTTAATACTATTTTCTTTCTTCTTTTCAGCCTTGCTTTGCGCGCAAACAAACTGCGCCTTTGCAAAAGATACATTTTTTATCCCCAAAGAAAATAAAACCATTAACGGAGAATTTTTAGAAACCGTTTTTAAAAACAAAACAATTATAAAGCTTATTAAATGTGAAACCAACAGGTATTACCTTAAAATGATTGTTCCTGAAAATTTATATTTCGACAGGGTAGATGTTCTTGAAATACGCTCAGGAACCAAAAGTTTTTATGCCAAAGAAACAAAACAATTTCAATTAAATAAACATACAGGTTTTTACCTGGTTGAACTTTATAAAAATTATGTAGCAACCTTAAAAGAGGATGGCATAACTTCTATTGTATTTAATAAAGCCGAAACAATTTTTACAAAACAAGATTGCGCTCAAGTAAAACAAATAGCCAAATGTTTTTATGATGCAGTTTCTACAAAAAAATAACCTAATATGAGTGAACGAATATTAAGAGCCCTGATGCAAATGTTTGCAATTATTGCAAAGGTTGACGGTATTAATAACACGGGGCGTCAAATAGTACAATCCTTTTTAAAGCAGCAATTAAGCCAGGAGCAGGTAGAAACTTACCTTGCAATTTTTGATGAGTACCTGGAATCGCATCAGCAGGCCGGTAAGAAAAAGGAAGGAGCCGCAAAACGTACTTCGGTTAATTCTGTAAAAGTTTTAAAAATCTGTAATCAAATTAATCAAGAGCTGGGGCAGCCGCAAAAAGTAATTGTTCTTTTACGTTTGTTAGAGTTTATTTATTCAAGTAACGAAATATCTGAACAGGAATACGAGTTTATTATTACCGTGGCCGAATCCTTTAATATTCCTACGGAAGAATTTCAGGCCTTAAAATCATTTATTGAAGATAAAGCGGAAGTTATTCCCGAATCGCCCAACATTTTAATCATCAATAATACTGAAAATGGTTATAAAAATCACACCAAGCATATTTTCAGCGAAACCATTACTCAGGATATCCGCATCATGCAAATTCAAAGCGTTGGCATGTATGTGCTTCGTATTTACGGCAACCTCGAACTGATCTTAAACGGACAGGGAATTTCCAAAGAACGCGTGCATATTTTTACGCCCGGTTCTTCCATCCGTTCCAGTAAAATAAAGCCTATTTATTACAGCGATGTTATCAGCCGTTTTTTAAGCGATGAATCACAGGCAAAAATAACCTTTGAAGTAAAAAACCTTGAATTTAAATTTAAGGGAGGAAAACTCGGTTTACGCGATGTAAATATCAATGAAGAAAGCGGTAAGCTTATTGGTATAATGGGTGGTTCCGGTGCCGGAAAATCAACTTTGCTGAATGTGCTCAACAGCATGGAAACTCCAAGCGGAGGTTCGGTAAAAATAAACGGAAAAAATATTCATACCGAAAATGAAGAAATAAAAGGTGTAATTGGCCACGTAAGCCAGGATGATCTTTTAATTGAAGAGTTAACCGTTTATCAGAATTTATTTTACAATGCCAAGTTGTGTTTCGGGAATTTATCGGATGAAGAAATCGGTAAACTTTGTAACGATCTTCTGGCCGATTTGGGTTTGAGTGAAACACGCATGCTCAAAGTGGGTTCGCCATTGGAAAAAACAATTTCCGGAGGCCAGCGCAAGCGTTTAAATATTGGCCTGGAGCTTATCCGTCAGCCAAGTGTGTTGTTTGTAGATGAGCCTACTTCCGGTTTGTCATCGCGCGATTCAGAAAATATCATGGATCTTTTAAAAGAACTTGCTCTTAAAGGCAAACTTATTTTTGTGGTGATCCATCAACCTTCTTCCGACATTTATAAAATGTTTGATAAACTGATGATTTTGGATGTGGGCGGTTTTCCTATTTATTATGGAAATCCGGTTGATGCCGTAAGTTATTTTAAACGATTGGTTAATCATGTGAACGCCGAAGAATCAGAATGCTGGAACTGCGGTAACGTAAACCCGGAACAGATCTTTAACATTATTGAAAGCAAAGTATTGGACGAATACGGCAATTTAACTTACACCCGTAAAGTTAATCCTGCTGAGTGGAATGTGCATTACAAAGAATTAATTGAAAGCAATATTCACTCCGAAAAAAAGCACACCGAAATTCCTGAAAGTATTTTTAAAATCCCCAATATCTTTAAGCAATTTAAAGTATTTATAACACGCGATGTAAAAAGCAAGCTCACCAACACCCAGTATTTAATGATCAATTTACTGGAAGCTCCGGTATTGGCCTTTATACTTGCCTTCTTTTTAAGATATTATAATACGGATGATGAAACAAGCCAAGGATATGTGTTCCGTTTAAATGAAAACATTCCGGCATATATGTTCATGTCGGTGGTGGTAGCATTATTCATTGGCCTAACCGTTAGTGCCGAAGAAATTATTAAAGATCGTAAAATACGCAAGCGCGAATCGTTTTTGAACCTCAGCAAAGGCAGTTATTTGTGGAGTAAAATAATTTTAATGTTCACTATTTCCGCTATTCAAACCTTAACTTTTGTTATTGTTGGAAATTATGTGTTGGGCATTAAAGGTATGTTTGCCGATTATTGGCTCATCTTATTCTCCACTTCCTGTTTCGCTAACATCTTAGGATTAAATATCAGTAGCGCCTTTAACAGCGCGGTTACTATTTATATTCTTATTCCGTTGCTAATCATTCCACAATTATTATTTGCAGGCGTTGTGGTAAAGTTTGATAAGCTTAATCCAATAGTTGCACAGCAAGGTGGCGTGCCCGTTATTGGTGAGGCTATGGCCAGCCGATGGGCATTTGAAGCCCTTGCCGTTAATCAATACAAACAAAACGAATACGAAAAGAATTTTTATAAGATCGAAAAAAGCAAAAGTATTGCCAGCTATAAAAATAATTACTGGAAGCAAAAGATTACCAATAAAATGCTTAAGCTTGATAAAGCTTTAAATGAAGGCGCTGATAAAAAAACAATGGAAGCTGATATTAACGCGCTTCATCTGGCAATAAAAAACGAAACCGAATTTAACAACAAAGTTAAGTGCGCCGTTTTAAACGATATTACTCCGGATAAATACAACAAAGCCATTGCTACTTCCTTAAAAAACGATTACCTCAAAAATCTGGAAGAATATTATCGCAAGGTGGATAAGGCTGCCCGCGAAAGCGAAGAAAAAATTGTTCATGGTCTTATAACCAAACTTGGCGGAAACGATAATTTTGTAAAGTTCAGGGATAGTTACGAGAACGAAAGTTTAACACAAGCAGTTAAAAACGCGGGAGATATCAGCGGAGAAAAATGCCTGGAGAAAAACGGAAAGTTTATTCAAACGGTAGATCCTATTTTTGCCGATCCAACTGAATCAAAATTTGGTAGTGCGCATTTTTATGCCCCGCGCAAAAACTTCCTGGGCAGCTATTTCTCCACCTTTTGGTTTAATATTTGCGTTATCTGGTTTATGAGCATTACTCTTATGTTTACTCTTTACTTTGATATATTTAAACGTGTTATTGATGGTTTAGGGAATATTAGTTTTTTACAGAAAAAAAGAGCGTAAATTTGCTCTTAATTTCTGTTTGATTTTACAAATTTAATACTTCCAATTATGCATCAATTTCCGGAAACCGAATTAATTCTTACACCCGAAAACCGTGTGTACCATATCAACCTAAAAGCCGAAGATATTGCCGATGATGTTATTGTAGTTGGCGACCAGCACCGGGTAGCGCAAATTTCTTCGCGTTTCAGTAAAATAGATTTTAAAACCGAACACCGGGAGTTTGTAACACACACTGGCATATTTAACGGTAAAAGAATTACTGTACTCAGCACCGGTATTGGCCCTGATAACATTGATATTGTATTAAACGAACTCGACGCGGCCGTAAATATCAATCCCGAAAAAAGAGAACTTAACAAAACTCTTCGCTCGCTCAACATCATTCGCCTTGGTACTAGTGGCGCGCTCCAAGCAGATATTCCGGTTAACGGGTTAGTGGTTAGTTCTCACGGCCTTGGCCTGGATGGTCTGCTTAATTTTTATGAATCCTGGAAAACCATTAATGAAGATGACATCAGCGAGGAGTTTATCCGCCATACCTCTTGGCTTAAAAATTTACCTTATCCTTATTGTGTAGCGGCAAGCAGCCAATTGCTTGAAAAATTTCGTGCAGATAATCATGTAGGCATTACCGCTACTGCTCCCGGCTTTTACGGTCCCCAGGGAAGAGAGATAAGATTAAAGGCTGCCATGCATAATCTTAATGAATCCCTTACTTCCTTTCGGTTAAATAATCAGCGCATTACGAATTTTGAAATGGAAACTTCGGCTTTATATGGCTTGGGGAAATTACTTGGACACAATTGTTTAACCGTTTGTGTTATTATTGCCAATAGAGTTAGAAAAGAATTTACTTCTGATTATAAAAAAAGTGTTGAAGTGCTTATAGAAAATTGTTTGAACAGGTTAACCAGTTAAAATGAACAGATCGGAATTAATAAATCAGATAAAAACAAAAAAAACATTTTTGTGTGTAGGGCTTGATCCCGACATGAATAAAATACCCAAGCATATTCTCGATGAAAATGCCGAAGATCCTATTTACGAATTTAATATTCAAATAATAGATGCTGCCGCGCCTTATTGTGTGGCCTTTAAACCCAATAACGCTTTTTACGAAGCTTACGGCTTAAGCGGCATTGAGAGTCTGGAAAAAACTCTTAAGTATATCAAGAAAAATTATCCTGATCATTTTTTAATTGCTGATGCTAAACGCGGCGATATTGGAAATACCAGTGCCATGTATGCCAACGCTTACTTTAAACGCTTAGGCGCAGATGCCATAACCGTTGCCCCGTATATGGGAAGCGATTCGGTAATGCCGTTTTTGCAGTATGAAAATAAATGGGCCATTGTGCTGGGTTTAACAAGTAACGAGGGTTCGGCCGATTTTCAGCAAGTAACCTTTAAGGGTAAAGCATTTTACCACTATGTAATTGAAACCTGCGCCAAATGGGGCAATCAAAATAATATGATGTTTGTTGTAGGCGCTACAAAAGCCCCTATGCTTGCCGAAGTACGAACCATTGTACCCGATCATTTTCTTCTGGTTCCGGGAGTAGGTGTTCAGGGCGGAAGTTTGGAAGAGGTTTGCAAATTTGGCCTTACCAAAGATGTAGGCTTGCTTATCAACTCTAGCAGGAGCATTATTTACGCTTCGGGTGGTACAGATTTTGCAGAAAGAGCAGCAGTCGAGACCCAAAAGATCGCTTCTCAAATGAAAGAATTAATGAAAAACATCTAATCTATAATAACCGTTTTACAATAAAAGCATTAATAAATGGAAGAAACCAATAATCAAAACCAGCCTCATTTAGATATTGAATTGAGTGAAGAAATTGCGGAAGGTATTTACTCAAACCTGGCAATAATTACACACTCACAAAGCGAATTTGTAATTGACTTTGTAAAAATAATGCCCGGCGTGCCCAAAGCCCGTGTTAAATCAAGAATTCTTTTAACTCCCCAACATGCCAAACGCTTGGTTAAAGCTTTGGCCGAAAATCTGAGTAAATTTGAACAACAGCATGGTAAAATTAAAGATTTTGACACTCCTTTTCCAATGAATTTTAATGGCCCCACAGGTCAAGCCTGATAAAAATCATTAAGAACGGCAAGGCTTTAAGCCGAATCAGTATTAATAATCCTTAGTAATAGAGTTTTCTATTACTTCTTGGTGCACTCAAATAACCCTCCTTTAATTCGTTTTTATAGAAGTTGAAAGTTTTTAAAGGAAACTTTAAAAGCTTCCTTACATTCAACTCATTATTTCTTCAAAAAAATAAATAATGATTAAAACTTAGGGTTCAAACCATCATTTTTTATAACTAATTCATTTACAGTACTTTAAAAAGTGTTAAAATATTCATAGTTTTCAACAATTCGACGAAATGATTGCTTCTGTATGTTTAACCCATTAACTTCATTATACCAAATTAATCGTAAATGAATAAATTTTTATTGCCTTTCGCATTCCTTCTTTTTGCAGGAATATTTTTAAACAATTCTTTCGCACAAAAATCCAAAAAGCCGGATTATAATTGGTCGGATCCATCCGAAAATTTTTATGTAACACAGGCGCGCATGAACGCTTATTATAAAAAGTTTGAAAAAGAATTAGCAAACGAAAAAAAAGGAAGTTCCGTAACTAAAGCAACAGCTCGTAAAGTGGGTGCCGAAGAAGAGAAAGAACTCGCCGGCTATGAATTATATAAGCGTTGGGAATACATGGTTGCCCCTCGTGTTTATCCCTCAGGCGATAAAACTTTATTTTCAAAGGCTTTTGAAGAATATCAAGCTTACAAAATTCAAAACTCTCAACAAAAATTAATTGGAACGGGTGCTTCTGTCCTGTCAAATACATGGCAGCCAATTGGTCCTTTTGGAGATCTTACAGGTGCAAATGTGGGTCGTATTAACGCCTTAAGATTTGATCCTGCAAGTGCCACCGGATATTGGGCTTGTGCCCCCGCCGGAGGTTTGTGGAAAACCGGTAACAATGGCAGCAGTTGGAGTACTAACACCGATCAACTAACTATCACGGGCTGTTCCGATGTGGTGTTTGATCCTACTAATTCTCAAAATATGTTTTTAGCTACCGGTGATGGCGAGGCAGGCGATAACTATAGCATTGGTGTTTTAAAATCAACCAACGGTGGTGTTACTTGGGGAAGCACAGGCTTATCTTATGCCGTTATTAACGGAGTTAAAATTTATAAATTATTAATTAACCCCTTAAATAAGAACACAATTTTTGCAGCCACATCTGCTGGTTTACAGCGCACTTCAAACGGCGGAACTACATGGAATCCGGTAATAACCACAGGTGTAATTACAGATATTGAATACAAACCAAATGATACAACCACTGTTTACGCGGTAAGTAAAAGTTTTTATTTATCAACTAATGGCGGAACTTCTTTTTCTGCTATAACTGCAGGGTTACCCACTTCATCAGCAAATAATCGTTTAGCTATTGCGGTTACTCCTGCCAATCCGGCCTTTGTATATGTTGTTGCAAGTGCGGCTTCTAATAGTGGTTTTTTAGGTTTTTATCAGTCAACCAACAGCGGAACTTCTTTTACAAATAAAGCTACTACCCCAAATTTATTAGGATGGGCATCTGCCGGTAACGATGCGGGCGGACAAGGATGGTACACACTTTCAATTGCCGCTTCACCTACTAATGCTAATGAGGTTGTAGTTGGAGGGGTAAACATTTGGCGTACATTAAATGCCGGAACCAGTTGGAATATTTTTGCTCATTGGACGGGAACAGGCGCGCCTTATGTACACGCCGATGTACACGATCTTATTTATAAAAGCGGAACTACTTTATTTGTAGGCTGTGATGGAGGGGTGTTTGTAACGTCTAATAGCGGAAGCAGTTTTTCTGCTATGAACGGTAACATGAATATTTCTCAAATTTATAAAATCGGGCTTTCAGCAAGCACCTACAGCCGTGCAATTACCGGACATCAGGATAACGGAACCAATATTTACAGCGGTGGCTGGAGTGGCACCATGGGGGGCGATGGCATGAATTGCTTTATCGATCAAACCAATGATAACGTGATGTATGGTGAGCAATATAACGGCTCTTTTAACAGAACCACCAATGGCGGCGGCAGTTGGACAGCTATTACCACAGGGATGACCGGCAACGGGGCGTGGGTAACTCCATGGCATCAAGATCCTATAGTTGCCAATGCCAACACTATTTATGGAGGCCGTCAGCAAATGTTTAAATCTACCAATCAGGGAACCAATTGGGCTCAAATAGGTACTATGGGTGGTACAGGCAGTATTGTAGAATTTGCAGTAGCGCCATCCAACAATCAGGTAATTTATGTTATTAAAGGAAATGCCTTGTATAAAACCATCGACGGAGGCACTACCTGGACCGCCGTTACAGGCACACTTCCCGTGGGCAGCGCGCAATTGAGCTGGATAACTGTTAAAGATACAGATCCAAACAGTGTTTGGGTTACTTTTTCGGGATACTCTGCACCAGACAAAGTGTTTCAATCAACAGATGGTGCCGCCACTTGGACTAATTACTCCACCGGCCTGCCTAATTTACCTGCCAATTGCATTACCTATTGGAATGGTACCAACAATGGCTTATACATTGGCTGTGATGTAGGAGTATATTATCGTGATGCAGGAATGACCAGTTGGGGACTATACAACGCAGGCCTTCCAAACGTAATAGTGCAGGATATATCTATTTTTTATCCCTTAGGTAAACTGCGCATTGCAACTTATGGCAGGGGCGTGTGGGAAGCAGATCTTTACAACAGTGGCACAATGGCTCCTATTGCCAACTTTATGGCCGATAAAACATTCATCTGTCCGGCAATGACCATAAACTTTACCGATCAATCAACTTTTGTACCTACAACCTGGAACTGGATATTTCAGGGAGGTGCGCCTGCCACTTCTACTGTGCAAAACCCTTCTATTGTTTATAATACCCCCGGAACTTACAGTGTTTCTTTAACCGCGGCCAATGCCAACGGTTCCAGTGTGTTAACCAAAACACTTTATATTACTGTTTCGCCTACCAATGTGTTGCCTTTAGTGGAAGGATTTCAGGGAACAGGTTTTCCTCCGGCAGACTGGCAGAATTTTGATGCAGGCTCAGATAATTTAATGTGGAATAAAAGCACAACTGTTGGTAAAGCCAGCACGGCTTCCATCCGATACGATAATTATAATTTAAATTCGGTTAATATCCGCGACGAAATGAGAACTCCAAAATATAATTTTAGTGGCTTAAGTTCCGCAAAATTATACTTTGATGTGGCTTATGCGCGTTACGATGCAATTTACAGCGATACACTGGCTGTAAGGGTAACCACCAATTGCGGTTTAAGTTATACTCAAGTTTATATTAAGGGTGGCCCTACTTTGGCAACCGCTCCTGATTTTAGTACTGCTATTTTTGTTCCTACAGCGGCTCAGTGGCGTACCGATACGGTATCATTAAGTGCCTTTGCCGGTCAATCTAACGTAATGGTTTCTTTTCAAAATCACGGGCAATATGGCCAGGCCTTGTATATAGATAATGTAAATATATCAGGGGTTTCGGTGAGTGCGGTACCCACTGCTTCCTTCTCTGCATTTGCTCCCAATTATTGCGTAGGGCAAGCTATTGCCTTAACCGATCAATCTACCAATAGCCCAACAAGCTGGAACTGGCAAATGCCGGGTGCCGGAACCACCACATCGTCAGCCAGTAATCCAACGGTTACTTATGCCGCCAGTGGGGTTTATACTGTTACTTTGATTGCTTCCAATTCAATTGGTTCCAGCAGTCCTGTAACACAAACCATTCAGGTTAACGCATTGCCAACGGTGGCTGTTTCTTCAACTGCAAACGCTATTTGTTTGGGGCAGAATATCACCTTAAGCGCAAGCGGAGCTTCTACTTACAGTTGGAATACCGGAGCAACTACAAGCAATTTGGTTGTATCACCAACAAGCAATACTTCTTATACAGTTACCGGAACTAACGCAAGCGGCTGTAAAAATACTGCTGTAAAAAGCATAACGGTTAACGCCTTGCCTACAGTAAACATTACCGGTGGCGGAAGTTCAGTTTGCAGCGGTTCTTCAGTAAATTTAACTGCAGGTGGCGCCAATACGTATACTTGGAGCACATCGGCCACTACCGCATCGGTGGCGGTAACAGTAACAGCCAATACCACTTATTCAGTTACAGGAACCAATGCAAACGGTTGCAGTAACACAGCAGCTACTACAGTAAGTGTAAATCCAACGCCAGCCATTACTGCGCCAAACGGAGCCATTTGTCCGGGCAGTACCTTTACTATTACACCATCCGGCGCAGTTTCGTATAGTTATTCAAGTGGTTCGCAGTTTGTTTCCCCATCTACAACTACTTCTTACACAGTAACAGGTTCATCTGCACAAGGTTGTTCAGCGGTTCCGGCAGTTATTACGGTATCAGTTACATCTTTTTTGGCTGTTTCTATAACAGGGGCTAATGCCGTATGTTCAGGATCTTCGGTAATTTTAACTGCCAACGGTGCCAGCACTTATACTTGGAATAACGGTGCGCTTACAAATACCATTTCAGTAAGCCCTTCTTCAGCCACAACTTATTCGGTATTAGGAAGCGGAGGTTCGGGTTGTACAGGAACAAATACGTATACTGTTGCTGTTAACGCCCTGCCTGTTATTTCAATTTCTCCTTCTTCTAATAATGTTTGCAGCGGACAAAGTGTTTCCCTAACCGGAAGCGGCGCAAGCACCTATACTTGGAATACCGGTGCCACTACTAACGCCATAGCAGTAAGCCCTACTGCTAACACCTCTTATTCATTAAGCGGCACAAACGGCTCAGGCTGTACGGGTTCATCGACCGTTAGCATTACGGTTAATTCTGCCCCTAACATTAGTGCAAGCTCCAATACCCCTTTGCTGTGTACCGGACAAAGTGCCTCTATATCCGCTACAGGTGCAGTTACATATACTTGGAGCAACGGTATGAACGGCACTCCAATTGTTGTTTCTCCAACAGTTAATACCACTTATACCGTAAACGGAACGGATGCAAACGGTTGTCAAAACAGCTCGGTAATTACTCAGTTTGTTTCTATTTGTACAGGAATAAATAATTTAAGTAATAACACCTCTGTTTTTGTGGTATATCCTAATCCAAATAAAGGGGATTTCACGATTGAATTAAGTGAAACATCAGAAATCATTATTTATAATTTACTTGCCGAGATTATTGTAGATAAAGTTATGACTCAAGGCAAGCACAGTATTAATCTTGATAATAAAGCGGCCGGTGTTTACTTTGTAAAATCTATGTCGGGAAACAAGAGGCAGGTTGTTAAATTAATAGTACAATAATTAAAGATTAATTTTTTTTAAAAATGAGAACGCGTCCTTAGGGATGCGTTCTTTTTTGTGGAAGATCATGCCAAATAGAACAGTTCTATAATTTGTAGCAAGGAGGCCTGCAATAATACATTATCTTTACTCAATGAATGCGAATATTGATCCTGCAGAAGAAAACCTGAGCGCCACCGATAAAGAGGTAGAAAGAGCTTTACGCCCGGTTGCCTTTGATGATTTCAGCGGGCAGGAAAGTGTGGTGGATAATTTGCGGGTTTTTGTGGCGGCCGCCAAACAACGTAACGAAGCATTGGATCATGTTTTGCTGCACGGCCCTCCGGGCTTGGGTAAAACTACTTTAGCCCATATTATTACCAACGATCTTGGAGTAAATTTGAGAGTTACCAGTGGGCCTATATTAGATAAACCCGGCGATTTGGCGGGATTATTAACAAACTTAGAGCCCTTTGATGTTTTATTTATTGATGAGATTCATCGTTTAAGTCCTATTGTGGAAGAATATCTGTATTCCGCCATGGAAGATTATAAAATAGATATTATGATAGATAGCGGGCCAAATGCCAGAACGGTTCAGATAAAATTAAACCCATTTACTTTAGTGGGGGCAACTACCCGCAGCGGCTTGTTAACATCGCCCTTGCGAGCCCGTTTTGGCATTACCAGCCGTTTAAACTATTACGATAGTAAAGTATTAACAAGAATCGTGCAAAGAAGTTCCGCTATTTTAAATGTAGAAATCAGCGAAGAAGCTTCTTACGAAATTGCAAGAAGAAGCCGTGGAACGCCGCGCATTGCCAACGCTTTGTTAAGAAGGGTAAGAGATTTCGCGCAAATAAAAGGTAACGGCAGTATTGATATGGAAATGGCGGCTTATTCTTTAAAAGCATTAAATGTAGATAAAAACGGATTAGATGAAATGGATATCCGGATTTTATCCTGTATTATTGATAAATTTAAAGGCGGACCGGTAGGCATAAATACCATAAGCACAGCTGTGGGTGAAGAAGCAGGAACTATTGAAGAAGTGTACGAGCCTTTTTTAGTGCAGGAAGGTTATTTGGTAAGAACCATGCGTGGGCGCGAAGCCACAGAAATGGCCTACAAACATTTAGGTAAAAGTACGTTTAACAAAACCGGGAGTCTTTTTGATTAATAGATATGGATTTTAAATTAAAGGCCTTTGATGAATTAACTGTAAAAGAACTTTACAGTATTTTACAATTAAGAAATGAAGTTTTTGTGGTGGAGCAAAACTGCGCCTATCAAGATCTGGATGGATATGATCAGGAGGCACTTCATTTATTTGGTTATACTGATTCGGGATTGATATCTTATGCGCGCATATTAAAACCCGGGATGTATTATCACGAAGCCGGAATTGGAAGAGTGGTTGTAAGCCCTGATCAAAGAGGCAATGCGCACGGACGCGCTTTGATAAAAAAAGCTGTTGAAGAATGCAGAAAAGCTTTTCATGCAGAAACCATTCTTATTTCGGCACAGCAATACTTGGAACGTTTTTATAATTCCTTAGGTTTTAAAACAGAAAGCGATAGTTACCTGGAAGATAACATTCCGCATATTAAGATGAGGTGGGCTAAAAATTAGGCTCCTCAGTTTTTTTAACGCTTTTTCCAAACCATAATAAAATCTTTCATTAAAAAGCCATCGCCAATATCGAAGTCTTTTACCTCTTCAATTCTAAATCCGTTTTTAAAATAAAAATTAATAGACTTATGATTTTTTCGGTTAACGGTTAATGTAATCATTTGTGGCGAGAGTTCCTGAAGTAACAATTGAAAGGATTTACTTCCTATGCCTTTAGCGGAGAGATTTTGATCGATATAAAATTTATTTAAATGCCAATGGCCTTTTTTTTCTTCATGAACAGAAATAAAACCAATATTTTTTTCATCTAATTCAATGGCAAAAAATAAATGTCCTTTAATTTTAATTTGCTCTAATAAGCTTCTTTGACTATACATCATATTAAGCATATAGTCCACTTGTTCTTGCCCTATAATAGAAGGATAGTGCTGATTCCAGATAGTAGAAGCCAGATCAGAAACCACAGAAATATCTTTTTCGGTTACCGGTATTAGCTTTAAATCCTCCATTATTAATAGTAATTTTACAGTGTGCCTAAGTTAAGCAATACAATTAATATTGAAAACCGCCGAGCGAAGTTTGATTATCAATTTTTAGATAAACTGATAGCGGGTTTGGTTTTACGCGGAACCGAAATAAAATCTATTCGGGAAGGAAAAGCAGGCTTATCGGACAGTTATTGTTATTTCAGGAATGATGAATTGTACGTTAAGAATCTGCACATCAGCGAATATACAGAAGCTTCGTTTAAGCAACACGAACCTTTGCGGGAAAGAAAGCTGTTGCTGACTAAACAGGAACTGAATAAGCTTTTAAAGAAGGTGAAAGATGCCGGCTTAACTATTGTACCAGTGCGGCTTTTTATTACCGAAAGAGGTTTTGCCAAATTAGAGATTGCTCTTGCAAAAGGTAAAAAGGAATTTGATAAGCGCGATGATATTAAGAAAAAGGATATTGAGCGCGAAATGCAGCGGAAGTTTTAATTTATATTTCAGCAAGTGCTATGTTTCAACTGTACGTTGAGTATGCGGTTGAGTAGCAATAGCTCATTACAAACTCTTATTTTACATAATTGGGTGACTCGCACTTCTGCCAATATTCAATAATAATTTGAAGAATATTTTTAATTTCATTAATGCCAGAGGGTTTAATAAAAAATCCCTGTACCGATTTTGAGTAGGCATCTATTATGTGTTTTTGTTCGGCTGTTGTTGAAAAGAATAAATAAGGAATAGATTTTATGCGAAGATCTTCATTTTCGTATATCTTCTCGCGAAGTTCCATGCCATTTAATTTAGGCATATTGATATCTGAAAAAATAATAAAGGGTTCTAGGGCTGTTGAAGTTAAATAATTAAGCGCCTCTTCGCCATCACCAAAAAAAAGAATATCGTTTTTGTATCCCAGCTCTTCAAATACAATCCCGAAAATCTCCTGATCATCCCGATCATCTTCTATAATTATTATTGGTCCTGTTTTATTCATACATTTTTTTGTATTCTTTAAAGGAACATTTTATTAAGCAATAATCAAAGAATTTTGGTAGTATAAAACCGGGAACTAACATAATTTGGCCATCTTTAATTATTAATGCCTTTTATTCTTTCTAATAATTTATTCAGTATATCTGGCTTAACGGAGTGAAACCTGCCCTGTTGCAAAGCAATACGGTTATTGGATGTTTTTTCAATATTAAATCTAAACACAAAGGGAGCCTCGGGTTGATACCAGCCTCCTAACTGACCAAAGCGCAGGTCGCTAAAAACAAGATGTGAATTTTCGTGTGTAACGGTATAATAACCTTTTGAAAAACGAATCAACTTTTTAATTTCATCATCATTTTTGTAGGTGAGTAATAAAGAATCGTTTCTGTTTATTTTTTTATAATGAACAGAAGAAGTTTTATCAAAAACGGAATAATAGCCAATATAAAAATCATTTTGTTTTCTTACAATAACGTTATAAAGTAAATTGTTGAGAGGGGTAGGGGTAGTCATGTATTCATCGTAAATAATATTTTGATTAGCAAGATCTTTTTCAACATGATGTTTAACATACAATTTATTGAAAATACAAATACAGAGATAAACACCTGAGACAGTTAAAACAGCATACACTATCCGCGATCTCCGTGTAGAATTTCTCTTTAAAATTATTAAAACCAGCGCACCAATCAGTAATGGGATTAATAAAAGTGGATCTAGGATGAATAAGGTATTAAAACTAACGCGGTGGTGGTTAAATGGCTCAAACCAACCTGTGCCATAAGCGGTAAAGGCATCAAGTATAATATGGGTAAATAAACCACTGCTAATAAGCAATAACCAACGGTTAAATATCATTGCCTTGTTTTTGGTGTATTTTAAAAAAAGCCAAGCTAAGAAAATAGAAAATATACAATTAAAAAAGATGGAATGAGTAATACCGCGATGCGTTAGTAAAGCGTTAGCCTGCGTAGTAAAGAAATTAAAAAGCACATCCGCGTCAGGAAAATTATGCGCTAATGCACCAACCAACATCGCTTTTTTACCCATTTGTTTCCCCGCAATGGCTTCACCCATGCAAGCGCCAAGAACAGTATGTGTGAGCGAATCCATTATTTTTTATACCTTACTTTATGAGATTTTTTATGTACTGAAATAATCATTAAGATACGGAAAAAACTATAGGCCAGCCAAGAGATAATTTGTTTGAATTTATTTTTTTGATAGTCTCTTTTATTTAAACTTATAGGCTTGCAGGCGGTTGCAATAATATGCTGCAAATGTTCATTAAAAGCGTTAATAAATTGAAGATCCATTACATCTACATTTAATTCAAGGCTGATGTAATGACTTAAGAAGTTGAGATTATAGGATCCAACGGTAGCCCATTTATTATCTACTAGCATGGCTTTTCCATGAAGAACCGAATTTTTCCATTCAAACAATTGAATATTATTTCTGAGAAAAAAATCATACAAATAATTCTCGGCTAATTTTACGGAAACAGCATCGGAATGGTCGGCTAAAATTATTTTTACAGTTACTCCTCTTTTTGAAGCGTTGGCCAATAATTTTCTTAAGCTTTTTCCCGGTAAAAAATAACTGGCAACTATGGTGATGCTTTTTTGTGCGTGCAGCATTTCTTCGGTATAGCTTTGGTGAATTTCATTTTTTCCTTTCAGAAAATCATTGTGGCGAAAACGAATAAGGTGTGGGCCTGATCCGGAATGAGGAGTATTATTTTCCCAGATATTTAAAGCTTTGTTGTTTTGTTTTTTAAAATTTTTCTCGCAAAGCAAATGTAAATACTCGCAAACATTTCCTTTGATTTGTACTGCATAATCCAGCCAGGGATTACCTTCTGAAGTGTTGTTGTATTTATTTGCAATGTTAATGCCGCCAATTATTCCAATGAATTCATCAGCCACGGCAATTTTGTAATGCAATCTTCTGCCATAATGAATATTTTCGGTTGAGAAGGTCTTGGAAAATTTCCGGAAATGTACACCTGCCATCAAAAGATCGTGGCTTGTTTTTTTTGAAAACGAATCCGATCCAAATGAATCAATCATCACATAAACGCTCACCTTTCGCTGAGCCGCACGTTTGAGTGCTTCGGTTATTCGGACACCTGTTTCATCTGTATCAAAAATATAAGTTTGTAAATGAAAAGTTTTTTTACTGTTATCGATCATCTGTTGAAGCAACTCGAAATAATTAGTACCGCTGTACACTAACTCTATATTATCGGCTTCGCTATATTTTCTCATAACGGAAAAATATCCACATTAAATATAAAGATTAATGCTTTAGAACTCAATATTAATGGATTTTTTAGCAAACTTTTTTTATAAATTTGTTTAACAAAGAATAAAAGGAGGCTGTAGCCAGAATTGAAAAAGGGCATTCTATTTCTCATATAGATGCTCTTAATGAATTAAGTAAAAGGTAAAATATTTTCCTGTAAAATAATTTGTTCCAGGAAGGAATTAGATCAATTCAAAGACATCTTGGCTTATTTAGAATAGCAAGCAAGCTCCAAAAATTGTAAAGAGCACTATAATTTCCCGACTTAGTTTTATTGTGGGTAAGCTACCGCTTAACCAATTGGTGGCGGCACATTCATAAACAAGGATGCCAGTTCGGGCTGAGATTCTGCTGCCATCCAATTGGCCATACCCGCTTTCCAAACCTGAGAGGCGCGAACTAACGTTCCGGAGGTTGCCATTTTCTGTAATTGTTGCATGTTAAACGGGCCGGCCTGTGCCCCATTAACCACCACGTGAAACTGCACAAGTGGAGGAGGTGTATTTAGTCCATTATTATTCTGGGAATTCAATCCCTGGTTCATGTTACTCATAACGTTACTCATCATGTTACCCATTCCCATTCCTACCCCCATGCCAACGCCTGCGCCTCCTAAACCTTCGTTATTAGCGGCATCTTTAATAGCATTAGCGGTGTTAAACTGCGCCAGTTTATTCATATCAATAGTGTTTAAACGCGAGTAATTGAAGATTTCTTTTTTCAATTCTTCAGGCATAGAAACATTTTCTACTAAAAATTTAGTTATGGTTAGTCCATAATCATTAAAATCAACATTTAATTTTTCCTGTCCTAATTTTGAGAGCTCTTCCATATTGGCAGCGAATTTCTCAACTGGAATATTTCCTTCGCCAACCGCGTCGGTAAATTTGGTTACTATTAGACTTCTTAATTGTTCAGCAACTTCTTCGGTACTGAAATTTTCGTTGGTGCCTGAAATTTCTTTTATAAATTTACCACCATCGGTAACCCTGAAAGCATACGAACCAAAAGCACGAAGTTCAATAAATCCAAAACGCGTGTCGTTTAAAGTAATAGGATTTTTAGTTCCCCATTTTTGCTGTATGAATTGTTTGGTGCTGATGAAAAATATATCCGCTTTAAAAGGGCTATTAAAACCAAACTTCCAGCCTTTAAGTGTAGAGAGGACGGGCATATTCTGTGTTTCAAGCGTGTACATACCGGGTTGAAAAACATCGGCAATTTTACCTTCGTTCATAAAAACAGCTATCTGGCTTTCGCGCACAGTTAACTTTGCGCCCATTTTTATTTCGTTCTGATAACGGGGAAATTTCCATACAATGGTGTCATTGCTGTTATCAACCCACTCAATAATATCTATAAATTCATTTCTGATCTTATCAAATAATCCCATGTCTTAATTTTTTTAATAGAGTAAATATAACATTTTTTGTTGTAGCTGAGAAGGCACTAATTAACACGAATTGCACGAATGTTTAGCTAAAGATTTATCTGATTACACAGATTAATTATGTTTGTTGTGATGCGGGTTTTAGGGAGGGCAATTATGTCACGAATGACTCGAAGATTTAGCCTCAGATTTCGCGGATTACGGAAATTATAAAATAACGAGCGAACTCTTTTTCTCTCGGTATTTGCTTTAAAAATCTTTACTTATAACATTCAGAATTTTAATAATTTTATCAATCGCCAACAATAATTCATTATTAGAAATAACTAAGGGAGGTGCAACGCGCATAGCTGTTGGGCAAAACAAAAACCAGTCGGTGATTATACCTTGCTCTATGCAAGCTTTCATCACTTTAAAGTTTACCTCTTCGCTGCCAAATTCAATAGCTCCCATTGCACCAACGATACGCAATTCTTTTATTAAGGAATGCTTTAAATTTTCCTTAATAAAATTTTCAATTTCTTTGCCACGCGTTACAAGGTTTTCATTTTTGATAACATCTAATACAGCATGCGCTGCGGCTACACAAACCGCGTTTCCGCCAAAGGTATTGATGTGGCCGAGAACCGGATTAGAAGTTAAACAATTCATTAATTTTTGGGAGGCGATAAAAGCGCCAATGGGCAATCCTCCACCCATACCTTTAGCAAGAAGTAAAACATCCGGTATAACAGAATAGTGTTCAAACGCGAACAATGTTCCCGTGCGGCCAAATCCTGTTTGTATCTCATCAAAAATAAGCAGCACACAATGTTCATTGCATTTTTCGCGAAGTTTTTCCAAAAACAATTTAGCGCCTGCCCGCACGCCCGCTTCCCCTTGAATGGGCTCAACAATTACAGCGGCTGTGGTGGAGGTGATCTGATCCAGTTCTTCTGTATTATTAAATTCCAAAATTTTTACTCCGGGTAAAAGCGGCCGAAAACTATTTTTAAACGTCTCGTTACCCATTACACTTAAAGCGCCATGTGTACTTCCGTGATAAGCGTTACTAAAACAAATGATCTCATGACGGCCGGTGACTCTCTTCGCTAATTTTAAAGCACCTTCTACAGCTTCGCTACCCCCCGTTGTAAAGTAAATATTGTTAAGATTTGGAGGAAGAAAATCGCTTAAAGCTTTTGCATATTTAACTTGTGGTGACTGATTAAATTCGCCATACACCATCAAGTGCATAAATTTTTGGGATTGTTGCTGAATTGCTTTTACTACTGTAGGGTGACAATGACCCACATTACTTACTGAAATTCCGCTGATAAGATCAATATATTCTTTTCCATTTACATCCGTTAGAGTACAACCTTTTGCATGCGCAATGTTTATATCCACTCCCAAAAAGGGAAGATCGGAAGTTTGCGCTACGTGCCGAAGAAAAAGTTCTCGCTGATTCATTTGTAAAGTTATTTTTAACAGATAACCAATATCAATTATTTGTTAATCTTCTCTAAATTAATAAATAACTCCCTTCCCTCTCTGGGATTAATTGAATTATAACAATTTTCATAAATTTTTATTTTAAAATAATCTCTAAAATAGTTTACATACTCTTCCTTATTTCCGCCATAAGGAGGTTTATCTGCATTTAAAGAATCGTTAAATAAAAGGCCTACCAACTTACCTTTTGCCTTTAGTAAAGAGGCGGCTTTTTGGAAATACTTGTTACGTAAGGAAGGATGAATGGCGCAAAAAAAAGTTTGTTCAATGATGAGATCGAACTTAAGGCTCTCTATCTTAAAAAAATCCATCTGCATTAAATTTTGAGGTTTTATTTGCGGACAACGTTTCTGTAAATTTTTTAAAGGGGTTTGGGCAAAATCGCAAACAAAAACATTTTCAAATCCGGCGTTTACAAGATATTCGGCTTCGTAAGCGTTACCCGCACCGGGAATTAAAATATAAGTTTGTTTATCTTTAATCTGATCAAAATAATGTTGAAGTGGCGCAGTGATAGATCCTGTATCCCATGAAAAATCATTGTTGAGATAGCGCTTGTTCCAATAATCTATGCTGAGGAGGCGGCTCAAATATTTTCTTTTACCAGTAATTTAATACTTTCAACACTTTGACGATTACGAGTAATTACAGTTATCTCATAGCCATCTTTAATTCGCTTATCGTTTACGGCAGGAATTCTTCCAAAAATAAAATTAATGTAACCTGATACTGTTTCGTAATGAGTATTCTCGGGTAAAGCAATTGGCAGCACATCGTTTACATCCACTATGGTGGCTTGCGCGTTTACTATAAATTCACTGTCGCTTTTCTTTTCAACGTTTGGCTTCTCTTCATCATGTTCATCCTGAATTTCGCCCACCAATTCTTCAATAATATCTTCCATGGTAATAATGCCGGCAGTAGAACCAAATTCATTTGTTACAATGGCCATTTGAATATGGTGCTTTTGAAAATCGCGAAGCAGTTCATTTATTTTCATGCTCTCGGGAACAAAATGGGCGGGACGCATAATGTCTTTTAGTGTACGGAATTTATTATCAATTAAGGCTTTTAAAAGATCTTTGCTGTGAATAATTCCAATTACATGGTCAATATCGCCGAGATAAATGGGGAGGCGAGAAAAACCTTCTTCAATTACAATTTTAGTTATTTCGTTTCGGCCTAATTCCACATCAATTGCCACCACTCGGTTTTGAGGCACCATAATCTGCTTTACAATACGATCATCAAAATCAAAAACATTTTGTATTAATTCATTTTCGCTTGGCTTAATTGCTCCGCCTTCTTCACTTTCAGTTAAAATCATACGCAACTCTTCCTCGCTGTGAACATCTTCTTCGCCCAATTTTTTAATGCCAACGATGCGTAAAATTAAATTAGATGTTTTATTGAGCGACCAGATAAAAGGACTAAAAATAAAATAAAAAATACGCATAGGCCATGCAATGAGCAGGGTAGTTGGCAAGCAGTATTTAATACCTATCATTTTAGGAATCTGCTCGCCTAAGGTAACATGAAAAAAAGTTAACAAGGCCAGCGCAATTGGTAAAGAAATGCTGTGAATGGTTGCTTCTGTAAGTCCCCATTTGGTAAAAGATTTTTCAACAATTTGCGAGATGACTTCTTCGCCAACCGCACCTAAGGCCAAGGAGGCCAGTGTAATTCCCAGCTGAGTGGCAGATAAATAGGCGTCTAATTTTTCGAGAAGAGATTTAGCGAGTTTGGCTCGGCCGCTTCCTTTTTGAGCTTTAAGATCAAGTTGCGAAGCTCTTACTTTAACTAAAGCAAATTCGGCGGCAACAAAAAAACCATTTAGCAGAACAAGTAAAAAGGTTATAAACAGATTGCCAACCATTAGGGTTTAATAAATAATTTAGTGAAATATAAAAAACGGAAGATGCGGATCAATGTTGTATCTTTTTAATTTGTTCTTCCTTTAGAACAATAATTTCCTTTAAGAGTCCAATCTCTTCGTTGAGCTGTCCTTTATTTTTCAAGGAATCATCTCCCGTCCATAATTTATTTATATAATATGGTTTTTCGGTATAATTAATTTCAGAATCGCCGGATCTAAAAAAGCTGTATAAGGGCACGCGCAATGCTTTTGAGATAAGTTCAAGATTTCGCAGCTCGAGGGTTTTATTATTTAAGGCGTTGGTGAGATCATCTTCGCTCATGTTTAAATACTCGGCCAGTTGCGAGAAGGTGTAATTCTCCTTTTTTAAGATCTCGATAAGCCTGCTTTTAATTTCCATTGTTATATCTTAAACAAATTTAATATTTTTTTGAAACGTAATTGGTTTCAAACAAAATAAAAAAAAAGGCCGGTTTTTAAACCAGCCTTTGAACAAGTGCTTAAATTATTAATCTTTTTTAGTATTTTGAATTTTTTCGCGAATACGAGCGGCTTTACCGGTACGCTCACGAAGATAAAATAACTTGGCGCGACGCACCACACCTACTTTATTTACTTCAATTTTATCAATAAAAGGAGAAGCGAAAGGAAAAATACGCTCCACTCCAACGCCATTACTTATTTTACGAACAGTGAAAGAAGCTGTTGCTTTTTCGTTTTTGCGTTGGATAACAACACCGTTAAATTGCTGAATACGCTCCTTATCACCCTCTTTAATTTTGTAAGATACTGTAATTGTATCTCCTGCTTTAAATTTAGGATGCTTGGTTTCGATTGCTAATTGTTTTTTTACGTAGTCTAATAAAAGGCTCATTTTACTATGGTTTTAATTATTACTGTTTAATGCATTCTTTACCTTGTGTAAACAGCGGCTTTGAAACAGGGGTGCAAATATAGGAATTTATTAGTAAACCTGCAAATTTAAACCCAATTTACTGCTTCATAGGCTAATTTAAGACCTCCTTTTTTATTTAGTAAAATTAAAAAGCCAAAGAAAGGTGGTTCTCGCTTTGGCTTTTTTCAATAGGTTTAAATTATTTCCGGTTTAATCCAAGTTTTTCCATTGGAGAAGGATTTGCCTCCTTGTTGGGAATTTATTAGGAGTATTGCCCGGGATATTTCGACTGGTCTGTGTTTTTGCCGTCTGTTTTTTTTGCAGGAGCAGTTTTTTTTCGATTTACTAGGGTTTTGCTTTTATTTACCGGCATCACGCAGGGCTTTAACCTCATCGTGGGCTTTTTGCAGTTCAGAGCGGTGCTTGCGGATTATATCTAATACTTCCGAGGGCACACTATCAGCATGCTCTAGAACCTCATCGTACGTTTTCTTGGCCACATCTTCGCCAAATTCGCAGGATGATAAAATGGCCTTGCGGTCGTTAGCGGTCATAGCTGCTTTTACATCCATCCAAACACGGTATAATTTACCCGAATTAGTGGTTTCATTTTGCTTTGGCTGATCTTCAGTATCTGAAAAAGGACGTAAACTTTCGCCAAAACCTTTGCTTTGCAAACTGTATTTTGTAAATAAAGCTTTAAGATCTGCGTCTTTGGTTTCATCAGCAGCTTTTTTGTACCCTTCGTAACGATCATTATTAATAATGATCAATGAGTTAATTGATGTGGTAGTTTCCATATATTAATTTTTTTTGGTTTATACTTTATAATTATAAAAATATTATACCAAGTATGGTGATTAATAAACTGTGGTTTTTGAGGAAGCATATCCACATTATTTTTTATTGAATTTTAAATATTAATATTTATTAGCACCTTTGTACCTTGTGATGCGGTAATTAACAATCTATCATGAAATGCTCAAGTGTTTGTCCTGATTGTTATCGGGAAGTATACTCAAGCTTGGTAATGCCCAGGTGTTGGAATGGTATACAAGTACGCTTGAGGTGCGTATTCCGTAAGGCGTGGGAGTTCGAGTCTCCTCCTGGGTACTTTTACCTCGTTTAGGCTAAAAAAACCCCGTAAAATCGGGGTTTTTTCTTTTCTGAGCCCTTGATTGTTTTTAAAATTGAACCTCCTTTAAAAGTCTCCGGAATCCCATATTTCCACTAAGTTACAGGCCACTTTGCAGGTGTAATTGATTAGTTCTTTTGGGTTCGATAAGTTTTGCTCCAAGAGTTCGAGGTTCAAAAATGCAATAATTGTTTTAGTTGGTTATTAGAGTTCTATTACTAGAATAATATCAGAAAACAACGTTATATTTGTAAGAGAAGGTGTTTGACTAGTATTTCAAAGGTACATTGGAGTTCCTTCTGTTAATTTATATATGAACGTTTAGGACGCTATTGATTTTCCGGCTAAAAATGCAATTCCACTTAAACTATAGGCCAACCGCTTCCAATTTTAAAATTGCTCACAGCGATGATGTTTTCTTACTCGGATCCTGTTTTTCTGAGAACATACATCAGTACCTTCACAATTATAAATTCAAAACTCTCTCAAATCCTAATGGTATTCTTTTTAATCCTGCAAGCATTGCCGCATGCCTTAAAAATATTCTCCATCAAAGTGATTTGAATGAGAAATACGTGTTAGAAAGAGATGGTCTGTTTTATAGTTATCTGCACCACTCATCTGTTTCTGATTCAAATAAAAAAGAACTTCTCAAAAAAATTAATAGGGATAACCTAGCCGCTTTCTCTTTTTTAAAACAAGCCAAAGTACTCATTATTACTTTTGGCAGTGCCTATACTTTCGATCACCGTGAATTGGATGCATCGGTTGCCAATTGTCACAAGCAAAAGGGAACATTATTTCTTAAAAAATTATTAAATGTGCATGATATTGTAACGGAATATTCGCACCTGATTCGTAAACTGTTATTATTGAATCCTGAATTGAAGATGGTGTTCACCGTTTCTCCGGTTAAATATTTAAAAGATGGAGTGGTGGAAAATAATCTCAGTAAATCTGTTTTGTTATTAGCGGTTCATGAATTGGTAAAAAATGAACATTGCTTTTATTTTCCCGCTTACGAATTGGTTAACGACGATTTGCGCGATTACCGATTTTATAAACCGGATATGGCCCACCCAAACGAACAGGCAGTAGAATATGTTTGGAATAAATTCGCGGATTGTTTTTTTACTGACCCCACAAAAATCCTTAACAAAGAAATTCAAAAACTTAACCTTGCCCTCGCCCATAAACCAACGAACGCAACATCTGATGAAGCTAAAAAGCTGCAAGAATTTATTTTAAAACAAAAATATATAATACAAAAATTGTTCGAAAAAAACGAATTTTAGGCACCCCACTTGTTAAATTATTAAAGAGTTTAAACTTTCCGTACAATTTTTAACAAAAAAAATTGTAACCTTCACCTATCTTTTTCGTTATAAATAAAAAGGAGGAAATATGTTAGTCCCTGCAATGAACATGGATGAGATAAGGAAGGAAGTCTATAAAGATTTTCCCTGCATATATCGCAAAGCCGGCTATGTGGCTTCAAAAGTTCTAAAAAATTTCGGGCCAATAAAAGATAAGGTCATTTACAAAGCCTTTGATTATTGCTCTCCCTCCAAAAACAAATGGATTTACAGCCTTAAATTATCTAAATCTCAAACTGTAATTTTTTTGCTTGCTTATTTTTATAATCAAAGTGGCTTGCATGCCTACGGGGTTTTTGGCGACAGCGATTATTTACTGCATTTCGATAAGCATTTTTTTGAACGTTATAACGAGCGCGAAAACCTCGGATTGCCTTTAAAGCACGATGTAATGCAAACGTTTGTGAAAGAGAATTTTGTTTATTCCTTTCATAAATACGGCGAAGAGAATGGTGTTTCCAAAATGTTTTACCTTACAGAAAAGGGCATGATATTGGGCGATCGTGATGATTCAAAAAAAGTGATAAACGCACGAACCTATTTGCCTTATCGTTTACTTACACAAAAAAAAGTTTCTTTAGCGTGTAAAGGCATTAAGGAAATGCTTGATTCCATTCTACTTTATAAGCCATCCTTATTAAAAACAATTGATCAGTGGACGCAGGGTAATTCAGGTTTAAACTTAAGTATTAAGTAAGTATTATTACACGGTGAAAAACATATGCCGCTCGCTCCGTAGGATTTGAAATATTACAAATCCTGAGGAGCTAAAATCTTTTATCTGATTTGCTGAACAAAATCTCCAAACAAAATTATTATCTTCGCCACTCATTTCATTTTTATGGATTCCAATAAAGTACGGCAAACATTTTTAGATTTTTTTAATAGCAAAGGCCATCAAATTGTACCCAGTGCTCCTATGGTTGTTAAAGGAGATCCCACTCTGATGTTCAATAACAGCGGCATGGCTCCGTTTAAAGATATTTTTTTAGGAAACGCTCCCATTAAATACCCGCGCATTGCCGATACTCAAAAATGTTTGCGTGTGAGCGGTAAGCATAACGACTTGGAAGAAGTAGGGGTTGATACCTATCACCACACTATGTTTGAAATGCTTGGTAACTGGAGCTTTGGCGATTACTTTAAAAAAGAAGCTATCAGTTGGGCTTGGGAATTGCTGACTGATGTTTATAAAATTGAAAAAGACCGCTTGTATGTTACCGTTTTTGAAGGAAATAAAGAAGATGGATTGGAATTTGATCAGGAAGCTTATGATACATGGAAACAGTTTGTAAATGAAGACCGTATTTTAAACGGAAATAAAAAAGATAATTTTTGGGAAATGGGTGATATGGGTCCATGCGGGCCTTGTACAGAAATACATTACGATGGCAGAAGTGATGAAGACCGGAAAAAAGTAAGCGGGGCAACGTTGGTAAATAACGATGATCCGCAGGTGATTGAAATATGGAACAATGTGTTTATGGAATTTGAGCGTAAAGCCGATGGTTCTCTGGTAAAATTACCAAAACAACACGTTGATACAGGAATGGGGTTTGAACGTTTGGTGCGTGTGCTTCAAGGTAAACAAAGTAATTACGATACCGATGTGTTCACGCCTTTAATACATAAAATTGAAGAACTGAGTAATCACCGTTATCAGCCTTTAAATGAAGCACAACATAAAAAACAGCAATTGGTAAATATTGCCATGCGTGTTATTGCCGATCATATTCGCACAATTTCATTCAGCATTGCCGATGGTCAGTTACCCGGAAATACAGGAGCGGGCTATGTTATCAGAAGAATTTTACGCCGTGCCATCCGTTATGGTTATCAGACATTAAATTTAAAAGAGCCGTTCATGTACCGCATTGTGCCTGTTTTGGCTAACCAAATGGGCGCGGCTTTTCCTGAATTGCATACGCAAAAGCTGTTGATTGAAAAAGTGATTAAAGAAGAAGAACTTTCCTTTTATAAAACGCTTGATATTGGTTTGAAAAGAATTGATCAGGTTTGTTTAGATACCAACTCCGCCAACAAAAAAATAATTGACGGCAAAGTGGTTTTTGAGTTGTACGATACATTTGGCTTTCCGGTTGATTTAACTTCCTTGATAGCTCGCGGTTATGATTTGAGCATTGATGAGGAAGGTTTTAAAAAATACCTTGAAGAGCAAAAAGCCCGTTCGCGCGCGGCTACCGCAATGGATACAGACGATTGGATGTATGTGGAGGAAAACAAAAAGTTAACAGAAAGCAGAGAAAGAGAAACCGAGTTTATAGGCTATAACGAAACTGAATGCGAGACTTCCATTATACGTTTTAGAAAAGTAAAGGCGAAGAATAAAGAGCAATTTCATCTGGTGTTGAATAAAACTCCCTTTTATGCCGAAAGTGGCGGCCAGGTGGGAGACACCGGGGTACTTGAAAATGTAAATGAAAAAATAGCCATTACCGATACGCGAAAAGAGAACGGGGTCATCATTCATTTTTGCGATAAGTTACCCGAAAAATTAGAAGCTAAATTTACTGCAAAAGTTAATGGTAATAAACGTTTAAATACTACCAATAATCACTCGGCTACTCATTTACTGCACGCTGCATTACGCATTGTGCTTGGAACACATGTAGAGCAAAAAGGAAGTTTGGTTAATCAGGATTATTTGCGTTTCGACTTCTCTCATTTTTCAAAAATTACCGATGAAGAAATTCAAAGGATTGAAAAAATGGTGAATACTAAGATCAGAGAAAACATTGCCGCAGACATTAAGCAGATGAGCGTTGATGATGCCAAGAAAACAGGAGCCATGGCCTTATTCGGCGAAAAGTATGGCGATGTTGTTAGAGTGGTAACCTTTGATAAAAATTATTCCATTGAACTATGCGGTGGCTGCCATGTGGAAGCAACCGGACAAATAGGTTATTTTAAAATTATTTCAGAAAGTGCGGTAGCCGCTGGAATACGAAGAATAGAAGCTGTAACCTCAGTTAAAGCGGAAGAATTTTTTGAAAGCCAAACCAACCTGCTTCACGAAGTAAAAACGCTTTTAAAAAACCCTAAAGATCTTGTAAAAAGTGTTTCTGGCTTAATAGAGGAGAACCATGAATTGCAAAAGCAACTCGCTTTATTTTATAAAGAAAAAGCTTCGGCAATTAAAAAAGAACTTTTAAGCAAGATTGAAAAGCGCGGCGACATTAATTTTTTGGTTGCAAATATAAATTTTGATAATGCCGAAGAGATTAAGAATATGTTGTTTGAAATGAAGAATGAAGTTCCTAATTTATTCTGCGTGCTTGGAGCGGATATTAAAGGTAAGCCCAGCTTATCGGTTGTTATTAACGATACTCTTGTAAAAGAAAAGAGTTTTAACGCAGGCAACATTATTCGCGAGCTTGCCAAAGAAATAAACGGTGGCGGCGGCGGCCAACCTTTTTACGCGCAGGCCGGCGGTAGCAACCTCAATGGATTAGCGGTAGCTTTGGAAAAAGCGAAGAAACTTATGTGAGTTTAACAAAAATTTGCTTATTCAATTTTTTAAACTAAATTTAAATACCATAAAAACCTCCTTATTTCTTCTGTAAAGATTTATCTTGTTCTTCCTTCGGCTTTATAAGCTCTGTAACATTCCATCACCCTGGAGTAAAGGTCAAAGCCATCATGCGACATAATAAAATAATTACTCAGGTAATAGCAGTATTTCCTAAACGCGGCGTAATCAATTTTATCATCGCCGGTTAAGCGCTTAAGTATTTCAGGGCTCAGTTTTTTCTGCACTTCCTCTTCCTCAAAAAGCTCTTCAAATATTTTGGCAAGCTTTCTTATTTGCCGGCCTTCTTTACTGTATTGCATATAAAGCGCGGTAATGGGGCTGTTAAAATAATCCAGTTTTCTTATCTTGCTTTCGTCAATTACCTTATTCATATAATCGCGCTCGTATGGTTTTATTTTAAACGAAGTAACAGTTACCGTGTTTAGGTTAATCATAGCCTGAGCCATTACTAGTTTAACAAGGCCTTGTGCATTGGGTTTTAAATTTTTTACGGCAATATACATTTTAGCGTAGCCCACGTAAGAGCAAATGAGGGTATCTTGTTTATTGGTGCTTAGTGTAAAATTTCCGTCATTATCGCTCATGGTGCCGTTGCCGTTGCTTTTATTAATAATGTAAACAAATGGCATGGCCGTGCTGCTGTCTTTTTCTACAACACTACCTTTAATAATTTGCTGCGCTGTAATGTTAAACGTTAGCAGCAAAAAAAATATAACTTTCAGTAACTTCACATCTCTAAAGTATATGTATAATATTTATTTATAAACATTGGTTAATAAATTTAACCTTTTTTAGGCACACTTTAATTTTAATAAGCGGCTTAATAGCAGTAAATTTAATCTCTTCCTCATGGATAGTTTTATAGTATCAGCACGCAAGTACCGCCCCCAGCACTTTAACACAGTGGTTGGCCAGGCACATATTACCAATACTTTAAAAAACGCCATTGCAAATAATCAGTTAGCGCAGGCTTATTTGTTTTGCGGCCCGCGTGGAGTAGGAAAAACTACTTGCGCCAGAATTTTTGCCAAAACAATAAATTGCACGGGTTTAGAAGCCAATGGAGAAGCTTGTGATAAGTGTGAATCATGCGTTTCTTTTAATTCGGGAGCATCTTTAAATGTATATGAATTAGATGCGGCCAGTAATAACTCGGTGGATGATATCAGAAACCTGGTAGATCAGGTACGTTTTAGTCCGCAGTTAGGCGAATACAAAGTTTACGTTATTGATGAGGTTCACATGCTTAGTACGGCGGCTTTTAATGCCTTTCTTAAAACCTTGGAAGAGCCGCCAAAGCACGCCAAATTTATATTAGCCACTACCGAAAAGCATAAAATCATTCCCACTATTTTATCGCGTTGCCAGGTTTTTAATTTTAACAGAATAAAAACCGAAGATATTAGTAATCACCTGGCCTTTATGGCGGGCAACGAACATGTTACTTTTGAGCCGGAAGCCCTGCACATTATTGCGCAGAAGGCAGATGGAGGCTTGCGCGACGCCTGTTCTATTTTTGATCAGATGGTTGCTTTTACCGGCAATCATTTAAGCTACAAGCAGGTTGTTGAAAATTTGCATGTGTTGGATTACGATTATTATTTTAAAATAACAGATGCCTTTTTAAATCAGGGTCTTCCGGAAATCATGCTCACCTTTGATGATATTTTAAAAAAGGGATTTGACGCCCATAATTTTTTAATAGGCCTGGGCGAACATTTACGTAACATTTTGGTAAGTAAAGATGTTCAAACCATTTCGTTACTAGAAGTGAGTGAAAGCCTCAAGCAACGTTACGCGCAACAGGCTCAGCTTTGCCCTTTAAATTTTTTATTAAAGTCGCTTGCCCTTATAAGTAAAACAGATGTAAATTTTAAGTCCGCCAAAAATCAACGGCTGCTTGTGGAAATGGCACTGATGCAACTTACCTTTTTAACCGCGTCGGCAGATGCGGAAAAAAAAAATGATGAATCTGAAGGGGTAGGGTCTGAATCTTCTGCAAATTCTGCCGCTAATACGGGGCAAAAAATAACCGCTTTAAAAGAACCTGAAATTAAGTTTGCGCAAAAGCCAACGGGCTCATTTAATAACTCAAAAATAAAATCCGAATTCAGTTTAAATGAAGTTAACACAGGCAACAACAATAAAACCAACCTGCCCGGGCAGTTAACCGAAAAAGTAAATACAATAAATAAAGAAGTTGGATTTGACGAAGTAAAGGCGGCTGTATTTGCTTACGCTGAAACCAAACAACAGCAAGGTTCAAGACAACTCTCAACCACACTTACCACTTCGGTAATTACTTACGAAAAAAACATACTCTCACTAACCATTAATAACGAAACCCAAAAGGAACTGTTGCATACCATGAAGCAGGATTTTCTGGATGAGCTTCGCAAAATTTTGCACAACAATTTAATAACCCTTGAAGTAAAGATAAGTTTGCAGGCCAATCAGGCTAAGGCCTATAAACCCGCCGATATTTTTAAAGTAATGGTTGAAAAGAATGCGGCTTTGCTCGAATTAAAAAAACGTTTTGATTTAGAGATAGATTATTAAAATATTTAATTAATATTACCTTATGATTTCTACTATTAAAAAAACCGCAGTACTGATTTTAATAACCGGCAGTACATTGGCTCAAAAACCCGTGAGTAATATCAAATCGACTGAAACTAAAGGAGCGCCACTTCAATACGAACAGGCGGTAAACGACCCTTTAAACGCAAGGATTTACACACTCAAAAACGGAATGAAGGTTTATTTTTCGGTTTATAAGGATGCGCCGCGCATTCAAACGTATATTGGAGTAAAAGCCGGAAGTAAAAATGATCCGGCCCAGGCCACAGGTTTGGCGCATTATCTTGAGCACATGGTTTTTAAAGGAACCGATGTTTTTGGAACTAAAGATTATAAAAAAGAAAGCGCGGAGATTAAAAAAATTTCTGATCTGTATGAAACTTATCGTAAAACAAAAGACACCGGGCAACGCAAGAAAATCTATCACCGAATTGACAGTATTAGTGGTGTAGCCGCCAAGTACGCTATTGCAAACGAGTACGATAAAATGCTTGCGGCTATTGGGGCTGTAGGAACTAACGCTTACACTTCATTTGATCAAACAGTATATGTAAATGATATTCCCAGTAATCAAATCGAAAATTGGTTAAATATAGAATCAGAACGGTTTAAGAAAATTGTTTTAAGATTATTTCATACAGAGTTGGAAGCTGTTTATGAAGAAAAGAATCGCGGGCTTGACAGTGATGAAAATAAAGTTTACGAAGCCTTGATGGAAGGCTTATTTAAGAACCATACTTACGGCACGCAAACTACAATTGGTACCATTGAGCACCTGAAAAACCCCTCTATGGTAGAGATAAATAATTTTTTCGATAAATATTATATAGCCAATAATATGGCCATAGTTATGAGTGGTGATTTTGATCCGGATAAAACAATTGTTCAGATTGAAAAAGCCTTTGGTTCTTATAAAGCTAAACCGGTTAATACCTACACGTTTCAACCTGAATTGCCTATAACTTCCCGCAGAGTTTATAACCTTACAGGACCCGATCCTTCCAATGTTAACATTGCTTGGCGTGTTGGCGGCATGGGTACCCGCGACGAGGAATTAGGTTCGCTTCTTGCCTCGGTGTTATATAATCGTACTGCGGGTTTAATGGATCTTAATCTTAATCAAGCTCAAAAAGTTTTAAGCAGTAATGATTTTATGTACCCGTTAAAGGATTATGGTATGTTTGCCATGGGCGGCGAGCCAAAAGAAGGACAAAGTTTGGAAGAGGTTGAAAAATTATTAATGAGCCAGCTTGAGTTAATTAAAAAAGGAGAATTTCCGGATTGGTTAATACCCGCTGTAATTACAGATCTTAAGCTTAAAGAAACCAAAGAGCTCGAATTTAATCAAACCAGAGCCAACACCATGTTGGACGCTTTTTTAAACGACCTTAAGTGGCAGGATGAAGTGAACAGGATGGATAGAATATCAAAGATTACCAAGCAAGAGCTTATAGATTTTGCTAATAAAAATTTCAGCGATAAAAATTGCGTGGTGGTTTACAAACGTATTGGCCAAGATACTACTGTTTTAAAAGTAGAGAAGCCAAGCATTACCCCCGTAGATGTTGACAGAGACCATTCCTCGCCATTTGTAGAAAATATTATGAAGGCTAAAACATCGGTAATTGAGCCACTGTTTATTGATTATGATAAGGATATTTCTAAATCAAAAATTAAATCGAATGTTGACTTGATCTTTAATAAAAACAAAGAGAATAATTTGTTTGAACTGTATTATAAATTTGATATGGGAAGCAATAATGATAAAACTTTGCCAATAGCGGTAAAGTACATTCCTTATTTAGGAACTACCGGAATGTCGGCATCTGATGTAAAGCAGGCCTTTTATAAAAACGGTTGCTCTTTTCAAGTATTTATTGATAATGAAAACACGTGGGTTAGTCTTAATGGTTTAGCTGATAATTTTGAAAGTTCTGTAAAGTTGTTTGAAAAAGTATTGGCCGACCCTGTAGTGGATGAAACAGTTTTAAAAAGCCTTGTAGGCGATATTATTAAAGAGCGCAATGATAATAAACTGCAAAAGCGTGTTATTCTTAACAGTGCTATGTTTTACTACGCGCGTTATGGCGCAGTTAATCCGTTTTCTTATAAACCCTCCGATGAAGAGTTAAATAAAATATCAGTTAATGATATTAAAAATAAAATCAAAAGTCTTACTTCGTATGAACATAAAATATTGTATTATGGCCCGCAGGAACCTGCCGAGTTAACTTCCATATTAAATACAGCGCATATTGTTCCGCCAAAATTAAATCCTGTTCCCGCTTCTTATAATTTTGTTGAGAAGACGCTGGATAACGCTGTTTATGTAGTTGATTTTGATATGAAGCAGGCGGAAATTGTTATGCTTTCAAATGGCGGCAATTACAACGCTTCCGAAGTGCCACTTATAACTTTATACAACGCTTATTTTGGCGGCGGCATGAGCGGCGTGGTATTTCAAGACCTTAGGGAATCAAAAGCTCTGGCTTACTCTACTTATTCACGATTTACATTACCAAACAAATTAAGTAAACTTTCTTACAACATGTCCTACATTGGTTCGCAAGCAGATAAATTAGCGGAAGCGATGAAAGGCATGACCGATCTTTTAAATGATATTCCCCGGGCTGAAGGTAGTTTTAATTCTTCAAAGGAATTAGTTATTCAGGAAATGCGAACACAACGAATCAATAAATCCGCAATTATTTTCGATTATTTAAAAGCGCAAGAACTTGGTTTAAAAATCGATATCAGAAAAGATATTTACGAAAAAGTAAAAACATACACCTATGAGGATGTGAAAAAATTTCAGGATTCAAATATTAAAGGCCGACCAAAAACTATTTTAGTATTGGGTAAAAAAGAGGGCTTAGATATTAAAGTGTTAGAGAAGTACGGAACAGTAAAGTACCTTACTTTAAAAGATGTATTTGGTTATTAAGAAATGAGGTAAGATTTATGAAACAAGATTTATGATTTACCGCGCCCTTCTAAAATCGAACTTCTAAATTTAACCTCTAAAATCTAACTTCTAAAATAAATATGGTTTCCTTCGATAATACTGAAAACGCGTTCAAGGCAAAAACAAATTCTCAACTGAGTAGATCATATTGGTTGTTTAAACTTATAGGTAATCAAACTATGGTTAAAATGGGAGCAAAAACAGCTCCGCTGGCATTAAACTTTGGCTTTAAAGGATTAATAAAAAGTACAATTTTTAAGCAGTTTGTTGGAGGCGAAAACATTCACGATTGCTCCGCTACCATATCCGAATTGGGTAAATATAATATTGGAACCATTTTAGATTACAGTGTTGAAGGAAAAGAAAGTGAGCAGGATTTTGATAAATGCCTCAATGAAACTTTGGAAACCATTCACAAAGCTAAAGACGATAAAAATATTCCCTTTTGTGTTTTTAAAGTTACCGGCTTAGCACGGTTTGATCTGTTGGTAAAAGTGAGCGCCTTGCATGTACTTACTACTGAGGAGGATAAGGAATGGAATCGCGTGAAGGAAAGGGTACGCCTTATTTGTAAAACTGCAATGGATAGCGATCAGCCTGTTTTTATTGACGCGGAAGAAAGCTGGATACAATCTGCCATTGACAGATTAGCAGATGAAAATATGGAAACTTGTAATAAGTATAAAGCTATTGTTTATAATACGTTTCAGTTTTATCGTCACGATAGGCTTAACTACTTAAAAGATACTTTTGAAAAAGCAAAAGTTGGACATTACTTTGTTGGCGCCAAATTAGTTCGCGGCGCTTATATGGAAAAGGAACGGAAGCGCGCTGTGGAAATGCATTATCCATCGCCCATTCAAGCCAACAAAGAAGCAAGCGACAAAGATTATGATGAGGCTTTGCGATTTTGTATTGAGCATATAGAGCGTATCAGCATTTGCGCCGGAACTCATAATGAAAACAGTAGTTTGCTTTTGGTTAAATTGATGAATGAAAAAAAAGTGGATCCTCAGGATAAACGTGTGTATTTTTCTCAGCTCTTAGGTATGAGCGATCATATCAGTTATAATCTTTCTTTAAATGGATATAACGTAGCCAAATATGTTCCCTACGGCCCGGTAAAAGAAGTACTGCCTTATTTAATTCGGCGGGCTCAAGAAAACACCAGTGTAAAAGGGCAAACAGGCAGAGAATTAAATTTGATTATCAAAGAAAAAAAGCGAAGAGCTAAAGGTTATACCAAATGAATTTATGATTGAGGCTAAAGATACGAAGTGATTTTTTATCGAGACGATGTTTAAAAATTGTTGCGTAGCATTGCCTATGGAACTATTTTTTAAATAAGTATGGATATAAAAGGACGAGTATATTGGACTAAATTATAGATTTATTTGAGGTATTAATCAAAGACCTTTTAAAAATGGTACAAGCGCCTGAAAATAACTTTCAGCAGTTTTTAAAAGTCGGTCACTTGTTTTGATGCCGTATTTTTCTGTATCGTAACGCATCAAGTCGCTGCATTCTTTATAAGAATCCTGATACAAAGCTTCTCCGTAAACTAAAGGAGAATTAATAATTCTGCAAAGTAAAAGATTTCTTGCAAACACGCCTTTGCTTTCTGTTATTAAGCAATTATCTTTTAAATACTCCGCATCAAATTGTGTGGCAATATCTATTTTTAAATTTTTATTAAAATTAAGTACTGTTTGAGCAGCCAATTTTTCAGATTGATTTAATTGTTTGGTTAAAAGCATTCGCAGAAAATGAAGTTTTGTTTCGGTGCGCTCCATGTTATCGTGGGTAAAGGCTCCGCCAATAAAAGCCATGGTATAATCTTTATCGCTCATTTTTTTCCATGGAGCATTTTTTTCGTCTACGTTATAATGAATGATAACAGATACATGTGGCTTAAACTGATTAATCTTTTTTGCACGATTAGCAAGATCATAATCCCTGAAAAAATCTTTAAAAAATTTAGCAGGCTCTTCTTTAATTAATTTGTTATAGCGTTCAGAGCCTAGAAAATCAACACTTTTTAAACTATCAAGTACGCGGTTTTTATGAAGTAATAACCAATCTTTAAAACTGCAATTAAATGAGGTGTAATTATTTTGATTACGGGTTAAAAATACGGTGGCTCCGAGTTCTTCCAGCATTTTTTGTAAGAGTTGCGCGGTATTAAAATTTAGTTCACTTTCAAAAAGTTTAATGGTATCTGTGGGAAGATTAACGCTGTCTTTTATAAAATACAGAAACTTCTGTTCTATTTGCGCGTCCTCTAAATTCGTTCCAAAATGTCCGGGATCAATAGCCACTCTGTAACCGTTTAAAGGTAATTTTTTCTTTCCTTTTGGAATTTTTTTGCGATCATCAATGTATATCCAAACGCTATCACGCTGCCGTTTGCTGTATTTTTTAGTGCCTTTTAACCGTAACAACTCCTCCTGTTGCTTGTAGGGAGTGTGCTCTAAAAAATCGGCGAGCATGTTTATTTCGCCTGCGTAAATCGTAAATTCTTTATTGCCTTTAAAGTTGCAGATACTTATTTCATTATCTTCAAACTTAACTATGTTATTTAAGCCTCCTTTAAAATTAAGATAATTATTAAATCGTTCTTTGCATTGCTTAATGGTTTGACCTTTGCATAAAGCAACCGTTAAAATTATTATAAATGCAATTTTATTCACCTTATCAAATTTAGATTTTTAGTAATAAAATAATTTGTAAATTCAAAAGTGTTATTAAATCGTGTATGTTAACAGAAGATCAGATAAAAAATATTTTAAGAGAAACTTCATTTAAAACTTCCCGCTCCGGTGGAAAAGGCGGGCAAAATGTGAATAAACTTGAAACCAAAGTGGAGATTGAATTTAATCTTAACAGTTCGGAATGTTTAAGTCAGGAACAGAAGGAAATCATAATCTCTAAATCTACTGCTATAAATGAAGAGGGAATCTTAAAATTGGTTTGCAGTACGCATCGAACCCAACTTGAAAATAAAGAGGAAGTAAAGGAAAAGTTAATTTCACTTTTAAATAAGTATTTAAAACCGATGAAGAAAAGGTATGCTACTAAGCCTTCGCGCTCCAGTAAAATGAAAAAACTGGATAGTAAAAAAAAGCGTGGGGAAACTAAAAGCCTTCGTAAAAAAATTCTTTAATTGCTCTTCAACTCCCTCATATTTACTCTTTTTTTGCCATTAGTGTTTATTGGTTATTGGCTTACTCCTGCCAGATTCAGAAACTATTTTTTGCTTGCAGCTTCCTATTATTTTTATTTTAGTTATAACCCTTGGTTTTTATTATTATTAATCGGCACCTCGGCATTCGATTATTGGTGTGCAAAGCAAATCCACAAATCAGAAGAAAGAAATGCAAGAAAAACATATTTAGTTTTAAGCCTGGTTTCTAATTTAGGAGTTCTGTTTATTTTTAAATACTTTGTTTTTTGTTATAATTCCTCTGTTACCACGTTTCATCTTCCCCTTTCCGTTTTAAATAATTTTATTATTCCGGCCGGGCTTTCGTTTTACACTTTTCAATCGTTAAGTTATACGATTGACGTTTACAGAAGGAAGTATAAACCTAATGATACTCTTTTAGATTTTTTATTATTCGTGTCGTTTTTTCCTCACATGGTTGCGGGTCCTATTGTGAGATACACAAGCCTAATGCCTCAGTTAAAATTGCGTTCTTATTTTAAGAACATTGATTGGCAAAGTTTTGCTTCACTTACCATTTGGGGTTATTTTAAAAAATTGGTAATTGCAGATAATCTTAATCTGCTGGTTACTCCTGTGTTTGATAATATTACAATGTACAGCGGGGTTGAGCTTTTATTAGCCGGATTTCTATTTGTCATACAGGTTTATTGCGATTTTAGTGGGTACAGCGATATAGCAACCGGCGTGGCAAAATTGTTCAACATCAATTTAAGTTTAAACTGGCGCAGGCCATTATTTTCTTGGTCTTTACACGAATTTTGGCGCCGGAATCACATCAGTATTACAACCTGGTTTAGAGATTATTTATACATTGGTTTAGGTGGAAATAGAGTAGGGTATAAGCGCTGGCTTTTAAATATTTTTCTTGTTTTTTTAATAAGTGGATTTTGGCATGGTTCTAACTTTACATTTATAATATGGGGGTGTATGCACGGAATTATGTATATAATTGAGATTCTTTTAAAAAGAATTTTCCCTCAAATTATAATACCTAAAGCGCTGGGCTGGCTTTATCTTATTTTATTTCATACCATAACACTTATAGCTTTTAGAGCTAATAGTGTAACAGATCTTACTTACATGTATAAACATATTTTTAGTGTTCAGGAATATTATTTTTCTTTTCAAACTTTTCTTTTCACTCAGGGTAAATTCTATTTTTTAATAATGTTGTTTGCAATCTTTTTATTATTCGTAAAAGAGTTTAATGAAGAACATGCTATTGTAAATCGCTTTCCGCGTTTTTATTCAGCGCTAAAGCCTGTTGTTTATATTTTTTTTATAGCCTTAATTTTTATTTTTGGAAATTTTTCAGCTAATACTTTTATTTATTTTCAGTTTTGATTAAACGCCTACTTATATATTTTATTTTTTTAACCGGTCTGTTATTTTTTATAAGGCATTTACATTATTATGGTTTATTGAAGCAACAGAAGGGTTATTACGCAAAGTATAAAACAGCTTTTTTAGAAAAGAATGCTTTCGACGTAGTTTTTTTAGGTTCTTCGCGTGTGGAGATGCATTACAATACGCGGGTATTTGATAGTTTAACAGGCCGAAATTCTTTTAACCTTAGTTTGGCCGGAGCCACGCCCATAGTTGCGTTCGCAGCCTTAAAAGCCTATTTGTACCAGAGTAATAGCCCGGAGTATTTAATTTATGAAATAGATTATCATTTTTTAAAATACCCAAGTTGCGAAGTAAAGGAGTTTAATAATTATTTTCCGTTTTTATCAAACAAATCTTTGCGAAAAAATTTCAACCTTATCGACTCTCGCATAAATCACTTTTATTATAACCCATATTTTTCACTTCCATATACGGGATTTAGAAATTTAAGTACTTCTTTGCACGGATGGTTAAACATTGCAAATAAAACAGATTCCCTTTTTTATAAAGGATATTTAAAAGAAGTGCTCAGGCCTCAACTTGATTTTATTCCAACTAAAGCGCAATATTCTTACTTTAATCCAATGGAAAGAAATTATTTAGATTCAATCATTATTCTATGTAAAGTAAAAAAAATCCATATTACTCTTTTAAGTTCTCCGCTTTTTGCTGGAGGAAAACTGGATGTTTCTAATAAACCCGCAATTATTTCACACCTTAAAAGTATAGCAGCCATAAACAAAATTGCCTATTTCGACCTATCTTCACTCCCTTTTTGCAATGATCGAACCTTGTTTGTAGATCACTTTCACATGAACTTTTATGGAGCCGTTAAATTTACTGAATATTTAAGTAAACTTTATCACAATAAACTTAGGTTAAAAACGTTAAAATAGTGTATAAATTCCGGTTTTTGCCTTAACTTTAATAAATCATTTATGTTAAAATTCCTCATTCCTTCTTTTGTATTAGCAGCAATTTCTGTTAAGTCACAAATTGCGCCAAAATACAGTAACGAATTTTTAAATATTGGCGTAGGAGCCAGAGCCTTAGGTATGGGCAATGCCAACATAGCTTCGGTGCAAGGGGTTAATGCCGGTTACTGGAATCCCGCAGGTTTATTAAAGCAAAAGAACGATTTGGAAGTTGGTTTAATGCATGCTGAGTATTTCGCTGGAATTGCCAAATACGATTATATTGGCGTATCAAAATTAATTGACAGTAACAGCGTGGCCGCTTTATCTATTTTAAGGTTTGGTGTGGATAATATTCCTAATACACTCGATCTACAAGACGCCAACGGCAATATTGATTATAACCGAATAACCACCTTTAACGCTGTGGATTTTGCAGCTCTGTTAAGTTATGCCCGGAAAATACCGCAATTAAAAGGTATTGAAGTAGGCGGCAATTTTAAAGTTATAAGGCGTAAACTCGGTGAATTTGGCGGGGCTTGGGGTTTTGGAATGGATGCCGGAGCAATGTACAATTACAAGGAATGGAAATTTGCCGCTATGGGTCGTGATATTACCGGAACATTTAACGCTTGGAGCTATAATTTAAGCGATAAGGATATTGCAACTTTTAAACAAACGGGCAATGATGTGCCTTCCTCTTCATTAGAAATTACCGTTCCAAAATTAATTTTAGGGGGCGCAAGAACCTTTTTATTTTGGAAAAACAACATTTCGGTTTTAGGGGAAGTTAACCTTATTAATACATTTGATGGCAAGCGTAATACCGTTATTAAAACTAACTTATGGAGTTTGGAACCGGCCGTTGGAACCGAAATAGGATATAAAGGCTTTGTTTATTTACGCGGAGGTTTTGGAAATATTCAAAAACAATTAAGTGATAATGCCACCAAGTATATTACCACCTTTCAGCCTAATTTTGGCGTGGGGGTTAAATACAAGATTTTTACCTTAGATTATGCCTTAACAGATATTGGCGACCGTTCCATCGCACTATATTCTAATATTTTTTCTTTGAAAATTGACTTTAATAAGAAGATGGGGAAGTAAAAAACATGAAAAAATTAATCTCAATAAGCATTTTTTGTTTATTGGCAATTACCCTTAAATCTCAATATGGTAATGGCTGGATTAATTATTCGCAGCAATATGTAAAATTCCCAATTTCAAAAGAAGGTATTTACCGAATCGATTCACTTACGCTTTCTTCCCACTATAATCTTAATACTCTCAATCCTCAAAACTTTCAAATATTTATTAAAGGCCAGGAACAAGCACTTTACATTAAAGGCGAAGCGGATGGCAAAATAAATACCGGCGATTATATTGAGTTTTATGCTAGTGCTGCTATGGGCGATGTGGATTCGCTTCTGTATTGGAACATTAAATATCTTCCCAATCCTTATCTTCCTATTTTTAACGATACCATTTATGGATTTTTAACAGTAAATAATAGTGTCAATAATAAACGTTACATTATAGAAACGGATACTAATTCTACCCTTTATCCTTTATCGCCTTATTTTTATTCAGAAAAAATATTCGCGCAAAAAAACAGTTATAACCGGGTGGAAGAATACGCCTCTGATGCGGCCGATCCGCGTTATACACAAGCTGAGGGCTATGGTTATAATTTCGGAATGGGTGCCAGCGTTAGTACCTCTTTCAATAATTTAAACACTTACACCTCATCCACTCTTCCCGGTTTTGTAACAGTCAGCTATTCCGGCAACAGTATAAATAATACAGTACTTACCGATCATCAAGTCAGTTTTTTTTATAAAGATCAAAGCTCTTCAAGCGTACTTTTACACGATACTGTATTTAAAGGGTTTGTGCCTGTGAAGCGTACTTTTGTGCTCAACCCGGCTAATGTTGCCAATACCAATTTCACATTAACATCAGTAGCTTCTCCTTCCTTTTCTTCTTTTTCCAATAACACCATCCTGCATTATATCCATTATTTTTATCCGCATACTTCCGATCTTAGTAATCAATCCTTTCAAAAATTATTTGTAGATAATAGTTCGGGCTCTGCAAAAAACTTCTTTAATTTTTCCAATTTTAATTTTGCAGGATCTTCGGAGGTGTTACTTTACGACATTACCAACAATAAAAAAATTGCAACTAAAATTTCGGGAGCCATGCTGGGCGCGGTTATTCCCAATGGCTCTGGCCGAAAATTGTGTGTACTGGCAGCGGAATCACAAACCATAAATATAACATCTTTAAAAAAAGTAAATAACCAAACAGGTAGTTTTACCAATTTTACCGCGCTGGGTGGAAATAAACCTTACATCATTATTTATCATAATAAAACCAAAACAGGGGCATTACTGTATCAAAATTACAGGCAAACTATTAACGGAGGCAGTTATAATACAATTGGCGCAGATATTGATGAGTTATATGAGCAGTTTAGCTTCGGGATAAATAAACATCCTGCTTCCATTAATAATTTTGCTCGTTACCTTAACAATAATTTACCAAGTAAACCGCTTTATTTCTTTTTAATAGGCAAGGCTATACAAAGTGCTTATTTGGCACCTTCCGATAAATCCAACCTTATTCCCTCCATGGGCATACCAAGCTGCGATAATTTGTTGATGGCAAATCTTACACCTACCACCAGCAACTGGTTAGTTCCTGAAATTCCCATTGGAAGATTGTCGGCCTTAACCAACAGTGAGGTTATAGTTTACCTTACTAAAGTTCAGCAACACGAAAGTTCCGTTCCCGCTGAATGGAAAAAGAAAGTACTTCATTTTGTTGGGGGTGATGAAGCTAATCTTGCCAACTTATTAAGTTCATACATGAGTATGTACGAACAAACAATTAAAGATACCTTGTTTGGGGCTAATGTGCTTACTTTTAAAAAAAACACCACAGCTCCAATTCAAATTAATATAAGTGATAGTATTAAAAACACCATCAGCAACGGCGCCGCATTAATAAATTTTTTCGGACATGGTTCTGAGCAGGGATTTGACCAAGCCATTGATGATCCGGAAGTTTACAATAACCCGGGCAAATATCCTTTTATTATCGCTAACTCCTGCTATTCGGGCAATATTCATGTGGAAGGAAGGCGCTCGGTAAGCGAACGTTTTGTATTTTCAGATCAAAAAGGAAGTATTGGATTTTTGGCTTCAACTTCTCTTGGCTTTATCTATGCCTTACATAATTACACAAGCGGATTTTATCAGGCTCTATCAAGAACAAAATACAATGCCGGTATTGGCGATATTATAAAAGAGGCTGTTTTAAAAAACTCTCAAACCACTGATCCCATTTCTCAGTTCACAGGATTGGATATGACTTTGCACGGAGATCCTGCCCTTAAAATCACTAACGGAATTCTTCCTGATTATCAGATCAAAAACAGCAGCGTGGTATTCAATACTAAAAAATATAGCGACTCCATTGGCGTAACTATTCACATTACCAATCTTGGCAAAGCTGTTCAGGATTCCTTTATTGTAAAAGTAGGGCGTTTTTTTCCTAACGGAGATTCTGCAATAATATTTAAAACAAAAAAAGCACCCCTGTTTAAGGATAGCGTTTCCTTTTTTACAGCAATTGATTTTAACCGCGGAATAGGACTCAATAAATTTAAAGTTAAAATAGATGAGTATAACGAAATTGCTGAAAATTTAGAAACAAATAATTCAACTAATGGCACGGTAGATGTTTTTATTCAAGGAGGCGATATCATGCCCGTGTACCCCTATAAATACGCGGTAGTTCCAAAAACTAATACCATCACCTTAAAAGCTTCCACTACCGATCCCTTTGCACCTTCGGGCACTTACCGTTTTCAGTTAGATACCTGCGATAAATTTAGTGCTCCTATACAAAATGTGTTAATTACCAGCAAAGGTGGTGTGCTTGAATGGGTGGTGAATTTGCCTTTTAAAGACAGTACCGTTTACTTTTGGAGGGTTAGTAGAGATAGTACTTTGCCAAATACGCCCTTTGCATGGCGTGAAAGCTCGTTTCAAACAATTACCACGCAACGCGGTTGGTCGCAAGCTCATTTTCATCAATTTAAAAATGATGCATTTCAATTTGTGAATTATAAGAAATCACAAAGAAAGTTTGTTTTTGAGAATACCAAGCACATTCTTAAAGCAAGAAATTTCTTTCAAAATTCAGTTAATGTTTCTACTAACATTAATTATTTTTACGATAATATTACCATGGCCAGTTGGGGTTGTGGGCCTAACGGTTGGAATATTGCCGTTTTTGATTCCATAAGTGCGCAGCCCCAATATGTTGTAAGTTTAAACTTTCCAACCCCCGGCGTGGGACCGTTTAATAGTTGCGCTTGTGTTGATTATCCTTTGCCTTATTATGCTTTTGGCGCAAATAACTATTGCGGTACAACTACTTGGAAAACAGATCTTGAACTTTTTTTAAATTCTATTTCTCCCAATAATTATGTTTTAGCCTATACGGTGGGCGAGGTGGCCCCAAATTATGCTCAGATTTCTACTTATAATAATTCATTATATAATGCTTTCGAAAGTATTGGAGCGGTAAGTATTAGAAATACTGTGGACTCGGTGCCTTATATTTTATTCGGCAGAAAAGGGATGGCGGCCGGGCAGGGTCACGAAGTTAAAGGCACTAAAAAAAGTTCTATCATTACCCTCACCGATAGTATTCAAACGCGTTGGAACAGCGGGCATATAGCTTCCGAAATTATTGGCCCTTCTTTTAAATGGAAAAGTTTGCACTGGCGTGTAGAAAGTGTAGATGGTATTGCCGGCGACACTACCCTAATTAAAGTGGTAGGTTTTAAAAGTAATGGAGATAAAGATACCATTGCGGTTTTTGATGAGAACAATACCGATGTTCTTAATTTGGAAAATTATGCCGATGCCTCGGTTTATCCTTACTTAAAATTAGTAGCCTTTATGAAGGATAACAAAAATCGCACTTCGCCTCAGTTAAAACGTTGGCAGGTACTCTATGACGAGGCTCCTGAGTGCGCTATTAATCCACTCAAAGGTTTCCAAAGCATCAACGATACCTTACAGGAAGGCGACCAGGTAACCTTTACTTTTCCTATTGAAAACATTGGCGTTAAAAATTTTACAGATAGCCTTGTTATTACTTATTGGATAGAAGATAAGGATCGCAATAAAAAACCTCTGCCTCAAAAAATGAAATCAAAACCATTTGTTCCCGGACAGTTATTTATTGATACAGTTAAAATAAATACCTATCAGTTTACCGGAAACAATTCCTTATGGCTATTTGTAAATCCTATTGGCAATTCACGTTATCAGAAAGAACAGCATCAATTTAATAATATTGGCCGCTATGGCTTTAAGGTTACTAAGGATGTTACCAACCCTTTGTTGGATGTTACTTTTGACGGCATACGAATTTTGAATGGCGATATTGTTTCTGCCAAGCCAACTATTTTAATTACACTAAAAGATGAAAATCAGTTTTTGAAATTGAACGATACCTCTGCCTTTACTGTTCTTCTTCAGTCACCCAATTCCTCTTCACAAAAACCTGTTTATTTCGGACAAGGTTTACAATTTATTCCGGCTAATTTGCCTAAGAACAGTTGTTCTATTATTTACACGCCGGTTTTACCGGTTGATGGAAAGTACAAATTAATTGTTCAGGCTAAAGACAGAAGTAACAATCGCTCCGGTGTTCAGAGTTATGAAATTCAATTTGAAATAAGCAATAAACCAAGCATTACCAACATTCTTAATTATCCTAATCCATTTAGTACAAGTACCAAATTTGTATTTACATTAACCGGCAGCGAAGTACCCGAAGTATTCACCATCCAAATAATGACCATCAGCGGAAAGTTAGTGCGTGAAATTACACGTAGCGAACTTGGGCCATTACATATTGGCCGAAACATTACAGAATACTCTTGGGATGGGCGCGATGATTTTGGCGATAAATTAGCTAACGGTATATATTTATATAAAGTGCTTAATAAACTCAACGGCGAAAATATTGAAAAGTCAGGCAGCTCTGCAGATAAATTCTTTGTTAAGGAATTTGGGAAAATGGTTATTATGAGGTAAGAGTTACCTGACTCTGACTTAATTTATATTTTTTAAATATTTTTTATCTTTTGGCTTAATTTATATATTACATCAATCAATCCACATGACTAACGACGCATTTGAACCTACGTCAGATATTGCTACCGCCATTAAATGTAAAAACTGTGGCGCTGATCTCAAATTTGCCGCCGGCTCACAGAGTTTAAATTGCGGTTATTGTAATACCAATAATGAAATTATAATTCCGGAAACCGTTATAGCTGAAAACGATTTTAATTATTTTTTAGATCAGCATGCTGCTCTAAACGAACAACAAACTTTATCTACCGTTAAGTGCGATAGCTGCGGAGCATCCACCACACTTGCGCCTAATGTTACTTCCTCTAATTGTCCGTATTGCGATACTCCTCAAGTAATTAAAAACGCCTCAACATGCAGCGTTATTAAGCCTGCCTATATGCTGCCTTTTAAAATAGTGCGCAACGATGCTAAAAATGAGTTTATAAAATGGGTAAACAGTTTATGGTTTGCGCCCAATAAATTAAAAGACTACGCCAAAAGCAGTGCCGAAAAACTAAAAGGCGTGTATATGCCTTATTGGACTTACGATACCAACACAGACAGTACTTATTACGGACTTCGGGGCGAGTATTATTACGAAACACAAAGTTACAGGGATGCTAACGGCAATGTACAAACCCGCCAGGTACAACGCACCGCTTGGTTTCCGGCTAGTGGAACTGTAAACAATTCTTTCGACGATCTTTTAGTATGCGCATCTAATTCTTTACCGCAAAAATTAGTAAGTGAACTCGAGCCTTGGGATTTGCCTGAATTGGTTTCCTATAACGATAAGTTTTTGGCGGGCTTTATTACAGAAAGTTATCAAACACAGTTGAAGGAAGGTTTTGAAATTGCGAAGGGAAACATGCAAGCGGCAATTAAAACTTCGGTTAAAAGCGATATTGGTGGAGATGTACAACAGATACAATCCTTAAACACAAATTATAATGATATAAAATTTAAGCATATACTTTTACCTCTTTGGATAAGTGCTTACCGGTATAATAATAAAGTGTACCGCTTTACGGTTAACGCGCGCACAGGCGAAGTACAGGGCGAAAGGCCTTACAGTGCCATAAAAATATTCTTTTTTGTTTTAGCTATTCTCGCTATTTTGGGTATAGGTATTTATTTTTATTCTGAAATGCAAAATTAAAATATAGGCAATACAAAAATACTTTATATTTTTTTAAGTAGTAATTACAGTTTTTAAAAATGTTCCTTATATCAACGCAGGATCGATCAAACCTATTTTTACAGAGTGCTCAATAGCCTCTGAACTGTGTACAAAATAACAGCAGTGTGTTTCTGTTTTTTTTATTTTATCAAAAAATTCCGCCGTTTCTTTTTCTTTGACTTTACTTACGTTTCGGATGTAAACAGCGAAAATTTTACCCGGGAAATCCTTAACAATGGAATGATATATTTCAGGATCGGATTGAGAGTTATCTCCCAGCAACACATATTTATGATGAGGATAGGCTTTTAAAATACGGACTATTCGCGTGTACTTACCGGTATGTTTTCCCTGCCCCGTATTTAACAGATCTTTAAACCTTTTAATTTGATTGAGTAAAAAAATACCCCGTGGCATTTTTTCTTTTCTGCAAAACTCTTTTATGTAATAATACAGATTCCATTCGCTGCTGGAAACATAAAAAAATGGGTTAGGAATTCCATTCTTTCCTGATTGAGAAAGTAGTTGATAATGTTTTACCACACCCTCAAATGGTTTTCTGCTCCTTGCATTTTTTGTAAACAAAACATATAATCTTTTTCGAAGATTTCGCGAGTGAGAAATCAAAAAGGTATCATCTATATCCGAAATAAAATTATATTGGTACTCATGAGGTATAAACACAGTACAGAATCCTTGTGCAAGAACGTGGGCTTTGGACGAATTTGAAATGTATGAAACTTTTGCAGGATGCCATCCCGGAATTTGTTTGTTTTTAGGAACCCAGTCAAATTTAAAAAAGCCGTCTGCTTCGGTTTTAACTTTATGAAGTTCACCGTTCCATTCTATTTCTACATGGGCATCTTTTATTGGTACAACTATAAACAAACGTATTAATCCAATAAAATTCAGAAAAACATTTTGAGTATAATTTTTCCTTTCTACCGGGCTTACTTTTAAAACATGTCCGTATATTATTATTTCCCCCTTATCCCCATAGCCGTCATATACCCTTATAACAGGTTTTGTGCTGATGCGGAGCCATATAAACAGTTTTTCTATCAATTGCGAATAAAGTATTTGTGGCTGAGGCATGTATTTTTAATGATAAGATAAAATTATGCCACAGGACAATTTGACGATTTTATTTGTTGTAAACAAGGTTTCCGGACGAAAAAATACCGATTGGGTAAAACGGATTGAAGAACATTTTATAGGCCTGCCGTATGTATTGCAGTTTTTTAAAATGCCCTTAAACAATGCCGCAGAAGGTTTAAAAGCCTCTATTAATGCGTTTAAACCACAGCGCGTTGTTGCGGTAGGCGGAGACGGTACGGTAACTTTTGTTGCCAAAGAATTAATTGGTAAAGATATAGAAATGGGTATTTTACCCGCCGGTTCTGCCAATGGAATGGCCAGGGAACTGGGAATTGCTGTGGATATTAAAAAGGCGCTCAACATTGTGATGGAAGGTGAGGTTAAAGAGATGGATGTTATTGGTTTAAATGATACAGAGATATGCCTGCACCTGAGTGATCTTGGGTTAAACGCTCAATTGGTAAAGCATTTTGATGAGGGCAACACACGAGGGACGCTAGGGTACGCACTGGCTTTGGTAAAAACACTTTACAAGAAGCAACGCATTAAAGTTACCATACAATCAAAAGATAAAGATGTGCAGCGAAACGCTATTATGGTTATTATAGCCAACGCCAGTAAATATGGCACAGGGGCAACTATAAACCCATTAGGTAATTTATACGACGGATTGTTTGAAGTAGTTATTGTTACCAAAATAGGTATTGCCGAAATTTTTAAAATGTTTACGGGCTTTAAAAGATTTAATCCGCAGCACATCGAAGTGTTGAGTACCAAGTCTGCTATTTTAGAAACCAAGCACAAAGCACATTTTCAAATAGACGGCGAGTATAAAGGAAAAGTTAATAAAGTATATGCAAAGATGTTAAGGGGTAAATTGAAGCTGATTGTTCCAAAAAATTAGGTTCAGAAAATTTAGATGTGTAATTGAATCTTGAATTTGTTACACGCTTGTGTTACTAACGGTTTCAGGTATTGCTGATTGCACTCTAAAAATCTCTGTTTGCAAAAAGTGTTTAAAATCCTTGCTTAATCTATTGTTTTTTAGACCTTGATTAGATATCAATTTTGCTCCATCAGCAACAAAGCCCTCATTATTAAGCACCAACAGTTTTCTTTTTCTTTTTAGATTTTTTTGCTTTGGCCTTATTGGAAGCTTTAATCGCTGCTGAATCTACCGGTACTACTGTAACAGTTGGAGCTATAACCGGCGGTGGAAGTTTAGCGATTTTCTTGCGTTTTTCTTCCAAGATAATTCGGTCTGTTTCTAAAGCCTGTTTTTGAGTAGGGTTAAGGTAGCCAACGATTTTTTCGTAAAACGAGTTTTGTGCTGCCCTCAAGCCACGGTATACCGCATCTTTATTGTCAATGGTTTTTGCCTCCAACTTCAAACGTGCCTGCTTTTCAGTTTCTCTTCGGTCAGTAGCGGCAACCGTCCAAAGATCTTGCTGCGAGGCACTGAGATTAAACCTTTCAGCTGCCATCTTTACTTCCTCTTCTAAGGTAGCTGCTTCGTATACGCTCTTATAATCTACAAAGGCGGTTTGTGTAGAGCCTGCTATATCTGTTGTAGGTGTTGATGAATCGGTGGGTGTGCCTACCGTTGAAGCGCCTGAAACACTACCTGCTGTAGCGGTTTTGGCTGGAGTAATTGTTAAGGATGAAGAACCATTTTGCGCACCTGCCACCTGGAACATTATAACTGCCGGGAAGATAAAATACTTAAATGTCATAGTTTTTGAATAAAATATAACTTAAATCACACAAAGTCTGTGCCACCCCAGTTCAAGTATTCTTATCAATGCCTAACTCTTTTTTTAGCCAAAAAAGTATAAAAAACTAATTTATATATTTTACCCTTTTAGGATTACAATTTCACCTGAAACGATTTAGATTTATTAAATACTTGTATTTACTTCAACAAAAAGGCTTCCTTTCAAAGAAGCCTTTTTGAAGTTTAAGCTAAATTATTTGCTACAATTCAAATCCGTAGTAAGCTCGCGAACCGTTAGGATAATAACCTTCAATTAATATGGCACCGCTCCTGTTGCTTAATCGCTCTTTTAAATCATCGGCACTACTCACTTTTTTCTTATCAATGCTTGTTATTATAAACCCTTCCTTAATGCCCACCTGAGCTAATTTGCCGTTGCTTAATTTCCCCACTTTTACTCCACTTTCTATTCGCAATCTCGCCAAATCTTGCTGCTCAACATTGGTAAATTCTGCGCCAAGTGCCGAAACATTTTTGTTTACTATTTCACTTTTCTTTATCAACCTAGTGGTGTTATCAAGAGTTTTTAAAATAACAGGAAGATTTAATTCTTTATTATTTCTTAAAACAGTTGCGCTCACTTTATCACCCGGGCGGTATTTACTTATCTGTTCCTGCAATTCACTTACACTTCTTACAGTAACATCCTGTATTTTTGTTATCACATCACCTTCTTCAATGCCTGCTTCCTGAGCACTTCCGCCAACGGTTAATCCTTTTACATATATACCTGTTAACTGCTTTATGTTTTTTTCCTGCGCAAATGCAGCATTAATATCCTGAATATTAACTCCCAAATATGCTCTCTGGACGGTACCGAATTCTATTATATCGCTCACTACTTTTTTAACAATATTTACCGGTACTGCGAAAGAATATCCCTGATAAGCACCATTGTTAGATGCAATAGCGGTATTTATGCCTATTAACTCCCCATTGGTATTAACCAAAGCTCCACCGCTGTTACCGGGATTCACTGCCGCATCTGTTTGAATAAATGATTCTATAGGTCGCTTATTATTATCCAATATATTATTTCTGCCTTTAGCGCTAATTATGCCGGCCGTTACAGTACTTTCCAAATTAAAAGGATTTCCTACTGCCAAAGCCCATTCGCCCACCTTTACAAAGTCGCTGTTTCCATAACTTAAAAAAGGAAGTGATTTTTCTTTGATCTTAATAAGTGCCACATCTGTACTTGCATCCGAGCCAATAATTTCCCCCGCATAGGTTCTTCGGTCATTTAAAACAACTTCAATTTTATCTGCTCCTGCAACCACATGATTATTAGTTACAATGTATCCATCATTACTTATAATAACACCACTTCCGCTGCCTTGTTGGGTGTAGTTTTGCTGTCGTTTTTGAGGCCCGAAAAACCATTCGGCAAAGGGATCGTAATTTAAATTATTCACCTGCTCGCTGGTAGTATTTATATGTACAACGGCATTCACGGATTTTTCAGCCGCCATTGTAAAATCTGTGGCAAAAGCAGATGGAGCCGTATTGCCGGTGGTTAAATGATAGACCGGAGCATTTTGTGGCGACGACGTTTGACTGCCAACTTTAAAATCACTAAACAGAAAATGAGCGCCTGAAAGTGCTGCAAAGCCCCCAAAACAAGCAATAGCTAATGTAGAAACGAACTTTTTCATGATTCTTAGTTTTTATTTAATTATTACTAATACAAAATTACAACCAAAATATTCGTTTGAATTATTTTTAACAATCCTTAACCGCGCATTTATTTTTACTAAATTTACAATACAAATCCAATGAGACTTAAGCGCAAAATTCCCACATTTATTTTTGGAGTATCCATAGGCTTGGTTATTGGCGTAGGATTTTTTATCTTTAAAATAACCGATATTTTTAATAATTTAAAAGAAACTGCCAAAGAACAGATTACTGTTATTCAACAACCTGTTAAAAATATAAATGAGGATTCTAAAATAACCGATAAAAATAGAGAACGATTTAAAATTAATTTAGGCCACTCGCCAAAAGTAAATTATCATGAAGTAGATAGTTTAATAAAACAGGAGTCAGATTTAAATGTAGCCACTGATGAGTTATTGACGGTGAAAAATGTAAAAATAATAAATATAGGAACCGCAGCCATGGTGGACACCTCTGCCGCAAGTGTAGCGGGAGTTGAAACTAATTTTTCAGACCTTTATTTTATTGAGTTTTGGAAAACACCCCTCAACTCCAAAGGCTACCGTTTTTCCAAAAACAAAATTATGCTGTATGGCTTTATGGATTACACAAATGTTTCTTTATATCAGCTGGATAATGACATTTATATAAAATGCACCGATCAGGTTTATAAATTACAGTTCGGAAGCGATTTTAAACAACTTGAACGTGTGATAGATTCTGATCTTCTTGCAAAAATTAATTAAGCAAAAATGTTATTGAATTTTAATAAATACCAAGGCACCGGTAACGATTTTATCTTAATTGATAATCGGTTGCACCAAATTTCTTTAACAACCGAACAAATAAATTTTTTATGTAATCGTCGTTTCGGTATTGGAGCTGACGGCCTTATGCTTTTAGAACTTGAACCCGGTTTTGATTTTAAAATGGTTTATTTTAATAATGATGGCAATCAAAGCAGTATGTGTGGTAATGGCGGAAGATGCATTACAGCTTTCGCAAAACAACTTGGTTTAATTTCTGATAAATGTAAATTTTTGGCAATAGATGGCGAACACGAAGCGGTCATTTTAATTGATGGAAAAATATCTTTAAAAATGGCGGATGTTAAAGAAATTGAAAAAAATACCGATCATTATTTTCTTAATACAGGCTCACCTCACTACGTTAAGAGGGTAAATAACGTACACGACATCAATGTTGCGGAGGAAGGAAAAAAAATAAGATACAATGAACGTTTTAAAAATGAAGGAACTAACGTCAACTTTATTGAACAAAAAGACGATCATATTTTTGTTCGCACTTATGAAAGAGGTGTGGAAGAGGAGACTTTTTCTTGCGGAACGGGTGTAACGGCAGCAGCATTGGTAGCCGGGCTTGAGGGAATGCTTTTAACCAAGAATTATTGCATTGTTAAAACCCTTGGCGGAGAGTTGGAAGTTAAATTTGAAAAGGTTTTGGATGCTAATTTTTATAACATTTGGCTAAACGGGCCTGCGGAGCTTGTATATATGGGGCAAATTGAATTAAAAGAGTGACTTCCCCGAACATTTATATCCCACTTCAAACGCTTACTTTTGCCCCGAAACTGTTGGAAAAGGGATCTTGGCTTGCCATTGTTCATTCTCAACGAATTCCGCCGCATGTTGGAATGTTATTTTCAGGAAATTATAATTCCCTTACCATTAAGGAAGCTGAAATTAATATTAGCAGTGAAGTTTTCCTGAAAATGCTCTCACAAAAGAAAATAAAAACTTTATTCTTAAAATTAGCTCATCATCCAGTTTTTAGTTTAGATCATCAAATGGCTATGTTTCAAGAGCAACTTAAAAAGTTTGGTTGCGTAAAAAGCACTCAAGCCACATGTCTTTCACCGATTAAATTATTTTTTTCAGAATTTTACGCATTGCCTTTAGTCGATAAAGAACTCCTTTTTGATTTTATTTTACGATTAAAAGAAAATAATTTTTTAGATTTTGTATGCGGACTTAATGTAGAACTCAATGATGGAGTTGAACTTCCCTTCTATTCCAGTGAAGAGCTTAACGATAAAATTACAAGCGAACGCAGTTTATATTATAACAATTAATGTTTTTAAAATCTCAAAATATTTTTTTACGAGCCATGGAACCCAGCGATGTTGAACTCTTGTATACATGGGAGAACGACAATAGCTTATGGCCCGTTAGTAATACAAACATGCCCTTTAGTAAGTTTGTACTAAATGAATTTGTAAGCACATCGCATCAGGATATATACAGCAGTAAGCAATTACGGTTAATGGTTGCCGAAAATGTACAGAACAAAACAATTGGCTGTATTGATATTTTTGAATTTGACCCGCAAAATGCCCGAGCCGGTATTGGAATTTATATTCATAAGGATTATAGGGAAAAAGGATTTGCTAAAGAAAGTATAGATTTAATAACTGAATACGCTTTTAAAATATTGCACCTAAAACAAATATATTCTCACATCAATCCAAATAACGAAGCCAGTCTTAAACTTTTTACTAAATCCGGTTTTGAAAAAATTGCATTAAAAAAATCATGGCAAAAAGTTTCACTAAACCTGTTCGAAGATGTGTGGTTCTTACAACTCATCAACCATGGTGATTAAAAAAAAAATTATAATTGTATTTCTGTGTACGGTAATCACTTTGATGCTTACTGTTTGTGATAACTCCAAAGAAAAGGTAAACTTCATCCAACCTTCTCCAACATCTTCTTATTTAAATCATGATGACTCCGCTAAATATGTTGGAATGCCAACTTGTAAAGGCTGCCATCCAAAAATATATAACACGTTTATTGAAACGGGAATGGGAAAATCGTTTGACGTTGCGGGCCGAAAAAAATCTTCTGCCGATTTTACTAGCGCAACAATACACGATAAAGCCGGCGATTTTAATTACAAAGCATTCTTGCATAACGATAGTTTATATTTCAAAGAATACCGCACGGATAAAAACGATACTATTCACAGCAGAACGGAGCAGGTGAATTTTATTATAGGATCCGGACAACACACTAATTCCCATATACAAAATGTTAACGGCTACCTTACTCAAATGCCCATGACCTATTACACGCAAAAAAAACATTGGGATCTTCCACCCGGATTTGAGAAAGGTTTTAACACGCACTTTACACGCAAAATAGGATTGGAATGTATGACTTGCCACAATGGTTTTCCTGATTTTGTGATGGGTTCTGAAAATAAATACCGCAGTGTGCCGCAGGGAATTGATTGTGAACGTTGCCATGGTCCCGGAAGCATACACGTTAACCAGCGGAGGTCACTACCAATTGTCGACACTTCAAAATATATTGATTATAGCATTGTAAACCCTTCAAAATTATCAGTTGATCTTCAGTTTGATATTTGCCAGCGCTGTCATTTACAAGGAAACGCCGTGCTTAAAAACGAAAAATCCTTTTACGATTTTAAACCGGGGAAAAAATTAAGCGATTACATTTCTGTTTTTCTTCCAAAATATAAAAATGCAGACGAAGAATTTATCATGGCCTCACATGCCGACAGGCTTAAACAATGCATGTGCTTTATAAAATCTATTCAAAAAGCAGAAAATAAAAATTCGTTAAAACCTTATAAAAACGCTATGACTTGTATTACATGCCATAATCCGCATGTCAGCGTCCAAAAAACCAATAAAAATATATTTAATCATGCGTGTACCAATTGTCATAAGCCGGGTGGTAAATCTTCTTTAAATTGTACCGAAAAAAAAGTTATTGCAGAAAAACTAGAAAAAATAAATGCGCATGAAGATCAGAAAATAAATTGCGTTAGCTGTCACATGCCTGCTTCGGGAGCCACAGATATTCCGCACGTCTCAGTACACGATCATTTCATTCGCAAACCTTTAACGCGAACGCAAAAAGAAAAAATAAAAACTTTCCTTGGTTTATTTTCCATTAACGAAAAGAATCCTGATAGATTAACAAAAGCAAAAGCTTATATCAATCAATACGATAAGTTTGAACAAAATCCCTCGTATCTGGATTCCGCTGAACAATTGTTGAAAATTAATCCGGCAAAAAATTCACATGAACAGATTAAAACGTTGATACAAGTTTATTTTACAAAGCATGATTTTAAACAAATACTATTTTATGTAAATGAATTGGGCGAAGATAAATGTATAAAGCAATTGGTAAAACCTTCTTATGATAATTCAGATGCTTGGACTTGTTATCGCATAGCCGAAGCATATTATAACACGGGCAATTATCCAAATGCTGTAAAATGGTTTAAGCAAAGCATCCAACTCGCGCCTTATAATCTTGATTTCAGAAATAAAATGGGTTCCGCTTTTGCCGCAATAAATGATACGAAAGCGGCTATTTCCGAATTCGAATTTGTTCTTTCAGAAAACCCAAAACATGTTTCTGCCTGTACAAATCTTGGCTTTATTAAACTTCAGCAAGGATTTCCTGCCGAGGCTATAAGATTATACTCAATTGCCTTAAAATTAGATCCGGATTATGAACCATTATTATTAAATTTAGCGGGCTATTATGCTTTTCAAAAAGATAAACAGCAGGCGATTTTTTTTCTTAAAAAAATATTAAGTAAAAATCCCGGTAACCAAAAAGCAAAAATGGCATTACAACAGGTAAATACTTTGTTATGAGTAAAAAAAATAAATCACGCTGGGCATTTCTTCTGGTTCTTGTCATAATTGCTCTAACAGGCTATTTTGTTTATCATAAATTTTTTGGTGATTCAGTTAAACTAAATAAAAATTACACCTTCCTCTATATCGAAAACGGGAGTAATCTTCAAGATGTTACCAATGATTTGGTTGAAGAAAAAATTATTAGTGACCCGCAATCTTTTTCATGGCTTGCACATAAAATGGAACTGGATACAAACATTCATCCGGGCAAATACAGAATTACCAATGGCATGACCTTGCGTCAGATTATCAATCTTGTAAAATATAATAAACAGGAGAAAGTTAAGCTTACCTTTAATTCACAAATCCATAACCTTGAAGAGTTTGTAACTTACACAGCCGACAAACTAGAAATGAATGAAACAGAAGTAGAACAATTTTTAAGCGACGAAAAAAAACTTCGCGATAATTTTAATCTTGATCCCGATAATGCTTTCGCTTTGTTGGTGCCGGGAATAGTAGAAGTGAGTTGGGCTATAAAAACAGAGGAATTATTTGAACTTCTTGCAAAGCGATATAAAAATATATGGAATCAGAACAGATTCTCAAGAGCACAAAAAATAGGCTTCTCTGTACCTGAAATCATTACCCTTGCATCCATTGTTCAAAGCGAAAGTAGCATTAAAAGCGAACAGGAAAAGATAGCCGGAGTATACATTAACCGTTTAAAAAAAGGCATGCTTTTACAGGCGGATCCAACATTAAAATTTGCCAATAATAATTATACTGCTCAAAGGGTTTGGGACACGGATAAAGAAACCAATTCGCCTTATAATACTTATAAATATAAAGGCTTGCCGCCGGGACCCATTTGCCTTGTTTCTACACAAGCAATAGATGCAACTTTAAATTATTCAAAACATAATTATTTATTTTTTTGCGCTAAGTGCGAATTAAACGGTTTGTCAGACTATTCAGCAACCTACGAACAACATAAAAAATTCGCGGAAAAATATCAGAAAGCCATGGATAAAAGGGGCATTAAATAGATAAAAATTAGTAATTTTAAAGCAATGGAAAAAGAGATTCTCGAAAAAATAAAATTGCTTGATGAAAAGTATGCCCTTATGGGTCAGGATTTAAACAGTTACCTCGACGGTTTACTTTTATCAAATTATTTAACCTATTGGGATTACATTAATCTTGATACTTTACTTACACTTCAAACTCCCAGAACCGATTTTCCTGACGAGCAGATTTTTATCATTTACCATCAGATAACAGAATTATACTTTAAACTTTCGTTACACGAATTAGATCAGATCGCTAACAATGGCATGGATATTCAATCAAACGGTCATAACAATGGCTGGAAAGATAAAATAGATCCTGTATTTTTTATTGAGCGTATTACCCGTATAAACAGATATTTTGAAGCCCTTACCAAATCGTTTGAAATAATGGTTGACGGTATGGAAAAAGAACAATTTCTTCGCTTCCGAATGGCTTTATTGCCAGCCAGTGGCTTTCAAAGCGCACAGTACAGATTAATTGAAATGAGTTGCTCCGATTTTATAAATTTGGTTGATAAAGATCAGCGCGCACAGTTCGATGGAAAAACTCCTTCTTTCGAGGAATTATTTAAACATATTTATTGGAACAAAGGTGCTACCGAAGTTTCTTCCGGAAAAAAAACTCTCACCTTAAATCAATTCGAAAAAAAATATACCGAAAAATTTATTGAACATGCCACAGAGTACAAAACCAAAAATCTATGGCAAAAATATTTAAGCTTACCTGAAAACGAACAACAAAATCCTAAACTCATAAACGCACTTAAGCATTTGGATATTAATGTAAATGTTAATTGGCCGTTAATGCATTACAAAAGCGCTGTACGTTATTTACAAATTGATGCCGGCGATATTGCCGCAACCGGAGGAACCAATTGGCAAAAATATTTACCCCCGCGCTTTCAAAAGCGTATATTTTTTCCGGGTATTTGGACAGATGAAGAAAAAGAGAATTGGGGCAAAGGATGGGTGGAAACCAACGTATATAAAAATTGATGAGCCCGCAAATAAAATAAAGATCTATTCTTCCAAAAATGTCAATACAAGTAACAAATATTTCAAAAACTTACGGCACTCAAAAAGCGCTCAATAACGTTTCTTTTGAAGTAGGAAGCAATGAGATTGTTGGATTGCTCGGCCCTAACGGAGCCGGAAAAAGCACCATGATGAAAATTCTAACCTGCTACATTCCACCAACTCTGGGTCATGCAAAAGTTAGTGGTTTTGATATTCATGACCAAACAATAGAGGTACGAAAACAGATCGGCTATTTGCCCGAACACAATCCCTTATATTTGGATATGTACGTAAAAGAATTTTTGGAGTTTGTGGGCGGCATTTATAAAATAAAAAACATTAATTCTCGGGTTAAGGAAATGATAAACCTTACCGGACTTCAAATTGAACAAAATAAAAAGATAGGGGCTTTGAGTAAAGGCTATCGCCAACGTGTAGGGCTTGCTCAGGCAATGATTCACGATCCGAAAGTTTTGATAATGGATGAACCCACAACAGGTCTTGATCCTAACCAATTGGAAGAAATAAGAGAATTAATTATTTCTCTTGGCAAACAAAAAACCGTTATGCTCAGCACCCACATTATGCAGGAAGTAGAAGCTGTTTGCAAGCGGGTGATCATTATTAACAAAGGTGAAATTGTTGCCAATGATGAAACATCAAACCTCAGAAAAAACTCTACCCGTCAAATTGTAACCGTTGAATTCGACAACGAGATTTCTATCGAAAAATTAAAAACCATTCCTAAAATTGATACCGTTAAAAATCTTAATGGAAATACCTGGCAATTGATTTCATCTTTTACTGATGATGTACGCAAAGAAGTGTTTGACTTTGCGGTAGCCAACAAACTTAGCGTACTTACTTTAAATAAAGAAGAACAACGCATGGAAGATGTTTTCAAGGAACTTACAAAAAACTAATTACTGCACTTTTAAAAAAATACTTTTAATGAAAATTTCCTATAACTGGCTAAAAACCTTAATTAACATTGATATAACTGCGGAAGAAGCTGCCGAACTTTTAACTGCTTCAGGATTAGAAGTGGAAGCTGTTGAAAATTTTGAATCTTTAAAAGGTGGCTTAAAAGGACTTGTAGTGGGACATATCACCGAATGCGGCAAACACCCGGATGCGGATCGTTTAAGCCTGACTAAAGTAGATATTGGCAGCGGGGAATTATTATCAATAGTTTGCGGTGCTCCAAATGTTGCTGTAGGTCAAAAAGTAATTGTTGCAACTATTGGCACTAAATTATATCCATCACAAGGCGAACCCTTCGAGATAAAAAAATCAAAAATAAGAGGGGCAGCGAGTGAAGGAATGATTTGTGCCGAGGATGAAATCGGATTGGGGAATAGTCATGCCGGTATAATGGTCTTACCTTCTGATACACCAATTGGTTTGCCTGCCTCAGATTATTTTAAAATAGAAAATGATCAGATCCTTGAAATTGGCTTAACTCCTAACAGAAGCGATGCGGCTTCGCATTTAGGCGTGGCTCGCGATCTGGCAGCTATTTTAAATTCTTCAGCCGATACTGTTAAAGCTAAAGTAGAACTGATTGGTTTAAACCAGTTACCCGAAGCTTCAGGAATAAATACAGTGAGTGTAAGTATCGAAAATAACGATGGCTGCAAACGTTATTCAGGAATTGTTATTAGCGGCATAACGGTAAAGGAAAGCCCTGAATGGCTAAAAAATCGTTTAAAATCCATTGGTGTCAGGCCAATAAATAATGTTGTTGATATTACAAATTTTGTACTTCATGAATTAGGTCAGCCATTGCACGCGTTTGATCTTGAAAAAATAACCGGAAAAAAAATAATAGTAAGAAGTGCTAAAGAAGCAGAAAAATTTGTAACACTTGATGGAGTGGAAAGAACTCTAAAATCTTCTGATCTTTTAATTTGTAACGAAAACGCACCAATGTGCATTGCCGGAGTTTTCGGCGGCGCTGATAGCGGGGTATCTGATAAAACCACCTCGGTTTTTATTGAAAGTGCTTATTTCGATCCTTCACATGTGCGTCGCTCTTCCAAAAATCATTCGTTAAAAACTGACGCCTCCTTTAGATTTGAAAGGGGTACTGATCCAGATATAACGGTTACCGCTTTAACACGCGCCGCTAATTTAATTTTTGAGATAGGCGGTGGGACTCTAAGCATGGGCGTTTTGGATATTTATCCTGAAAAGCTTGAACCTTATCGCGTTGCTTTTTCAAATACAAATTGTAATGCACTTATTGGAAAAGAAATTGACATGAATATTGTAAAAAGCATCATTACAAATCTTGGAATCGAAATTGAATCTGAAGGAAGTGATGGATTGTTATTACAAGTTCCACGATATAAAACTGATGTTATACGGGAGGCTGACGTTATTGAAGAAGTAATGAGGATTTATGGATATAATAATGTGGAAGTAAGCAAAGCCATTACTTATACAGCTTCCAACAGCCCTAAGAATTTTGATATTGCTTTAGAAAATAAAACAGGCGGAATACTTGAAGGTTTTGGCTTTAATGAGATCATGAGTCTTTCCTTAACCAAAGAATCCTACTACCCAGAGCAAAGCAGCAATGTTAAAGTGGTTAATCCTTTAAGTAAGGATTTAAACGTTTTACGCGGAGACATGATCTATAGTGGCCTCGAAGCTATAGCCTACAATATCAACCGTAAAAATACTGACCTTAAATTGTTTGAAATCGGACGTGTTTATTCAACAACTCCTGAAACTGATTTTAAATTCACAGAGCAGAAACAACTTTCGGTGTTTGTGAGTGGAAGTTTATTTAATGAAAATCCTTACAAATTAAATGCTAAAGCAGAATTTTCTTTTTTAAAATCATCAATTGAAAATATTTTTGATAAGTGCGGTCTTGCAAATATTAAAAGTTCAGAAAGCACTTACCTGAATTTTGAGTTTGGCCTTACTTATTCACTCAACGCTAAAACCATTGCAGAACTTGGCAGTGTGAATAAAGGCACATTAAAAAAGTTTGATATTACCCAACCGGTTTTTTACGCCTGCATTAATTGGGCTACTTTATTAAAAGCTTTTTCTAAAAATAAAATTGAGTTTGAAGAGATCAGTAAATTTCCCTCTGTACGTCGTGATTTAGCTTTACTTATTGATAAATCTGTTAAGTATAGTCAGATTGAAGAACTTGCTTTTAGCTCCGAGAAAAAAATACTTAAAGAGGTAAACCTTTTTGATATTTATCAGGATGAAAAATTAGGCAATAAAAAATCCTATGCCGTTAGCTTTACATTATTGGATAAAGAAAATACACTTACCGATAAGCAAATTGAAAGTGTGATGGAAAAACTCATTAAAAATTACAAGGAAAAACTTGGAGCAGAATTAAGATAATACTCGTGTCATTAAATATTTTCAAAGATCTTAAAGTAATAGAACTGGCAGGAGTATTAGCCGGGCCAAGTGTTGGTTATTTTTTCGCTGAGCTCGGCGCAAAGGTTATAAAAATTGAAAATCCCCAAGCAAACGGAGATGTAACCCGCAGTTGGAAACTTAAAACAGAAGATCCGAAAAATGATTATAGTGCTTATTTCTGGAGCGTAAATGCTTTCAAAGAATTTATTTCCCTCGACGTTTTGATTCCTTCGCAACTTCAAAAATTATACGAACTTGTAAAAGGCGCTGATATTATAATTACAAACTATAAAAAAGGGGATGATGAAAAACTGAAAGTGGATTACAGTACTCTTTCAAAAATAAATCCAAAAATAATCTACGCTTCTATAAACGGATTTGGAAACGATTCTCCAAGAACCGCCTACGATCTTATATTGCAGGCCGAAAGCGGTTTTATGTTTATGAACGGTGAAGCTAACAGCCAACCCGTAAAAATGCCGGTAGCTCTCATTGATATTTTGGCCGGACATCAATTAAAGGAAGCTATTTTAATCGCGCTTATTAACCTCTATAAAAACAACAAAGGCTCGCATCTAACGGTTTCGTTATTTGACAGTGCCATAGCTGCCTTGGCCAATCAGGCTACCAATTGGCTTATTGCAGGCCACCTTCCAAAATCATCCGGTAGTTTGCATCCTAACATTGCACCGTATGGAGAGTTATTTGAAACTAAAGATAATCACCTCATTACTTTTGCCATAGGAAGCAATCGGCAATTTAAAAATTTGTGTGAACTTATTCAATATCCCACGCTCTCCAAAGATTCAAAATACTTAACTAATCAGTCACGGGTATTAAACCGGATACAGTTGTACCACATTCTTTACAATTACATTAAACAATTTAATTTTAAAGAGTTATATGATAAATGCCTCCTTTACGAAATACCTGTTGGAAAAATAAGGAACTTAAAGGAAGTGTTTGAATTACCGGAAGCAAAGGCCATGATCCTAAACTTCGAACATGATAAAAAAAAGCTAGCCACCGTTTCAGGAATCTCTTTTAAATTTATAAAATAATGTTTAGCGTTAAACAATCTGCCACTAAAAAAGAATTTGAAGCGATACTACAATTACGTGATGAAATTTTACGAAAGCCTTGGAACCAACCTGTGGAAACAGCCACCGATCACCTCGAAGAAAAAAGCGTTAACGCTTATATAGCAGATGAAACCGGCAATGTAATTGCATGTGCGCGATTGCAGGAAAATGACAATAAAATTGGGCAGATTCGTTTTATGGCAGTTAGCAATGCTTATCAGGGTAAAGGACTGGGTAAAAAAATAGTTTTTTTTCTTGAGGAAAAAGCCCGGGAATTACAATTACAAAGCATTGAGTTACAAGCCAGAGAAAACGCAGTTAAGTTTTACCAAAGTTGTGGTTATACCATCAAAGAAAAATCTTTTTTATTGTGGAGCCAAATTCAGCATTACCTCATGGCCAAAAAACTTTAATAAAGCATTTAAAAAAAGTGTTTAAAAATTCAAGTAATAATCTTTTGTCAGCTCTCTGTATTCTTCAGAATATTTCATGTTCCGGTCGCTCTCAATTACCAGGGTGGATTCAGAATATTCCGTTTCCTTAAATTCAAATTGCATTAAATGTCGCTTCTCCGAATCTTTATCAGATCTGGTTCTTACGCGTAATAGTTTTGAAAGATACAAACCTTTTTGCGTTGCCATATCTCTAAAAATGGCGGCTTCATTCTTTGGAAGAATCAAACAAAACTTACCCTTTTCATCCAGTAACTTTTTTACGCTTGCAATAAGATCCTCAAAAGGTAAAAGGTCGGCATGTCTTGCAATTGTTCTATTGCCATCGTTACTTTTAAATGAAGCAATAAAGTATGGCGGATTAGTCGCAATTAAATTAAATTTCTTATCACTGTTTTGAGCCAGCGCTTGCAAAGAAATATGTATGACTTCAATATTTCTAAAATTACTATTGCTGATATTTTCAATCGCTTGGTCGGTGCTTTGTTTGTCAATATCAATGGCGATAATATCAGCGGAAGATTTTTGAGCGAGCATCAACGCTATAATTCCTGTGCCGGTGCCAATATCAAGAATATTCTTACACTCTTCCGGGTTTATCCACGCGCCTAAAAGCACGGCATCGGTGCCCACTTTCATGGCGCATTTATCCTGCTTTATTGTAAACTGTTTAAACGCAAAGCTGTCATTGGACATACATCATTTTTAATTTCAGTATTACAATATAAAAAGGAGTTGTTTAATTTTATAGTTTTATAATTTAATAAGAAGCTTTTTGATCACCTCTTCCAAGGTTTTTGCCGTAACCAGGCGACATGTTATACCTCAGCATCACTTCTATGGCGCCATTACGTTTTGATGCAGGGGTAAGCGCAGATACGTTTATATCATATGCAAAACCAACCGCGTATTTATCGTATTGATACAACATGCACGGAATGATAGCATCTTTGTAACGGTACTGCACACCAATTGAAAATGCCGATGGCTTTTTAATGGCGGTGTACATCGATTGATCAACCAGAATAAATTTATACAAAGCGCCAATTACAAACTCAGTGCTCTTGCCCTGCTTCATATAAATAAAACTTGGCATTACCGCGCTTTTGGTTCCGGGTATATTAAAGTCGCCGTTAAAATAACCAACGTAACGTGTATACAGTTTTTCATTTGAACTAAAAAACGAATTTTTCGGAATTCCAAAATGAAAAGCAGACATACCTATATTTACCTTATTGCCATCTTTTGCACTTATAAATTTTTCACTTTGTGCATAGTTATAATTTACGCCACCTCCCATATCGTAAGAAGTAATGGCACTCCTTGGAATTTCCGATTCGCCACTAACCGCCGAAGGATCATATTCATATCCGTTAAATTGCCTGTCCCATTTAAGTTTTGAAACATCAATTGTTTTGTAAACAAATCCTCCCTGCATTCCGGCCGAAAGTTTCATTTGCTTGTTTATCTTTTGAATGTAGGCGAGACCGACGTTCGGATTCAGCATTCCCATTTTAGCATCTCCTGCCAAATCTCGTAAAATGTTCGCGGAAACAGCAAAATAATTTCCTTTTAGTTTTTTGTTTTTAATTGCTTGCTCAAACGAAATACCATAAGTGTTATATGCCTGGGCTACACTTCCCCATTGGGTGCGGTATTGTGCAATTACGCGCGTATCGTAACTAACCCCTGCAAGCGCCGGATTAATAACGCTGGGCACTTCGTTATACAACGAAAAATGTATATCCTGCGCTTTTAATCCGTTTAAAGCCAGCGCGCAGATAAATCCAAATAATAGTTTTCTCTTTTGCATAATATTCTTTTATCTAACCAGTGTAACATTTCCCTTCATGGTATAACCTTTACCGTCGTAGGTTTTCCCCTCCAGCCTAAACACAAAAACACCCGTGTTCATTGGCTCGCCCTTATAGGTTCCGTCCCATCCTACATTTTTGTCATTCGATTCAAAAACTTTTTCGCCCCAACGGTTAAATACCATAAAGGTTAACGTTTGCAAACACTGCCCTCTAACATACAATATATCATTTGCACCATCGTTATTTGGCGAAAACGCGTTCGGCACAAACATTTCACCGCAATTATCGGTTACTCTTACGTTAATCGTATCACTCGAAAAACATCGCGAACTGTTATATCCCTTAACAATGTATTGGGTAGTTTGTAAAGGGTTAACCGTTACATTTGTTCCTGTGAGTGCGCTGATGTTATAGGGGGGGCTCCAAATATAACTTGCGGCGTTAGTTGCCGTGAGTACAATGGAACTTGCAAACCTAATAATTGTATCTTTGGGAGAAGTGTGAAACACTATATTAGGTAATATTCTTGGATTAGGAATATCTACTACTTTAATAAAATTAAGAGCCCCCTGAGCAAAGCTGCTTCCTGTAGGATTAGATTTAGGATAAGGATTCGCTATCCTCAAAATAACATTGTATTTACCCGGCAAATTATAACAAACCGTTGGATTTTCCAGATTTGAACTGGGAGGGTTACCGCCGGGGAAAGTCCATGTAAAGGTTTGCGGCCCGCCAAAGGTAGTATCATTAGCCGCTAAAAAAGTAACGCATTCCCTTGTGCAGATGGTATCATTTACAGTAGCAGTTGTAAAGGTAAATGGGGTCACCGGCCTGCAATCTATCACTCTAACAGTAACGGTATCTTCGCGCCTGCACCCCGGTATGCCATTAAAGCCCGAAACGACCGTATAAACCATTAAAGTGGGCAGCCTCAAGGGCGCAGATACTATAATGTTAGACACCGGGCCGTTGGTAGGATTTTGGGTAATTATAGGCCCTGCCGTGGTAGTGTAAGATGGCACCCACGTAAACGTTGGATCGTATTGCGGCGGAAAACTGTTGGTGTTATTTGCAGTAAGCGTTAAGGTAACATCAGGCACGCCAACTGCGTCTTTTACAAAACAAATAGTGTTGGTTCGCACACCATTAATGGTGGGCACAGATACCGCCGTGAGAGGCCGGGGAATAACAGTTACAGTAACCAAACGCGCTACCGAAATACAACCTCTTGAATCCTTTACCTCAGTTGTGTAAGTAATTGAACGCGGTGAAGTAGTGGTATTAGAAGGAACGGCTGTAACTGAAAAATCTAATTGATTATAAATGCTGATAGGCTCCGGATCTGCCCAATTATAAGTGTAAGGCCCAACTGATAAGGTTCCTATATTAGCTACTTTTAATTTTAAGGAATCTGCTGTACACATAATTGGCAAAGGAGGGGTTACTGTAATGGTAAATTGCGGAATTACCGTAACACAAACAACAGCCGAACCCGAGCATACCGAAGTGTTACCCGTTACCGTATAACAGCGGCTGGTTGGAGGCCGCACCTGCACTACCGGACCCAAACAAATAGAGATATATTGATCGCAAGGTGCCCAATTATAACTGGAGCCTCCGCTGGCTGTTAAAATAACCGGCTTTGAATACGCACTTGGACTATTAACGGCAATACAGGTTGTAAAATTATTTTGTGAAGCCGTTATATTAAGTGGCGGCGCTAAGCTCATTGTAATAACTGTTTTTGAGGCACAAGCCGAACCGTTAGACGCGTTTAAGCTGTATGTTCCGGGACCCACAGCTACGGATGATTGATTGACAGCATTAGTAAATGTTGTTCCCGTCCAGGTATAGGAAGTTGCCCCTGTGCCTGTTAGAGTGGAAGAAAAGCCTGTGCAAACCGCCGTGGCTGTTGCAATAACTTGTAGGTTAGGAGCAGAACCCATATTAATAGTAATAAAGCCGCTGCCCGAACAACCTGCTCCATCATTGCCTATCACCGTATAAGTAGTTGGTGTAACCGGAGAAGCAATAACTGCTGAGCCTGAAGTAGTGCTTAAACTTGAACCCGGCGACCAGGTATAATTTACGCCACCTGTTACCGTTAAATTTACCGGTTGGCCGGGGCAAACCGAAGCACTTGATGCGGAAACGGTATAAGAAACATTGCTGGTAGTGGCTATTGAAATAGTGTTAGAAGCCGTACAAACTCCATTGCTGCCAGTAACAGTATAGGTAGTATTAACGGTAGGACTTACCACTACCGTAGCCGTTGTGGCCAGCGAAGGATTAGAAGGTGAAGCCCAGGTATAAGTATTAGCACCCGAGCCTGTTAATGTTACATTTCCGCCAATACAAACCTGGGTGGACGATGCGGTTGCATTAACTACCAAAGGAGGTGCCACCGTAATAGCCGATGTGGCAAAAGCGGTGCAGGACCCAATGGATACCAGTACTGTGTAGGTGGCGTTACCGGTTGGGCTGGCGGTTTGCGTGGCACTTGTTCCTAATAAAGTTATTGCCGGAAATGTTCCGGTAGCCCATTGAAAACTGGAGCCCGCCGTGGCATTGGCCGTCATGGTGGCGGTATTGCCCGAGCAAATAGTTTGTGTAGCGGGCACAATGGCCACTGTTGGCGAAGCGTTAACCGTAATGGTTTGTATAGCACTGGCAATTACAGTACCGCTGTTTAATGCAAAAACAGTAACTGTGTAAGCACCGGCAGTTGAAAAAGCTACCGCGGGCGCACTGCTGGTTGGAGGGGCAAACACACCGCCGGCAGGAGTGGATGACCATGAATAAGAAGTAGTTCCTGCCACAGTGCCTGTAACCGTAGCCTGAACCGTTTGATTAACACAGGCAGAAGCCGGAATTGTAAAGGTAAGTGCTGCTTTAGAAAGAACAATATCATCAACAGCAATGGAAGGATCGGCTCCGGCCGGATCGCTACTTTCCCATCTTACACCAATCTTTACAGCGGCATTACTGTTTGCCGAAGCCGGTAACGAAACCGATAAGGGCGTCCAATTGCCTTGAGGAGCGCAAGGTCCGTTATTAGTAACAGGAAGGGCGCCCAATACAGCCCAAGTTCCTCCGTTATTTGCAGAATACAATAATTCAGCATAATCAACACCGGGCACACCTTCCACTAAATAATTTAAAGAAAGCGTAATATTGGTTTGGCCCGTACAATTAATAGTTGGAGATTCTGCCCTTGCATTTGTATTATAATTAGTTCCACCTGCTAAATACGCCGCGCCCGGATCTACAAAAAAAGGTACGAGGTTAGATCCTATATGTAGTGTGCGGTTTATTAAGGTTGTAGTATTTAAACATCCGTCGCCACAATTACCGGCGCCCATTCCTGCTTCGGTAGCACTTATAAACCATTCGTTTGCATCTGCTCCATTTCCCGGTCCGGTGGCAAGTGGCGTAACTGCCCACGCGCCATTGGATGCAGTGGCCACAGAGCCTGCCGCAAAATTACCCTGCGTGCATCCCGTGCCAAAGGTTTCTGTCCAAAAAACCTGAGCCTTAAAACCTTGCGCTAAACTTAAGAGGAGTAAAACAAAAAAACAGGGTAAAAATCGTTTCATATTATTTTGCGGTATTTTAACAGCTAATGTACTAAATATTTAGCTTCTAAATTAATTTTGAGTATATAACAGTTATAGTTACTAACTCGTAAATGTAAATAATTTTATTTAATCCTCAAAAATGGCTTAATAGTCTGCATTTTAAGAAAGTAATTTGGCGGCTGTAGAACGTTATTTCGAGGTCTTAGAAAGTGATTTTGAGGTCTTAGAAAGTGATTTTGAGGTCTTAGAAAGTGATTTGGAGGTCTTAGAAAGTGATTGGAAGGTCTTAGAAAGTAATTTTGAGATCTTAGAAAGTAATTTGAAAGTCTTAGAAAGTGATTGGAAGGTCTTAGAAAGTGATTTTGAGGCGGTAGAAAGTGATTAAATTTAAAGAAATTAACAATTAGGCCTGTTTTGAAACATTTAATTGCTTAAACTCTGTATATTTATTAAACTTGCACAAAATTTAACACCATGGCCGAGATTCATATAACAGGTATAAAATATGTAGAAATTAATTCTGAAGAAGGATTGGAATTTAAGTATAAGCCTGAAGTTCCTAAACTTAAATTAGTTGGAACACTTCTAAATGCAGAAAGCGAAGACGAAGAAGAAGGAGTTTTATTTTTAACTCAAAAGCAACTTAATCAGGTTTTAATTGATAAAGATATTGATCTTAAAGTGTTGGACGATCGTTGGTATCTTAATAAACCTCTTAGTAAAGATCAGGTTAAAAAAGTTGGCTTGGTTGATGTAGATGCTGAGTTTTTAGGTTCCGCCGGCGAATTTAAATGCTACGAAGCAGTTAAAATATCCGAATAATTACCACACCGCTGGCCCAAACCTTTTGGTGATATTTGATTTGGGAAATATCTCGTAAAAAAGTTGGTCAAACCAAATTAAAACTTTTAAGCTATACGTGGGCGACAATGGTAATGCCTTATAGCGCGAATCGGGTGCGTCAAATTGTTTTCTGATTTTACTATTGCTAATTAACGAAAACCTATAAGCAATATCTGCGCCTAATCCCAGCCATTTTAAGAGTTTGTATTGAGCCGTTATTCCGGGTTCATACAAAGCCATCATGTACTTGGTATCATTTCCGTAAAGGTTATAAAGTTTTCCTTTCTGAAACCATAACAAGCCAACTCCCGCCTGAATGGGCACGCTCAATTGCCAGCGTTTGGTTTTATAAAATACAAAATCCAGGTAAAAGCACAGGTATCCAAATTTGAGGTAACGCTTAATGGTATCTTTTCCCCCATCCACTTTAAAGGGATAAAAAGTATTTTCATAATCCGAATTCAGCCAGCTTAAACCACCGCCAATTCTTAATTTTCGTTGAAAAGCCACTCCCAACCTTACACCGGTAACATTTATTATCTGGTTATTTATAAAACTGTATCGCGATTCAATTCTCGCGTCAATACTTGATTTGTGAGTGAAAACTTCGTGAAGGCTATCCAGGTACTGCGCTTTGAAAAACAAAGAGGATAAAATAAAAATAAATATAAAGGCCATTGTTTTCAATCAAAAACAAAATTATTGTATAACTCGCTATGATGTTGTTAAAAATCATAATTGTTTCAACACAAATCATATAGTAATTTTAAAACCAATGCTTGATACGCCCATTGAATATTTAAAAGGTATTGGTTCCCAACGCGCCGAAGTTCTTAAAAAAGAACTTAATATTTTTATTTACCGCGATCTGCTCACGTATTATCCTTTCAGATATGTTGATCGCACAAAATTTCATCATGTAAATGAGATTACAGAAGCGCTTCAGTTTGTACAATTAAAAGGAAGCATTGACCGCTTGGAAATTGTTGGACAAAAACAAGGCAAGCGATTAATAGTAGTTTTTAAAGACAGAACGGGCTCCATAGAACTTGTTTGGTTTAAAGGTTATAATTGGATGGCCGATAAATTAAAAACAAATGTAGAGTACATTGTATTTGGAAAGCCAACTTTTTTTAAAGGTCGGGTAAATCTTGCTCACCCCGAAATAGAATTGGCCACTCCCGAATTACTTAGCCAGCAATCTGCTTTTCAATCGGTTTATAATTCAACCGAAAAATTAAAAACAAGAGGGCTCGACAGTGAAGGAATAAGAAAGATAATGCGAGCTTTGATTCAGCAAGTACAGCTCCGGGATCTTGAAGAAAATTTAAGTGAAGAAATATTAAATGATCACAAACTTATTTCACGCTTTGAAGCCATTAAACAAATACATTTTCCTGAAAACGCGCAGCAATTAAAAAACGCCGAAGCCCGTTTAAAGTTTGAAGAATTATTTTATGTACAGTTGCGTTTATTAAGAATGAACAAAGTTAGAGCGCATACCGTTAAAGGATTTGTATTTTCGCGTGTTGGAAAAATATTCAATGACTTTTTTACCAATTTTTTACCGTTTGATTTAACCGGCGCGCAAAAGCGTGTGCTTAAAGAAATTCGCTTGGATATGGGAAGCGGCCGCCAAATGAATCGTTTAGTGCAAGGTGATGTGGGAAGCGGCAAAACCTTGGTGGCATTAATGAGTATGCTGCTGGCAATTGATAACGGTTTCCAGAGTTGTATTATGGCTCCTACAGAAATTTTGGCGCGTCAGCATTTTCAAACCTTTAAAGATTTGCTGGAACCTCTTGAATTAAAGATTGAAATTTTAACCGGTTCTTCCACTACCAAAGAAAGAAAACGTATTCATGCCGGCTTACTCAATGGAGAAATTAATATTTTAATCGGTACGCATGCGCTCATTGAAAAATCGGTGCAGTTTAAAAACATTGGTTTGGTAGTAATTGATGAACAGCATCGCTTTGGCGTTGAACAACGAGCCAAGCTACGCGATAAAAACACCTCGCCGCCACACATGCTTATTATGACGGCCACACCCATTCCCCGCACTTTGGCAATGACATTGTATGGAGATTTGGACACTAGCTTAATTGATGAAATGCCGCCGGGAAGAAAACCAATTAAGACGCAACATTTTATGGAGGCGCAAAGGCTGCGTGTGTTTGGTTTTATGAAAGAACAGATTGCTTTAGGCAGACAAATTTACATTGTGTATCCACTCATTCAGGAAAGCGAAAAAATGGATTATCAAAATCTCGAGCAAGGTTATGATAATCTGATACATGAATTTCCGCCACCCACTTATCAGGTTAGTATTGTTCACGGAAAATTACCTAACGATAGAAAAGAATTTGAAATCCAGCGTTTCATCAATCATCAAACACAAATAATGGTGGCTACAACCGTTATAGAAGTTGGTGTAAATATTCCAAATGCCAGCGTCATGATCATTGAAAGCTCTGAACGATTTGGCTTATCGCAATTGCATCAACTGCGAGGCAGAGTAGGCAGAGGAAGCGATCAGAGTTATTGTATTCTGATGACGGGATATAAATTAGGAGCGGACAGTAGACTGAGAATGGAAACCATGGTACGCACCAACGATGGATTTGAAATAAGTGAAGTGGATTTAAAGTTAAGAGGTCCGGGAGATATTGAAGGCACCCAGCAAAGCGGTGTAATGGATCTTAAACTTGCCAACTTGGCGTTAGACGGACACATTCTGCAATTGGCCCGACAATCGGCACAAACGTTATTAGATGAAGATCCGTTATTGGAAATGGAAAAGAATAAAGTATATATCCAACAGTTGTCTATTCAACAAAAAAGCAGACCTAACTGGAGTAAGATCGGATAAAAAAAATGCTATAAATATTTAAAACAAAAATCAAATATGCCATTTATTAAAGCACTTCCACAAAATAATTTTTATGCTGTTATTTTTTCGAGCACCAAAAGTGATACGCTTGATGGCTACGCCGAAATGGATGAACAAATGATGACGCTGGCTCAACAACAACCGGGGTATTTAGGTTACGAAAGCTGTAACAATGGCAGCTCCGGAATTTTTATCAGCTATTGGGAAAGTAAAGAAGCCATTGATCACTGGCGAAAAAATGCCTCACATCAAATGGCAAAATCGCAGGCTAAGAATTGGTACAAGCGTTATTTATCGCAAATCTGTTTAGTGGAAAGCAGTCATTTTTTTGAAAAAAATTAATATTGATATTACAATATTCCGCTCTATGATTAAATCAAAGATTCTTTATTATACTTGATAATCTAACCTTTATGCAAGTTAATGATTATAAAATACTTTTTGAAACCTCGTTGGGTGTATGTCTTTCTTGATCAGCAAATTCACGATCGGAAGTTGGAACAGTCCCCGTTTTCTTTTTTATACTTCAAAAATAAATTTGAATACTCATTTCAAGAGCATAGAAAAACATAAGGTTAACTTATGCGGCCTTCAGCATTAAAACAAACTTATCTCTTTGCGGGCGGCCTAATTTCTTCTCAATTAAAAGAGTAAGAACATGTTGCAGCACTTTTTCGAGGGTATAATAATCGGGTTTACGAATATAATAGTGGGCACCATTATCGTATAAAACATCCGCCACATCATTATGTTGCGAAGTGGAATAAATAATAACCACCATATCTTTAAATGCAGGATTCTGTTTTATTTCCAATAAACATTCTGCGCCATTTTTACGGGGCATGTTAAGGTCAAGAAAAACCACATCCGGCAATTTGTGGATATTGGCGTTTAAAAACTCCATCAGTTCTACCCCATCTTCAGCAAAAGAAAATTTAGTGGGAAGGTGTAACTTTTTAATAGCTTTTTCAAAAAAGAAACGATCATCCACATCGTCATCAGCAAGTATAAAGTGAAACTGTTCAGCCATTAAATTAAGCTAATTTTATTAAAGGTGTGAAGATAGTCATAAATTTCAATAAAAAGCAAGCTAAAATTATATAAAATCGACAAATGGTGAGGTGAGAATTGTCATTCATTTTACTTTATTAGGTGGGTTTTATAATTAATTAAACGTTTTTAAAAGTATAAAAGCAGCCCAGTAATAAGGATGCTTATACCTTTCCTTTACCAATGTTTGCGCCTGCCTGAATGCACTTTCGATATTTAAAGTTATAGCATAATTTTTGTAAAACTCTGCCATAAGCATTTTAGTGGCATCATCATCTACGGGCCATAAACTCATTATAATATTTTTAGCTCCCGCAATGGCGAAAGACCTTTGTAAGCCTGCCACACCTTGACTGCCCATGTTATCACCCAGCCCGGTTTGACAAGCAGACAGCACCACCAATTCAGTTGTTGACAAATTAAGCAAAGAGGCTTCGTAAGCTGAAAATATTCCGTCGTTCTCTGAATTAATATTTAAACTGTCCCTGGTGCTTGGGCCAACCCCGGCAAGAATAATTCCTGAACGTAAAAAACTATTGCTTTTTAAAGTTTTACTTTCAAACCCCAAAAACAATTTATCTTCTGTTTCCACATCTTTTAAATAATAGCCGTGGGTGGCAATGTGAAGAACGTTAGGAGATTTTATATTTCGCAGGTTTTCCTCACTTGCCAACTCTTCAGTATATACTGTTACATTCCAAGCTTTAGCTGTAAGCTCTTTCGATATTTCTTCCACTTCCTTTTTAGTACCCGGAAGTTTGGACAGGTTATTTAATCCATAACGTTTAGCAACGGCGTCGTTCTCACTTTCATTGGCGGAGGTGCTACGTTTTTTAAAATCATATTCGTAATCGGGATAACCAAATAGAGCCGCCTGAGGTTTATTGTTTACCGACTTGTTACTTTTATTTACCAATGAAGAAACATTGGCCGTGTTATAAATCTCAAATTCTTCCTGCACATATTTTTTAGCGCCGGGATCAAAAAGGCTGGCGAGATTTATTGTTTGAAAAACACCATCCGGTGAAATAAATAATTTATTTATCTCTTTCAAATACTTTTTTAAATCTTTAAAAAAAATCGCGTAACTTAATGTATCCGGTAATTGATTATCAATAGCATTCAAATAGTTATTGAAGTTTTTTTCTTCCATACCTTTGCCATTATTAAATATATGTAATTCCGGATTTAGGCTATTTTTTTTAATAACAATAGCCCCGTATTTTATAGTATGTGCTGAATCATTTATCCATTCATAAGCTTTAAAAATTTCTATGGCAGCTTCCTTATCTCCCAACGATTCTTTGAGTTGATCAAATGTTACAATTTCAGATTTTGAAAAAGAACTGAATTTTGATTTTAATGTGGCTTCTATACCCGACACTTTTCGTATTAACTCGTTGTCATCATTAACCCGATCGGTTGATTTACTATTATTGATTAATATATTTTTAGCTATTACCCACTCTTTAAATAAATTGATATACTCTTGGTTTTTAGAACCATAAACCTGCTGTTGAAGTTTTGCCGATTTTTTACCAAGTAATGATTTTAAAAGCATTTGGTTTTGCAAAGCCCTCTTTATATGCGCGCTTAAATCCTTTGTAGGTTGACTCAATTTATAATTAATTAAAAATACATTATAACTTTCGAAAGCCGGCTCAATAAAATTAAAATACAATGCCTGATTTTCCTCGCTCATGGCATCAAAATAATTATTTAACTGATTTGAATAATATTCAAGACTTTCAAAATATAAAGGAGACGCTAATTCAAATTTACCGATTCTGGCATTGATTTCTGCTAAACCTAGTTGCGCCCGTGCATACAAATCATGTTTTCTGCCCAAGTTTTTATCAACAAGCAAAAGGGCTTCACGGAGGTTAATTTCAGCTTTTGTTAGCTGATTGGTACGCAAATACAACGAATAAGTAGAAATTAAGAAAGAAGAATATCTGAAATGATTTTTACCAACACTTTTTTCTATAATAGCAAGTGCTTGTAACTTATATGATTCGGCCTTCTTAAAATCATTTAGTTTCAGATAAAGAAGTGAAAGATTGTTGAGGCAATTGCCATAAAACTGATGCTCCTTGCCTACTGTTATTTCATATACTTCCTTAGCTTCCAACGTTCGTTTTAAGGCTTCCTCATACAATCCCGCATCAAAATAAACCAAGCCCAGATTATTTAAAGTGTTGGCATAACTTTTTGAATTTGTACCTAAGTATTTTTTTCTTATTTCTAAAGAGCCTAATAAAATTTCGGAAGCAAGTCCTACTCTTCCTAATTCCCTAAACAAATCGCCTTTGTTATTAAGCGCAATGCAATAATCTTCAGTATTTGTTTCATTAGTTTCTTTATAAATATTAAGAGCCGAATTAAACGCATCTTCCGCCTCTTTAATATTTCCAAAAGCTTTGAAACACAAACCCATGTTGTTTTCTAAAGATGCCAATGCATGCCTGTCATTTGCTTTCAATCGAAAAAATTCTTGCTTGCCTTTTTTAAAATATTGAAAGGCCTGATCGTATCTGCTGGTCTCCCTATAAATATCTCCCAGGTTATCATAACTATCAATATAACCCGAAGTATCGCTTATTAAAAGAAACAAAGAATCATTTACTATTTTGGAGGATAGCTCTATAGCTTTATCATATTCTCCTTGAAATTTGTGTATGGAAAACAACCAGTTAAGCAAAATAATATAATGACGGCTTTTTTCACCATCCATTGTTTTATAATAATACAACAAACCTTCTACAGCGGGTTTTGCTTCAGTAAACTTTCCTAAATTCATTAATACATTGGTATACTCAAAATAAATCTCCGAATATTCACGACTCGAAGCACCTAAAATCACTGAAAGAGGGCGCATACACGTGTAGTAATATTTTTCGGCCTCGGCGTAATTACCTATTCCTTTAAAAAATTCGCCAAATCGGTAAATAGCAATATATTTTAAAGTAGTATCCGAAGCTTTTGTAGCATAATGATACGACCATTTAAAACTTTCTTCGGCATTTTTGAGATCTTTACTATTCCATAGAGCGTAAGCATAGAAACTGTAAAATTTCATGCTATTATCCGGATACTGCTCTATTTCTTTTTGATGTTTGTTTTCAAATGCCTCGAAAGCTTTCACTTCTAATTTAGTTTGCGCATTCAGCTTTTTATTTAAATCCTCCCAATCTTTTTCATAGGTTTGAGAGCAAATTGGACTATAACAAAAAACAATAAAAAGAAATATAATTTTTAACTTCACCTTATAAAATTAAGCTTTTCTTATGAAGAAAATATATTATTTATCAGGCTGTAGCACTTGTTCACGCATCATTAAAGAATTGGAACTTGAAGAAAAAGGGTTCGAGTTGCAGAATATAAAAAATGAAAAAATAACTCCACAACAATTAGAAGAAATGCAATCTTTGTCAGGCAGCTACGAATCTTTATTCAGCCGAGTAGCCCTAAAATACAAAACGCTTGACCCTAAGCCTTCTTCTGAAAAAGAATACAAGAAGTTAATTCTTGAAGAATATACGTTTTTAAAAAGGCCGGTAATTATTTATAAAACCCAAATTTTTGTAGGAAATTCTAAAAGTAATATAGAGGCTGCTAAAAAAGCAGTGCAATAAAAAAGGCTTCAAAAGAAGCCCTTAATCATTTAACAGTTAATCCTGCTCGTCTATTATATTATCTTTGCGTTTATCTTTTTGATTTTGCTTTCTTTTCTCTTTAGCTTGCGTCCATTTTGCTTTTTGATCTGGGGTTAAAAAGGCTTCAACAGAGGTATTAAACTTTTCGTTATTTATTTTTGCTTGCGCATGAATAGCCTTTCGTTCTTCGGGCGTTGTTGAACCTTTTATTTTTTCATGCAGAGGCGCATTCGCATTTATTCGTTCTAAAGCAGCCGCTTCCCACTTAGATTTCTGATCGGAATTTAAACCTAACTCCTTTTCAGCCCACTTTACATTCTTTTTTGCACGTTCTTCGGGTGTCATTGGTGCCTGTTGCTGTTTTTCTTTTTGAATGGAAGGCGTAGTTTTTTGGGCTTGAAGTGTTACGGTTAAGCCCAAAATTAAAGCTGTGGCAAATAGTATCTTATTCATGTATGTAAGTTTAATAATTTCAAATCAATTTTAGTAAAATGGATTAACAAATATAAATTATTTTTCCACAACTACCTTTTTTACAAATTCAGACAATCCCGTTTTTATTTTTACAAAATAAAGTCCCGCTGCCTCATTCCTTAGGTCAATTTCTAAAGTTTGATTCTTTCCGGCACTGGAAGGTATAACTTGTTGACCTATAATATTATAAACTTCTAAATTAATTTCTTTTTCGTCAGGATTTTTTATAGTAAACAAACCCTCTGAAGGATTAGGGCTTATTACCAGATTAAATTCTGAAGAAATAATAGAATTTACTGAATTTGGTGCGCCGGTAATTTTTCTTATCCGCAAATCATCAAAATAAAATCCATCTTTAGCAGTAAACCCGTCGGAAAAAAATTTAAAACGAACTAAAAAATTAAGGCCACTATATGCTGTAATATCTATATCTTCTTTAACCCAAGCGTCCTGCAAGCCATCATAAACAGGTTGTGATGCCCCGGAAGAGGCAGGAGAAGTTTCATATCTTCCACAAAGCGGACTCCACGTAGAGCCGTTATTTGTGCTATAAAGTATCTCCGTATTATCGTAATTTTTTTCAAGTTCAAAACGGGTGTAATATTGTAAGTGAGCGTACATAGCATTGCTTAAATTCACCGCATTGCTTAACGTAATTGTTTTGTTCTCATTGTTGGCGTACAAACCCGAGGGGCTATCTGTAATACTTCCCGGAGGCGAAACAAATTTAGTTGTGCTTATACCCCATGATCCTGTAGCTATAAAGTTGGGAGAGATTGAACTGCCATCGTTGTAAAAAAGTGTAATGGGTGTGCCGTAAATTTTAGTGATTGTATCGCTGTGAATATAAAATCCATTATTAACATTAATGAGATACTTAACAGGTTGGGCGGGAGTTAAACTAGAATTTAATGTGAAAGCAATAGAATCATTCATCTGCTGATTAATAGCTAACGAATAAATTTTAGCTGCACCCGTTGAAGAAATGCCTGAGCCAAGCGGAGTGATGCTTACCGTAAAACTACCGCCGCTATTGCCTAATCGTTGAATAGAATATTTTAAATATCCATTAGCGGACAAAAATTTATCGTGAGTGTCCTCTACCCTGGCAAAGCTGCCTGAAAGTTTAGCGAGATAATAATTTTGCTTAAATGTTGTTTTGCAAATATCAAGAATACGGGAAGAGACCGGCCAAAATCCGTCATTGGCGGAGCCTGCCTCCGGAGTCATAGATAATATTTTTGGTTTGGATGATTGTTCTCCATACATCCAGTCATCACTATCTCCATTCACAACATAATTTACGGTTTGATCTCCTGTGCCATATAAAAAACGACTATCCTCGGTTAACAAAACGCTCCAGTTAACAAAAGTGGCACTATCAGGCGTATACAGGCTGGGCAAATATCCCCAGGGATAAATAAGCAGATTGCTGTATGTATGGGCGTTTAAAGCCGAAACAAATTGTCGGGCATTACAAAAATCCCGCATTGCCTGAGTTTCAGGTTCGCTAAAGCCTGCTGTTCCGCGATAGGTATCGTTGCCCATGGTTGGAGAAGAACCAACATTATCAAAACCCCAATTGTTTCCGTAATTACGATTTAGATCCACTCCAAAAGTGTTGTCGGAATTTAGCCTTCTGTTTTTGCGCCACATGCCACCGCCGCTAGGATTAATGGTTTGGTTATACACATACCCATCAGGATTTACACAGGGCACAAAATATAATTCGGTGCTGTTGATGGTTGCCTGAATATCAGGATCAGTAGCATAATTTTGAAGTAAATACCACATATAAAAAATAAGTTGTGATAAGCCCGCAGCCTCGCGCGCATGATGCAGAGAGTTATACAAAACTTCAGGTTCAGCTTCATCAATATTTGGGTTATCACTAATTTTAACCATCCAAAGTTCGCGGCCTTCAATGCTTAATGGGTTAAGAGCTTGCTTTACTGTTATTAAATTTGGATATAACAATGCCATGCTATCAAGAATTTGCTTCATTTCATTCCAAGTAAAAAAACCGCCCATGCTTCCTAAATGAAAGTAGGTGGGTTTAACAATATTTTGCGCGTTACAAACTCCGGGAGCAACCGCTGTTTTGCCTAAGGCCTCAGCCGCATTTCTTTGCTCGTAAAACTTTGAAAGATCCGCTATCAGCACTTTATAATTAATATTATTTAGCTGTAATACTTTTACCTCATCTTCACTTATTTCAGTAATGATTGAGTTGTCCTGAACATCTGCATGATCAATGGTAACGCCTAATTGCAGAAGGGTTTTAGCCAAGCTTTTAGTTCCTGTAATTTGAACTTTTTGATACTTTAAATTTTGCGCGTTGGCAAATGAAACCGCAAACAATATTATTAACACAAATACTTTTTTCATATTTTTCTTTTTATTATTTAATACCAAGATTATCAAAAACAAAACTCCTCATATTAATTCGTATGAGGCTATTGCACCTGTTGCGCCCGCATGATAAAAGAGGCGGGTATATTAATATCGCTTCTATTTTTAATAAACCATTCATATCTTTCAAAAGTGCAATGTTGATAAAAAGATTAACTATTCCCTAAAGGCTCGTCACCTGCCTCTACATTTGCAAATGTAAATGAATATTGTCAAAATCTCAATATACTTTGTTACTAAGTGCTGTAAGGTAAATTTAATCGTTTTAATGGTTATAATCGGGGGACGAATTTGCGCGGGTAAAGATCCTATTAAAGTAACGCAATCGTATATTTGCTGGTATGCCGAAGAAGCCGTTGAACAAATGATCAAATACCACATTCCGGCAAGCGTTACTCTTGCGCAGGCAATATTTGAAAGTAAATGCGGAAACAGTACTTTAGCGAAAAAATCCAACAATCATTTTGGGATTAAGTGCCACACAGCATGGGTTGGCGATACAGTAATAAAAACAGATGATACGCTTAATGAATGCTTTAGAAAGTACAGCAGCGTTGAAGATTCTTATACCGATCATAGCTTATTTTTACAATCAAGAAATCGTTATCAGCACTTATTTAAACTTTCGGTAACCGATTACAAAGGCTGGTGCAGAGGATTAAAGGCCGCCGGTTATGCAACGTTTTCAGGATACGCAGATGAGCTTATTAAAATAATAGAAGAAAATAAACTGTATCTTTTTGACCGATATGAAAGGGTTACTAATTTGAGTAAAACTATACCTATCGAAAAAATCAGGAAGAGTAAATTGACTTTAAATGACTTTACCTTGAAAGATTTGGCTAAAACGGGATCACTTTTTATAAGCGAAAAAAGATTTGATATGAAACTTCTTTCTTTGATCATCGATACGCCTGATATATCAAACTACGTAGCGGAGAAGTAAACAGTTTCACTATTTTTTTAAGAAAAAATTTGAGGTGTTTTTTTAAAACCCTATTTTTAGCTCATAATTATTATTGTTATGGAATTCAGAATTGAAAAAGACACCATGGGCGAGGTTAAAGTGCCTGCCCATGTATATTGGGGCGCACAAACCGAACGCAGTAGGAATAATTTTAAAATAGGCCCCGAAGCAAGCATGCCTAAGGAAATAATTTATGCATTCGGCTATTTGAAAAAAGCGGCGGCTATGGCTAATACAGAATTGGGAGTGTTATCAAAAGAAAAATGTGACCTCATTTCAAAAGCTTGTGACGAAATTTTGGCTCACAAACTTGACGATCAATTTCCCTTGGTTATTTGGCAAACAGGCTCCGGAACGCAAAGTAACATGAACGCCAATGAAGTAATTGCTTACAGGGCACACGTAATGAATGGCGGAAAATTAAGCGATGAGCCAAAAGTGTTACATCCTAATGATGATGTTAATAAATCGCAGAGCAGCAACGATACTTTTCCAACGGCCATGCACATTGCGGCCTATAAGCAAGTGGTGGAAATAACTATTCCCGGAATGGAAAAAATGCGCGATAGTTTAAAGAAAAAATCAGAAGCATTTAAAGATATCATAAAAACGGGCCGTACGCATTTTATGGATGCAACTCCCTTATCATTAGGACAAGAGTTCAGCGGTTATGTTCAACAGATAAACATGAGTATCCGCGCGCTCAAAAACGCATTGGATGCAGTGAAAGAACTTGCATTAGGTGGTACCGCTGTGGGAACAGGCTTAAATACACCCAAAGGATACGACGTGTTGGTAGCTAAAAAAATTGCAGAGTTAACCGGTTTGCCTTTTGTAACAGCGCCCAACAAATTCGAAGCGCTGGCTGCCCATGATGCCATGGTGGAATTAAGCGGTGCTTTAAAAAGAAGCGCCGTTTCTTTGATGAAAATAGCAAACGATATTAGAATGCTTTCTTCAGGGCCTCGTTGCGGCATTGGAGAAATTATAATTCCCGATAACGAGCCGGGTTCTTCCATCATGCCCGGAAAAGTAAATCCTACACAACCCGAAGCGCTAACAATGGTGTGCGCGCAGGTAATGGGCAATGATGTGGCTGTGAGTATTGGCGGATCGATGGGACATTTTGAATTGAATGTTTTTAAACCGGTTATTGCGGCTAACGTTTTACAATCTGCCAGATTAATTGGAGATGCCTGTGTATCCTTTACAGAAAAATGTTCTGACGGAATTGAAGCGAATCTTCCAGAATTAAAAAAACATTTAGAAAATTCGTTAATGCTGGTAACAGCTTTAAATACGCATATTGGCTACGAAAAAGCAGCAAAAATTGCTAAAACTGCGCATAAAGGCAATAAAACTTTACGTGAGGCCGCGATAGAATTAGGTTATGTTACCAATGAACAATTTGATTTATGGGTGCGGCCTGAAGATATGATCGGAAGTTTAAAATAATTATTAATAAAACCTGCTCCACAAACGTGGGTTTTTTAACGATAAAAAGGCTTTTTACAGATATAAACACTGCTCTTTTAACAAGTTTAGCACTTTTGGATATTTTTTGAAACGAAAATTTTGGTAACTTTATTAAAATCATCTTACCATGAATATAGTTGAAAATGGTTCCATATTAATTCCCATTGATTTTTCAAAACAATCTTTGAGCGCAATTAAGCAATCGTATAATTTAGCAAAGCATACTAAATCGAAATTATTGCTCATGCATGGTTATACTCATGATGTGGATGAGGATAAAGCTAAATTGGAAGCCTTAGGAAAATCTACGGCCGCTGAAAGTGGTTTAGACGTAAGCGTTGTTTCTGTAAAAGGAGATATTTACGAGGAAACATCAAAAATGTCGGAAAAAATAAAGAGTACTCTTATAGTAGCCGGATTGGATACTCATGTGCGCTTTAGGAGTTTTATGGGAAAAAGCAGTACAAGTAAATTTATTAAAAATGCCGGCTGCCCTGTATTAACCGTTAGAACAAACGAAATAAAAGATAATATTAAAAACATTGTTCTTCCATTTGATCTCACACCTCAATCACGCGAAAAAGTACCTATTGTTATTCAGCTGGCGCAATATTTTAAAGCGGATATTCGTATTGTTTCGGTGTTTGACCCAAGCGATACACATTACGAAAATAAACTACTGCCTTATCTTCAGCAGGTAAAAAAATATATTAAGGATAAGCATGTAAATACTACTAATAAATCCATTCCGGCTAAGCACGTTCCTGAAACCATTGTAGATTATGCCAATAAAAATAATTGTGACCTGATTGTTCAAATGAATAAAACAGATGTTAGCTTCGGTGAAATGTTTAGCGGAACAGCCAGCCAACACCTCGTGGACATTAGCAACATACCTGTTTTAACGGTAAATCCTATGAGAAGAGAGAGCATGCCTCTTTCGTATTAAGCAATATTCTTTTTTAGCTTTTTCAGATATTCGGGCAGATGCAGTAAACGGCTTCCGTACCAACTAAAGACTTCTCCGTCAACTATCAATGTTTTTACACCGGGTAAAAATAATTCAATTTCTTTTTGATGTTTTTCTTTAAAGGGAAAAGGTTCTGATGATAAAAAACAAAAATCCGCATTCATTTCTTTCAACTCTTCCTTGCTCACTTCCGGGTATCTTTGTAGGTGTTCCGCTGCGTTTATTAATCCTGTATAATTTAATACATGATTAATAAAAGTATTTCCTCCGGCTAGCATATAAGGTTTGTTCCATATAAAATAAACCACACGCCGATGATTAAAAATGTTTTTTATTTCGGGTATGTTTTTTTTTAACTGATCGATTATTTGGTCTGCCGCCTGTTCTCTTTTCAAAATAGTACCAACCTCTTGAATCATATTAAAGGCATCTTCAAAATTAAAAATATCGCTCATCCACACATTAAATTCTCTCTGCAATTCTTCAATCTGATCTTTTTCATTTTCTTCCTTATTTCCAATAATAAGGTCAGGCTTCAACTTCCTTATTTTTTCTAGGTCAAGGGTTTTAGTGCCACCAACCCTTTCAACGGTTCTAAACATTTCATGGGGGTGAATACAAAATTTAGTAATGCCAATAAGTTCTTCTCTTAATCCTAAATCCCACAATAATTCCGACTGCGATGGCACAATAGAAATTATTCTTTGTGGCACGCTGCTTAAAATAATACTCCTTCCGGTTTGATCGATAAAAGTTGGCATCGGTCACAAAAATAAGCATATTTGTACTTGGTGACCGACTCTTTAAAAGGACATATAGCTTTATTTTCGGCTCAGATTATTTATGCAATGAATTACTCCATTGCCAAAGATCTAATGCCTGAATTTATAAGTCCTTTAGCCTTGGTGCTTCTGCGGATTATTGGCGCCTGTATTTTATTCTGGATTCTTTCTCTTTTTTTAAAAACTCAAAAAGTAGAAAGAGCAGATTTAAAAAAAATGATGTGGCTTGCTATTTTTGGCGTAGTAATTAATCAGGTTTTTTTTATTTATGGATTAAGCATAACAACCCCCATTAATTCTTCCATTATTATGATCTCTAATCCCATCATGGTTTTTATTTTCGGAATTATTGTTTTAAAAGATAAAATCACCAGTCTTAAAATTTCCGGTTTACTTTTGGCTGTTACCGGTGCTTTCCTTATCCTTCGCTACCGCGGAAATTTTGAAGTTGGTAGTAATACTATCATGGGTGATATGATGACTCTCATTAATTCCACTTCCTGGGCTATTTTTGTTGTTTTGGTTAAACCCATTATGATGAAGTATAACACCGTTACAGCCATGCGCTGGATGTTTTTATTTGGCAGTATTTATATTTTACCAATAGGATTTTATGACACCATACACACTAACTGGGCAGGGTTTACGCCTCACGCGGTTTTTGCCATAGGCTTTGTAGTAGTAGCCACCACTTTTTTTGCCTACTTTTTAAATATTTACGGCTTACAATCACTTAGTCCTTCGGTGGTAAGTATGTATATTTACCTACAGCCATTTCTTGCAACTACATTCGCCATTTTACTGGGAAAAGATACTTTAACACCCACAAAAATTTTGTCGGGAATATTAATTATCTGCGGACTTTATCTGGTTAATCTCAAAACAAAAAAAACTGAAATATGATAAAATCAATGACTGGTTTCGGAAAAGCTTCACTTGAATTCAACAATAAAACTATTCATGTAGAAGTGCGATCTTTAAACAGCAAAGGCGCGGATATAAACATTCGTATGTCTTCTTCCTTAAGAAATTATGAATTGGAACTTCGTAATGAACTCAACAAACAATTGGAGCGCGGTAAAATTGATATTAGTGTTTATATAGAATCAAAAGAAGAAGAAACGCCGGTGGAAATCAATACTCCGCTTGCCAAAGCTTATTATTCTCAATTAAAAAAACTAGCGCAAGAATTAAATGAACCACTAACCGAGGCCATTGCGCAACTTTTAAAATTTCCGGATGTTTTAAAAAGTGAACGTAAGGAAACCGATGAAAACGAGTGGAAGCAAATTAAAAAATGTATTGATTTGGCAATAACCGATTTTAATAAATTCCGTTTAAAAGAAGGTGAGTCTCTTATTATTGATTTTAATGAAAGGCTTGGTAAAATAGGTTTCTACTTGGACGAAGTAAAAAAACTGGATGTTAACCGGCTTACGACAATTAAAGGCCGTATAAAAAATAATCTTAACGAAATTATTGGAAAAGACAAATACGATGAAAATCGTTTAGAACAAGAACTTATTTATTATATAGAAAAACTGGATTTGAACGAAGAAAAAGTACGATTAAAAACGCATTTAGATTATTTTTTAGCAACTATGATAGAACCTTCGGCCGGAAGAAAATTAAATTTTATCGGTCAGGAACTTGGCCGCGAAATAAATACTATAGGGTCAAAAGCAAACGACGCCGGCATTCAAAAATTGGTAGTGTTAATGAAAGATGAACTGGAAAAAATAAAAGAACAAACCAATAACGTTCTCTAAGCCCATGCTTAACCGCCTTTTTAAACTTTTATTTATATCCTTTTTGGTATGGATGTTTGTAAGAACTTTTTTATTTCAAACGTATCGCATTCCTTCCTCCAGCATGTACGGCAGTTTGTTTGAAGGCGAGTATGTGGTTATAAATAAACTGGCTTACGGAGCACGATTACCTATAACTCCTTTATCGTATCAAAAAAATTATGTTGATTGGATCAGTCTTCCCTACATACGTTTATTTGGTTTTTCGGATATTGAGCGAAATGATATAATTGCATTTAATTATTCCTTAACGGATGAGTTGCCCATTGATCTCCGGCAAGAATATATTAAAAGGTGCGTGGGCCTTCCCGGCGATACGTTAAGGATAATTAATGGTGTAGTTTCCGCGCCATCATTTACAAGTGAACCCACCACCATTTATAATCCTTACTCGGTTATAACCAATAGTAAATTAGATAGCAACACGCTCATCAACTTAAATATTGTTCCTGATGGCAATTCAGAAAGTAATAAATATTATTTATACATGGGCACAGAACAAGCCGCAGCTCTTTTAAAAACCGGTATTATAAAATCGTTAACTCTCCAACATTATAATAAAGAACAATATCAACCCGCTATATTTCCAAACTATCCCAATTTTAAATGGAACCTTGATCATTTTGGCCCTTTATATATACCACGCGAAAAGGATAGTGTAGCACTTACCAAAGACAACCTGCTTTTATATCAGCGAATCATCAGCCGATTTGAAGGTGTAGATTTATCTTTTAAAGGAGATTCTGTTTTTACGGATAAAAAATACTGTGCTTATTATACGTTTAAAAACAATTATTATTTTTTAATGGGTGATAATCGCCATAATTCCATTGATTGCCGAAATTGGGGATTTATTCCTGAAAGCCACATTATCGGAAAAGCATTTCTCGTACTTTCTTCAACAAAAAAAGGTAGAAGTTTTTCTAAAATAAAATAAATTCGAATGTGCATTTTTATACGATAAGCGCAGAATTTATAGTTACCAAAGGGCAAAAGCGCCTATTAACCCACTCTTAACACTATTCCAAATTATTCTTTTTTTCAAAGAGTTAAGTGTCTATATCTCAACTCCTTAGTTTTCAATCTAAAAAATCTAAACACTATTCGTTCTCGTAAATATATTCAATAACTAATCCTGTTAATAATATGAAAAAATCTACAAAATTAATCCTTGGAGCTTCGTGTGTTCTGGCAACCGCCTTAACATTCAGCTACATGGATTCGCAACAATCCCTGATCCAGGCCTCAAGCCACAGGGAGGCGCCGTTGATCTCGAACGATCCTCTGGCCGATAATACGGACTTGTACGCATTCCGCAGCCCGGATGATACCAATAAGGTAACCATAATTGCAAATTATGTGCCTTTGCAACTACCACAAGGGGGTCCAAATTATCATTCTTTTGGTACTAACATCCGTTATGAAATCCATATTGAAAATAATGGAGCTGCCGGCGATGATATCACTTACCGCTTTACTTTTAGTAAATTCAATGAGGATACCACAACTTTCTTTAACATCCGTTTAGGAAAGCAAAATTTAAAAACAACTTATGTAGCTGAAAAAAGTGTTAATGGTGGTGCCTTTACTACAATTGTAGGTTCCGGAATTGTTCCGCCTCCAAACATTGGCCCACGCTCTATTTCAACTCCTGTAGGTTTAAATACAACTTATCCGGCTTTAGTTGCAGCTGCAATTGCTAACGCAACCGGAACTGGTGGAGAGAAAATATTCTGCGGACCAATTGATGATCCGTTTTTTGCTGATTTAGGCGGTATTTTTGATTTAGGTATGACCCGTGCGGGGGGCACCGGTTCTAACACACCACGCGACGGAGTTGGACACAAAAATGTTCACACTATTGCTTTACAAATTCCAATCAGCACATTACAAAAAACCGGTTTAGCTGTTAGTTCTGCAACTAATATCTTAGACAGCCGTTTTATTATTGGTGTTTGGGCTTCGGCAAGCAGGCCAAGTACACGTACACTTAGCACAGGTGGTAACAACCCGGCTGATGTAGGTACTTATGTACAGGTTTCACGTATTGGTATGCCTTTAACTAACGAAGCTATTGTTCCCATCGGATCAAAAGACCTTTGGAATTCACGTACCCCTTATAACGAAATCGCATTTCACGAAACATATTTTACTAACCCCGAGTTAGCTTTATATATGGATGATTCTCAATATGGTGGCGCGGTTCCTGCATTAACTGCTTTACGCACACAAAGTAACTCCTTACAATCTTTCGACTTCCGTAACGGAAAGCCGGGTTTGTTTCCTTTACAAGGAACTCCCGCAGTTGCCGGAACAGCTTTAGATAATGCAAATTTCGGTACCTACTTACTGCGTTCTAACCAACCGCGTTCAGTAGATATTCTTCCAATTTTCCACACAGGCGTTCCAAATTTACCTCCTTACCAATTAGCTACAGGAAAAGCGGGTGGTAATCCACTTGCTGCAGGTAAACCGTTTATCAATAACTTTTTACCAATTTTTGGTGATATGTTACGTTTAAACATGGCTGTTCCTGTAACTCCTCGTAATAGCCCTAATTTCAGTTCTTTAGGATTAGTTTGGGCTGCGGTTTTAGGTTTAACAGATCCTGCGTATACAAATATCAACATGCAATTTATTCCTAACATGGATGGATTCCCTAATGGCCGTCGTTTAGAAGATGATGTTACCCGTATTGAATTACAAGCTGTGGGTGGAGTTGTTTTAGCTGCAATCGGTTTATGGTATGATGATTATACTGCCGGAGGAGCTAACCCGGTTACTGCTAAACTACAATCTGTATTAGGTTATAGCACCGGAGTTCAAAACAACGATACAACCTTTAAAGCTAACTTCCCTTATGTGCAAAACCCATGGAGCGGTTATGCTAACCATAGCGGACAATAATTTAAACAACATTAAAAATAACTAATATGAATAAAAATATAATCACAAAAGTCCTTGGTGTATCCTGTGTTGTTGCTGCCGCAATAACCATGTACACTCTGGATTCACAAAAATCTCCTCTGCAGGCTTCAAGTCACAGAGAAGCGCCATTGATTGCGAACGATCCATTGGCCGATAACACAGACCTTTACGCATTCCGTAGCCCTGATGATACTAATAAAGTAACCATTATTGCTAATTACGTTCCTTTGCAATTACCGCAAGGAGGACCTAATTATGCTACGTTTGGTAAAAATGTAAGATATGAAATTCATATTGAAAATAACGGAACAGCCGGTGATGATATCACTTACCGTTTTACCTTTAACCAAGTAAACGAAGACACTACTACTTTCTTTAACATCCGTTTAGGAAAGCAGAACTTAAAAACTACTTATGTAGCTGAAAAAAGTGTTAATGGCGGTGCCTTTACTACTATTGTAGGAGCAGGAGTTGTTCCTCCAAATAACGTTGGGCCTCGTTCCATTTCAGGCGGTGCAGGTTTAAATACTAATTACCCTGCGTTAATGGCTGCTGCAATTGCAACTGCAACAGGTGGTGGCGGAGAAAAAGTATTCTGCGGACCGGTTGACGATCCTTTCTTTGTTGATCTGGGTGGTATTTTTGATTTAGGCCAAACCCGTGCCGGTGGTATTGGTGTTAACAGGCCGGAAGACGGAGTTGCTTGTAAGAACATTCATACAATCGCACTTCAAATTCCAATCAGCTCTTTACAGCAAAACAGTTTAGCAGTTACTTCTGCAACTAATATCTTAGACGGCCGCTTTATTATCGGTGTTTGGGCTTCAGCAAGCAGACAGCAGATCAGAACCTTAAACACTAACGGAACTGAATCTTACACAGGTTCTTTTGTTCAGGTTTCTCGTATTGGAATGCCTTTAACTAACGAAGCTGTTATTCCTATCGGATCTAAAGACAGATGGAATTCACGTACTCCTTACAACGAAATAGCATCAAACGATGAGTTTTTCTGTAATCCTGAGTTAGCATTGTATATGGATAATTCTCAGTTCGGTAGTGCTGTTCCTGCTTTATCCGCTTTACGCACTCAAAGTGCTTCTTTACAAACTTATGACTTCCGTAATGGAAAAGCAGGTTTATATCCTTTATACGCAACTAACGCGGGTGCAGGTACTGCATTAGATACTAACGTGTTTGGTAAGTATTTATTACGTCCGGCTCGTCCACGTTCGGTAGATATTCTTCCAATTTTCCACACCGGGGTTCCAAATTTACGTCCCTACCAATTAGCTACAGGTAAAGGTGGTAATCCACTGGCTGCAGGTAAGCCGTTTATCAATAATTTTTTACCAATTTTTGGTGATATGTTGCGTTTAAACATGGCAGTTCCTGTAACTCCTCGTAATAGCCCTAATTTCAGTTCTTTAGGATTAATTCAGGCCGCTGTTATCGGATTAACAAGTCCTTCATACAGTACTATTGCACTTCAAAATATTCCTAACATGGATGGATTCCCTAACGGTCGTCGTTTAGAAGACGATGTTACCCGTATTGAATTACAAGCTGTGGGCGGAGTTGTTTTAGCCGCAATTGGTTTATGGTATGATGATTATACTGCCGGCGGAGCTAATCCTGTTACTCCTAAATTATTAGCAACCTTAGGTTACAGCACAGGTATCGAGAAAAACGATACAACGTTCAAAGCTAACTTCCCGTATTGCCAAACTCCTTGGTCGGGTTACGGTAAATGCGGCGGACCAACTGCTATCAACAACACGGTTGGTTTCTCTGAATTTGGTGTAGGTTACAGTGCGCCTGCGTTAGCAATGGTACAAAATTATCCTAACCCTTTTAAAGGCCATACCACTTTTAAATACCACGTTGCAACAACTGCACCGGTTAGCATTTCAGTTTATGATTTGTCAGGTAAGCGTGTAGCTGTGGTAATGAATGAAACAAAACAACCTGGTACTTATGAGGTAACGTATAACGCTGAGAATCTTGCTCAGGGTATATATATTGCTACTTTATCTTCAGGTTCAACAGTAATACAATCTGTAAAGATATCTGCTGTTAAATAATTTTAAATTAAATAATTATTTAGAATCGGGTTCCTTTTAATCAGGAACCCGATTCTTTTTTTTAAGTTTGTTTTAATAACAATTATCATGCGTAAAAATCTATATATTATTCTGGTTGCAGTAACTTCGCTGCTGCTCATCTGCATCTTTATATTTTCAAAAAAACAGAAAGTTGTAACGCCACCGTATAAAGAAAGAAAAAGTAATGTAGCCCTTTCAGGTGAGTGGTTAAATACCAAAAAAGCTATTGAAGGATTATTGGCTGCCATTGAGCAAAACCCTGATGATTATAAAGCTATGCTTGAACTTTCTCAAGCTTACATTCAAGAAGGCCGCATTACCGGCGATCATGCTTACTACGATAAAGCCGCGCTTCAATTACTCGATAGAATTCTTGAAAAACAACCTGATAATTTTGATGCCATGTGCTGCAAGGCAACCGTGCTTTTATCCCAACATCATTTTGGAGAAGGATTACAACTTGCTAATAAAGCACTGCCTCTTAATCCCGATAATGCTTTTATTTATGGTATTCTTTGCGATGCGCATCTTGAATTAGGTAATTACAAAGAAGCCGTTGCAATGGCTGATAAAATGGTTTCTATTCGTCCGGATATTCGTTCGTATGCGCGCGTTTCTTATTTACGTGAAATTTACGGGGATATTCCGGGAGCCATACAAGCTATTCGTTTAGCTGTTGAAGCAGGATATCCGGGCCTGGAACAAACAGAATGGACCAGATGCGTCCTCGCTCACTTATATGAAAGTACGGGTAAGCTTGACAGTGCACAATATGAATATAAAATTTCTTTAAGAGACCGTCCTGATTATCCTTTTGCCATAGCGGGATTAGGAAAAATAGAAAAAGCGAAAGGCAACTACAAAGCGGCTATAGCGTATTTTGAAAAAGCGAAAAAATTGGTGACCGAATATTCTTTTTCGGATGAATTAACAGATCTTTATCGCTTGAATAACGAAAAAGAAAATGCCGATAAAAATGCTCAGGAAGTTATTGAGATGTTAAGCCCGCAATCAGAGGTAGAAGGCGAAAGCGGCCATGGGCATTATGCGGATAAAGAACTGGCCTATGCTTACTTAAAAATAAACGATGTAAAAAGTGCGCTAAAACATGCAGTAATTGAATATCAGAGAAGGCCTGAAAATATTGATGTTTGCGAAACTTTGGCGTGGGTTAAATTTAAGAATAACGAAACTTCGGAAGCAAATAAACTTATTGATAAGGCCATGAGAACGGGAAGTAAAAACCCTGTGCTTTTATGCCGTGCGGGCCTAATTAAAATCAAAAATGGTCAGGCAGAAAAAGGAAAAGAATTAATTAAATTAGCTTTAGAAACCAACCCATTTCTGGAAATTGAATTAAAACACGAAGCCGGAGCATATTTAGCTCAAAAGTAGCGCGTATGGAGTTTCTTAAAAAAAATAACATTCGGTGTATAATAATTGCATTTATAACACTTGCTCTCACGCTTATTCCTACGGTTATTCAGGCGCATCCTTCTGATGAATATTTTGCCAAACTTTCGCGTACAGATGTTTTTTACATTTACCTGGAGTTAGGTTTCACTCACATTATCCCTTTAGGATTTGATCACATCCTTTTTATTTTAAGTCTGTTTTTATTAAGTCCTAAATTAAAAACAATTATCTGGCAAGCTACCGCATTTACGGTTGCTCATTCAATTACACTCGGACTTGCCATGTTTGGAGTTGTTTCGGCACCCTCCCATATTGTTGAGCCCATTATAGCCCTTTCCATCATGTTTGTAGCTATTGAAAATATTATTTCCGATAAATTAAGGCCAAGCAGAATTTTAATAGTGTTTGCATTCGGATTGATTCATGGCCTAGGATTTGCAGGTGTGCTCAAAGATCTTGGCTTACCTAAAAAAGAATTTATCAATGCACTTATTAGTTTTAATATTGGAGTTGAATTGGGACAGGTGGCCATAATTTTAAGTGCATGGTTCTTATTTGGTAAATGGTTTAATCAAAAGCCATGGTACAGGAAGGTGATTGTTAACCCTTTATCTGCCCTTATTGCAGCTATTGCCCTTTATTGGACAATCGAGCGGGCGTTTTTCCAATAAAATGGATTTAAATCCAAAAGCATTAAAACTTCGTATATATTTTAGGTGAAGAAACTTTTTATCTATATTCTTTTATTTTTTTACGTAGCTGTTCAGTTAAAACCTTTAACTGCGATTGTTAATGACGTATTGGCTCACACGTTTTTTAAAGCGCAGCACATGGCCACAATTCACTATGAAAATGGTAAGTATCACTTGCATGCCGAATTGAAAGACATTTCTGAAAAAAATAATTTAACGCCTTCTGAAAAAGCACCTTCTTCTCAAAAAACAAATGATTCGGTTTCCTTGCATACCACCCCTGATTTTATTTTTCAACTTAATAAACAGGCACTACTATCTCAGTATCCAACCGAAGCAACAAATGCGCTTCCCAGTGCCTTCCTTAAAATCAGCAGCCCTCCACCAAAAGTTTAATTTCTTTTCTCAATTTAATTTTCTATTGATATTCCGGAAAGATATTTAAGGCATTTCATTCTTATTTAACAGGAACTTTCTGTATTATTCAAAGATTTCTTAATTGAATTTTAAGCTGCAAGGCTATTCTTGCATGGAGATAAAATAATTTATTTTTAACAGGACTTCCTGCTAGTAAATAACCTTGCAGCTATCTTAAATTTTTACACCAATTTCAAATTTTTTTACAATGACTTTTAATTTTACTAAATACAAATATTACCTTCTTTTATATTGCCTTACTGTTACTACTATCATTAATTCTCAAACTTCTATTAAAGGAAAAGTTTCCGATAAAGAAAACGGTGCGCTGCTTGAAAACGTAAATATTATTATTGACAAAACCAACAGTCACGCCCATTCAGATGATAAAGGCAATTTTTATTTTGTAAATATTCCCATGGGCAAATACGATTTAGAATTTGAGCGAATAGGTTATGAAAAACAAATTATTAATGTAGTAATATCTTCAATAGACACAGTGGCATTAAATGTGCTTCTGGTTTCAAAAGCTATTGATCTAAACGAAATTGCAATAGAGGTAGACAAACCTGTTTCAGCCGCTTCATCATCTTATTTAAGCCAAAAAGATTTTAATAATCGGCCAAAAAACTCTGCACAAGATATGCTTCGATTAGTGCCGGGTTTATTTATTGCACAACATGCCGGCGGAGGTAAATCTGAACAGATTTTTATTCGAGGATTCGACGCCGATCACGGAACAGATGTAGCCACTTTTGTGGACGGTATTCCTGTGAATATGCCCAGCCAGGCGCATGGCCAAGGATATGCTGATCTTCACTTTTTAATTCCTGAAGTTGTAGAAGGGATGAGCATCTTTAAAGGCGCCTCCTCGCCATTATATGGTGATTTTGCTACCGCGGCAGCCATAGGTTTTAAAACATTCGACTCATTACCCAACAATCTTCTACAACTTGAAACAGGTTCGGTTCCCCGCTCAAAGGCTGTAACTAGTAACAGAGGGCTTGCAATGTTAAAAGTACCCTTTAATAATAGCAAGATAAATTCTTATTTTGCTGCGGATGTAATAAACAACAGAGGATTCTTTGACATAAGTCAGGATTTTAAAAGAGTAAATTTATTTTCCAAAACAACCTTTGCCATAAACGATCATAGTCGGCTAAATTTTTCCGTAACAGGTTTCGGATCTTCATGGAATGCTTCGGGTCAAATACCTGAAAGGGGAGTTGCCTCCGGAATTATTGGTCGCTTCGGCAGCATTGATCCAAACGAAGGAGGAACCACACAAAGAAATAATTATAATTTAACTTACACCTACAAGCTTGGAACAGGCGAGTTTGAAGCTCAGGCCTATATGAGCAATTACAGATTTAAATTATTTTCAAATTTCACTTTCTTTTTAATTGATTCTGTGAGAGGAGATATGATTGAGCAAAATGATAATCGTACAGTTCGAGGCTTAAATACTAAATACACAATTGGGCATAGGTTGTTTAACATGAATAATAAATTTACGTTTGGAACATCATTTCGCGATGATGATATCCAAAATGATTTGTGGCGTTCTCCAAACAGAGAGCGCTTCAAGGCAAATGCGAATGCCTTAATCCGTCAACGGTCAAACGCTGTGTTTGTAAATGAAGTATTTAGATTTAACGATCACTTCCGAATGGAAATTGGATTACGTTACGATTATTTTATATTTGACGTCCAAGATCTTATCCCCACTGATTCAACCCATAAAAATTATTCAGGCTTTAATTACCAATCTGCTTTTAATCCAAAATTAAATTTAATATATACGGTAAATAGCAAAATTCAATTCTTCTTTAATTCAGGCAGCGGCTATCACTCAAACGATGCGCGATCATCTGTTCAGGAAAAAAACCAGCATCGCCTGCCCAAAGCCGTTAGCTCTGAATTAGGAACATTGCTTCACATAAATAGCAGAACAGTTATTTCAGCGGCTGCCTGGGCAATGGATTTAAGCAATGAACTGGTTTATGCCGGAGATGATGGCACAACCGAAAACAGAGGTGCCAGCAGAAGAATTGGCGTTGATTTAAGCGGGAGAGCGCAATTATTATCTTGGCTATATTTTGACGCGGATATAAACATATCTAAAGGAAGATTTATTGATACTTTATTCGGATATACAAAAAAAGAAAATTACTATATCCCCTTGGCACCTATTTTAACTTCTTCCGGAGGATTAACAGCCAAGTTTAAAAGTATAGAGTTGGGGTTGCGTTATAGGTATATGAAAGACAGGCCGGCGAATGAAACTAATACTATTATAGCGCGAGGATATAACGTATTTGATTTTACGGTTAATTATAAAACTAAACGGTATAAAGTTGGACTTTTAATTGAAAATATTTTAGATGTAAATTGGAATGAAGCTCAATTCGCTACAGAAACACGTTTGCGAAATGAAAAAAAATCAGTAGACGAGCTTCACTTTACACCGGGCACACCCTTTTACGCGAAACTGGTTTTAGGATATATTTTTTAGATCCCATTTTTTCATTAACCACCTTTAAAATAGCTGCTTCGGCGGCTATTTTTTTTAATTCCCCCGAAGTATTATCTTTGAATTTGTAATATTTATTTAAATGACTCCAAACTTAACACCCGAAGAACGTGAACTGATAAAGCTTGTCGGTTTTTTTAAAAAACGCGCCGAACGTATGATCGAGGAGCAAAAAGTAGATCAGGAATACAGCCAATTAATTGAAACCTGCGATAAATTGGTGGCTCAGATTGAATTGCACGGCAAGAACAGGGATATTGTTTTAGGAGAACGCGAACAGCTTAAAAGTTTGGTAAAGGATAACGCCGTGTGCCCTAAGTGCAGCAGCAATGCCAACATGAAACTTATTGGCACCGATGTTAACGATAAAGGCTGGAAGAGTAATAAATACAAATGCCGTAAATGCAACATTGAATTTGTTTGGAATGCGCCAAATAATCCATGGGACATGATACCTTATGTTGAGAATTTTTTATCGGATCTTGAAGCAAAACTGCAGGCAGAACCTGACCAATCATTAAAGGAACACACTGCCGGCGTTTTAAATTTAATGAAGGCAAATTTAGATAAATTAAAACCGGTGGTAGAAGCTTCTGACCTTGATTTAGCCGAGCTGGAGGAAAGAGAAAAAGAAATGGCGGATATGGTTAAGAAATTTAAAAAACATCTTCTTATTGAAAAAATAAGGATGGAGGATTGAGAAGGTTTAATCCCGATCAATATTTTCAAATAATTTTTGGTGTTGCACTTTAAATATTTTTCCCATAATTTTTTTAACCGGAAAAATAGAATTAAAGGAAACGTTTTCTGTAACCTTTGTTTTATTGTTAACCCTTTCCAGTAAAAAATCAATTTCAATGAGCACCATTTTTTTTACGCGTGCTTTGATTTTTACCGAGCTGTCACCGATGGCAACTACATTGGCTATGTAGGTAAAGGAATAGGGTAAAAAAAATATATTCAGCTTTTCAAATAAGAGATAATTATTATCGCCTTTATGCTCCATTTTATAAATAATAGGATGAACGGACACGAATTTATCCATGTTGGTTAAATATTGAAAAATAATTTCGGGAGGCTTGTTCAGATAAAATTCGAGTACCATATAAGTAATTGATTCATTAACCTATATCTTAGCATTTTTTTTATAGAAGGAAGAAATCAGATCTTGGAAACTCGTACGGCGTTTAATCCTTTTTGTCCGTTCTCTACTTCAAAAGTAACTTTTTCCTGTTCTTTTACAGGTGTTAGTAATCCGTTCACGTGAAAAAATACACTTTCGCGGGATGAATCATCTCTGATAAATCCGTAACCTTTGGCTTCGTTATAAAAGGTAATAGTTCCTTTACGGGCAACTTCAGGTTGTCTTTCATCATCATGACGACGAGCACCCAACTGAATGTCTTCCAAATTCAACACTTTCTTTTTGTTTGGATCCGGAGGCGTGGAGGTAAGCTGACCGTTTTCGTCCACATAGGCAATCATGTCTTCAAAACTTTTGCCTTTATTATTATTAAGCTTTCTATCAGCTTTTTTTTCTTCTTTTTCCTTGCGTTTTTTCGCTTTTTTCTTTTCGTGTTCTTTCTTACTAAAAGTTTCTTGTGATCTTCCCATGCTTTATTAAAAAAAATCTGTTTGTTGGCTCAACGGCTTTGTGATATTGAGATACAGATATACAAATATAGTGAAAAAAAGGGAGGTTTGCAAATGCTGTGGCAGTTACTTCAAATTTTCAAGATCATCTAAATCGCGTAATCGTCCGGACTCTTTTTTATTTTTAATTAGATCTTGATAACCGATAAAACTTACATGAAGTTCATCTATTTCTACTTCTTTTCTGTTTTTATAACATTCGTTAAAAGAAACACCGTCAATATTAGTGAGAAGGTCGATTCTCAATGGAGGATAACCTAATTGAACAACATTTCCCTCCTTGGTGAAATCTGCAACGGTTAAACCAAAAGAAGAAAAGCCAAATTCATCAAGGCATTTTACTATAATTTGAGCGTTAGTAACGGTAGGGTTTAACCAAATATCTAAATCACCGGTATATCTCGGATGCCCGTGTATACCAACAGCATAACCTCCAACAATAAGGTACTCCGCTTTATTTTTGATTAATAACCCTACAAACTCTTTGAAATCCTGGCTCAACATCTTTTATAAATCTAATGTATTGGTCTCTTAAAGTTTCGATGGCATTTAACCTTTCTTGTGGACTTTTTGTCATCCAATATGAAAAATCAGATTGCTTTTCTTTTAGAGATGTTATTTTAACCACCTTGTCCATATTCAAAGATAATGATAATTTAGGTATGGGTCAATTCGTATTCATTCAATTTAATAATGCGGCGGATTTAATATTTTTAATACATATTTATCTTCTCTGGATAGAATATGAACATTCAGATCGCGGATGGTAATGGGTTTCTTTTTGCCGAATTTATGAATGTTTGAATAGGAAATTCTAAAACCCTCAAAAACAATAATGTATTTCATGTATTAAGAGTTTATAAAAAAACCGGATTTCTCCGGTCTTAAAAGCTTATAAAAATATTAATATAAGCTGGATATTTTTCTTAAAAAAAGATCGCTTCGTCATTCTTCCTCGCAAAGACAAAAATTTACTTCGCAAAGCCTGTAGCCCTGGTTTCTCTTATCACCGTTACTTTTACCTGGCCGGGATAGGTCATTTCGGTTTGTATACGCTGCGATATTTCAAAAGCCAGTTGTTCTGCTCTTCCATCGGTAACTTTGTCGCTGGCAACAATTACGCGCAATTCTCTTCCTGCCTGAATAGCATAGGTTTTTTCTACACCATCGTAACTCATGGCCAAAGCTTCCAGATCCTTTAAGCGTTTCATGTATTGCTCAGAGATCTCACGGCGTGCACCCGGACGAGCACCGCTAATGGCATCACACACCTGAATGATTGGCGAGTACAAAGAGGTCATTTCAATTTCATCGTGGTGGGCTCCAATGGCGTTGCATACTTCTGGTTTCTCCTTGTACTTTTCTGCCAGTTTCATGCCTAATAAAGCGTGTGGTAATTCCGGTTCATCTTCCGGAACTTTTCCAATATCGTGTAATAGACCGGCGCGCTTTGCAACCTTAGGATTTAATCCCATTTCGCTGGCCATAATACCACAAAGGTTGGCTACTTCGCGGCTGTGCTGTAGTAAATTTTGTCCGTAAGAAGAACGGTATTTCATTCGTCCCACCATGCGAATCAGTTCGGGATGCAGACCGTGAATTCCAAGATCAATACAGGTTCTTTTTCCTGTTTCAATGATCTCTTCCTCAATCATTTTTTTAGTTTTTTCAACCACTTCTTCAATGCGCGCTGGGTGAATGCGGCCGTCTGTTACTAGCTGATGTAATGCTAAACGACAAATTTCGCGGCGGATAGAATCAAAGCAACTTAAGGTAATGGCATCAGGCGTATCATCCACAATAATTTCAACGCCTGTTGCGGCTTCAATGGCCCTGATGTTACGGCCTTCTCTTCCAATAATTCTTCCTTTGGTTTCATCGCCTTCTATGTGAAAAACAGAAACTGAATTTTCAATAGCGGTTTCAGTGGCCACGCGTTGTATGGTTTGAATTACAATTTTCTTGGCTTCTTTATTGGCGGAGATCTTTGCCTCATCCATAATATCTTTTATGTAACCCATGGCTTGGGTCTTCGCTTCATTTTTAATGGATTCCACTAACTGAAGTTTGGCATCTTCGGCTTTTAATCCGCTTATTTTTTCAAGCATTTCTACTTGTTTGCGATGGCCTTTTTCTACTTCTTCGTGGCGTTGCTTATAAATTTCTATTTGTTGAGCAGCCTGGCTTTTAATGTTTTCGGCTTCTTTATTTTTATGATTTAAGTCTTCAATTTTTTTATTAAGATCGCCTTCTTTTTGCTTTAACTTATTTTCTGTTTGAGCGATCAAATTGTTTTTTTCTTGAATACTTTTATCGTGTTCTGATTTTAGCTGAAGAAATTTTTCTTTTGCCTGAAGTATTTTTTCTTGTTTGGTGGCCTCGGCTTTTACTTCGGCTTCTTTAATTAAATTGTCTTTTTCTTTTTGCGCGGTGGCATTTAATTTGCTTCCGGCGATTAAAAATCCTGCAATCACACCCAAAATAAGGGCGGCGGCAACAAAGGTAATTGTTAATATATCCATTTTTAAAATTGTTAAAGCTGCCTTAACGGCAACCGGTTAATAAAAAAACGCACAAACATATAACGGTGTGCGCCGTAATAGATTTGTGCGTGATACGATAACAATTGAAATGCAAATTAATGGTTCGGCTAATGCTCACCACAAGTTTTGCTAATCCTTAATATTGTTAATGTTTTGGATATGTTCTTTTAACATTTCCTCAACACCGGCAAACAGTTGTTTTAATGTGCTTAATTCCTTCTCCGCAGTGTTAGCCTGTTTATAGAGCTGTGATACAACCTGCAGCATCACCATAGTTAACACATCCTTCTTATCTTTAATTGCGTAAGTTTTTTCAAACTCGGCAATTTTAGTATTTATTAAGTTAACAGCCTCTTTAATATTTTGTTCGTCGACCGCATCCACTTTTAGGGGGAAGATGCCTCCTGCTATTTCAACTTTTATGTTTACTTCGCTCATTTAAAGAGGGCGTTAAAATTAAGCACCTAACAACGCTATGCACTTATCAATTTCACGCACCAAATCGTTTATTTGTGATTTCATTTGGGACTTTTCCGGAGTTCCGCCTGAATTCGAGCCTAAAATAACATTTTTGCGGTGATTATTCAAACTTGTTACGTCAATACTCTGACTATCAATGTTTTGCGATAATCCACTAATTACGTTATTCATTTTTATGAGCTGATTACCCATTTGTTCCTTTTCGTTTAACAATGCCAAACGTTCATCATTTAACACATCAATTTGTTTAAATAAACGATCGATATAAGCATCCTGTTCCTGCAAATGAGAAGATTGTGCCATTGTTTGCAATTCGGTTTCGTAATTTCCTATTTTAGAATTCAACTCCGCAACATTCAAATTTAATTCTGTAACAGTATTTTGCAGAAGATTAATTTCAGATAACAAGGCATGTTTTTCGGAAGAAAGCGAATCGTAATTGTGCTGTAAAGCGGATAATTGTTCGCCTGTTTGTGAAGAACTTTCAAATTGATTTTTAACACTGTCAAGTTCAGATTTCAATAAACTGATTTCAGTTTCAAGCGCCGCGTTGTTGCCTTGAATGTTTGTGATTTCAAAGTTTTTAGCGTTTAATGTTTCTTTTAATGCTTCGGCACGGGCAATGCTTTGAGAGTTTATTTCGTTTAATTCAGATTTTAATAAAATGATCTCCGCTTCCTGAGCTTCTACTTTATCCTGCGCAAGATCAATTTCATTAATCAAGTTAGTGTTTTCTGCAAGCAATTTTTGAAACTCAACTTCCTGACTTTGAAATAAAAGTTTTTTAGAAGACTCCAGTTCGTTTCTGTAGGTTTCAAAGCTTTGATCTTTATCTGATAAATTTGCCTGGAGGTTATTAATCTGTGCGTGTAAATGTTGGATGCTTTCTGATGCGCTCTCCAATTCCGAAGTTTTCGCTTCCAGTTCAAGTTCGGTTTCACTTAAAGCATTGGAAGTATTTTCTAATAAAGAACCAAAATTTTGTAATTCTGAATTAAGATTTTCGATTCGCGAATTTAATTCGTTAACCTGTTCGCTCGAAGATAAAGAAGAAGCATGCTTGAAATTTTCAAATTCAGAAGTTATATTTAGAAGTTTTTCAGTTTCTGCATTTAAAAGAGATTCAAGATGACTGATTTGACCATTAAGAATTTCGAGCTGTGAATTTTGGCCATCGATATGATAAACTAATTCACGTATTTTGGTGTGGCTATGATCGTTCTCTAATTGCGCTTTGCTGATCTCATCCGTTAATTTTGAATTTTGTGAGTTAGAGTGAATTAGAATATTAGATAATTTATCTTCGTAACTTTGCGTGATTTGCTCCACCAATAAAGTATTTCCCGAAGTAAGTTCGTTAATTACAGCTTCATGAGTAGATTTTAATTCGTTGATTTGATTGTTGAAAGAGATGCTTAATTCTTCGTTAGATGAAGAAGAATTGCTTTTTAAAGATTCAATCTGCGATTCGTAACCGGCAATTAATTGTTGTTCTTTATTTGCAAACTCAGTAGTTACCGCTTCCAGCTTCCAATTAAAATTAGCGGTTAAAGTTGTATGTTGTTCTTCGAGTTGATTTTTTAAAGAAGAAATTTCATTTTCGTAAGAGTATTTTAAAGCGTCAATTTTATTCGTATAATTTTCCTCTAAACTTGAAATTGCTTCAGCACGGGATTGTGTAAGATTAAAAATTTCAGATTGACTACCTAAACTCAGGTTTTGAATTCTGCTTTCGTAATCGTTCTTTAAAAAAGTAATTTCCTGATCGTGAGAATTTTTCAAATCCCTTAATTCGTCCCTGAACCCCATGGTTAAGGATTGCTCTCTATCAGCCAAACTGGTAGTTAATTCGTTTACACGGTTTTCGAATTCTTCTTTTAAACCCGCCTCTTTATAAGAGGTGTTGGAGCGAAGATCGTTTATTTGAAGAATATATTCTTGCTTAACAGTTTCAAGTTCAATGGCCGAAGCAGTTTTAATGGATTCAATTTTTTGTTCATATACAGCCGCAATTGAATTTAATTCATTCTTAAGAGAATCAATTTCGCTTAAACGCGCATCTATTTCTTCTTGTTTAGTATGTAATTGATCTTTAATCGTTCCGCGTAACTCTCTGAAAGAAGCTAACTCGGCTTTATAATTGGTATTATCGCGCTCCATTACCGAAAGTTTTGTGTTCAAAACTTCAATAGTAACCTGTAGTCTTTTGCAATCTTCATCGCGCAAAATAAGTTGATTACGGTAATCGCTTAACGAACGTTTAAGTTCATTAAATTCCTTACGCAAGGTTATATCACTATCTAAAACCTGTTGTAATTCTGTTTTTAAGCTTTCAGTATTCATAGAAACGTTTTTGTTTTTTATAAAAATACTTACTTGTATCTTTGCAAAAACCTGCAAGCCTGTTAATCAGTAAACACCGTAATGTTAATTACATAAATGGTTATTAAGATGCGTTTGTTAATTACATAAACGAGATTTTTTCTATAAAGAATTTCCTTTTTTATGAAAAGTCAGGTATAGAAAGTAAAAACTTTAATGCTTGTTTTAAAAGCTTATAACAAAAAATAAAACTTATAGGACTTCAAAAAACTTTGAAATTAAAAGAATTTGTTTTAGAGATTTATGCGTTTAATTGTTGATTCGGCTTCTGATGTAAACGGTTAAAACTAAGGTTAAACGGTAAGCAAATCTTTATACATACTTTATTTTAACAAATATTTAACTTCAATTAAAAATAATTTAACATTTTTGAAACTTTTTAGTGTTAAACTCGTTATAATGGTTAATTAAAATTTTAGAATGATGGTTTTTTTGTACTTTTGCCTTCCAAAATTTCAAAATTTTACACAAAATTAATTTTAAAGCATGAGACAGCTAAAAATTACCAAATCGATAACCAATCGCGAAAGTGCATCATTAGATAAATACTTGCAAGAGATTGGCCGCGAAGAACTTATAACGGCAGAAGAAGAGGTAGTTTTAGCCAAAAAAATTAAGGAAGGAAGTCAGCAGGCGCTTGAAAAGTTAACCCGTGCTAACCTGCGTTTTGTGGTTTCAGTAGCTAAGCAATATCAAAATCAGGGTTTAAGTTTACCCGATCTTATCAATGAAGGAAATTTAGGTTTAATTAAAGCGGCTCGGCGTTTTGATGAAACCCGAGGTTTTAAATTTATTTCGTATGCTGTTTGGTGGATTCGTCAGAGCATCCTTCAGGCATTAGCCGAACAAAGTCGTATTGTGCGTTTGCCTTTAAATCAGGTGGGTTCATTAAATAAAATAAACAAAGCCTACAGTAAATTAGAGCAGGAATTTGAGCGCGAGCCAAGTGCCGAAGAATTAGCAGATCTGTTAGATCTTCCTATTGATAAAGTGAGCGATACCATGAAAGTGAGCGGACGCCATGTAAGTATGGATGCGCCTTTTGCCAATGGCGAAGAAAGCAGCTTGTTGGATGTATTGGTAAATCTTGATTCGCCAAAAGCGGATAGCGGATTGATGATGGAAAGTTTAAGCCGTGAAATTGACCGCGCTTTAAGCACCTTAACAGAAAGAGAGCGCGATGTGGTTAAATTGTTTTTTGGAATAGGCTTAAATCATGGATTAACATTGGAAGAGATAGGAGATAAATTTGATCTTACCAGAGAACGCGTTCGTCAAATAAAAGAAAAAGCAATTCGCAGATTACGCCACAGCAGCAGAAGTAAACTATTACAGCAGTATTTGGGTTAAAATAATTTCTAAATTCAAAAGTCCTTGTTCAAACAGAATAAGGACTTTTTTTTTGATTAAAAAATTAAAATGGACTCATAAAAAAATAATTACCTTCGCTAAAAATGAATAGTACACTTCTCAAAAAAATAATAGCCATTCTTCTTTCTATGGGATTAGGTCTTGTTTTTTTATATTCCGCAAACACAAAGCTTTATCCCGTTATTGAAACCTTTGAATTTACTTTTGTGGATATTGGAATTGCCAACTGGTACTCAGCACCTGTTATTGCCCGTTTATTAATAGGGCTCGAAATTTTTCTGGGAATACTTTTAATTATCAACTATCATCTTAAAAAATTCACACTTCCTTTTACAATAGCTTTACTGGTTTTTTTTATTATTTATTTAAGCACTCAAATTGCCATAAATGGAAATAACGGTAATTGCGGTTGTTTTGGTGAGTATTTAAAAATGACGCCTTTGCAGGCCATAATTAAAAATGTAATAATGGTGTTAGTAGCATTAATTGTTTATTGTTTTTATAATGGCTGGAAAGTAAAATACAACGCCCTCCTTATAAGTTTTACCGCGGTAACTGCCTTAAGCCTACCTTTTGTGTTTAATCCTATTGATTATTCTTATACCTCTAATAACATGGATGAAAAAGTGAATTATCCTTTGGAGTTAAATTTATTATATGAGCCCGAAGATACATCCAAGGTAGAAGTTCCAAAAATAGAATTGAGAACAGGGAAGCATGTAATTTCTTTTTTAAGTTTAACTTGCCCGCATTGCCGCATTGCCGCAAAAAAATTCAGACTTATAAAAAAGAACAATACTGAGCTATCAATTTATTTTATTTTAAACGGCGATAAAGAAAAACTAAAAGAATTTTTAGAAGATACAAAAGCCGATAACATTCCTTATTCTTTTTGTTTGGGTAAATCTTTTATTCAACTGGCTTCGGCTCAACTTCCAAGAATTTATTATTTGGATAACGGAATTGTAGTTAAAAAAGTTGATTATTTTGAATTGAATCAATACAAAATAGAGGAATGGATAAAAACAGCAAGTGTTGATTAATTATCTGTTTTTGGCTATTCTGAAGCCCGAGCACATTTATTCGATCTTGTTTTTATAGGGAGTTCAATTCCTATTTGAAAGTAGTTAGCCTTTTCTGTAGGAAAACCAGACAGGGTATTGTAATCCGACTTCCAATTACTGAATCCGAGTTGATAATAATAATTAAAAAACGCGTTTAATCCGGGGCCTAATATTTTTAAGCCCGTGCTTATAGAAGATGTTTCAAGATAAATTTCCATTAGACCCGGAGTTGCGTTTTGTAAGTTGCTTAATGAAATATTTTTGTTTTCATTATAAATATTTAGCTTACTTGTAAATTGGCTAAAGGCATATCCGGCAAACGGTTGAATGAAAAGGTTATTCCCAACTTTAAATCTATAACCAATATTAACTGTATAAGCTACTGCTTGTAATTTAGCCCATTTACTTTGTGTATTCCTATGCGCGCCAATTTTAATATCGGCAGTAAAACCCGCTTTAATAAACTCCGCGCCAACCGAACTGCCATACATAGTGGTAGGCAAGGTGCTTACCCCAATTGTATTTAACGTGTTGTTTATATTAAAATTGTTTACCTGCGAATAACACGTGGATACTAACAAGTTCATTTTTAAGTAATGATTTGTTTTAGCTTTTAATGAATCGGTTTGGCTTGCACAGTTAAAGGTTGCTATAGTAGCCAAAATCATCAGATAAATTACTTTTGTTTTCATAGTTTAGTGTTTTAGTTAAAGAGGCTATCCTTTCCGATAGCCTCTTTTTTTATTTTAGTTATTATTCCAATATGCCTGACTATATCTTGCCACAGATAGCGTAGATAATAATTTACTTTTTGAAGTACTATCAAAATTAGATGAAATAAGTACATTTTCAAATAATATGGTAAAATTTTCGAAGGTTTCTAAACTTTTTAGTTGTCTTACAGCGTGCCAGTATATATCCAAAATTTGTTTTTCAACCACAGTTAATCTGTTAAACGTTACCATTGATTCTGTAGTAGCAGTAAAATCTTTGCTAACATTCGGCAGATATATAGTATTATAATCGTTTAAGAAAGCATTATAACTATATATTGTGGAGGCATCCAACTTACTTAATTTATCTGTCCATTGAATAACGTAATTGTAAGTTTTGTTCAACTTATGCCCAAATGGTTTTTGGCGCTTTGGTTAAAACCCTGCGCGGCGGCTTCCAGTTCTTTTGCTTTTTCGCGCTCGGGCTCCGCTGCTTTTAACAAGGCTGTAAGCGCGGTTAAATCTACCTTATCTAACAGGCTGTTTTTGCCAAGGTCTTTATCATGCTTTAATACATGTTTAATTAAATCTATCATATCATCGGCATTGCCGCGTGGTATTTTTACTCTTACTGTTTTTCTGGCCATAACTTTTAGTTTTTAATTTTAGTTGTTAATGATTAGTTTTTAGCGTCTTGTTTTCAATAATTAACGTCTTGTTTTCAATTTTAACGTCTTGTTTTCAAAACATAAGGTCTTGTCATCAATAATTAACGTCTTGTTTTTAAAACATAAGGTCTTGTTTTCAATTTTAACGTCTTGTTTTCAAAACATGACGTTTTGTCATCAATAATTAACGTCTTGTTTTCAATAATTAACGTCTTGTTTCTAAAACATAACGTCTTGTTTTCAATTTTAAAGCATAAAAAAACCCGTACACGCTTTTTATAACGTTACGGGCAAATAATAATTTAAATAATGTAGGGTTAGTCTCTCTCTCTCTCTACGGCAGCAAGCGTTGCAGGGGCTTTTGCATGTATTGATATAAAAGAGATTAACAACATCATACAACGAAAATAAATAATTTGTTTTAAACAAACAAACAATTGTTAAAACAGATATGCAAATTTAAAAATTAAGCTGTTTAATTGTTTTGCCGCCTCCTTTTACTATATGGCTATTTTTTAAAATATAAAGGCAAGGGTTAGCAAACCTTTAAGCGGTAAAGCGTATTAGTTTAAGTTTTTGGTTTTTTCTTAAACTTGGCCGAATAGCGTTTAAATAATTGATTAACTGTTTCAAATTCTTCGCGGTAAAATAAACCTATGCCTTGCGTATAAGGGCCGCCCGTTGTTGTTATTTGTGTTATATTATTGCTGCGGTTAAAACCTTTAACCCTGTAGCGCCCGTCTTCGGTTAATTTATATTCAATATTCACGTCAATAATACCGCTTGAGTTGCGGCTAACCTGATTATTATTTACGCCAAAGTTACCATCAATAGATACTTTATTATTAAATAATTGCTTGCTCAAGGCAAGGTCTACCTCGTTGCTGGTATTAGTTCCTGCCCTATAATTTAAGCCCACTTCCAAATCATTTATGCCCGTTAAGTTGCCCACATAATTATTTAAAAACGAACTTAAACGGTTACTCAGCATTTCGCTTCCGGTAGAGGCCGCGGCGTTACTTGCGCTTACTCCGCCGGTTGCGCTGCTGTATATTTGCGGAGTTACAAAGCTTCTAAAAAGCAAAAATGAAAATACTTGCCTGTTTAGTTCTGCTTCATCACTTAAAATATTATTTATTCGGGCGCGCGCGGTAGCGTCAATGGTTGGAAATTCTATAGCGAAATTTATATTGGGCGAAAATAACCGATCGCTTATTTTTAGCTTACAATCTACCGGAAATCTGCCTTTATACGCGTCTGTATTATCATTAAGCAGAGGAGCTACAGAAGCTCTTTGTTTATAGCTGGTTACTATTTTAATTTGCGCCCCTAAAGGATCTCCGCTCCACGAAATATTGCTTCCCGGATCTATTTCAAATTTTTTATTAATTACATTTTCAAGTGTAAAGAGGTAATCACCATTTGAAATAATATAATCTCCAAACATTTCAAATTTTCCTAATGTGTTTATTTGTAAAATCAACTCGCCATTTCCCTGAACGGTTAAAGCGTCGCCGGCCTTACTGTCTAAAATAATATTCATGTGCGCATCGGGGGTAGCTTTAATTAACATATCTAAATTAAAACCGGTTATTGCTTCATCGGCATGCTTTTTAAGGGTATCTTTTTTTACAAAATGAATAAAATTATTATCACTTATTTCGGAGGGGCCATCCAAGGGTAAAATAAATTTAGAACCTTTAGTTGTTGTGTTGGATATCTTCATGTTAAGGTTATTTAAAAAACCATAAATTCCTACGTTACCCGTGCCATACATTTTACCGTAAAATGTTTTATTTTCTTTTTTGGTGGTATTTAATACCAGCATTTTATTGTAGTTAATATCGTAATCAATTTTAATTTTTGTAAAATTATTATGAAAGATATTTCCGTTGATGGTTCCTTGAGGAGCTGCCTTTAAACTTTTTTCTTTCATCATTAAATCAGAGAAACGAATTTGATCGGGCATAATTTCTATCTCGCCGGTTATGTTGTAAACTACATTTGTATAATCAACTTTTATTTCACTGCTAAATAATTTTAATTTACCATCTATTTTTAAGTTTTGTGGTGTGCCGTGAATTTTGCCTGCGCCTGTTACCAGCGCGTTATTAATAGTTAAAATGCCCTCTAATAAAGGATTTAATAATTTTAAATTAGCGGGTGAGGCACTGAAATCAATATCCAGGCTTTCCTCTGTTTTATCGAGGTAATAATAACCGTTAAAGGCAATGTTTTTGGTTTGCTCTCCGTTTATTCCCGGAAACCCTAATGAAGAATAACCATTTAAATAAAAAAACTTTTTCTCTGAATTATGGGTTGTTTTTACAATGAGTTGTCCTAGGGTATTGTTATTAATTTTTAATTTTGAAAAACTAAGGTCGCTGTTAAAGTCAAATGTTTTTAAATCGTGCAGTGTAACTTTTCCTGATAAGGAACCTTCCAATTGCAGTTTTATTAGTTTAAGTAAAGGATTAAATTGCTGCAGAACCACATTTTCGGTATTTATAAATAAACTATCGCCCGGCTTACCGGACAATACGCCGGCAATGTTTATTTTTTGATTATTATTTGTAAACAGTAAAGGATTAATTATAATAGTGCCGGCGGTATCAATAATTGTTGGATTAGCGGTTATAAGATTCCAGGTACTGTCGTTGGCGGTGATAAAAAATTTATCGAGCGTTAGGGTAGCAAGATTGTTGCTGAAAAAACCTTTTCCTGCAATTTTTCCGGCGTAATTGGGTTTAGATTTATTATCCCACTCCAAATTATATTTAGTGTCTTTATCTTTTGACACAAAATACATGAAATAATTATTCAGCTTAATACTATCGCTAAGTTGAATGTCTTTGCCTTTAAACACTAAATTTATCTTGTTATTCTGCGAAAACGATTCAATTACATTTTCATGAAACAAAATAGTTTTAAAACGTATTGAATCTGATTTGGAATTTATATTAAAAAGATTTTTTGATACATCAAAATCACCGTTAATAATTGTGCCCGGACTAATCATTAAATCTTTTATATAAAGCTCGCGAATAACATCAAACTTTTTTATTGTAAGTTTAAACTTAAGAGCATCTGTATAAGAAGTTTTTAATTTTTTTTTAGGAAAAAAAGCGGGGTAATAGGAAATTAAAAATTGATTGAAAGCGGGGGGAAGATTGGTAATGTTGAACTTTCCGTCAACGGCAAGATTAAAATAACTCGAGTTAACTGTTATTTTTTTATCAGCTGTTTCCTGCTCCAGTTTAAGATCAAAGGTGCTGAACTTATAGGTTTTTTTTGCGTTTTTATAAATGGTATTATCCAGATTAATATAACCCGAAAGATTATTTATATTATCTCCCTGCATGGCAATTAAAATCTGTGTAGAAATAGTGGCATCTTCCTTAGTAAAGTTTAGTTTTTTTAAGTCGATATTATTTACTGTTGATATAAAATCCATTGATGGCATTTTCTTGGTAAAATTTACTGAACCGTTAAATTCGAAATCAGCATTCGGGTCTTTGCTTACCAAAAGGCCATTAAATACTTTTTGTTTTACACTCCCATTCATTACAATATTTTTATAATCGTAATTATTATAAGTAAGGTTAATAATTTGACCCTTCACATCAACATTCATCGATTTTATAGAAATTCCTTTACCTTTTATTTCAGCATTTAAGGAAAGTGATTTAATGTCTTTAGAGCCAATTAAAGCGCCAAGTTTAAAATCTTGAGTTTTAATTTTTCCGCGATAAACTATGTCATCCGATTTTTTACCCAGCTTAATACTCAAATCGGTTGTGGCATTCCCAAGTGCGGTTTTAAAGGTGCCATAGGTTGTAAAATCGTTAACAAAACCATCAAATTGGCCTTTGTAGGAAATAGTCCCAAACAGTTTAATTTGATTAGGAAGCTCGAGTTTTTTAGCTTCAATAAATGGGTAATTTGGTATTTCCATCAGATCAAGATAATTAGTGGAAATTTCTTTTGCGTTAAAGTGAATATAACTCTTTGAAAAATTTGGAAGACCGCTTATGCTGAAGTTTCCCCTGAATTTCGTATATTTTCCATACGATACATTTATATCGCGTAGATTAAGATCGTTCACATACCCTTTTACAATTCCTGATAAATTAACTGTTTTATCCAGTCCGTTTAATTCGCTTGTAAAACTTGCTATGTCGGTAAAACTAACATGCGTACTATCAAAAAATTCCGCGCTCATTTGTATTTTATTAATAAAGTCAGAGTAATCATCGTAGTTGTTATAATAAAAATTAACCGTTCCTTTTAAAAAAGTTAGTGGAGTTTTTAAATATAATTTTTCCAAAAAAAGTTCTTTACGGCTAATCTTTAATTTTGTAGTTAGCTCGTTTATAACAAATCCACTTTGTTCTTTTGTGGTTAATCCGTTTATATCTGCAATAACCGTATCGGCGCTTAGTTTAAAATTTGAAATTTTTGCCGAAGTTTTACTAAGACTTAAATAATTAAAATTGATATTGCGCGAAACGGAAATGTCTTTTCCTTCATCTTTATAAATGAAGTTTAAATTATCTAAAACAATATCACCCAATTGAACATGCCATTCTTCTGCGGTATCCTGTTTCGTTTTTGCGCCACTTGTAAAATAATCAAACAGAAATTGGTAATTTAATGTAGAATCGCCTTTATAATTTATGAGTTTTGCCGTAAGATTGCTGAAAATAATTTTATCCAAGTTAAGAATTTTGTTTGTGTAATTAAAGTTTTTAATATCTATCGAAATATCTCCTTTTAGTAAAGTGTCTTTATGTAAATCCATTACCAAAATTTCTTTTAGGTGGGCTTTTGTAAAAAAATCAAGTTCAATTTTTTTAATGGATATGGATGTATGAAGCTCTTTACTTAAATAGTTCTCGGCTTTTTTTCCTAACCATGTTTGAAAAGTATAAGATTGAATTCCAAAATATAGCGCTACGCCAAGCATCACCAAAAGCAAAAAAAGAATGCCCGTGGTTTTAAATAATATTCTTGTAATTTTGCGAAGCATTGGCTTAGCTCTAAAGATAAGTGAAAAAACCAAGAAGCATTATTTAAAAATTGCAAAAATCTGATGTTTATATTTTAGCTATTGAAAGCAGTTGTGATGATACATCATGCGCGGTGTTAAAAAATACCATAGTACTTTCTAACGAAACAGCAGGCCAGGAAATTCATGCCAGATATGGCGGTGTGGTGCCGGAACTTGCCAGCCGCGATCATGAAAAAAATATCGTACCTGTTGTAGATGCGGCATTAAAGAAAGCGCAAATTTCTTTAACAGATATTAACGCCATTGCTGTTACTTCGGGGCCGGGTTTAATGGGAAGTTTATTGGTGGGACTTTCTTTCGCCAAATCTTTATCTCTTTCTCTTAACATTCCACTTATTGAAGTGAATCACATGCAGGGGCACATTCTTGCTCATTTTTTAAGTAACGATGGAATTCAAAATCAGGCTCCTCCTTTTCCTTTTTTATGTTTAACTGTTAGCGGCGGCCATACCCAATTAATAAAAGTTTCTGACCATCTTGAATTTGAAATTTTAGGGCAAACTATTGATGATGCGGTGGGTGAAGCCTTTGACAAAGCCGCTAAAATATTGGGATTGCCTTATCCCGGCGGGCCACTCATTGACAAATTAGCAAAGGAAGGCGACCACACCAAATTTAAATTTGCTAAACCAAATGTTCAAGCGTTAAATTTTAGTTTTAGTGGCATAAAAACTTCTTTCCTTTATTTCATACAAAACAATGTTCAAAAAAACGAAAAGTTTGTTGAGGAAAATCTAAAAGATATTTGCGCTTCCTACCAACATCATTTAATTGCCGTACTTCTTAAAAATGTAAAAAAGTGTATAGCAGAAACCGGGACCCGACATTTAGCCATTGCGGGAGGGGTTTCGGCAAATTCTGAATTGCGGAATGAAGTTAAAAAACTCGAGGAAGAACTCTCAATCACCACTTACATCCCCCCTTTTGAATATTGTACCGACAATGCAGCCATGATAGGTATTACCGCTTATTATAAGTTTCAAAAAGGCTATTTTTCTTCACTTTCTATAAGTCCGCAAGTGAAGGTGGGAGTATAAAATAGACTTAATTAATTATAAAATAATCAATTTTTAAAGCTCAATTTTATTTCGTATCTTTAACTTTCAAAAAGCATTAAACCTCCCTATGAAAAGAGTTTTATTTATCATTGCCTTAAATCTTTTAGTTTTTTGTTCTATTTCGCAAAATGTTGGTATTGGCAATAACAACCCCCAGTCTAAATTACATGTTAGCGGAGCCATACGTTCAGATACTTTAATTGGCATGGGTCCACGCAATTTGTTTGCCGCGCCCAATGGAAGAATTTACGACAGCTTGGTTATACCTTCAACGCTTAACTGGGAAATTACCGGAAACTCAAATATTACACCGCTTAATTTTTTAGGCACTACTAATGCAAGTGATTTAATTTTTAGAACCAATAATGTTGAACGAGGCCGTTTTTTAGGAAGCAATGGTTTTTTGGGTTTAGGAACTGCCACGCCCGGCACCCGCTTGGAAATAAGCGCTATGTTAGCAGATGGAATTTCCATTAGGCCACCGGTAGGTAACGATGCGGGCGACTTAATGTTTTTCGACGCTTTAGGAAATGAAAAAGGCAGGGTGTGTACTAATCCCGCGTTAGGATCCGGCCTTATATTTTCTGGCGGAAACGTTTACACTCCACATGTTTATATTAATTCTATTGGAAACATGGGCATTGGCAACACCACACCTAATAACAGACTTGAAGTAACTTCTCCTACCCCAAATACTTCCGGCTTGCGTTTTACTAATTTAACCGCGCTTTCTCCCACAGTAGCTTCCAATGGCAGGGCACTTTCTGTGGATGTAAACGGAGATGTGGTTTTAACGCCCGCCTCCTCTAATGCTTGGGATATTTTAGGGAATTCAGGAACTAACCCTTTAATTAATTTTTTAGGAACTACCGATAATGTTGATTTGGTTTTTAGAACAAACAATATAGAGTGGGCCAGGATATTAAATAACGGCAGGGTAGGCATTGGCACGGCAACACCACGGGCAAAATTTGATGTTTTAAACGGTGATGCTATCGTAGCGGATAATGTTTTCCCGCAATTATCTTTTAACGTGGGGCGCTCCAATACAACTATTTTTACTGATAATATTCGCCCTTATACGGATAATGGTTTTAGAATTTACGACGGGAACTCTCCTTCGCATCTGCACCTTGAAGCCACTACACAAGGTATTATTCAAGCCTATAACAGCACCACAAGCGCTAACCCTAACGCACTAGAAATTCCCGGCACCGAAACAATTTTATCATTAAACCCTACGGGCGGCGGGGTAAGGGTAGGTTTGCCTAATGGATTATCTACAACCATTAACCCTAATTTACCCGATAATCCAAATCATCGTTTAACAGTAGGTTCTGGATATTTTGTGGCAGGAAATTATAATACAGATCCAGCCGGAATAGGACAGGCTCCGGGTACTACCTGGATTGCGGGAGTTGGTGCTTTGGCCGTTGCCATGAACAGAAACGGAGGCAGAAGCCATGTGGATTTATGGAATACTTCTGATGTTACCCAAGTTGCCGCTAACAGCAATGCCGATCGTGGTTTTGAATTTAGAGGTTACGATAATGCGTACGCCGAACGAACAATGGCAAGGATTGACGGACTTGGTCAATTTTTTAGCAATGGAACTTTTGCAATAAGCGATAAACGTTTCAAAACAGAAATTATACCCTTTAATGAATCTGTTTTAGAAAAATTATTACAGGTAAAAACGTATACCTATAAAATGCATCAGCCTGTATCAAAAAATGGTGCCGCATTAGAAAGAGGAGCCATTGTTAAAGAAAAAGATTTTGGCGTGCTTGTTCAGGAATTATATGAACTGTTTCCTTCCGTTGTATACAAACCAAAAGATGAAAGTAAGGAACCATGGTCGGTTGATTACAGCAGATTTGGATTGTATTTACTCCAGGGAATTAAGGATCAGCAAAAGATCATCTCCGATCAAAAAACTGAAATAAAAGTATTAAATGATAAATACAACGAATTATTAAATCGGGTTTCAAAACTTGAAAGTAAATAAGTTTAAACATGAAACCTGTCAAAATAATATTAGCAATTGTTTTAGGGTTGCCACTTTGCGTTCTATCACAAAATGTGGGAATAGGAACTAATACTCCTCAATCAAAATTACATGTGAGTGGAGCCATCAGATCCGATACTTTAATTGGAGTAGGGCCAAGGAATTTGTTTGCAGCACCTAATGGAAGAATTTACGACAGCTTGGTTATGCCTTCTACTCTTAATTGGGAAATAAACGGCAATTCAAATATTGGCGCTACTAATTTTTTAGGAACTACCAATACCAATGATGTAATTTTTAAGGCAAATAACAGTGAAGCAGCACGCATTAAGCCTGCCGGAAATTTAGGAATAGGTACGGCTAATCCTAATGCTTCCGCTTTGATAGAAATGGTATCCACTTCGCGCGGATTAATGGTTTCTCAAATGAACACCCCGCAGCGACTGGCCATTGTTTCTCCGGCTAATGGTTTGCTGGTTGATGATATAACTGCTGGAGTTTTAATGCGGTTTAACGGTGTTCGGTGGCTGGAAGTAGGCGGGGATCCTATAGGAACCGTACAGGCATTTATGAAAAGTACAGCGATGACTCCTTTAATGCCCTGGGGTTGGGTTGAATGTAATGGCCAGGTTTTAACTGACACGGAGTCGCCTTACAACGGACAAACCATTCCTGATTTAAACAACACTAAAAAGTTTCTGCGTGGAGATTTAACCAGCGGTATTATTCAGGCTGAAGATTTAGGTGCTCATGCTCATGCAGGAACTACCAGTGCCGTTGGAAACCACGGCCATGGGGGAAGTACCGGAAGTGTGAATTGGGATAACGGAAGGGTAATTCCTTGGGATGATAACTTTGCTGCTGATGTGGTGAATGGCCCCTTTGGTAACGCAACGCCCCCCGGAGGATTGCCATGGGATGGGCTTGGGAAAATAGGAAATATGATTACTACAATGACAGGAGAATTGGATCATACACATATTATCAATCCCGATGGCGCGCATTCTCACACATTTACAACCACCTCTACCGGTGGTACAGAAACCAGACCCACTAATATGAGCGTTGTATGGATAATAAGAATTAAGTAAATCGAATTTTTTAATGAATTTAGAAAATCATACCGGAATTAAAAGCTTGTTAGCATGTGTTGTGTTATTGATAGCGCAATATTGCGGCTATTCTCAAAATGAATTTGTAAATAACGGATCCGGCATAACTGTTCAGTCAGGCGGTTTAATTTTTGTGCAAGGAGAACTTATTAATGCAGATATTGGCGCAAATATTGGTTTAATTAAAAATTCAGGAACCATTGCCTTGTCGGGTGATTGGACAAATAATTCAACATCCTCAGCGTTAACTCCAACTTCCGGATTAGTTGAATTAAATGGCGCTTTACAAATAATAAAAGGAACCCAATCTACCACTTTTAATAATCTTAGTTTACTGGGAACAAATATTAAAAGGCTTAACATCAATACTTTTGTAGGCGGTGTTAACGGTCTTTTAAATTTAACCTCGCGCCCTCTCGACCTTACTAGCAATACATTGATTGTAACAAATCCCTTGCCTTCTGCCATCATCAGAACAAGCGGTTACATTATCAGCGAAACGCCTGCTGCGCCCGGTTATGGTATTATTCAATGGAATTTAGCCAACAATACTGGTAATTATATTTTTCCTTTTGGCACTGCAACAGCTTCTTATATTCCGGTTTTTTATACAATTGGCGGGGCAGGAACTCAATCCGGTGTGGGCAGCATTAGTGCTTCTACCTATCCTACCTCTGTAACGCCTGCTGTAAATAACCGTCCTTTGCCAACCGGAGTAAATGATTTACTAAACAATTGCGGTACTGAACACGCAAAAAAAATGATTGATCGTTTTTGGGTATTAAACGCCAATAATTATACAAGTAAGCCAACCGTTATAAAAAAATTGACTTATGTGGATGATGAGTGGAATACTTCTGCGGGAAGCACCAATAATATAACAGAACCACTTTTAAACACCTGGCATTACAACTCTTCGGGCTGGACGCGGATAAACAGCAGCAACAATACCGCTACTAACGAACAATCATTGCCTTCAAGTTCAATGGATGGTATTTTTACCTTAGGTGAATACAAACAATTAAAAATGACTTTGTTAAATACCGATAGTGTAAAATGTTTCGGACAAAACAACGGTGTCATACAATTTTCAGCAACAACAGGTTACGATTTTAATACTTACAGTTGGAATTCAGTAGTTTCAACCGACACTATTAAAACCAATTTAATTGCCGGAACCTATACAATTATTGGAACTGACGCGCTGGGTTGTAAGGATACTTTAAACAACATCACTATTTATCAACCATCATTATTAACGCAAAGCCTAACGGCAAACTCTCGTTCAATCTGTAAAAACAAATCGGTTGAGCTGTATTCTAATTTTAATGGAGGAATTAAACCTTACTCATTAACATGGAGTACAGGTGCTTCTGCTTCAAATGTTATTTTTTCGCCCGAAATAATTACAGTTACGCCTCAAGCGAGTACCCAATACATAAGCACCCTGACTGATAAAAATAATTGTACAACTACTAATACAATTTTTATTAACGTAAATCAGTTACCCGCTATTAATTTTGATGCAGATAAAAAGACAGGGTGTCAGCCTTTAACGGTTAATTTTCAAAATTTATCTGCCACCACTCCAAGTATTGCTGCCTATCAATGGACTTTTTTGCAGGGTAGCACTACCAATGTAGTAGCGCCTAACGTGGTGTTTAGTAATCAGGGCTCTTACAATGTTTCTTTAATGGCCACCAGTGATAGCGGTTGCGTGAATACAATTACCAAAAATGCTTTTATAACAGTTTATGAAAAACCTGTTGCGGATTTTATTTATTTTCCAATTGAGGAGGCAGATCTTTTGAATCCAAAAATTGATTTTCAAAATACATCTATCGGGAATTATGTTTTTTCTTATTGGACATTTGGCGACGGAGCTTCATCTTCTCAAACACATCCTTCGCATAATTTTAATACCGCTGAAATTTTTAATGTTCAGCTAATTGTAACTACCGCAAACAGTTGTTCGGATACTATCTTGCAACGTATAGAAGTAAAAGACCCTCCAGCGGTTTATATTCCTAATAGTTTTACCCCCCTAAATACAGATGGGTTAAACGATATTTTTACCATTAAAGGAGTTAATTTTTATGATTTTAAAATGTTGATTTTTGACCGATGGGGCGAAAAAATATTTGAATCCAACGATCAGTTAATAGGTTGGAATGGAAAATTCAAAGGTAAGGATTGTCAGGTGGGAGTATACATTTATCAGATCTCATTTAGAAATTCTTACGGCCTTCAAAAGGGAACACCATATACTTATACAGGACATGTATCGTTAATCGACTAATTCAGATAATTTTTTAAAAGTACACCATAAAATACATTTCAAATTCTTTTCTTTATGACTGTATCTTTAACTAATAATTAATTTTTATGCGCAGAATATTTTTTCTTTTATTTCTAATTCTATGCTTTTATTTCAATGCTCAAACTACCGATGCTTCAGGCAAAAAGCAAGGTTATTGGAAAAAGAAAGACGATAAAACTAACAAACTTGTTTACGAAGGGGAGTTTAAAGATGGCAAACCTGTTGGCAAATTCAAATATTATTATCCTAACGATTCAGTACAGGCTATCATGAATTTTAAGGACGGAGGCAAAATTGCTTATGCTAAATTATTTCACCCTACAGGAAAAAAAATGGCTGAAGGAAAATATATAAACGAGATCAAAGACAGTGCGTGGATTTTTTACGATGAAAAAGGTTTAATGATTTCGAAAGACAACTACGCTATGGGTAAAAAAAATGGTGCCAGCCTCGTGTATTTGCCCGATGGAAAAATTGCCGAGGAAAGAATTTATAAAATGGATGTTCAGCAGGGTAAATTCAAGCAATATTTTGATGGTAAAAAGTTAAAAGGTGAAGGCACTTATGTGAACGGGAGTCTGGATGGTAAATGCACCTATTATTTTCCTAACGGTATTGAAGTTGCCAGCGGTTATTATAAAAACGGCGTAAAAAACGGCCCCTGGATCTATAAAGATGAAAAAGGAAAAATAACTGAAAAAGAATATTATAAAGACGGGAAGAAGGCATCAGCGCAAGAAACGGAAGAGTTTTTTAGTAAGAATAAAATTAAAGAACCGGCTCCCCCGGAAGTAAAAAAGGCTGAACCTAAAAGAGGAAAGAAGTAATGATTTTTGTCGGCATTTGATTCGGCAAACTCAAACCGCTAAATTTCATGAGGTAAATTTATACTTTTATAAGTACACCTTTTTTTATTCGATTAATTTCTTAAATTAGTACATTCTTAAAAAGTATAGCTATGAAAAAAAATTATCTTTTGATTTTAGTTCTTCTTATTTTTCAATTATTAAGTTTTTCGCAAACTAATAATCCGGCGCCGTATTGTTTGCCGTCTTATTCGAATGCACCATGTAATCAACCCGGACCCTCGAATGCCGGAGGGAATACTGTTAATGATTTCATTAATGGTTTTGTTACGGCTGGTGCGGTAGTTAATATTTCAAATATGAACACAGGTTGTAATGGCATGGCCAATAATTATATTTATTATTGCCAGCATAATCTTCAGGTAAATCCCGGTGCTGTGATTACCTGCAGCCTTCAGTCTGGTAACGTTTATGCTCAGGGGTTTTCCATATTTATTGATTGGAATCAGGACGCTGTTTTTCAATCGCCTGCAGAAAGAGTAGGTTCAGTACCTGGAGTTCCTCCTGCTGGAACATGGGGAACAACGAGTTTTACAGTGCCGGCCAATCAGGCCGGGGGTATTTATCGGATGCGTGTAAGATCTGCGTATGCTACAAACGGCGGTCCATCTAACGCATGCATTAACTTTGCTTATGGAGAATGTGAGGATTATAACGTTTACGTTGCCACAAGCATTCCTACCACACCCTCAACCACCGCAACAGCTTCTAATAATTCGCCGGTTTGCCCTGGTCAATCTATAAATCTATCGGCAACGTCTTCTTCAAGCACAGGCGCCTTCAACTGGACAGGTCCTTTAAGTTACACAAGCAATGTACAAAACCCTGTTCTTAGTAACGTTACCGCTTCTATGGCGGGTACCTATTATGTAGCTGTTACTTCGGGCACTTGTCCTGTTTTAGCCGGTACGTATGTTGGAGTAAAACCGGTGCCATCGTTAACTGTAACAAGTAATATAAACCCAGTTTGTGCCGGAAGCAATGCCACACTAACAGGAAACACGGCAGGAAGCGCAAGTAGCTATACATGGAGCAACGGCGGCAATACCAACAACACAGTTGTATCGCCAACAATAACTACCACTTACACACTTTCAGTAAGTAACAATACCTGTACAACAACTATGCCTTTTACGCAGTCAGTTTCAGTTTGCTCAGGAATTGAGGCGTTTTTAGCAACGGCTTCCTTGCCCATTGTTTCTCCTAATCCTTTTTCTAATGAATTACAGTTAACGATTGATGGCAGTGCAAAAATTTCTATTTATAATTTTGCGGGGCAACTTGTTTATGAGGTGGATGCAAATCAAAATATAATAATTGCCACTGAGCAATTTGAAAAAGGAATTTACTTTTTATCTGTAGCACAACACGGGCAGAAAATGTCGGTCAAATTATTAAAAACCAACTAATTGTCATGTCAACTTATTGTCTTACCCTAACAGGGTTTCTACCAGCAACCCCCTGAAACCCGTCTCACGGTTTTACGTCAAAAAAGTTGCCACAACACTAGTATAAATTGAAGAAGCTATTTTATGTCGAATTTTATCTCTAATAAAACTATAGTCTTTTATTTGATTACCTTTGCATAACATGCTTTTCAATAAATTTAGCGTGTAAAATCCAATGAGCAAGCACGGTAAAGTTTTAGTGGCAATGAGTGGGGGTATCGATAGCAGTGTTACTGCCATGATGCTGCATGATCAAGGTTACGATGTTATTGGCATTACCATGAAAACATGGGATTATGAAAGCTCCGGCTCCAGTAAACGCGAAACAGGTTGCTGCAGTTTAGATAGCATTAACGACGCACGTTCTATGGCTGTTACCTTTGGTTTTCCTCATTATATTTTAGATATCCGTGAAGAATTTGGTGAGTTTATTATCAATAATTTTGTTGAAGAGTATCTTGCCGGGAGAACCCCTAATCCTTGCGTTTTGTGTAATACTCATATTAAATGGGATGCACTTTTAAAACGTGCGGATATGCTCGATTGTGAGTTCATAGCCACAGGACATTATGCACAAATTCGTAACGAAAATAATCGTAAAGTGGTTTCAAAGGGCATAGATCATTCAAAAGATCAAACGTATGTTTTATGGGGATTGGATCAGTCATGTTTACAACGCACCATGTTTCCTTTGGGTGGATTTAAAAAAACAGAGATCAAGCAATTAGCAAAGGACGCCGGCTTTTTTGATCTGGCTAACAAAAGCGAAAGCTATGATATTTGTTTTGTGCCCGACAACGATTACCGTTCGTTTTTAAAACACCGTATGCCCGATCTGGAAGCTAAAGTAGAAGGCGGCGATTATTTTTTTAAAGGAAAGAAAGTAGGCAAGCACCGTGGGTATCCTTTTTATACAATAGGCCAGCGAAAAGGTTTGGATATTGCAATGGGTTCTCCCGTATTTGTAAAAGAAATTATTCCGGAAACCAATACGGTTATACTTGGTGATAAAGATGATCTTGAAGAAAATCATTTACAAGTTCGCGATTACAACATCAGTAAATACGAAACGCTTCCTGAAGATTTTATTGCCCTCACAAAAATTCGTTATAAAGATGCCGGAACTCCCGCCACTCTTAACCAAAACGTAAACAAGCTGGATGTTATTTTTCATCAGCCGGTTAACGGCGTTGCACCCGGGCAAAGTGCGGTTTTTTACGAAGGAGATGATCTGGTGGGCGGAGGGTTTATAGAACGCAAAAAAAGTATTTTTTGATTCTACCCTTTTAAAAATTTGCAGTTTACATTAAACACTGTTCATATACTTTCTAACACTCTACGTTGAATACTCGGTATACTTTACCGTTTGTTTATATACTTTATTCTGCTAAATTTACCTTCTAATTTAATCATTTTTGTAATGAAGAAAGCTTATGTGTTTCCCGGCCAGGGGTCTCAGTTTTCAGGCATGGGGAAAGATCTTTACGAGAGCAACTCCTTAGCTAAAGATTTATTTGAAAAAGCAAACACGCTACTGGGTTTCAGAATTTCTGATACCATGTTTGGCGGAACGGATGAAGAATTAAAACAAACAAACATTACACAGCCCGCTATTTTTTTGCATTCTGTAATTCTCGCAGCTGTGCAAGGCGAACACTTTAAACCGGATATGGTTGCCGGTCATTCCTTAGGAGAATTTTCTGCGCTTGTTGCCAATAAAACACTTACGTTCCAAAATGCCCTTACCCTTGTTTATAAACGGGCTATGGCCATGCAAAAAGCCTGCGAAATAAATCCTTCCACTATGGCCGCTATTCTTAATCTGGATGATAAGGTGGTGGAAGATATTTGCGGGGAGATCTCTCGATCAGGAAATATTGTTGTGGCCGCAAATTATAATTGCCCTGGTCAATTGGTTATTTCAGGAAGCAATGAAGGAATAGCCATTGCCTGCGAAAAATTAAAAGCTGCAGGAGCTAAACGTGCGTTGGTTCTGCCCGTTGGTGGGGCTTTCCATTCTCCTTTAATGGAGCCTGCCCGTGTTGAATTGGAAGCGGCTATCAATTCAACTGAATTTAATTCACCGGTTTGTCCCGTATATCAAAATGTTACTGCTACAGCGGTTTCTGATCCTTCTCAAATAAAAATGAATTTAATTGCTCAATTAACGGCTCCGGTAAAATGGACCCAAAGTGTTCAGCAAATGGTGGCCGACGGTGCAACGCAGTTTATAGAAGTTGGTCCGGGTAAAGTATTACAAGGATTAGTAAAAAAAATAAGTGCAGGGACTGAAGCCGTAAGTGTTTAAAATAAAAATCATGAAAAAAATACTAATTGTTTTAACACTGTTTTTATCTTTAAAAAATAAGGCTCAGTTTTTTAGGGGAGTTGGTGTTTTTGGTGCTGTAACGGAATCAACTAATTTTTATAAAAATACTCAACAAGACCAAAGGGATTGGAACAGAGACAGTTTAACAGGATATAACAGAACGTACTATTATCCTCAAAATACAATATCCAGGGAGTATTTCAGTTGGGGTGCGGGTATTTTTGCCGAGTTCGGTGGAAATTACGGACGCTGGCAAACAGAACTTGAATATGTGAATAAAGGCGGAAAAATAAGAGAACTGACAGAGCCTTTCAATGGTATTCGTAACGCAGATTACAGTACAAATAAATACACATACATTCAATGGAATAATTATTTAAAATATTTCGGACCTTTTGGTCTGCATCCTAACTTATATTTAATGCCCGGTGTTAGGCTTGAATATCAGTTCAGCAGCAGTACTTCGGTTTATGCTCCATACAGTACATTTCCAAAATTTTGGTTTAGTGGAAATTTGGGTTTAGGTTATGAATTTCCTATCCTTAAAAAAATAAATGCTTTTGTAGAATATCATTGGAACCCGGATATTATTTATCATAAAAAAGATCAGGTGAAAGCACGCAACAGAACATTTGAACTTAGATTCGGCCTTGTGTATCGCCCCAAGAAAAGAAGTATTGATGATTGTAATGCCCCCAGATACAAAGGCCCGGCTTATTAATTTATTAAAACAAAAAAAATTATGGTAATGAGCAAAGATGTTTTATTTTCTTTAACCAAAGGCGCATTTGCTCCACAGGAAGAGATGCTGGAAGTGGCACGTAAAAAAGGCAAACTTTTTATCGGCATTCCAAAAGAAATCGCTTTTCAGGAAAACCGTGTTGCTCTTGTGCCGGATGCAGTGGCTTTGCTCGTAAACAACGGACATAAAGTGGTGATAGAAGCAGGGGCGGGCAAAGCGGCAAACTTTGACGATACCGATTATAGTGAAGCAGGAGCAGAGGTTGTTTATTCGGCTTCAGATGTTTATAAAGCAGATTGCATTTTTAAAATTGCGCCGCCAACTATTGAAGAGATAGAATTGATGCAGCCAAAGCAAACGTTGTTTAGTGCTTTACAGTTAACGGTTCAGCCACAGGATTTTTTAAAAAAGCTTATCTCAAAAAAATTAAATTGTGTAGCCTTCGATCTTATTATTGATGAAGCAGGAATTTTTCCGGTAATAAGAGCTATGGGAGAAATTGCAGGCGGAGCAAGTATTTTAATTGCCGCTGAATTATTAAGCAATGTAAATAACGGAGTAGGTTCTATTTTAGGTGGAATCAGCGGAATATCTCCAACAGAAGTTATTATTATTGGTGCAGGAACGGTGGGTGAATTTGCAGCTCGTGCCGCCATTGGCTTAGGGGCAACTGTTAAAGTGTTTGATAATTCAACTTCGCGCTTAAGAAGATTGCAAAATCAATTGGGAGCAAGAGTATTTACTTCGGTAATTGTGCCCAAGGTTCTTGAAAAACATTTAAAATCCGCCGACGTGGCAATAGGAGCCATGCGCGCCACTAAAGGCCGCACTCCCTGTATTGTTTCTGAAAGTATGGTAAGTGAAATGAAAACGGGAAGTGTTATTATTGATGTAAGTATCGATCAGGGAGGAATTTTTGAAACCTCGCAGGTTACTAACCATACCAAACCTGTTTTTAGAAAGCACGGTGTTATTCACTATTGCGTGCCAAATATTAATAGCCGCGTGGCAAGAACAGCCTCTTATGCATTGAGCAATATATTTTCGCAGATTATTATTAACATGGGTGATGAGGGAGGGTTTGACAGCATAGTAAGAAAAGATCCCGGGTTAAGAAACGGCGTTTATATTTATAATGGAATTTTAACCAATAAATATTTAGGCGAAGCATTTAATCTTCCTTTTAAAGATATTAATTTGTTGATGGCAGCAATTTAGTTTTCAATTTAAAAATAAAAAAACCCGTTGAAATTAAATTTATAAAGCATTACTTCGTGCGACCATAATGCACCAACAAAAGTATCTTTAGAAAGATAGGGAAGATCAAACTCCTTAGCTGTTTGCTTTACAATTTCAGATATCTTGTTATAGTGCACGTGGCAGATAGTTGGAAATAAATGATGTTCCACCTGATAATTTAAACCGCCCACCATCCATGAAAATAAACTGTCGTTGGTAGCAAAATTCATGGTTGTTCTCATTTGATGTACAGCCCAATCGTTCTCTAAATTACCTTCCGCGGTAGGTAAAGGAAATTCGGTTTCGTTGGCAACGTGCGCCGGTTGAAAAATTGCTGCTAATACAAATCCCGCTATGTAATTCAATATTAAATATCCAACTAACCAGTTTAAGAAAGTCATTTCTTTAATCAGAAAATAAGGAAGCAACATAAATGCGAAATACAGAACTTTTGTAAGAATAATAATTGAAACTTCTTTTTTATAAGTAGTATTCAAGCCTTTTAATAAACCTTGTTTTTCGTAACGCTTAATTTGTTTAAAATCTTTGGTGGTCGACCACATTAAGGTCATCATCCCATAAAAAAACCAAGCGTAAATAAATTGTAATCGGTGTACCCATTTTCTATGAGCATGTGGTTCAAATCTCATAAATCCAGGAGGGGTAATGTCTTCATCGTGGTTGTGAACGTTAGTGTAGGTATGATGAATAACGTTATGTTGAATTCTCCAGTTAATAGAATGTCCGCCTAATAAATTAGTAGTAAAACATAATATATTATTAAGAGTTTTATTTTTGCTGTAGCTTCCGTGATTGGCATCGTGCATAACGCAAAGGCCAACACCGGCCATTGCAAAGCCCATTAAGGATGCAAGCAAAAGCCAAATGAATTTACTTTCAAAAATATTTAAGCAGATTAAGATGAAGGGGCCGAAGTAAGCACCCAGCATAAAAACTGTTTTAAAATACATTTGAAAGTTTCCGGTTTTTGAAAGATTGTTCTCTTTAAAGTAATTATCTACCCGCTTTTTTAATTCAGAATAAAACTGACGGTTAGAGTTATTAAATTTAATCATTACTTTATTATCCATATTAAATTTTAATTTTATATTTTTAATTTGTGAATAGAAATATTTCGATATGCAAAGATACTTTTTTTTGTGCCAAAATCAAGTGTAGAATATGCAGTTTTAACAAAGTAATGTTTAATATCACACTTTTTGTGAGAAGAGTTGTAATAAAAAATGGTGGACGTGAATTTTGTTAACGTATTCGTAAAAATGTTAAATTATAAGGCCCGTTTTTTTTTAACAATTTTTTAAATTTAAATTGTTAAATAGCGTTTCCTTAAAAACCATTCTAAACTCAGCAATATCAAAATACCAAACAAAATCCATTTTAAATCAAGAATAGAAGTGGTTAAATTAGTAGAGTAGGTAATAGGTTTAATCAATTGATTTTTTGCAATTTCTTCCGAAAGTTTATTTAATTGCTTGGGATAAAATAATTTTCCGCCTGTGCGATAAGACAATTGAAAAAGAAGTTGATGATTGGCAATAGTGTTTATTTTTTCAGCCATAATTTCTTTTACCAGAATGCTGCCATTTTTTACGTATAATTCTGAACCAATTTTTACTTTCGCTTCATATTTGTATTCGCCCGGAGCTAAAAACCCAAGATTTAATTTATAAGCGTTTGAAGTTTTACTAAAGGTGTAATTAAATTGTTTTTTATTTGAATTTGTTAAAGTTAATTGCACATCGGCATCGTTAACCAATTCATAGGCTTTATTATAAACCTCCGCGCCTAACTCAAGCATTTCGTTTTCGTTTACAATTTTTGGAGAAGTTATTCTGAAAAAACTTTTATCGCTTTTTACTGTAAGGTATTGAATGATCTTGCTCAGAAGTTCATTAAATAAATTATTGTTTTTGTGTTCGTAAAAGTCGCGCATTTTCCATCTCCACATGCCATCACCAACAAACACCGACGATTTTAAACCATTCGTTTCCGTAAAAATTAAAATTGGGTTATCGGTTTCTACAGTACCAATTTTTTGATTAATAATAGAGTTAGCGCCATTGCTGAGTGAATAATTTCCGAAAAAAGTTTTAAGCGCGGGCAAATCTTTAATAAATTTTTTAAGTTCATCGCTAATGGTGAACAATCCAAATGAATTATTAAAAGAGGCTTCGGCATCGTTTTGTTTATTAAAGGAAGAGGCAATTTTAATGCCGGGTAAATTTTCGGCCGATGCAGGATTTACAAGCCAAACCGGAATTAAATTTGTTTTGCATTCGTTTGCCAACTGAGTATTGGAGGCAGAATAACCATGCAGTATTACTAAACTGTATTGTTTTAATGGCTTCTTAAAATCACCTATAAGAGAGTAATCTACTTCATAATTTCCGTTTGTTAACAAGGCTTCTTTAATGGCAGAAACATCGGGATGCGGATAATTAGCCAATATTAAAATTTTTGAACGATTATCAATTACTTCCACCACAAATGATTGATAATTATTAGAAATATTTTTTTCTCCCTCCAGTGCATTTATATTTACCGCATAGCGCTGCACTCCCGGAAAATCGGCATTCAGTGTAAAAGTTACAGTCGATAAAAAATTATCAGAATTAATACTTATTTTTTGCGAAAGTTTTTTACCTCTCGCATCAGTTAAACTAACGGTTACCTCTTTGCCTTTATATTTTTTTGCATTGATAATTACTTCGGCGGGAAAAGCATTTCCGGAATAAGCAAATTGATTGTGATTTATTTTCTGAACAGAAATATCCTGAAGTTCATTGGTATCGCCCAAAGCAATAGTGTAAATGGGAAAATTCAATTTTTCGGTGTTGTAAAGCGGATTGGAGCCTTTATTATAAATACCATCACTTACTATAATAAGAGCGCCAACATTTTGATTACTGTAATTATTTTCCACTTCCCCAATAAGATTGTCAATGTCCGTTTCTTTATCCCTGAAATCGGGTTTCGCATCACCCGTAATAGTTTGCGCTCCAAATAAAATGGTTTTTAAAGTATAGTTTTTATTGATGTTATTTTTTACATCGTCAAGGTTTTTAATAAACTCCTTTCTGATAAAATTACTGTCTTGTGCCGCAACAATAGATTGAGAATTATCAATTGCCAATAGAATAGTGGGGGTTTGTGTTTCGTTTTTTAACTGTTTTATAAAAATGTTCAGCAATAAAAAAGCAATAAGCGTGCAACTCAGAAAACGCAAACCTGTAAGAATAATTAAAATGTTATTCGAAACATCTGTGTTTCTTTTATTTTTAAAATAAAGAAAGCCCGAAAAAATGGCTCCGCATGCCAGGCAAATAATTACATAATACCAGGGACAATTAAATATGAGTTTAGAAAACAATTTATTATGGAAAAATTCTACTGTTAAGTAAGCATTCCGCCGCAAACATTAACGCATTGGCCCGTGATATAGGCACTCATATCGCTTGCTAAAAACAGGGCGAGATTAGCCACATCATCTGAATTTCCGCCGCGCTTTAAGGGAATAGAATCGCGCCATTGCTGAACCACCTTTTCATCCAGTTTACCGGTCATTTCCGTTTCAATAAAGCCCGGAGCAATGGCGTTGCAACGGATGTTTCGCGAGCCTAATTCAAGCGCAATAGATTTACTGAAGCCGATAATGCCGGCTTTTGATGCCGCATAATTACTTTGTCCGGCATTTCCTTTAACCCCAACAACCGAACTCATATTGATAATGGAGCCTTTTTTGGCCTTTAACATAGGGCGTTGCACAGCCTTAGTAAGGTTAAAAACAGATTTAAGATTAGCGTTCATTACTTCATCCCATTGCTGTTCGCTCATGCGCATTAATAAAGTATCGCGCGTAATGCCCGCATTATTTACCAAAATATCTATGGTGCCAAATTCGTTTACAACACTCGTTACCAATTCATCGGAAGCTTTAAAATCACCCGCATCGCTTTTATAACCTTTGGCTTTAACACCAAATTGGGCTAATTCCATTTCCAGATCTTTGGCTTTTTCCTCCGAGCTTAAGTAAGTAAAAGCAATATTGGCTCCGTTTTTTGCAAATGCCAAGGCAATTCCCTTTCCTATACCTCTCGAGGCCCCCGTGATTAATGCTACCTTATTTTTAAGTAATTCCATAGTTATTGTTAAATTTCAAAGATAATACTTATCTTTTTGATTTAAATAACCTTGATTTTAACATATTTTAAAATTTGGCACAGTAGTTGTATAAATTTTTGTTAAATTGAATAAAACGTTTATTTTTACAACCTTAAATTAATAATAAAGTATGAAATCATTAAAAAATTGTTCCTTCTTATTGTTTTTCGCTTGTCTCACTAGCTTTAGCAGCTATGCACAAGATAGTAAAATCAGTCATTTTAATACTCCTGTTTTTGGAAATTATATATTTTCCGCAGATTCCGTTGCCGGTTTTGATGAAGAAGCCGCTAAAGTGGCCGGCTTAGGCGAAGGGCTTGTTGGTCAGGAATTTAAGGTGTACATGTTTTATAAAAAAAGAAACTTTGTAAACGCTAAATATTATATTAAGCCTTCGTTACCTGTTGTTAATCAGCGAGTTAGCGTTGTTGCTCCAGCTTGTACTAACGAAGATTTTGAAGGATCAACTCCAGGAAATATTACCACTCAAAATCAATTAAGCGGTTGGAGCGTTACTTCAGGATTAAATCAAAATGCCGGAAGTTCTTGTAATTTAGGAAACCTTGTTAATGGGCCCAACCAATCGGCAGTGGTTTTTTGTAACCCAAATACCGGTTTTATAGATCCGATAATTGGAGGTTGTTACCCTATTTATTCAGTTTTTGGTACCAATTCAAACAGTGGCAACAGCGTTTCTTCTAATAGTTTATTGCCTCCAATGAAAGGTAATAATGTAATCCGTATCAATAACGACTTAGCGGATTACAGCGCAGAGCAGTTATCTAAAACCTTTGCTGTAACTGCCAATAACGCTTTGTTTCAATTTGCTTTTATATCAGTTTTTTCTCCTAACCACGTTTGTTGTGATGCCGGTGGATTACAAATTAATTTAACCAATGCCTCTACTAACTCTACCATTCCTTGTCCGAGTTATTCTATTTCTGCTCCGGGCAGTCAATGTACAAGTACAAATCCTGTTGGATTTTTCATAGGTGGAGGTTCTTGTCCTACTAATTTTAATGGAAATAACTCAAATATTTTTAGTAAATGGAGTTTTAATTCGATGGATTTAAGCGCTTACATCGGGCAGAATATAACTATTGATATTATTGCAGTAGATTGTGTTTACGGCGGACATTTTGGATATGTTTATTTCGACGCTCAGTGTTCACCTATGACTATTATAGGCAACGGCAGTTCGTTCCCTGCGGGCTCTACTAACATTAATGTGCCTACTTGCGGAGCTTCAGGAGCTACTTTAACAGCTCCAACCGGCCTGGGACCTTATACTTGGACCTCTAACCAAATTTCAATACCTGCTGGTTATGCCTCCCCTTCGTATTCCAATCAAACGTTAGTAACCAATCAATCCGGTACTTTATCATTATCCATGTATCCTGCAGGATCTTGCCAACCTATTACAAAAGTTATTACCGTAACTATTACACCTGCCCCAATTGTGGTGGCAAGTGCAACTCAAGCTGGTTGCACAAATACTTTATCCGCGGCCTCGGTTACTACAGCCGGTTCGGCCTCGGTAAGTCCTATTATTTCGTGGAGTCCGCAGCCTGGAACCCTTAATTCTTCCTCTACCACTGCAACCGGTTTAGCTGTAGGTGTTACTACTATTACAGTTTTTGATAATATCGGTTGTCAAACACAAGCAACTGTAAATATTTTAGCTACTCCGCCACCTGTAACATTTGCGGTAAACAACGTTACCGGTTCAAGCAGTATTACCTGTTTAACGCCAACTATTAATTTAACCGCAACAAGCGGATATACCTATGGCACAATTAGTTACAATTGGGCAAGCACGGGCTTTACGGCCACCGGCAATAGTGTTGATTTAACCCAAGCCGGAAATTATAATGTGTGCGGAATTGATGCGGCAAGCACTTGTTCTACGTGTCAAACCTTTACAATAGGTCAAAATACAACACCGCCTACTTCATCCGTTAACCCTAGTACCCAAATTATTAATTGCGCAAGTGGTGGTGTGGCCACCTTCACCGGCACCGCACTTTCTCCAACAGTTAACGTTGGCCACGAATGGTATGCGCCGGGTAACCCTCCGCCTAATGGGCCTGTATCTTTTGCCTCCGCGGGAGTAACTTCATTGTATAGTTCAGCAGGAGTAGTAGGTACTTTTACCTATATTGTAAGAAATTTTACCAATGGATGTATCATCACAAAAACGGTGAGTGTAACTTCCACTTCCGGCTTTCCTACCTTTCAAACCTCCAGTAGCACTAATTATTCGGTAGGATGTTCACCCTTAAATCAAACAACTTTGTGTATTGTAAATGCGCAATCTACCAATAGTACTTCGGTGCAGTATGCTTTTTTACCGCCTGCTTCTACGGCAACTCTTCCCTTACCTTCAGGCGCTTTTGGATTGCAGTCGTGTACTATTACCGGCACCAATTGCAATGGCGTACCTGTAACCTTAAGTTCGAACGCATCCGTTAATTCGGGCACTGTTAATGGTGGTTTAGCCCAAATAATACAATGGGTAGGACCTTCTCCTCAAGGCACCCTTGTAACGGGCGCGGCTCAGTATAGTGCTAATGTTCCCGGAGATTATTCTCTAACGGTTAAGGATTCTTATAATGGATGCGTTACCACTGCTACCATTAATATTAAAGATTTAACCCAACCGCCAATTCTTGCCACGCCAAATGCAAGTGTGCAAACAGGCTGTGGAGATTTAGCGAACTTATCTGTTTCACTTTCTCAGACACTTGCTGTTTGGTCCTTGTATTTTAATGAATATCCTGCAGGTGCTACCTTTGTACCATCTTCAGCTATTCAGCCGGTAGGCTCACCAACATTTGCAGGCTCAACAGGCACTGTATTAGCCAATTTATCGGGCGATTACAAATACATTGTAACAAATAAACTCACCGGTTGTAAAACCATTGGCTTTTTTACTGTGAGCGGTGGAAAAATAAACGCTGATTTAACTGCCGATCCATTAACAGGATACGCTCCTTTATCGGTTAATTTTGTTAATAATTCTGCCACCAGCACCGGTGCTACCAGTAGTATCACTTCGGTTTGGAGTTTTGGAAACGGAACATCTTCGTTAACAACTAATCCTAACGTAAACACCAGTTATATTTCTCCCGGCACCTACACCGTAATGATGATTTCAACGCGTGGAGGTTGTTCTGATACTTCTTACAAAGTTATTAAGGTAGAAATCCCTTCTAAGATGGAGGTTCCTAATGTGTTTACTCCAAATGGTGATGGAAGCAATGATGTGTTCTTCCTGAAAACCGCAAATCTTACTGAGATAACGGCTTTAATTTACGACCGTTGGGGAAATAAGGTGCATGAAGTAACCAGTTCTACCGGCAACATAGGCTGGGATGGAAATAATACCAATGGTAAAGAGTGCGCTGCAGGAACCTACTTCTACATTATTAAAGCCACAGGAAAAGACTCAAAGGCATACGAACAAAAGGGAACAGTTAGTTTGTACAGATAAATTTAAAAACTTTTTTAGAACCCCGATATTTTAATATCGGGGTTTTTGTTTAACAAAATTTGGCACATTTGTTGATATTACAAATTGAATGTGTATCAAAGTAAAAGGCTGATAAAAGGAAACTGTAGGAAGGCTAATTTTCGTTATATTTGTTAGGGGAGTCTGTTTATTTGGAAAATTGGATTAAAAAATAAAATGAAAAATATAATATTTCTTTTTCTGTTAATTATAGGCTTATTCGTTAAAGCTCAAACTAATTGCCAAAATGCGCAGCCTTTTTGCGCGGGCGGCTCATCAGGGGTTACTTTCCCTGCAACCGTTAACGGGCCACCTGCGCAAACAGGACCTAATTACGGCTGCCTTGGAACACAGCCCAACCCGGCATGGTATTATTTGCAAATATCTGCAAGCGGATCTTTAGATCTTTACATAGCCGGAACTAGCAACCAAGATGTGGATTTTATATGCTGGGGGCCTTTTACAAATTTATCAACAGCCTGCAACAGTTTAACAGCGGGTAATACCGTAGATTGCAGCTATTCTTCGAGTCCTACCGAAACCCTCAATATCATAAACGCGGTTGCAGGGCAATATTATATGGTACTGATTACTAATTTTTCGAATGCGCCGCAAAATATTACTTTCAACCAAATAGGGGGTACCGGATCTACCAATTGTTCTTTACTGGCTAGTAATACCTCCATTTGCTCGGGTTCGAGTGCTACTATTGTGGCAACCAACACCAGTAGTCTTTCAAATCCAAGTTACTCACTTAATCCGGGAGCCTTAACATCGCCTAACGCTACTTTTGTGGTTAGCCCCACGGTTACCACAACTTATACCGTTTATGTAACCGGCACAAACACTTTTAATGCGGTTCAAACTACAACGGCCATAGCTAATGTTACTGTTAATCCCCAGCCTCAGGTGTCGCCCAGTTTTACACAGGCCACCTGCACCAGTTCCTACAATGCTGTTAATCTGGGGTTAACTTTTACGCCTTCCACCCCTAATTATACAATTAGCTGGAATCCTTTGCCCGGCTCATCACCTAACGCTACTCAAACCACGGCGAGTAATTTACAACAGGGCACTACGGGTGTTACTGTAACTTCCACCGGGGGATGCTCGGTAACTACCAGTTTTACAATGGCCCAAGTTCCGCTGCCTGTTACATTTACCATTAATCCTCCCGGAGGAATTTATTCTATAACCTGCTCTAACCCCACAGTAAATTTAAATGCAAATCCGTTAAATTATACGTATACCTGGACGAGCACGGGAAATTCTTTTACAGGGACTTCTGTGTCATTTAGTGCCGGCGATCAGGGAAACTACACGGTTACACCCACTAATCCTGTAACCGGTTGCGTGGGATCTCCGCAAACCTTTACCATTGGGCTTAATGTTACACCACCCACCTCCAGTGTTAATCCAAGCACTCAGGTTATTACATGCGCCAACGGATTAGCCACCTTTACGGGTACTGCACTTTCTCCAACAGTTAACGTTGGCCACGAATGGTATGCGCCGGGTAACCCTCCGCCTAATGGACCGGCCTCATTTACTTCAGCGGGTGTTACCTCGTTGTATAGTGCCATTGGCATTGTTGGAACGTTTACTTATATCGTTAGAAATTTAACCAATGGATGTATCGTTACAAAAACTGTAAGTGTAGGTTCAGCATCCGGTTTTCCAACTTTTCAAACCTCCAGTAGCACTAATTATACCGTAGGATGTTCACCCTTAAACCAAACAACTTTGTGTATTGTAAATGCGCAATCTACCAATAGTACTTCGGTGCAGTATGCTTTTTTACCGCCTGCTTCTACGGCAACTCTTCCCTTACCTTCAGGCGCTTTTGGATTGCAGTCGTGTACTATTACCGGCACC
>JACPOC010000050.1 GCA_016185125.1 Bacteroidota bacterium
CACTACAGCTAAACGAGTTGATAAAATGATGGTATCATTTGATGTTAATAACCGGATTGCAGAAGCTGGTCAGACAGACCTGTATGTGGTTGTGATTGGACCTGATGGAAAATTAGTTTCCGATCAAACAATGGGTTCCGGTACATTTACTACCCGTGAAGAAGGAGATAAAACATTTACTACAAAAGTGCCGGTAGAAATTGAAGCATCCAAAACAAAGAAAATAGAGTTTGCCTGGAAAGATGTAAATAAATTCCAGACAGGAAATTATACAATACAGATTTATCAAAACGGGTTTAAGATTGGTGAAGGAACCCGTGAGCTGAAGAAAGGCGGACTGTTCAGTTAATAAAACGAAAGCCCTATTTCTGATAACTAAGCTGCCCCGGTAATCGGGGCAGTTTTTTATATGGTTATTTATAACCCGATAAAGAAAATAATGCAATGAATTTTCATACAGAAAAAACCGCCCTGGCTTTCCGGGACGGTTACCTGATAAAAATGAAAACATTTTTATCCTTTTGATGCTGTCGCTTCACCGTAGGAGTCATAATACTCTTTGTGCTCATATAGTTTTCCATCTCTGAATTTAAATACCATAGCCCAATCTCCAGAATAAGCATTGCCGGTCTTTTTGGATTTTGCATCCCAATTACCCAATGCAACAACTTTATTTCCCTCTTCAATTAATTCTTTCACTTCAAAACTTGGGAAATCTTTGTTAGCATAAATAAGTCTGAAAAATTCAGACACACCTGTTTTGCCATGATAAATCTGTGCATAGGGAAGAATATCAGTGGGTCCGGGACAGGTCCAGGTAATATCATCTGTTACCATTTCAAGAATAGCGGGAACATTACCTTCTCCGAATAGTTCATAAAGAGATTGAACAGTTTCTTTGTTTGTCATAACAGCTGTTTCCATTTTTATTAGTTTTTAATTTGAAAAAATAAATTGACTATATAAAAGTGGATAAAGAAATCTGTAAAAATTTTAACCCAGGTTAAAATCGTGTTACTTGCCCGAAATTCTTTTTCGTATGCGGCTAAGCGATGGACCGGCAATACCGAGGTAAGAAGAAATATGATACAAGGGGATGTTATCTATAATATCGGGTTTCATTTGTATCAATTCTAAATAACGTTGCTCGGCTGATTTAAAAACAAAACTCTCAGCCCGGTCCACGGCAATATCAAAAGCTTTTTCTGCCATCAGTCTTCCAAAGCGTTCCCATGCATGTGATTTTTTATAGAGCCGGTGCAGGTCGGCCAGTGTAATGCAAATAGCCCGGGCATCCGTCATAGCAACGGTATTAAACTCACAGGGGCTTTCATGAATAAAACTTTTGTAAGTAACTACAGGCTGGCCGGGTGGAAACAGAAACATATTTACTTCCTCCCCTTTTTTGTTGAATAAATATGCCCTGAAATATCCCTCCAGTGTAAAACCAAGATAGCGGCAGATACTTCCCAGCGGATTGTAGATATCACCTTTCTTATATTCTCTTATTTTCCAGCAACCTTCTGAAAGAACAAATTCATCACCGGGCAATTGGGCAAAATGATTTAGTGCAGATTTGAGGATTTCAATTTCCGTCATAGTTAAATGTTTAATTGATAGTTGACTGAAGTTTTCCTGTTAGCCGGTTTCATGTATGACGGATAAATTCTGATTGATGAAAGATAATGCTTTTTGAGTTGTTGATAAGGAAACGCTAAAAGAAAAAGGACTCCACGCAGAGGCGCTAGGAAAAACGTTTCTCCTTAGCCCCTTTGCGTGAAGTAAACTCCTTTCGCTTATCTTTAAACATAAACAACTTCACATGAGAATACTAACTGCTATCACCGCCATCTTATTTTTAACTGCCTGCAATACCAAAAAGGATAAGAGACAATTATTGACTGGTATGTACAAACTGGTGATCGCTGAAAATATGGATAGTGCCGGCGTGTGGCGGCAAGACCCGTGGTCAAAAGGAGGCACTGGTTATATTGTATATGACGGACTGGGACATATGGCCGTGCATATTACCCGTGAAGGCTATAAGGATTATAAATGGATGGAAAGAGAAGATGCATTGAAACCGGAGAAGATAAATGCTCA
>JACPOC010000057.1 GCA_016185125.1 Bacteroidota bacterium
GAGGAGAAATCTGGCGGATTGTTATTTAATATAGGCATTCATTATTTTGATTTACTTTTATGGATTTTCGGAGAGCCGACCGATATCCATTTAATAGATGACGATCAGAAAAGAAAATACGGTTATATTAAATGGGGAGAAAATAGAATTGATTGGGAAGTAAGCATAAAAGCGCCTATGGATAATCAAAAGAGAGAATTGATTGTCAATGATAAAAGGATTGACCTTACCAAACATTTTGAAGATTTACACACGAAAGTTTATGAAGATATTATCCAAGGAATTGGGATTGATCCGAAAGAAGCAATGAAATCCATAAGTTTTGTAGAAAAAATTAAATTGTCATGAAATCATTTTTTGCCACATCAGCAGTTATAGAAAGAAATGTTAGTATCGGAGAAGAAACAAAGATTTGGTATTTTTCTCATATACGAGAAGGAGCAAAACTTGGGAAAGAATGCAATGTGGGAGATTATTGTTTTATCGGAGAAAATGTCATTATCGGAGATGATGTCCGTTTAGGAAATGGATGCCAATTATATGACGGCCTTATTATCAAAGATCATGTACGGATAGGAAATAATGTAAGTTTTACGAATGTGAGGAAACCTTCAGCGAAACATAAAGGAAAACATCTTGATACTATAGTGGAAGAATATGTTACTATTGGGGCTAATTGTACGATTGTGGGAGGAATTAAAATAGGTCAAAGTGCGCAGATAGCCGATGGTTCCGTTGTATTTTTTGATGTGCCCGATGGCGTATTTGTCGCAGGCAATCCAGGGCGTATTAAAAAACAAATTTATGAAAACAATTAGTTTCATTACTCCATGCTATAATGACGGAGATACCATTGAGAAATTGATAAAATCTCTCGTTGATCAAGATTTGTCTGATATTGAAATTATTGTTGTCAATGACGGCTCAACCGATAATTCAAAAATTATTCTTGATGGATTAAAAGAAATCTACCCTATAAATATTATTCATTTTGAAAAGAATAAAGGAGCATGTGTGGCAAGGAATGAAGGAGCAAAAATAGCTCAAGGTAAATACTTTTCATTTTTGCCTGCGGATGCCATTCTTTATCCGGGTATGGCTCGCGTATGGTTTAATAATTTAGAAGAACAACCTGATTACGATTTTCTTTATGGAGGTTATCGTTTAATAGATGAAGATGGAGAGCCAATTCCCGGGCAAGA
>JACPOC010000058.1 GCA_016185125.1 Bacteroidota bacterium
ACCTGTTAAAACGGGCGTGGTTGTAAATAATCCGCCATTAATACTGTAAGAATAGGTAGGAGTACCTCCGGTAACAGTTCCAAGCGTAATGCTTCCGTTGTTGTTTCCGCAGGTGGGATTTACAAAGGTAGTGGCAAGGGCAGTTATTGGAGGGGTATTGGTAATAGGGGTAGATACAGTGAAAGTACATCCAAAATTATTGGTAAGAGTAATTATCGGCGTTCCTGCGCCAAGGCCGGTAACGGTTTGACCGGAAAGAACCCCGGCGCTACTGGCAAAACTTGAAATAGTTTGTCCCGTAGAAGTATTATTTATAAAAATGATACCATTGTTAAAGCCACAGGTAGCGTTTGTAAAACTTAAGGTTGCTGAAGGATCGGGGTTAACTATTACAACCGCAGCGGCAGTTGCCGTACAAATACCCTGAGTAACAGTCTCTTTTACTGTATAAGTTCCCGGAGCGGTAAAACTTACCGGGCCGTAACTTGCAGTATTGCCTGTTGCAGGAGCTCCCGCAGTAGGATTAAAGGTATAAGCATAAGTTACACCTGCGCCGGTTGAACCGGTATTATTAAAGGTAAAGGTATTTCCCAATAAACAATCTGTAGTAGCTCCGGTGAAGCCGGCAGTAACGGTTGCGGCTTGAGTAATAGTAGCACTTTGAGTTTTAACACAACCTTTTGAATCTGTAACAGTTAAAACATAAGTACCTGCATTGGTTAAGTTGCTTACGTTAGCAGAAGTGGAAGTGAAACCGGAGGGGCCAGACCATGAAAAAGAATATGCCGGAGTACCACCACTAACTCCCGAAGAAATGGATCCGGCGGTTGTACAATTGGCATTGGCAGGCGTTACATTTACAACTAAAAGAGGGGGCTCTGTAACCAAGACAGTATTTGTAATGGCGCATAAATTTTTATCGATGATTTGGACGGTGTAAACACCAGCTGCAACATTATTAATGGTATTAGCACCTGCAACTCCGGTTGAAGAAGCAGAAAAACCTGCAGGGCCCGACCAATTATAGGTATAAGGTCCTTGTGTTCCCACAGGAGTAGCTGTTGCATCTCCGGTTAAAGTTCCAAAACAATCCACCGGCAGCATACTCATGACAGGAGCACAACACGCGCCAATAGCATTAAAAGAAGTGGCGGCATCGCCGGAACATGCAGAGTTAATCCAAGAACCCGATTCTCCATCACCGCTAGTGTTAAAATCTACTGAAAGATTGGAACCCGGGATACAGGTGGGTTTAGTTGTTACATTAATGCAAAAATTCCACTGAGAAGCATTCGCCGTGGTGGCAGGATCACCAAAATTATTCGCCGGATTAAGTGTCGGCATGGCAGTTTCCCAATACCAGCCCGGAGGCCATGTTTGTCCGTTTGCTACATAGGAAGTGGAAACCCACTGCCAGGAACCGCCGGTACTAGGAGACACGGGGTTATTAGGAACTACAGATGCTGCATTCCAACCCGAACCCAGGGATAGTTGCACCCCGTGAAGCCAATTGGTGTTAACATGATTGTATTGATTAATATGAAAGCAAAACTGAACAGTTGTATTGGGTGGGTATGCGCCATTAACCGGCAAAGGATTTACCGATAAAGTAGTTCCCTGTAAACAGCCTGCACAATCTATGGAATTATTAATAGTTAAATTAAAGGTGCCGGTTTGTCCGGTTCCACCACTTATTTGAATGTAATAAGTATTACCGGGTATCAACTGATCTACCTGTAAAGTGGCAACCCCACCAGCTCCAACCGCACATCCGCCAACCCCACCACCTAGCGAACCGCAGGTGCCTGAATACATGGAAATATTTGGTTGTGAAAATGTGGAGTTAACGGTAATGTTAGCATGATAACCCGTGGCTACAAAGGTGTACCAAACATCGTTGGCAGGAGAAGTTTGAACCGTTGAAGAACCTGTACAGCCCGTTTGGTAAATATAAGGATTGCCCGGAGTTGCACCTGTAAGAGTACCCGCAACGTTAGTATTGGCACTGGTTTGTATGCCTGTGCCGCAAGGGGGCACCGTTCCTATGGTTATTGGTTGAGCGTTTGCACAATTATTATTAGCAGGTTGTGCAAAACAAAAATGCGAGAATAAAAAGGCTGAGAGGACTAATAAAAAATGTTTTTGTGTTTTCATGGGTGAAAGGAAATTCCTTATTAGTTGGTTTTTGTATTAGTTGGATCTACAGCGGCGGTTACCCAGCCAGTATTTAAAATTTCAAAAAGAGGATATCTGTGGTTGGGTAAAGCAGGGTAATTGCTGTATTTATTAATATCGATGGAAGGAGCGATATTTTTAACCAATAAATCTTTTGCCGATAATAATTCCAGTGTAAATCCATTCTTGAATTTTAATATTAATGGTTGATCTTTTAAGCGAAACTGCTCAAAATCAGCCGCTTCGATGCTTTTAGTATAAAAAGCCTCGTCGGATTTGCTTAGCGAGGCGGCATGAATAATAAAACTATTTTTTATAGTTGAATTTGATTGGCCTAAGGACGTTAAAGTGCTAAAGCAAATAATAAAAAAAGATAAGATAAGGGCTGGTTTATTTTTCATGATTATGGACTTAGTAATGTTGGTAATAGTATTGTTTATAAGTTTGTATAGTAACATTTTTTATCAAATTGATTTTTAGAGTGCTTTATTAAAGCGCAAGTTACGCTATCTCTGAAAAAGCCACAATATTTTCCCTCAATTAAAAGGCAGAGTCACTCATTTAATGCTATTATGAGATAGAATCCATCCCAGAATTAAAAAGGTTTTAGATGGATTAGCGGTAAAAAATAAGGATAAATCAAAGGTCATACGATTTCGGATTAAATCGGGGTTAACATGGTTTTGCATAATCATTGGGCTAACGAAAAATTTCGCAGGATTATTTTTTGAAACTGATAAAAATTGCTCTTAAAACGTATAATGCTATTATTTATAGCAATATTTTGATTGTTTTTGTAGTAATTTTGAATTAAATATAAACATTATGCAAACAAAATTACAATTCGGCAATCCATCAACCTTCCAAGAGTGGAGTAATTTTAAGGGGGTTTTAAAACAGCTTAAAGCAGAAGAAAAACCTCTGTTAAAAAACAGCAATAATTCGGAGAGTTTAGTGCTTCATTTAACCCAACAGCTAAGTGGCGGAGGGATTATAAAAGGTTTCGGCGAAACTGAAATTTTAACATTGCCTTCATTTTCGGAAAATGTGGTTATTAAAAAAGCAGTATAATTTTTTTAAATATTTTTTTCCATTTTAATATCGGCGCGTTCGTAATGTCCGGGTTCCAGCTCCACTTCTACAAAGCCATATTTTTTGTAAATGTGAATAGCCGAACTTAAGCTACGGTTGGAATATAAAATAACGGTTTTAAGCTTCATGTGTTTGGCAAGGGCAAGGCAATGATCCATTAATAACTTTCCAATGCCTAAACCTTGCGCGGATTCGGTAACAGCCATTTTACCTAATTCGTAAACAAAATCATTAACCTTTAGCAAACAAGCTGTACCCACAATTTTGTTTTGATATCTGGCGTAAAATATTAATCCGCCCTTATCAATAATTTCTTCTTGGGGATTGGAAAGCTGGAGCGCATCTATGGGTTCAACACGAAAGTATTTTTTGAGCCATTCAACATTTAATAATTTGATGTGGTGTTTAAGCGCTTCACTATAAGGAATGATATCCACCATGGTTTTATTGTCCAACAAGTTTCCTTGCTTGATTAAGGTCAATTCGTTCACCGTTTTTTACAGCAATTACAAAGCAATCTTTAAAACCTTTTTCCCGAAGCTGACTTTGATGATTAACCGCGTCTTTTAATGCCGTATAATTTCCGGAAGTGTATTTTAAAATATTTTTAACTTTATAAAACGACGCATCTACAAGGGCGCTAAACTTATCATCTTTTAAATTAAGTTCAACATCGCTGCTTGCAAACTGAACTTTAAAATATATGATCTGTTCGGCAGATAAAGGCGTGTTTTTTTTCTGATCTTTTTCCTTTTTAAATTTATCTGCAATATCTTTCGCCGAAAGAATGGTATCGGTTTTTATTTCGAGTATTTTTACTGTATCTTTTTTTTCTTCCGGCTTCTTTTCTTCTTCTTCCAAATCATCCTCCGGATCGGTTTTTTTTTGCCCGGGAATATTTCCTGCTTTTATATTTTCATTATCCAATGGAACTTGATTTTCAATGGCATCATTATATTCTTTTTTATTCCCTTCTACTTCATCCTTGTATTTTCTCAAACCTCTAAAAATTGCTTTGGCTAAATAATCCTGCCCTTCTTTACTTCCTAAAAATTGTTCTTCGAGAGGATTTGTGAGGTATCCTATCTCAGTTAAGATACTTGGCATGGAGGTTCGCCACAACACCCATATACTTTGCCTATGAACGCCTTTATCAATTCTGCCTGCTTTTTTAGTGTATTCTTCCTGAAGTTTAACGGCAAGGCTGGCACTTTGAATTACGTAAGCAGATGTGTAATTGCTCATAATAATATAACTTTCTTCACTCTCCGGATCAAAGCCGCCGTATTTTTTTTCGTAATTATCTTCTAAAAATATGGCAGAGTTTTCTCGGGTAGCAACTTTCATTTTCCCTTCCTCATTCTTTAAACCCATTACGTAGGTTTCCGTTCCAAAGGGTACAGGATTTGGCTTTTCAACCACCACAATTTTGCCTTTTTTATTTTTGTAAGTTTTAACTCTTTTTTTTCCTGTTTTTTGATCTTTGATAATAACCGGTTTGCCGGCCGCGTTGCAATGAATGGAGATAAACAGATCGGCCTTGGCTTTATTTGCTATCTGCGCTCTGTCTTCCAGTTCAACAAACACATCGGTTGTTCGCGTAAAAATAACTTTAACGTCTTTATAATGTTCTTCCAGTAATTTGCCTAATTTTAAAGCTACCGCCAGCGAAATATCCTTTTCTTTGTGAGTAATTCCGTTACATCCGGGATCTTTTCCGCCATGACCCGGATCAATAACTATTATTTTTATGCCGCTACTTTTTCCTGGATGAAGAGTAAAGCCCGCACTGAAGGCACTTAAAGCCAACATCATTATAAAATATTGTATTTTTTTAACCATCAGGCCTTATAAATCAAAGCTATTTTTCATAAACAATTGTAGCTTTGCAGGTTATACGCATAAAAATATCTGTTAGGTTTGACAAAACGACCAATTAATAAAGTATTTTTCTTCGTAGCGGTGTTAATATCTTTAATTCCCTATGCTGTAAACGCACAAACCCAACCACAGGATTCGTTAAAAAAAGTTAGCGTTGATACTTTAAGTTCAGATGACAATGAATCTTTAGAAAGTAGGATCAGTTATTTCGCCGAAGACAGCACTGTTTTTATGGCCGCTATCTCTAAAGTATTTTTATACGGCAATGCTCATGTTGAATATGAGAGTATGAATCTTAAAGCTGAATTTATTGAAATTGATTATTCTAAAAATACAGTTACCGCTTACGGAAAAAAAGACAGTGTTGGAAAAAATGTAGGAAGCCCGCTTTTTAAAGATGGTATCCAAGAGATGAGTGCGGAAAAAATTATGTACAATTTAAAAAGTAAAAAAGGAAAAATTTTTAACGCTACAACTAAGCAAGGAGAACTTTTAGTATTTGGAAAGGAAATAAAAAAAGACAGCAACAATGTTATTTATTTAAAAGATATGAGATGCATTCCTTGCGAGGCAGAAGATGCGCGTACTGTTTTTAAAGCTTCGCATGCTAAAATAATACCAAACGATAAAATTGTAACCGGCCCCATGTTTCTGGAAATAGGTGGCGTGCCTACACCTTTAGGCTTACCTTTTGGTTATTTTCCCAATACTAAAAAGCAACACAACGGCATTCTTTTACCGCAGTTTGGAAATTCCTCAACGCTTGGATATAATTTGCGCGACGGTGGTTTTTATTGGGGAATAAACGACAAAACAGATATGATCATCCGCGGCGACATTTACGCAAACGGCAGCTGGGCTTTGAAAACTACAAATAATTATTTGGCTATGTATAAGGCAAGTGGTTCTGTTAACTTAAGTTACAGCCGGTTTAATATTGGCGATCGTGATATTCCGCTTCAATTTGCAAATGAAAAATCTTACACCGTAAAATGGGTTCATAATCAGGATAATAAAAACAATCCATCCGTTAGGTTCTCTGCAAATGTTAACTATGTAAACAATCAGCGCATTAATAGACTAAACGCCCTTAATTCCGGCCAATTTTTACAAAACACTTTTCAATCTAACATAAATTACACCAAATCTTTTAAAGGAAGTTCTTTAAGTTTAAATGCCACTCATAATCAAAATAGTATAGCTAAAACTGCAGAAGTAACTTTCCCCGCTTTAACGTATAATATTAATCGCTTTTATCCTTTTAAACGAGAAAATGCTGTAAAACAAAATGTACTTGATAAAATTGGAGTTAATTATTTATTGGAAGCCCGCAACACATTAAGCGGTGGAGATTCCACATTATTTAATGGTAATTTGGAGAAAAAGCTAAAATATGGAATTAAGCATTCCTTGCCAATTTCAACTAATTTCAACGTGTTTAAATACATCACGGTTACCCCGGCCATCAACTTATCTTCGGTAATGTATACGAAAAGTACACGAAAAAGTTTTATTCCGGATTTTACTCCAAAAACTAATATAAAAACCGATACCGTTAGTGGATTTGTAGGCGGGTACGACGCTAATTTTACTACCGCTTTAAATACAAAAGTGTTTTTTGATTACGCTTTTAGAAAAGGAAAAGTAAAACAGATAAGACATTTACTTATACCAACCTTAACTTACTCTTACAGACCGGATTTTGGAGAAGAACAGTACGGTTTTTGGAAAAAAGTACAAGTGGACACAACAGGACGTAATTTTCAGCGTTACAGCATTTTTGACAATACTTTATTTGGCGGCCCCGCTCCGGGTAAAACTAATGCGCTTGGAATTAACCTGAACAATAATATTGAAGCCAAAATCCGCAAGGCGACCGACACAGGATTTGTATATAATAAAACAACATTGATTCAAAATATTAGTTTAAATACTAATTATAATTTTGCTGCCGATAGTTTTAAAATGAGTTTGATAGGAATAAGTGCCCGCACTAAATTATTCAGATATTTTGATGTAGTGGCCAATACTAGTTTAGATCCTTACGGTTATGATAAAACAACAAAGAAGCGATCAAAAGAATTTTCTTACAACAGCAACCAACAAGCGGTACAATTTAAAAACGCTAATCTGGCGGTAAACACCTCTTTTGGAAGTAATCAACTAGAGGCCATGCGCAAAACACGACAGCCACCTAACATGACCAATGGCGCCGAACCTGGTGCAATAGATGATGTGGATAAACAAGAAAAACTGCCTTGGAATGTAAATGTGTATTACAATCTGACTCTTGATAATTTTAATTATTCCACTTTAAAGCCTATACAAACTTTAAATTTTAGCGGAGATATAGCTCCCACTAAATTCTGGAAACTTGGTATTACCAGCGGTTTTGATTTTACAAATAAACGAATTAGTTATACCAGTTTAAATATTTACCGAGACATGAAATGCTGGGAAGCCCGTATTGATTGGGTTCCATTCGGAATCCGAAAAAGTTATTATTTAACAATTAATTTAAAATCATCCATGTTGCGCGATTTTAAAATTCCACGTAGAAGTCTACCAATAGACAATTTTTAATTGCATAAAGTGTATAATGTTTATATTAAACAAAATAGTTTTAACCGTATTCGCCTTTACACTCCCCGTATTAAATTCTTTTCAAATAGATGATAATATTTTGTTATGGAAAGAAGATCGATTGCTTACTTGGGATTATTTTAATGGTAAACCAGAAAAAAGGTTTGCAGCCGCCTCTACTCACTATGATATTCTTAAAAGTTTACTCAAAGAAAATAACAAAAGCGCAACAGTAAAAATTGAAGCCGTTTTTTTAAAGAACCACAGTTGGAAAAGAAAAAACTGGATCAACGATGAAGTTTTAGAGCATGAACAAAAACATTTTGATATTGTTGAATTGTATTCTCGTAAATTGCGCAAGGCGATTAAAGAAAAATTATATAAGAATTTTAATGATCTTGAAAATTCAGTTAATGAATTATACAAAAAGTACGAGGAGGAAATGGATGTTTATCAGGATAAATACGATGAGGAAACTGATGGCTCTATGAATGGCAAACAGCAAAGAGCTTGGGAGAAAAAAATAATGCAGGAAATAAAAGCCTTAGATCTATACAAGGAAACTACAATAAAAATAATTTTTCAATAAGACGTTGCTATATAAATCACAACTAAATTTTAACTTGTATGGTCTGCAACAATTACCCATTTGCTATTAATCTTCTTCCACAGCAAAGTATAATATCCGCCAACATTTTTTTCTTTTTTAAAGAGCGTCCATTTTCCAATAACATATACTGCGTTTTTTCCAAGTAACTCGGCGCTGGTTATATTAAATTCCAATTGGCCCATTGCCTCCTTATCGTGATAAGATTTTTTGTAATTATCCAACGTTTTTTGCCAGCCGTAGGTAAGGCCTTTGCTGCCGATAAACCTAAGGCTGTCGCTTTTCCAATAATGTTCCATAAAACCGATAAGATCATATCTGTTCCAAGCTTCTTGTTGTTTAGCCATTAGCAATTTTACCGTTTCCACTTCCTTTTGTGAATAGCACTTTATCATTAAAAAAGTGAGCGTCAAAATCAAAATTCTCTTCATGTTTATTTTTTATAAATGTAAAACATTTATTACATTTGTAACAGTTCTTTATAATGCTTATCAAGAAAGACAGAGGGACACGCCCGAAGAAGTCTTCCCAACCCTTTACTAGTCAAGAATTAGAAATTATGAATTAAGAATTGGCAACCCATTTTTAATTTTCAATTTTCAATTTTCAATTTTTAAAAAGAAGGTGGTAAATCGTCACGATAAAGTCGTGAGAGATAAGTCAGAGCTATATGATTATAAAATTATTATTCATAAACCCTTCTGACTTTAAAAAGCGGAGGGTTTTTTTATTTACTAAACATTCAAATATTTTTTTACGATAATATTATTTCATAAATGGCAGACATAAGAAAAGAGTTAGAAAAAAGAATTCTGATCATAGACGGTGCAATGGGCACCATGATTCAGCAATATAAACTGGAAGAAAAAGATTATCGTGGAAAGCGTTTTGCAGATTGGCATAAAGATCTTCAGGGAAATAATGATCTTCTTTCTATTACACGCCCCGATATCATCAAAGCTATTCATAAAGAATATTTAAAAGCGGGAGCGGATATTATTGAAACAAATACATTCAGCGGAACAACCATTGCGATGGCCGATTATGAAATGCAGGAATTGGTTTACGAACTTAATTTTGAATCCGCTAAAATTGCAAAAGAAGCTATTCTCGAATTTCAAAAAGAATATCCTGAATGTTCATCTGTTGCAAAATTTGTTGCCGGCGCAATTGGCCCCACTAACCGCACACTTTCTCTTTCTCCCAATGTAAACGATCCGGGCTTCCGCGCTGTTACTTTTGATGAAATGGTAATTGCTTATGAAGAACAGGTGCGCGGATTGATTGACGGCGGCGCTGATATTTTATTAATCGAAACAATTTTTGATACCCTTAACGCGAAGGCTGCTTTATTTGCTATTCAAAATCATTGTAAAAAAATAAAATGCAAAATGCCGGTAATGGTTTCCGGTACTATTACGGATGCAAGCGGAAGAACTTTATCCGGACAAACAACCGAAGCTTTTTTAAATTCTGTTTCCCACGTTGATCTTTTAAGCGTGGGTTTAAATTGCGCGTTAGGCGCGAAAGACATGCGTCCTTATCTTGAAGAACTTTCAGATAAAGCGCCGTTTTATGTAAGCGCGTATCCCAACGCAGGATTACCTAATCAGTTTGGTGAGTACGATGAAGATGCTCATACAATGGGACATCAGATAGAAGATTTTTTAAAGGCAGGATTTTTAAATATTGTTGGAGGCTGTTGTGGTACTACGCCGGCTCACATTCAACGCATTGCCGAACTCGCTAAAAACGCGAAGCCACGCAAAAGACCTGAGCCGGATACCTTAATGCATTTAAGTGGATTGGAACCGGTAACACTTCGTCCTGAAAGTAATTTTATGAACGTGGGTGAAAGAACCAATGTTACAGGTTCTAAAAAATTCCTTCGACTTATCAAAGAAAATAACTATGAAGAAGCTTTATCCATTGCAAAAGATCAGGTGGATGGCGGTGCGCAGGTAATTGATGTAAATATGGACGAAGGCATGCTTGACAGCGAAGCCGCTATGACCGTGTTTTTAAATCTGATAGCTTCCGAGCCTGATATTTCAAGAGTGCCGATTATGATTGATTCTTCGAAGTGGACTGTTATTGAAGCAGGATTAAAATGTGTGCAGGGAAAGGCCATTGTAAATTCTATTTCTTTAAAAGAAGGTGAAGAAAAATTTATTGAACAAGCTCAAAAAGTGAAACAATACGGCGCGGCTGTTATTGTAATGGCCTTTGATGAAGTAGGGCAGGCCGATACATTACAACGACGAATAGATATTTGCAAACGCGCGTATGATGTATTGGTTAATAAAGTGCATTTTCCTCCACAGGATATTATATTTGATCCGAATATTTTTCCTGTCGCAACAGGCATGGAAGAACACCGTTTAAACGCACTCGATTTTTTTAATGCTACTAAATGGATAAAAGAAAATTTACCTTACGCAAAAGTAAGTGGCGGCGTTAGTAACGTTTCTTTTTCCTTCCGAGGAAATGATCATGTGCGTGAAGCAATTCATTCCGTGTTTTTATATCACGCTATTAGAAATGGAATGGACATGGGCATCGTAAATCCCTCTCAACTTGTAATTTATGATGATATAGAAAAAGAACTTTTAGAACTCGTTGAAGATGTTTTATTGAACAGACGCGATGATGCGACCGAGAGATTGGTAACTCACGCAGAATCCTTAAAAGGAATTTCGGGACAAAAAACTGAAAGGGATGAAGAATGGAGAAAAGGTACAGTAGAAGCGCGTTTAAGTTATTCACTCGTAAAAGGGCTTGTAGAGCACATTGATGCTGATACGGAAGAAGCGCGTTTAAAATTAGGAAGACCTTTACACGTTATTGAAGGGCCGCTTATGGATGGAATGAACGTGGTGGGCGATCTTTTTGGTAGTGGAAAAATGTTTTTGCCGCAAGTTGTAAAAAGTGCACGTGTGATGAAAAAAGCGGTGGCTTATCTGGAACCGTATTTACAGGAAGAAAAAGAAGCGAACAGAAAAGCAGGAATTGTTGGCGATGGAAGACAGAACGCAGGCAAAATATTAATGGCTACAGTTAAAGGTGATGTGCATGATATTGGGAAAAACATTGTGAGTGTTGTGTTAGCTTGCAACAATTATGAAATTATCGATTTAGGCGTGATGGTCTCTTGTGATAAAATTTTAGAAGAAGCAAAGAAGCATAACGTTGATGTAATTGGTTTAAGTGGGTTGATTACGCCTTCGTTGGATGAAATGGTTCACGTAGCAAAAGAAATGGAACGGTTAGGTTTTAAAACTCCTTTGTTGATTGGGGGTGCCACTACTTCAAAAGTTCATACGGCTGTAAAAATTGCTCAGAATTATTCAGGACCCGTTGTTCATGTTAATGATGCCAGTAAATCTGTTCCCGTGGCTAGCAGTTTAATTTCAAACGAATTGCGCGATGCTTTTATGGCGGATGTGAATAAAGATTATGAACGCGTTCGTGAACAAAATAAAAATGCACAAGGGCAGAACAAATTTATTTCCTTAGAAGAAGCGCGTAAAAATAAATTTAAAGTGGATTGGAGCAAAACAGAAATAATAAAACCAAAAAAACTAGGGGCAACGGTTTTTGAAGATTATGATCTCAATGAAATATCGCAATATATTGACTGGACACCTTTTTTCCATAGTTGGGAAATGAAAGGATCTTATCCAAAAATATTTGAAGATAAAGAACGCGGCGTTGAAGCAAAAAAATTATACAGAGATGCTCAACAAATGCTGAAAGATATCATTTCGGGTAAATGGCTCACTGCGAAAGCGGTGGTTGGAATTTATCCCGCAAATCAAATTAACGAAGATGATATTGCAGTGTTTGATACGGACGGAAAAAATAAAATTGAAACGTTTCATACATTACGCCAGCAAACAAAAAAACCTGCGGGTCAATATAATATCGCTTTGTCTGATTTTATTAAACCTAGGAATGAGGAAGGAGCAAAACACTCTCAACCTACTGATTACATTGGCGCTTTTGCCTGCTGTACAGGATTTGGAATTGACGAACATGTTACACGTTTTGAAAAAGACCATGATGATTATAAGGCTATCATGATAAAAGCTTTGGCAGATCGATTAGCCGAAGCTTTTGCGGAGTGCCTTCATAAAAAAGTCCGTAAAGAAATCTGGGCTTATGCGCAATACGAAAGTTTAAAAAATGAAGATCTTATCAAGGAAGAATATGATGGAATTCGTCCTGCTCCGGGATATCCGGCGCAACCCGATCACCTCGAAAAGCTTGCAATATGGAAATTATTAAACGTTGAAAAAACAACAGGCATTATTTTAACTGAAAGTTTGGCAATGGTTCCAACTGCTGCGGTTAGCGGTTTATATTTCGCAAATAAAGATTCGCATTATTTTGGTTTAGGAAAAATTACAAAAGAACAAGTTCAGGATTATTCCAAACGTAAAAAAATAGATTTTGAGAAAATTGAAAAGTGGTTAGGGCCGGTTTTAGGATATTAAGTATTAATTTCGAAAAAATTTTATCGCAACAGCATGGCAAATATTTTTGAGTTCAATGGTTATAAGCCCGTAATACATCGCAGCGCTTTTATTCACCCCAACGCAACTGTAACAGGCAATGTAACTATAGGAAGAGATGTTTATGTGGGTCCCGGCGCGGCTATTCGGGGCGATTGGGGTGCTATAGTAATTGAAGATGGATGTAATGTTCAGGAAAACTGCACCATTCACATGTTTCCGGGAACTACGGTGTTATTAAAAGAATCTGCGCATATTGGCCATGGAGCAATTATACATGGTGCTACCATTGGAAAAAATGCACTCATTGGGATGAACAGTGTAATTATGGATAATGCAATAATTGGTGATGAATGTATTGTAGGGGCACTTTCGTTTATTTCAGCTGATGCTGTGTTTGAAAAACGAAAGGTTATTGTAGGTAATCCCGCAAAAGAAATTAAAGATGTGAGTGATGAGATGATCAAATGGAAAACCAAAGGCACCCAATTATATCAGCAATTGCCTGCAGATTGTTATGCTTCGTTAAAAGAATGTGAGCCATTAAGACGTTCGCCTGCATTTAAGCCTGAGCAGCAAAACGAATACAAAACCTGGGGAGAGAATAAAAAAAAGAAGTAATGAATACGTCATTGTGCACTATCATCTTGACATCAGGAGGATCTGTAACAAATATTATTCTTAGATTTCTTCCTTACGTCAAAATAACAATTTTAATAAACCCACAACAAAAAACCCAAACATTTCTATTTGGGTTTTTAATTTATTTACCTGCAGGCTTGGTTCCCTGCTTTGGCGGATTAAAATAATTCTTCGCTTTTTCGTGGGCAGGATCAATCTCCTTTAGCTGATTAAAAATTTCGTCTGCTTTAGTTTTGTCTTTTTTGGTTACATAATAAAATCCAAGATATTCCAATGCTTCAATCACGTTTCCTTTATAGGTTGTGGCTTTTTCTTCAGGTTTTACAACTTTTAAAACCTGTTCGTAATTTTCTTTAGCCAAATCCTTTTCAGCTTTTAAGTCCTGCGAAAAGTTTGCTCTTCCTCTCCACACATAAGCAACAGGCCACAAGGAATTTAAACGAACAAGGTAAGAGAAAGCGGTATCAGCATTTACGTAATACGGACGGGCTTCTGCTTCTTTCTGAGCTTTTACTTTAGCATCTTTTAAGTTTACAACTCCGTTCTTTATAGCTTCTCCAGAATAATAATAAGCGCGTCCCAAATTAAACCAATCATTATTATTTAAAGATTTTATATCCTTTGCTTTTTTCTTTTCATAATAAATAATGGCTTTGTCGTTTTTCTTAGACTTATAAGCGGCGTTGGCAATCTCACTATAAATATCTCCGGCAATGGAAGTGTCTAGCTTAATGGCTTTTTCCATTTCCACTATGCCTAAGCTGTCTTTTCCTGTTTTCAATAAAAGAAGTCCTTTATATTTATAATCAGTACCTAAAAACTTAAAATCTGCAGGTGCTTTTTTAAAAAATTCCTCAATCGTTTTTAAACCTTTGCGGTAAGCGGCAGTATCCGTTTTAGCGCCCATTTCGTAATAACTCTGCGCAGCAATACGTTCTAAATATAAATTATTGAAATTACCTTTTTTCAAATTTTCATATTCGGCAATAGCTTCGGCATGTTGTTTGTTTTTATAAAGGGCGCTCATAAAACGGTAACGTGCAAAATCACTATTATTTAATTCCAGATATTTTTTCCAGTTTTCTATCGATTTGGAATTTTGTCCGGCTAAAGAATACAGTTCCGCTTTTTCTCGGTAAGCCGGCGCATAAGTGGCATCAATTGCTTCGGCCTCTTTGTATTTCTCTAAAGCTAATTGATAATTTCGCCCGCGTTGATATAATTTCCCTTCCCGTAAAATACCTTTTGTGTTTTTAGGATTTAAAGTAGTAACCGTTTTGTAACTTTTAATAGCAGGCCCTCCGTCTGAAGGGGTTTTCTCCAACTGTGCGTCTCCTAAAATTATATAGTTCTCAGCGTTTTTTGGCTCCAGCTTAATAGCGTTATTAATTTGAGTTAAAGCTTCATCCGGATTTTTATTATCCGTTACCAGCCAAGCTTCTGCCGTGCGGCGCATTACCTCAGCATTTTTGTTTTGCGCAATGCTGGCGGCTTTAAAAAATTGTGTTTTAGCTTCGGCAACATTATTTTTTGCAAGGTATACTTTTCCTAAGCCAACATAATTTAAAGGGTTAGTCGCGTTAACTTCAACCCCCTTTGTGTAAAAGGTTTTCGCACTGTCTAATTCACCATTCTGAAAGCCATCAAATTTCCCTTTTTTAAAAAAATTTTCTCCGTAATAAAAATAGTTTTCACCTTTTGCAGGCTCTTTGGCTATCATTGATCGAAAGTCAGTAGCGGCCGATTCGAAACGTTCGCTTTCTGTTTTAGCAATTGCGTCCGGTAAAGTCTGCGCAATTCCTAAAGTTGAAACAAAGGAGAGAGCGAAAATATAAACTGATTTTTTCATTGTAAATTTTAATTGAGTTTAAATTTATTAATTATTTAACTGCAATGCACGTGCCACATTTAAAATTTTAATTGTTTAAGGAATTTTATGAATTCTTATGGATTCATGTTTACCTGAATGCTGCGCTCCTGTTGTTTTGTTGGCAGAAGCCCTTGCTTTAAAAAAGATATTTGCCCGTTTGGCCCGGCTATAAATGTTTCAAAGCCTTTGCCTAAGGAAAAATCGCCGCCGCGTTTGTAAATATAAACCGTTCGTGTAAAAGGATAAGTTTTTAGTTTAAAACTATTCTGACTCGGGTATTCAAATTCATTGGTTTTTCCTTTTTGACTAACGGCTATAAGCTTTACTTTACTTTTATTTGATTTGTAAATAGAGTCATCCACATCACTAAGCCATGCAAAATCAATGATAGCAATTGTGTTTTTGTGATTAGCTACGTAATTTATACTTTCGATACTTGAATTGGAGATGCTGCAGTTGCCGGATATTTTATTGCCGGATAAAACAGAATCTAATAGATATTGCATTACAGAAGAATTAGCTTTGTCAAACAGTAAGGTGAGTTTTGTATCATTACTGAGAGAATCTTTACATACAAATGGCTTTGTGAGTAATTCAACAATCTGGTTGTAATTTAAAACATCTATCGGTGTGTTTTTATTTGTAATAAACGCTATTCCACTTTTCGCGACAGCTGAAAATTGAGGCGTCATTGCTTTAGAAGTAAATGCTTTTTTTTCTTTATCAGTTAGCTGACGAGAAATAATGATCATTTTACAACTGTCATTATACAATGCCTGAACCGCATTATTATCGTTGGAAGGAACAAGTTCAATACTTGCATTGGGATAATGCGCCTGGAATGTATAGGCTTGATTTTCTATATGCAGTTGAAGGCCTTCATCGTAATACACTTTTAATTTTCCGGAGGTAGGAGAATTATCTTCATAATCATTTTTAAAATAAGGATCGGAACATGAGACAAAAGACAGGAAACAGGGAACAAAAAACAAGATGGAGGAAATAAAAAAATTATTTCCACGCTTCTTAGATCCCTCCTTCGATGGGATGACAGGCTTATTCTTCATTTTTTGTGTATTTCATTACCTGATAAATTCTAAAGCTGCGGTAAACAGCGGAAGCAAGCAAGAGAATTACAAAGCCTATTCTTTTTGGCCCGTATAAACGATCGCTCATTACATCGGTAAACGCAATTACAATAGCACCGGCCGTTACCATTAATACCGTAATAACGCCGAACCAAAGAGTAACGGAGTGTAAGCCTAATTTCATTTTAAGTTTTATTTTAGGGATAAAAAAAAGCCACAACTAAATGTTATGGCTTATTTAATTATTAATTTTTAATTATTGAATTTTAAAGCTGATTGGTAAGTTAAAATAACATTTTACCGAACGTCCCGTCATTTTCGCTGCTTTCCATTTTGGCATTGATTTTACAACACGGATAGCTTCTTTATCGCAATCAGAACAACCCGGAACGCCTTTTAAGACTTCCACGTTACTGATCTCTCCGCTTTCATTCACAACAAATTTAAGAAAACATTTACCGCTAATTCCGGCTTCACGGGCCATGGCAGGATATTGCAGAGTTTTTTGAATGTATTTTGCCATTTCGGCAATTCCACCCGGAAATTCGGCTTGCTCTTCCACAATGGTAAAAATCTCAGGAGCGGCGGGTTCTGTTGAACCTTTTTCATCTGTTGGAGGCGCAACAATATCCTTGTCTCCCTCTTGATCTTTTGTGCCCACATTTACATCCTTCACCTCGTCGATGGTTTTTTGCGGCTCTTCTTCCACGGCATCATCTTTAATAACGGGCGGAACGAATTTTACCATTTCAACCATTGGGGGAGGTGGCGGCGGTGGCGGCGGTGGCGGAACATCTTCAATTGGCGGAGGCGGAGTAAGATCGATCTGCTCCACTTTTAAAGTTTCAGCAGTTTCTTCCGATTTCGGCCTGTCCATAAATTTTTTCAGTCCAAACAATGCCACAGAAAAAACAATCATTCCGGCAAGGATGAACATGACGCGTTTGTTGTAATTGTTGCGTAATTCATACGCGCCGTAATTTTGATTTCTTCCGGCAAAAACAACATTGTTTCTGGTTTCATAACTTTCGCCAGTCCAGCCTGTTTTTAGATCCAACAACAACATGGTTATTGAGATCACAACGAATATTCCTATGAGTGCGAATAACATTTTTTCCTCCTTTTTTTAATTAGCACCTACTTTTTCAATCAGCAAATCAAACTCCGGTTTAATAATGTCCACCATTACATACTTACCAACCACATTGTAATTTAATTCATCAATCATATCAATTACATTTTTGTAAGTAGCCTTGTCATCGGTTTTTATAAGAAATGTCGGCGTTAATTTATCCGCTTTTCTTTCCTTCACTAAACGTTTAAACGTGCTGTCTTCTAATTGTTTTGCATCGTGTTTTACAATCAGATCTTTCACCTGCTTTTGCATATCTTTATTTTTTTCAAGAAGATACTTGCGTAAACTTTCTTTGGAAAAATTTAACTCTGATAATTGTGTTTTGGCACCTTTATCACTATCTGCGGCTCTAAATTCCCCTTCATAGTAAAAGATTTTATCATCCTTAGTTAAAAGAAAAGTGATACCGTTTTTAATTGGCGGTTGTTCTTTTTCATCTAACGGAGGTGCCGGGAAAGTTAGCTCCATGGATTTTGGTTTACTGAATGTTGCCGTTAAAACGAAGAACGTTAGTAACAGGAACGCTAAATCCACCATGGGTGTCATATCTATCCGCGTGCTTTGTTTTTTGGCGCGTTTTTTACCGCCTTTTTTACCACCGCCGCCGCCTTCTTGTATTTCTGCCATTGTTTAAATTTTTTAATTAATTATTAAATTACTTTTCGGGCTGAACCACTGTTCCGCCGCCTTCTAATTGCGTAATTAAATTAAACTGGTACAATTTTAAATCGGTAAAGGTTTTAATAACATCCTTTACATAAATGTATTTAGTAGTTGCGGCGCACTTGATGGCGTAGCGAGGTTTTTCGGCTTTAAACTCGCCTCCGGCTGTCGCCGCTTTTACCTTTGCTTCTTCATACATTTCCACAGCTTTTCTTCCGCCAATTGCTATCCAGTCTTTTAACTGATTATTAGGTGTAATGGTATCTAATGGAACTCCGGTTTGTCCTTTAAAATTGGTACGGGCTTCTTCCTTTGCATCTATATAAGCAGGAAGATCTTTGATATCTACTCCAAAGCTTGGTAAGCCGCTGAATTTTACAATTTGCTGCTCGGTAAACTGAACTTTGTATTTTGCAGCCATATCGCGCAAAGCGTTCATTTTAGCCGTAGAATTACTGATCCCGAAAAACGCACGTCCTTTTTCATCAATGGTAACCATAATGTGGTTATCCGGTAAATCTACTTTACCAATAGATGAAGGAGGATCAACAACAACGGGCTCAGCCATGCGAAACGATGCTGTTAACATAAAGAATGTTACGAGCAGGAACGCAAGATCCACCATGGGTGTCATGTCCAGCGCCGGGGCTCCTCCTTTTGATGGTTTTTTTGACATTGTTTCTTATCTTTTTAATTAAGATGAATAATTTTTAATTTTTCCATAAATGGAACACAGATTAAGCAGATTTTTATGAGAAAATAGGAATTTTTGTTTCTTCTATCCTATTTATCTGCGATATCAGCGTTCAATTATTTTCCTGATGCCTGAAACTCCTGAATGATTGAGAATCCGGCCTCGTCCATTGCGTAAGTGATCTGATCTATACGGTTACTGAAATAGTTATAAAAGATAATGGCAAAAGCGGAAGTTAAAATTCCTACCAATGTATTTACAAGGGCTTCAGAAATACCTGTTGCAAGAGCGGAAGTATCAGGAGCGCCGGCAGCAGAAAGGGCCGCGAACGCACGAATCATACCTACAACGGTTCCAATAAGGCCGGCTAATGTACCGATAGAAGCCATGGTTGAAATAACCACCATGTTTTTTGAAAGCATTGGCAATTCAAGAGCGGTTGCTTCTTCAATAGCTTTTTGAATCGCGTGAACTTTTGCTTCTTTATCCATTGTAGAATCGTTTTGAACGAACTGATATTTTAAAATCCCTTCGTGAACCACGTTGGCTAAAGAACCTTTCTGACGATCGCACTCTGCAATGGCGCCCGCGAAATCATGATTTGAAATTAACGATTTTATTTTTCCCACAAATTTATCGGTTTGTCCGCGGCCGTTAGCTTTCATAATAGTAATGAAGCGCTCAATGGCAAAAGTAATTACCGTTAATAAAAACCCGATAAGAATAGGCACAATAAAACCTCCTTTGTACATGGTTCCTAAAATGTTATGAGGATGCCCTTTTTCAGGATCGCCGCCTTCGAAGTTGGAAGGAGATCCAAGAACTGTTTTGTAGATGAACCATCCGATAACGATACAGATTACAATGGCTAATGCTGAAATCACTAATGGGAAACCTCCCGATGTTTTTTTTGTGCTCATGATTGTTTTATTTTGTGTTTTTAGTTTTAAATTAAGGAATGCCAAACTTAATAAAATACTTTTGAAGAAAAAATCTCTTTAAGCAGTATTTTTCGGGTATGCTGCATCCGGATACAAATATTGCGAAGTTTTTATAAATTTTAAGACCCAACTTTATAACTGGTAGGATTTTTTATATAACTGGTATAAAATAGCCATATTTACCCTTAATAAAACCCCGAAGATGTAAAACATTGTGCCACATGGCATTGAGGAAAAAATACCCCTCAAAAAATCTTGACATTCCTTAATTTTTAATAGTATCTTTGTATCTAAATTTATAAATTAAAATTATGATTAAACAATTACTTTCAATTTTAGCAGTTGCTTCGGTGATAACTGTTAGTGCTCAAACAAACGGTAGAAAAGTGAACACTACCATCAACATGGGTATTGCTCCCGAAATGGCAAAATCTATCACGTACAAAGCTACAGCAATTTTTTGCGACACGATTTCAACTGTTCAAAACGGTTCTGTTTCTTTAGCTACCGCATCTTCTGATACTGTAACTGGTTGTAATCCAAATGCAGGTTATGTGTATGGTACAAATTGTTATGGTGATTTGGAGAAAGCGAATTTTTTCCCTATTGCTACTTATAGTGCCATTAACTCTCCTTCAATTACCGGAGTTACGGTTGGTTTTTATAAGAACGCTACTCGCGGAACGGGCGGAGCTCCATCCAGCACTGTTGCTTTAAAAATTTATAACGGCACTTTGGCTACAGGTCCTACCGGTGCAGTAGTTGCTTCAACCGTTGCTACCATGCAACAAATTCTTTCGGCGATAGTAGGTACAAATACTATCATTTATTATACATTTGACTTTACTACCCCTGTTGCTGCTCCTGCGGCTAATGGTTTCTTTGCGTCGTTTACTTTGCCGCAAGGTAACGGTGACACTGCTGTGGTGTATAATTCTCCAAACTCTACCATTGATTATGGATATGAAAAATGGAGTGATAATTCATGGAATAAAATTAGTGCTGCGTGGGGTCCAACCACAAAAGCTAATTTAATTATTTATCCGAAGGTTTGTGGAACTTCTGCGGTAGGAATTTCAACTAACAGCGGTTTAAGCAAAAACATCAGCATTGTACCTAATCCTTCAACAGGTTTATTTAAAATGGTAGTTAGCTTAAGTACATCTGAAAACTTAAACGTTACTGTTACAAATGCTTTAGGCCAACAGGTATTATCTAATAAATACAATGGTATCTCTAACGAATCTATTGCTTTAGATTTAACAAGTCACGCTAGCGGTGTGTATTTTGTTACTGTTTCTAACGGAACTGATAAAATGGTTCAGCGTTTGATCTTAAACAAATAATAATTCTTTTATTATCATAATAAAAAACCCGGCTATTACTGCCGGGTTTTTTTATGAATTTTAGCATAAAGCCATTAAAATATTAAAATAACTGAGTTTTTTTAATATATTTGTGAAATAAACTAAAAATTTAAAAAATGATTAAACAATTACTTACAATGGTTGCAATCGGTGGATTTGCAATAATGAATGCTCAAAGCGGAAAAACAACTAAGCCTCTTACTATGGCCTCTTTTCCAGTTAACATGAGCAATGAAAAAATTTCTGCAGCTCCAGGTTGCCAAACGGTATCCGTTATTAACCCTACTACAAGTGTTTCTCTTTACACTATTCCCTCCAACACCGCCGCAGGTTGCTCGCCCAACGCGGGTTATGTATTTGGCAACAACTGTTACGGATACTTGGAACAAGCAACTTTTTTTCCTGCAAGCACTTATTCATCAATAACCGGCCCTTCTATTACTGCAGTTTCAGTTGGTTTTTACCGCAACCCTACAACCTTTAGAGGGACTAAAGGCACAACCGGAACGGTGGGAATGAGCATTTACGCCGGTACTTCGCCTACTGTTATGCCGGGAGCATCTATAACTACAACCAATGCAACTTTAGCAAATGTTGTTGCAGCTCAAACAGGAACACTTAGTTTATTTATTTACACTTTTACAATGAGCCCCACAACAATACCTGCTACCGGCTTCTACGCTTCATTAGTTTTGCCAACAACTTCTGCTGCAGGTGATACTGCCGTAATCTATACCCAAACTGCAAGTAGCTCTCCTGTTAGCCCGGTAAATGGGGCTTGGGGTAATGATGGTACGGGTTGGTTTGCCGTTAGTGCTGATTGGGGTATTAATGTTAACCACGTGATGACTCCGGTTGTTTGTGGCTCAAACATTATTACAGGTTTATCTACTAATACAGGATTAAGCAAAAAAATTACGCTTTCTCCAAATCCAACTTCAGGTGTATTTAATGTAGGCTTCAACTTTAATACAAAGGAAAACGTGACGATAAATGTAACGAATGCTTTAGGTCAGATAATTAAAACTACAACCCGCGATATGGTTTCAAATGAGAATGTACAATTGGACCTTTCAGCTTATGCTAATGGTGTGTATTTTGTTACTGTTTCTAACGGAACTGATAAAATGGTTCAGCGTTTGATCTTAAACAAATAATAATTCTTTTATTATCATAATAAAAAACCCGGCTATTACTGCCGGGTTTTTTTATGATTAACATTTAATAATAGTTTTTTAATTTGAATATTTTGTGAAAAAAGGTTAATGCAAGGTTTTTAAAATACACTTTCTAAGTTGATTAAGTGCCGCGTTTGCCGTCATTACAATGTTCCTTTGCCTGTTTTCGCCAAATAAAAATTGAGCAGAATATACTTTTTCTTTTTTGGCAACCGCTATCCAAACCAAGCCTACCGGTTTTTCGGCTGTTGCGCCTCCGGGGCCGGCAATTCCTGAAACGGCAATAGCATAATCTGAATCGAATATTTTTAATACGTTTTGTGCCAACTGTTCAACACACTCTTTGCTTACCGACCCTACAGTTGTAAATAAATTTTCATCCACCTTTAAAAGCTCGTGTTTTGCCTTGTTGGTATAGGGTACAATGCAGCCTTTAAAAATTTCAGATGCGCCGGGGATGGCTGTAAAGAGAGAAGAAATGTAACCTCCTGTACAGCTTTCGGCAAGCGCAATGGTTTTATTGTTTTTACGAAGAAGTTCACTAACGGTTTGCTCTAGTGTAACGGTTTCTTCTCCGTAATTCTCAAACCCATAAACATATTTTTCAATAAGCGGAATAAGCGTTTGAATTTCTTCTTCCACAGCTTTTTTTATTTTTTGTTCATCAGTACCATAAATGGAAAGTCTGAGACGAACAATGCCGGGTTGCGGCAAATAAGCCAGTTTAATATTTTTTGAAGCAAGATTATCTTCCCATTTCTCAATTATTTCTGATAAGGTGCTTTCGCCAATTCCTTGAGTTAATACCGTTTTGTGATAAATATGAGGCAGGGTATTTTCAGATTTAATTTTTGGTAAAATAAAGTCAGTTACCATGGCTTTCATTTCATACGGTACTCCGGGCATGCTAATAAAAATTGTTTTATCTTTTTTCATCCACATTCCCGGGGCGGTTCCGTTTAAATTTCTTATAACGGTGCATCCTTCAGGCACTAAGGCTTGCTTTTTATTAATTTCACTTATTTCTCTGTTTCGTTTTGTAAAAAACCGGGTTACATCGTTCAAAACTTCAGCATTTATTATTAATGGTGATTTAAAATAATCGGCGAATATTTTTTTAGTTATATCGTCTTTGGTAGGGCCCAAGCCTCCGGTAATTAAAACCAAGTCGGCACGTTTTTGTGCGTTTTCAAAAGCAGTTATAATAGCCTCTTTATCATCGGCCACACTGGCCATGTGAATTACACGAATGCCCGCCATATTTAGTTGCCGGGCAATCCAAACGCTGTTGGTGTTAGTAATTTGCCCTATCAGTATTTCGTCTCCGATGGTTAAAATTTCTGCTTTCATATAAAATTAATATTGTTTGTCATTTATTGTTTTGGCTATTTATAAATAACAATTTATTGTCAGAGAAATTCAGCATTATGCCTTATCTTTGAATCTCAAATTTATCAAATTTATTATGAAACCGATTTTCTTATTCTCATTTATTTTAATTTCCACGTTCTCTTTTTCTCAAACATTTAAAGAAAAAATGCAGCGGAAAAAGGATAGTTTGGAAAAGGTGATGAAGGATAAAGCTACAAGTGTTATCAATGGCACAACCAGCCCTTCTCTTACCAACGAGGAGGTTATAAAGGCATTAAAAGAGGCTTTGTCAATCGGCACAAATAATTCCGCGGGTATTGCTTCTAAAGCCGATGGCTATTTAAAAAATCCGCGTCTTTTTATTCCCTGGCCTGCGGAAGCTCAGGAAATGAAAATAAAATTATTAAAAATGGGTTTTAAGAAAAAGATTGAAGATTTTGAAACCAGTTTAAACAGGGCCGCGGAAGAAGCCGCAAAAAGTTCCGCTTCTGTTTTTATTGATGCCATCACCAATATGAGCGTTCAGGATGGATTTGCCATTTTAAAAAGCAATGATACTGCGGCTACTAATTATTTAAGAAAAACAACCTACACGCCTTTAGAGGGTAAATTTATGCCAACAGTTAAAGAAGCTATCAATAAAGTTAAAGTTACGAGTTACTGGAATCCTTTAGTGACGGCTTATAACAAAATGCCGGGAGTTAAAAAGCAAAATCCCGATCTGGATAAATATGTTACCAATAAGGCAATTAACGGATTGATGCTGTTAATCTCTGATGAAGAAATTAAGATCAGAAAAGATCCTGTGGCACGGGTTACAGATCTATTGAAAAAAGTGTTTGGCGCAGCAAAATAATAATTTAAAAATTTATATACGGAAGAAGTTTTGAATACAAAATCTCATCGTTTAAAAGGCTTTTTAATACCTCAGCGGTTAATGGCTCTTTTCGTTTTGCGTTAAAGATAAGTTTAGTTAACTCGAAACTTAAATAAGGATGTTTATTTATGGTTTTAAAATCGTCGGTATTAATGTTAAGCTTTTTAATAAGTGATGCATTAACCGTTATCTGCGATATGATGTGATCGTACATTTCTTCCGTGAAACCATAAACCTCTTTCAGTTGGTCGGCTCTTACAAATCCTCCTAATAAAATTTTATATTTTAAAATGCGTTTTGCAAAGGAAGGGCCTATTCCGTTTATTTCTAAAAGCGTTAAACTATCGGCACTGTTTAATTCAATTATTTTAGCGGCTTTTATTATGGGCTTTTTCTCGACTACGGCATCTTTGGAAGCTACATTTTCTATTGTAATATAAGGCTTTAGGGTTTGATAAAAATCTTCGTTTATGCCGTAAACTTTTTTCAGGTCTTCTTGCTCTTTAAAAACAAAACCTTTTGCTCTGAATTTTAATAGAATAGCCGCCCGTTTTTCACCGAAGCCAAGGTCTTTTAATTGAGAAAAAGTTACCGTATTTGGATCAAAGCTAAAAAGTGGTTTTGTCGGATCGGCTCCCATCACTTTGCGCGCGTATCCTGAATTTTGTTCCGCGCTATCCAGTTTTCTTTCTTTTAAAGGCAAATTTTCAATCACAATGTTATCCTTTGTAATAAAACGCGGATATATTAAGCGTACGGCAAGAAGTAAGAGGCATATCACGCACAGCACCAATAAGCCATTGCGCTGCTGTTTATTAAAGCCAAAATAATTATTTAAAACATTTTTAATTATTCTTTTTATTTAAGTGTGTAAAAATAAAATAAACCGGTATTCCAATAAACATAATCAATAAGCCCCAAGCGGTGTTTTGTGGTTTAAAAATTAACAGATCGATGCAGATGGCCAGTGTAATTATAATATACAACGCAGGTATAACAGGGTATCCGAAGGCTTTATAAGGCCTTTCAGCCAAAGGTTCTTTTTTTCTGAAATAGAAAAGAGTGGAAATGGTGATGATGTAAAATATCAGCGAGGCAAAAGTGCAATAGTCAAGCAGCGAACCGTAAGATCCGCTCAAACACAGTATGGAAGCCCAAGCCGCCTGTATCCATAATGCTTTGGATGGCACATTGTATTTATTCAGATAAGCTGCTGTTTTAAAAAATAAATTTTGAGAAGCCATGGTGTGAAATAACCTGGCGCCGGAAAGAATTAAGCCATTATTGCAACCAAAAGTGGAAACAATTATAAGCAATGCCATTAAATAAGAAGCCACGTTGCCAAAAACCGCGCTCATGGCCGCTGTTCCTACCCGGTCGTTTTGTGCAAAAGCTACTCCTCGCGAAACAACATCCGAACCGTTAGGATCGCCTAAAGCCGGGAGTAACATAAAATAAGCTACGTTGGCTAAAATATATAATATGGTAACCAATAATACCCCTATTAATAAGCCTAAGGGAATATTTTTTTTAGGTTCTTTTATTTCTCCCGCTATAAATGTAACGTTGTTCCAGGCATCACTGCTAAAAAGGGAGCCTATTAAAGCCACTCCAATGGCACTAATGAGCATGCTTGAATTAAATCCGCCACCTTCAGATCCTACCGGAGAAAAGGGCAGGGCAATGTTGGCACTCCAGTAATCTAATTGCGAGCCTGCCACAAAGCCAATTACAATTACCGCGAACAGCGCTATTATTTTTGCACTTGTAAATACACGTTGAATAATTTTGCCGTTGTTAATCCCCCTTGAATTTAAAAAAGTTAAAAATAAAATAGAACCTACACCTAATAATTGAGTAGTGCTGATGTGAAAAGATCCTATCGTCATCACTATGTTTTTTTCATCAAAAAAGGGAATCAAAGCGCCTACAAATCTCGCAAAGGCCACCGCCACCGCGGCAATAACCCCTGTTTGAATCACCGTAAAAACAGTCCACCCATACACAAAGGCAGTTAATTTGCCATAGGCTCTTTGAAGATATATAAACTGGCCACCTGCGTTGGGCATCATGCCCGCAAGTTCGCCGTAACTCAGTGCCGCAAACAAGGTAATGAGCCCGCTTAAAATCCAGCAAAACAGCACCCAGAAGGGCGAGCCTAAAACACGCATCATATCCGCGCTTACAATAAAAATTCCTGAGCCTATCATGCTGCCGGAAACCAGCATTACGGTATCAAACAGATTTAAAGTTCTTTTTGGTTCGCTCATAAATTAATTTCTACAGAGCTTAAAGATAATTAAATTTGTACAACACAATAAAGATGAAAGTAATTGGAGATCGCATAAGTATATTAAACACGCCTGAACTATTAAGCATTGTTATTTTGCCTTTTAGGGATGAAAAAAAATTACGGCTTCTGCTTTTTTGGCTACTGGCATGGACGGCCTGCGGTGTAATTGTAATTGCAAACTATTTTAAGTTGCAAGACCAAAGCAGTAAATTATTTGTAATTATTTATTTATCCTTTTGGATCTATTATGAAATAAAAATAACCCGGGCCTTTCTTTGGAAAAAATTCGGCAAAGAAAAGATATGGATAAAAGACGGCGTTTTAAATTATCAGCAGGAAATAAAAGGAAAAGGTAAGCTAAAAAAATATGAAATTTTGTTGATCAACGACCTTAAAATTATTGAAATCAAACAGAATAATTTTTCGGATTTCATCAACCAAAGTTTTTGGATAAAAGGAGGGGAAAGATTGGAAGTCTCTTATAAAAATTCATTGGTGCGTTTTGGCATGCAGTTAAGCGATAAGGAAGCTCAGTTGGTCGTAAAGCCTCTCTCAGAGTGCATTTTAAGAGAATTAGACAAGCGGTAATTTTTATGGGATGAATGGTTTTCTACATTATAATAAAGGTTGTAAATTGCATAAACGAAAAAACAAAATTAATAATAACTAAATCTAATAGAAAGAGCATGAAAAATTTTTTATGTACGGGAATGATTGCTTTAGGGATGTTTGCCAATGCGCAAGTTAGCCCTTCGCAAAGATGCGGTTCGGGTACACTGCCCCAACAATTTGAAACCTGGGTGCAAAGCGTAACCCCGGCACCGGGCAAAGGTGGGCAAAACTCTACCATGTCGGTTTATAACATACCGGTTATTGTTCACGTTATTCATAATAACGCACCTGTTAACTCTATATCCGCAACAACAGGCGATAATTTAAATGCGGCTCAAATTCAAGATCAAATAAACATTTTAAATAGAGATTTTAATGGCGTCAATCCTGATACCGCAAATATTCCCGCGGTATTTAAGCCTTTATTGGGCAAATTTCAATTTAATTTTTGCTTGGCGGTTGTAAACCCCACCGGTGGTATAATGCCTGAGCCGGGTATTGATAGAATTGACAGAAATACAAAAGGTTGGACAGCTCCTCCTTATGCTACCACTTATGTAACAAGTACCATAAAGCCCGCAAGTATTTGGGATGTAAACAGGTATTTTAATATGTGGGTTTGCCCAATGAGCGGCGGCGTTTTAGGTTTTGCTACCTTTCCTGCTCCCGGAACATCAGGCCTTTTAGGGTTAAATGCTCCTTATGGAACAGCAACTACTGATGGCGTAGTAATGCTTGGTAATGCTATTGGAAGTATTGGAACCGCGGTTACTAACGCTCCTTACCATAAAGGCAGAACCACTACTCATGAGGTGGGACATTGGTTAGGCTTACGCCACATTTGGGGCGATGCAGCTTGCGGTAACGACTATTGTAACGATACCCCTACGCAAAATACCAGTAATTTTGGTTGCCCTACTTTTCCCTTAGTTACTTGTGGAAACGGACCGAATGGTGACATGTTCATGAATTATATGGATTATACCGACGACCTTTGTATGTTTATGTTTTCAAAGGATCAAAAATACCGCGCTCAGGTAATTATGACTAACTCTCCACTTCGTCTTGCTTTATTATCTTCAACCGTGTGTAATTTACCAACCGTAGGTAACGATATTGGAATTACTTTTGTAAGCAGTCCTACCTACTCACAGGTTATTAATTGTAACAATTTTATTAACCCTGTTATTCGTGTAAACAATTATGGATCTACCACCATTAACAGTGCTACTTTTAATTATCAGGTAGATGGGGGAGTTTCAAGTGTATATAACTGGACCGGAAGCATTGCTCCTACTGGTTCTGTGAATATTTCAATGCCCATGGTTTCTAACCTTACCAACGGGGCGCATGTATATAGTGTAAGTGTTTCCGCACCAAACGGCGGAACAGATGCGAATTCAAACAATAATTCTAATACACAGAATTTTACTATTTCTAATTCATTTACGCTTAATGCAGCTGCCAGTCAGACAACGATTTGCCCAAGCTCTTCAACAACTCTAACAGCAACGGGCGGCGCATCAGGTTATACATGGACGCCGGGCGGATCCACCGGAACCTCTGTAGTAGTGTCTCCATTAGTAAGCACAGTTTATACCCTAACCGGAGGCACAGGAACTTGTACTAATACTAAAACGCTTTCAATAGTTGTAGGTGCTTCTTTGGCAGTTTCTGCTACTAATGCAACTATTTGTGCAGGAAACCCCGCAACTTTAACAGCCTCAGGTGCAACTACTTATACATGGAATACGGGTGCAACAGGAGCTAATTTAGTAGTTTCCCCCGCGGCCACTACTGTATATACAGTTAGCGGAAGCACAGGAGCATGTGGTGGTTCTAATACAGCTACTGTAACTGTTAATTCAACCCCTATAGTTTCGGTTAACAGCTCAACTATTTGTTCAGGAAGCACTGCCACTCTTACCGCTACAGGCGCTACTACTTATTCCTGGAATACAGGAGCAACTACAAGTGCCATTAATGTGAGTCCGCTTTCTAACACGGTTTATACAGTAACCGGGGCAAACGGTGCTTGTACCAACGTTAAAACAACAACAGTAATTGTTAATGCCAGCCCAATAGTTGCCGTTAACTCCTCAACCATTTGTTCAGGAAATTCGGCCAACCTTACAGCAAGCGGAGCAACATCCTTTTTGTGGAATACCGGAGCCACTTCGGCTAGTATCTCTGTTAGCCCTGCTGCTACCACCGTTTATACAATTACAGGCACAACCGGCGGATGCTCAAACATCAAGACATCTACTGTAACTGTTAATGCTAATCCTATCGTAACGGTTAATTCTCCAACTATTTGCGCGGGAAACACTGCCGCATTAAGTGCCACAGGAGCAACTTCTTATTTATGGAATACAGGCGCCACAACTAGTGCTATTAATGTTAGTCCGGCATCTACAACGGTCTACACTGTAACCGGAACTTCAGGTTCTTGTACCAATGTTAAAACTACAACGGTTGTAGTTAACACTATTCCAACGGTAAATGTTAACTCTTCCACTATTTGTTCAAGTAACACCGCTAACTTAACAGCTACAGGCGCTACTTCTTACTTATGGAATACAGGTGCTACAACCTCCGGAATATCTGTAAGTCCTTCATCAACAACTATTTACACAGTAACAGGCACTTCAAATGGATGCTCTAATGTAAAAACATCTACTGTAACGGTTAATGCAACTCCAACAGTTAACGTTAACTCGTACACGGTTTGTCCTGGTGGAAGCGCTACTTTAACAGCAAACGGAGCAAATACTTACAGTTGGAACACAGGTTCTACTGCTAACCCCTTGGTAGTTTCTCCGGCATCTACAACAATTTATACTGCCACCGGAACTTCTTCCGGATGTTCATCAAGCATAAGTGCTACGGTAACTATTGGAACATCTTTATCCATTATTACTTCACCTGCATCGCAAACAATATGCAGCGGAAGTTCAGCTACCCTTACAGCAAGCGGTGCAACCACTTATACATGGAGTACAGGTGCGGTTGCCAGTTCAATTGTAGTAACACCAACCTCTAATGCTTCTTATAACGTTACGGGTTCAAGCGGGACTTGTTCAGGGTCTAATGTGGCTTCGGTAAACGTTACCTTACCTGCAACATTAGCCTTAAATTCATCTAACGCTACATGTTTTGGACAATCAAACGGATCTGCAACGGTTACTCCAACAGGAGGAGCAGCACCTTACAGCTACAATTACAGCTCAGGTGCTACAACAGCGGTAGCCGGCGGTTTATCTGCAGGTACTTATACCGCTAATGTAACTACTGCTTTTGGATGTGTGTCTTCACAAGTGTTTACCATTACCCAGCCTGCTGTTTTAGGTTTAAATACTACAACTGCAAACGCGAGTTGCGGCACCTGTGCTGATGGAAGCGCTTCAGTTACTGCAACGGGCGGAAACGCGCCTTACACCTATACCTGGATGCCTTCGGGAGGAAACGCGGCTACAGCTAATGCTTTAACTCCGGGTTGTTATACGGTAAGTGTGAGTGATAATTTAGGTTGTGCTTCTAACGCTACTACCTGTGTTTCTTTTGTAACCGGAATTGCATCAAACAAAAACAACAGTGTGTTTAATGTTTATCCTAATCCAACTAACGGAAACATAACAATTGATCTTGGCTCTAACGCCATCAGAACTATTGAAGTGATAGATGTTACAGGAAGATTGATAATCACTGAAAAAACTGCCCATGTTAGTGTTCAAATGAACCTTAGTGCTTATAGTAACGGAATTTATTACTTAAACATTAAAGATGAAAATGGAACAAAACAGTTTAAAATTGTTAAGCAGTAATTTTTAAAAAAAGTATTTTCTTTAAAAGCCGCCGGGGTTTATCCGGCGGCTTTTTTATTTTATAACTATGCAGATCTTTATTATCTGATAGCCAATAATTGATAATGATGTAATGCAAACAGAGTATTTGAAAAATTTAGACTATATTTACATTGAACATACGCGAAAGCCCCTTAACTCCCTGAGTTGTTTCTGTTAAGTTTGTTTTTAAATAACTTAACATGCCTTACACTAAAAAGATTTTTTCGCCCGCCCGGTTTATTGATAGTAATAAAGAGAAGGCTTTGTTTTTTTCTACCTTGCGTAAACGAGTAGACAGTTATTTCAGGGATAATAACCTATCAAAACATTATAATACTGAAATGGTAATAAAGAGCATTGTAATGCTTAGCCTTTATATGGGAAGCTTTGTTTTGGTTGTTACCTTACAGCCCTCTTTTGGCATAGCGATGGTATTGTGGGCTATTATGGGCTTTAGCAAAGCCGGTATTGGCATGAGTGTGATGCACGACGCTAACCACGGAGCCTATTCTTCCAGCAGCAAGGTTAATTTGTGGATGGGTTACACCCTTAATCTTGTTGGAGGATCGGTATTTAACTGGAAGATTCAACACAATATTTTACATCATACCTATACCAATATTGTTCACATGGACGATGATGTAGAAGATAAAGGTATGATGAGGTTTTCGCCGCACACAAAAATAAAATGGTTTCAAAATCTACAATTTGTGTACGCGTTTTTGTTTTATGGAATTCTTACCATTTATTGGGCTGTGTTAAAAGATTTTATACAATTTACCAAGTATAAAAACAATGGCACCAATAAAAATTCTAAGCAACAAAACAAAACTGTTTTATTAAAAATAATCATAAGTAAAATAGCTTATGGATTTGTGTTTTTTGTACTTCCTATATTTATATTAAAAGCACCGGCAAGTCAAATTATAGCAGGATTTTTGTTAATGCATTTTATTGCGGGCATTCTTCTAACACTTGTATTTCAATTAGCGCACGCGGTGGAAGAGAGCTCTTATCCTTTACCAAACGATGATGGTAACATAGAAAACAATTGGGCAGTGCACCAACTGAACACCACGGTTAATTTCGCACGTTCAAGTAAATTTATTTCGTGGTATGTTGGTGGTTTAAATTATCAGGTAGAACACCATTTATTTCCCTCTATTTGTCACGTGCATTATCCCCAAATATCAAAAATTGTAGAACTAACCACAAAAGAGTTTGGTATTCCTTATTTAGAGAATAAGACTTTTTTAGACGCCGTGCGCTCACATATAAAATCATTAAAGCGCTTTGGAAAATTACCCGCTATTAACGAAGCTATTGCCTGAAAGGAGTAAGCATTTGATTTTATTTTTTTAATTTCATGTAATTCAATTTAAAAACCGTATATTTGATAAACATCTTTGAGTATTTTGTATCTCAGTTAATTTGTAACCTCCTTACAAACAATTATTTTACATTTCTAAGGCTGTTAACAAAATAATTATTATAGCCTTAATCCAAATTAAACTAAAACATATCGGACAGAGCTTGTCCATCAAACTTCTCTCTAATAACAACAAACAATAAATAACCCGTTTCTGAATTAATCAGAAACACAAAACAAAACAAAAAATGAAAAACGGAACAGTAAAATTCTTCAATGAAGAGAAAGGCTTTGGCTTTATTCAAGAAGATGGTGGCGAAGATATCTTCGTTCATGTATCAGGACTTAAATCTGAAATACGTGAAAATGATAAAGTGTCTTTTGATGTAGAGCGCGGAAAAAAAGGCTTAAATGCTGTAAATGTAAGTGTAGTTTAATACTATTACCGGAAAGGCAAATTAAATTTTGCCTTTCTTTTTTTAAAAGGCTTTGTAAAGTTTGATTGAGCCTTAATTTTTTTATTTAATAATTCTTTCAATAAAGCATGAGACAACTTAAGATCAGTAAATCAATAACCAACCGCGAAAGCGCTTCGTTAGACAGGTATTTAATTGAAATTGCCAAACACGATCTTATTACCGCAGATGAAGAAACTATTTTAACTAAAAAAATACGCGAAGGCGATCATGCCGCGCTCGAAAAATTGGTAACCGCCAATTTACGATTTGTGGTTTCGGTTGCTAAACAATATCAAAATCAGGGATTGAATTTAACCGATTTGATAAACGAAGGAAACCTGGGATTGATTAAAGCGGCAAAACGTTTTGATGAAACCCGCGGATTTAAATTTATTTCTTACGCTGTATGGTGGATTAGGCAAGCGATTTTACAGGCAGTTGCTGAACAATCGCGTGTAATAAGATTGCCGTTAAATAAAATTGGCGCGCTTAATAAAATTAAAAAAACAGTTGCCTCTTTGGAGCAAGACCTTGAAAGGCCGGCCAGCACTTACGAAATTGCCGAAGCTTTAGAGATGTCTGAATCTGAAGTAGTAGTAACTATGGTGGCTTCTCATGTTCATGTTTCAACCGATGCAACATTTGCCGGAAAAGAGGATATGAGTTTAATGGACATCCTTTATAACCCGGGCGATCCAAAACCGGATGATTCGTTAATGGCTTCTTCATTAAGTCTTGAAATTGGAAGGGTTCTTCAAACCTTAACCGAAAGAGAAAGCGATGTAATTATTTTATTTTACGGAATAGGATTAAACCACTCTTATACCTTAGAAGAAATTGGAGAAAAATATGAATTAACCCGCGAACGAGTAAGACAAATAAAGGAAAAAGCTTTAAGGCGATTAAGAAACGCTTCTAAAAGCAAAATTCTTAAAACATATTTGGGGTAAAATATATTCAAAAAAAAACACTGCAAATCCCTTGATGTAAATGATCAGGGGATTTTTTCTTTGTATTCAACTTAAATAAAAAAAAGGGCTGCCTTTTAATAAGCAACCCTTTTTATTGTGCTCCCACCTGGGCTCGAACCAGGGACCCTCAGATTATGAGTCTGATGCTCTAACCGGCTGAGCTATAAGAGCGGTTAATTGCCGTAAACGGAGTGCAAAATTAGAAATTTACCCCATATTTGCAAAATAAATGCAAAGGAATATCTTTTTTAACTTTGAACAATTTAGGAAGTGAAGAACATTAAGAACATAATTTTTGACCTCGGCGGGGTAATCATTAACCTCGACATCCTTAAAACCATTGATGAATTTAATAAAATTTCTCGAAAAAATTTTCAGGATTTTTATACCCAAGCCGAGCAAACAGAGCTTTTTAATTTATTTGATAAGGGACAACTTACCCCCGATGAATTTTTTGAAGGCTTAAGAAAAGAAATAAATTTTACCGGGCATGAAGATGAAATGATCTTTGCCTGGAATGCGATGTTACTTAATGTTCCGGAAAAAAGATTGGATGTTTTAGTAAAAGCCAAACAACAATACAATACTTATTTATTAAGTAATACCAACGAAGCGCACATTGCCGTATTTGAAAAAAATTTATACCGCGAACACGGCGTTAAAAATTTTGAAGATTATTTTGATAAGGTATATTATTCATGCCGAATGAATATGCGGAAACCCGATCAGGAAATTTTTGAATTTGTGCTTAAGGAAAATGATTTAATTCCCTCAGAAACTATTTTTATTGATGATTCTATTCAGCATGTAAAAGGTGCCGGCGCTTGCGGAATTAATTCGTATTTGTTACCAAAAAATATGGAGGTAGGCGATCTTTTAACCGAGCTTAAACTTTTTTAAATTAAAAAACCCCGCCATATAGCGGGGTTTGAATAAAAATGTTTTCTGAAACCTTACGGGGTTTCTAACAATAAGGCCTTACGGAGAGCTAGGTATTTTTTTTAAAATTTGTAACGCAACCTTACGGGGTTTTGTTTTCTAAAGTAAAATTACATCAGAAATTTCTCATTTTAATTTCTTTTAGGTAAAGACAAAAATCGAATAGTTAAAAAGGAGAATTTTATAGCTGAACTTTAGCGGATGAAGTTTAAAACAACTTCAAAAAATTCTTTCGGCTTTTCGGCATGCACCCAATGCCCGGCCTCAATGCTTGTAATAGAACAATTTAAAAAGCGTGCTTTAAAATCATTCAGGTCTTTATCAGTAATATAATTTGATTTTGTTCCTTTAATAACAAGGCATGGAGTGTTGCTTTTAAACTCGGGAACAGCAAGCCCAATATTATTGTAATTTTTATTAATCACTTTTAAATTAAATCGCCAGTCCATTATATTATTTTCAGCGTCTTTCCAATAAATATTTTTTAGTAAAAATTGTTTGGTTCCAAAATCTTTAATATGTTCATTGAGTTTAGCTTCGGCTTCTTTACGGGTTTTGATGATAGAAAAATCTACCGCGTTTAAAGCACTGAGTACTTGCTGATGATGCGGTTCATAAGCTCTTGGAGAAATATCGGCAATAATTATTTTGGAAGCTATATTTGGAAATTTAAACTCAAAAAACATAACCGTTTTGCCTCCCATACTGTGGCCTAAAAGAATAGGATCTTTTAAAGAATGTTCATCAATAAATTCTTTAAGATCTGCGGCCATTACTTCATAATTCCAATCTTCACTCTGCGGCGAAAGCCCGTGATTTCTTTGATCAACAGCAAATACGTTAAAGCCTTGCTCGCCCAATAATTTTGCAAGCGTGTTCCAATTATCGCTTTGCCCAAACAAGCCGTGTAAAATAATAAGCGGCTGCCCTTGCCCAAATTCTCTGTAAGCCAGTTTCATGTAATTATTTTTTTTCTTAATTATTCTTAATTTAATTCTACAAATCAACCCATCTACAAATTAATAATTACTTCAATTGCCTTAAATACATTTGCACCGTATTTTCTAATCCTAAATACAATGCATCGCTTATTAAGGCGTGCCCTATGGAAACCTCTAACAGGCCAGGAATACTTTTTTTAAAAAAAGAAAGATTCTCCAAATTAAGGTCATGGCCGGCGTTTATTCCTAAACCTAATGTGTTCGCTAAAACAGCGGCTTCAATAAAAGGCTTAATAGCTTTTTCTTTATTTAATTTAAATGACTTTGCGTAATTTTCGGTGTACAATTCTATTCTATGGGTTCCTGTTTGTTTTGCCCCTTCAATCATTTTTTTATCTGCGTCTACAAAAATAGAAGTTCTAATACCAAGCGCTTTAAAAGCCGAAATAGTTTCTAAAAGAAAATCTTTATGCGAAATTGTATCCCAGCCATGGTTGCTGGTAATTTGCCCTAAAGCATCAGGCACTAAAGTAACCTGCTGAGGTTTTACTTCCATTATCAAATCAATAAATTTTTTCTCACGCGGATTGCCTTCTATATTTAATTCGGTTTGTACGATTTTTTTAAGCTCATAAACATCCTTATAAGTAATGTGCCTTTCATCGGGCCTTGGATGAACTGTAATGCCTTGCGCGCCAAAACGTTCAATATCTTTTGCCGCTTTTATTAAATCGGGCACATTTGCACCGCGGGCGTTGCGAAGAGTAGCAATTTTATTTATATTAACACTTAGTTTAACCATTTAGTTATTAATTTTTGAATCCTTTTTAAAAAATAAAAGTAAAACTTATTTACTACATTTGAGAAAGTAAAATGCTTGTAGGAGATTTAATAACTGATGAGATTCCGCCGTTAAAGATGACGGATACCGTAGAGATGGCACTTGATTGGATGGAACAATTTAAAGTGTCGCACTTGGCCGTGGTTAATAACCGCGAATTAATTGGCGTTGTATCTGAAACCGATTTAATGGATTATGAAAAACCTGATCAACAGATCAGTGCCAGTCAATTGCATTTCCTAAAGCCCATTATTCATCATTACCAGCACACCTACGAACTAGTAAAGTTAATGAGCAGCTTAAGCCTTTCCTTAATACCGGTATTAGATGAACAGGAGCTTTATAAAGGTTGTATTACTTTAAAAGGAATTGTGCAAAATTTAAGTAATATGACAGCTGTTCAAAATCCGGGCGGCGTTATTGTTTTGGAATTAAACCAAAATGATTATTCGGTTACACAAATTGGCAATATTATAGAGAGTAACGATGCGAAGATTTTAAGTTTACACGTTTCTTCTCAGCCCGACAGCATGAAAGTAGAGGTTACTATTAAAGTTAACAGAGAAGATCTTTCGGGCATTCTTCAAACATTTGCAAGGTACGCTTATACTGTTAAGGCCCATTTTCATCAGGGCGATTACGATAAAGGAATCAACGACAAGCTAAATGAGTTTTTGCATTTCCTCAATATTTAATAAATATTTATTTCTTGCTTTCTTTTTGTTTCATTTTTGTTTCAGCTATTCGCAAACAGCCGACAGCAGCGTTTTTTATACAATAAACCAAATAAGTATACAAGGAAACAAAAAAACCAAAGACCGCATTATTTTAAGAGAATTAGCTAACGCGCTAAATGATTCCGTTCAACTTAAAAATGTGGGGTTTTTAATTAAGCGAAGCGAGCAGAATATTTTTAATACACAGCTTTTTATTTATGATACAATTTATCCTTCTATTGAGCATGAAAAGAAAACCATTGCTTTAAAGGTTGTTGTAAAAGAGCGCTGGTATATTTGGCCGGTTCCGGTATTCGAAATTCAAGACAGAAATTTTAATACTTGGTGGCAAACTAAAGACCTCTTCCGAATTAATTACGGCTTTGCGTTGGGGTATGAAAATTTTACCGGCGTTAAGGATAGATTAATTATGTTATTTCAAAGAGGTTATTCTGAAAAATATGGCTTTAGTTACAGGTTGCCTTATCTTAATAAAAAGCAAACCCTGGGCTTTAATTTGCTTTATGTTTTTGGAAGAAATAACGAAGTCACTTACAAAACAGAAAATAATTTGCCTTTATTTATCAGGGATTATACTAAATATTTAAGGCGCGAGCATGAAGCAAAAGCAGGCATCATTCATCGCCCCAATTTATATGAGCAAAATACTTTAGAGGTGGTTTATAAATCATCTTTTGTTGGCGATACGGTAGTAAAACTTAATCCTGATTTTTATGGAAATACATCTAATCGCCTGGCTTATACAAGTTTGCAATACCGTTATACGTTTGATAACCGTGATAACAAAGTGTATCCGCTTACCGGCTGGGCACTTGATGCGTGGTTAATAAAAGACGGATTCGATTTTAAACCGGCTTCTCTTGCAAATCTTTTAAGTTTAACCGCCAGTTTAAGAAAGCATACAAAATTATCAAACCGGTTTTACCTGAGCAATTTAGCGCGCGGAAGAACTTTAAAACCCGATTACGTATCTTTTAATTTTAATAGGGCCTTAGGTTATTCTGATTTGGTGCGCGGGTATGAATATTATGTAATGGATGGCCAGAGATATGTATTAACAACAAATAGTTTACGTTACCAGATTATTAAACCTATGATTTTAGAATCGAAAATATTAAAACGCTTCAAACAATTCAGCACCATTCCGTTTTATGCCTTTATTAATGTTTTTTTTGATGCCGCGTATGTAGAAGATCAGTTTTATAAGAGGTCAAATCCATTGAATAACTCGTGGCAATATGGATACGGAGCAGGGCTTGATCTGATTTCTTATTACGATGTGGTAATGCGCTTTGAATATAGTTTTAACAGGCAGTTGCAAAGCGGTTTTTTCATTCATTTAACATCGGGTTTTTAGTTAAAAGGATGTGTAGAGTGATGTGAGATTAGTAAAATTTATTATATTTACACCTATTCCTATTCTCAAATGAACGAAAAGCAAAGAACCATAAAGCAAGCTGTTTCTGTAACAGGAGTTGGTTTGCATACAGGAAAACCTGTAACCATTACTTTTAATCCGGCACCCGAAAATCATTGGTATAAATTTCAGCGCATGGATGTTGAAGGCCAGCCTATTATTGATGCAGATGCCGATTTGGTGGTAGATACCGCACGCGGCACAACGCTTGAAAAGGATGGGGTGCGGGTTTATACCACCGAGCATGTATTAGCGGCTTTGGTAGGCTTAAGCATTGATAATTGCCTCATTCAAATGACGGCTCCCGAAATGCCCATTATGGATGGCAGTTCCTGGAAATTTATTGAAGCATTGGAAGCGGCAGAAATTCAGGAGCAAGAAGCTTTCAGAGATTATTTTGAATTAACGGAAAACCTTACATACGAAGATCCCATAAAAAAAGTGGAAATGCTGGCCGTGCCACAGGAAACTTATCGTTGCACAGTTATGGTAGATTACAACAGCGAAGTTCTAGGAACGCAACATGCAGGAATATATGCCATCGATCAATTTAAAACTGAAATTTCAAAATGTCGTACTTTTGTTTTTCTTCATGAACTCGAAGCGTTACTGGCGCATAATTTAATTAAAGGTGGAGATTTAGATAACGCCATTGTTTTGGTAGATAAAGAAGTTCCTAAAGATAAACTCGATCACCTTAAAAAAGTGTTTAATAAAGAACATATTGAAGTTAAGGGAAAAGGAGTGTTAAATAACACGCAACTTCATTTTTACAACGAACCTGCGCGCCATAAATTACTGGATATTATTGGCGATCTTGCACTGGTAGGTAAACCATTGCGTATTCATGTGCTAGCCGCGCGGCCGGGCCATGCCGGAAATATTTCTTTCGCAAAAAAAATAAAGCAACGCATTAAAGATGAGATTATGCGGAAGAAAAAAAATCTTCACATTCCGTATGATTTAAATAAAACGCCTTTATACGACATCAATCAAATTCAAAAAATACTTCCACACCGTCAGCCATTTTTATTTGTAGATAAAATTATGGAGATTACCGAAGAGGGAATTATTGGCGTGAAGAATGTAAGCATGAACGAAGAGTTTTTTAAAGGACATTTTCCTGAATCTCCGGTTTTTCCGGGCGTTCTTCAAATAGAAGCCATGGCACAGGTGGGAGGAATTTTCTCGTTAAGTAAAGTCCCGGATCCTGAAAACTATTTAACTTTTTTCATGAGTATTGATAAAGTAAAATTTAAAAACCAGGTAATTCCGGGTGATACCATTGTGTTTAAATTGGTGTTACTAACTCCTATCCGAAGAGGAATTGTACACATGCGCGGCGAAGCGTTTGTGCGCGATAGGTTAGTAATGGAGGCCGAGATGATGGCTCTTCTATCAAAAGTTAAAAACAAAGAGGTTAAACAAACAGCGGAAGTTTAATATGATTTCAAATCTGGCATACATACATCCCAAAGCAAAAATTGGCCGCAATGTAACTATTGAGCCATTTACTTCGGTTTACGCGGATGTTGAAATTGGAGATGATTGCTGGATCGGCCCGAATGTTTCTATTATGGACGGAACACGTATTGGAAAAAATAATAAAATATTTCCCGGTGCTGTTCTTGGATCTATTCCTCAAGATTTAAAATTTAAGGGCGAGAAAAGTTTAGTGGAAATTGGCGATAATAACTCAATCAGAGAATGTGTTACCATTAACCGCGGAACTGTTGACCGCATGACCACTAAAATAGGCAACAATAATTTATTGATGGCTTATACGCATCTTGGGCATGATACTATTTTAGGAAATCATATTATTATAGCTAACAACGGCAGTTTGGCCGGACATATTACCATTGAAGATTACGCAATTATAGAAGGCGTTGTGGCAGCGCAACAGTTTGTAAATATTGGGGCGCATTCGTTTATAGCCGGTGCTTCGCTGGTTCGCAAAAGTGTTCCGCCTTACATTCGTGTTGCGCGTGAACCGCTTCAATTTATTGGTGTAAATACAATTGGATTGGCACGCAGAGGTTTTGATAAAGATCTGATAAAGCAAATAGAAGATATTTATAGAATAATTTTCGTACGGGGCCACAATATTACTAACGCTTTAGAAATTGTGGAATCTGAAATGCCTGATTCTGCAGTGAGAAAAGAAATAACTTCCTTTATCAGAAATCAGAAAGACGGCATTGTAAAAGGAATTTGAAAATTGACAATTTAAGAATTTACGATTGACAATTTAAAATGTATTCAATAAATATTTCACTATCATCTATAGGTAAAAAATTTGGCTCAGAGTGGATCTTCAGAGAACTTTCAGCAGAAATAAAAGCGGGAGATAAACTTTTTATTTCTGGAGGTAACGGCTCAGGAAAATCAACCCTTCTTCAGGTTATCAGTGGTTTTATAACACCTAACGAAGGCCGAGTGAGTTATATGCTCGATAATAAAGAGATTGAAACGGATAGTTTAAAAAATTATATTTCACTCGCTTCTCCTTATCTTCAATTAATTGAGGATTTTACTTTAACAGAAGCAATAGAACATTCAAAAATATTTAAGCCATTTATAAATAAAATCTCAACTGTTGATGTTTTAGAAATTTTCGAGCTTTCGAACGCAAAAAATAAATTCATAAAACAATTTTCGAGTGGCATGAAACAAAGGTTAAAACTTGGACTTGCAATATTAGCCGACGCTCCCTTACTTCTTCTGGACGAACCGGTTTCTAATTTGGATAAGAACGCAATCATGTGGTATAAGAGTTTAATTCAAACTTATGCTTCTCATCGAACTGTTATTGTTTGCTCTAATAACATTGATGACGAACATTTTTTTTGCACCAGCCAACTAAATCTTGCTGATTATAAAGCAAAAAAGTCCGCTGTGTAGCGGACTTTATCTTTTTATCTAAAAATTACTTTTATTTAGAAATGATGAGTTTTTCAGTTGATGTTTTTGACTCAGAACTCATTCTAACAAAATAAGTTCCGGCGGGAAGTGTGCCCAGCTCTAACTTAATTTTTTCTTCTGACAGTGTGCTTTTTGTTAATACAACTGCGCCTAAAATATTAATAACCTCAATTTTAGTTATGCTTAATAAACTAGGCTCAATAGTTACTAACCCATCGTTGCTTGGGTTTGGATATAGTTTAAATTTGGCTCTAAGATCGTGTGTTAAGGTATTAAGGCCTACAACAATAGAAGCACTTCCGTTAAAAATAACCGTATCAATTCTAAAAGTTCCTACGGAGCCCTCACTATCATAAGCATAAAAACGGAAAGTCATAGGAGTAGTTTGGTTGCTATAGGAAGCCCCCGGAGTTACAGTGCAACCTTTTACCTGTTTACCCGTAGCAAGGGTATAAGAGTCCATAGCCCAGAAAAAAACATCCGTGGCAACCACAGCAAGATTGGTGTTGCTATTAACGCTGGCTGGTAAATTTACCGCGTAAGAATCAGCGTTTCCGCGTAAGGCCCAATGACGAGGACCGGTAGTAGAACGTACCATATTAAAAGTAATAGAGTTAATGGTAACCGATGAATTGTTTGATGGAGTTAAAGTTACCCCATAATATTGCCCCGGATTTAAGGAGCCGGTAAAAGTAGCATCGTCGCCATTGGTTGCCCCGGGTCCCCAGCCGCTGAAAGAAAATGCGCCGCTAGTTGATGGTACGGAGGAAGTGCCCACCGCCGAAAAAGAACCGAATGTTAATCCGGGTGCTGTTGGCGGAGGAGTTGGGTCGGTTGTTCCTGTATTTGCTGTTCCTGAAGTTACTCCTGTAAAAGGATACATACCGCTAAAACTTTGTGAAGCGCCGTTAAGACCAGCTACAACAAGTGTACATAAAAGTAATTTTTTAATCATGGGTATATTGTTTTAAATTTACTCCAAATTTAGGCATTAGAAGTCAAATTACATGAATCGTATATTAATAAAAATGCTCGCGTGTTATATTTGCCTTTTTGTACTAAATACAGAATTGTTGTCTCAAGCCGAACAAAACGGACTTGTTAATTGGTTAAGTTTTAAAGAAGCTCAGGAAAAAAATAAAACTGTTGTTAAGCCTTTATTAATTGATTTTTATACCGATTGGTGCGGCTGGTGCAAGCACATGATTAAAACCACTTATTCAAATCAGGGGCTTGCGGCCTATATTAACGCAAATTTTTATCCGGTTAAATTTAACGCGGAAACTAAAGATACAATAGAGTATAATGGAAAGATTTATAAACCTCTTTCAAAGGAACCTAAAACGCCGCATGAATTAACAATCAAATTTTTAGGGAATAATTTAAGTTATCCTTCAACAGTTTTTGTAACTAATAATTTCGAGTACAATCTTTTAACTCAGGGATTTTTAGATGATAAAAAAATTGAACCAATTCTTATTTTTATGGTCGAAAATGCCTGGCGGACTTCCGTATTCGATGAATTTAATAAACATTTTAATCAAACGTTTGTAGATACCGTATTTAAAAAAGCAGCAGTAAAATTTACAGTATTGAAGGATATAGAAAAACTGGAGAAAAAGAAACCAAAAAAAGTACTGATAAATATCAGTTCCGGATTCTGCAACAGCTGTAAAGTAATGTCCAAAACTACATTTCCAGATACAACAATAGCCGACTACATTAATAAGAATTTTTACCTGATTAATTTTGATGCTGAATCTTCGGATACCATTCAATTTAAAAATGAAAAATATTTTAAAACGCTGGTAAATAATTACCCATTAAATACTTTTGCCCTTAAAGTTTCCAATAACAGGCTTACATTCCCCGTCCTGTGCGTGTTAGATGAAACTTTAAACACCATTGAAGTATTAAATCATTATCAGTCACCGGAACAAATAAAGCCCGCACTAATTTATTTTGGATCAGATAGTTATAAAACAAAATCGTGGAAAGATTTTATTGAAGAGTACACCAAGCCTAAAGCAAATACAGGAGCAAAAAAATGAAGTCTGCCTCCATACATCATATAAATACCGGTTTAATTATATTGTCTTGTATTATTGCCTTCTATATTCCATTCGAACTTTTTTTAATTTCTTATGGTATCTTAGGGCCTCTACATTATCTAACTGAAATAGGCTGGCTGCATAAAAAAAATTATTTCACAAAAGGCAAATACGATTTTATGTTTTTGGCAGTAGCCTGCGTGGTATTAGTTTACTGGAATTATAATCCCCCAAAAACATTTAGTTTAACAGCAGATATTATTCTTTTCAGTCTTTTTATAAGTGCCGTTTTTGTGTTTATACAAGATTGGCTTTACAGGGTGGTAATTGTAATTCTCTCGCTCGTATTTATTGGCTTTTTAAACAATGCCCCGGAGTATTTTACATGGATCGCTATTTTTTTGCCAACTATTATTCATGTGTTTATTTTCACGTGGATTTTTATGCTTTATGGAACTCTGAAAGAAAAGTCTTGGCAAGGACTAATTTCTATATTAGTTTTAATAACCTGTTCTGTAATTCTTTTTGCTGTACAGCCACAAAGTCTCAATTACGAAGTAAGTGAGTATTCCCAAAAGAGCTATAGGCAATTTACTGAACTTAATTTTCGCCTTATTAATTTTTTTAATATGGATCAGCTAACTGAAGTCAAACAAATATTTACGGCTAATGCAGGTTTTGTGATTATGCGTTTTATTGCATTTGCCTATACTTACCACTATCTGAATTGGTTCTCAAAAACTTCGGTAATTAAATGGCATTTGGTTCCCAAAAAAACATTGATAATTACCATTGGGCTTTGGTTGCTTTCAATTGCACTTTATATATATGATTATAATCTTGGACTGGAAATTTTATTTTTTCTTAGTTTTTTGCACGTATTTCTCGAATTCCCTCTCAATGTAATTTCTTTTACAGGACTTGGAAAAGAACTGTTTTCTCTCCGGAAAAAACAGCTTCCATAAAGGTTGCATTATTTAACGTTTATTAAATCCAGTTTATAAACACCCCTTCTCTCAAAAATAAGATTTGGAAGCTTGATACTTATGTTTTATTTTATTAACTTTATGTAAGCATGATCTTTAGAGCTATAGTAATTTTATTTATCTCGTTATCTTTCTTTAATAGGGCCATTCCACTATTTAAGGAAACGAAGCCAAAAAAAATGGCGGGAGATTCTTTTGTGCAAAAAAACGAAGATGTGTTATGTTATAACGTGGTGGGAATGATTAACCCCATTACTAATTATAACGAAAACTATATTTTCGATTCAACTCTTTATGTTTTAAAAGTTGATACTTTGCCGCAAATTAAATTTTGGAGACAAATCATGCAATTGCATCAGGATAGTTCTTTATTATGTTTTGCCAATAACAGAAATATAATCACTAGAATAAATAATAAAGATTGGAACACTAAGAGCGACTCCCTTAAAAGATTTTATAGAGACAGTGTGAGGATTGCCGCTAAATTAGATTCTAATAGTCGCATTCTGTTAACGTCAGGTAAAAAGTTTTTTTATGATTTTGAAAAGACCTATCAGAATTTTCATAGTGGGATAAATTGTTTCGTAGAAAATGGAGTCGATCCTTGGTATGCGCAGGCAATTCTTTTAATTGAAAGTCCTAATAAGCTTCAAAAATCTACCGCCGGCGCTTACGGCTCTTTTCAATTAATGAAAGATGTAGCGAGGATGTACGGTTTAAAGGTAAATAAGCAAATTGACGAGCGAGCAAATTTTGAACGCAGTGCATACGCTGCAAGTAGTTTAATTAAAACAATTTGTATTCCTAAAACGCGCAAATTACTTGATTCTTTAGGAATTAAAGATTATAACGAAACAGAATTATGGTTTAAGTTATTAGTGATGCACAGTTATCACGCAGGCGCGGGAAATGTGCAACATGCGCTTTTTACGTTTATGCCAAAAGAAGGAAATATGAATTTGATCTATAATTTGTGGCATGCCCAAACTTCGCATTTTAAGAGTGCCTCGCAAAATTACTCTCAACTCATATTAGCTGCTATGTTAGAGATGAATGATAAAAGTATGGTTATCAGTAAAATACAGGAGTCCATCGTTAAGGTAAAGAATAGTTCTTCGCGGGGATAAACATTTCTCTTATAACAAACGCTGTTTAACAGCTTCAAACAAAACAATACCTGTTGCCACCGAAACATTTAAAGATGCAATCTTACCGGGCATCGGAATTTTAACTTGCACATCGCTGCGTTTTAAATATTCACCACTAATGCCGTTTTCTTCGCTACCCATAATAATGGCGGTAGGCTTTTTAAAGTCGGCATCGTAAATATGTTTGTCTGTTTTTTCGTGACAGGCAACAATTTGCAATCCGCTTTCTTTTAAAAATTCAATAATGTTTTTTAAATTATCTTCTCTGCACACTTTTAAACGGTGAAGCGCTCCCGCACTTGTTTTTATAGCATCACCATTTATTTGCGCGGCACCTCTGCTGGGAATAATCATAAAATCAACCCCTGCGCATTCTGCACTACGCGCCACCGCTCCAAAATTTCTTACATCGGTAACCCTGTCTAAAATTAAAACAAACGGTATTTTACCTTTTTCAAAGATGCGGGTTAAAAGTTCTTCTGTATTATAATAGGTTATTTCAGTTAAGTAGGCAATAACTCCCTGGTGATTTTTATCGGTAACGCGTTTTAATTTTTCAGGAGGAACAAATTGTATAGGAATAGTTTGTCCTTTTAATGCCTGCCTTAATTGATTGTATAATTCATTGGATAAGCCTTTTTGTAGGATAATCTTTTCAATGTCTTTTCCTGCATCGAGTGCCTCAATCACCGCACGCATACCGAATATCAGATTTTGTTCTTCCATGGGAAATGCAAAGAACATTAATTTTAAGGGTATAAACAAACATTCTTAATTCTTTAAATTGGTCATTTCAAGTGTATTTATGCTCTTGCAATTCCCCGCTTTCCTTGTATCTTTACCGTAAATTTATAAAATGGACAGCCCCTTGCACCGCAGAGTTGAAGAAGCTTTAGATACCATTCGCCCATATTTGGAAGCAGATGGAGGAAATGTTGAAGTGGTTGAGATTACTAATGGAAGCATTCTTACACTCGAGCTAAAAGGCGCATGTAAAACTTGTAATATGAGCCACATGACTATGAAAGCGGGTATTGAAGAAACTATTAAACGTGCGGTGCCTGAAATCAAAGAAATAATTTCACTCAAAAATTAATTAATATGCCATTTTTAAAATTTGGCAACCGAAACAATAACCCCTTATGAAATTAGTTCAAAAACTCTCGCAAAGTCAAAAAACCCTTTTTTCAATCGAAATTTTACCTCCTCTAAAAGGAAAAAGTATTCAAAGCATTTACGATGGCATTGATCCCTTAATGGAATTTAAACCTGCGTTTGTGGATGTAACGTACCATCGCGAGGAGTACATTTATAAAAAACGCGACGGTGGTTATCTTGAAAAAGTTAGTATTCGTAAACGTCCGGGAACCGTTGGTATTTGTGCCGCCATCATGAACAAATATAACGTAGAAGCTGTTCCGCACATTATTTGCGGAGGTTTTACGCGCGAGGAAACTGAAAATGCTCTTATTGATTTACATTTTTTGGGGATAGATAATGTTTTGGCTTTACGCGGTGATAGCATTAAAACAGAACCGGCATTTGTTCCTGAGCCTAACGGTCACCCGTATGCCATCGATTTGGTAAAGCAGGTTCGAGAAATGAATAGTGGCCAGTATATGGATGAGGATATGAAGGAAGCTGCTCCCACTGATTTTTGTATTGGCATTGCAGCTTATCCGGAAAAACATTTCGAGGCACCAAACATGATCAGCGATCTTAAATATCTAAAAGCGAAAGTAGATGCGGGAGCTGAATACATTGTTACACAAATGTTTTTTGATAATCAGAAATATTTTGATTTTGTGGCTCTGTGCCGGAAAAATGAAATAAACGTCCCTATCATTCCGGGATTAAAAATTTTAAGCAGTAAAAAACAAATTACTACGTTGCCCAAAATTTTTCACATTGATATTCCTCAGCCTTTTTATGAAGAATTAGAAAAATGTACTGATGATAAACAAATAAAAGCGGCGGGAATAAAGTGGTGCATTGAGCAATCAAAAGAGTTGGTTAAAGCAAATGTGCCTTGTTTGCATTTTTATACCATGGGTGCTTCCGATGCTACAAAGGCGGTGGCAAATGAGGTTTTTTAATTTACCGGTTCAATTGTAAATTTTTTTGTGGAGCTTCTCTAATGGATTATAATTTCTATAACGGTGAACTGTTGCTGATTGACAAGCCCTATACCTGGAGTAGCTTTCAGGCGGTTAATAAAGTAAGATATGCTGTAAGATTCCACCATTCTATGATTGTAGATGGTGTGAAGGTAAAAGCAAAAGTGGGACATGCAGGCACTCTTGACCCTTTAGCAACCGGACTATTAATAGTTTGTACAGGAAAAAAAACAAAAACCATTAATGAGTTAATGGGTCTTGAAAAGGAATATACCGGATCTTTTCTGTTGGGCGCAACCACACCTTGTTTCGACCTTGAAAAGCCGGTAGATCATACTTATCCAACACAACACATCACTGAAAAAGATATCTACGAAGCCGCGATAAAGTTTACAGGAATTCAGCAGCAGGTTCCGCCTATGTTCAGCGCTGTTTTTATTGATGGAAAGCGCGCTTATGAACTAGCCCGTGCCGGTGTGGAGGCCCAGATTAAACCCCGCGAAATAGAAATAAAAGAATTTGAAATTACGGATATAACAATGCCAACCCTGCCTAACGGACAGGCAGGCGTTAGTTTTAGAATTGTTTGCAGCAAAGGAACTTATATTCGCAGTATCGCAAGAGATTTTGGACTGGCTTTAAACAGCGGTGCGCATTTAACTTCATTAAGAAGAACGCGAATTGGGTCCTTTCATGTGAATGATGCCATTACTCCACAGGTATTTTCTGAGCAATTCCAGGCTGGAAAGGATTAAAATTCTTTAAATTTTATGCAAACTCCCACGCACTTCTGTAGTAGCCGTTCTTCTCGCAATACTCAATAAACGATTTATAGAATGGATTGGAGCCAATGGTTGAACTGTCGCCAATAACCACTAATTTTTTCTTGGCGCGGGTAATTGCAACGTTCATTCTTCGCAGGTCAGATAAGAAGCCAATTTGCTGTTCATTATTGCTTCGTACTAAACTAATGTAAATAATATCGCATTCTTCTCCCTGAAACCCGTCAATCGTTTTAATTCTAAATTCAAAGACTTTATCAAAATTAAACTCAAAATTAATTTTATTTTCTTTCAACCAGTTTACTTGTTCTTTATAGGGAGATATAATGCCAATGTCGATGGGTTGCGAATAATCAAGAGTGGCGTGCCAATTTAATAATTGCTGTAGATGCCTGAATAATAAATTCCCTTCTCCTGTATTAAAGGAGCTGAGTGTTTCGGAATTCTGTTCTTCATCAAAACTGCAACCTGCGGTATCAACAAATTCAATAGGCTTATTAAAAAAAGTATTTTCTTCTTCCTCATGTGCCAGCACACTATCTTTTACCGTTTCATCTGCTTCAAGCTCATTATTATAAAAATAATTGTTGCTAAAAGCCATTATTGGCGAGTTCATTCTGTACTGCTTAGTTAAAAGGGTTACCGCTGTATCAAATTTAATGCATCGGTCTAATAACGTAATGCCCAAGCCTTCTTTTGCGGCTTGTAAACTTTTAACTACCGGAGGGAGTTGGTGGTGATCTCCGCTTAAAATAATTCGATTGCATTTTAATAGGGGAATCCATACCATTGGCTCCAAAGCCTGCGAAGCTTCATCAAAAAAAAGTGTGTTGAATTTTTTCTTCGATAAGCCTTTATGCGTTGAGGTAACAGGCGTGCAGCAAACTACCTGAACACTGTTAAAAAGATCACCTACAATATAATCTTCAAGCATTCGCGCTTCTTTTAAACAGGTTTTTGCTTCGGTATAGTATGCGGCTCTTTGTTGCGCATCCTGCTTACCGAAAACCCGTTTGTATTTTCCTGCCATTTTAAAATATTCCTGCGCAGTTTTCCTGAGATTTTTTATTTCATTAAAATTAAGATGCTTCTGAATTTGCATATCAACTGATGAACCCACAAGTTCTTCCGAAATTCTTGCGGGATGCCCCAAGCGTAAAACCGTTAGTCCCTGCTCCAATAATTTTTCGGTTAAAAGATCAACAGCGGTATTAGTCGGAGCGCACACCAGCACTTGTTTTTCTGCTTGTAGACATAGCCTGATGGAATTTACCAAAGTGGTTGTTTTGCCTGTGCCCGGGGGGCCGTGAATAACAGCTAGGTCACATGCGGACAAAGCTCGCCTTACAGCCCTGTTTTGCGAAAGATTCAGTTGTGGGATAATACTATGGTCGTTTTCCGGATTAAATTTTAAAGGAACACTACCTTCAAGTTTCTCACGTAGTTCATAAAGTCTACCGTTCTCTTTTGCCTTGATGACATCGTCCAATGCTTTTTGCATTTCGTTATAACTGTTATCGTCAAACTGAATGTTTACCCCTAATTTACCTTCGTAGCACCAGTCCGGCAATTCATCACAATGCAAAATTATTTTTAATTTATTTCGTTGCGCTATTTTAATGGTACCGCTTATTTCATTCACCTCATTATTTTGCTGATTAGAAAATAATGTAATGTTTTTACCTGTATTGAATTGATGAGGAGTGTCAACTTCTGTAGTTCTTTCCACCTCTATGTTTAAGAGATCGGCATAACCCAATTCATCGCTATTTATTTTTATGGGATACCAGGTTACACCATTTTTACGGCGTTGATCAATACTGGCTTTTAAGAACTGCTCTTTATATTGCAGGAAATCCTCATTGCGTTCAATGTAAAGAATCTCTTTTAATTTAGTTAGCCGATCAACTGACTGGACTTCGCTCATCGTTCGCCTCCTGTGCTTCTAATTCCGCCCTTAATTGTTTACTTGTTTTGGTTGATCCATCGTGACTCCAGCCGGGAGGCCCAAAAATATAACCTAATTTTTGTACAGGCGAACAGTCTTTTTTTAAGATGTCTATAAAGATATTTTTCCACTCATGAAAAACCACAGTCACAGGGTGGTATGTTTTAAGATTAGAGGTTAATCCGAATTTTACGGGGTCAGACTCTTCCTCTTTCTGGAATGTTCCAAATAGTTTATCCCATATAATTAACAGCATTCCCATGTTTTTATCAAGATAACGGATGTTGCTGCCGTGATGCACACGATGGTGAGAAGGCGTTACTAAAACATATTCTAAGACACCTAGTTTTTTAACGGTTTGCGTATGTGCCAGAATGCCGAAGATCTGGGTGGCACTGTACACGAACATTATATCAATGCCTTTAAATCCTAGTAGTGAAAGGGGGATAAAATAAATAAACCTGTACAGCGGTTGAAAAACTGACGAGCGAAATCCTACAGTAAAATTAAATTCTTCGCTGCTGTGATGAGTTACATGAACGGCCCAAAATAAGCGGCAAAAATGATCCACTCGGTGAAGCCAGTAATACATAAAATCTTCCAAAATAATTAGGACTACCCAATAAAGTATTAGGTTATAGGATAAATCGCTAACATGAAACTGATAAAAATAATTTAAGATTAATAGGCAAAAACCTCTTACCAGAATATCCAGGCCCATGTTAAGAGCAGTGAGATACACATTGGATAGTAAACCCTTTGTAGAGTAAAGTCTCTTGTTTTTGAAATAAGAATAAAAAAATTCAAAGCCAATAACAAGTACGTAAATTGGTATGGAAATCAGAACCAGCAAGGACTCTCTAAACTCATTCATCGGGGCGGCAAATTTAAAATATAAATACTTTCAATCACAGTTTATGGTATTAGGAGGTCGTTTTAAAATTAATACATTAACTCGCAAAAGCCTCTGAATGATTGTCCTGCCTCATCATTTAAAATCAATAAATAATAATAAGTTCCGGCCGGTAATTTGTTGCCCCCTGTTTTTCCCGGAGCGTTAGCCTTACCTTCCCAAGCTGCATTGTTGGCATACCCTTTCATGGAATACACCAAACTTCCCCAACGATTGTAAATATATAATTCATTGGAGGGATACTTTTCAATACCGTTGATTTTAAATACATCATTATTTCCATCGCCATTTGGCGTTATCGCTTCCGGTATAGGACCAAATTCACTTGGTAAAACTTCTATTAGTTGAGACGTAACTGCTGTACAACCGTCAGAATTCTGAATAGTAAGTTCAATATTGTATAAACCCGGTGTGGAATAAATAATAATTCCGGGATTAATACCTGAGAATGTCTGGCCGTTTCCAAAAGCCCAGTTATTCGTGAGGTTATTAGTACTCGTATTATTAAAATTAATTGTTATCGGCGCCGAACCTCCTGTAGGTGAAAACGCGAAGGAAGGGGTAAGAGTAGATTGGGTGATTGTAATGTTGGAGGAGCTTGTTCCGCAACTATTGGTATAAGTTATCAGAAAGGTTCCGCCTGTACTAACGGTTTGTGAATTGCTACTGTTTGATGGAAAATCCGCCCAGGAATATACATTCCCGCCGTTGCTTCCGTTTGCAGAAAGAGTAGTGGTTTGGTTAGGGCAAATGGTATATTGTGTAGCGGATAAACTTACTGACGGAGGAGCGGCGAAAACAACATTTAATGTATTAGTGGAGTTTCCACAAATGGCACTGCCGGTTATTGTGTAGTTTCCCGATGAGGTAACGGTTATAGTAGGCGCGGTTTCGTTAGTGCTCCACGTGTAAGAATCTGCGCCATTAGCAGTTAAAGTTATTGTTTGGCCATTGCAAAATAATCCTGAAGATATTATAGAAACGGATGGTAATTGGGTGACTAGAAGAGTGGAGGTATTTATTCCGCTGCAATTACCATTAGATCCGGTGATAGTATAAACGGTAGTTGTAGAAGGATTTACCTGAATTGAATTTGTATTTGCTCCTGTACTCCAAGTATAATTTGAAGCCCCGAAAGCAATGAGAGTCGCCGAATTTCCTGAACATAAAGTACCCGAGTTGACACTAACGGTTGGCGTTGTGTTTACCATAACAGTAGCTGTTTTAATATTACTACAACTCCCGTTTGTTCCGGTAATAGTATATATGGTAGTTGATAAAGGAGAGGGATTAATAACGGCGGTGCTTGCACCTGTATTCCACGAGTACGTTGTTGCGCCATTGGCTGTGAGCGTGGCAGAATTTCCTGAACATATTGTCGTGGAATTTACAGTCACTGTAGGAGTGGTATTTACTGTCACCGTGGCCGTATTGGTTAATTGACAGCCTCCTGAAGTTGCATTAATCGTATAATTGGTTGTAACGGAAGGATTTACAATGATTGAATTTGTATTGGCTGCGTTACTCCACGTATAGCCGGAAGCGGCTCCCGCAATCAGAGTAGCAGATTGTCCGCTGCAAATAGTAGCTGAATTTACCGAAATTACTCCCGTAGGACTGACCACAAGCGTACTGATTGCGGTTGAAGAACATATCCCGTTGGAGCCTGTAACTGTATAACTGGTTGTAACAGTAGGTGAAACAACAATAGCGGAAGTAGTTGCACTTGTATTCCATAAATAGGAAGTAGCCCCCGTCGCAGTAAGGGTAGTGGAGCTGCCTACGCAGGTAGTTGCAGAATTTGCAGAGACAGTGGGCGTATTAATTACTGTTACTGTGGATGTTTTAACATCGCTACAGTTGCTGCTTGTACCCGAAATGGTGTAAACTGTTGTGGAAGAAGGTGAAGGATTAATTATAGCTGTGTTTGCACCCGTATTCCACGTAAAAGTAGTAGCACCGCTTGCAGTGAGCGTTGCCGAATTTCCTGAACAAATAGTTGCAGAGTTCACGCTGATAGTAGGAGTTGGATTGACATTAACGGTTGCTGTTTTAACGTTAGTACAGATTCCGTTTGCCCCAATAATTGTATAAATTGTTGTTGAGGCAGGAGAAGGGTTGATAATTGAAGTCGTCGCTCCCGTATTCCAAGTGTAAGTTGAAGCCCCGCTTGCTATTAAAGTGGCTGTGGTTGCTGTACAAATGGTGGTTGAGTTAACACTAACGGTTGGCGTTGTGTTTACAGTAACTGTGGATGTATTCGTAAGGATACATCCCGAAGCATTTGTGGCACTTATAGTATAATTTGTACTGACAGATGGCGTTACCAAAATACTTACTGTGTTTTGAGCGGTACTCCAGGTGTAACTTGAAGCGGCTCCTGCAGTTAAAGTAGCGGATTGACCACTACAAATCGTTGGTGAATTAACTGTAATAGTACCTCCCGAATTAACTATAACGGTGCCTATTGCGGTTGCGGAGCAGGTGCCGTTGGCTCCGTTAATTGTGTAGGTAGTTGTAGTTATTAATGTTGGAGTTATGGAAGGTGTATTGGCGCCCGTACTCCAGGTATAAGTGGATGCGCCGGAAGCGGTAATGGTAGCAGTTTGTCCTGAACAAATAGTGGGTGTTGTAACTGAAATTGTTGGTGATGTTGTTACGTTAATTAAACTAGGTACCCGGTAGGTTCCACCCGGACAAAACCCCGCATATACCGTATACACACCCACAGTAGTGAGTACGGAGGTTGTAAATGCAGTTCCTGTTCCTAACAGAGTGCCTCCGGTTGAAGAGCTGTACCAACCAATAGTACCAGTGCCTGTATTGGAAGCTAAAAGTGTAGCGGTATTATTAGCGCAAATGGTAACTGAAGTTGTGGCAGTTAATGTTTCGGGTGATGAAAGCGTAGACGTAATAACTCCACCACCGCCTTTGGTAGCGCCGTTTGGAGGAAAATGATTATCAATAAGGCAATTCTCTGTGCCGGAGAGGTACACGACAATGCCATTGGAACCCCCTGTTACAGAGCTGGTTACTGCTGCTGGGGTTGTGCCAATATAACCTCCTCCGCCTCCGCCTCCGGGGCCGTATGCCATAGCTGTTGTGCCAAAAGATATATTGGAAACCATTTGCTGATTGCCTCCTTGTCCTCCATTTGCAGATAGGGTTATAGTATTGATTGAGCCCACCGATTTAACAACTATTGCGCCACCGGCTCCTCCTCCTCCTGCACCATCGCGACCTCTAACATTATTTAAAGCGGGAAGCACAGTACTGGTATTTGCTCCCGGAGCCCCATTTGATATTATTTGTCCTGTACCAGAAACAGTTCCGTAACTGATAATATTGATAATTCCGCCGCCATTACCGCCACTTCCGCCATAGCCATCATTCTCATCACCACCACCCCCACCGCCGCCTAAAAAAAGCCGTCCGGAGTTATAGTTTAAAGGACGACCGCCAATTCCTCCTTCAACCCTTCTGTTATCTCCTCCCCAATTATTACCATTACCGGGCGGCGTTACGGTTGGATTGTTTGCTACATCACAAAAAGTGTATCCGCCCCTGCCCCCCCCCGAGGAAGTTGCTGAAGAAGAAAACCCGGGTTCAAGATTCCAGGCAGTAATATATTTTGGAAGTGAAATATCCGGATTACCCAAACCTGTGTAAGCACCGGTATCTCCGGCATTGGCACCTCCTCCACCTCCTGCATTATTGGAATTTCCGCCCCCACCGGCATTAGCAACTGCGCCTTTACACCTTGGGCCATTAAACAAGGCGTGGTATAAAGCTGTATCACCGGCAATCCCTTCTCCTTTAAAAGCTCCTTCGGCCTGATCAACGCGTCCCCATGAAGAGCCGCCTCCGCCTCCAACTAGTTTTCCATTATCAAAACCACCCCTAAAACCTAAAGCACTCGCATTAATCCTTCCGGAACTATTGATTGTAGTATTTCCTAAAACTTCTATAGCTATTACCCCTCCAATGGTTCCATTCCAGGCGGCACAAGTAATGGTTCCTGTAACCGTTAGTGCGGAATACCTGGGAACTTTTACAGCCTGCACCTTTCCGGCAGCGGTATAATTATTTTTTAAAGCGCAATTAAAAGTAATTGTATTTCCATTTATCGCTGCTATTTCGGCAAACTCGTTATTGCCGGCATTATTATAATTTACTATTTTTCCAAATGCAGGAGATTGTGGATCAGGGTTTTGGGGATTGGCAAACTGATTAGTGTAACAATTTACGGCGGCACCTTGCATCTGAATGATGTATATCAAATCACCGGTAGTATAACCGGAAGAACTTAAAACATTAATCGTTGTAGTTCCTGCTGAAGCATCAGTGGATAAAGAAGTGTAAGCGTTTACAACAGAACTTCCTGCGCCGATAGTAACTGTTCCGTCTTTACCGCGCTGTGAAAAAATGGAGTGTTGAAGTAGAATAAATACGAACAGTAAAGTGAATTTTTTCATGATAATTTGGGTAGCCCAAGTTAGTGAATTTCCTGTTCTTTTCCTGAATTTTCATTGAGGGATTTAGCCGTTTAACACAATAAAACTATTTTTCAGTAGTTAAGTTCTTTTTAGGTATTTTAAAACCGGATTGCACAAGCCAATTAACATACAAGAATTTGAACATCTTTTTAGTGAAAAATCACTTAAAAAGAGTCTTTCTCTTATTCGAAAGAGGCAATTCATTGTTTCCGCAAAAGATGGAAATACCTTGCAACAATTCTCTTTTCACGACAAAAATAATACGTTGCTGCTGGTTGAGCGGTTGGGTGAAAAAATTATATTTTCATATTGTTCATGCCGTTTGGATAAATGTGAGCACCTCGGTGTCGCAATTTTGTACTTTCAGAAGGAGGTGCTTAAAAATTTGACAGCAAAAGTGCCTTTAAGAAAAAAAGAAGCTACCAATGATATTTTTAAAAAACAATGCCTGTTGTTACGTAAAAAAATTAAAAACGAATTTAATTCTGAATTTCACGGGAACGATCTTAAAGAAATTATTGAAGAGTTTAAAATAGAAACTTCTAAAAACAATAAACTTATAATTGTAACCCACCTTGCCATTCTTAACGAAATAACCGGAAATCTTAAATATAAAAGAAAGGCGGCTGACGATGAGAGTATTTCGTATTTGATCCGTGAGTCTAAAACACAACTAAAGAAATGTTTTAAGGGCAGGATTTCTGACGAGAATACAGAGGCCTGTGTAAACGCAACTCTTAATTCAGTAAATACTGCATTGAGGTTTAATTCTATGCTGTTCACTTTTCTGATACCTTATGTTGCTTCTTTTGTAAAAAGCAAATCAAATATTGACAACATTAAAAATGAGTTGTTAAAACAACAATTTAAACTTCAGCCATTAGGATCGCTTGATTGGAAATTGATCGCTCAATTACATCTTGAAAAAGCAGAGGCCTTGCTCGAGGGAAAACGCCGGAAAAAAGCAAATTCAGGATCAGCAGAATATTTTATTACAGAAGCACAACGGGCGTGGATAAGAGGAAACAAAAAAGAAGCGTTTAAAGTATTAGCAATAGGATTTGAAAAATTACGCGCATTAAAACCCGCATCCTTGTTGAGTTATATTGAGTATACTATAGAAAAATCGCAGGAGTACGATAATTCTAAAGAGGAATTGTTTTATACCCAACAAATTTTAATTTTCAGTCCATTTATAAATCAGAACCATTTGAAAAGATTTAAAGAATTGATTTCTCCTTTTGATAAAAAGAAGTATGTAGATGAAATTATAATGGAATTAAAGAAGAATGAGCATGATACTTTTGAGAAAGTAATAGAAATATTAGAAAGTGAGGAAAGGTATGATGAGTTGATTTTTGAAATAAGCAAACATAAAGGCAAGTTTCGTTTACTCAACGATATTGCAATTAAAAAATTGCCGTACTTTGATGAAAGTCTGTTAAAAATCTATGTGAAGCAATTTCAGTGGGCTATTAATTTGGCTTTAGAAACGCACTATCAAAAACAAATATTTAACGATGCGCGTAAATTTATAGATGCTTTGCCAATTGAAACAAAACAATATTTGATATCACAATTGCTGGACGTTACCGGGAGGCACAGTTATATAAGAAGCTGCATACTTAAGCTTTACTATTAATCTTCGAGCATAAAAATAGCTTCATTAAACTCATTTATAGCTTTGTTATTTTTTTGTTGAATGGCGTGCGCAAGTCCGGCTTTAAATTGAGCTAGCGCTTCTTCGTTTTTTAATTGCGATTCATATAATTTTCCCATTTGATAATAGGCGGCAACATAGGCGGGGTCAATTTCAAGTACTTTTTTAAACTGATGTTCTGCATCACTCAAAGATAGTTCGGCAACATATTCAAGGGCTAAAGCGTAGTTAAGAAAAATATCTTCCGGCTCTTTTAATAGCAACTCTCGAAGCATATCTATACGCCCAAGTCTATCCATAATATTTTTAAATTTTATGCCGAGGTAAATTGTTTTAAAAAACGAACATCGTTCTCAAAGAATAAACGTAAATCTTTGACTTGATATTTTAGCATTGCAATTCTTTCAATACCCATACCAAATGCAAAACCTTTATATTTATTACTGTCAATGCCGCAATTTTCAAGCACTTTAGGATCTACCATGCCGCAGCCCAAGATCTCCACCCAGCCGCTATGTTTACAAATATTGCAACCTTTTCCTTTACAGATCGTACAACTAATATCCATTTCTGCGCTTGGCTCCGTAAATGGGAAATAGCTTGGGCGAAGTCGGATTTTTGTTTCGGTACCAAACATTTCTTTTGAAAAGTATAAAAGCGTTTGTTTAAGGTCGGCGAATGAAGCTTTTTCATCAATATATAAACCCTCCACCTGATGAAACTGGCAATGAGCTCTGGCACTTATTGCTTCGTTGCGATAAACTCTTCCCGGCGAAATAGTGCGAATGGGAGGTTTTTGATTTTGCATAACATGTACCTGAACACTTGAAGTTTGAGTTCTTAAAACCATTTCAGGATCAATGTTTACATAAAAAGTATCCTGCATGTCGCGAGCCGGATGATTTTCGGGTGTATTTAAAGCTGTAAAATTATGCCAGTCGTCTTCAATTTCTCTGCCGTCGCTAACAGTAAATCCTATTTTGGCAAAAACTTCAATAATCTCATTTTTAACTAAGGAGAGAGGATGCCGGCTTCCGTTTTGTAAAGTAGGAAACTTAGGAAGTGTAAGATCCGGAATATCTGTATTCGATGACTTTTCAGAGTCAAAGGTTTCTTTAAAATGGTTGATTTTTTCTTGAGCTTTGTTTTTAAGTTGATTTAATTTTTGACCAACTTCTTTTTTTATTTCGGCCGGTACGCTTTTAAAATCATCAAACAAAATACTTACTTCTCCTTTTTTGCTTAACCACTTAATGCGGTATTCTTCCACCTGTTCTTTTGTAGTGGCCGCAAAACCTTCTACCTCTTCTAATAATTTATTGATTTTTTCGAGCATAATATCCTGTAAAACTTGATAAAGTCTACAAAAATAAACAAATTTAAAGATTTATAAGAATGCGCTTTCTATTTAGTATCATATCCTTTTTCTTTTGCTCTATGTTAAACGGACAAATTATCAATTATTTTATTCATGAAGGCGACACTATAAACGTAATTGATAAAGACAGTTTAAAGCAGGGGGTATGGCGCGAATTTTATGGTAACGGAAAAATGAAAAGTGAAACTGTTTTTAAAAACAATAAGAAGCAAGGGCTTGAAATTAGCTGGTTTAATAACAACGGGTGTATAAAACAGGAAACATATTATAATAACGGACAATTGGAGGGGCCTGTAACTTATTATTCGCGTAATGGCAAAAAAGAACTTACTGAAAATTTTAAAAGCGGAGTAAAGGAAGGTTTAGAAATAGCTTATCATACTAATGGTAGAATAAAAGCTGAAGGGAATTTTAAAAAGGGAAATCTTGACGGAGTTTATAAAGTTTATGAGAAACACGGAAAGTTTAGTTTTGAAAGTCGTACTACTATTGGCGCCGTAGATTTTGATCCCGACATTTCAGATACAATAGATAATGGAATTTTTAAAGTGCTGAACAGAAATCCTAAATGGAAAAAAAATATTATTGTTACCGATCTAACTTCCAGCATGTACCCTTATGCAAAACAATTAAATACTTGGCTAAAGCTGTTTTTTATGAAGGATACAGCGCAGCAATATTTTGTTTTTTTTAATGATGGCGATAGTAAAAAAGATGCCGATAAAAAAATTGGCGCTACCGGCGGAATATATTTATGTAAAGCTAAAAGCTGCGACGATTTGGTAAATGTGATGAAGCTTACTATTAAAAGAGGTGAAGGAGGCGATACTCCTGAAAATGTTGTGGAAGCAATACTTACAGGTTTAAAAAAAGTGCGAAAGCCCGACAATATTATTTTAATTGCAGATAATTGGGCAAGAGTGCGAGATATTAATTTAATTTCCAGGGTGAAAATCCCGGTAAGGGTTATTTTATGCGGAGTGTTTGAGGGAATGGAAATTAATATTGATTACTTGAATATTGCTTATAAAACCAAGGGCTCTATACACACCATTGAACAGGATATTTCAGAGCTAATCAATCAAAGCGCGGGCAAAAAATTCAACATCAATGGCTTTGATTATATTATTAAAAACGGAAGTATAAAAGCTAATTAAAAATCGTTATCGTCTTTTTAGTAAAACAACATTTTCAACATGCGCAGTTTGCGGGAACATATCCACTGGCTGTATTTTTACAATTTGATATTGTCCTTCCATTAATGCAAGATCACGAGCTTGTGTGCTTGGATTGCAGCTTACATAAACCACACGTTCTGGCGCAACTTTTAAAATGACTTTAATAACATCGTCGTGCATTCCTGCTCGCGGAGGATCGGTAATAATTACATCAGGAATTCCATTTTGTGATATGAATTCTTCATTTAGTACATCTTTCATGTCGCCGGCAAAAAAAGATGTGTTATTAATACTATTGTTATTTGAATTTTCTACAGCATCTTTTATGGAGTCTTCTACATACTCAATACCCACAACTTTTTTAGCAAACCGGGCAATAAAATTGGCAATGGTTCCGGTTCCGGTATAAAGGTCGTAAACAATTTCCTTACCTGTAAGCTGAGCAAAATCGCGGGTAATTTTATATAAATTAAATGCCTGTTCAGAGTTTGTTTGGTAAAAGGATTTTGCACTTATTTTAAATTTTAAGCCTTCCATTTCTTCGATGATGTGATCGCACCCATGGTAGGTTTTAATCTCCAAACCTTGCAAGGTGTCATTTGCCTTATGAGAATGAGTGTATAGCAAAGAAGTAATAGAAGGGAATGTATTTTTCAAATGTTCAAGCAGGCCGAACAATTCTTTTTCGAGCCAATCATACACTGCTACAAGAACCATTACTTCTCCGGTTGAAGTAGTTCGTATCATAACGGTTCGCAGAAGTCCGCCCTTGTTACGAATATCAATAAATGTTAAATGATTTTTATACGCGTATTCACGTATCGAATTTCTAATGGAGTTGCTTGGCTCTGCTTGTAAATAGCAATTGTTAATATCCAATACTTTATCAAATAAGCCGGGAATATGAAAACCAAGAGCGTTTTTATTTTCTATTACTTCTTGGTTAGCGATCTGCTCATTGGTAAGCCATTTTTTATTTGAGAATGAAAACTCAAGTTTGTTTCGATAAAAGTATTCGTTAACATTTGCAAGAATGGGGAGTATTTCATCAAAGCTTAATTTACCAATTCTGGTAAAGGCATCCAGAACATATTTCTGTTTAAATTCAAGTTGTTTTTTGTATGAAAAATTTTGCCATTTACAACCTCCACAGGTGCCAAAATGCTCGCATCGGGGAGTTACCCGTTCTGAAGAATATTTTTTTATAGCATGTACTTTACCTTCTGCAAAACTGCTTTTCTTTTTATGAATCATTACATCCACCACATCCCCCGGAACCGCGCCTTCAATAAACACAACTAAACCTTCGTGTTTTGCAATAGATTTCCCTTCAGTACTGATGTCAATAACTTCAAGGTCTTCCAATAAAAAATGTTTGTTTTTTTTCTCCATAATTTAGTAAGCAAACTTACAAAAAGAAAACTGCTTAATACTTTTTAAGTACACTAAATAATCTTTTAAAACTCTATCTTTGCGGCATGGCTCGCTTCTTTCTTACGCTTTCTTATAATGGCACCGTATATAATGGTTGGCAGGTTCAGGAAAACACACCAAACACGGTGCAGCAGGTGTTACAGGAAAAGCTCTCCATGATCTTAAAAGAAAAAATTGAAATTATGGGTTGTGGCAGAACCGATGCAGGGGTTCACGCAAAAAATTTTGTGGCACACTTTAACAGCCATTGTGCAGATTTGATTTCAAATAAATCGCAGTGGATCTATAAATTTAATACTGTCTTGCCGGTTAATGTTAGTATTCAAAATATTCAACAAGTAAAGGAAGATGCGCACGCTAGGTTCCATGCCCAAGAGCGCAATTATTATTATTTTCTTCACCGTCAAAAAAATCCGTTTATTGAAAATTATAGTTGGTATGTTTATGGAGATATTGATTTTGAACTCATGAACAAAGCGGCTCTTATCCTTTTAGAATTTACGGATTTTACAAGTTTCAGCAAAATTCACACACAAAACAAAACTAATAATTGTAAAATAACTAAAGCTGTTTGGCAGAAAGTTGCAGATAACGAGTGGCGCTTCACTATCCGGGCGGATAGGTTTTTACGAGGTATGGTAAGAGCTATTGTTGGAACACTAATGCTTGTTGGGAAAAATAAAATCACTTTATCTGATTTTAAAAAGATTATTGAAGCAAAAGATCGCAGCGTAGCGGGTCAAAATGTTCCTGCACATGCGTTGTTTTTAACAGGAATAAAATACCCTAAAGAACTTTTTGAGTAAGGATAATAAAATATTTAATAAACGGATAGCCAGAAGAATATTAAGTTATACTTTGGTTTACAAAAAACTATTCTATGGGGCTCTCGCAATAACTTTAGCACTATCAGTTATGGCTATTGTTCGGCCAATGCTTATCAGCTATACCCTTAACCATTATATTGCCGGAGCTTCTGAATTTTCCGGATTAAATAAAATGTGCCTTCTGATGGCATCTTCGCTATTTTTAGAAGCCATGCTCCAGGTTTTTAATTTAAGAATCACTAATCTCTTGGGACAAAATATTGTCAGAGATCTTCGAACTCAGGTGTACAAGCATGTAATCCATTTAAAAAACGCTTATTTTGATAAAACCCCCGTTGGTACAATTGTTACCCGAACAATTTCAGATATTGAAAGTTTGAGCGACATGTTTTCGGAAGGGTTTATTGTAATTACCGGCGATTTGTTGATGTTGCTTGTTTTTATGGGCGCCATGTTTTATAATAATTGGTTGCTGGCATTATTAGCTCTGAGTACCATTCCCCTTTTATTTATAGCCACCGCGCTTTTTAAACGTGGCGTAAAAAAATCATTTACCATGGTGCGTAATGCTGTTTCAGAACTAAATACCTTTACTCAGGAGCACATAACAGGAATGAAGATTGTTCATTTATTTAATAGAGAAAAGCAAGAGCATGAAAAATTCAAGGCGATCAATCAAAAACACAGATCCGCAAACATTAAATCTATTTTTTATTATTCGGTTTTTTTTCCGGTAGTTGATATTTTATCCTCCGTTTCAATTGCTCTTATTATCTGGTTTTCGGGCGTAAACAATAACACTCTTCACATTGGTTTGGGAGATATAACTTTTTTTATCATGATGGTTAATTTAATGTTTAGACCTATTCGTATGTTGGCAGACCGCCTTAACACACTTCAAATGGGCATTGTTTCGGCCGAACGCGTGTTTACTGTTTTAGATACCAATGAAAAAATTGAGACGGAAGGTAAGGTTGTTTTTAAGCAGGTTAATAAAAGTATTGAATTGAAAAATGTATGGTTTGCTTATAAAAATGATAATTATGTGCTGAAGGATATTTCTTTTAAAATTAATGCGGGAGAAACCGTTGCATTGGTGGGTGCTACCGGTGCGGGCAAATCAACTATTATTAATTTATTAAGTCGCTTTTACGATTTTAATAATGGTGATATATTAATTGACGATATAAGTATAAAAAAATACGACCTTGAAAGCTTACGGTTAAATACCGGCGTTGTTTTACAGGATGTTCATTTGTTTAATGATTCTGTTCTTAATAACATTACTCTCAATAATCCTGAAATTTCAATAGAGCAGGTTATAGCCGCCACTTCTGAAATTGGACTCAATGATTTTATTGCCACTTTGCCCGGGGGGTTAAATTATCAGGTAACAGAAAGGGGACAAAGCCTTTCAGCAGGGCAACGGCAATTAATTGCTTTTATCAGAGCTTATGTTTATAAGCCCTCTGTTTTTATTTTAGATGAAGCTACCGCTACAATCGATACGCATACCGAACAACTAATACAATTAGCATCAGAAAAAATTGCTTCCGGAAGAACTTCAGTGATAATTGCCCATCGCCTTTCAACAATTAAAAAAGTTAGTCGAATTTTTGTTTTTGATAACGGAAAGATTGTTGAAAGTGGCAGCATCAAAGAACTTTTAGCGTTGAACGGTAAATTTAAAAAACTGTACGACTCTCAATTTTATGAGTTAAGCTTAAATTGAATATTTTATCAAAAAAAGCTTAATAAATTGGTGGAATTGGCTAAATACTTTATTTTTACGTAATCATTTTAATTTATAAAACATGAAAGTATCAGTTATCGGCGCCGGAAATGTAGGAGCTACTTGTGCAGAATATATTGCATTAAAAAAAATTGCTTGTGAAGTTGTTATATTGGATATCAAAGAGAATTTTGCTGAAGGAAAAGCATTGGATCTTATGCAAACCGCTACTTTAAACGGGTTTAATACACGTATTACCGGAAGTACTAACGACTACGCAAAAACCGCAAACAGTCAGGTTGTAGTTATAACAAGTGGCATTCCGCGTAAGCCGGGTATGACGCGTGAAGAATTAATTGGCATTAACGCGGGCATTGTAAAAGGTGTTACCGAAAATGTTTTAAAACATTCTCCCGACGCCATAATTGTTGTGGTGAGTAACCCCATGGATACTATGACTTATCTTGCGTTAAAAGAAAGTAATATACCAAAAAACAGAATTATAGGAATGGGCGGTATTTTAGACAGTGCCCGTTTTAAATGTTATTTATCACTGGCTTTAAACGCACCTGCAAGCGATATTAGCGGTATGGTTGTGGGTGGCCACGGTGATACTACAATGATTCCTTTAACGCGTTTGGCTTCCTATACCGGGGTGCCGGTTTCTCAGTTTTTGGATGAGGCTGCTTTGAAAAAAGTTTCTTCAGATACAATGGTTGGCGGTGCAACGTTAACCGGAATGCTTGGAACCAGTGCTTGGTATGCTCCGGGCGCTGCGGTTGCTGCTTTAGTGGACAGTATTTTAAATGATCAGAAAAAATTATTCCCTTGCTGTGTGTTCCTTGACGGTGAGTATGGTCAAAAAGATATTTGTCTGGGCGTACCTGTTATTATCGGTAAAAACGGATGGGAGAAAATTGTTGATTATAAATTAAACGCTGATGAACAAGCTGCCTTTAATAAAAGTGCAGATGCTGTTCGAGCCATGAACAAAGTGTTAAGCGAAATGAAAACCGCTTAAAAACCTATTGAACTTAAATAAAAAGTCATCTCAATGGGAGGTGACTTTTTTGTTTAAAATACCCATCTTTACATATTGAAACATATAGTTATAATACTCACCATTTGCTGTTCTTATTTATCTATTGGTCAAAGCGACCCACAGGCGCGCAATGCTTTTATTATTTCTGATATAGATCAATCGTTCGATTACTGGAATATTCAGCGGCCTAATCTCACTTTTCATTCCTCTTTTAAACCTTATCTGAGCAGTACTTTTTCAGATGCCACAGATTCATTAGTACCTTTTAAATTTTATGCATTTAAGAATTTTTTTCTGAGCAAAACCGTTAATGAAAAACCGGAGAAAAGAAACTGGTTTAATTTTCAAATACATCCTGTTATGGATGCCTTAATAACCTACGATGGGATTTTAAAAAAAGCGGCCCCTGAAGCAATTGGGGGCATACATTTTAAAACAAATATTAATAATGATTTTACATTTGCCGCAACTGTTATTGCCGGTAAAACCAACCTTCCTTTTTTTTTAGATACATCCATAAGCACTCATAAAATACTTCCGGAATACGGGCAAGCTTATGGAAACAATAAAAAAGGCTATTCTTTTTTTGATTATACCGGATATGTTTCATATTCTCCTAAAAATAATAAAATTTTTAATTTTCAGATCGGGAGAGATAAACATTTTATAGGCGATGGTTACCGGAGTATTTTATTAAGTGATTTTGCGCCTGCTTATCCTTATTTTAGGATTAATACCAATATCTGGCGCATTCAATACAATGTTTGGTATGCTTGGATGTATGACGCCTCACGCGCAAATGGGTTTAAATCTCAGCTAACAAATAAGTTCGGCGCTTTTCATTATCTGAGTTATAACATTGTAAAAAATTTTAATATTGGTATTTTTGAAAATGTTGTGTGGCGGGGTTCTGATACTTCTCAAACCCGTACGTTTGATGTCAATTACCTGAATCCGATTATTTTCTTCAGACCTCAGGAATATTCGGTAGGTTCTCCGGATAACGCATTTATGGGATTAAATATAAATGGTAAAATTTTTAATTCTATTAAGTTGTACGCTCAACTGGGATTGGATGAATTTTTTCTTAAAGAGATACGAACCCGGAGAGGTTGGTGGGCAAATAAACAGGCTTGGCAATTGGGAGCCAAATATGTAAACGCGTTTAATATTAAAGGGTTAAGCTTACAAGCAGAGTATAATGAGGTAAGGCCATACACTTATACTCACGGGCTACCGGAGCAAAATTACGCGCATTACAGCAAGCCATTGGCTCATCCCTTTGGTGCCAATTTCCGTGAACTATTGGCATTTATAAATTACCGGAAACATAAATGGCAAATAAGTGCGCAAGGAATGTATGTGTTGATTGGAAAAGACTCTCTTAGCCCTAAATCTAATGTTGGACAGAATATTGCTTTAAGTTATACTACTCGTCCTTTTGAATATGGCCATTACACTGGGCAAGGCATACAAAATAATATACTGCAGAGTTCTTTAAAATTTACTTATTACCTGATACCGGATATGAATTTGCGAATGGAACTTTGTTATTTACAGCGTGCCGAAAAAAATGCAGCAGGTTATATACTTCAAAATCCGTTTGTTTCTTTCGGCATTAAATCCAGTTTTTGGAATTCTTACAAAGATTTTTAAGCGGCTACTACTTCGTGCAGAACATCCAAACTTTTAACTTGAGTAAAGCCCGGCAGGTGTGTTTGATAATAAGTTATTAAAATATCTACTAGGCGTTTGCGCTGAAGGTTGGATAATTTTTCGGCGAGACAGTTTATTTTTAAGGCCGCTGAAAAAAGTGCGGAGTCCTCTTGGTTTAAGCCCATAGGAAAAATAAGGCTCGTGGGGGTAAAATGCCCGTCGCGACAATTAAAATACGGCGAGGTTACAGAATGATTATTGCTGGGTTCAATCCCTAAATATTTTGTAAGTTCCATTAAAAAATAAACATGAAGGTTCATGTGATCGTTTTCACTTTCATTAAGATATTTAAGACAATCTTCAATAAAATCAAACAAAAAAGCATTAGGAGTTTGCTCTTTCAGAGATTTAATAAGAATCTCGTTAATAAACTGGGCTATGCTTAGTTTTGATAGTGAAGTAGAAATAGTTGTATTAACGTAATAACAGGAAGCTTCGGTAAGTTGATGAACTTCTTTATTTTGTTTAGTAATTAATTCAACATCAAGCAGGCTTAAAGGCAAAGCCGAACTCGATCTTATTTTGGAAGCGGGCGTAGATCCGGGAATACAAGTTACGGTAATAAGTCCCTGTTGGCGCGTAAACAATTTTAAAATATGTTTTTTATCGCCGTATTTAATAGCCTGCAAAACAATCGCTTTGTCCGAAACCCGCATATTAATTTACTATAAGAACTTTGGTGAGGGCTTTAAATTCAGCCGTTGGCGTAGCCGCATAAATAATATAAACGCCCGATGCGGCGCGCGCGCCCGATAAATTTTTTACGGGCCACTCTATTTGCCCGCCTTGTGATTTAGTTTCCCAAACCAGATTTCCGCTTTCATCGGTAATTTTTACTACCGATTCATCCAGCAATCCTCTTACAAAAACATGGCCGGAGTAACCCGGTTTAACAGGGTTAGGATATGCATATACATTTTCATAGGTTTTATCTCCTTCAATAATGGAGCTTCTGAAAGACTGAACGCCTTTGATGGTGCCAATGTAAACATCGCCTGTTATTTTATCGTAATTAACATCAACAATAGTGTTGGAATAAAGCGGGCTGTTTTCAGCAGTAAAATGATAGAGTTGCTTTATGCCATCGGGACTAAAGCAATACAAACCCCCATTTGCTGTACCTACCCATTTATTATTTGCGCCATCTACCGAAATGGCAGTAACTGTTTCCTTTTCCAGAAGTAACTCTACATTTCCATCCTGTACAATTTTTATAGGTTGGGCATCAAAATTAGAATTGGAGAAAATATTTTTTGGATTATAAAACACCCTAATGCCGCTGGTAGTGCCCACCCATATTTTACCGTCTTTGTCTTCGGCAATTGAGAATACTGAGTTGGATTCCAGATTGCCATTGTTAACGTCTTTAGTAAGTACTTTATAATTTATATTTTGCTGAGGCGCGGAAAAATCGGAATGTTTAAACACAGTTATACCCTGATCGCGTTCATGGATAGCCCATACATAATTATTTTTATCAACCAAAATTCTGCGCACAAACCTTGAGTTATCAAAATTAAAAGCCAAAAAAGTGCCGTCTTTTTTTCTCACGCTCAGGTATTTTTTAGTGTCACTATTTGCAAACCAAAGATTGCCATCTTCATCCATGCTTATGCCGCTGCATCGCGCCGCAAAAGGATACACTTCTCCCATTGGAGTGTTTGAAGCGTTGTAAACAGCCACCAATTGATCGTTCTTATATTCCAGCAGGCCGGTATACCAAGAGCTTGCCCACATGCGGGTTTTATCTTTTCTATCATAATAAACATAATTAATATCTTTTATTACATTATTATCTAAATCGTTGAACTGAATATGGTTCCAATTGGCATCTTTTAAAGTATAAACCCCCTCTGTTATGTAATTAGATGTTCCAGTTTCATCAGGAAACGAGGGTGAAACGGCCACCTTACCATCAAATACATCAATATTGCTAACAAGATTTCGATTAGTGCCGTTTACCTTAATTGCATTTTGTGTATAGTAGGGATAATCTCCATAGGTTTGGTAAACCCCATGGGAGTAGTCCGCAGCCCAATAGGATAAAGAAGTGCTTTGGTCGTAATCAAAAAAAACGTCAGCGGTATTTGTAGACTTACCATTAAAATTGCTCAGATAAATTTTAAAAACGCCCAGATTAATATCCCAAATCTGAGCTCCAAAAGTGGCAAAAACGCTAAAGTAAGAACCGGCTACATGCCCTAATTTTTTTATCGGGGAAGTTACTTGCGGATAAACCGACCATGAATTATTACTTAAAACATACATTGTATCTATATTAGTTACAGCGTTATTGGTTTTATAGGGCGAAGAGGCGGCTAGGATTTTGTCGTTTACTTTTATAACCCCGGAATAAGCTGTAACAGGTAAAGCAGTGGTTTTTTTCCAATTATTGAAATTATTAAGAACACTTGTTTTGTAATTTGATCTGTAAAGTCCGCCGGGGGTTGCCGCAAAAATGAGTGAATCATTCATGGCCAGTTGATAAACTTCCAGATTAAGTCCAGCGGGCCCAATAATGTATGTATCTTTTACTTCCAGTTTTTCAGTATCAAATACTACAATACCAAACCCGCAGGATAAATAAGCGAATTGATCTTTAAAGAACACCTCATTGATTGTTTTTTTTCCACTCAGGGCTTTTAATTTTATATCCGGATAATTTTGCACCTTTCCGTTGGCGTCAATAATATCAATATTCGAATTCTCGTAAATAACTAACAGTTTATTATTGTAAGGATTTGTTCTCAGCAATTTAATTCCTACGTCGCTTAAACCGTTTATTTTATTTTTACGCTGTGTGCTGAACTCATTAAAATCAATTTTAATCAATCCGTTGTAATTTGAAGCGTAAATATCGGAGCCTAATTTGGCAATAGCATTTGCTGAATTAAAACTCAGGTGGTCTTGCCAGGAATAAGGCCCAACTTGCGAAAACGAAAGAAGCGTAAAAAAGCAAAAGAAGGTGTTATAAAGTTGTTTCATTGAAATTTTAATATGCATACATCTTAATAACGATAAAATTACAATAATATTGTAAGAGTTCGGATAGAAATATGGCCTATATTTGCAAAATAATGGCTTCGTAGCTCAACTGGATAGAGTATTGGCCTCCGAAGCCAAAGGTTGCGGGTTCGACTCCCGCCGAGGTCACTTGGGGGGACTGAGATATTAATTTATCCTCAGTCCCACTTTTTTTGCTCCAAAAGCATTGATTTTTACAGCAAATCTTCATTACAACACTCATCATATTTTCGTTTCGATACTGTTTATTTTCAAAAATCAATTTTTCAGGGAAGATCGAACCAATAATTTGTTGTTTCGTCTGAAAATCCGCTCTATTGTAATCAGTAGCAAATTGTTTCATTAATCCGAAACGTTCATCCATGTATTTTTTATAGTTGGAATCCATTGCAGATATTTCCATTGTCTTACGAACCAATTTATCAATCTCAGGCTCATATCTTTTTTTTACGTCCCTATAATCAGCAGCATCTAATTGCCCATCTAACATTATTTGCTATGCATTATTAATTCTCTCTCTGTTTTTATCTAATAATGAGTATCGAACCCCTAAAATTAATGAGGTTGTTTCACTGATTTGTAATGTTGGTGCAGGTTTGAAATGTAAAAAAAAGGGAAGGTTGCCCTGATAGACAAACCTTCCCTTAGAGTGATCCCGCTGGGATTAATTTTAATTGTATCTTAGAATTAACTAAGTTTACTAAAGAGCACTACAATGCTTATTAAACAAGGATTACAGGCAATATACTGCAAATTAAAGAAAAATAGAATTCATTTGGAATAACCCATAAATGTATGTAAATTCGTATGTATAATAGCTATAACAAAAAATGATAACAGAAGCCAAATTTTACTTAGAAAAGAGAAAGAATAAAGAAACCGGAAAGCTCATTATAGAAAATGTACCAATCCTGTTATTTTATAGCTTTAAAGGAAAGCGCCTGCAACTCTTCACAGGGTATAGGGTGGATGCTTTCCAATGGGATGAAAAAGCAATGAAGGCCAGGAAGGGATTTAATGATGCATCCGACATAAACAGGGAATTAAATAAACTGAAAACCAAAGTAGAAGGAATACATGATACCGCAAAAGCATTAGGAGAAGAACTAACAATTGAAGATTTCAGAGATCCCCAGAACCTACATTTCATGAGCTAAAACGTGCATTCCGTAAACTCGCGGGAAAATTTATTTGGATATTAAATATTTATATATATTTTGTTTGAATTATAAACTAATAAATATGAAAATTAAAAATCTATTAATCACTTTTACTTTGGCTCTGGCATCGGCTTCTAGCGCACAAAACCAATTAAAAGGTTGGCATGTAGGAAATAATCTTATTGATCTCCGAACGGGAATTACTGTAAAGCCTCCATTTTCAAGTTCTACACCTCATAATAACGACGGTTACAATAGTATGTACGACTCTGAAGGCAAACTACTTTTTTATATCGCTCAAAATAAAGTTTTTAACAAGTTTAGTTCACAGCTTGGTTTTCTATCAAGTGTAGGCGGGTCCCTTGGACAATCACTCTCCTTTGCAATCGCACCCTGGAGCGACAATTCCCAATGCGCCGCTAAGTATTTTATATTTTTCGTAGTAGGCCAATGCTGTGGTTTGCCTGACCTATTGCAATATGTGGTTGTGGACATGCAAGCTAATAACGGGAATGGTACTTGCAGTGCGCCAACTCAAATTGGATCGTTTAATTCAGGTTTCACCAATATTGCTCTATCCAAAAAAAATGGAAATACTCGATATCTGTATGTAAATCACAAAACCGGTATTGGCAAGTTCGATGTGACAAATGCTGTAAGTGCAATGACGACAATTTTTACCGCAAATAGCACAGAATTAACCGAAACGGGTGAATTGGAAATTTCGGATAACGGCGACAAATTAGCGTGGACAGAGGGTACTTTTACAGGTGGTTCAGTTGGAAATGATGTAAATGTTTTAACTTTAGATCCAACTAATGGGTTACCAATTTCATCAACATTATATTCATTTAACTCGGGAAATAATACCGCTAATAATCAACTTAAAGGACTTGAATTTGATAAAACGGGACAATTTTTATATATAGCAAATAGAAATACCGGACTTGTAGTTAAAGATTTAAGTTTGGCATCTTCTGTTCCTCCAAATTTAGTTAGCGGTTCGGCTCTTTTTTCAAGTACCATGTTAGAAAAAAGTTTTAATGGTAATGATATAATTTGTGGTTCTTCCACTGGATTGTCTGCTTTAAACACTACTTCTAATTTATTCGGAGCCTCATCAACTTTCATCCTTCCCAATGCTTTTACTTTCTTTCTAGCTCCCCGCCAAGTTGACGGAGAAAATTATGATCTAAATCCTAATATAAATATCGATGTTAATATTTATACAGCAACTTCTGGAGGCACTTGGTTAGGCTCCTCTAACCCTTTTTACACATTGCAACAAAATTCCTATCTGGGCAATTTAACTTCTTTTTCTACAGTCAGGTTTGGCGGAGATTTTATTATAAATCCTTTTTTAACATTAAATATTACAGGTATGGAGTTACAGTATAACACCAATACCGAAATTAAAATTAATGGAGGAAGTGATCTTACTATTACCGGATCTTATTTGCATGCACACCCCTGCGGCTTGATGTGGAAAGGAATTAACGTAAACAATAATAATTCAAGTTCGGCAACCAATTTAACATTAACCAGGCTTAGTGGAAGGAATAAAGCAACTGCACGCTTAACTGACGCTATTAAGGGTATATTTGCTGATGAGAATAACTCTTTGATTAAGGTGTTATCAAGTTCAAGCCTTTTTGACAATGAAAGGTCTGTTGTAATAATAAATGGTAACACTAACAATGAATTTTCTACCTCGTACTTTCAACAATTAAATCCATTACGCGACCAAACTTATGGAAGTAATTACGGCTATGGCTCAAAATATGGCATTACTGGTATTGAGTTACAAAATACAACAGGTCAAACTATTGGCCTTACTACCGGCTCGGGTAATACCTTTAATGGAGGACAATATGGCATAGATGGCCTTGCAAGTTCTTTTAGCTCATACTATAATACCGTACAAAACGTTAAGAATACCGGGATAAGGAGTAATGGAAATTACATTTCTAATGCAAACGTTAACGTTCAAAGTAATACTTTCAATTATAATTATTATGATATTGATTGCTTTTATCAGAATAATTTAACTGTTCAAAAAAACACATTCAACAATTGCAGCGGCCACTCTGTAAGTTGGAACTACAATTGGGGTCGTAAGTTAATTGTAGGTGGTGATAACTCTGCCGGTTCGGGCACTGGAATTTCAACAGATGCAAACACTTTTTCAGGATGTAACTGGAGCGCGGTACGATGTTTAGATAACGAGAACTTGGCGACCAACATTCAGATAAATTATAACACCATACAAAATGCACTGACCTCAAGCGGCGTTATTTTAGAACAGACTAATTTAACTACAGCTAATCTAACATTTCAGAAGTTTAGTATAGCAAATAACACCATTAATCAGCTAGCTTGGCCAATAACTATTCAGAATGTAAAGGGTAACATCCTTCCTGGTCAGCCTTCCCCCACATATTACAATAATTTAAATCCTGTAGGCGCCCCAGCATTTGATAACTTTGCTAATGTCGAATTAAATACAATCAACGTTTCAACTCAATATGTTGCGGGAGCAACGGGTATTCGCAATTATAACAGTCCACAAACTAAAATTAAGGCTAATACAGTAAACAGCGACAATAACGGCGACTGGCAAAACATAGGTGTAGATGTAAGTGATTCGCCAATGTCGTTTGTGTGGAGCAATAATATCAGCGCCGGTCGTGGAATTGAATCGAGAGTAAATATGACCAACGCGAATATTATGTGTAATTCATTGAGTTATTGTGTTGTAGGGATACAATTAGGGTGGGAGTGGCTTAGGAATACAAATGATATTCACGGCATCCCAAATAGTTATAATAGGCAAAATACATTTGCAAATACCCATGCCTGGGGCGCCGATATGGAATGCTATAACAGTTCTCCATCTTCAAATCAGTGGGTAACGCCTAATACTACCAATATTTTATATACCGGTGTAACTGGAAATATTATAAACAATTTAACTTCAATGAACCCTGTATGCGGAAGCGCAAGTAGAGTTGCAAATTCAAATAACCCTGAAAATAACACTTTAGAATCCGGAAAATTATCTGTTTCCAGTTCCACTTTGTTTACGCAGTATAAAAACTGGCATAGTAAGTTCGAGGCTAAAACCAAGGACAAACTTACTCCGCTGCCAGGCGTATCGTCAGCCGAAAATCAACGACTGACAGACCTGGTTTCCGCTAACGAAAACCTTAGCGCGCATAATTATTCGGCGGCATTGGTTCCTCTTCAAAACCCGGCAGGGGCTAACTTGTACGAAAGCAATCTTGCAACTGTTTACAGTATTATCGCTAACAAACACGCACAAAATTATCGTAAGGCCACTACTCAGGAAAAAAATACGCTAATTGCCATTGCAGAGTTACATCCTATAGAAGCCGGGCCGGCTGTTTATAACGCACGCACTATCTTAAGAGCAGATTTTAATTTGGAATTCGGCTGGCAGGACAGTACGGGTGCATCAATCAGTGCTTCTTCAAGCAATCGTAATATAAACAATAACAATGCAGTCGTGGATGAGGAAAGCACGATTACTATTTTCCCTAATCCATCCAACGGAAAGGTGAATTTAACAGTGCCAAAAAACAATCTTACTTACACTTATAGCGTTAGCAGCGTACTTGGAGTAGTAATGGCAAAGGGAGAATTCCAAAATGGTTTGGAATTAGATCTGAAAACTTTACCACAAGGAGTTTATGTAGTAATTATTTCAAATACTGCCGCACCATCGGTGAGAAAAACCCTAATTTTAAATAAGTAATCTTTGAAGCGCGTCAGACTTATACCACTCTTTTTCTTTTGTTTTTTGCTACATGCAGGCAAAGCGCAAATTGTGAAAGAGTGGTATTTTTTTGATCAATATTGGTTATCGAATGGTTTTTATAACCCGGCGTATAATAATCCTCCCGTATCTGATGATTCGCTTCTTTTTGGATTTGTAGCAAATGGTGCTTTTCATGATGTTTACAAATACACACACCGTCAGGGATTCATTAAAAAAGTACGCTTCACCGGTATTAACGGTTATATTGAAGCGGCCGATATGTGCCTTGATACCCTTAACAAACACGTGTATACGTTTTCCCGCAGTGGGTCACGGCCTCCGTATTATAAATTTTCGCACGGTATTATTTATAAACTAGATTACAATTTAAATATTATTGATTCTACAATCATTACCTTTTCGGTTTTATACGATCCCTCGCAGATGGTACTCCATAATCATAAACTGTATGTGGCAGGAACGAACGGAAATTATTTTAATGAGCCTGCGAAAATAAATATAGGTATATATGATCTGAATTTGCAGCAACTGAACTTTAAAGTAGTTACCGATAGTTCAAACTCTCGCAGTGCAAGAAAAATCTTGTTTGATTCAAATAATAATTTACGATTATTTGTAAGTGGTAATGGAAACACCACAAGCCCGCCGAAAACTCTTATGATTCTGGATACGAATCTAAATATTCTGGATTATAAATGCATTTTAAATCGCTGTGCCCCGCAGTTTCCTTTTATTTTTCCTGTTAACATTGTAAAAGATAACTATGGCTTCACCTACAGCTTCGAAAATTATATTTATTCACCTTCCACGTATCCATTTTACTACATACAATCTTATGTTCTTCGTGTAAATGAAACGGAGGACACTTTAAAATCCAGTTTTTTTGCTACAGCTTTTAATCCAAATGGAGGGAACGGCGCTGGCCATACTTATTCCCGAATACGTAATTTAAACAAAATATCTAAAAATCGCTATTTAGCGTTGGGAGACGAAATTAATACAGGATTCACCGGTTCCAACTCAACGGGATGGTTTTATGTAATAGATAGTTCTCTTAAGATGCTGAACAAGTTTCAGGTGTTAAAATATAGTACGGTTAAGCTATCTACCAGTCCCGTTACTACCAAAATGGGACAGACAGGCAGCGGCATGTATTACTTAACAAGCGGAGCAATTGACAGTGTGCAAGGCAGTAAGAATGTTTTTTATTTATTGACAATTGATAGCACTGCTAAACTTCCTCCGGTCAGTCCAACCCTTACTGCGAAATTTGAAGATGTTTTTGTTTATCCTAATCCCACAAATGGTATTGTTTCAATTGGCGTACCTGCAAATTCTTCTTATAATATTTCGGTTTTTAATTCACTAGGCCAACTTTTAATGGCAGAAGACAATATTAATAGCAATAGGCAAATAAATCTTGTAGGCTTGCCAACCGGAGTTTATCATTTTGTATTTTACGAAAATGTTTCAAAAAAGAATATTTCAAAAAAGGTGATCTTATATAAATAGGGATTTCTGAAAAAATTGTCAAATCCATATTTAAAGACAGCGCTTCGCCTCTTCCTACTGAAGTTTCATCTTTGTAAAGGATCGGATAATCGTATTTAGAAACTCAACATTTTTAATAGCGATAATTACTGCGAAATAAAATAGGATCGTTAGGATAAAACCTAAGATCATAATTATTATCATAAGCGTTTGATTGTACTTCCAAACCAATAACAAGGTAAGTTAGAATAATGCTACTGCTATTTAGGTTGCTATAATACTGGCAATCATCCTAAAAAATGTATGTAATAATGTATGTAAAAACAAACAGCCCCCTGATATAGGGGGCTGTAGGCATTTGCTGTGATCCCGGCTGACCAAATTTCGAACTTAGACCTTGAAGAATTGAAAATGTTAGCGTCCCTTAGAAGACTGTTAACTTCAACAGATTCATCATCTTTCAAAAGAAAGTAGTAAAATACGCCAAGCTTCCCATAGGGAACGGCCTTATGTATTACTAAAACGTTTTTTTTGCCACGGTATTAGCATCCTACTTTGGTGTCATTCAACTTATCTTAACAAATCATGATAACAAAAGATGGACTAAGATCTCTTACATTAAGAAATTCTTACGAGCAAATAATTTTTTATAACTTTGTTATAATAATATAATTATGACTGATGTAATTCTTAATTCTCTTACTAATGCCACTCAAGAGCAAACAAAATTTGCTGGTGAAGCTATCCTAAGGCTCAAAGCGATTGTAAACGACCCGCAATTCCTGAAAGCCGTTCTTACTAAACGATATACCGACAACTTGTTTAAAACCGATTCAGATCAAATTATCAGCGCTACTAACGAACAAATTGTCAATTCTATAGTTCAAGGTAAAGAGTATAAAACAAAAGCTAACAATATAATTGATTTAAAGATAGCATTTGATGAGTTTAAGAATGACAACGTTATTGGTGGAAGTACTCCTCCTGATCCGCTTATTACTACAAACCTTTACTACATTAGGTTATGGATGAAAACTGATGATTCTTTATCATTAGCGGCGCACTGGATGCATGAATGGCTACATGTTGCGGGATACCTTCATAGAAGGATGAAGCCGGATTTTAACGACGCTGTTTATCAAATAGGAGAACTTTTTATTGAATTCGGTAAAACAATCGCTCTTTTAAATGGAGAATCCAGAGATTTAGTAAGTTCCTTCGGTCTAGGCTATCTTACCTTCATCGATGACAAATTAAATAATCATACTTCAACAGTTGCAGAAGCCTAAAATTACTTTACCCCCGGCAGGAGTGAATCAAACCCACCATAATAACGGATGTGATGTATTGAATGTGCTTTTTATTTACCATAAACGCCAAACTTATTGTTTTTATAATCTATAATAACAGTTTTATCTAGAAAGAATACATTGCCTGTCATTCCCCATAGATTTTCACTTCTAAAAAAATTTTCCAGATAGTTTTCATTTTTGTAAAAAACAGTGGTATTGAATAAACTTTCTTTACCAAGTTTGATAGGGACTCTTACGGTTTTTCCATAGGAACAATCGTATTCTCCCCAACTATATCCGCAAATGGAATCATTTACAATATTTTCCGTTGTAGAGATCTGATCTGCGTTGGTTTTAGTGGTAAACAACCCATATCTGCTTGATCCAGTATCGAATAGCAAATAGCGAACGACCCCGTTTATTTCAAAAGGAATTTTTACTCTACCTTCTTTTAAAATAATATCTACGAAATTGGTTGCTTTATAATATTTGGCAGGTATTGTTTTAGTTACTGCCAGACGATTATGAGCATAGTCGATAATCAAAACTTTATCTTGAAACAAATCTGGGGCAATTGTGCCGATATGTTTGACACTCTTTGTTTTAATCGAATCGATTGTTAAGCTATCTCCGTAATCTTTAAACAAAGCTAAATCGACATTACCAAAAGAAACGCCGTCCAACTTCAAGTTTATATTCTTTAAAAGAGGGTTCTTTTCGCTTTGTATCCAAACAAAAGCAGAAGTATCAATTTTGTTTTGAAGTTCTTTATAAGTTGATAAATACGGGTCGATGGTGTTGCCATAGAGCATTGAGTTTATAGCCCCTAAATCTAATTGGGTAGAAAACCGGTGAGGAAGATTCCCTATTTCTGTTGGTATAAGAATACAGGCTTTCTCAAAATAACGATTGCCAACTGTATCGCCCTCCCAATAAAAATTTACCCATTTAATCTTTTGGCTAAAGGATGAAATGGAGATTACCGAAAATAAAAAAAGAAATACATAATACTTATTTCTAAACAAGACGCAAGGCATTAATATTATTCAGTGGAAGTTACGGGTTCAGCTACTACGACATTTCTCAAAATTTCCTCAATCTTTATTTTCACTACCCGGCTTTTTTCGTCTTCATCTCCCCCGTAAATACAATAGTCCTCATGGGCGCGTTCCATAGCATGTTGGGAACAGCCCCCATTGCAAAGTGGCATAATCCGACAGGTCTGACAAGACCTGTTTTTAAATTTCGCTTGCATTCTATTTTCTAAATAATCATTTTCCCATATAAGTTCTCCTTGGGAATCAATATAACCAGCTCGATTAGCTTTGGTAAAATCACGGGCAGTACACTTATATATGTCTGCGTTGTAGTTTATTACAACACTATTTCTCTTGTCTGCATAGCACGGCTCAGCCACATTATTTGGGCTGTTAGTTTGAACGTCAAAACCCTTCTCTCTGATAAGAGCAAGATTGCTATCAACAAGATTATTAATGTCACCTTTGTCACCTTCTTCAGAGTTTTGCCAAACTCTATGAAAATCAAAAAATAAATATTTATCTCTAATATTTTTATCGATTGATAAAAAATCTTCAACAATCTTATGAGTGTTGGATATATTTTTATCCGTATAGTTAACCCTTAGTCGAATAAAAAATTCATTTTCAACGAGAAGTCTAATATTTTTAACGATTTCATCATAAGAGCCTTTATTGGCGCTTACATAGCGGACTTGGTCATGCTCACCCTTATATCCATCTAGTGTTATTTGTAGAGAACAATTAAGTTTGTTGGAGCGAAAGTAATTTACAAAGTCTTGATTAATTAAGTAGCCATTGGTTGTAAAAGAAATACCTAGCTTAACATTTCTTTTTTCGCATAAAGCGGCTGCTTCGTCAATAATAGGAATAACTGTTTGCTTAAAGTATAGCAACGGCTCACCACCAAAGAAAGAAAGGGAAAAAGTTTCTAATCCTTTTTCTGTGATTTTGTCGAGGAATAGTTTAATTCTGTCTATAACATCAACATCTATCTTTGACTTTTTAATATGGGTTTCATAGCAATACCAACATTTGAAGTTACAATTCATCGTTGGATTAATAGTCAAAATGAAAGAGGAAGAATCATTATCAACTCGCTCACTAACTTCTTTTACCTTGTCTATTTCGTTTGTATTTTCCGAAACAATAAATTCCTGTTGTACCAGATACTCGTAAAAAGAGGGATGAAAGTTATTAAGATTAGCAATACCCTCGTTAATAGCCGCATCAAGTAATTCTTTTAATTCAGGAACCAAAAAAATTAATTTTTGGCTAAAAGCATTATAAAGAGCAAACTTATCCTCAAAGGGAATGATTGAATTAAACTGGCTGAATTTCATTAGCTCCCTCCACACTTTAAACAGTTCTTACCTTCTCCGCAATTATTGGAAGTAACGCATTTTTTTGAATTCACCGCACTCGAAGCGGCAGCAGTATAAGAGAAACTATCGGAAAACCCACCATTATAAGTGCCTATTGCACTAATATTGAGCGGAGAGACAGGAGCACTTATTTTTCTTTTATTATTCATAGCCATGATGTTAAAAAGGATTCTTAATTCCACAACCTTCGCCGCAATTCGCTCCTCTACAATTATTACTTATTACACAACCATCTTTATTCTTTGTTGTTGCCATTTCCTTTGTATTTGTATAAACATATGCTAAAGAAAATCCACCAGCTATGGTTCCATTATTTGAATGACTCATGTTACTAAAACATACATCTTTTAGTCGATCAGAGACAGAAACTGAATTTCTATTATTATTCATAGGTTTTTTTTTAAAATTATAGTCTATTACAGCCATAGTTACAATTCCCGCCATCACAATTATTCACTACAATACAATCCTTTTTATTTGTTTTTGTACCTAACGCTTGGATATTTCCGCCTTGCATAGCCAAGGAATATCCACCAATAACAAGACCGTCTGGAGTTTCCATAGATAACTGAATTGGTTGGATTCGCGGAACCCACTTAAAAATAACTTTTCCTGCGCCAATAGCGAGCGCTCCTATGAGAGCGGATACAATATCCACACTCACAATGTCAGTTGTTGGAGCTATAAGTCCTTTGTCGCTTGCATTTCCTCCTATTAATGCTCCCTCCGTACATGCTTCAACCCAAAAAGGAATATTAGCATAATTCAACCCGGTCTGTGGTTGGAAGAATTTTGACCAATTTCCTGGGGTTGCAACCTTTGTAATCCAATAATTATAGATTGTTTTCTCCACCTCAATAGCTAATAAGAGTGGCATTTGGTCTTCTAATGATAGACCGGCTTCAGAAATATTATCCTCAATATTTTCAAACCACATGTCTAAAGAATTAATGGGAGTTTTGTCTGTTGTGGTCGGCCCTAACATCATCCCGATAATTATCATTTGTTCATCATCATATCCTTGAAGAATTTGATTGTTATATGCATTAATAACATTATAAACAACAGACTTAATTTCAATTTGAACTTGTGTTGATACTGGTGCCGGATAATATATAGGCTGAATATATTTATAAATTGCGTCGGCTAGATCGTCAACCGTTGAGGTTGCTTTTAGGGATTTTGATATTGCTTCCATCCCGTCTGTTAATTGTGTACCGATAATAGGGTACGGATTAAATGTACGTGTTGCCATATGATGTCGTTTTTAAATTTTAATCTAAATTATTACAATTAATTTTAAAAGCAAATAAAAAGTTCATTTTCATGAAAATAATTAGATCAGCCCAAGTTTTCTTCAACTTTTATTTATCCCCTGAAAACCCTGTATCTTTTTTACCATTAATAGTTATAGAGATATGAGAAAGATATATTTAGCATTAGCAGTTCTGATCATAGGGCATAGCTTATCAGCGCAAAAATTAACAAAAAAGGAGGCCAAACAACTTATAGAAACCAGCCTCAACTACTTGAAAACGGATGATTCAGTTTCTTTTGTAAAAATGTGGTATTTCGACGACACGCCTCGTCAGGCCACTAAACAGCCATTTAAAAATCATGCGGCTTATGAAAGTTATAGAGAGTTGAAACGGTTCCTCGATACAGCAATCACTAAAAATCTACCCATTGTTGACATGGATATAGAAAAAATGGACAGCGATTCTGGTTACACTTACAAAATCAAAGGTTGGTTTAAATATGATGAAAAGAGGGCATATTACAAAGGTTATGGGTTTTTGTTAGGATATTATGAAAACCGATGGGCATTTCGCTTTTATCCTGAAACTTCCATTTCTTACCACAACTAAAAAAGATCATACAGTCTCTTCATTTCGGTATGAACATACGAAAGCAAAATTGCTGGGACTAATCCACCATGGGCTATCTTATCACGTTGCTTTTTAAAATCATATACCAAATTATAATCAATACCTCCGTTTACTAAAACAAAAGAAACGAGATGCATTAAGCTGAGCTGCTTAGTTTTAATTATTTCCCAGGCTCGTAAATCCTCTATGTTTGTAGTCGAAACTATCTTTGCATCAAAAAGGAGTGTAGTTGATTGTCTGATTTTTTCTTCTAAGCGAGTAAACATATATAGAAAATACGCCTGATCGTTTAATTCTCGCTGCCGCATTGTTTGACCTTCAAGAATTGGATCAGGTCGCATACGTGCTTCAGTTTCTATTATAGCTAGATCACTGTCAATAACTCTATAAAGATTATATAGTTCATCAAATATATTCATGACGTAGGTTCTAATAGTTTAAAAAACACAGGTTTTGTCCACCGAGTTTGCTGTCTAGTATTATCAACTATATACCATTGAGGTGGCTGAAAGCTTTCTGCTTTATCTATCAATAATAATCCACCGTTGTTTAAAGACAAAACATCTACTCTGCCATTTGCACCCATTATCCATAACCCTTTGGGCTTAAAGGAAAGCTTGATTTTACCATCAGATAAAATGTCAACTGTTGGGATTTTCTTTGCTGGTACCTCAAAATCACGCATCATTTCCTCGTCCATGATTGTCGGACTACCTTCTTGAGCGGTGAAGTTTGGTTGATTTTGAATCCATGTTTGCACTTCAGAGTATAAATTTCTAATTCTAGTTTCCCAATCTTCAACTCTCCGTTGGATGTGTTCTTTATCCATTATTAGAATTTCGATTCTCTCGTTCATTTCTAGATTCAAATTACTAAGTTCAATAATTACCTTCCATTTATTCAAAAAATTCGGGTCATTCTGAGTGTGAATCGGAATATGGATAGTCTTATTTACTGTAAGATTCGGAATCTTATGATCAGTTGATATGTATGTTCCAAAACTTATATGGTCTTCAAATCGGTCTAATTCTTCATTGTTTTGATTTAAGTAATATACTTTAATAATTAGTGAACCTGCGTATAACCGATTTACCCACTGATTGTCGCTAGTATTGAACTGCACGGTGCTAATATTTATCACAGGTTTTTGATTGTACAAAATTGATTCTGTGAATTGTCCCTTTGAAAATATAAGTGTTTGTTTCATTGATTCTTAGTATTCATGTAAAATAAAAAGAACGGAGTTCACTTGGGAACTCCGTTCACTTTTAATAAGTCAAGATTCTTATTTGTTAATGATCATTTTTTGCGTTTTTTTCTCGCCCTTATTATTGGTAACGGTTAGGAAATAAATTCCATTAGCAAATTGAGTGTAATTTACCTCTACCTTTTCTGCCTCCGAGTTTATATTAATATGATCAACTATTTTACCAAAGATATCCATAATAGTTATTTCCCCTTGATTCGCTGCGCCTAAACTAAAGAATATAGATGCTTGTCCAGAATTAGGATTTGGCACTGAATACACATCTATAGCTTTATTGTTAATAGACTCTAAAACGTGATTTGCAGATGCTATTCTTGAGCTTACAAAGGCTGTAGCAGATGTATCAAAATCATAGGTATAACATGAGCGATCCGTTATCGAGGAAAACACAGCGATATTCATCCCAGAAGTGATGGGTTGATTGGGATCATAGTAATACTTCGCAGCATTCCCATTAGTATGTTTCAACTTATTATTAGGTAAAGTTGAAGTAGAAATAAACTCATTTCCAGCCCCTTCATTTATATTTCCTTGATCTTTTAAAGTGGTGTTATCACTTAGAACTGCATAATTAGCATACATAAAGCGATTACATTTTAAATCAAGCTTTTGATGGTTATCTTGATTAAACTGAAGGCCTAATAATACGTTCTCAAAGATGTTTTTTTCTATTAAGGACTTTACGTTAGCTACGTCAGTCTTCAAGGTGCTAATTCCAATAGAATAAGTATTAAAAGTATTTTCGGAAATTTGGAAGTCTTTTACCTTTTCCATTGCAATAGCAGTCCCTAGACCATCACCTATAAAGGATGTACCGCTTATTAATACATTACCAGCCTTCTCAATGAAAATTGGATTAGTCGCGTCCTCTATATTAGATTTGAGAATGGTAATTGGATATTGAACACTTGGATTGCTCTTAACACTAATTCCGCCCCATTTTTTTCCGGGACAAGCAGACATTAAATGCGCATTACTTAATGTTATTGCGCCGCCAGCTAGAACTTTAATAGTAACATTTTCTGCTATCATGACGTCCATATTACTTAGGTTTAATGACGCCCCAGCAGGTACAATAATATTTCCAGTTATTAAAATTGGGTTATTATTAAAGCTTTGAGTCCCTGAAATACTGCCATTTAATACATTAGTTGAGGTGAAACAAGGCCTAGCCTTCATTAAGGCTTTATCAATTAAATATAATTCACCACCGTCAGGTTGTACCTTATCTTTTTCATTGAACTGAATTAAATGCCACTTGAAGTATTGTTCACTTGAGGCGGGAGGAAGCTTAAAGCCTTTTGCCTGAACAGCGATTTGTTCAGATTCATCATAACGAAGGAAAATATTTTCCATTGTTGCATTGGTATCCACAACTTGAATGGTTGTATCATTTAATGCAACTACACCATGTCCTCTTTTTCCACCACCTACCCAACGTTTCATCATCATAGGGGTTACGTGAAGATTAATAGTCGCATAATCTAAAATTGTATGATTAGTTTTATCTTTCTGAGCAACAAAATGTAAATGAACAACCTGTGTTTCTTTTACAATATTGTGGACATAAACAAGATTAAGGCTGCCATCCGAACCCATTACTGTTACGTTCTTCCAAGCAATATTATTATAATTGGCTGCGTTTGTCCAAATATTAGACGTTTCCCCTGTAATTACGTCAGCACCAGAACCAGTTGAACTTGATTCAAAACGAGCGACCAGACAAAAATGATGATTACCGCCCGAAGTAGGGTTCGGGATATTTATCCAAGCTTGTTCGACAACATACACATCTCCTGAATTAAGAGTAACAGGAATTCCAGAAGCTGCACCGATTTGAGTCCATTGACCTGGCCACGTTAACCCTACAGAAGCATCTGCAAAATATAGTTTAACAACACCATTAACTGCTACACAAGATTTGTTCTTAAACTTTGCATATATAAAAGGATATTGAGGATTTGGAAAATAACTTTTAGGATTTTCATGAACATTCTCAAGCGAATAGCGAGGAGGATTAAAAGATATTTTATCCGCTTGTACGTTACGAGTCCAAATATCTTCACTTGCCCAAAAAACTCCTCCTGGCCATGCTGCATTCGTTTGACTATTTGGTTGATCTCCAACATCAACAGGAGAATCTTGAATAAATACATCCTCGGTTGGTGGCGTTCCTGACAATAGAATATTTACAGGATCACTTATGGAACACGCTCCATCATTTGCCGTCATAATATATTGTGTCGACCCTGCACTACAAGATATTAAGGTTGATTTTGTATTAAAGGCTGGAGCGGAACAGCCAGTTGTTCCAGATGTCCAAGAATAACCTGCCCCAGTTCCACTTAATGTTGGCAGAGTAGAATTACCTATAGGAATATTATTATAAGAAGTAGCACAAAGGTTTGCATCATTCCCTGCATCAATTAATGGTGATGTTTTATAGATCACATTTAATGTTGAAGTAGTACCGCACATATTATTACCGCTAATTTCGGTAATATAGGCGCCTTGTTCTAAATTGGTAACACTATTTACATTAAGTCCCGATTCAAAGGGAGAGTTATTTGGAGCTTTATACCAAGCATAGGTATCACCTGGGGAAGTAATTGTAATACCAGCATTTCCTGTTGAAATACATCCTCCATTATTATTGAAAACCGTTGATATTGTTTGAGGTGTTCCTGACGCAGGTGTATAAGGCTGGAAGTCGCCCGGAGAAGATTGAGATGTTGTCCAACGTTCTAACAATTTCCCATTGCAACCAAAAACAAACACAATAGTGCTATTCGCACCAATCGGACTGTTAATTCCAGTTCCAGTGAAATCATGTTGCATATAGGTCGATGAAATTCCTGTTCCCCCTGCAAAACTATATTGATAAGTGCCTGAGGTGCCCCCAAAATTAGACGATACCGTTGTTCCGTCAAACCTTATAGAAAAAGTTTTCGGACTAGCAGCTCTATTCATAACCATAACGGTTATATTTTCATTTTTACTGGCAAATGCTATATTCGTAAAATCATAGCCTGTTGCATCATAAAAAAATTGACATGTTCCGCTTGGTGATGTGTATGCCGCAGCGCATGTGGGATCAATTGAATTACTATTTGGATTAGAACTTCCATTTGAGTTTAAAAGAATCTTATTCAACATTTCATCTTTTAAATATTCTCCTCTGAACCAAGTTGAGATAGCTTTGTAATGATAATAACTGGGTCTTAATAATGTAGAGGCAGCTATATATCCTCTATCTTGCATATTACCTGTCATAGACTCTCTAACACTCCAAAACATAACAGAAGAGCAACCGTATTCCATTGCTAAAGATAACATTCTCGCCCAAAGTTGTCCGCCAACAAAAGAGCGGGTGTCCATTCCACCTACGTTATCAGCGCCCGTTGCGGTTGCTTCATTATCGTGAGATTCATTAGCCTCTGTAATCATAAATTTTAGGGGCTGCTGAATTCCACCAAATGTCCTAGAAGCACTTAAAGTTTGACATTTTAAACGCATGTCTTGTAAGACACCCCGGTATCGCTTAACTGGAACATAATATGGATCTTTTTGAATTTTCTCAATTCTAGAAATAAGATCTGGCACTCCCGAAGGAACGGTTTCACCGGGAGCAAGCGTTTGGAAATCATTTATATATTGGTGTACACTCATAAAATCGACAATGGGTTTATTATTAGCAAGTCCAGTTGAACTAATTAAACCAGATATATCACTCGCTCCACTGCCAGCAAATAAAATATCGTAAATTGGTTTATTATACCATTCGTATTCAGGAGCAATCGTTTTAATTTCCGGATCAACATCTTTGGCGGCCTTAGATAATGCCAATACGTATTGAGCTACAAAATTAGCTGAAGAAGTTGTGGTGAAATTATATTCAGTTCCCGGCTCATTTCCGAGTACAAAATATTTTACATTTCGCTTGTGCACAACATTTAATATGCGAACTATTTCTCTTGCGTTTGCTACGGCTACAGGTATCGCTGCACTAACTTGCGCTGCGGTCGGATTCATTGGGCATACAAAAGGAAGCGTGATTACGGGTTCGCACCCATTTTTCCGTATCTCATCAACCATAGTAACATAGTACAATGCATTTGTTGGCTTCGCACTTGTCCCGGTATTAACTGCGTTGTAAGCAATTCCTCCTACTCTTACGAGACGTACCCCTGAATTTTTGACATCATTCCATTGAGGTAGACCGGTAAAGGTTGCATTTCCACTATGATCACTAGTCCAATATGCTTGACCTAATAATGTGGCTTCAATCGATTGTGCCCTCAGATCATATTTAATATGAACTAAAAGCATAAGAAATAATAATAAAGATTTTTTCATGGCATAGTTTTTTAAGGATATTCAAATGTATAATATTACTTTATTAGGGCAAATTTTCTACAATAATTTTTAAATTGAGATAGGTAACTAATTGATAATGCGTCACATATTTTTTAAAATTATCGTGGCATAAACATTACTTATAGAAGGGAGAAGGAAGAAAAATGAAAAAAATTATTACATTATTTTGGGCTATAATATGTTTTACCAATACATTTTCTCAGCAAATGGCTTGGAAAAAAACCATAGCCTATTCCTCATCTGATAGTCCTGTTAAATTCGTTGAAACTGACTCTTTAAAAAATGTATATATCGCAGGTCGTTACTCAATTCCTAGTGGGAGCTATTACATTCATGGACTTTTTATTGAAAAAAGAGATAGCTTGGGAACAATAATCTGGAAGGATAGTATACCTGCTGAAGTGAGTTTAGGCACCTTTCAAAAAGATGGTAATTATTTATATTTATCAGGTGCGTATAGCTCAGACAGTGTTAGAATTGGAGGGGCTATATACCATAAGCCTATCGATTCTGCTAATACTGGGTTTATTGCTAAATATAATCTTAATGGTAACATCCAGTTCGTTAATCCCAATACCCGTATTTTTAATTTCAGACACACGGGGCAGTGTTTTTACTCATATGAATATAAATATCTTTCAAAGTGTATGTAGTCAAACCAATCTGTACTTTTAAGCCTAAATAACTTTGGACATTTTCTTTTTTAAAATTAGTTAATTTTTTTGATTTTTATTAGCAGTCGTAAAATTATTTCCAACTGCGGACTTTGGCTTTTTTAAGGA
>JACPOC010000046.1 GCA_016185125.1 Bacteroidota bacterium
TTAGCCTTGGCTGCATCTTCTAATTTCTTTTTAGCAACAGCTTCGGCTTCTGCCTTGGATTTTGCATCTGCTTCAGCTTTTGCTTTAGCAGCGGCATCGGCGGCGGCTTTTGCTTTGGCATCCTCTTCTAATTTCTTTTTCGCGGCGGCTTCTGCTTCTGCTTTAGCTTTCGCATCCGCTTCTGCTTTCAGTTTGGCATCTTCTTCGGCTTTTTTCTTAGCTGCGGCTTCAGCATCTGCCTTAGCCTTGGCTGCATCTTCTAATTTCTTTTTAGCAACAGCTTCGGCTTCTGCCTTGGATTTTGCATCTGCTTCAGCTTTTGCTTTAGCAGCGGCATCAGCGGCGGCTTTTGCTTTGGCATCCTCTTCCGCTTTTTTCTTTGCGGCTGCTTCTGCTTTAGCTTTCGCATCTGCATCCGCTTTCGCCTTTGCGGCAGCATCGGCAGCTGCTTTGGCTCTGGCTTCTGCGTCGGCTTTGGCAGCGGCTTCTTCCTCGGCTTTTTTCTTCGCGGCAGCTTCGGCATCCGCTTTAGCTTTTGCATCGGCAGCTGCTTTGGCCTTGGCTTCTGCGTCGGCTTTGGCTTTGGCATCAGCCTCTGCTTTAGCTTTTGCGGCTGCTTCGGCAATCAATTTATTAATATTTGTAATTTGCTCTTTCGGATAACTTTCGGCAGGCTTAATAGTGGATGCTTGCTGATAGCTGGCTATAGCGGTTTGCCACTCTTTCTTTCCAAAAAGTTTATCACCGTTTTTTACAGCTGCCTGGTAATTGGCTTCTTTGTCTCTATCTTTATTTTTAGCGGCTTTCTCTGCTTCTTTAATGGCCATTAAGCCGGCAAGCATTTGATCTAAATATGCTTTATCATATTCAAAATTATCTTTCCCCGGATTATAATGGTATTTATTAATCGGCTGGTTTAAAAGTGAATAATCTACTCCTTCAAGGCGTTTATTTAATCCCATATCTGCCTGAATAATTGGAAATTTTGTTTCAGCTTTTTCAGGAGGGACGCCTAAAGTACTCACAGAGAATTTTTTTGAAACATAACCCTCTTTTGACACTACTACTAAAAACTCCCCTCCTAAAGGGAGACTAAAATTATAATCGCCCGAACCGTCTGTCATGGCATTGCCTACTGATTTACCGCCCTGTGTGATCTGAATTACCGCGCCGCTTACATCGCCATTATCGTCTGAAATATTTCCGACAAATTTAACAGGTACAGTTTGTGCAAAAATAAAATGACAGCAAAAAAAGAAAAGTATTACAAACGCGTGCTTAAAAGTCATAGTTTTGGGGTGCGCAAATTAGCAAATAAATTTACAAAAATTACTCAGACATCTTATTAAAACTTTTCCATGCAAAAACCTCCAAATGTTAATTATAGTTATTGGGAACTTGAACAGTATTTTAAAGTATTTGACTTGATAATTGTGGGGAGCGGCATTGTAGGTTTAAGTACGGCTATCTCTTTTAAACAAAAAAATCGTAAAGCAAACGTTTTAGTTCTTGAAAAAGGCATTCTTCCGAGCGGAGCAAGCACCAAAAACGCGGGCTTTGCCTGCTTTGGCAGCCCCAGTGAATTATTGGACGATTTAAAGAAAATGAAAAGTTCATCTGTTTGGAATACCGTTGAAATGAGATGGAAAGGTTTGAATTTACTACGTAAACGGCTTACGGATAAAAATATTGATTATAAGGCTTGGGGAGGATTTGAACTGTTTGACAAGGAAGAAGATTTTTTATTTTGTAAAGAAAACCTTGATTTTTTAAATAAAGAGATGCAGAAAGTTTTAGGCATTAAAAACACTTATAGCGATGTAACGGCGAAAAACACACATTTTAAAAACATTTGCGGTGTAATTTTAAATAAATATGAAGGACAAATAAATACCGGAAAAATGATGCGTTCTTTGATTTCTCTGGCCGGGGAAGAAGGAATTCTTCTTTTAAACGGCATTGGAATATCCTCTGTAAATGATACAGGAACCTATGTAGAACTTATAAGTGCACCTGGGATTTTTAAAGCGAATAAAGTGGTGGTGGCCACTAACGGTTTTGCGGGTGAATTATTAAAAATACACGATGTGCAACCGGCCAGAGCTCAGGTTTTAATTACAAAACCCATTAATGATCTTCCTATAAAAGGAACCTTTCATTACCAGGAAGGTTATTATTATTTTAGAAATATTGATAATCGTGTGCTTTTTGGCGGAGGAAGAAATCTGGATAAAGAAACGGAAACAACAACCAAAATTGAATTAAACGATAAACTGCAGAAAAACCTGGATCACCTCTTAAAAACAATGATCTTACCCGGCATAAAATACGAAGTAGACCATCGTTGGAGCGGCATAATGGGTGTTGGCAGCGAAAAAAAACCAATTATTGAATTTGTGAGTAAAAATGTACTCGCCGCTGTAAGAATGGGCGGCATGGGTGTGGCCATTGGCAGTATGGTGGGTGAACTGGCTGCTAAAAAAATAGATAATGCCTGATTAATTTATACTTTTATATTATGTCGAAAAAAATTAAAATTAATACTGAGTTTGAGGTTTTTGATTATATCAATGATCTGCAAAAAGAAGATAAAGACCTATTGCTCTTAGCCAAAAAAGCCATGGAAAATGCGTATGCACCCTATTCTAATTTTTTTGTAGGCGCAGCACTTCTTATGGAAAATGGAGTTATTGTAACAGGAAATAATCAGGAAAATGCGGCTTATCCATCCGGATTATGCGCAGAAAGAGTTGCAATTTATCATGCTTCGTCGCAACACCCTGATGTAAAAATTAAAGCCATTGCCGTAACTGCGCGAACCGACAGTAAAGTGTTAAACACTCCCGTATCCCCCTGCGGCTCGTGCCGGCAAAGCATGTCGGAGTACGAAGTAAAATTTAAAACCCCTATTAAAATAATTATGATGGGTCAAGAAGGTCCGGTTTATATCAGCGCCTCCATCTCAAATTTATTACCGCTTACTTTTACTTCGGAGAGTTTGTAAAATACTTGCTTCGATAAAATAAAAAATCCCGATTAGAATAAACTAATCGGGATTTTTATATTAAAAACAATTCTTAGTTATTAATAACTTTAACAGTTTTTGTTTGATTATTAGAGTTTGTAATTCTTACTAAATAATTACCTGCCATTTGAGCAGAAAGATCAATAGAAACAACCTCTTTATCAGTAGAAATTGTAGAAACAACCTGACCTAACATGTTGTAAACAGTAATTACGTTAGTACCTTCTAAACCAGCAATACTTGTTTTTCCGTTAACCGTTGGGTTAGGGTAAAGGTTTAAAGCAATAGCAGATTTAAGTTCGTTAATCCCAACTGAACCGCAAGCACCTGCAAATATTTCTTCAATTTTAAAGTATCCAAAGCTTCCACCTAAAGGAGTAACACTTCCTCCTGCAATTGGAGCAGTATAATAATTTTGCGGAGTATTTGAGGATGCTTGCGTTCCATATGGAGCATAAGACAAGGTATTAGAAGGTTGAGCTAAACCAATGTAATAAATTGTACCAGCTGTAATATTTTGTGGAGCAAAGCTAAATTGAACCGCAGTACCTAACATTGGAGCAGTTAAAGTTATTGTTTGACTGGTTGCAACGATGGAACCCGTTGAATTCATCAAAGCAACATACACAGAATTATTAGCGCTGGCAGTATTTGAAGAAATTCCAATTACCGCACCTGTTAAAGTAGAACTGTTAACAGTTGTAAATTCAGTTGCAATAATCCCTGAACCAGTACCGTAACCTATTGGAGTAGTGTATGTTCCTGTTGGAGGATTTACCGCTTTGTTATTACAAGTTACATCCTGAGTCCAATAAGTAGCATTGTTAATATTGTTTTGATCAGAAGCAACGCCAATTGTCATATTACTAACGCCAATTACAGTTGGTGTATAAGCGAAAGATACCATAGTAGACTGACCGGCAGCAAGAGAAGGGATTAAAGTAGCAGCAGTGTATGTAGTAACTCCTGAAATTCCTAATCCAACACCAATGTTTGTCTTAGCTATATTACTTGCATTTTGGATGATAGCAGTAATTGTTTGAGCTGTTCCTGCAACGATTGAAGATTTACCTTCAGCCGTTAAATTAGAAGCCGATATTTCGTTGGTATAAGTGTTAGGGCTTTGGAATCTGTATTGAGGTCTGAAAGCTGTTTGGCCTAACGTTGTAGGAGCAGTAAATGTATTTGAAGCAGCACTTGCTCCTTGATTAACACCCGGTACGTTAAAAGCTGAATAAACGGCAGCAGTAGAAGCGGTTGTTGCACCAGTGTATTCATATGCAACCACTAAACCATTACCCGGTATATAGGGAAATCCGGTTGGTAAAGTAAAATCAATGGTTGCAGGATTTGGTCCAACAGGAATATTGTAAACTCCTGAATAAACCTGAGTGGCACCTACCGTAGCTGTAGTCCAGCTAGTACCCAAGGTGTAAGTCGTAGCTGTTGTATTCATTAAATAAACAGTTAATGAACCGCTTGCGGCAGTACTAACTCCACTGCTTAAAACAAAACCAAAAGAATTAATGGTTGGACTTAAAGCAGAAAGTTCAGTACCCGGCACTAAAAACACACCTCTCATCGTAGTATGACTAGTGGTGCCATTGGGTCCACGATTACTGGTAGTAGCGTTACTGTTATTAGGTGCGGTAACAGTAGTTGTTACCTGCGCGGATACAGAACCAAATAAGGTTACTGCCGCCGCAATTGCTAAATAGATTTTTTTCATTTTTTATAGTTAATTGATTTATAAGTCAAAAATAGTAATTATTTTATTCAATTTGTATCAAATAACTCTTTTAACAAGGCATCTTTATGAAATTTTCTTTTTCCTTGCATCTATATTTATAAGTTTCATTATATTTAAACTTTGAATATGATCATAAGGTTAAACACCTTAGTATTAGCGTCCTCGCCTCGCATTTTGTATAGAAAAGTCCTCTTTTTTATGGTGGCAGCCTTTTGCTCCATAAATTCCCATGCTCAAAGTGCTCCAAATGAGGAAGTTAAAAAGAACGCTTTAAAACTTTTTGAAGACGAGGAATATACCCAAGCCTATAAGCTTTATTCTCAGTTAGTTGCAAATTTCCCTAAAGATCCCGAATATAATTTTCGCCTCGGAGTTTGTATGATTTACAGCGAACCCGACAAAAAAAAGTGTCTTCCTTACCTAAAATTCGCCTACAGTAAGCCCGATGATTCCCCAAAAGAAACCTCCTTTTATTTGGGTAAAGCCTATCACATTAATTATTTATTTGATGAAGCCATAAAATATTACCTCGAATTTAAAAAAACAGGATCTTCTTCTCAGCAAAAGAAATTGCAGGTAGAGCGGGAACTCCGCGCCTGTGGATATGGCAAGCGATTATTGAGTAATTTATCTGACCTGGTGGTTTTGAGTAAAAAGCAACTTAACGAAGCGGATTATTTTAGAAGCTACGATTTAAAAACTGTTGGCGGAAAGTTGTTAGCAAAACCCGATGATTTTAAAACAAGCACCGATAAAAAGAAAAAAGATAAGTCGATTGTTTATTTACCGTCAATAGGCAATCGTGTTTATTACAGCAGTTACGGCGAAGGAGATAATAAAGATATATATTACGCCACCAAACTCCCAAACGGAACATTCAGCAAGGCTCAAAAAGTTACCGGAATTAATTCAGACCAGGATGAAGATTTTCCTTTTTTACATCCCAACGGAACAACCATTTATTTTGCCAGTAAAGGTTTCAACGGAATGGGCGGTTATGATATTTTTAAATCAACTTATATTGAAGGTACGGATTCATGGACCCCGCCGGTAAACATGGAATTTCCTATCAACTCGCCCGATGACGATTATTTATATGTAACCGATTCACTCGAAAAAACGGCATGGTTTAGCACCGGAAGACAAAGCTTACCCGGAAAAATTGATGTATTAAAAATAAATACCGAAAGAAAACCCATTGATGTTTTAGCGTTAAAGGGTACTGTTGTAAAGGAAAGCGCTGATCAAAGTTTAAAAAGTATTATTACCGTTAAAAATATGGATAACGGAAATATTGTTGGCGTTTTTAACGCCGGTGATAATGGCGATTATTTTATGGATCTACCTAATGGTGCCACCTTGCTTTATACGGTTGAAACTCCGGGTTTAAAAACTCAGTCAGACCGTGTGGGTTTACCTACCCTGGCTTCATCAAAACCGTTGCGACAAACAATTTCCTATGATAAAGGAATACTTAAAATTTTGAATTACTTTGATGAAAACCCTGGTGATGACAGTTACATTCAATATTTAAAGCTAATAGAAAAAAAGGCTAAGCTGGATGTGAATCAGGGTGAAAATAAAATTAATCCAACTTTGATAAGCGGTGCAGAAAAGGATCCGTTAAAAACCAAAACCACAGCTACCAGTTCCACAACTTCAGAATATCCATCCTCTGCAAATGCAAATAGTAACAGCGCCACTTCAAAAACTATTTCAACCAAATCAGGACTAGATAACAAACAGCTTGCCGAGTCCGCTAAAAAAGAATCGGAGGAGCTTGCGAAAGAAGGCAATTCATTAAAACAAGATGCCGATGATGCCTTTGAACTTGCGGATCAGAAAAAAATTGAAGCAGATAAAAAATTAAAAGAAGCAAATGATTTTTATAAAAATGCTGAACAAATTACCAACGAAGAACAAAAAAAACAAGTCATTGAAAAAGCAAACCTTCTGAAAGCAGAGGCCGAAACAGATGCTACGATAGCCGCTAAAATATTAAACTATGCTAATGCCTTAAAAGATGATGCTGCCGTTAAAATTAAAGAAGCAGAATTAAACAAACAGTATTCCGATGAATTAACTAAAATAACCGCTAATAAAAACAATACAAAAGAAAATCTGGATAAACTGGATAACATTCAAAAAGAAATTGAGTTAGTTTCTGATCAGAAGAATAAATCAGAAAATATTTTCACTTCAATGAAAAACGAAGCGGATGAAAAAGAAAAAGAGCTTTTGAAAGTTGAAAAAAATAATGAGGAGGTTAAAACAAATATTCAGGAAATAAAAGAGCGCATTACTTCGAATGAAAACGATTTGGCCAAAGCAAAGAAAAAAGAAAAGGAAAGCATTCAAACTAAAATAATCGAATTAAAAACAGAGCAAAGCGAAAAAGAAAAACAAGTTGCGATAAATGAAACTGAAATCGCGAAATTAAAAAATGAGCTTTCCGGATTAAACAAAAGCGTTGACCTGGCCACCAAAGTGAAGAATGAAACCATTGTTGTTAATACTTCCAGTACTATAACTTCTGCTGAAACACTTACTACGGCAAATAACCCAGTATCAGAAAAAATAACGAATAAAACACTTGCCGATAAATATAAAGATAAGATAATCGTTCCTACCAATGCAGATAAAGCTGCGATTGAACAAAGCAACAATGAGCTTATTACTTACAACAAAGAAATTGATGAGGCCATTTCGAAAAACAAAACAGAACTTTCTAAAACCAACAATGCTACGGCCAAACAACAACTCACCACAGAAATAAAGCAACTGGAAGCAAGCAAAAAACAGAATCAACAAAAGATAACAGCCAACACTAAAAAAGCGGAGGACTTGAATAAAACAACTTTGGCAAGCACAGCAAAAAAAACTACCACAACCTCCATCAGCAGTGTGTCGGCCTACAACAACGACGATGCAATTAAACAACTTGAAAATTTAAATTCCAATCTTACATCAAATGATAATGTTAACTTTGATTACAACGGTTACCAGAATGAAAATGCTCAGAAATTAAAAATTGAAGCGGACGCAAAAATCAACGAGGCAGTAGCTAAACAAAAGAAGTTAAAGGATCAGATAGTTATTGCAAAAGATCAGATAAAAAACACGTCTTCCATACCAACGGCAACAGTATCTCCTAAAGATTTAAATAAAGAAGCCGAGGAATTAAATGTAAAAGCATTCGACCTTAGATCTCAAGCCAGCAGCAAAACAGGCGCAGAAAAAGAAGCCCTTATTGCTCAGGCAAAAGAACTAGAAATAAAATCAAATGAAAAAAATCTTGAAGCAGCAAAAATTATAGAATCAGATAATAAAATAATTTATGAAACTGAAAAAAATAATTTAAGTATATTAATCGCATCAAAAAAAGCACCTGAAAGTGATGTAACAGAAGCTAAAAAACTGGCGGACGATGCGAACAACGCATTCAAACAAGCTGTATCCATGCGCGAGGAAGCTAACTCAATGCCCAATGCAGGAGCTAAATTAGGCAACTTGAGTAACGCTGAAGAAAAAGAAACTGAAGCCCTAGCCAAACAAAAGCAAGCGGTGGATCTTCTTAAAGCCTCGAATCCAGATGTGGTGCTCAAGAAAGCTGTTATTTCTTCCGTTGCTGCGGATAATACCAACCCCACTAATTCTGTAACTAATAATCTTGACAATCAATTATTGACTGTAAATAACGGTGTAAGAGAAGTTCTGGAATCAAAAGTTGAGGCTTATTCTAAATTATATGAAGCCAATAATCTTGAGCTAACTCAATTAGATTCTGAACTCAAAACTAATCAAGGCGCAATTGATAAAAACCCGGCACTTAAAACGGAATACATTGCATCGGTAAATAAAATTAATGCTGCGCGAAAATTACAGCAGGCGGCACTGACATCCCAAGACAATAATAAAAAAATCAGCGAACTTATAGAAATCACAAAAAAACAAACAGAGGCTCTGATTCAATTGAATAATCTGAATAAAAAAGTTAGTGCCTTAGTGGCCAAAAATACAGCCAATAGTGTTCCAAATAATAACTTAAATACTACTGCGAATACTAAAACAACCACTATAAATAATAATAATAATAATAATAATAATAATAATAATAATAATTCAGCCTTAACAGAAACCGTAGCCCTTACTAACAGCGCTAAAACAACCACTAACACAACCAATACTATTAATAACGGAAATACAAATAATACTGTTGCTACCAAATCCACCGCTTCAACTAATGCAAACGATTCCGCCACCAATAGTAATTCTTTAACGGCAATCAACAATCCAGATAACGGAACACTAACTTCGACTACTACTCCAAATAACAATGCCACAACTAACAACACTGCAGTAAAAACTAATTCGGTAAATAACAATGCTAAGCCAAATTCAAACAACACAGCTTCCTCAACGCCAATAACAGAAGTTAACACGGCAACCGTTACAGAAAATAGTAACACCATTAATACAAACACTATTGTTAATAATACGTCGGCAGAAACATCAACAAATTCCGCCACCCCTAATAATAACAACCAAACAACCCCTTCCACAAATTCTATTACAGTGCAAGCCTTAGCCACAAAGGATACGAGTGCCGCTCAGCTAATTTCCTTTTTTGATTCTGAAAAAGTTAAGCTTAACAGTCCGCAGGCAAATACAATAGTTAGTAAAACAATTGCTGAATTAAAAACTATTGAAGATGAAAACATAGCTTTAGAAAAAGAGATCAATAACACCGGTTCAACAGCCGGAACATCGCAAACAAGTGCACAGCTAAAAACACAAGCTGATAATTTACTAACAGAAGCGGAAGATTTGAGTGTAAAAGCATTTGATTTAAAAACTCAGGCTAATACAAAAACAGGTGAAGAGAAAGAATTACTGATTCAAAAATCAAAAGAACTCGAAACACAATCGCAAACTAAAAAACTCGAAGCCATAAAGTTTACCGAACAAAGTAATCAGCAATCTTACGCTACAAATAATACGGCAATTGCAGAATTAATAAGCCGGATGAAATCAGAAAATCCAGATAAGGCGATACAATTAGAGGAAAAAATAAATGAAGTTAATACTTTAAAAACAAAATCGCAGCAGTTGCGCAATGAAGCCCAAAGCCAAACCAATAACAACGCTAGAATAGGTTCAATGATGAATGCTGAGGAAAAGGAAGCAGAAATGATTCAAAAGCAAAATGAAATACTTGACTTACTTAAAAAACAATATCCTGATTATATTGTAAAAGAAAATACCGTTAACAATTCCGGAAGCGTAACTGTACCGGAAAACCTGCTGAAACAACAGGAGCAGCTTCGCGAAAAACAATATGTAAGTTTAACCAACCTCACAAATGCATTCAGCCTCGAATACGAAACTTCAAAAAACTCGGTTCCTGCAAACTTAACAGATAATGAAAAAATAATTAAACAAAATGCAGAAGATCTTAATGGTGAATCGAGGCGTTTATTAATTCAATCTGCAAACGAAAAAAATGCAAACGAAAAAATAAAACTTTTAACGCTATCTGCTAAAACCGGCAACGCCGCCATAAGCCAGCTAAATACAATAGCCAAAAAGAATACCACGATAACAAATAATACCGCCAAAAATAATAACATAACGAATAATCCTACTAATAATAACGCAAACACCAATAGAAACAACAAGCCTACTTTAAATACTGTTCAAAATAATAATAATGATAATAATAACCAAACGGCCACACCAATTAATGCGGCTACCGGTAAAGGAACAATTAAGGTAGAAGGTTTGGAGGTGACTGCCGGCAATGCTTATAGTGCCGATAAGCCAATTCCTGTAGATGCAAAGATTCCTGATGGATTAGTTTTCCGTGTTCAGGTAGGAGCATTTAAAACCAAACTGGCCGATAACTCCTTCCGTGGATTAAGTCCACTTAACGGTGAAACTGCGCCTAACGGTTACATACGTTACACCGCTGGTAACTTTAATAAACTTGAGAGTGCCAATGCGGTTAAAAATGATCTTAAAAATCTTGGTTACACCGATGCTTTTGTGGTGGTTTTCTTTAACGGTAAAAGAATATCTTTAAACGATGCATTGACTCAATTAGCCAAAGAAGGCAGAACGGTAGATAGCACTGCTCCGCAAACAGCCGGAATTACCGCTAATGTTAATATTCCAAAAGCTGCTGTAAATAATCTGAATCTAAATATTAATGCTCAGGATGCGGTTAATGTAACCAAAGAATTGGAGCAGATTAACGGTTTACTATACACCGTTCAAATTGGGGTTTATAACAAAGCGGTAAATAAAAGACAATTATTTGGGCTAAACCCAATTTATACCGAAAAGTTACCTAACGGTTTGTTCCGTTACACCGCGGGCATTTACAACAATTCTGAAAAAATAAAAACAGATAGAAACCGAGTTATTAATGTTGGTATTAAAGATGCTTTTATAAGTGCTTATTTAAACGGAAAACGAATTTCTTTTGCAGAAGGAAAGACAAAACAATTAGACGGTGCTACAAAAATGGAAGCGGAAAATCCAATAGTTTTTTCTGATAATTTTATTAATAATCCAAGAGCTAATATTAATCCAATCACTACACCTGTTATATCAAATGATACTCCAACACTTCCTGTAAAAAATACAAATAGTACTACATCCGTTCAACCCTTTACCAACGGTGTTACCTCCTACCCTGTAGCCACTGCTGAAAACGGTATTAAACTAAGTGAAGAAGGAATTTCGTACAGAGTGCAAATTGGTGCTTATAGTAAACAACTACCGGGTGATGTGGCCAATAAATTTATGGCAATAAAAAATTGGCCAATCGAAAACATTAAAATTAATGGTTTATTTATTTATAGTGTTGGTAATTTTACAGAACCAAAGTTTGCTCAGGCTTTAAAAGAAGAAGCAATCAGAGCGGGAATTACAGATGCTTTTATTACAATATATAAAGACGGTATCAAGCAATAATTTTATTTATTAATAAAGATGATGGAGAGGGTTTGTCCGGCCACAACTTCCTGATTCTCTTGTATTCCGTTCCATTTTCGAAGTTCCTCAGTTTTTACTTCATAAAATTTCGCTAGTTCGTCTAGCGTTTCGTTTTCTTTAACAAGGTGTGTAATAATTTTTTTGTTAACATACAAAGAATCTATTTTATCCGACACACTAACCAACGGCTCTTCCAGGGAATGAGTAAAGTCGCCATCTACTCCCGCCAAATCACGAATATATGATGAATAATCCGCAGTTAAATTTTTGGGTATTCTAATTTCATATATTTTTCTTTCTGCATTAGGAAGTTGATCCTGCAATATCCATGGATTAAAAAATCGGATAGTGGCTTTATTGCAACCCATTTGCTTAGCCAGCGTTTTTAAATTAGTTACCGAAGAATCTACTTTGAAAATTTTATATGGAATAACAGGATAATACCGCCATTTTTTCTTTTTTATGCCAAAATGCTGCGGGCTTGCAAATAAAGTTTTGTAAGCGAGAATGCGATACACAAAACTTCCCGTTTCGTTATTTAATAAAAGATCGTAATAATTGCTTGAATTTTGTCTTTTAAGCGCCGATTGTATTCCACCAATTCCTAAATTATATGCCGCCGCCGATAACGTCCAGTTATTAAAATTTGAATGTGCGGCTTTAATTAATTTACATGCGGCAACAGTTGCCTTTTCTACATGATAACGCTCATCCACAAACTCATTAACTTCAAGGCCATAATTACGCGCGGAAGATGGCACCAGCTGCCAGAAACCCGCCGCCCCTGCCGGAGAAACAATGTTGGATAAATGGCTTTCAATTACTGCCACATACTTAAAGTCGTCAGGCACTCCCTCCCTTTTTAAAATAGGTTCTATATAAGGAAACCATTTTTGAGCTTTTGAAAAAAGAACAGTTGAATTGTTTTTCCAATATGAATGAGTGAAAAATTCGCGCTCAAGGTTTTTCCTGATCTCGAAATTATTAGTGGGAATTACTTCACCGCAAAAATCAAGTGTTAAAGGAATGTTTAATCCTAATACAAAAAAATTATTATTAGTGTATGATACTTTATTTTCTTCGGGCGAATAAATATAAATGCGGATAACAAAGTAACCTGCCAGAAAAAAGCAAAAAAAGATAAGAATCCTTTGAAAAGAATTTGAGCGTTGAAGCGTTTGAATAATTTTAAATATGTTAATCACCCCTTTTTTATACGGGTATTAAGATATAAAGTTACAAATACGAGCACAAAATAACAAAGCGACCCATAAAACACAGTAAATGAAAAATTAAAGATTAAACTATAAGCCAAAACAGCACCTAACGAACTCAAACAAAAAAACAAAATAGCAATACGTTTTTCAGTTATGCCCCTAAAAAATAAATGATGCGTGGTATGATCTTTTCCACCTATGAAGGGTGATCTTCCCTTGCTTATGCGATTAACAACTACCGTAAAAGTATCTGTTAAAGGGAGTAAAAATACCAACATAACAATAAGAATGTTTATTAAAGGAAAACCATTTATCCAGGTAAACATAGAGTTATTCCAGCAATTATCAATACCCGTAACGGCAAGAAATAATCCAATGAATTGACTCCCAGTATCGCCCATAAACATTTTTGAAGGATGAAAATTATAAATTAAAAATCCGCACAAAGCTCCTAAAACGCCAAGATTTAATATAGTTGAATAATTAAGCGTGTGGCCTAAAGATATATTAACTGCTACTGTAAACGTGCAAGCGGTAATAGCTACCAGCGATGTGATACCATCCATATTATCAAGCATATTTATTGAATTCATCATGCCAACCACCCATAAGATGGTTAAGATATTGTTTATGAACTGGTTTTGAAAAATAGAAATGCTGTGATTAGAAAAAATAAGCACCAAAGCGCAAACTATCTGTGTTAAAAATTTAAGTAATGGTTTTGTATTAAAAGCGTCGTCGGCTAAGCCCATAATAAAAGCTAAAGTGGCTGCAACAAGAATACCAATCAACTCAAGGTTAAAGCCCTTAGTATGTACCGAAATAAACGTACTGAAAATAAGAGCGAATAAAAATAATACATAAAATGATATGCCTCCCACAGTGGGTTTTGAATTTGGATTCCATCTAACCTGAAGGGCTTCCTTACCTCGAATTCCTAATGTTTTAACAAAATTTAACAGTATATAATTAACCAGAATAGAAAAACTGAAGCAAGCAAAGAAAAAAGTAATGAGTATAGCCGGATAATTTAAAGACATTTAAAAAAGTGATACAAAATCTTTAAACAATTTACCTTCCAGGTCTTTGGCTGAAAGTATGGGATCTTTTACTTTCCATTCAATATTCAGATCAGGATCATTCCATAAAATACAATCTTCAGATTCTTTATTATAAAAATTGGTGCATTTATAAGAAAAAATCGTGTTGTTTTTTAAAGTTAAAAATCCATGCGCAAAACCTTCAGGCACATACATCATCCATTTATTATCTTCAGTAAGCTCAACCCCAAACCACTCGCCGTAGGTTGCAGAGTCTTTTCGTATATCAACAGCCACGTCATATACTGCTCCGGTAATAACGCGTACTAATTTACCTTGTGCATGCGGCTGATTCTGAAAATGCAATCCTCTTAACACACCTTGTTGCGAAAGCGATTGATTGTCTTGTACAAAGTTTAAATTTAAACCTGCTCCCTGAAATAACTTTTGATTATAACTTTCAAAAAAATATCCGCGTTCATCCGCAAAAACCTTGGGCTTTAGTATTACAAGATCTTTTAATCTGGTTTTAATAATTTCCATAATTATTTTTTAATCTTTTGCTTAAATCCATCCTCTTCACTATAATACCCGCTTCCGTAGCCATAACCATAGCCGTAACCGTAACCGTAATTGTAACTGTATATTTTTTTACTGATATCTACATCATTTAATACTACAGCCAAATTTTTAATATTGCTTTCGTTTTTTAGTTTGTCTAATATTTGAGTAAACATCTTTTTTGAATAAGCTGCCCTGAAAACATAAATGGGATAATCTGCTTTTTGTATGGTTGCAATTCCATCGGTTACCAATCCAATTGGAGCGTTGTCAATCACTACGTAATCAAATTTTGTTTTCAAATACGCGATAACTTCATCCAATTTGGCCGTTAAAATTAACTCTGAAGGATTAGGTGGCGATGGCCCCGCGGTAATAAATTTAAGATTTTCCATCGGGCTGTTATTAAAGCATTCATCTACGGTAGTTACATGCGTAAGAATTGTACTCATACCAATATTATTGGTTACGCCAAAACCCCGGTGAATTTTAGGTTTACGCATATCCAAGTCAATAATAACAACTTTTTTTCCTGTAAACGCAAGAATACCAGCTATGTTAATGGCCACAAAAGTTTTTCCCTCACCGCTTATGGTGGAGGTGATGGATATGATCTTAGACCCCGGCGTATTATCAATAAAAGTTAAATTGGTTCGAATAGTTCTGAATGCTTCACTAATCATTGCCTTTGGGTTTTTATCTACAATTAATTGAGATACAGGGATTTTGTTGGCATACTTTGGAACTATGCCAAGCAGAGCCACGTTGCCTGATGAATACTTTGTTATATCTGCCAGAGTATAAATTTTATCATGAAAAAGATAACGAACAAAAATCAATCCTAAGGATAACAACAGGGCAGTAAGAGTAGCAATTAAAATGGCGTTTTTGTTGCTTGGAGATACCTTAGCCCCCAATCCCTGAGCTTTTTCGAGAATAACATTTTTAGAAACATAACTTGCCTTTGAAATGGAAAATTCAGTTTTCTTTTCAAGAAGCATGGTATAATATTTTTCGCTGATAGCATACAAACGGTTTAACCTCGAAAATTCAACCTCGTCATCCGGATTTTGATTGAGTTTGTTTTTAAAGTCAGAAGATTTTTCGAGAAGGTTTTTATATTTAGATTTATATTTAAGACGTATGGCATCCAAACTTTCAACTAATAATTTTCGTTGATTTTCAATCTGGTAATTTAATTGTTTAATGTTTTCCGAATTAGGAGTTACCTGATACAGAAGGTTTTCTTTATCCAATAGTAATTTTTGAATGCTTTGTGTGATATCTTTTATCGAATTTTCATATTCTGTTCCTGAAATTAGTGAAATGAGTTGGTAGATATCAATACTTTTATTTTTAGAAATATTGGATTGTATCTCGCTGATAATATTTTCCTCCATTTCAACTTTTAATAATTGGTCTTCAATAGAAGTATACCGCATTAATTCTGAATTTAACAGAACATCCTTATCCTTAAAATTCTTATCTTTTTTAAACCGTTGAAGATCGTTCTCTGTATTTTTTAATGAATTATATACATTATCTAATTGTCCGTCAATAAAGGCTAATATATTCCTCGAACTTTCACTTTTTCTCTCCACATCGTAGGTTAGATATTCTTCAATGATGGCGTTTACCACATCGGTTGATTTCTCCGGGTTTACATCTTTCACTTTTAGTAAAATGGTTTTCGCGCTTTCATTGAGTAGTTTCACTTCCAGCTTCGATTGAAGTTCGGAAGTAACCGCGTCGATATTGGCAATAGTAAAGTAAAAGGCCTTGTTGTCCTTTATAATATTTTTTATGTTTGATGGATTGGTTTTTGGATTTAAGTAAACATTAATATCAAACTCATTTAATTTTAACCATGTATTTATCTCAAATTTTTTAACGGAGCTTCCTATTTTTAAAACTCCGCCGGTTAAGTTTTCATTAAGCTCAACATATATTTTTTGTGCTGTATTTACAGGGATTTTATTATTTATTTTAATAAAAAAAGGCGAATAATTATACAATTCATTGTTTCTGAAAGTTCCTTCGCTGTAATAATTAACTATTATATCCAGTTTTTCTACAACTCTGCGTAAAAAAACTTTCGAGCGAATCTGCTCTATCGCTTCGGCTAAAATATTATCAACCGCTTCAATATTATTTAATTTAAGAATGTTTTCAGCTTTGTTGGCATCGTTTACCTGCAAAATGGCTTTTGATTCATAAATAAACTGACTATAACGTAAATATAAAAACGCGCCAAAAAAAGCCAGGATAAAAAAAGTAAGAATATAAAATCTGCTTTTATTAAATAGATAAGCTATCACTCCAATGTCAAAACCATTGTTAAGCCTTTCGGAAATATCCTTAATCTGGTTATTACTGCCTACATCGGGATTATACATGCTTATCTAAGCTTAGAAAATTGATAAAGTATTAACAAGCTTGTTATTAAACCTATAATAGGTGCAATCTCGGTGTTAAAGGTTCGTAAAGGCCTGTATCTTGCCTCTACATAAATAATATCGTTTGCCTGCACCTTGCTGGTACCCAAAGCAAGTCCTTCAATTCTTGAAAGATCGAGCAGATACACAAACGGTGGCTTTGTGGGATCAGGATTTTGCCTTATTAATTTAGTTTTATATGCTTTTCCGTCATCAGGTATGCCTCCAACCGCAGCAATGGCTTCTAAAACGGTTGTGTTGTTATTGGCAAGATTAATTACTTTAGCCGCACCTCCCGTTCCCGGGAATATAATAACACGTTTATTGGTTACCTTGAGTGTAACAAAGGGCTTCACGTAATATTCAGAGTACTTTTCCTCCATCATTTTTTCCGCTTCTATAATGGTAAGCCCGGCAATGTGCATTCTGCCAATCAGCGGCATTTTAACGCTGCCGTTACTTTCCACAATTACATCTATATCACTTCTAAAAACATTGTTACTGGCGCTGGCTAAGTCAATCAGCTTAAATCCATCATTGGTAAAAACCCTGTAAATTACGGCGTCATTGGGTGCAATTTTATAATCAATTCTGCCTAATGAATCAATCAATTTATCATAGTTATAATCTTTAGGGGTTTTCAGCATCAGGCTGGGCTTAAAAACCTTGCAGGAAGAGAGAATTGCCAGAGAGGCAATTATTATTAATAGTCTACGCATAGCTTATACAAATATATCCTTTTTTTTATTACTCATTGGCTTTTACACCTTCTTAGGAAGGGTACTCAATCCTAACGTGATAAATATTCATCAAGCGTTTTTTAAATATTTTTTTAATTAATGTTATATCTTTAAAGGTAATGTCTGAATTTATAAATTGGTTTTGCGATATTTTGTAATCAATGATCTGGTCAACAAGGTCGTTAATGGCCATAGCGTTTTTTTCGGGCAAACTGCGTGAGGCGGCCTCTACCCCATCTGCCATCATTAACACCGCTGTTTCTTTACTGAAAGGAATTGGTCCCGGATAGCGGAATTCATTCTCATCAACATTGGTTAAAATCTTTTCTTTCTTATAAAGATTTAAAAAATAACCAACGTAAGTAGTTCCATGATGCGTTCGGATAAAATCTATGATCTGCTCCGGCAAGCCATACTTTTTGCCAAGTTCAATCCCTTGAATAACATGGTTGATGATTGTTTTGGCACTTTGCAAAGGCAACATTTCTATATGCGGACTATAACCATTTACCTGATTTTCGGTGAAAAATTTCGGGTTTAAAAGCTTACCCACATCATGATACATGGCTCCGGTTCTAACGAGTAAGGTATTGCCTCCGATGTAAAAAATAGCTTCTTCGGCCAAATTAGCCACCTGAAGGCTGTGCTGAAAAGTTCCCGGAACTTCCTGCGAAAGCTGACGCAGTAAGGGTTGATTTAAATCACATAATTCAAGTAATTTAAAATCAGAAATAAACCCAAACAATTTTTCTATTAAATAAATAAGCGGATAAGCTAATAAAACCAGCATGGCACTAACTATAAAGGGCACATAGGCACTTATCTTTTTTACAAGGCCCGGAGTGCCAAAGCCCATTTGGTAAGATATAAAAAGTAATATATAAATAACCAGTACCACAAACGCGGCGTTAAGAATCTGGTTACGCTTTCTCATTTCGGCTACCGTAAACAACGTTCCTATTCCTGAAATTAATTGAAGAAGTATAAATTCTAGCTTATCGGCCATAAAAAAACTGCATAATAAAACTGCAATCAAATGGGTAAACAAAGCGGTTCTACTATCAAAAAAAACACGCACTAAAATTGGAATTAAAGTAAAAGGAAGCGTTAATACTATTAAGCCGTATTTGTAAAAAATGTATGAAAATACTACGCCTGCCAAAACAGTCATAAATAAAAACAATACCTGCTTGTTTTGTCCGAATATATATTTTCTGAAAAATATCAGATAAAACAAAAGAATCAACAGGGTGATGAATACCAATACCCATTTAGAAATAAAATTTAAAACGCCAAAAGAAATCGCCTGATTTTGAGAATAAAAGTAACGGTTTATCAAATAACGTTTATCGTTAGTTAAGGGTTCGCCTTGCCTCACTAATACATCACCCGCTCTTATAACACTTCTAAAAACAGAAATCTGCTCAAGCTTTGTTTTAACATACCATTTTGTTTTTTCCTTATTAAGAAAATGTGTAATGGCAAGATAATCCAGATAATTTACATCGTTAAGATCTGTTATTCCCTTCTCACGGAGGCGTTGTTCTATAAAATAAAGGGCAGAATTTACGGTAAAGAAATTACTATAAACCGTTTGTTCGGCATAATTAAGATTATAAACCATTATAGGCTTTTTAATATCTGATTCATTTAAGGTTTCAATTACCCCGCGTTTATAAATACTATCAAAAGCCGTTTTTAAAACCTCATAAATTTTAGGATCTGAATCGGCTATAATTTCAAACTGCTTCAGTTTAGTGATTTTATCGGTGTTATTTTGTTCAAAAAACAAAGGTGCTTCATTTGCTATCTGTGCATATTCCTGGCGCAAATCGGCATCTGTTTTCTTTACATAAAAATCTTTATCCAAAACTAAATCCTGATATGGCCAAATGGAATCGAAGCCTCCAACGGAATGCCCTTTTACTTGCTTGGCAGGCAGCATAAGGGTAATGATAATTGAAGTAATAAAAACCAACATCAGTTTTAAAACCAGATTATGTTTAGCTCTTATATAGGATATTATGTTCACGGTTACAAATTAAACCCTTATGTGGCTTGCTTTTTAAAAGCTATTAAAGTATTGTTAACAACCCGCTTTTTATTTCGGAGGCTACGCCGGTGCAATTTCGGAAAAAATATCCTTATTTATAGATGCCAAACACAACCGGAATTTTATGCAGATCGGGTACCGGCATTTTTTTCCATTCTTCTACCATTAAGGTTTTAAGAAATTGGTTAGATCCGGTAATGTTTTTACCGATAAACATCTTAGTTTGAGGAGAAAGAGTTGACAAAAGCGTTTCAAACATCTGCGCGTTGCGATATGGGGTTTCAATAAAAAACTGGGCCTGTGAGCCTTTAACAGCCAACAATTCCAGTTCTTTAATGCGCTTAATTTTAGGGGCTTTATCAATAGGAAGATAACCCACAAAAGCAAAGTTTTGTCCGTTAAACCCGCTGGCCATAATACTTAATACTATAGAACTCGGACCGGCCAAAGGCACTACTTCAATTCCTTTTTCATGCGCTTTTTTAATTACATCGGCTCCCGGATCGGCTATTCCTGGACAACCGGCGTCGCTCATCAAACCCATGTTTTCGCCTTTTAATAAAGGGGCTATCAAGTGCATAATGTTTTCACCTTTTGTATGCTCATTTAACAATAGTACTTCCGCATTTTCAATGGGAGAATAACCAAATACTTTCAAAAATCTCCGGGCTGTTTTCGCATCTTCAACAATAAAACACTTCAATTCTTTTACCAATTGTAAATTATATTCAGGAATATGCTCTGCCCCACTCTCTTCCAAAATGGGAACAGGAAATAAAAACAATTTACCAAGCTTGTTCATACGGTAATATTAATTAATTTTTTTTGTTGTTACTTTGCGCTTTACATTTTTTAATAACATTGACCAGCTGATAGTTTATCACAACATACTCATCATTCAAACCGCTTTTATTGGCGATGCTATTTTGGCTTCCTCTCTGGTAGAAAAACTGCACGCGCGTTTACCCGACGCGCAAATAAGCATCCTTGTAAGAAAAGGAAATGAATCGGTTTACCATCAACATCCTTTTTTAAAAGAAGTTCTTGTTTGGGATAAACAAACCAGTAAAAATAGAAACCTTGTCAGGCTTCTGTTCAAGATCCGTAAAAACAAATACGATTGCGTGATTAACTGCCACCGCTTTGCAAGCTCGGGGTTTTTAACCGGATTTTCTAAAGCAAAACACAAAGCCGGTTATAAGCAAACGCCCTTCTCTTATTTATTTGACACGGCTGTTAAACATATTATTGGAAATGGCAAACACGAAGTTGAACGTTACAATCAATTAATTGAAGATTTTACCGATAAGGAAGTTTTTAAACCAAAGTTATATCCTTCGGCTGCCGATATTGAAACAGCGCGATCTTTTCAGACTCAAAAATATGTGTGCATGGCTCCCGCATCGGTATGGTACACCAAGCAATTGATCGTAAAAAAATGGATTGAATTGTGTAACCTAACTGATAACAACACCACTGTTTATTTATTGGGAGCTAAAGGGGATGAAGGGCTTTGCGAACAAATAAGAAAAGAAAGCACCCATAAAGATGTCCATGTATTAGCGGGAAAGTTAACTTTATTACAGTCGGCGGCGTTAATGAAAAACGCCTTGATGAATTATGTGAACGACAGCGCTCCACTGCATTTGGCTTCTTCTGTTAACGCACCTGTTACCGCTTTTTTCTGCTCCACCGTACCTGCTTTTGGCTTTGGTCCCACAAGCGACAATTCTAAAGTAATTGAAGTTAAGGGACTCGAATGCAAACCCTGCGGATTACATGGATACAAAGCTTGTCCGCTTGGCCACTTTAAGTGCAGCATGTTGCAGGATGTTGGTGAAGCGGAGGTTTTTTAAGCGCAATGGCACGCAGATGAAGCAGATTTATAATGATTAATAAAGCTATTAAACCCCGTTGTCAGCTCGAGTAAATTTGTAGCGATAGCGGAAAATTGTATCGAGAGCTCCCGAAGCGATCTTTTCGTTTCAAAAAATAGCACGCAGATAACGCAGATTCAGCAGATTTCAGCAGATTTAAAATGATTAATAATGCTATTAGCACTTTATGTCAGCTCGAGTAAATTTATAGCGAGAGCGGAAAAATTGTATCGAAAGGGCTCAATACTCATGTAAATGAAAAAAAAATCATGCCTGTTCTATAATATTCCCCAAAATGCTCGCTTTCCTGCCTGTAATATTTTATGTTTAAAGCATTCTCAACATCTCTTGTTCCACCTTCTCACTGTCCCACATCGTTTCTATTTCGGGAAGATTCATTATTTTATCCATAATAGCCTGTTGCCGGGCGCCTTCTTTTAGGGCAGTGCTGTAACGTATGTGCGGACTGTAAGTTACCATGCTGTATAGAGGCGTCCATTTTTCAGGATGCTTTTGCGAGAAGCGGGCTTCTATTTTCTTTTGTAATAAAAATTTTGGGTCGGCAGTTTTATCGCGCATCTCAATAAAATTAGCCACTGCTAAATCAGCAATGGCATCCGCATCGGGTTTGCGTAAAGCCTGATATTCTTCAAGTATCAGATCCCAGTTTTCTTTATGCTTATCTATTAATTCATTCAAGACTACACAATCTTCAAAGCCGCAATTCATGCCTTGTCCGTAAAAGGGAACAATAGCATGGGCCGCATCGCCAATTAAGGCTACTTTATTATCAAACACCCAGGGGAAACATTTAACCGTTACTAATGAGGAAATAGGATTGTGTTCAAAATCCTGAAGCAAGGTAGGCATCAAAGCTACTGCGTCAGGAAACTCTTCTTCAAAAAATCGTTTTACCTGATCGCTGTTTTTTAAATTCTTAAACGAACGTTCGCCCCGTCCGAACGTTTCATCCGGGCGGGCTTCAAAAGGTAAAAACAAAGTGCAGGTAAAATTACCATCGGTGTTGGGTAAAGCAATCATCATAAAACTTCCGCGGGGCCAAATATGAAGGGCGTTCTTTTCCAGTAAAAACTCGCCGTTTTTACCGGGAGGAATTATTAATTCTTTATATCCGCATTCGATATAATGTTGGTTGTATTCGAAACGGTCGCTGCTTAACTGCATGTTTAAACGGCTGGCGGCAAAGGCTCCGTCGGCACCAAAAACAAGGTCAGTACTAAGAGTTTCACTATTATGGCTAAGATTATCTTCGTAACACACTTCCAATGTTTTTCTGTCAATATGTGTACAGCGTTTATCAAAATCAATTTTAACGCCCGCTTTTTGTTCAGCCAGATCCATTAATTTCATATTTATTTCAGCGCGTGAAACTGAATAGATGGCCTGCCCCTCCTTTCCGTATGGCTGATAAGCTGTGGTAGAATCTTTATGATGAATAATTCGGCCGTACATAGGAATAGCGATTTTTTTTATTTCATCTGCAATGCCTACTCCTTCCAAACCGCGCCAACCTCTGTCGCTAAGAGCCAGGTTAATTGATCGTCCCGCGCTTATGGTTACTTTACGCATATCCGGACGGCGCTCCACAATGTTAACTTTATATCCGCGTTTAGCTAGATATATGGAAAGTAAAGAACCTACCAGGCCGGCTCCAACAATAGTTACGCGTTTGCTCATGTTGTTTAAGATTAAAGATTCAAATTTATTAAACATTTTTATTAATGAGTGTTTATTTGAATTAATAGCCTGCTAATAATGCTGTTGAGCTAACAGAATTTTTGAAGTGAAATTCACGTAATCTGTGGCTAATTTAATAATAGGTAAAGCCAGCTAAATTTACCGCGATAGCAAATAATTGTATCGAGACCTGTAATTCCATTGCTGGAACCCCCTCCTTAGGTCGCTATGAGCTCTTTAACTAAATTTTTACGCCAATAACGCACACGTCATCTATCTGCTCTAGTGAGCCTCTCCATGCTTCAAAGGTTTCATCAAGAATTTCTTTTTGTTCCCACATTGGTTTATTGCAAATGGATACGATTAGTTCTTTAAAGTTTTTATATTTAAATTTTTTGCCGCTATCCCCGCCAAACTGGTCGGCGTATCCATCGGTTAAAAGATAAATAAGATCTCCCTTCATCACATCTACTTCGGTTAAATCAAAATGTTTTCCATCGGTAGTGTGGCCTCCGATTGAATATTTATTTGGCCGGTACTCAATAATTTGTTTATTACGAATTAAAAGTAAAGGGCGGTGGGCGCCCGCGTATTGAAGCTTGCCTTGGGCTTTGTAATAAGTGCAAAGAGCAATATCCATTCCGTCGTTTGCCGATGCTTCAGAGCTTTTTTTAATAAGTTGCACTAAACGTTCATCAATAGAAGTTAAAGCTTTTGCAGGCTCATAAATTTTTTGATCGTTGATAACCTTGTACATAATATCGCTGCATATAAGCGACATAAATGCGCCGGGTACGCCGTGGCCGGTACAATCGGCGGCTGCAAAAACAGTTGTATTATTTTCAAAATGATCGAACCAATAAAAATCCCCTGAAACAATATCTTTTGGTTTATACAAAATAAAACTGTCGGTAAAATTCCGGTTAAACTCTTCGATGTTTGGTGCAATGGCTTGCTGAATTTTTTTGGCGTAACGTATACTATCTGTTATATCCTTGTTTTTTTCTTCGATAATTGCTTTTTGTTTATGCACTTCAGTGGTGCGTTCCATTACCTTTTGCTCAAGGTTTTGATAAAGGTTAGCGTTATCCAATGCAATGCCAATTGATACTGCGAGGTTTTTTAAAATATTAAACTGATATTCTGAATAAGCGTTTTTTTCATAGGTTTGAACAGTAAATACACCAATGGTTTTTCCTTTAGAATACAAGGGAATATAAACAATAGAGGAAGAATCTTTACCTGAAACAGGAGCGGCCATTCCCTTAATGAATTCTTTGTATTCCATATAATAATCTTTTATAAGAAATTCCGTTTCATTAACAAAGCAATATGCGGCCAAGCGATTAGGATCGTTTGCCTGATAAGAAAAATCTGGCATTACCTCATTGTTTTCAATAAAACCTTTAAACTCCAGGCAATTATTCGCGGGGTTATAAAGTCCTATTCCAAACATGGTTGCATCCATTAATTTATTTACATTTTCATACAGCTTGCTGCTGATAGTTTCTACAGATAAAGAGGCACTGATATCTTCAGCAATTTGGCTTAATAAACGCGTATTTTCGTAAGCGGTAGTTATTTCATCGGTTCTTTCCTTTACACGATCTTCCATATCTGTGTACAAGGAAGCGTTATCCAAGGCGATGGCTGTAAAAAGAGCCAGATTTTTTAGAAGCTGTAGATGATAATCGTTATAGGCATGAGGCTGGTAACTTTGCACGGTAATAACACCAATTTTTTTATTGTTTTGTGTTAAAGGAAGGTAGATGATTGATTCGGTATTTCTTCCGGGAAGCGAATGACGGTTTTTTACCTTATTTTTATTTATAAATTCATCAGTAAAACTATCAATAACAATATCGGTTTGGTTTGTAAAGGCAATAACCGCCGGCCGCCCTACATCTGTTAATTCATAATCATATTCATCAAGCGGACTACCTTCTTCAATTGCTCCTTTAAAATTTATTTTTTGTGATTCAGCATCAAATATACCAATGCCGAACATGGTTGCATCCATTAATTTATTTATACGGTTGTAAACTTTACGTATAATATCTTCTATAGAAAAGGTGCTTGAAATTTCCTGGCCTATTTCACTAACAAGCCTTGTGTTTTCAAAAGTTTTTTCAATTTGTTCTTTTTGTTTTACAACCTCTTTGGTTCTTTCATTAACTTTTTCTTCAAGGTTTTGATAAAGTGAAGCGTTATCGAGAGCAATGCCAATAGAAACCGCAAGATTTTTTAAAATATTTAAATGATAGGCCGTATATGTATTTTTGTCATAGCTTTGAACCGTTATAACGCCAATGCATTTAGCCTTTGAATAAATTGGCAGATAGATAATGGAAGAAGCGGCCTGACCCGCAATTGGTTTTTGAATTCCTTTGATATACTTAACATATTCTACACCATAATCATTGGTAAAAATTTCTGTTTCGTTAATAAAACAATGAGTGGCTAAACGGTTTACATCCTTCACATCTATTGTAGAATCAGCCAATACTTGCCCAAGTTCTACAAATCCAGGAAAATCGAGACGGTGTGAATTAGAATTATAAACTCCAATGCCAAAACAATCAGCCTTCATAAGATTGTTAATGTTGGCATACACTTTAGAAATGATGGTACGCACTTCAAGTGAAGAGCTTATTTCCTCTGCAATCTGACCAAGTAAACGCGTATCATTATAGTTTTTTTCAATCTCTTGCGTGCGTTCTTTAACCCTAACTTCTAAATTAGTATATAAAGAGGCGTTATCAATAGCTATTGCTGTGTAAACGGCAAGGCTTTTAATAAGCTGTAAATGATAATCGGTATAAACATTTGGCAAGTAACTCTGAACAGTTAATACGCCAATATGTTTATTGTTTTGCGTTACCGGCACATAAATTATAGATTCGGTAGCCGCGCCTTGAATAACTGAAGTATCGGTTATTCTTTTATTTTTCACAAACTCTTCGCTGAAGCTGTGAATAACATATTCCTTTTGATTTGTAAAACACCAAACAGCAGGACGTTCAGTTTGATCTAATGAATAAAAATAATCGTCGAGTCTTTTTTGATTTTCAATTACACCGCTGAAATTAATTTTTTGAGTAACCTGATCATAAATACCAATACCAAACATGGTGGCGTCCATCAATTGATTTACACTTGTATAAACCTTGCTTATAATTTCCTGAATTGAAAAAGTACTTGAAATTTCTTTACCAATTTCGGTTACAAGCCTTGCATTTGCGAATGTTTTTTCAATTTGCTCTTTTTGTGTTACAACCTCTTGCGTGCGTGCCTTAACTTTTTCCTCCATGTATTCGTAGAGATACGCGTTTTCAAGGGCGGTAGCCGTGTAGGTGGCCAGTGTTTTTAATACTTCAAGATGCTGCGGTTGATAGGCGTTAAATTTAAAGCTTTGAACAGTAATAACGCCAATGAGCTTGTCACCTATCATCATTGGTGTAAACATGAGTGAATTAGGCATATCGCCGGTAACCACTTTTATTTGTTTTACGTATTTTGAATATTCTTTTTTATTATCGTTTAAAAAAATATCTTTTTTATTTTTAATGCACCAAACGGTATAGTTATCATCATCGGTTAATGGAATAATTACCGGCTTTTCGTAAACTTCGCCTCGTTCCATCTCAAACTTATACTCCACCGAATTAATTTCCGGTTTATAAATTCTAACCCCAAAACATTCTACAGACATTATCTCATTTATGCTGTGATATAATTTTTTAAATATTTGGCCTAAATTAAGGTTAGAGGTTATTTCGCGGCCGATATCATTAATTTTTTTATTGGTTTTGTAAGCAAGTTCAATTTCCTCTTTGCTTTTTAATAATTCAAGAGTACGGTCTTCAACTTTTTGCTCCTGTTCTTTGTATAAATTCGCGTTTTCTAAAGCAATGGCCGTATAGGTGGCCAGGTTTTTTAAAATATTTACGTGGTAATTACTATAGGCGTTCTTATTAAAACTCTGCACAGTAATTACTCCAAGAAGCACCTCTTTATAAATTAATGGAAGATAAATAATAGACTCTACGTGGCCGCCGGCTTTGGGCTCGTTGTATTTTTTAATATAATTGCCAATCTCGGCTTTAAAATCATTAATAATAATTTCATGAGAAGTGTTATAGCATATTACTGTTAAGCGGTTGGTATCTGTAATATCATATTTTATATCCTTAAAGGTTTGTTCACCCTCAATATAAATAGGAAAAACAATGGCGTTATCCTCCTTCCGAAATAATCCAATACCAAAGCCAACGGCATCCATTAAACCATTAACGCTTTTATAAACGGTATTAACAATGGTTTCTACCGAAAGGCTTGAAATGATTTGCTGGCCAATTTGGCTCATTAGCGTAAGGCTTTCAGAAAAATTTTCCAGTTCCTTGGCACGCTCTTCTAAAATGGCTTTTTCGGCTTGCGATTGTAAAACTTTATTTTGCAACTCTAAACTTTTTGAAAGTTGAGCGCTTTTGTAATTTCGAACTTCTTCTTTGGCGGAATGAAATATTTTGTAATATTCTAATGCCTTTTGTGTATTTTTTTCCTGTTCATAAAGTTCGGCAAGTTTTTCGCTTGATTGAAAAACACCTTCCTTAGAACCAATTTCAAGCGATAAATCGTAAGCCTCCTTCAAATGTTTGATGGCGTTTGCATTATCCAATTGAATAATATATAACTTGCCAATGTTAGTGAGTGTTTGGGCCACTCCAAATTTAAACCCCAATTCTTTTCTTAATTCAAGGCTTTGGGTATAACATTCCAAAGCTTTATCAAAACGTTTTAATCCGGCATAGGTTCTCCCTAACCCATCCAATGCAAAAGCCCTTACCTGCTGTAAGCCATTTAGCTCGTTAGTAAGTTCAATGCACTCGTAATAATATTTTAACGCGTTATCGTATTGTTTAAGATTATGATAGGTTTCGCCTAAGCCATCTTTTACTTTAACAAGAATTTCCTTAACATTATGTTTAATACACAGCTTTTCACTTTCATCAAGCATTTGAAGTGCTTTTTCATTTTGCTCAATTGTATAATAAACGGTGCCCATTCCGTTTAAACCATCGGCCATGCCCGGTTCAAAATCAATGGCTTGGCTAATATCGTAGCTGTTTTTGTAATATTTAATGGATGAATCGTAATCGGATAAATAGAAAAAATTAGCACCCAGGTAATAATTGGTTTCCGCTTCGTTTATTTTATCGTTAATGGATTGAAACAAGGCGATAGCCTCAAAGCAATAGTTGGCCGCTTCATCATTCTTAGAAACCCATACATGGCAGGCGCCGAGCGTTTTTTTAGCCAAGGCGCATCCTTTTATGTAATTTATTTTTTGAGATTTTGAGAGAGCCTTAGTGGCAAGTTCAATGGAATTAAGTGCGTTTTTGCGATTAAGAGACCAGGCCTGACGATTTAGCTCGTCAATTTCATGCGTTAACGTATTTGTTAGGGGTAAATGCGACATAAGATTAAGTTATAAATATAGCTTAATTTTATGAGACCGTCAAATACGTTTAGTAACTGATTATCAATAACTTAAAGCTACTCAATAATCATTTCAAAGGGCAATCGGGCCTGCACCCCTTTTAAAGTAATAAGGTTGCGGATGTGCTTAAGATAAACATATGTTTCACCAAGATTTTTTTGCAAAATCCTAGCTTCCGCATCTTCTTCGGCGTTGCCTAAAAGTTGGGCAAAAGGATGCTTTTGTTTTGGCATTTCAACTATTTTATACGCGCTTATTTTTGCTTGTTTAGCGGCATAGGCCAAGGCATCATCAAGCCCGCCTAACTCATCCACCAAATTTATTTTAAGCGCGTCGGCTCCCGTCCAAACTCTGCCCTGACCCACACTATCCACCAAAGCTTGAGTCATATTACGCCCTTGGGCTACACGGCTGGTAAAAACATCGTAAATTGTTTCTACGCTGTTTTGAATAAAGGCCTGCTCTTTTTCATCAACAGGCATAAAAGGCGACCCCACATGACTGTGTTTATTGGTGTTAACGGTATCAAGTGTAATACCAAGTTTTTGCTCAAAGGCTTTTTGAAGATTAGGAATTACGCCAAAAACGCCAATGGAACCCGTAATTGTATTAGGCTGTGCAAAAATACGATGAGCGGCACAACTTATGTAATACCCTCCGCTGGCGGCAAGGTTGCCCATGCTTACAATAAAGGGTTTTGCTTTTTTTGCAAGAGTTACTTCCCGCCACATTACATCGCTGGCCAAGGCACTACCGCCCGGAGAATTGACTCTGAATACAATGGCCTTTACTTTGTCGTCAAGCCTTGCTTCTTTAATAGCTTTGGCAATTTGTTCACTTCCTACTTTATCGTTGCCGCCTTCACCACTTACAATTTCGCCACTTGCATAAATTACCGCTATGCGAGTACCATTCAATTTTAAATCGGTTTTAATTTTAGATTCATATTTATCAATGGCAACCATGTTAAGTTTATCTTCAGGTGCAATTCCTGCTTTTCTTTTTATTTCTTCCAGAACCTCGTCCTCATAAGCCAATTCATCAACAAGATTTCCCTTTGCATCTTTCGGCTCTGCAATAGCAAGTTCGTTGGCCATTTTATTAAGCACATCCTTTGAAATTTTTCGTTCAGTAGAAATTCCATCAAGCATAGTGCTCCAAATACTGTTTAAAAAGGTTTCTGATTGCAAACGATTAGCTTCACTCATTTTACTTAATAGAAAAGGTTCTACGGCACTTTTAAATTTACCGTGCCTGAAAACCTGCAGATCTACTCCCATTTTTTCCAACGCGTTTTTAAAAAACATCAAATTCATGCTTAAACCTTTAAATTCAAGGGCACCTTGCGGATTAATAAACACCTTGGAAGCAGCTGAGGCGAGATAATATTCGCGCTGCCCGTACACTTCGGAATAACAATAAAGAAATTTTCCCGATTTTTTAAATTGGATAAACGCGTTACGTAATTCAGAAATATTGGCATAACCACCCGAAATATTTTTAAGATCAAGGTAAATGCCTTTAATATTTTTATCAGCAGCGGCCAATTTAATTTTTCTCACCAAGGAATTAAGTCCGGCTCCATCCGCATTAGAAAATTCTTTAAGGCCTTTAATGCCTGCAAAGGGATTTTCAACTTCCCTGTCAAGCAAATCTCCGTTCAATTCAATTTTAAGAACCGAATTTATTTTTACAGAGGCGGTTTCCCCATCGTCTTTAAAAGTGTTTCCTACACTAGATTTTACTGCGGCTATTATAATAATTACCGTTAAAACGGTTGCAATAACAATACCCAAAATAGACCCGAAAAATGCCCCAAAAAACTGTTTCATATATTTGTATTTATCTAACGCAAAAATATAAAGTTAAACCGGTTAATTAAGAAAGATAGTATGAACGATGTGTTTTTATGTTTGGGCGGAAATTTAGGCGATCGTAAGCAAAATATAAATGCGGCTAAAGCACTTATAAAAGAAAATTGCGGCAACATAACCGCCGTTTCAAAAATTTACCAAACGCAGGCTTGGGGAAGCGCTTCTAACAATAAATTTTTAAATCAGGTTATAAAAATAAAAACAGGTTTAAAGGCCCAAGAACTGCTTGCCAAATTGCTTTTAATTGAAAAACAGCTGGGCAGAGTTAGAACCAAAAACAAAAACGGCGATAGGATTATTGATATTGATATTTTGTTTTTTAATTTGGAAGTAATTGATAATCAGTTAATTAAAGTTCCTCATCCGCGCCTTCATTTACGAAAGTTTGTGCTGCAGCCCTTGGAAGACGTTGCCAAAACGCTTGTACACCCCACCCTTCAAAAAACCATTGAAACTTTATTAAAGGAATGTAAAGATCCATTAAGCGTTTGTGTAGTTAAGCCGAGCCAATATATATGCATTGAAGGGAATATTGGATCGGGAAAAACAACCCTTGCTAAAGAGCTTGCCGCTAAACTGAAATATGATTTTTTGCCTGAGGAGTTTGAAAAAAACGATTTGCTTCCGCTTTTTTATTCAAATCCCAAAACCTTTGCTTTTCCTTTAGAATACAGTTTTTTACTTAACCGATTCCAGCGCATTGCCGATGCGTTTAAGCAAAAAAATAAATTGGTTGTAAGCGATTACAGCATTAATAAATGTTTATGGTTTGCAAAAGTAAACTTAAGCCCCTCTGATTATTTGTTCTTTAAAAAGCATTATTACGCCATAGAAGCGCAATTGCCAAAACCCGACCTGATTGTGTACTTGGATACAAGCACTAAAAACCTTAAAAAAAACATCAATGCCAGAGGGCGTGTTTTTGAAAAATCAATTACCCACACCTACTTAAAAAGCGTGGGCGAGCGCTATTTAAAGGGTTTAAAGAAGCTTAAAGGAGTAGAAAAAATTATAATTCCGGTTAAAAATTACACCCCGCAGCTTAATGAAGAGTTGATAAAAACAATAAAAAACCATCTACAATAAATTCCATTATCTAAACTAAAACTCTATTTTTATAAACTATTTATGCGTCACATTTTTTTTATAATACTGTTTATTGTGTTTAGCACAGTTGGCTGGAGCCAGATAACTATTATCGGACATAACAAAATAAATAATACCAAACTTATAAATACTAAAATTATTGTTAAAGATGGAAACGGCATTATTCAAAAAACGGAAACAAAAAATTCATCCGATTTTATGGTGAATCTGCCTTTTGGCAAAAATTACAGGATCTATTTTCAAAACGAAATTTCTCCGGTTATATTTATGGAAGTTAATGCCGCGAATATTCCACAGGACAAGTATCAATATAAAATGACTTATGAACTTAACGTGCCGTTTATTTTTAAAAATGATGAAGATGTGGATACAACAGTATTTACAAACCCTTTTCATAAAGTACAGTATAATGGCGCCACAAAAATGATTGAGGATACAACTTATACTACAAGCTTCGTAAAAAAAATATTAAAACCCGAAAATTTTTCGGAGGATAAAATAAAGGAAGGTAACCAAATTGAGCGGCCCATAATTATTGCAGGAAGAGCCTGTATTAACGGAGATTTAAAATTGCTGGTGGTTAATAAATCTATTGCTTTATTTAATAAAAAGGGCGAATTAATCAAATCCACAAAAACCAACCGCTCGGGCACTTTTTCTTTTACCGGGGTGCGCGCCTCTGATGTTGGTAAAGTAAAATTAGAAACCCAACAAACCGATTTAAATAACAGTAAAATAACCATTGTAAGCACAGAAAGTAAAAAAACGTTTTCATGTGCTTATTCTCCGGAAACAGGTTGTGAAATTCCGCTCAAAGATGCCGAGGTAAAAGATTTAATAGACAAAAATTTTAATTATACAATTGGCGGGAAGTTGATATTATCATCGCCCGGAAAGAAAAAATTTATGGCTAATAAAACAATTTATTTATCCAATAGCCGAAATACCGTTATAAAAAAAACAACCTCCAGTGCCTTAGGTACTTTTGTGTTTGAGGATATCAAACCGGATAATACTTACTTTATAGGAGTTGACGCCAATGAAGTAGGGAAAGGCGAAAAAGTTGATTTTCTTAATAAAGATGATAAATTTATTGCATTATTAGACACCCTTGCTGCTGCGCGAAAATCAATTAAATTGAAAACAAATTTTAATACGGTGTTTAATGATATTTCTATCAGTGATGAGGAAATGCGAATGAATGTTAACGCTAAATTATTTGGAGATAATACAAATAATCCTATCGGAAAATTAAAAATTTTACTATTAAACGATAATTACCAGGTTATTGACAGCTCTACCACGGATGATTTCGGATCTTTTAAATTTAAATACCTGCCATTTCTTAAACGTTTTTATTTAAGTGCCGAAAACACAAACAATGTGTTGGATGTATTTAATAACATTCTTGTTTACAGTAACGAAGATAATATGATCAAAATCCTGACTCATGAAAAAGGTAAAAAATTTAATTATAAGCCACTTGCCACAGAACTCAGCAAACTTAAAACGGTAGAAATGGAGGATCCTTGGCTTGAGTTTGTTTCCGGAAACACCAATCTTAAAACTAATCAGCGAGGCCTTCAACCTAAAAAAACGATTGTGGAAAACGTATTGTTTGAATACAATAAAGCTACACTCTTGCCGCAAGCCAAAGAAATTTTGGATAAAGTAATTATTGTTTTAAACACCAATACCAATCTAAGAATAGAATTAAGCGCGCACACAGATAGCAAAGGAAATGACGCTGATAATTTAAAATTGAGCGAGGCCAGAGCCAAAGCGGCCAGAGATTATATTGCCGCCGCCGGAATTGAAGGTTCTAGAATAATTTCGGTTGGTTACGGCGAAAGTAAATTGCGCAATAATTGCCGCAACAATGTTTTGTGCAGTGAAATTGAACACGCGCAAAACAGAAGAGTTGAATTTAAAATATTAGAAGAATAAGCAATTTTTTACTAAATGAGTATGAAAACAAGCGAAATAAATTTTACGGTTACAGTAGATGAAAATCATTTGCCTACAAATATAAAATGGTCGGCACCTGATTCGGGGGAAAGCAGCGAATGCAAAAGTGTAATGATATCTTTATGGGACGCTAAGGAAAATAACACGCTAAGAATTGATTTATGGACCAAAGAAATGAGCATTGATGAAATGAAAAAATTTTATCATCAAAATATAATGACCCTTACCGATACTTACGTAAGAGCCACCAACGATAATACTACTGCCGAAGCCGTTAGACAGTTTTTTCAACAAATGGGTAAAGATTTAGGCGTGCTCAAATAAACAAATCAGAAGTTTAAAGTTTTCATTTAAGCGTTCTATTTTCAAAAAAAGAAAAATTAACGTTGCCGTATTTTCTTTGCTGAGTAAAGTTTAAACACCCTTCAAGATGCGTTTTTGGGCCGTGTTCAATAATTAAAATACCATCTTCCTTTAAAAGTTTATTATTAAAAACAAGTTCGTTAATAAGAGGTATGGTTTCCAAATCATAAGGGGGATCGGCAAATATTAAATCGTAACTCGCCTTCGAATTTTTTAAAAAATCAAATACATCGCTTTTTATAGTATTCACGTTTAATGAAAGCTCCTTAGAAATAGATCGCAAAAAGCCAACACATTTTCCGTTTTTATCCACCGCCGTTAAATTTTCACATCCGCGAGAACCCATTTCTAAAGAGATGTGGCCCGTTCCGCTAAACAAATCTAAAAACGCGATAGAACCGTAATCTACTTTGTTATTTAAAATATTAAACAAACCTTCTTTTGCAAAATCGGTGGTTGGCCTTAGCGGCAAGCCCTTAGGAACATGAATGGTTTTACCTCGGTAAATTCCGTTTATTATACGCACAAATGCTGGTTTACAAGTGAAAAGAAAAAATGATCAGGAAGATTTAATTCGCTAAAGGCAGCACTAAAACTTTTATTATTAACCGCAAAGTTAACCTGCTTCACGTATTTTTTAAAAGCCTTAAAAAGCTCGTCGTTAATATTTATTTGGCCCGAAACCATTAACCTGCATGTTAAAGGATTTAGCTTATACTGCTCCATCATAAACAACAAATAATATAGCACATCTTCGTTATTTTCGTAATTAAAAACATTATAATAGATAAGTAAATTGTTTTCTTTGGCCGCAAGCTCAAAAACTCCTTTGTTAAAATTTAAAAGCAAATCGCAATTTTTTAAAGATGCATTACTGGATAAAAGCTCACACAAAACACCGCCCGCATGACGGATGGCAGCATTTGTAAAAGACCTTTCCAATAATTGAATGAGGCTATCGGGAATGGAATAACAAAAATTAACCTGATCAAGTTTATGAATGAATGAGTTTTTTAAATTAGTATTTACCCCGCCCGTAAATTGCAGCACGCTTTTAACGCCCTCACTAAAAGCAAAAGCTTCGGGCGTTAAGGTAAAATAATGATTTAAAACACAAATGTTTACGTTTTTAAAATTGCTTTGTAACAGCCTGTAATTATTAATTAAAAAATAAATTTCTTCCGTTGGGCTGTTATCTTTTGCAGGAGAGTTTATTTTTATATGACACAATTCTTTAATAGCTGTATAATTTTCATTAAAAATGCAAAACATAAATAGCTGATTATCAATAAATAAGGATAAATTACCCATTTCCTTAAAATCCGCTATTTTTTCACTTTTATAATGCTCTGTTATGTAAAGTTCGCTATTCATATTAATAAAAAACGAAGATATGAATGAAACCGAACAACAAAAATTTTTTTCATACAAATTAAACTTTTTACTATCTTTATAGTTCTAATTACACAATTAAAATTAATAAATATGAACGCCTCAAAAATCACCTTAAAATTGTTAGCCATTGCTATGATTGGCACTTTAACGTTAACTTCGTGTAGAAAAAAAGAAAAAAACGATCCACAGCCTGCTGATAATGAGCAGGAAACCGCGGCAGACAACAATTTAGCCGAAAATTCAGATAACGATATGATAGCCATCGGCAGTCAGTTATCAGAAAATTCGGGCACCTTAACCACCTTTAAAACCAATACCGGTCAAGGAACCGAATTGATGTTAGCGGCTTCTTGCGCAACAGTTTCTAAAGTATTTACGGGAACTGTAGTTACCAGTTATACCGTTGACTTTGGTACCACAGGCTGCTTAGGATTAGATAACAGAACCCGAAAAGGTAAATTAATGTACAATTTCCCTAATGCCACTACAGGCGCAAAATGGTACCGCAATCCTGGTTTTACAATGGTAGTAACTTCGTCAGGGTATTCTGTGGATGGTAATTTGGTTACCATTAACAGCAAAACAGTTACCAACACCACTCCAACAAGTGTTACCGGGGAAAATGCTTATAGCGGCGTAAATTTAACCTGGTCAATTAACGCTAATATTTCAATAACCAAAGCTAATAACCAAACCGTAAGCTGGAGCTGCAACCGAACTAAAGAATTAATTAACTCAAACGATCCTTTGTGCTACAAAGGCCAAAATATGCCAATTGATTGGACTAAAGCGAAAGTAAAATTAAACGGAAATGCAAGCGGAATAAACGCTAAAGGAGAAAACTTTACCTCTACGGCTACTGATTTAGTAAGAGATTTTAATTGTACACCGGACGCAAACAAGCCACAACGCCACCCCTTTATCAGCGGAAAAGTAATTTATACTCCGGGCTCCCGCCCTACACGCACGGTTGATTATGGCTCCGGAACCTGCGATTTTAACGCCACCGTTACTATTAACGGACAAACTTTTGCAATAACATTACAATAAAATAACAAATTGCAGTTATTAAAGCCATCTGTAAAAAGATGGCTTTTTTTGTTTAATGTTTTTATAAAAATTAATATCATATTTTTGTACCTATTTTTAAATTTAAAATCATGGACTCTCTATTTATTAAAAATAATATAAGCATACAGGCAAGCGCTGAAAAAGTATGGGATACACTTACCAACCCCCAGCAAACAAAAAAATACATGTTTGGCTGCGAAACGGTTTCTGATTGGAAAAAAGGAAGCCCGCTTTTATGGAAAGGCTCCTATGAAGGAAAAGAAATGATTTTTGTAAAAGGAAATATTACCGAAATTGATCCCGGAAAATTTTTGGCTTATACCGTTATTGATCCAAATTCAAGCATTGAAGATGTTCCTGAAAACTATCTGACTGTTACCTATAAACTAACGCCGGATAAAGAACAAACCGTACTTGAAGTTACTCAGGGAGATTATTCAAAAGTAGCCAATGGAAAAACGCGTTATAAAGAAGCATTTAACGAAGGACACGGCTGGCAGCCTATGTTGGAGGAAATTAAAAAAGTAGCCGAAAGCACTGACCTTTAAAATCGCGTCTCTAAGTTCACTTCCTTATTAAACACAAAATGCTTACAAACCTTAGCGGACTTTTAATTTAAATTACCGGGAGGAGTTGGATGCCCTAAAATTTTCATGAAGAATTTCTGTGTTGTTGAACAAAAGAAAAAGGTATCTTTAGCGGTGTTATCAAATAAAAACGAATCTTGTTGTGCCCCGGCAGTAAGTGTTATTAAGTAATCATTTCAAACAAGACTCATGAAAAAAATTTTAGTTCCTACAGATTTTTCCCCTATTGCAAAAAACAGCATTCATTACGCTTTGTCGCTTGCTAAATTATTTAAAAGTGAACTGATTATTTTTCATGCAGAAAATGTTCCGGCAAACGACTTATTGGTTTATAAAGAAGAAGTGGATGAAAAAATGCTTACTGATAATATTTCTGAGATAAGTTATTTAACTTCCTCAAAAAAATTTAATTCACTTTCGCTTAACGAAATAGTGCAAACAAATAATATTGGGCTCATAGTAATGTCAACAATAGGAGAAGATGTTACCGCAGATAAAATTTTGTTTGGTAGAAATGCTGTTGAAATTGCCGAACACTCCGTTTGCCCTGTCTTAATAATTCCTTCAGATTATAAATATTCCACAATTGATAAATTAATTTACGCCTCAGATCTTCATTTTATTGATGAAGAAATTATTAAAGTAATTGCGCTTGCAAAGCTTCTTGGAACTTCTATCGAAATTTTATTTGTATCGCCAATTTTTCCTGATTTGGGTGATGTGGAAAAAATAGATTTTCCGTTAAAGTTGGAAGAAATAAAACAAAAACATAATTTTAATTCCATCAGTTATGCCATCGAAAAAACCGATAGCGATAATCAGTTTGTAAAAGGAATTATCTCCTTTATGAGTCGGCATGATCATGATTTACTTATTATGTTTCATAACCACGATACTGATTTTGAAGCATTAATTTCTACCAGCCATACCGAAAAAATTATTAAAGAAATAAAAATCCCCTTATTGATTTATCCCAAAGCTTAAATGTTTGCTTCTATTAAAAATTATTGCCATTTGCTAAGCAAAAAGTTTGATGAGATTCCGGCTCATAGAAAACAACTTCTTGAAAAAATATCGCTATATATTATTAAAAAGAAAAAGGCAAAAAAAACAGTTCAACTCATTTACATTTGCACACACAATTCACGCAGAAGTCATTTCGGGCAAATATGGGCTTCCGTTGCATCCAAATATTACCAAGTGCCTGATATTCAAACTTTTTCAGGTGGAACAGAAGCCACTGAATTTAATATAAATGCCATCAATACCTTAAAAAAAATAGGTTTTGAAGTTCATGCCACAGATATCGGAAAAAATCCTGTTTATTCCCTTAAATTTAGCGAAACCGAAAACCCCATTAAATATTTCTCTAAAACTTATGATAACGCTGTTAATCCAAAATCAGGCTTCGCGGCCATTATAACTTGCGGAGAAGCCGAAGAAAATTGTCCTTTTATGGCTGGGGCAGAATTAAGAATAGCAACAACTTATGAAGATCCAAAAGCATTTGATCAAAGCAATATTAAAGAGCAAAAATATTTTGAACGATGTGAACAAATTGCCTTAGAAACATTATTTGTATTTTCAAAAATTATCTGATGAAAAAATATTTTGCAGAATTTATAAGCACTTTTATTCTTGTATTTTGCGGCACCGGTGCCATTGTTATAAATGAAATTAGCGGTGGGGTAATTACACATTCAGGAATCGCTTTAACTTTCGGACTGGTAGTCCTAGCCATGATCTATTCCATTGGAGATATATCCGGCGCTCACATGAATCCCGCTGTAACCATAGCTTTTGCTTTGTCAAAAAAATTCCCATGGAATAATGTGCTGCCTTATTGCGCCGCACAAATTACCGGAGCTTTATTAGCGAGCCTCATTCTCAAACTTTTATTTCCCTTCAATCAATTTCTTGGTTCTACCCTACCCCAAGGTTCCGAAACTCAATCCTTTATCCTCGAATTTTTACTCACTTTTATTTTAATGTTTGTTATTTTCAATGTTTCATCAGGCGCAAAAGAAAAAGGAATTTCGGCAGGCATTGCAGTAGCTTCCGTAGTTGCCTTGGCAGCCATGTTCGCCGGGCCAATTTCCGGCGCATCCATGAATCCTGCACGTTCAATAGCGCCTGCAATTATCTCAGGGCATATACAACATCTTTGGCTTTATATTATGGCGCCGGTTACAGGTGCTTCTGTTGCTTTTTTTATTTTTAAATTAATCAGAGATTAAATTTAATACCATCTTTATAAAAAAAATAAATTGCCAAAAGTTATAGATATTAAATTATTCCTCGAAAATTGTAACGGCAAATACAATGTAATAGACGTTAGATCTTCAGGTGAATTTGAACAAGGACATATACCCGGTGCCATTAACATTCCCTTATTTGATAATGAAGAGCGCGCTGCTGTTGGAACGCTTTATAAAAAAACAGGAAGACAACCTGCTATATTAAAAGGAATGGAAATTGTTGGTCCCAAAATGGCCGACATAGTTAAGAGAGCCGTTGAACAGGCAAAGGACAACACCATTTATATACATTGTTGGCGGGGTGGAATGCGAAGTGGATTTGTAGCAACTCTTTTAGAAATGTACGGACTAAATGTGTTTCTATTAAAAGGAGGATACAAGCAATTCCGGAATTTTGTTTTGCAAAGTTTTAATAAAAAATATCCTGTGCAGCTATTAAGCGGAAAAACCGGATCAGGAAAAACCTATATCATTAAAGAATTAAAAAAGGCAGGCCAAAACATTATTGATCTCGAAGGTCTGGCGCATCACAAAGGGTCGGCCTTTGGAGCCTTGGGAGAAAAGCCGCAACCAACACAGGAACAATTTGAAAATGAATTATCTGTACAACTGCATTTTTTAAATGGAAATAATATTTGGCTCGAAGATGAAAGTAGAATGATTGGTAAAGCCGTGCTTCCGAATGGCTTATGGGAACAAATGCGTTCTGCCAAAGTTTATTACATCCATCTATCTTTTGAAGAACGTTTAAAACATATTGTAAGCGAATATGGAAAATTTACAACAGAAGAATTAAAAAATTCAATTATAAAAATAACCAAACGTTTAGGCAATGAACAAACAAAAAATGCCTTACTCGCTTTGGAAGAGGGAAACCTGGAAGCTGCACTTGGCGCATGTTTATATTATTATGATAAAACGTATTCGCACGGATTATCATTGAGAGAAAAAACAACAATTAAAGAACTTAACTTTAATAAACTGGATGTTGAAGTAATAAGTAAAGAATTAATAAAAAATGCCTGATGAATTTATGACCGAAATAAAACTCACACAGTATAGTCATGGCTCAGGTTGTGGCTGTAAAATTGCACCAGATGTACTTGAAAAGATTTTAAGATCAGATGTAAAACAATTTACAGATATAAAATTACTCGTTGGTAATAACACAAAAGATGATGCTGCCGTTTATGATCTTGGAAACGGAACGGCGCTGATAAGTACAGTCGATTTTTTTATGCCCATTATTGATGATGCTTTTGATTTCGGGAGAATAGCTTCAGCAAATGCCATCAGCGATGTTTACGCAATGGGCGGAAAACCTTTGCTTGCTACTGCGGTGCTTGGCTGGCCGGTTGATAAACTCCCTGTAGAACTTGCTCAAAAAGTAATTGAGGGAGCTAAAACTGTTTGCGCGGAAGCAGGCATCACATTGGCCGGGGGTCACAGTATTGATTCGCTTGAACCGATGTTTGGATTATCAGTAAACGGCATTATTCAAATAAAAGACCTTAAAAAAAATTCGGGAGCCAAACCGGGCGATCTCATTTACATTACAAAAAAAATCGGAGTGGGAATACTTGCCACGGCTTTAAAACGCGGTGTATTAAACGATATTCATAAAAAAGTATTTATTGCTCAGCTTACCTCTTTAAACAGCATCGGTGAAAAATTCGGGAGTCTGGATTATATAACCGCAATGACCGATATAACGGGCTTCGGATTACTTGGCCATTTGATTGAAATGTGTGAAGGCAGCGCAACATCAGCCAAAATAAATTACAAACATATTCCCGTAATTGATGGCATACAGGAATACACATCAAAAATGATTGTGCCGGATAATGTTTACAGGAATTGGAACAGTTATAAAGATAAAGTAAAAGATATAGGCGCAGAATCATTTTTTACACTTTGCGATCCACAAACTAACGGGGGGCTCATGGTTGCCGTATCTGCAAATGGTCAGCAAGAATTTGAAAAGTTTCTTAGAGAAAACAATTTAAACACGTTCGCCAAACCTATTGGACAAATGATTGAAAAGCAAAATTTTTGTGTTGAAATTACTGAACAATAATACTTTTTAATACCAATCTCTAGCGGATGTAAATGCCGTATTATTAATTTAGCATTTCCTGAGTGCCCAAAATTTTATCTTTTAATATTTAAGTCGATAATCCAACTTTTTTGGGATTCGGTATGCATTTTCATCCGTCGTGCTGAGCCTAGTCGAAGTAGGCGCAGTAATCCTAATACTTTTTTTTGATTATCGCAGAAACCTTCAATTTTTTCGATCAAAAAAAAATCCCCACTAAATTAATAGTGAGGATTTTTAAAATTGGCATCGACATACTCTCCCGGGCTTTAGGCCAAGTACCATCTGCGCAGGCGGGCTTAACTTCTCTGTTCGGAAAGGGAAGAGGTGATCCCCGCCGCAATAGACGCCATAAAGGGATATGATAAAATTAAGAA
>JACPOC010000059.1 GCA_016185125.1 Bacteroidota bacterium
CTCCTTAAAAAAGCCAAAGTCCGCAGTTGGAAATAATTTTACGACTGCTAATAAAAATCAAAAAAATTAACTAATTTTAAAAAAGAAAATGTCCAAAGTTATTTAGGCTTAAAAGTACAGATTGGTTTGACTACATACATTCTCATCTATCTGAGTTTTTTTCATTTCGTTTTTCAACCTTTTCTTTTCGCTATTTAGTTCACGCTTTTCCTGTCTTTCAGATCGTCTGTCTTCCTTATTTTGTTTTCTGTCCGCTCGTCTTTCTTCTCTGCGTTCCCTGGCTTTTTTACCCATGCCGAGTAAGTTGTCATAACCTTCCTCATCATAGTTGCTGAACTGCGATTGACCAGAAAGACCGAAATTGTTTCTTTGTATATTCATGGTGTTAGGCTTTTAATGGTATTGGTTGTTGTGATTGTTTTTTTGAAAAGAAGGCCATTGCTGCCACTGCTAAACCGAGTAGAACAAAAAGCCCAATGAGCATGTACATTTTGTTTTTTCCTTTGCTTTGCTCATTTGCCGCTAATTGCGATTTGTAAGCATAAATTCCCTGAAGTGTTTTTGTAGTCGCTTCTTCTCTTGCCCTTCGTCCACCACCAATTGCACTTCCAATTCCTCCAACAGCACTGGCTATTCCTCCCCACAAACCACCACCACCGCCACCGGAAGATCCTCCGCTTTCTTCACCGCCTGAATCGCCTCCTTTCTTAAAGAGAGATTTAAAATCAAAGTTGTCATAACTGCTTTCCAGTGTGCAATCCAGTATTATTCTCGCCAGGTCATTATTGAACTCCTTGTTACACTCACCAATAGCGGAAAGCAATTTATCGGTAAGCTCTTGGTCTGTTGGGTTCTCTGCTAATTCAATACTGTAATCCTCCAATAGCTCCTGAATAGCTTTGGGATTATCGGCAATGATTATCCCGATAATCTGAAGCAGGGCTTTAGATTTTTCATTGAGCATAGCTTCCTGCTCTTTTGGTTTTTCTTTTTCGTTATTGATAATTCTTACCATCAGTTAAACTATTTTGGCAATGACAACTCCGGCAAGAAAGAACAGCCCGAATTTTAGCCACAGGCTTTGTGTACTTGCTTCGTTTTGTTTCTCCTGTTTTTCTGTTTGTTTTTTTCTTCGCTTGAGTTCATCCCAAACCGTTTCCACTTCGGCCATCATGGCTTTATCCGTTGGGTTTTCTTTGGATTTTTTCTTGGTGTCCTCGTAGAGTTGTGTGAGATCGTTTACCGATAGTTCAGAGAGCTTATCCAGCAATTCTTTTGTTTCTCCTGAATAGGAACTATTACAACCGCAAAAGTTGCTCTCATCGCTGTTATGGCCTGATACTTCCAGTATCAATTTCTTTTCAGGATGAATAGCTATCAAATCTTTGATGACCGGTTCCCCTTTTTTCTTTACCAGGAGTTTAACTGCCTTTGCCAGTTCATCTACTTTCTTCGGTGGCTCATAGCCATACTTCTCAACTATTTTAGCGGCTTCTGACGGCCTTTGCAGTACGATATAGTCTATCCTGTTTTGTGCTTTTCCTTTACACATGATTTACTTATTAATGAGTTTGTGGCTTATCTACTTTGTTTGAAAAAAAGCCAAAGCAGAGGGTTTCCCGCTTTGGCTTTTTTCTGATTAACCCTTAGCTGATTTTCAGCTTATCTGCGTTTTCTTAACAGCCTTCTTGGTCCACCTTGCCTTCCGCCTCCTCCTACTGGTCTGCGAACAACTCTGCGGACCATTTTTTTAGGTTTTGGCCTTACACCAAATACAGGTGATGGTTTTTGTTTTGCAAGGTCAATTTGTGGTAAACCTGTTGGGCGTGGTGCTGTGGAAATTTCCGCAACATTTTGTCCAGCCAACACATTACCCATATCAACACGGGCTTTGATTGTGAAGGTGAGCGTTGTTTTTACGCCTGCTTTTTGGAAATAGCGGATGCTGTCTTGTCCTGTTACATCCATCTCGAATGCACTGTCATCAATCAAATTAGGGTTAGTATTTTGAGGTGATGTGGCATTACGTGGTTGGTACGGATGAGAGTTGAAGGAACCGGCTGCTGATTTACGCAGGATTTTCCAAACGTTGTCAAATTGCAACGGATCCGAAACGGACATTTTCATTCCCTGGATTTTGAAAGGATTAGCTTTGCTTTCCTCTCTTACTTCGTTATGAGAGCTTTCCTGCACAACTACTAATACACCTGCCGGTTGAGCAGCGTTCTCATTTCCACCGAAAATGATTGCTTCTGCGTCTGCTCCGCTTGTGTTTGTGATTGTTATGGTGAGGGTACGATCATTCGGATTGATTTTTCCGATAGAAGCCTGGTCAAAATTATCGTAAGAATCGTCATCGTAGTTGTCTTCTACGCCAACGTATTCTACTTCCTCGTATGAATCTTCATCATACGAATCCTGTCCTTCGAGACCTGTATCGAAATTATCGTCATCATAATCATCGTAACGGTCTTCGGCCTCTTGCTCATATTTGCGAATTTCTTCGTTATATTTATTCATGGCTTTGAATGTTAATGGTTAATAATTGTTTTTAGTTGTAATCTTTTGCAAGGCTCTTAATGCACATCAAGCCTTACTTTTTCGCAGCATCCTTTTCTTTGTCGGCTGCTTTTTTCTCTTTCGATTTGTTCATAGCTGGTATGATAAGCGTTTGAGCTACCACTACTGCGATTGTACAACCAACGATGGCTGTTACCAATGTTACACCGGCTGTGATGCCGATCTCTTTCCAGTCTATTTTTGAAACTTCGTTTGTCATGGCTTTTAATTTTTAATGATTGTTGATTTTAATCGTTTGCCTTTTTGCGTGTATTGGTATTTAAACCTTGCGAGGTCAAAATTGCGAGTAATGGAAGGGGGTTAAAAGGAGGTTACTTGTGGTTTGCCACAACTTTTACAAGTGGGTATAGGAAAATAAAGCAGTTAAGAAAGTTTGCTGCATACAAGAAATTATGGAGGAAAGTGATAGATTTTGCGAAAGAAATGGAAATTGGGTACTTATCACAGTAAATTTTAAACGGACGTTTGCAAATTATTGGCAATAATTAAGAATATTGCCAATAATTTGTATATTTGCTTTTTCAAATCATGCCTGTAAAAAGAGAATTTTTAAAGACAAAGCAGCTAAAGCAGCACTTCGCCAAAGCGGAGAGTATATCTATTGACCAGATATACAAATTCTACAATACCGGAAAGAATATTATCCCTAAGTCAACGTTAAGATGGCGCATCTACAAATTGTTGAATGCTGGAGTTTTAAAGAGAATTGGAAGGGGTAAATATGAATTTGGCACAGAAACAATTTACCAACCTGACACTCCCAAAAGTGTCAAAGCCATTTATGACAAGATTAAAAAGAACTTTCCTTACGCAAATATTTGTAGCTGGCATACTAATTATTTAAACGAGTTCACTATTCATCAACCGGGCAAACATTCTATAATTATTGAGACTGAAAAAGATACCACTGAATCTATTTTTAACTTCATTAAAGAGCAATACAAAGAAGCGTTTCTGAATCCTACCAAAGATGTTTACCATAGATATATTTCAGGAAAAAAAGAGAGCATTGTTGTTCTAAATCTAATATCGGAAGCTCCCACGCAGGAAGTAGATGGTATTAATGTGTATAGGATTTAAACCTCTTGTGGCTATCCCATTGGCGGTAAATCCGGCACTTTCAGTCTCAACGATATTTAAACCTGGTATCCTGCCTAATATTTGTCGTGTATTGTTAATGGCTTTATTGGCATCCAGGCTGTCAACCATAATTATTTCATTCTTTTTACCAGCGTATATAATGCCGTCCTTTTCTTCAGGTAAATGACCAACACCGTTTACACTTCTAATAGCAGTAACAGTAATTTCAGAAAGTTTTATTTCTTTGTTTTTTGTTGTGTCACTATTTTGTGCATTGCCAAAATAATTTAATAGCAGGAATATTACTGTACTGCTTATGTAGGGTATCTTCATTTTATTTTAGAATTATTTATTGTTTCGTTTAATAAGGATGATTGGGAAATAGCAGAGTAGATGCGTATCATATTGGTATCACGTTTTATGTCAAGCATCTGAATAAAATATTTTTTACGCTCTACTGAAAAATTTTCATGCTGTTTGCTTTCGTTTTCTTGGTTTGATGTTGGCATGGTAGATTTTGAAATGAACAGCACAAATGAACGCTACAAAAAAGGAAGTCACAATACCTTAAAATGGGTATTTAGAATCATTCTAAACAATAAAGGGGCTATTTGTTACGCTAATCCTACCATTTATTCTTAAAAAGCCGCCACTTAGAATGATTTTCAAACCACTTAATCAATAAAATAATCTTTTCATGTTTAATTAATAATTTTGCATCATTTTTCATGTCTTTCTGTGCGAATTGTAAATAGCAAATGAATAAAATTACTACGAGAACAATTGAAGCCCATCTTGATGAAGCAGGAATTTTGTGTGTTAAAATTGTTGAGGGAGCGGAAATAGATTTAGACGATGCAGTAGATAATTTTTTAACTATAAGGCAGCTTAGGGCTGGTCAAAGAAGGCTAAAATTGGTTGATATAAGGGGCTGTCGTAAAATCACTAAAAAAGCGAAAGCATACTCTTTAAAGGAAGATACACCTGAAAAAACCATTGCTAAAGCTGTTCTTGTAAAATCAATCATAGGAAAAATAATTAATATTTTTTTTATGAAGCGTAACAAATCAAAAGTGCCCGTCAAATTTTTTATATCTGAAAAAAAAGCCCGGAAATGGTTAAATTCTTTTGTAGAAAACAAATAAGGTTACTTCGTTTATTTATAATTCAAACGACAGGATTGTTGCTTTACTAAATCTTCTGTTTCAAAAGTTAATTCATTCCCGATCTTTAATCCATTCGTAAACCAAGCAGTAGCAAACCAACTTCCTTCGCCTTCTCCATCAGGTGTTTCAAAATTGATTCGGTGGTCAAATAGAATCAATTCCAATCCGCAGCAACGGAATAGAAACTGTCTTTTAGCCGATTCCAGCGTGGTTAATGGCAGTAGGAATGCAAACGGTTTACCGAGACAATAAGCTCTCTGTAAGAACTCTTGTTTAAGGGAAAACGGAGGGTTAGTAATGATGCAATCATAATGCTTGGGTGTGTATTCCAGGAAATCATGGCCGGAGAGAATATCAGTGGATATCACTTTGTATCCCTTCTTTCGTAATGCCTTTGTAAGATTCCCTTTGCCTGTGGCGCACTCCCATATTGTCCAGCCTGGCTTCAGGAATTTATAAAGAGGTAGCAAAGCATTGGGCGGTGTTTGAAAATCATCTTTTCCTCCAGGTCTTAATGGTGGTTTCATGCAGATTTTAAAGATTCTATTACACCTCGATCCATTCGCAATAATCAGCTAAATCTGCAAGGGGAATGCGGCCATATTTAACCGATGAATAATACCCCTGCCTTGCATATCGTTCTTTCCACATCTTAAAATATTTATCCCTCTCTTTGGTAGAGCTGAATGGCGGTACACCAATACGAATACTAAAACCGTCAGGCGAAATGACATCGTATTTTTTCTTTTTATTTTCTTTCTTTTCGGGAAAAGAGTATTCGATATGAAATCCTCCTTTAACTGGATTCATGGTGGCTTTCCCGCCTCTCTTTTTAATTTTTTCAAGATGAGTTTCAGCTGCTTTTTTGTTACTGTGTGTTTTGTTATAAGTTTTCATGGTATATGGGTTTTTGTTTATGCTGCTTTGGCTTGTGTTATCTTTTCAGTTGCAATAGGGCTTTTAAAATTTACTTCGTGATACCGGAGAAGCTCGCCAATGAGTTTAACTACAACTTCATTTCTATTTTTATAAATCAACTTGCCGTAAAAATCTCTTTCCAGCATCATTCGTCTTACCATTCCATTTTCCTCTGTGTCGAGATATTTTTTGCAAGCCCGGATATAGGCTTCAACACTGCATCCCCTGAGTTTTAATTTTCTCATGTTCACATACACGAAAAAGCGAATGTTGCCAATGAGATATTGTTCTTCAACTATTATTGTAGCAATGCGAACCAGGAAATAATTCGGGATGCGGTTGCGATAACGAGTTACATCATCCACTTGTTTATGTAGGCGCAACCAGGTACAGTTCTGAAATTCCGTAGTCGTTATCTTTGCAATGGATTGATGAGAGATCATTATATCCAGCCCGTGATGGCGATTAGTGGTAAGCAATCCTACAATGGTTTGTCCTTTTGCACCGGTCATGTATTTGTCCAGGTCTTCCAGTACCAGCAATCCGTCAGTAAATTGTTTTACCATCCGTTCAACGGTATCTCGTTTTTCTTCAATGGACATGGTTTCACCAAAGCGGGTGAGTGGGCGTATCCTGCGGGCACGGATGAGTTTTAAATCACGAATGAAATCGGGACCAACGGTAGTGTAGCATTCGTAGTCATCATCATTTACATCAAAGATTAAAACCTTACGCCCTTTTCTGCCTACTTCAGGATGATCCCGGAGATAATTTTCAATTTCAAGAATATTACGAAAGGTCTTACCAACGCCTGTTTCACCACAAACAAGCATCAGCATTGGTTGGCGCTCGTCCTGTTTATTGACCAGGACTATTCCCTGAAAGAGCTTGGGTGATTCAGTTGTTGCGGACATCTCATCTTAAATTGTTTCCAGGTCAGCCCAATTATTCAGAGGTCTCCAATACAGAATCAGGTAATCCGGTGCGATTAGTTGCTTTAGTATTTTGTAGGGTTTCTTCATAAACTACTTCAGCTTCTTCTTCCTTTTTATTTTTTGTTTTGTTTTCCGAAGTAGTGGTATGCTTCTCATCTTCTTTTTCCTGCTCATCCTCTCTGTAACTCCCAACTTCTTTGCGAATTATATCACGTATGCGCTCAACCAGCATTTCATTTTCTGCACGGATCTCCATCACTACTTTCGCTTTTTTAATAATGATAGATAAAGCTACTCCCAGCAATTGTTGTTCGGGAGTGAGAACTTTCGCTTTTTTGCGAAGCACATGAATTAACAATGGGCGGAGCATTGCCTTGTCTTCTTCATCCAGCTTTATTCGCTTAATATTTTTGACATTCTGTTCTTCAATAACTTGAATAACTTCATCAAAGTCATAAAAATCTTTGTGCTTGCGAATAGTTACAAAGTAACCAGCCCCAACTTCCAGAAGCGTATTGTTTACCACTCCTAAAATTGTATCGGCCATCATAGTAGCATGACCTATCGGAACATTGAACTCACCGGATTCTTCGGAACTGGTAGAAGTTGTACCCGTGCTTTCTTCTGTCGGCTCCGCATCAATTTCCTGCTCAGGCGCATCTAAAGGTTCTTCTTTGGGTTTATCCTTCGGCTTTTCTTTACTTTCCTCTCCGGGCTTATTTTCTGCCTTTTCAGAGGTGTCTTTACTCTCCGTTTTGGAAGCGGTAGCATCTTCTGAAGGATTGTTCTTTTGAACAACCGGTTGAGCCAGGGGACTATCATTTTCTTCGGGTATTTCCTCGAAAGCAATATCCTGTGGATCCTTCTTTAAAACCTGTTCTATTAACTCTTTATTTTCTGACATGGCTGACTTAATTTATTTTTCCGATAAAATCTATGAGCTTTGATTCGAGCAGTGTGTAATTGGAGACAAACCTTGTATTGCCTTTGGGCATGGATAAACGTTCTTCGGATATGGAATAACCATACATTACAATCCGTTCACTACACTGAAAGGAAAGACCTATTTTAGAAAAAGTATCGTCCGTGTATTTGCGAAGCAGGTGATAGCAGCACATTCGGGCATCACGATAACTCCGCACATTGCTGATATAAAAGAGTTCAGCATCCAGTTCAAATACACGGATGGCGAGATTCGCAAGGTATTGAGTAATCATTTTAATCTTTTCCTGCTCATTTTGGGTTACTGTTGTATTGCAGATAAAGCTGTCCAGGAGGCAGATTGCCCGGTGAAGGCCGATTTTCCCAATAACTTTATCTAAGCTGCTTTGCAGATGGCTATAATCGTTTGAGATGGTAGTTTCGCTCACTTTTTTGAAGATTTGTCGGTTAAATTGAAGTTGCTAAAATGGTAATATATTACTAATTTGGCAACCAATGGAATAAAAAATTATTCACTTTTTAGAATGATTTTATAACAGGTATCGTATTTACCCCTGCGCAGACAAAACTTCCCTACTAAAATTCTTTTACCGCTTAGGCTCGTTTTAAATCCTTTTTTCTTCAGCTCCAAAGGCAATACGTTGTGCTTTTTATCATCTAACATTGCTTCAAGTATTTCTTCATCGGTAGGTTCTTTTACCGGCTCCGGTTCGGGTTCAGGAATGGGTTCGGGTGTTTCTTCCTGTGGCTCAGGAGCAGGTTCTTCTAAAGGCTCAGGTGTTATTTCAGGTTGAATCTCATCTTCCTTAATTTCGGATTCAGCATTTTGAACTTCAGGTTCAGGAGTTGGTTCTTCCTGTACCAGTTCCGGTATTACTTCCGGTTGTTCATCTTCCTCCCGATCATTATTCTCCAGGTGATCCACAAAATATTCCTCCAGGTCTTCGTCCAGCTCATGTGAGAGCGTTTCCAGTTTGTTCAATAGCTTTTCCTTGTCTTCATCAGTAGTATGTTCCAAGTCTCCCTTTAGTTCTTCAAAACCCTGTATGCGTTTATACAGCATCTCCGGTAATGTCTTACTGTCAATATTATTTTCCTCTAAGAATGCTTCGTGTGGAAATTGTTGAATTGTTTTCATGTGATTTATTTTAAAATTTGTGATCTGATTTGTTGCGCAATGATTTATGCCACCTGTTTGTCCTTTCCGAAAATGACATCTTCGGCATATCCTGTTAATACACCCGTCATTACGGAAGTAACTAAAACAAGACCAGCTGTGCTTAGTAATTCCTTGCCACCTGGAAGTTTCCATTGATGCTTAACTCCCAATGTCTTTGCTTCGCTGCTCTTACCAAAGTTGTAAATGATAATCGCTGTTGTTACATCAATGGCAAAGCCAATTCCCATCAGCAGGAGAATTTTTCCCATTGCTTTTCTTTTTTCTTTGTCCTCTTTTTCTTTGTCTTTCATGGTAGTATGATTAATTGATTATGAGCCAGCCCACTGTTTATGCTGCTTGTTCAGTCAGTTTTTTAAATTTTTCCTTCAGCTCATCCTGAATAGGCTTAATTTTATTCAAGCCCCAAATGTTTTTCAGCTCGTTCAAAAAATTAAGTACAGCCTTTTGTGTTCGCTGAATTACTTCACTGTCTTCTTTCAAATTTTTTGGAATAAGTGTAGCCGTCTTTACCAATTCCTGACGGAGTTTGGTTACCAATGTTTTTTTCTTCGGAGGTTTAATTTCTCCGCTTTCGATTTTCTGTTGACGGTCTTCCCTTAATCTCTGACGGCACATTGCTAAATCATCCAACACTTTTTCAGCTTTTTCAACCACTTTTTTGGATTGAACTTTACGTGTTTCTTTCTTAGAATTTTCTTCTATTTCATCGTGCGTTTCTTCTTTGATGCGCTCAATGTCTTCTTTCACCAGTTCAACGGTTTCCTTGCCAATTTCTTCAGCTTCCTTTTTTAATTTTTTATCACTTGGAAATTGTTCAAGGTCAGCAAGGGTTTCATCGAATATGGAAAGTCCTTTGAGTACCCGCTCACTCAATAGCTTCTTGGAAATCTTTTCTTTTTCCAGCAGGTCGTATGGATTGTTTTTTAAAGTGGCCATGTGTTTATTTTTTTAGTTAGTGATTGTATTCTCCTTCAATACCGAGATTCTTCAACAAGCTGTCCCGATCGGAAAGTGAAACACGAATGATAAATGTATCGCCTTCGATTTTTGTAATCATTCGGTCGGTAGCTTCCATTTTTTCAATCTCTGTTTCAAATTCAACAGTGTTATAAAACCGGGTATCCACCACATATTCTTCCGGCCTAAGCGAAGGATGCCTCTGTTCTTTTTCTACCTGTCTCCAATCTTCATAGAGTTGAAGTTTCACTTTGCTACATCCGCTTTCCTTTGCCTTATTCAGCAGGTTTACCAGGCTATCAATACTTGTTTTTACCATGTTACTATTGTTTTTTATTATGCTGCTTTTCTTAATTCTTTGATTTGTTCCAGGCGGTTTTTCATTCGTTTGAAGGATTCCCTAAGCTGAATAATTTTGGTAAGTCGGTCGGCTGTTCCTTCCAACGCTACTCCTTTTCGTTTTTGTTCGGATTGCTTTGTTTTGGCTTCATCCGAAGTATCATATACCATCAGCTCACTTAATAATTTCGGATTGAGAGTGGAAAATTCTTTTACCCGTTCCGCTACTGTTTTGGGTTTATATCCTTTTTTAATCCGGTCTTTAATGATTTCTTTTCCTTTGTCCTGAATGGCTTTATCTCCGGTTTTTTCTTCCATGTATTTTTGCTTCTGCTCAATTTCCTTATCCATTTGGCTTGTTACCTTTTTTAAGTCAAATCCAATATCCAAGCCTCTTGGAGCCAGTATTTGTTCAATACCACGTTTAACCGCTGCATTGGCTTTACGCACCTGGTCAAATACTGTTTGATCTTTGTAATTGTACTCTGTGTCTTCATCGTCCAGGTAATCCTTGTAGATTTTGAAAATGGTCTCGATGCTACGTGCCTTCTCTGTACCTTTTTGCGGACGGTACTTATTCGCTATTTTCTTCACATGGTCAATGTTCTTATTGAAAACTTCCCGCTGTTCCGCAATTTCTTCAAGCACTGTTTTCTGATTCGTAAGCCCGGTAATTTCATCCTGCAAGCGTTCTCTTTCTTCCATCAGGATTAATTCAGCCAAAGCGTAAGGATCTGTTACCAAACCCATTTTTAATTCGGATGGATTAAATTCTTCCAAGTTGAGTGCATTGGTCTTACCTGCACGATACCATATCTCGTTGATACGGCTGGTTTTTTCTTCCAGTTTTTGAAAGATGAAGGTGTCAATGCTGTCTTCCATCAATGGATTAACTATACGAATGTTTGCATACATATTTCCGAAGCGCCATATACGTCCTTCGAGCTGCTTCACATCGGTCGGGTTCCAATCCAGCCAGCAGTTGTAAAGTACCGTTGAGCGGTTCTGTAAATTGATTCCTTCTTTAATTGTTGCGCTGCCGATAATTATTTTCACATCCCCGGCAAGGAAACGTTCTTTAATGCCTTCCTTTTTAGCGGCACTCAAACCGCTTTTGATAATTCCCACTTCATCATCCTTGTACCCGACTTTTTGCACCAGGTATTCTTTTATCAGCGGGAAAAAGTGTACACCTGCATTCATGTAAATCACCTGCCCGGATACTTCCTGCTCATGTTCTTCATGGTAACGTTTTACTGAACGTATGCACTCCATCACATACATTAACTTGGGTGACGATTCGATGTATTGTACATGAGTTGGATGCTTGTCCGGGTTACAGGCATAGAGGTAGGGACTAAGAGCAAGCTGGCGGGCAAATGACATTCCTCGCAGGATGCGTGTCCCTTCTTCTTCATCACTTGATAAATGTTTTTCATCCAATGCTTCACCGGCATTTTCATCTTCTGCTCCTTCTTCGCTGTCTTCAAAACCTTTTGTATTGACACAGAAATTGGTAAGGCTTGTTTTTCCTGTTACATAAAGCTCCACATCATCCATGTATTCCTTTTGTCTTTGTGTCATTGGAAGGTTCGTGGATATTTGTTCTTCCGTTGGCAAAGGAATTATTTCATTGCCTTCTTTTTTGTTAAGCAATGGCAACACTATTTTATTCGGTCGCTGTATTTTCGCATCTTCACCTGTTTTGTAAGTAATGAATTTAAAGATGAGTGACTGAAGCGCAATGAGGTTATTAAAGCCCATCACAATTTCCTTTCGCTCAGGTTTTAGCTTGGCGTTAATCACCAGTTCCATGCTGGTTTTAATGAACGTATCAAAAAACTCTTTGATGTTTTTAATACCCGCCTTTTCTAATTGCTGGTATCCGATTAATGCGAGTATCGAATAAATTTCAAGTGGGCTGTTGGTGAATGGAGTAGCAGTAAGCAGTAACACATTCCGCATTTTATTATTTCGTAAAATGTATTGGCTTATCATAAAGCCACGCAAGGCAGTCATGGATGGTGAGCCTGACCTGATTTGATAAGATGTTTTTGAGCGGGTGGTATTTTCGCCATCGCCTTTCACTTCACCTTTTACTTGCGTAAATGATTTCTTCATAGCATGAGCTTCATCCACCACCATGTAATCAAAACCTAAATCCTCAATGTTCACAGAACCGCCTTTGATGCCCTTACCCATCATCTCATTGATTTTCTCTCCGAGCTTTACGATGTCCCGCTTTTCTTCGGTTCCCTGGTTAAGAATGTCGTACAATTCATCTCCGATGGTGGACCATGTATCCTCATTGAATCCAAGCCGGTTAAATCCTTCATAAGTGAGAACAGAAATAGTGTACTCCGGTACAGGTTTAATATTTCCTTTCTCATCACGCAACTGGTCAATAAATTCTGTTCCTAAATTGTACAGGTCTATTACTTGGTACTGCGGCAGTAATCCTGAAAGCAATACTTTTCCTTTATCAACTACACCACGTAGTTCACTTAGCCAGTTCTTATAAGTCTGATTCGGAACTACAATGAACGGACGTTTGCATTGCCCGCTTTCCAATGCTTGTGCAAGAGAAAGAATAGCAGTCATGGTTTTACCAAGGCCCACATCATACGCAACGCAACCTGAACCATGCACGCTGATAAATCCAATGCCTTCACGTTGTGCAGGGCGAATAAATAATGGTTTATTTTTGAAAGTGCTGGAACAAGTGAAAGCAACGGGAACTTTGAAGTAATTGATTTCTACATAACCGTTGTATTTAGAGTTCCATAATTGTTCAATGCGCACCTGGTCTTCACGGGTTAATGCTTCAGCGAGAAAGCGCACAAAAAACTGGTCGCCTTCCATTTTTGCATTTTGTTTCAAACGCAATTTTTCTTCTTTATCGTAATGGCGTGAAGGTGTTCCTCCTTCCAGGTAGTATTGAATGATATTCCAATCGGTTGATTTTTTAAAATCATCTTTGGGTAATCCTCTTAGCCATGTTTTAAAGGCTTCAACAAGCGATGCGCTTCCTTCAACATAATGTCCTTTTTCTTTGGAGTAGCTATTGAATTTGGTTTCATCAGCAAGCTGGCTGATACTGATTTCTTTTGCGAAACTGGAATCAGGTTTGATAAATAATCTGTTCCCAATGTTCGGATCATTCAGAGTGAGTTTGGGCGGCTTTACGCTTTCCAGTCCCGTCCATTGGCGGTCGTACTGCTCTTTTCCAAACTCTTTTATAATTGCTTCTTTGTCTTTTAGAAGTGTACTTTGGCGCTCATAAATATTCTCAGCATAATACAGTACACTCGGAATAAAACTGCTATTATGTGAGCAAATAACTCCGGCTTTTAACCAATTTTTTAAATGCTCGGAAGCTGCGCCCAATGGAACAACATATTTTGACCAGCCGTTTTTGGTATCAAGAATTGTTTTCTCATAATTAAATCCACCTGTTGTACGCTTGTACCAAATCCATGCTTTTACTTCTTCATCGGTGATGCCTTTGTTGTATTCTTTCATCACTTCATCAAAGCAGAAGTATTCTTCCGGGCATCCGTCTTCATACTTATCCTTTTCTCCATTGAGCTTTCTGATTGCTTTATCCGCATGAGCTTTTTTTGTTTCATTGATAACACGCTCGATGTTATTTTTCTTTTCAGGATCATTCATAAGCTGCTGCAAGGGTTCTTTGATTTCTGTTTGCAGGGCTTCGGTTACTTCTTCGGGAACGTCAACGGAGGGAACATCTATACCCTGAATGATGTTATCTACTGTTCCTTTCACTTTAGTTACCGGCTTTCCGAAACGGTCAGTGGTTTGAAATTGCTCTCCCAATATTTTTTCAGGATGCTGCTTGAACCATTCATCTCCAGTTAATAAGCCAAGCGTGCTTGTAGATTTTTCGCTTGAAATATTTTGTTTTTGTGAATCTTTTAACCAGGGATAATCTTCCAACACTTCCTCCGGTACAGGTTTGCCTTGCTTTAATGCCCATTCTATAATTTTTTCGTGTTCGTCTCCATCTTTTGCATCCAATACGTTTGGCCTTCCGGTTTTTTCAATTGCTTTTATTTGCTGGTATTCCAGTTGCCTCATCTCCCATGCGTGTTCTGCATCGGTAATGTCATTCTCTCCCACATATTCTTTTTCTGCAATACTTTCCAGCCCTTTATCCGTTAGCTTATACACCGATACATTGGGAAGCTGATTAAGCTCTGATAAGGTGTTTGCCGTAAGCGGTTGATCCAGTTTTAATAAACGGTACACTTTCTCTTTAATTTCTTCGGGATGGTTCAAGTCGCCTTCAGGAAAATAATTGTTGTTGCCTCCTGAAAAATCTTTCATGTTTTTGATGCTGCGGTATAGGATGCCGGACTGCATTCCGTCTTTGTTCATGGAAATATAAATTCCTTTATCCGGTGTGAACATTCCCATCAAGCGTAAATCACCGCTTACTGCCGGACCAGCAGGATTGAATGCAACATCATATTGGGATAATCCTAAATATTCGGCAAGTTCTTTAAAGGCTTTCTTTCCAATCTTCCCGAAAGATTGCTTCACTTCGCCATCATTCATATATCCTTCAATGTGGTTATGTTTGAAAAGAAAAGAAGTAAATTTTTTCAGAGTTTCTGTGCTGACTTGGGTATCGGTTGTTTTCATGTTTTCTAAGTTTTGTTTCCGATCACGCAAGCGCCTGTTGGCTTCCTGTGCGATTTTTCGGAACATTTTATAACCTTGCGCCATATTAAAGAATATGTGAAAGTTCCTGCTCAATTAAGGCAATGGCAGAACCTATCTGCATTCCTTCTTCGGCAACATACCGGATAACCATATCTTCCAGCTTTGCCCTGCCTTTATCTGTGCTTTGCATTTCGCACACCTTTGGCCATAAGAAGCGGTTGCAGTCTTTCAGCTCTCCGTTAATAAGCTGTTTTAATTCTTCAATCTGGTTATTCTCATTTGCCATTGCTTGTAAGTTTGTATTAGTGTCTGTTTTGCTTTTGTTGTAATGGATACCGTTTCCCAGCAGGTAATTTGAAATCATATTTGTTTCTCTTTTTTATCATTTATTTTTTTCTTAATAACAGTATGTCGGTTCCTATATCTGTTGTATCAAAGGTTCTGATGGGTAAGCGGTACGCATCCATGAAGTCCACTTTGGATGCAATTTTTTCTTTGACCTTTGCTGATTTTACATTGTAGGCTAAAAAGCTGCTCGGAACAACGAATACCAATAGCCCACCTTTCTTTAGTAAATCCAGCCCACGCAGAATAAAATACTGGTCGTACTCGGTTGCACCTGTCCATTGCTTTTCACCCATGCCTGCATACTTGCCCGTAAAATCTCCATAGGGAGGATTGCCAATGACCAGGCTATATGATGGATGATCGAAATCATCTTTCAGATGGATGTTGCCTGCAAAGAATAAAGTTTCAAATGCCTTTTCGTGAATGTGGGCGTTAGGATAAAGTATCTGCGCTATCCGTGCGGAATAATGGTTTGTTTCAAATCCAAAAACTATGGCCGTTTTAGGAGCGTATTTCAAAAAGTTACCTGTGCCTACGGATGGCTCCAATATAGAACCACCATCATATCCGTATTTATAAGCCAGTCCCCACATTTTTTTTACAACTTCATCGGGAGTATAATATTCATATAACACGCCACGCCCGGAAGCGCCTTCTTTTATTAAGCCACCGGAGCCTGTATATTGACTTATAAAAACTCTGTCTAATCCCAGGATAGATTCTCCTTTTTTATCTTTCTCGTCAATCAAGGCTTCTATTTCCTTATTGAGTTCGTGCTGGCTTTGTTTTTTCATTTTTGATGGGGCTTGCTTTTCAATGTGCTGTGGAAGATCCACGAGCTTTTGTGAATCAGCGAATAACAGTTCAACCAGGAAAGTCATTACAGGATAATCCGCCTTATCCGTTAAATCGTTATCCACAATCATATTATCCACGTAAATAGCGATCAACGTTGCTTTTCTTTTATCACCGGTTTTTCCAATGGTTACATAGCCTTTCTCGTAAGTGTTTAATGGCTTTCTTTCTTTGAATTTTTTGGAAAGTTCATCCGCAATATTCAGTAGCGTGGGCAATGGAAGTTTTTCCAACTTGTCTTCAATCGCTTTTCTTAACCGGGATTGGTCGAACTCCATTCCGTTAATAATAGCTTTGTTCTGTGGATACTTGTTGTCTTCTTTTGTCCAGTATGTTGCTTCTAATCCTCTGATAATTCCTACGGGCACATTAGCGGTATCATCCGAAAATGAATATCCATCAATCAGCTTTTGTGCTTTTTTCACATCACCATTTTTAACCGATGAACCTTTTAGAGGCTTCATTTTACTGAAAGTGAGATTTAGCTGATACACAAAATCACTTATGGGATGACTACCTGAATAGAGTTGTTTATGAGTATCATCCAATCTTCGCTCGAATGTTTCAAAGTCCGACCAAATGACTTTGAGTTGCAGTGTTTCATCAATCCATTTCTTTTTCCTGAAATAATCATCTGCTTCTTTCCAGGTATTTACAACTCTTGTTTCTGACCGAAATTTTTTATTATTAGGAAAAGTAATGAGATGGATTTCCTTTAAAGGAATTTTGTCTGAAACTGTAACCGGATTGTTTTCAAGTGTGATGTTGTTTTCTTCAGCAAACTTTTTTAACGCATCGAGCGCCACGTTCAACTGCTTGTTCTTTTTTTCTTCATTGCCAAGCGAACTATCTTTTGCAATTATTAAAAGTTCCAGCTTTAGTTCATGCTCCTTCAAAGCAGCTTTAAGGGCTTCTTCTCTGGAAGTATAAGATGTACCATCTACACTTGGGCTATACATCATTCCATTATAATCTCCGAACTTTTTAGAAGCATCCACCCCGATTTTATAATCGTTGTTGCTTGTTTTTGCAATTTTAATTGCAGCTTCATACTGCGCTGTTTTTGGCATTGGAATTACAATCTTCTCGTAATTCTTACCGGCAGTTTTTTCAGTGTACACACCACTCTCATTTGTCAGAGGATCTTTCGATTCCTTTTCAATTTTTTCTGAATGAGTGGTTTCAAAAGGATTGTCTATGTAATGTTGTAATACCTGTCTGCTGTCTTGCAGGTTCTCAACTGTATGCTCAATATCCCTGGCCAGTTGTTTGTATTCCAGTTTGGGTTTATTGGTTTTGGGATTGATAAGCGTTTTCTTTTCCCTGTTTTGTTTTTCGATTTGCTGCTTAATTATTTCAAGCGCTTTCTTTGCATCAGCTATTGGACGGCAATGTTCTATAACTGCCCACCATTCGTTTCCTTCTTTGTTATTGTCGGATAAGATTTCGCCAAGTGGTTCAATGCTTTCATAACCAAGATGAAGATTGACATAAGGGTAAATGTTATCTGTTGGAAAACCGAGTTCTTCAAAAAACGCTTTACCTTTTTCTTCCCATTCTTTCAATAGCGAAATTCTGTTTACATCAATTCCATATTCGGAAGGATGTCCCATTTGCATCAATTCAAATAGTTCTATTGCGGATGCTTTGGAAAGGTTATTTTCATTGATTTTCAGAAGGTGCGGAAAATTGGTTTTAATAACCGATTTCATGTCGTACAATTGAAAATTTTGCGATAAGAATGGTTCTTTTGTGCCGGTAGGCACAAGAACATTCGGCAGAAATGTATCTCCCGATTTGAGGTCTTCTGCAATAGCCCGTGTAGCTGTATTACTCGGTTTCATTTCAGGAATATTGTTTTCTTCTTTTGAGTTGAAGTATTCATCAATGAGTTCGTTGACCACTATTTGAACAGGATCTTTATGATAATTCTCAATTGCCCGGTTGTCAAGAATATTCGTAACAACATAATCACGGAAACTGCTGATGTCGTCCTCAATTTCCTCTGCATAACCTCTTTGTTTGGCCTTTTTCAGAATAATGGCAAAGAGATCATCCTGAAAAATATGGCTCTCATCCTGAACCAATTTTTCAGCAAATGTCATTTCTGCTTCCAGCTGTTCTATTTGTTCCTTCAGGGAGTTTCGTTTTTCATTCGCACCCTTTTCACCTTTCAGGTCTTTTAATTCCGCACGCAATTCCTGTATTTTTTCCTTGCGTGGATTTTCAATGTGATCCCTGAAATATTCCATTGATTCTACATAGCGGAAGGCCAGGTCAATCACCGGAAGATTTTTATCAAATGCTTCCTGTGCGCTGAATGGTCTTTTAAAACCTTGCGCTAAAAATTGCTCAATGATTTCTTTTTCTTCTTCGGGTGTGTGTAAGCGTTCAAATTCCGGTTTGGAATTTTCTTTTACTTTGGAAATGGTAAATGAGGTATCCTCGAATGAATTGGCAGGGCTTTCATCGTCCTCTGTTTCGCTTTCTTCTTGCGTTAAATCAATCTTATGTCCCTGCTTGATAATATTAGTCAGCCATTGACTTAAAAACTGGTTCAGATCTTTTTTGCGTCTTAAATCAACGTACTCTTTTCCATCTCCTTTGTCGGGATAAACTTCCTGGTATCCATACTGATCCTGAAAGGTCATTGCTTCCGCCATTTCCATTTCAGGAAGGATGCGAATTTGCATATCGGGATCAGGAACCATATCGCCATTCTGCTCGAATAAATGCGAAAGCGCAATGAGGTAGTTTCCTTTTTTATCCTTACCCAGGTAATCGAAGTTCAGGTTCATCAATCCACCTTTGGGATCCTTCACAGACTTTCCACTTTCCTTTCCCGCTTCGATATGTTTTATCAAATCAGGAATAATCTGCATTAGCTTTTTGTAAATAGCGCTGTATGGCTGTGCAAACGGTTTTCCTGTTGAACGCTTTTCATATCGTTTAAACGATTTGATAATCCGCTCATGGCTTCGCCACATATTTTCAATGGAGCTGCTGCCTAATTCAGGATAATTTTCCTTTAGCCAGTTATCAAAAAGCTCACGGCTTATACTGTCTGTTTTGTTGGCGAACTCCGACTTTCCGGCTGCCCATTTGTAGAACTTTTGGAGGGCGATATTTTCCAGCTCACGTTTTTTGTCGTTTGCTGTTTCGTAAATTTCCTCAGAAGGTTCGGACGATTCCTGCTTCAAACCTTTAATAATGCTCGCTTTGTGAATAGGCACTTTTTGTCCTTCGGGATAAATAATTTTTCCCTCATCAAACAAAGTGCGAGCTTCTTTGATATGAGTTTTTGGTAAAGCAGCAAGCGAGAGAAAGGTATCTCCAAACTCCTGACGGGCAAAGTTGGTAGCAATAACTTCCGCTTTAGGCTTTGATGCTTCAAAGATGATGTAGTTCTTAACCTGGCCATCGGTGAGCGTAATCATTACAAAGCTGAACTCCCTGTTCTCAATATTGGTTCGTACAGCTTCAACAGAGGGCGACAGAAAAAGGTCAGGGCCATCGGTTGAAGTGGGAAGTGCCGCTTTCACCTTTTCGGCAAATTCCAATGCTTCCGGTGTGTTATCTCCGTACCACATGGTTTTCATTTTACTATGCCTGAAACTCATTGCCCTTAGCTTGGGCTGAAGTTGCGGGGACGGTTCGGCATTAAACCGAATCTCAATCCCTTTCTGTTTTTGGTTTTCAGTAATAGCAATAATCTCATCTGCCCATCGGTGGATAGATGCACTTTCACCTTTACCGGAAGTTTCCTGTTTTTTCCTGGTCATTAACTCACATTATAAAATTGTCAATCGAGCCTTTTGTAAATTCCTAAAGGTTTTTTCTGCGGCTCTTAAGGGCTTGAAAAAAAATCTCGTTAAAGAAATTTTAAATTCAGCTTCTTATAGGGCTTTAATTTTTACCGGTCGTATAAGACTTCTTGAAAACATTAACTCCTTAAAGACCTTTTTTTCTGCGGTTCTTAAGGGCTTGAAAAAAACTCTCTTTAAAGAAGTTTATAAATTCAGCTCCTTATAGGGCTTTTAGTTTTTTCAGGTCGTATAGGAACTTTAAATATTTAGCTCCTTAAGGACTTTTGTTTTTTTTCAGGTCTTATAAGAGCTGTGAAAATTTGGCTTGTTAAGGGCTTTAGCTTTCTCGGTTCTTAAATGACTTTTGCGAGGTAAAATTATTGGGAGATAACGGCCTATTTTTAGTGGTAATTTGTTGGTAGAAACAAGTTTTACAAAACTGAGAAATGTGTGTTTAGTGGGAATAGTGCAGTATCAGGTTATTGCAGTTATTTTAGAAATAACTTTGTTGCCGGAAAGTCCTACAAAGATTTATTTTCTCAACGTGAGGATTATTTTTCCTCTTTTCCGGCTATCTAAAATGCCTTTTTGACGAATATCATAGAAATTATTTAAAAGCCGGAATACTTTTATTGCTCTGTAATAGAGAGAACGAGTTTGGCAAGGCAAGGGATGGCTGCTGGTATCGTTTTTGAGTGGTAGTTTCTGCTTGTTGTAGATTGCATAATGTGTGAATGATGCAATTTATTACAAAAGTTTTGCAACACTTACAGGATGTTAGTTGTTCACTTTTGTTTAATAAAAGTTAATTCACATTTAATCCAATAGATGAATTGTCGAAACTACTAAATGAAAAAATGAAAAGCTCAATATTTTTAATAACTATTATAGCGCTTTCGATCACAAAAACGTTCGCTCAACACACCGGGCATGAACATTCTGAAAAGACCGGAAAAAGTGATACAACAAAAAGTAGTATGGGTTCGATGGATGAAATGCCAATGGATTCTATGCAAATGATGAGCAGTTCGTTCTCTCGAAATCTCCCTATGAACAGGAACGGTTCAGGTACATCATGGCAACCGGATTCTACTCCAATGTATGCGTATATGGCACATGCAGGTAAATGGAACTTCATGTTTCATGGTAGTATTTATTTGAGGTACACTTACCAGGATGCAAATAAAGCAGGTAAAAGAGGGGATAACCAATTGGATGCTCCAAACTGGTTTATGCTGATGGGACAACGCAATGTTGGTAAAAGAGGACTATTTCATTTTGGAGGCATGTTCTCTCTTGACAGGCTAACTGAGGGTGGTAATGGCTATCCGCTTTTATTTCAAACAGGAGAGAGCTGGAAAGGGCGCAAGCTGGTAGATAGACAACATCCTCACGACCTTTTTTCCGAGTTAAGCATAGCATATACGCACATGGTTAATAAGGATATTGATATTACCGGATACTTTGGGTATCCTGGCGAGCCTGCTCTTGGCCCAACGGCATTTATGCACCGTATATCTGCCTTTAATAATCCCGATGCTCCTTTAGGGCATCATTGGCAGGATGCAACGCATATTACTTTTGGAGTGGCAACCTTCGGCATACGGTATAAAAAATTCAAATTGGAAGGATCCAGTTTTACCGGGCGTGAACCGAATGAGAACCGGTACAATTTTGATAAACCAAAGTTTGATTCTTATTCCTATCGTTTATCATTCAATCCAACAAGCAACCTATCCATGCAGGTATCACGGGCTTTTATAAACAGTCCCGAAGAACTCGAACCAGGAATAAACATTTGGAGAACTACTGCTTCCATCAGCTATAATATAATGCTTGGTAATGAAAGCCATTTTACGAACACGTTTGTATGGGGACAAAATGAAACCAGCGATAAAAATGTTACGCCCTCTTTTTTACTTGAATCTAATTTGCAGTTAAAGAAGTGGGCTGTGTACGGCAGATATGAAGGCATCAAAAAAGCTGCTGAAGAATTAGAGTTGGAAGCATTATTTGATACACATAAAAATTTTATGATTAATGCTTTTACAATCGGTACAAACTATACTGTTCTTGCTATTTTTAAAACCAATGCTGTAATTGGTATTCAAGCTACTATGTTTAATACCGAAGCATCGTTGAATAATATTTATGGGAAAAATCCTTTGAGCGCACAAGTATATCTGCGGATTAATCCGGGAATGATGAAAATGAAAATGCGTTCAATGAATATGTAGAATAAATAAAACCGGGTAACAGCGAACTGAAGAAAAATTTATAAAACCAAAATTATGAGCCACGAAAAATTTAAAGCCTGCATTGATGCCTGTAATCAATGCGCATCAGAATGTGAACATTGTGCAACTGCATGTTGCCATGAAAGCGATGCAAAAATGATGGAGAAATGTATTGAACTTGACCGTTATTGCGCTGATATGTGTCGGACAGCAGCCGCTTTTATGGCAAGGTCGGATGAGCATACCATTAGCTTTGTAAATAAGTTTTGTGACTTGTGCGCAGAGATCTGTGATTCTTGTGCAAAAGAATGTGAAAAACATTCACACATGGAACATTGCAAAAAATGTGCGGAAGTATGCCGTAAATGTGCGGAAGAATGCAGAGCAATGAGCCACGCAAACGTTGCGTAAGTTTGATCTTTTAATGCTGTTTATTCTGACTTCCTAAGGTCACTACAAACAACATTAATTGATAGCTTAATTTCACCCGATCGACAATGTCGTTCGGGTTTTTTAATAATATTTCTATGATAATCAATGGCAGTAGTATAATGAAAACTATCGTCATTAGCATTTTATGAATTGTTCTGTTTTTCATTTGTTTTGGATTTATATTTTTTTAAAGCCTATGTGTTATGCAGGAGAGATCTTTTACCTCTTTTTTAATTTTCGTAATTTCTTTTCGCGTTTCAATTTTCTATAAATTTCATCCCGCAGGTCGTTCAACGGCTCTCCACGATCTTCTCCTAAAAAATCAATGTTCATTACTTTCTCTGACCAATTCAAAAATTCTTCAAACAACTTTTCTTCTTTTTCGCTGGTTCCAAAGCCCATCAACTGAAATATAGTTTCTGCTATATATAAGTCGAAGTTGTTAGAATCTAACCCCGCCTTTAAAAGTCCCTGAACAAGGCGGTAACTGACCAAATGATCCCTCAAAAGGGAGGTAATCAATTCTTTTTTTGAAAGCAACATTCTTTTCATAACGAACTTTATTTTGTCTTGTTCAAAATATATTTTGTTTTAAACGAAATTCGATACAAATATATATTATTTTCTTTAAATCGAAATAAAAGCTGTTTATATAAAACTAAAGTTCGATTATAACACGTAAAGTGAGTAAAAATCCTTATTTATATTTGTTCCACCTCTTTTAAAATAGTGGATCCCGGAATGAATAAAATAGCAAAAAAGCCACTCAATAGAATTAAGATAGTTTTGGCGCAAAAGTCAAAAACGAACAAATGGTTAGCAGGGAAATTGAACGTAAAACCTCCTACTGTTTCCCAATGGTGTGGAAATAAGGTTCAACCTTCCTTAGAGACATTTTATCATATAGCTGAACTCTTGGATGTTGAAGTGAGAAAATTATTTGTTCCAACAAAGGAGAAGGATGAATAGAAATTCAGTTCGATTGTAATTCCTGTTTTAATCCTTCGATAAGTTTTTTCGTAATGGCTTTGGTATTGGAGGTCTTGACGGATACTTTATCTAAAATACGGCTAACCCATAAATTATTATTAACCAGTTCAACCATTTTCTTATGGCCTTCTTCCGCTTCGTTCCAGGTGCGATACCTATCCAATGACTGATTCAACTCTCCGTTAAAAATCATACTCTCAAACAATACCGGTTTGCCTTTAGGAGAATGATTATGGTCAAGTACAAGGAAAACGGTGGAGACAGTGATAGTAAATCCATAATCTTCAACAAGAATATTATCCAACGCAACACGCCTGCTGTCTGTATCTGCCAGCAGGCGATTGGCTTGAATCATATCTTTTGCCGGGACAGGATTTTTGTCTTTATCGAGTATGTACCACATTGGTCTCATTGGGCTAAATTTAAGGAATAATGTAAATGCTCCGGCTAAATAAAAATGCTCTTTAATCTTTGCATAGCCTTTGGAGTATAGCTGAAGCCCTCCCATGCTACTTTAAAAGCATTATTACCTACGTCTTTGCGCAGTTGGGCATTGGTTATGAGTTGGTCGGTCTTATTGATCCAATCTTTGTCCGAAGCCGCTATAAAGCCATTTTCAACCTCTTTAACTATATTGGTGAATGGAAAGATGTTTGGAACAATGGCAGGAATCATATTAGAGGAAAAATCAAGATACCGATTCAATGATCTGCCTGAAGCATTATAAGTATTATCGGCAAGAGGAAGTAAGCCAATATCAAATGCAAGACTGTTTAAGCGTTGGTGGTAATCAAGGAAAGGCACAGGTTTTTCATACGTTATGCGAAGATCATTTAATATTCCGTATTGTTCAGCAATTTTTTTTGACCAGCCAAAAAGTATTATTTCAATCTTGTCCTTATGCTTTTCCAACAATGCGCTAATGGGCTTTTCAATCGTTTTAAGATCATTGCCCTGGCTGGCATCCAGTATAATTCCAATCCTTACTTTATCTGTTGAGTTGCGTTGTATTTGCGTGATTTCTTCAAATGTGAAATTAGATAACAGGTTAGGAAAGCGCTCGAAGTAAAGTAAAAATTCCTCATCATGTTTTTGCACCAGGTCGTTGTAATAATTCAAGATTTGATTGTTAGGAGCGGAGAGGATATCTACTTTGGATAAATTACTTACCAGCATCTTTTTAGATTCGTGTTGTAACTTTTTAAAGTCCGGGTGATATTCCGGCAACTCGTGGTAATTTACTTCCATGTCCATTACAAATTCTATATCATCATTAATCTCTCTCATGCTTTTAATGATGTAAGTTGCATCAGTAAACATCACCGGAAGCACCACATAATCCGCCCATTCCACCAATCTGAAATCAATAGGTGTGTCGTAATCATCAAACAACTTATTAAAATCCCATTTGTGAATATGCCCGATAATAGCTGCGTGTGTATCTGTTCTGTTCAGCTCCAACGCAGGTAAAATCATGCGATAGTAACCTGTTTCATTCATGCAGGGTGAAAGAAAAAGCACATGAATTTTATTATCATTCATGTTATATTGCGGATATTTTTCTTTGAAATTTTTTACCGTGTTTAAACGGTAGTTCAGTTCTTTTAAAGTTTTCATAGTATTAGTCGTTTTGTTTAATTCCATCGTAATAGCGTTCCAATTCCTCTCCGTTATCTTTGATATAAATGATTGCGGTCTTTGCTTTTGGTCCGTAAAAATTGATACGTTTCCGCAGCCGGTTCAATCCTAACTGAGGATCCCTGTTTTTAGAGAATTGATGTGTCCAGTCAATTGAAAACAGGGTGCGTGTATTGCCGTCAGCGAAATACACAATGCACTTGTAGTGCGAATCTCTAATAAGTTTCCAAGCCATTATTTTGTAATATAAAATTGAGTTAGTAAATCGAGCGTAGGTATTCTTTTTTTGTATTTAGTTTCATCGTAAAGATGTGCGCCCAGCTCGCCTTTGGTTTCGCATATTACTACGTTGAGTTTAGAAAGCTCCATCTGATTGTCTTTTGAGAGCTGCACTAAATAATTATAAACAGCAATCGTTTTACTTTCATCATAATCTTTTCCAAAAAACTCTACAATGGATTTTAAACTAAGAGTTTTAATGTACTTGTGCTGTTCATAGAGATGAACAGAAACTTTTCCGATAATGATATTGATAACCAGCCGGGCTTTTGCCGAATCAATATTTTCTTCGGTTGATTTGTGAAGCAGGAACCGTTGAACCCTTTTGTTCGCCTGCTTTTCGATGTTAAAAATGTTAAGCATAGATTTTATTTATTTTAATTAATTATTGATTTTAGTAACTACTATTCCCTAATGCCACTTGGCCATTTGCTCCCAATCCATTGCCTCAATTAATTCATCCATGTTTTTATACCAGGGTGAATCATACGCATGGCCAATAATTTTAACAGCACCGGTCTTTCTGCTTTTTTCCAAACCCTTTGATAATATTTGCGGTTTCCACTCTCCATTTATTCCAATCGGTTTTTTAAATGTCAAAATGCTTCCTTTTTTGCTTGCAAAACTTATTTTCTTCTGCATCGTATCATATTTACCTGAGCCTGGAAACCAATAAGTGATGGTATTTCCATTTATTTTATATTTTCCGTCTCTCGCTTTAATATTTTCTAAATGAGAGGCTAATGCTTTTTTGCTTGCGTGAGTTTTCGTGTACTTTTCCATTTTATAATTATTCGTAAATCCCGAATTGTTCGTAAAGACGGATGTTTTCAATGATTTCATCATTCTCCATTTCAAAGTAATCCTGCCAGGTTAAAACCACAGGATCCTGGTAAACAGATTCCAAATGTTCCTGACTGAAATCAGGGTATTCCACCGCTATCACATTTTGTTTGTTTTTCAATCGTTGAGCAGCTTCATCCATTGTCAGATTATAATTGGTGTGGTCAACAACTGTTACTATTCCGTCAGTAGCTTTCATTTTTTATTGGGTGTAAGAAATTTGCCGGTATGTTTCGTGATGCAATACCGCAGCATGAAAACGTTGTGTTAACGAAGCATCATTAAATTTTCCAATGGTGTTTTCACACTCCCGGAATAATTGAAGTGATGATGTTTTGTTTACAGTATCTTTTTTCTCATTGTTCTGATACTTGCGGATTAAGCGGCTTACCACCAGTTCCCGTTCGACTTCTTTTTTTCTTTTTTGGTCATCCTGATGCCATTTTTTTGTGCCGACAAAACCTTTCGGATTGTTAGTATCGAAGTAGAGATAGGGCAATGTGACGAAACGTTTTTCGGGATTTTTTTTAATGTATTTTGCAACAAGCAAAATCCGTTCAACGTAATGTTGATGTGTATTTGAAAGGTTTTCGGTTAAAACAGGCTCATATAATTTTTGAATTAATTTTTTCGCAATTAAAACCTGTCGCTCAGTTAAATCAGCGTTTTTGTAGAGCAGGTTTCTTGCCGTCATCCAAAACAAACTGACGTAAAGAATTAGGGAATTGTCACGGGCAGGATCGGGCGCAAAATTTTTGTAACCTGATTGATCTGCCCGTGAAGCAATTTCCCCTGTATCTTGAATATTTTTTTCTGCAATTTTTTCTTGTTTTTCGGAAACAACTTTGGCAATTTCCCCTGTGTTTCCAGTCCTGTTGCCAGTTCCGTAGCCTGAATTATTTTCATCTGTGAGCGAGAGCGAACTCCGCTTATCGTTGCCAGAGTTATCAACAGCTATTATTATATTATTTATTTTGTTACTTGTGTTACAAGAATATGTATCTGGACAATTTGTCTTTTGAATTTCTGAAATGCTTGATTTTAGGTCGTTTTGCTTAGCCTGTTCCAGTGCCTCCTGGAACTGTTTTTTCACGTTATCAACATTTAATTTCTGCTTTACTAACAGTATTTGCGGGTTTATCAACAGCTCATAATTGGAGTTTGATCCATGAAATATTTTATGAGTGATGATGCCGGCAGCCTGGAGTTTGAGGATATGTCGCTGGATGGTCCGGGAACTGCATTTAACAAGTTTGGAGAGTTGCTTGTTATTGGTTTGAAGGGACGGAAGTTTTTCTTTGTCAACTTCCTGATAACCGTTTGCCTTCAGCAGGGATATACCATAAATGCGTATAATCTCTTTAGCAGTCATCACGGCTCCGGTTCTTAACCGGTTAGTGCTTTTCTCCGCTTTTTCATTAAAGAGGTCTATAAAGCAATCTAAGGCTTTAAAGGCCGTTGGATAATGTATTACAATCATGTGAAATATATTTTTTGCTACCTGGTGAATTGATAAATGAACATCATAAGCTGATAATTGAGTTTTATTTTTCCTATCAGCGCAAAGAGCCATCTGAACAACTCCTCAATAATGATGAAGGGAATTGCTACTGCTATTATTACAATAAGCAGCAGCCATTTGAAAAGGTGAAATCGTTTCATGTTATGTGTTTTTATTTTTTAGTGAATAGTTGAACTCGTCTTTTGTAGGTGATAGCCATGTGTTCTTCCAGTTGTTTTATTTCTTCAGCCATGAACTGAAATAAGTCTTTTCTCATAGAGGAGTGGGAAGGATAAGGCTGGCCATTACCTTCATTCAATTGCGGATATTTGACAGCTATTGCCTGTATGAAGCGGGTTGCTTTTTCAGGTTCAACAAAACAGCAAAGTGTTTTGTAACCTTTGGCAATGTCCACCTGATCCGTTGCCTGTGCCTCGTTAAATTTGCCTTCCGTGTCGGAGTATTCTAATCGTATATTCATTTTTATATTGTTTTATATTCCACAAACACCGCTGCATTCAGAGGTGAACATATCGAGTTGATTTTCCTGCAAGTCCACTTCCTTGAGAGGCTGAGCGCTGCGATGCAGAAATATTGGTTTCTCAATTCCTTTTTGAGTACTGTTTCTAATTTTCTCATCCAGCCTGATTAATTTGTTCCATTCCTTCGGATGGTTAAGTTTCATATCCCGCCAGCGGTGGTCGGATTGAAAGGGACAAAAAGTGCAGGCACTTTTAGGAGGTATGGGGAAGTTGTTTGCCCTTAACCATTCAACACAATCGGATCTGCGGAAAAGCGCAGTGTAGGGAACTTTGTCGTGGCCATTTTTTTTTGATTTTACATTCAGGAAAGGATACACGAATGTTAACCATTTAGTGCGGGGATATTTCATCCGTTCAATTTCTTCAAGCGTGATACCGAGCCACATTTCAGTATCCGGTGTGCGTTGTTTAAATTTTAATCCGTAAACTTTTCTAAGCGCTTTGTATATCTCTTGCGTTTTATATTCTTCTGTGCATTGCCGTTTAAGTATTCCTACATTCCCGTTCTCGTCTTTCGTGAAAGCGGGTATGGAAGCAAAGCGATTGCCGGATTTGTTTGTACCGTGAATTAAGTCGCTGTATAGAGATTTCTTTCCTGTTTGAATGATAGGTATGCCATCGTTTTCTTTTTGCCAGTTTTTTAGCCATTTTAAATGTTCATAGGTTGCTTTGCTTTCAGAGCCGGTATCGGAGAATATGGAAAAATCTGCCCGTTCGATAAACCCGATACTGCTCATCAAATAAAGAGCTGTGGACTGTTGTCCTAAGCCCAACGAAATAACTTTATAGTTTTTCTTTTCAGGGATGTTATAATTTTTTCGCATCCTTACCAGGTAAAATGTTTTATTCATTTTTGATACTATTGTTCTGAAAATATTTTTCATTGGAACATCATTCCGATAGCGTAACTGTTGAGTAACTCCTGAGCTTTCTTTTTTGTATTCTCCAGCCCAATGCAGGTTTCATTGGGAATACCATTAGTATCTGTTCGTATAAAATATTCTTCAGGATCCCGGCCAGTAGGTGTTATAAAAAACTGGATATGGCTAAACAGTCCATCCATCTTGCCAGTCCAGAGACAATGCTCTTTTCCGATGTACTCCCACGTAAGTGCTTTTACTTGCATACTCAATTTGATTATTAAATAATTTGTCGAAAGGCCCTATAAATGCCAAAGCGTTTGAGATCGAGATTAGTTGCTTCTCTGACTAATCGAACTTTTCTAACCCAAATAATTCCTGGCAGTTCAATAAGTGGTTCTTCGCCATCTAATTCAACAACAAAAACCCGATTGGTCTTCTGCATAAATTCCTTTGGATTTGAAACCAGCCAGGTTCCGATCCTGCTCCCGGAAGTAAACCATTCTCCTTTTTTCACGCCTTCAGGGAGAAACCATTTTTTCATTTCATAATCCAAATCCCGTCCTTCCGGTGTGAGGATTTTGAACCATGTTTGGCTGCGATTTTCTAAGTGTTTCATTAAACGTATTTTTTTTCTGTATTGCTTTCAAGGAACTCATACAGGCTTGGTTTGTAATAGAGGATTTTTCTTCCGTGCTTACTGACCTTGATTTTCTCATCCTCCCGCAATTGCCGGAGTTTATCACCTTTGCACTTTAAGATGAATTGCGCTTCTTTTCCATCAATCCACTGTTCATCATCAGCCATTTTTTTAGATTCTGTTTTAATTTCCTTTACAGCATCTTTTACAGTGCGCTTCATCTCTGCCAGCATCCTGTAATAAGTTTCTTTTTCAAATACAATTATTTCCATCAGCGGATATTTTTAATAGTTCAATAACTTTATTAATCAGCATCAAAGTTTTCGCTCAGGATCCTTGACCGTTGTTGCTTTATCTTTTGCGTTTTGATTTTATCACGCTCAATAATTTTTAATGCAGCTATGTAAATGCGTTCCTGGAACCTGGAACGGATTTTATTACCTTTTAGGAATCTATAAATGGTAGGGCGGGAAATTCCTGTTTTCCTTGAAATTTCGATTACAGCGCTTGATGGCAGCTCGTTTGCAATGATATTAACATCCTCTTGTGTAAACATTTTTCTCAGTTTGGTAAAATATTATTTCTTTTTCTCTAAGTTTGTTGTATATTTGACAACATTTTGTTACTTAAAAGGAAGCAAATGTATTGTATAAAAAGCAATATTTCCAAATAATATTTCCTAAAAAGAAACATTTTTAATATAACTATCTATGAAACAGGCTGTTATAACCAAAAAAAATAAATCTGATGTTTCCATTAAGAGAATGGTTTCAGACAGATTTTTCAAAACTGTATTAGAGGCGATAGAAAAAGATGTGGTAAGAAATCAACGAGAGTTCGCCATGCGGATAGATGAAGACCAGGCAGAATTTTCCAAGATCAAAAATCCTTCTGAGAACAGGTATGTGGATATTGAAATGCTTTGGAAAGCGGTAAACATGCTTGGTATAAATGCCAATCATATCCTTGCAGAAGATGGTTTAAATACAGAGAAACTTCAGCGGGAAGAAACTACCATTAACGGTGGAACCATTAATGGAGGACAAAATAATGTTCTATTAACCGGCCAGGCAGTAGCTAACAATGGAGATGTATATTATAAGGTAGAAAAGATAACGCAGGGAATGGCTGCAAAAGACAGAAAGGAAATATTGAAAAATATTGATGATCTTCAAAAGAAAAATGCACAAATGACCAATGAGATTTTGGATTTAAAAAAAACGATTGACCGTTACGAAAGAGAGATAGGTAAGGATAAAAAAATAATTGAGACGCAGGAAAAGCTGATTAAATTCATGGAATCAGACAAAAATCAAAAAAAATAATCAAAAAGAATAAATGTTGGCTATAACGCCTTATAAAGGCGTTGGATTTAGAGATAAAAATTTAATTTGCTGCTAAATTTACATAAGATGGCAAAAGACAATAAAAAAAAGTCTAAAAAATTTACCGGGGACTTTAAAGAGAAAAATATTGTAAGCCATAAATTTATTGAGGCTTATAATAAGCTAAAGCAAAAAGGAGTTTTCAATACCTATGACGATTTTGCTGTGCAGTATGGATATGGAAAAGAGGTAATGACTAAAATAGCCACCGGTGTCCAGGAAGTGCCCATGATATTGTTATGGGCAATGATTACAGATTATGGTGTTAATCCAGGATTTTTCTTTGACATCGAAAAAGAGCTGCTCCGCAAATAATAAATTCTTCAAAAAAAAGAAAGCCCGATCAAATGAATGATCGGGCTTTTCTTTTTGTAGCGAGAGAGAGACTTGAACTCTCGACCTCAGCGTTATGAATGCTGCGCTCTAACCACCTGAGCTACCTCGCCATTTTTTTTGCAAATATAGTACTTGCGACCTTTTATTTTTCTTCTTTAAATGAACTTTTTTTCTGTATTTTCAATTTCTAAACCAAAAACTCTTACACCCCTCGTCCCTCATAGAGTACAGGGTTACTCACCCGACTTATTTTCTTTCAAAAATGTGGAAACCATGTGGAAACCGCACTATTTAAAAATCTCTCAATCACCTGTAAAATAAGCATTTTAAAGAACTTATTAACAGGGTTATGAATCCTGCGCTCTAACCATCTGAGCTATCCCGCCATTTTAGCGGCTGCAAATATAGTTTTAATTTAGAAATAGTATGCAAAAAGAAAAATTTTTTGTTTTTTTATTTGCTCTGTAAATAAAAATTTATATATTTCTGAAAATTTTGGTGATATGTCTAAAAAAAGTAAAGCTTCGTCTGCTAAAAAGACCCCCGCAAAAGCAACAAAACCTACTAAGGCTAAATCTTCTGCAAAAAAAATAGGCAAGAAAATATCTAAACCTCTGGTAATTAAAAAAACCGCGGCTAAAAAGCCAATTAAAAAACCTGCTGAAACTAAAAAGAATAATTCAAAAAAAATTATTGCAGCCTCTAAAGTATCAGCAAAAAAACCGATAAAAACTCCGGTAAAAAATAAAGTTAAGCCTATTGCAAAAAAAGCAATAACGCTAGCTAAACCCAAAAAAGTAAAACAAGTTAAAGCTATAGTGCCCAAGCCAATTTTAGCCGCTGTTAAGCAAGCACCTAAAAAAGAAATGCCTGCACCCAAAGTTGAGAAGCCGGCAGAAAAAGCGGTTAAACCAATTGTTGAGGCAAAGGCGGAATCCCCAAAAGTGATGGCGGTTTCTAATAATATTCCAAAAACGCAAGTGGCTTCGTTATCATTAAATAAAATTGCATCCATATCCCGTTCTATAACCAATCCGGTAAAGAAAAGCGATTCTTATTCTGTAAAACCTGAAAAAGAACCTACCGGAAAATTTGAATTGGAAATTCCGGTAAGATCTTCGCCCGAAATGCTTTATGAATTTCTATTCGCTCCCAGCGGTTTAAGCGAGTGGTTTTGCGACGATGTAAATATCCGCAATGGCATTTATACCTTTATTTGGGAAGGGCAAATGCAGCAGGCGCGTTTATTAAAAACGGTTGACAATCATTTGGTACGTTTTCAATGGGTTGATAAAACCGACGGAAGTTATTTTGAATTTAAAATTCAGCGCGATGATCTAACTAACGATATTTCTTTAATCATCACCGATTTTGCTGACTCAGCTTCTGAAAGAGAATCCGGAAAATTACTGTGGCAAAGTCAGGTTGAAAAACTGATGCATATTATTGGATCTATATTTTAACCTATTTACAATTAACGATTAAAGTCCTCAATTGTAAATTGTCAGTGAACTACTTGCGAAATAACCTACATCCAGCCGCCCATATTGGTTTTAACCGTTTTTCTTCTTCCTTTACAATCTTTTTTTCTTACGTTGCAAGAACATACAATTGTTATTATTAAAACAATAATAAAAGACCGGCGAAAATAGAATAATGTATTCAAGAGTACTAATTTAAATCTCTACTAAAGTTCCTATTTTTCCACCCGTTACCAAATCATTAAGATTACCTTTTTTGTTCATGTCGAACACAATAATCGGTAATTTATTTTCTTTGCAAAGTGTAAAGGCGGTCATGTCCATCACTTCCAAACCTTTTTTGTAAACCTCTTCAAATTTTATTGTTTCGTATTTAGTAGCATTTTTATCCTTTTCAGGATCGGCTGTGTAAATACCATCTACACGCGTTCCTTTTAAAATAACGTTGGCTTCAATTTCTATAGCCCGCAATGCCGCTGCGGTATCTGTTGTAAAATAAGGATTGCCTGTTCCTGCACCAAAAATAACCACGCGGCCTTTTTCAAGGTGCCTCACGGCTTTTCTGCGAATAAATGGCTCACAGATCTGCTCCATTTTAATAGCGCTCTGTAAACGCGTTTGAACGCCTAAACCTTCAAGGGCACTTTGAATGGCCATGCTGTTAATTACCGTGGCTAACATGCCCATATAATCACCGTGTACGCGATCCATGCCGCCTTTTTCGGCTTGAATACCACGAAAAATATTACCGCCGCCAATAACAATGGCCACTTGGCAACCTGCACTATACACCGTTTTAATTTCCTGCGCGTATTCAAGTAAGCGTTTCTGATCAATACCAAAACCTTTTTCACCCATCAGGGCCTCACCGCTTAATTTTAAAAGTATTCTTTTGTATTTCATAAAGGTTTTAATGTAGGGCTGCTAAGTAAATTTTTATTATTATGAATTAATTTTATGTCAAAAAAAATCCCGACCTCTTGGCCGGGATTAAAATTATTAAGATAATGCGTAACGCTTAAAGGCCGAAACCGTTAGGTCTTTTTCTACACCTTGGAGGTATTGACGAACAGTCATTTTATTATCAATAAAAAATTCCTGATTAAGTAAAGTAGATTCTTTATAGAATTTATTGATTTTCCCTTGAGCAATTTTTTCAACCATGTCTTCAGGCTTACCTTCAGCGCGGGTTGTTTCGCGGGCAATATCCAATTCGCGGTCAATTACCGATTGGTCTACATCATCCTTATCAATAGCTACCGGAGCCATTGCTGCGGCCTGCATAGCCAAATTTTTAGCTACTTCGTCAGAAACTTTTTTACTGAAACCTAACGCTACAGCTAAACGGTTACCCGGATGAATGTATCCTACCACCTGCTCTGCGCTTATTAAAGAATAAAAACCAATATCAATTTTTTCACCAATTTTACCTATTTGCTCCATGAATTTATCGCTTATGGTTACATCATTGTTATAAGGCAATGCTTTTAAAGCTTCGATAGTTGCAGGTTTTTTTGCTAAAGCGATGTTTGCAACCGTTTCAGCAAACTGAATAAAATCTGCGTTTTTTGCAACGAAATCTGTTTCACAATTAACACTAATAACTACTGCTGCTTTTTTATCATCGGAAGTTTTTGCTAAAACAACACCTTCTTTAGCATCACGGTCTGCACGGTTAGCAGCCACTTTAGCTCCTTTTTTACGAAGAAAATCTACAGCTGCTTCAAAATCGCCGTTACTTTCTTCTAATGCTTTTTTACAATCCATCATACCTGCACCTGTTTGCTGGCGTAATTTGTTTACTTCTGCTGCTGTTATTGCCATTTGTTATTTTTTATTTATGTATTTAATATTCTATGGGTTAATTCCCTGAAGCTCTACTTCGTTTTTTTAGCCACTATTTTCACTAATTTTCGCCAATAAATTAGTGCTTGTTGGTGTAATTCGTGGCTAATATTCCAGGGTGTTATGAGCTAAAAAAAACGGTCAGCCTGTTGCCAGAGTGACCGCTTTAAATGTAATTTATATTAATTATTTTTTAGCACTCACTCTTTTACGCGCGCCTTTTTTAGCTGCGCCAACTTCTTCAGAATCTTTATTGGCTCCTTTAATTTGAAGGCCTGCCGCTAATTCTTCTGCTTCGTGCATACTTTCTTCTTTTGTATCGCTTTCTTCGGTGTTGGTTTCTTTATCCATCTTACGATCAGATAAACCTTCACGGATTGCAGTTGCCATTAATTCAATAATATAAGCAATTGAAGTAGAAGCATCATCATTTGCAGGGATAGCATAATCCACCTGATTAGGGTTTGAATTTGTATCAACGATAGCAAACGTAGGAATGTTTAAACGCTTAGCTTCTGCAACAGCAATATGTTCTTTAGTTATATCCACGATAAACAATGCAGCAGGTAAACGGGAAAGATCAGAAACTGAACCAAATTGTGTTTCTAATTTCTCACGCTCGCGCGAAATCTGTAAACGCTCGCGCTTTGAAATGTTATCAAATGTTCCGTCGCTTGACATTTTATCAATCTGCGACATACGGCGAACCGACTTGCGGATAGTTGCAAAATTGGTTAACATTCCGCCCGGCCAACGCTCAGTAACATAAGGCATGTTTAATGCTTTAATTTTTTCTGAAACGATGTCTTTAGCTTGCTTTTTTGTAGCTACAAATAAAACTTTGCGACCAGAACGGGCAATCTGCTTAAGGGCAGTAGCTGCTTCGTCAATTTTAGCAACAGTTTTGTTAAGATCTATAATGTGAATACCGTTTTTCTCTGCGTAAATATACGGAGCCATTGCGGGATTCCATTTGCTTTTAAGGTGACCAAAGTGTGCACCTGTTTCAAGTAATTCGTTAAATGATGTTCTTACTGACATTTTATATTCTTCTCTGTTATTTAAATAAGGATTAACGCTTGCTGAACTGGAAGCGGGCACGCGCTTTTTTCTGACCGAATTTCTTACGCTCAACCATACGTGGATCGCGGGTAATTAAACCTGCAGCACGTAAATTTGGTTTGTACTCAGCATTGTTTTCAACCAAAGCTTTAGCAATTGCTAAACGAATAGCTTGTGCCTGGCCGGTAGTTCCGCCGCCTTTTACGTTTACTTTTACATCATACTCTTCGCGAACATTAGAAATGTTTAACGATTGAGTTACCATGTAATGTAAAGTTGAAGTTTTAAAGTATTCTTTAAAATCTTTACCATTTACTTCAATATTTCCACTGCCTTTGGTTACATAGGCGCGCGCAACTGAAGTTTTTCTGCGACCGGATGTGTTTGTTACTTCCATTAATCTTTTTCTTATTTAATTTTACTTAAATCTACTTTTTTAGGCTGCTGGGCATCCATACCATGCGCTGTTCCGGCAAAAATACGGATGTTGGTATTTAATTGACGTCCTAAACGGCCTTTTGGCAACATACCATGAATGGCGTGCTCAAGGATAGCTTCAGGTTTAGAGTTCATCCACTCCTTAGGACTGGCAAAACGCTGACCTCCCGGGTAACCGGTGTAACGGATATATTCCTTATCGGTTAATTTTTTTCCTGTAAAACGCACTTTTTCAGCGTTTATAATGATGACGTTGCTTCCTGCATCTGCATGCGGGGTATAATTTGTTTTATGCTTACCGCGTAATAACATGGCAACTTTAGAGGCCAAACGGCCAACTACTTCATTTTCAGCGTCAACCAATAACCATTCCTTACCAGAGTTGGCTTTTGTTGCGAATTGTGTTTTGTAACTTAATGCGTCCACTTTGTTAAATTTAAGTCTTTTCCCAATTTTATGGGGGTGCAAATGTAATTAGTTTTTTTTACTGTAACAAACTTATTTAAAATAAATGCGCTTTTTTTATCATTATTATTACAATTTTTGTTGAAAAAATGCTAAAATCACATTTAAATTTTTTTTTATGTATGATTTTAACTAAAAATGAAGTCTGAATTCATACTGGTTGCTTTCTCCACTTCATTTATTGAAAGTTGTTTTATTTCGGCAATTTTTTTTGCCACTTCTAGAATATAGCCGGGCTCGTTTCTTTTTCCTCTAAAGGGAACGGGAGCCAAATAAGGAGCATCGGTTTCCAATACCAAATGTTTAAGATCAATATTTTTAACCACTTTATCCAAACCTGAATTTTTAAAAGTAAGCACCCCTCCTATTCCCAATTTAAAATTACCCAATTCAATAATTTTATGGGCTTGCTCTGTATTTCCTGAAAAGCAGTGGAAAATGGCTTTTGGCAGCGATTGAAAGGAAGTAAGAATTTCGTAAATCTCATCAAAAGCATCACGACAATGAATTATAAAAGGATAATCATAGTCTTTTGCCCATTGTATTTGGGTTTTAAAAGCGTGTTGCTGTTCTTTTAAAAATGTTTTATCCCAATACAGATCAATGCCAATTTCGCCAATGGCGGCGTATTTTCTTTTCGATAACCAGTTTTTTACAATATCTAATTCTGATTCAACACTCGCATTTACGCTACAGGGATGAAGGCCCATCATGGCAAAACAATTTTCCGGAAATTCTTTTTCAAGAAGATGCATTCCTTCTATGGAAGTTGAATCGATATTAGGTAAATAAAACTTTTTTACGCCGTTGGCAATGGCTTTGTTAATAAGCGATGTTCGGTCGGCATTAAATTCTTGGGCGTATAAATGGGTGTGGGTATCGATAATCATTTTAGGATTTACAAAAATACTACATATTAATAAAAAAATTCTATATTTGTTATAACCAATTAAACAAAACATATGAAAAAATTTTTACTTTCCATCGGATTAGTTTCCGCGTTTGCTGCTAATGCTCAGTACACCATTACCTCTGCTTCCAACCCTGTTGCAGGAGATATGGAATCTACCATCGCTACAAATACTGCAGGTTTAACGCTACCGGCTTCAGGTTCTGGCCAGGTTTGGAATTATTCGACGGTTACAACGGGTACCAATTCTGCCAACACAACCACTTATGTGGCAATCTCATCGGTACCAAATGCTAATCTTTTTGCGGGTTCAACTTTGGGTGGAACTTCCAATGGAACAAATTACGATGTTTACCAGCTTTCGGGTACCGTACGAAATTATCTTGGTACAGCTGTAGCCACTGCCTCTGATTGCGAAGTATGGTCTAACCCGGCTACTATTATTACTTTGCCCTTTACTTTTGGAAGTACAAGTAATGATAACTTTGCATTGACCAACAGTCAATATACCTTAACCGGAAATATTGCCAATTCAGGCGATGGAAAAGGAACGTTGACTCTTCCTAGTGGAACTTTTAATAATGTATTAAAAGTTTCTTCTGTTATAACTGAAACAGCAACCGGGACCGGATTTGTGATTACCGTGAAAGTAATTCAGCACCAGTTTTTTTCTGCTGCCAGTAAATTCCCACTTTTTTTCAGTAACTACTCAAACTAACGTGCAAAACGGCACCAGTACTACAATGATTTCAGGTTCTATGAATAATTCCTTAGTTATAGGTATAAAAGAAAATACACAAAACAATCTGTTTAGTATTTATCCAAATCCTGCAACTTCAAAGGCGGTAATTAATTTCAACAATCAGGGCAACACTTCGGTAACTATTACTTTAGTGAATGCTTTAGGACAAGAAATTAAAAATATTGTTCAAAATGATCTTGGTATAGGAGAAAATTCTGTAAAGATTAATCTTGAAAATGTTCCTGCAGGAGTATATTTTATTACTGTTAAAACAGGAGCGGCAGAAAGTGTTAAAAAATTGGTTATCGAATAAACAACCTAAAAATAACAAACAAAAAAAAGCGTTCTGAAAAAGGAACGCTTTTTTTTTTGAATTGTTAAGAAGATTTAATTCAACGATCCTAAAGCCACTTTAACCACATTATCCAGATCAGCCTTGCCTGCACCACTTTGATTCATTACCCTTAGGCCGCACAAAGTGCTGTATAAAAACTGACTGTAAGCCTGCACGGGCTTATTTAGTTTTATCATTTTCTTTTGTTCCGCATCGCTTATCCAGGAAGATAAAAGTTCCTGAACTTCATCTCTGTTATTACAAACAACCTGCGAGGTTTTGTAACATTGCTTGCTCATTTCGGCGGCGGCATTTATAAGTAAACAACCGTTATCGTTAGGATTTTCAACCAAATGATTCACTACGTTTTCAAACAACACTTCCAGTTTACGTAAACCGTTAACATCCTTTTGGTTAATTGTTACTAATTTTTGAATGTTAAGAGATTTATAGTATTCTAAGGTTTGGAGGTATAAATTATGTTTATCTTTAAATGAATCGTATAAACTGCTGCGGCTTAGGCCGGTAGCTTTTAAAATATCATCCACCGATGTTCTATTATAGCCTTTTTTCTGAAAAATTTGAGCCGCTGTTTCAAGAACGGCAAACGTGTTATATGATTTCGTTTTTGGCATAAGAGATGATTTTATGTAAAATTACAATAACGGAATATTCATTCCAAATATAATTCGTTAAATAATTTTACCCTATGGTATATACGAATTACAGCACTATTTGGTTTTCATTCTTAACCTAATTTGAGTAATTACCTTTTTGGTATATAGTGGAAAATCGCCCTGCATAATCCAGGTATAATAAGAAGGTTCCTTCGCAAAAACATCTTCTACAGGCTTATCTTTGTGCTTTCCAAAGGCAAAAACCTCAATTCCGTTTTCATTAAAAATAATCCGTCCGGCTAAATCGGCATTTTTGGTTTTGGTAGTTAATTCACTTATTTTAGAAATATCGTTTTGAACGGGTTTGAATTTATTTCCTTTTTCATCTTCCAGCTCTGTATCTTTATATTTTTCGAGCTGAGATTTAAATATTTCGTAAGTGGCAATTACATCGGCTTCGGCGGTGTGAGCGTTAATCAATGCTTTATCGCAATAAAATTTATAGGCCGCGCTTAAATTGCGGGGTTCCATAAAATGAAAAATGTTTTGCACATCAATTAACCTCCGGCCTTTCAGCTCAAAGTCTGCCTCAACCCTCAAAAATTCTTCGGCCAGCAAAGGAATATCGTATTTATTTGAATTATATCCTGCAAAATCGGCATTGCCAATAAAACGTAACAACTCTGGTGCGGCTTGTTTAAAAGTGGGTTCGTTTACCAGATCTTTTTCATACAACCCATGAATTTTTGAAACTTTTTCAGGAATAGGAATTTCGGGATTAATGCGCATGGTTTTTGATTCGGTTGAATTATCCACATTCACTTTAAGAAGAGAAATTTCAACAATTCTGTCTTTACCAATGGTTAATCCGGTGGCTTCCAGATCAAGAAAAATAAGCGGTTTTGTAAGATTTAAATGCATTAACTGGAATAAATTTTTAGTGAGGAAAGAACTTCCTCCGTGTTTTTTGTTTTGCCCACAAGGGTATTTATTTTATGAATAACTTCCTCAAGAATTGAATCAGGACAAGAAGCCCCGCTGGTTAAAACAATTTTAAGTTTATCTTTTTGCGGGAGAAAATTAGCTGTATGAATTATTTTTTTACTGTGATAATCGAAATGATGAATGCTTTTGTCTTCCTCTATTTCCTGGGCGGATGAAATAAAATACGTTGGGAATTTCTGCTCGCATAACTCCACTATATGCAGGGTGTTGCTGCTGTTATAACCTCCCACCACAATGGCCAGATCGGCATCGGTAGTGAGTAAACCATAAGTGGCATCCTGATTTTCGTTAGTGGCGTAACACAAAGTATCATGCGTATCAGCAAAATGATCATGAATTGTTTCTTTACCAAATTTTTGCTGCATAATAGTTTTAAAGTACTCCGAAATTTCTTCAGTTTCAGAAGCCAGCATGGTTGTTTGGTTAATTACCCCTACTTTATTTAAATGAGTGTCAATCTTAAAACCGTTAGTAAACTTATCTTTAAATTCGGCTTCAAATTCATGTTGCGATTTTGTTCCCAGCATATATTCTCCTAATTTTCGGGCCTCGGCTAAATCCTTTACCACCACTACTCCACCGCTATGTGTAGCGCTTCTTGAAAAGGTGGAGCGCGTTTCTTCGTGGTTATATTTTCCATGAATAATAAGCGTGTGTTCGGTTTTACCTATTTGCTCTGATTTTTTCCAAACCCGCTCCACAAAAGGACAAGTAGTGTTATAGGCTTTGGTATCTACTCCTTTTTCTTCCAACAATTTAAGTAGTGGCAATGGCGCGCCGAATGCCGGAATGATAACCACATCCTCACCCGTTAAAACATCAAAAGAAATAAGATTATTACCATGCGTATCCTGTAAAAATTGAACGCCTCTTTCGGTTAAATCTTTATTAACCTCCTGATTATGAATCATTTGACTAAGTAAAAAAATTCGTTTTCCCGGATTTTCATCCAACGCACGGAAGGCTATTTCAATGGCATTTTCAACCCCATAACAAAAGCCAAAATGCCGGGCTATGTAAAAGCTTACAGGTCCAAAATCAAGGATCGCCGGACTTACATTTTTTTTTCTAGGATCCTGAATACGTAAATACTGTTTTACTTTAGAGATAACAGGACTCTTGTAAAACTCAGGAACATTAAAAGTTTTCATCAGAGATTATTTTAAATTTGACTGATGCTTTTACAAACACTAAACTTTTTCTTTGGTGTATTTGGTCATAAAATCCATGGCCATATCTACCATTTCTGAACTTCCGCAAAATAAAGGCGTGCGTTGATGCAGTTCTTTAATATCCACTTCCATAATACGTTTGCCTCCGGTAGTTGCCTTACCGCCGGCCTGCTCGATAATAAAGGCCAAAGGATTGCATTCGTATAACAAACGTAATTTTCCTTTAGGTGATTTGGTGGTGGTTGGATAAATATAAATTCCCCCAACAATAAGATTGCGGTGAATATCCGCCACGCCTGAACCTATGTAACGCGATGAAAACGGACGATTGGTTGCCTTGTCTTCATCCTGACAATACTTTATATATTTTTTAACGCCTTCGGGGAAGTGCAAATAATTTCCTTCATTAACAGAATATACGTGTCCCATTTTAGGAGTTTGCATATTTGGATGCGATAAGCAAAACTCGCCAATGCTTGGATCTAATGTAAAACCGTTTACTCCTTTTCCGGTTGTGTAAACAAGCATACAACTTGATCCGTAAATAATATAACCCGCTGCAACCTGTTCGGTACCGCGCTGCATAAAATCTTCTACCGTTCCGGGGCCGCTTAAAGTGGTGCGGCGATAAATAGAAAAAATTGTTCCCACAGAAACATTTACATCAATATTAGAAGAACCATCCAAAGGGTCCATGGCTACAACATAACGAGCGCTTTTTGAAACTTCAGAATCAATAGGAATAATTTCATCGTTTTCTTCACTGGCAATGGCACAAACTTCGCCCCCGGCACTTAACGCGGCAATAAACTGGTCGTTAGCAAAAACATCCAGTTTCTTAACTCTTTCGCCCTGAATATTTGTAGTTCCGGTTTCTCCTAAAATTTCTACCAGGCCTGCTTTATTAACTTCGCGGTTAACAATTTTAGCTGCAATACCAATATCGCGTAACAAACGTGATAACTCGCCTTTTGCAAATGGAAAATCGGCTTGTTTTTCTATAATGAATTGTCCTAATGTTTGTGTCTTCATGAATACAAATTAATGTTGTCAAAGATAAGAAAATAAAGGAAAGAGATGTGATTAGATGTAGATAAAGACTACTTGAAAAATTCGTCTTTTAAAAACTCGCGCCAATCGCTTAAATTTGCAATTACCTGAAGCTGACGGTATTGATTATGAAATTTAGCTTCATCTTCGTGAGAATTAAGTATTTTAATACGGTATTTATCAAAATTTGATAAGGCAAAACGCTCTTCGGCATTAAGTTTGTGGCCGCTGAATTCTTTATCGCGCAGGTCGTTAATACTAACTACTAAACCGGTAGTTTTAGTATTTATTAATTTTGAAAGAATATCACTTTTTAATTCCACTGCACAAATATACGCTACTTTAAAAGGATTAAATTTTTATATTGCATTAATGTACTAACAAAGGCCTGTTAATTATGATTATTTTTACGTGAAAAATCTGCTTTTAATGCTGAAAAATACACTGTTTGCTTTTCTTCTTTTATTAACTTGGCTTTCTTCCGCACAAAAAAGATCTTTGCCCGAATGGCTGTGGGCGTTGTCGCATCCTTTTGCCGCTTTAAAGGTTAAAAAAATAAGTAAGGAGTGTTACAGGATTTATACTACCGATAAAATAATTATAACCGAGCTGGATCATTTTTCGAACGGAGGAAAACTGGATGCATTCAGACATGTTTTTTTTATGGCGGCATTTTCGCAAAAAATAAAAATAAAAAAATTACGTAAGCTTGGTAAAGCGCATGAAAAAGGTAATTACAAACAGTTTTTAAAATCATCGGTGGAAGACGGGGAAGTGCCCGATAGTTTAAGTTCGGTAATGGATCTTAAAAATAATGAAGTTGGATTTGTAAACGGCACAGAAAATAAAACAGTTTCTTTAGAAAATTTACGGTCAATAATTATCACTAAAATTAAAGCGGGAGAAGCTTTTATAATGAAACGCAAAATAAACGGCTTATACATCGATTGCTCAGGAGCAATTATCAACACTGCGTTGTATAAAGGCAAATGGACCATCCCAAAATGCCTGGTGCCATCTGATTATGTATATAAAGACTAAAATCAGGTTCACTTATTCGTTTATAAAATGCTGTATTTGATCAAAAGTTAGTTTGCAGTTAAGCCATTCCGGATCAATAACCGAATTATATTTTTTATAAAAATTAATAGCGGGCTCATTCCATTCAAGCACCTGCCACTCCATTCGCCGCACGCGTTCCTGCTTTGCCACATTTACAACAGCATTAAAAAGAAGTTTTCCGTAACCGTTTTTGCGTTGTGTTTCTGTTACAATAATATCTTCCAAAAACAAACACTTTCCTTTCCAGGTGCTGTATTTATAATAATACAAAGCAATGCCAACAATAGAAATTCCTTTTTCAAGAACAAAAAACTCAAATAGTTTATTTTTACCAAAACCCCAATTAATCATTTCTTGTATGCTCACCTCTACTTCATCAGGAGCCTTTTCGTACTCAGCTAATTCTTTAATTAAGCCTAACACCTGCGGCAGATCAGCTTCTACACCTTTTCTTAAATTCATATTTATTTAGAATAAATTAATTTTAAAATTACCTTTTGAAGTATCCGTTTGATGATCAATTGAGCCAGCACATCATTTTCGTCTATATTTTTTTGTTCGTGAACAGCTTCGGTAAATTGTTTTTCAGAAATATCTATGCGATAAAGTAATTGACGCTGTAAAGAATAGGCGGCCACCGAAATTTTATTTAAAGCTTTCTGAAGATTAGAATGTATGGCTTCATAAGAAGCGTTGTTAATAGGCTCAAGATAAGTGTGAACATTGCACATTTCAAAATCGCGGAGTAGCTGTTCTTTAAACTTTTCAAACAAAGCCTCTTTACTCAGACCGTATTTACTCAATTCCTCTTCCTTTAATAATTGCTGCATTTTACTTTTTAAAAAGAAGCCGTTCTACAGGTTTTTTATTTACAATATGTGATTGAATAATTTCCTGCACATCTTTTTGCTCAACTCCCACGTAAAAAATACCTTCGGGGTACACGGCAATGGTAGGGCCAAAATCACAAATACCAAGGCAACCGCTTTTATTGGCGCGAATCTTTAAATTAATTTTAAGGTCTTTTATTTGTTTTTTAAACTCGGCCACCAATGCCAGGCCATGCGCCTCGCCACAGCTTAATTTATCGGAACCTGTTCTTTGATTAACGCAAATAAAAATATGTATATCATAAATCATGCGGTAAAGATATTTTAAAAAACTATGCTGAACCAATCTACTTAAGAGTCGGCTTCACCCACCTTTCATCCGAAAAACCAAAGCATAACAAACCCTCTGCGCTTAATGCTCAGGTAAAAACTGCAGGCCTTCCGGAGTGTTTTCCATCCAGTAAATAACATGCTCCTTTACCGGATAAACCTTAGTTGCATCGTCTTTAACCGCAAAGGTTTGGTTTAAACTATTAAAAACGGCTAAATGGTAAACGCCATCCACCGAAATAAATACTTCCTGTTGGTGGGCCGGCAAGCCATCTAAATTAGCATTTAGCCATTTCATCTAAATTGTTTTAATTAATTGTCAAATGTATTAATTATCAGGGAAAACCCTTATTAATATAACGAGGGTTTTTCCCTTTTGGGCTATTCTTTTGCCTTTTTTAACGAATTTTTAATTTAAAAAGTGAGTTCAACATTAAACTTTATGGGGTAATATAAAAAATTGGTAAAGAAAGTACAATTAACTTCCATGCTTTTAATTAGGTGCTTATTGTTTTATAAATGATTAAAAGTTCTTCAAATTGGCTTATACCCTTCTCACGAATTTGTTTGCTCTTGTTTTTAAGTTGCTCTGCATCTTTAATAACGGCCCAAACCGCTAAACGTCAAAAACAACTTGATTCGCTTACTCTAAAATTTACACAAGATTCTATTGATATTTTTGGTTTTAAAAAAATAAGACCATATTTTAATTATCAAGAAAGGAATTCGATAAAAAATCCTAAAATAATTAATTTTTCAGGGCCGCAAATTGGCGTTATGTTATTTGAAAGACACATAACCGGGTTTAGTTTTTACTTTTCAAGTAATAATACAAAAAAACCTTTTGAAACGGAAGACAATAATTTACCCGTTTCTAAAAGTATTAATATAAAATACCTCACTTTTTTTTACCAGTACATTTTAATAAAAAAAAGATATTACGAAGTTCATTTACCTTTAGAAGCAGGGCGCGGGAGTCTTCATGCGGGATACAAAAATCAAGATGGCCATCTGTACAAAACTACTGATGCTTATTTTACTTTAGGAGGTTTTGGCGGTCAGCTTATTTTAAAGCCTATTAAATGGCTAGGTATTTCGGGCATTTACGGTTACCGCATTGCCAGCGAAAACATCATTAGCGGCTTTTATTATGCCTTTGGGGTGTGGATTGGCTTTAAACCTTTAATAACTGAGATCAATTATATCATCAAGCGAAAAAAGTACCGTGACGAATTAGTAAAAGTGCTAACTTCTAAAAATTAAGCTTCTTTCTAAAACTTTGGGCTTTCATTAAAAATTTTATCTTTGCATTTCAATTTTTTAAAATCATGTCGCAAACAACTATAGCCGGTAAAGGCCCTATATCCAATTTTGTATCTACCCATTACAAACACTTTAACGCGGCCGCTTTGGTGGATGCTGCAAAAGGTTACGAAACGCATTTAACCGAGGGGGGGAAAATGATGATAACCCTTGCCGGAGCCATGAGTACCGCCGAATTGGGCAAATCCTTGGCCGAAATAATTCGCCAGGGTAAAGTGGATATTATTTCCTGCACGGGGGCTAATTTGGAGGAAGATATTATGAATTTGGTAGCACACAGTCATTATAAACGCGTACCAAATTACCGCGATCTTTCGCCTCAGGATGAGTGGGATTTGTTGGAAAACCATTACAACCGGGTTACCGATACTTGTATACCTGAAGAAGAAGCTTTCAGGCGTTTGCAAAAACACATTTATAAAATTTGGAAGGATGCCGATACCGCTGGAGAAAGATATTTTCCGCATGAATTCATGTACAAGATTTTAAACAGCGGCGAGCTGCAGCAGTATTACGAAATAGATCCTAAAAACAGCTGGATGCTTGCGGCGGCAGAAAAAAATTTACCAATTGTTGTTCCGGGATGGGAAGACAGTACGATGGGAAATATTTTTGCATCGTATGTAATTAAAAACGAAATAAAAGCTTCCACCATGAAAAGTGGAATTGAATACATGGCCTGGCTTGCCGATTGGTATATAAAAAACAGTTCAGGCAAGGGCGTTGGCTTTTTTCAGATTGGCGGCGGCATTGCGGGAGATTTTCCTATTTGTGTAGTACCCATGTTGTATCAGGATATGGAAATGGATCAAATTCCGTTCTGGAGTTATTTCTGCCAGATATCTGATTCAACAACAAGTTACGGATCTTATTCGGGCGCAGTGCCAAACGAAAAAATCACTTGGGGCAAACTGGATATTAATACTCCCAAATTTATTGTGGAGAGTGATGCTACCATTGTAGTGCCTTTGATCTTCGCCTGGATATTAGGCTGGTAATTTTTAATGAGGAAACACCTAAAATTATATTTTTTTATTGGTTTAATTATTTTAAAGCAGGTTTCTTTTGCATCTACTATAGCCGATTCGAACAAGGCCTTCTGTTTCACTTTCCTGTGTATGATTTAAAGCTTATCTGTTTTGTTATAATTGTTTATCCGTGTTTAATTTTTATATTTATATTCTATTACATAAAAATATTTTTAAAATTAAAAACATATTTACCCACTCATTACAACAAAAATTATTGTGTGTGTTGATAATTGCCTTTTTCAGTAGCACCGCTTTTTCCCAAATAAAATTTACTGAAAGCGTTTTACTGAAAAAATTAGCGGAAGCTAAAACTGATTCGGAGCGGGTTGACCACATGATCTTTTTTATTAATCACAACTATAATCTTACTAATCCAAAGAGTATTGACTATTCATTAAAAGCTATTGAACTTTCTAAAAAAATAAATTATAAAAAGGGACTTTTAGCCGCCTATGAAGCCGCCGGCGATACCTATTGGTACGGCTATAATTACAGTAAATCGGTTGATTATTATTTTCTGGAATTAAAATTGGCTACGTTATTAAATAATCAGTCAAAAATTGCAAATGCCAATTACAACATTGGTTGGATAAAATGTGTGCAGCAGGAAATGTTTTCTGAAAGAAAAATGTTGCTCAAATCTTTAAAAGTGTTTGAAAAACTGCGCGATTCAGTGGGCATCATTCAGGTGTGCAATGCCATAGCAACCATATATACTAACAGAAGCAAAATTGAACCCAAGTATTTAGACTCCGCTAATACGTATTTCAGATCCATGATATTTATTGGTGAAAATTGTACCAAGCGCAACAACATGGCTAACATCTATGCCAACTACACCAACTTTTTAACAGGCACAAAAAAATATAACGAGGCTAAATTTTACAGTAAAAAAGCTCTGAAAATTACCTTCGACGAAAAAGATACAGTTGGAGAAATGTCGAACAAATGCGCATTGGCCGATTTATACTTTTATACCGATTCTCTCCAAAAAGCGAAAAGATTATTAACCGAAGTTACTCCCTATTATGAAAAATTAAACTTTAAAGAGCCGCTTCATGGCATCTATCGCCTTTGGTCTAATATCTATGCTAAAGAAGGTAATTATAAAAAAGCTCTTCAATATCATTTGCTGTATAAAGATTTAACGGATACCATTAATTCGGTGATTTTCCGATCAAATCTGCAGCAAAAAGAAGCTTCTTATGAAATTGATAAGCGCGAAGAAAACATCCGCCGCCTGCAACAAGCCAATGAAGTTTCGGCTCTTAAAAACAAACAGGGTAAATACATTATGGCCGGCATGGGCATTGTGGCTTTATTAATAATAGGTTTCGCAGCTAATCTTTATAGAGGAAACCGAAATAAACTGAAAGCCAACAGGCAGTTGAGTGAACAAAACCGCATTATTGCCGAAAAAAGCCGGGAAATAGATCAAAGCATTCAATACGCTAAAGGTATTCAAAATGCGGTTTTACCTTCTTTAAGCGAATTTAAAAAAATATTACCCCAAAGTTTTGTTATTTACCTGCCAAAAGATGTGGTAAGCGGCGATTTTTACTGGATGCACCAAATTAACGAGGCCAATAGTGTTAAGTTACTAATTGCCGCGGCAGACTGCACAGGGCATGGCGTGCCGGGTTCGTTAATGAGTATGGTAAGCGTAGATAAACTCAACCATGCCGTTTTCGGCAAAAAACTAAGCAGTCCTTCGCAAATTTTAAGCTCCATAAACAACGATATTAAAAACGCACTGAAACAAGATTCCGCCGCAAATACCCAAAAAGACGGCTTGGATATTGCACTTTTGCTGGTAGATATTAATTCCCTAACAGCTTCATACTCAGGCGCTCACAGGCCTTTATGGATAATCAGAAAAGGTGAGTTATTAGAGTTTAAACCTACCAAAACAAGTATTGCCGGCCACACGGCGCTAAATTATACTTTTAAGGAAGAGCAAATCTCTCTTCAGCCTCAAGACCTTATTCTTATTTTCAGCGATGGCTTTGCCGATCAATTTGGCGGAACTTCGGGTAAAAAAATGATGACACGTAATTTTAAAGATCATTTGCTCACCATTGTCCATTTACCAATTCCTGAAATTGAAGAAAGTTTAATCTCGCGTTTTTCTCAATGGAAAGGCGCTTATGAGCAAATTGACGATGTGTTAGTAATAGGCTTTAAAATTTAAATTTTACTTCCGGTATTTTAAGTAATTTTGCCTGCAGTTTTTAAAACTGTTATGTCAACCAACACTAAATATATCTTTGTAACCGGTGGCGTTACATCTTCTCTGGGAAAAGGAATTGTGGCCGCAAGCCTTGCAAAACTCTTACAATCAAGAGGTTACACAGTTACCATTCAAAAATTGGATCCCTACATTAATGTAGATCCAGGAACGCTAAATCCCTACGAACATGGCGAATGTTATGTAACCGACGATGGCGCCGAAACAGATTTGGACCTTGGGCACTACGAGCGCTTTTTAAACGTTCCTACTTCCCAGGCAAATAATATTACTACAGGCAGAATTTATCAATCGGTAATTGAAAAAGAACGCAAAGGTGAATTTTTAGGAAAAACGGTTCAGGTGATTCCGCACATTACCGACGAAATTAAAAACCGGATAAAACTTTTAGGAAAAACAGGGCAATTTCAGTTTGTAATAACCGAAATTGGCGGCACTGTAGGAGATATAGAATCACTCCCCTACATCGAAGCAGTTCGTCAGCTAAAATGGGAGCTGGAGGGCGATTGCACCGTTATTCATTTAACACTTGTTCCTTACCTTTCTACAACCGGAGAATTAAAAACAAAACCCACACAACACTCTGTAAAATTATTGTTGGAATATGGCGTACAACCCGATGTTTTAGTTTGCCGAACCGAACATCCAATTAATAAAGACATTCGTAAAAAACTGGCGTTATTTTGTAACGTGGCTGCCGAAGCGGTTATTGAAGCAATGGATGCGAGCACTATTTATGAGGTTCCTTTGTTAATGGAGAAGGAAAAACTGGATGTAATCGTTTTAAAAAAACTGGGCATAACGGTTACCGACGAGCCTAAACTTGATAACTGGAAAATTTTCTTAAACCGTTTTCATAATCCGCATAAAGAAGTTAGAATAGGGTTAATTGGAAAATATGTGGAGTTAAAAGATTCATACAAATCAATTACCGAAGCCTTTATTCACGCGGGTTCTGTAAACGATTGCAAAGTAGTGGTTGAATGGATTCACAGCGAAAGTTTAACGGAAGAAAATGTTTCTGATAAATTAAAAAACCTAAAAGGTGTGCTCGTTGCTCCCGGTTTTGGTAACAGAGGCATTGAAGGTAAAATTGCCGCCATTAAATTTGTACGCGAGCATAACATTCCTTTTTTGGGAATTTGTTTGGGCATGCAATGCGCCGTAATAGAATTTGCACGAAATGTTCTGGGCCTAAAGGATGCGCACAGCCGCGAAATGAACCCCGCAACCAGCAGTCCGGTTATTGATCTATTAGAAAATCAAAAAAGTATTTCGCACATGGGCGGAACGATGCGATTGGGTTCCTATGCTTGCGAACTTGAAGAAGGTTCCCTAGTTCACCGTATCTATCATTCAACAATAATCAACGAACGTCACCGCCATCGTTACGAATTTAACAACGATTATAAAAAGCAATTTACCGAGGCAGGAATGGTTTTATCGGGAATAAATCCTGATGCCGGATTGGTTGAGATCTTTGAACTACCCAAGCATCCTTTTTTTGTAGGTGTTCAATTTCACCCTGAATATAAAAGCACGGTTGAAAACCCGCATCCTTTGTTTGTTAGCTTTATAAAAGCAACGCTAAGTTAATGAATATTAAGGAGATAGGCTACTTTAGTAAAACGCATGGTGTAAAGGGTCATCTTATTCTTAAAACAGAATTTGAACTTTTTTTAAACGAAATCAAGGCTTTTTTTATTGAAACTTCGGGAGGACAAGCGCCTTATTTTATATCGGAAATAAGAGAAAGTAATAACGGAATTATAGTGCTGCTTGAAACGGTAGATGCCATTGAAAAAGCGAAACTTTTATTACGAAAAAAAGTATTTATAGATGCCGCCTTTATAGCCGAACAAGAGGAAGAAGATAATTGGGTTGGATTTGAACTTATTGACGCGCATTTTGGCAGCCTTGGAAACATTTTGGAAGTTACCGATACCGGAACCCAAATTCTGGTTAGCATTCGCTATAAAGAAAAAGAAATAATTTTGCCTTTGGTGGAAGACTTTATTGAAAGTATTGATCCCTCTGCAAAAAAAATAAAATTCAACGCACCCGAAGGGCTTATTGATCTTTATCTAAATATTTAATTTTTAGAGCTTTACTTTACGCAAACTTCTTAATATTTGGGCGTGTCACTTCCGCCAAATTAATTTCCTGAAAAGCGGAAGGGTCGGGCTATAAGAGCAGAAATATATCGGTGAATATAATCTTTCAAAGAAGTTTAAATCCGACAAATAATTTAACCGGTTGTTGGGGCAAATATACTCGTCCTTTTATATCCATACTTATTTAAAAAATAGTTCCATATGCAATGCTATGCAACAATTTTTAAAAATCGTCTTGATAAAAAATCACTTCGTATCTTTAGCCACTTCATTTGTTTATGAATGATTTTCTTATCTTTGAGTAAAGCTTTTAATCGAATCCATTATGAATAAACTTGTATTTTCACTTTCGGTGCTTGTTTTAATATGCACACAAACACAGGCTTCCACCGTTACTCCTGTATCAAATATTAAGATCGATCAATTCGGCTATAAACAAACCGCGCAGAAAATTGCTGTTATTTCCAATCCCATTACGGGCTATAATAACACTGCTACTTTTACGCCCGGCACAACGTATCAGGTTCGCAATTGGGTAAGCGATGCTGTTGTTTTTTCATCAAGCATCACTGCATGGAATAGTGGCACTACGCAGGCTCAAAGCGGCGATAAAGTATGGTGGTTTGATTTTTCTTCTGTGGTTACGCCGGGCTCTTATTATATTTTTGATGTTAGTAATAACGTTGGCTCGTACCGTTTTGAAATTAACGATTGTGTTTATAGCGACGTTTTAAAAGCAGCCATGCGCATGTTTTATTATGCGCGTTGCGGATCTGCTAAAACATCCGCTAATGCCAGTGCAGCTTGGGCTGATGGTGCATGTCATAAAAACACGCAGCAGGATTTGGATTGCCGGCTTTACAATAATACCAGTACAGTAACTGCCCTGAATTTATCGGGTGGCTGGCACGATGCCGGAGATTATAACAAGTACGTGAACTTTACCTGGAGCACTTTAACTGATCTGTTGTTGGCTTACGAAGAAAATCCAACAGTATGGCCCGATAATTTTAATATTCCGGAGTCAGGTAACGGTACGCCTGATTTATTAGACGAAATAAAATATGAACTCGACTGGCTTTTAAAAATGCAGCAGCCTAACGGTTCGGTGCTTTCCATTGTGGGTGGAGGCTCGGCCAGTCCGCCTAGTGCCGATAATAATTACAGAAAATACGGACCGGCCAATACCTCCGCCGCACTAACTACCTCAGGAATGCTCGCACTCGCCGCTATTCAATTTAACGCCATTGGCCAAACAACTTACGCTGCTACTTTGCAATCGGCAGCAGTAAATGCTTATACCTGGGCAGTGGCTAATCCAAGCGTTACGTTCAATAATTCAGGCCTTGTTGGTGCCGGCGAACAGGAAATTAACGGCTATGACCTTTTTGCACATAAAGTGGCCGCTTCTGTTTATTTGTATGCCCTAACCGGAAACGCCACTTACAAAACATTTGTAGATAATAATTATACCCAGGTGCATTTGTTATTATGGAACTTTGCTTATCCTTTTGAAGGACCCGAACAGGATGCCATGTTATACTATACAAAAATTCCGGGAGCCACGGCTGCGGTAAAAACTGCCATTACTAACGCTTTTGCAAATTCGTTATCAACCAACAATGCTGATAATCTTCCGGCCTATACCAATAAAACAGATGCTTACCGTGCTTGGCTTTCCAATAATAATTATACGTGGAACAGTAATCAAACCAAATCTAAACAAGCTATTATGTTTCAGAGCATGAACCAATATTCTTTAAACACTGTTAATGCCGCTAACTATAAAAACGCCGCTTCGGGCTTTGTGCATTATATGCACGGCGTTAATCCCAACAACAAAACGTATTTAAGTAATATGGCGCCATTGGGAGCGGAAAACTCCGTTACACAATTTTATCATGCCTGGTTTAAAGATGGAAGCGCGCTTTGGGATGAAGTAGGAGTTTCTACTTACGGCCCGCCGCCGGGATATATTCCGGGAGGGCCAAACCCTTCGTATGCCTTGGATGCTTGTTGCCCCGCCGGTTGCGGAAGTGCCTCCAACAATGCCTTATGCACTTCGAATGTTACTCCCCCTTTAAATCAACCCATTCAAAAATCGTATAAAGATTTTAATAACGACTGGCCATTAAATTCGTGGACCATAACAGAAGCCGGTATTTATACCAACGCTGCTTATGTGCGGATGCTTTCAAAGTTTTGTACTTCAGGTACCTGTTCTGTTACTACGGGAATTTCATCATCAATTAGAAATGCAGAACTGGCACTCACTATTTATCCTCAACCGGCACAGGAAAAAATATTTGTAAAATTATATTCAGGAATTTCATCAGCGGAATTTTTGCTCTATGACATTAGCGGAAAACTTCTTTATTCACAACAATCTACCTTAACAGATGGAGTTGCAGAAATAGATCTTTCGGGATTAAGTGCAGGTATTTATTTTTTAAAAGTAAGCGCGGAAGGTAAATCAGAAACGCGAAAGGTTATTAAAGAATAGTTGCATTTAATAACTGTAAATTTCAAAAATTAAATTAAGAGCGTTGTTAATTTTATAGAAAAACGTGCCCTTAAATTATAACAAATAAGACAAATTTTTCATTTTTATCCTCTTTTATTGTCATTTTGGCACAAACCGGCTAATGGTACTATCTTTGCAGTTCAAATGCATAAAATAATAAAACCATGAGTTCAACAACCGGAAAAATTAATGTACAAACGGAGAATATTTTCCCGATCATCAAAAAATTTCTTTACAGCGATAACGAAATATTTTTACGCGAATTAGTTAGTAATGCTACCGATGCCACCCAAAAGCTAAAAGCGTTGGCAAGCATGGGCGAAGCTAAAGGCGATCTTGGAGATCTTAAAATAGAAATTGAAGTAGATAAGGCCGCCAAAACCATTGTTATAAAAGACAAAGGTTTGGGTATGACCAAAGAAGAAATTGAAAAATACATTACTCAGATTGCTTTTAGCGGGGCAGAAGAATTTGTAAATAAATACAAAGATAAGGTTGATAAAAATGTGGTAATCGGCCATTTTGGTTTGGGCTTTTATTCTGCCTTTATGGTGGCTAAAAAAGTTGAAATCTTTACTTTATCCTACAAAGAAGGTGCAAAAGCTGTGCATTGGGAGTGCGATGGAAGTCCTGACTACCAAATCGAAGAGATTAGCAACCGTACCGAAAGAGGAACCAACATTATTTTACATATTGCCGATGATTGCGAAGAATATCTGGAGCAATCTAAAATTGAAGGACTGCTAAAAAAATACTGTAAGTTTTTACCTGTCGAAATTAAATTCGGAACAAAAAAAGATTGGGTTCCTTCCGGCGAAAAAGATGATAAAGGCGAAGAAAAAGACAAGGAAATTGAAGTTGACAACATCATCAACAATCCAAACCCGGCATGGACTAAAAAACCTGCCGATTTAAAAGACGAAGATTACAAAGCGTTTTATCACGAATTGTATCCCATGCAATTTGAAGAGCCTTTGTTTAATATTCATTTAAATGTTGATTACCCGTTTAACCTTACCGGAATTTTATACTTCCCTAAGTTGAGTAATAAGCTGGAAATGCCTAAAGACCGCATTCAACTTTACAGCAATCAGGTTTTTGTTACAGATAACGTAGAAAATATTGTGCCTGATTTTTTAACGCTTTTACGTGGGGTAATCGACAGTCCCGATATTCCATTAAACGTTAGCCGCAGTTATTTACAGGCCGATAGTAATGTAAAAAAAATCTCTTCGCACATTACCAAAAAAGTTGCCGATAAATTAGAAGAACTTTATAAAAAAGACCGCACTGAATTTGAAAAGAAGTGGGACGATATTAAAATATTTGTTCAGTATGGAATGATTAGCGATGAGAAGTTTTATGAAAAAGCTGCGAAGTTTGCATTGGTAAAAACAACCGGCGGTAAGTACTTCACATTCGAAGAATTTGAAAATCATGTAAAACCTGTTCAAACAGATAAAGACAAAAAAATTATTTATTTATATGCTACTAATGTGCAAGAGCAGCATCCGTACATTGATGCAGCAGTAAGCCGCGGATACGAAGTATTGTTAATGGATACCATGCTTGATCCACATTTTATTAATCACTTGGAAAGCAAATTGAAAGACGTTTCTTTTGTTCGTGTAGATTCTGATACAATTGATAAGCTGATTAAAAAAGATGAAAACACGGTAAGCAAATTAACCGAGGAACAACAAAATAAATTGCGTCCTGTAATTGAAGGCACTGTTACCAAAGAACAATTTATGGTTCAGTTTGAAAACCTGAGCGAAAAGGACGCGCCGATGTTAATTACCCGTCCGGAATTTATGCGCCGGATGAAGGACATGAACGCTTTAGGCGGAGGCGGCGGGATGAACTTTTACGGAAACATGCCGGAAATGTATAATTTGGTAGTTAACTCCAATCATCCTTTAATTTCAAGAATACTGGAAGAAAGCGATGAAGAAAAACAAAAAAACCTGACCAAACAGGCTACTGATCTTGCTTTACTTTCGCAGGGATTATTAAAAGGAGAAAGCCTCACGAATTTTATTAAAAGAAGTGTAGAATTGATTTAGTTTCTAAAAAACAATTGGAACCGCATGGACGACAGGGAAATCCTATGTTTTCTGTGTGGTTTTTAAGTTTCTGATTTTTATTTTGCACCTACTAAAGCAGAGTTTTTCTTAACTCACAAAACGCAAAAAGTTAATTTCCGTATTCTGTATTTTTTTTATAAGGATTACGTTTTGCATGAAAAAACAGCCTTGTGCAACTTGCTTGTTGCTCACGGATATAAGTCTGAGGAACATAAAAAAACCCCGCTTAAGGCAGGGTATTTTTTATCTAAGGTAAAAATTTAGTATTGTGAGAAGCCGGCTTTGTCGGTTATCTTGTGTTCAATTAATAAACCCACGCACGCTGCATCAGTTGCTTTATGCTTGTCTTTTTCTGTAGCTCCTTGCGGAACAACCACTTCAATAACTAACTGACGGGTGCTAACACTCTGAAATTCAAACACTTGAGTGTCCTCCGCTGCCGAGTTATCAAATAACATTTCATTGGTTCTTGAATCAAAAATTTTGTAGCTGACTTTATCCCCTAAAACGGTTTCGCAGCAAACGGAAATTCTGTAATCCATATTTTTATAAATTACGCAGCGTAATTTTGAAACCATTCCTTGGTTAAATAATCCGCTTTTACTTTGTGCGTTGTATTGCCACTTTTCATTTTTTGCACGTTCCAATACGCAATATTTTTTATGAAATTGCCCGCAAACACCGGCTTGTGAAAATACAGAAGTACTTATCAGTGCGCTTAAAAATATAGTTATAATGTATTTCATGAATGAGAATTATTTGGTTAATGTATAAGAATTTCTTATGGTTTTAATCTTATCTACTATGGCCTTGTAAACAGGTTCACTAATTACTAATTGTTTGCCACCGCCTAACATGGTGGTTTTGCCGCCATCTTTACCTTTAGCATCTATTTCTTTTTCATCTATTTTTTTAAATTCAGCTAATAAACTATCAAAATCTGCTTTAACGGCTGCTACGTTAGGATCAGTCTCATGCTTCTTTAAAAATTCAATTAAATTTTCAAGAGTATATTTTTGGTCGGCCAGGCGCTCAATCACCGGACTTTTATCTTCGTATTTTGCCAAATTGGTGGCAATATAAATACTTTCAATCCATCCGCCGGCTACAACAAGAGCTAAGGTTGGCCCTTGCTTACTACCTTCAAGGGCTTCAAATGATGAAAAATAAACATCGTCGGTAATTACTGCCAAAGAATCGGGTGTACTTATATTACTTTCCAGGCGTTTTAAAATTTCAGGTCTAATGGCGGTGGATACCCCAATTTGATCGCCCATTACTTTAACTGTTTTAAAGTACTTTAATGCTTCGGAGCCTATTTCAAAAATACTGCAATAGCTAAGATCGCAGCTGTAAATTCCAAAATTTAAAGCTCTTGATTTGCTATCTGTATAATTTTTATCATTATTAGGAGGGTTAAGAAAAGAGGTATTTTTATTATTCTTACCTCCCACCATTTTAATGAAAGTAAGCATTTCTCCCGGAGAAGGAACCTGAAAAAATGTTTCCGATACGGGATTGGTTTTAGGTTCTTCTGTTTTAGAAGAATCTACTGTTTCAATTTCATCGGTTTTGTCGCCATCGCCGCCACAATTACTTAAAGTAAACAGGGCCATGGCAGATAAAAATAATAGACTTGATTTGTTCATTTGATAAATATATGGTTTTTTTGATTATTTCAATAATTTATTCACTAAGGAGGCGGCCTCATGAAACTCTATGGCAGAGTATACTTTAAGTCCCGATTCATCAATAATTTTTTTCGCGGCTTCGGCGTTAGTTCCTTGCAAACGTACAATAATAGGAATACTGATGGTACCCATATTTTTATAAGCATCTACAATACCTTGAGCCACTCTATCGCAACGAACAATGCCTCCGAAAATATTTACAAGAATTGCTTTTACATTTTTATCTCTTAAAATAATGCGGAATGCTTTTTCTACACGTTCTGCATTTGCCGTTCCGCCCACATCTAAAAAATTAGCCGGCTCTCCGCCGCTTAATTTAATAATGTCCATGGTGGCCATTGCCAAACCTGCACCGTTAACCATGCAGCCAACATTTCCATCCAGCTTTACATAATTTAATTCGGCCTTGCGTGCTTCAACATCAATTGGATCTTCTTCAGTTTCATCGCGCATGGCTTCAAAGTCTTTGTGACGAAATAAACCGTTATCATCAAAAGAAACTTTACTGTCTACCGCTATTATTTTATCATCGCTTGTTTTTAAAACCGGATTAATTTCAAACATGGAAGCATCAATGCTATCATAAGCTTTATAAAGCGCGGCAACAAATTTTACCATTTCCTTAAAAGCATTTCCGCTTAAACCTAAATTAAAAGCAATTTTACGCGATTGAAATGCCTGTAACCCAACTCTAGGATCAATCTCTTCTTTCCAAATCTTTTCAGGAGTATGTTCAGCCACCGATTCAATGTCCATTCCTCCTTCGGTAGAATAAATTATGGCATTACGTCCTTTAGCTCTGTCTAATAGAACACTCATATAAAACTCCTTAGTTTCAGAAGCACCCGGATAATATACATCCTGCGTTATCAACACTTTATTTACTTTTTTTCCGGTAGCGCTGGTTTGCGGAGTTATTAATTGCATTCCTAAAATAGCGGTAGCTTTTTCTTTTACCTCATCTAAATTTTTGGCAAGTTTAACTCCTCCACCCTTTCCGCGCCCACCCGCATGAATTTGCGCTTTTACTACCACCCAATCGCTATTATATTTTGCTTTTAATTCCTTAGCTGCTTCCACTGCCTGCTCCGGAGTATCTGCTATAATTCCTTCTTGAATAGAAACTCCGAAACTTTTTAAAATGCTTTTTCCCTGATATTCATGTATGTTCATACTAATTTTTTATTGCTCCAAATTTAAGCTTTTATTCTTAACAGAAAAGTTTAAGCACAAAAAATCCCGGTTTATTATTTCCGGGATTTTAATATTGCTATCTTAATAAACTAACCGTGCCTTTTTGTTCGTATCCTTTAGAATCTTTTCCGGTAGCTTTAATAATGTAGAAGTAGGTTCCTGCGGCACATGTTTTACCATCCGAATTATTTCCATCCCAAGCTATATTGCCGGTGGTACTGGTTACTTCATAAACTTTATTTCCCCAACGATCATAGATCAAAGCCGTTATCTCAGTAAGATTTGCCGTTTTCAGAAAGAACACATCATTGCTTCCATCACCATTTGGAGTAAATACATTAGGAACCTCCATCTTAGATGGAATCTCTACTTTTATCATCCTGTAGGCGGTATCAGAGCAACCTCCGCGCGTGGAAATCATCATTACCGTATAGCTTCCTGGAGCAATATAACTGGTGTTTACGTTAGGGTTAGTTGTTAACGAAGATGTTCCGTTACCAAAGTTCCACACCGAAGTAATGCTGCTGGTTGCTCCAATACTAGTGGAAGAAAGATTGTTAAAGTTTACTGTCAGAGGTGCATATCCGGTAATAACATCAGAACCAAAATCAGCATTTAACCCGCCCTGCCCCACTGAAAAGGTTCCAATAGCTCTGCAGCCGGTGTTCATATTTGTAACAATGTACTCGTATGAACCCGGTAAATTTACTTGCACAGTACCCGTTGAGCCGGCAAAAGTTGGCGAACCAATCGGCTGAATAGCCGAAGCAGGATTAAACTGGGCGCCCGCCGGATACGTTTTAAAAAATAAAGACCAATTAGCTAAGGATAGTGACAAATTCACTTGCAATAAGGCATTGTCACCACATCCTGAGGGTACTGTTGCATTTGGTGTGGCAATAATTGGAGGCGTAGTTGCATCTTTAATATTAATGGTAGCAGTGGTTATGCAGCCATTATAAGAATCCTTAACTGTTAGAGTGTAATCTCCGTAAACATTCGCGCTATATTGAGCAGCGCCTGTTACAAGCGTGCCTTGAGGCGAGGGTCCTGCCCATTGTGTTATTTGAGCAATACCTCCATTAACAGTATTTGAATTAACTGATGTATTCGAACTTAAGGTTACAGGTACGCCATTGCAATTAATTACTGAAGGAGTAGTAAGTGTAAGGATTTGAGCATTAGGAGCTTTAAAATTCTGATTTATCACCACGGTGGATAAAGTCCTACACGCATTTATTGTATTGGTAGCAACCACAGTGTAATTAGCATATAATCCTATTGTAGTAGTACTCGTAGCAGGCCCCGAACCCGGGCCCAAAATAATGGTATTGCTAGCCACTGTGCCGGGAACATTTGGCTGCTGCCAAGTAACAAAGGTATTGGCCGTTGTAGAAGTACCCGTGGCAAAAATAGTGGGGTTTTTACAGGTTAAGGTTTGTGTAGGAGCAATAAAATCTACCGCTACATGCGGTGTTACTGTATTTTGCAAGACCTGAAAAGATAAAGCTGTTTGACAGGAATTACTAGGGTCATTTACTACAAAAGTCCAGGTACCGGGGGTGCCGGTAATAGTACACGACTGCAATCCA
>JACPOC010000001.1 GCA_016185125.1 Bacteroidota bacterium
GTAAAAGAAATTAAACATACTAATAGTAATAAACGAAGAGACCTGATAGTTCTTTTTGCAACAATAGGGATAATTATTTTATTAAATTTTATTGGCTCTTTTTATTTTAAACGATTTGATTTAACACAGGAAAAAAGATACACGCTTGCCGAATCCACAAAAAAATTACTTTCCGAATTAAATGACGAAGTGTTGTTTAAAGTTTACCTCAATGGAAATTTTAATCCAAATTTCACTCGCTTAAAAAATGAAACACGCGAAATACTGGATGAGTTTCGGGCTTATTCCAATGAACAAATACAATACGAATTTATTACTCCGGGTGAAGGAATGGCTCCCGCCGAAAAAGACGCCATTGAACGGCAGCTTTACGAAAAGGGTTTAATTCCCGAACAAATTATTGAGAAGAAAGCTGATAAAACCATGGAAACTAAAATATGGCCCGGTGCCATTGTAAGTTTTAAAGGTAAAGAAACAGTATGGCAAATTTTTAAACGTCAGCTTGGTGTAAGCGCTGAAGAATGCATCAATAACAGTGTTGAAGAATTGGAATATTCTTTAACCTCAGCCATCCGAAAATTACAGCGTGATAAAAAACAGGAAGTTACTTTTATTGAAGGCCATTACGAATTGGATACCATTCATCAGTTCGATCTGATGCGTTCTTTAGGAGAATACTATAACGTTAACCGCACGCCAATTTTAGGGAAACTTTCTTCGTTAAAAGGCAGTGATGCCATAGTAATAACACAGCCCGATAGTGCTTTTAACGACCGCGACCGATTTATAATTGATCAGTATATAATGGACGGTGGAAAAGTTTTGTGGTTGATTGATCCGGTGGCAATTGACAGAGATACTTTTCGATTAAAAGGTTATACACTCGGATTGAATCGCACCTTGGGAATTGAAGAAATGCTTTTTAAATACGGCGTTCGTTTAAATCCGGTATTGGTACAGGATTTTCAATGTGCACGAGTGCCTATTAATGTGGGCTTTAAAAAAGGGCAACCCGATTTTAAGTTTTTTCCATGGGTGTATTCTCCCTTAATTATGCCCGATCTTGATCATCCTATTGTTAGAAATTTAGATTTGATTAAATTTGATTTTGCAAGCACACTGGATACCGTTAGTGCCAAAGGAATTAAAAAAACAATCTTACTGCGTACCTCCAAAACCTCTAAAACGCAAACAACACCGGCAAGAATATTTTTAGGTTCAGCCATGTATCCTACTAAAGAATCGCAATTTCACAACCCTTATTTATCGGTGGCGTGCTTGCTGGAAGGTGAATTCAGCAGTTTTGTTGAATACCGTTTACCAAGCGCTCTATTGAGAGATTCAACTTTTAAATATTTAGATAAAGGTAAAAGAACAAAGATGATAGTGGTAGCCGATGGCGATGTGGCTCGAAATGAATATCAAAAAAGCACAGGAAGATATTACCCGCTGGGTTTTGATAATTACACACAACAAACTTTTGCCAACAAAACATTTTTATTGAATTGTGTGAATTATCTTTTAGATGATGAAGGCCTTTTACAACTACGATCTCGCGAAGTTAAATTGCGTCAGCTCGATCGTAAAAAAATTACTTTACAAAGAACCAAATGGCAAATGACCAATGTATTATTGCCTCTTTTATTGGTGATTTGTTTAGGAATAATTCAATTTTATATCAGAAAGAAGAAATATACTTCTAAATAAAACTCTCACAGTTTCAAATAAAAACACTATACGTTTTTTTGAAAAAAAAATCTTTACCCAAACAGCTCAAAATTGGTTTCGAGCAATTGGTTTTTAACAGCAAACATTACCACCCCGGCAGTATTATTAACACCCAATTTAGCCATGATGTTTTTGCGGTGCGTATTAACGGTATGGGTACTGAGTTTTAATTTATCGGCAATTAATTTATTGGATAAACCTTCGGCAATGCCGCGAATTATATCTATTTCTCTATCGGTAACCGACATGCCATCGCAACCTAAAGATTTTATGAATGAGTTGCTTGTTTTAATTTCGGAAGCTGCTGTAAGAAAAGAAACAATTTTTCCGCAAATAAATTTTTCTCCTTTTATTGTGGAGTTAATGGCCTCCAAAATTTCGGTTTTATCGCAATCTTTTAATAAAAAACTTGTTATTCCGCTGTTTAAAACCTTATTCAATTCGTTTTTAGTAAGCATTTCAGTAATAACCAAAAACCGGGTTCTTGGAAACTTTTTTACTATTTCGCTTAATTCGGAAGCATGAATACCTAATGAACAAAAATCGGTAATTAATAAGTTTGGCTTGGATAATTGCAGCTGACTCAATAGAGCCTGCTTTTCGCCGCAAACGGTAGGCACAAGATCAAAACCTTTTAGTTCGCCCACTAAAAGCTCAAGGCCAACCCTTGAAAGAAAATTTTTATCTGCTATGAGTACTTTTACCATTTTGATAAAGCAATTTTAAACAAAAATAACGAATAAATTTCAATTAAATTTCAATTTTTTTCCCATCAATTGCTAATTCACAATTGTTAAAAATTACACTTGCTTCATTTACAAAACTCTCTAAATGCCCATATCTTACCGAAAAATGACCCATTAACAATTTTTTAACATTAGCATTTTTTGCAATTTCAGCGGCTTGTTTTGCCGTTGTATGATACGTTTTTTTTGCCCTGGCCGCATGCTCTTCTAAAAAAGTACTTTCGTGATATAACAGATCTACCTCTTTTATAAAATCGCAAATAGCCGGGTTATAAATGGTATCGCTGCAATAAGCATAGCTTCGCGCTTTGGCAGGATCAAGGGTAACTTCTTCATTTTTTATCAATACGCCGTTATCATTTATAACGTCCATTCCTTTTCTGAGTTTAATAATTTCAGAGGTAGAAACTTCAAGCTGATCGAGTTTAAATTTATCTATTTTACGAGGTAAAGGTTTTTCCTTAAATAAAAATCCGGTACAGTAAATCCGGTGTTTTAAAGGAAAAGAATAAACCTCTACTTTCGAATCTTCAAAAAGTAAATTCAATCCAGTATTATCAGTAAATTTCCAATGAACAACATAGTTAAAAGTCGTTTCTGAAACCTTATTGATCAACTCAATAATCCCCTGCAATTCTTTAGGACAATAAATAGTAATATCCTGCTTTCGACCCAAAAGGTGCATGCTGCTTAATAAGCCGGGCAAACCAAAAAAATGATCGCCATGTAAATGCGAAATAAAAATATGATCAATTGCCTGAAACTTGGCTTTGTATTTACGCAATTGAACCTGCGTTCCTTCAGCGCAATCAATTAAAAAAAAACGTTCGGCAATGTTAAGTAACTGAGCGCTTGGATTTCTTTCGGAAGTAGGGCTGGCGGAAGAGGAACCTAAAATTAAAAGATCGAAAGTTTGCCTGGTCATTAACGCGCTGAATATACAATCATTCGCTTGGTTTCGGTATGATTTTTATACTGAAGGGTTAATAAATAAATGCCGTTGCTCCACTCGCTTCCATCCAAATCATAAGAATTTTCGCCCGGTACTGATTTTAATTTATCTTCAAAAACTTTATTCCCTAAAATATTGTAAACGCTTATTTTTACCAAAGATTCTTCTTTCACTAAAAATTTAATACTGGTTTTTCCGGAAAATGGATTGGGTGTATTGCTGAGCTGAATTGCTCTTGAATTACTTTCTTCTTTTACCCCGGCTGCTGCTGCTATTGTTATTTTATAATAAGATAACGTGGTGGGGCCAACAATGGCGTTGCCTCCCGTAACATTAGGATTGGCAGGGCAAGCACCTCCCGATGGCGTTAAATACGGCTGCACTTTAAACTGAAGCATATACGTTCCTGCCGAAGTGGGCGTACCCGAAATTACGGCGCAGGTATTGGCATTCCCCGGAAATTTAAAAGTGCCCGCAGCATTTGTTACCGAGGTTCCTGCCAATAAATTTAAACCCGGAGGTAAGTTAAAATTGGTAAAACCGGTGGGCGTAGATAACTCCACCCTGTTAAAACATATTTTAAAACCATTTTGGGTAGTATCCTTTGGCACCTTTACGGTAATATTTTGGCCGTAAGCCATATTAACCGCTCCTCCTGCAAAATTAGTGGCGCTGTCCGGCCATATCCCTGTTTTATTACTTCCTACAAAAACAGGGTCAAGCGAACAAGTTGTGGGCGCTTGGGAATAAGAAATAACAGAACAAATTGTAAATATAAGTGTAACTATTTTTTTCATGATAAATGGTGTTTAAAATACTCAGCTAATATACTAAATAATTTTTAATTTTAAAACTGAAATAAAGCATATTTAACTTGCAGGAAAATATTGTTTTAGATACTTTTGCACGTTCAAAACAAAGAAATTATGTCAGGAAAAATTACATTTACAATGATTAAGCCGGATGCCGTGGAAGCCAATAACATAGGTCCCATCTTAAGCATGATTAACAAAGCGGGTTTTAAAATCCAAGCTATGAAATATATGCAGCTTAGCAAAGAGCAGGCCGGCAAATTTTACGAAGTTCATAAAGATAGGCCTTTTTATGGCGAACTTACCCAATACATGAGCAATGGCCCAATTGTGGCCGCTGTTTTAAGTAAAGATGATGCAGTTGCGGATTACCGAAAACTGATTGGGGCTACCGATCCATCCAAAGCAGAGGAAGGAACCATCCGTAAAACCTTTGCCACATCCATAGCCGCTAATGCCGTTCATGGAAGCGACAGTGATGAGAATGCCCAAATAGAAGCAAATTTCTTTTTTTCGCAGTTAGAAAGATTATAAGTTTTCTTCACAAAATCGCAAACTGATGAATTTCAGCTTCTTACTTTAAAAGAAAATATACCAGTTATGCGCTAAAAGCTACCACTTTTAAAGAAAAGGCCGCCAGTTAAAAAATTTGATAAAAAAGACTTTGTTTTGTGAAAAATATTTGACAATTTTGTTAAAAATATATAATATCCAGTAAACCCTAAAAACTATGATAAAGTTTCTATCTAAAAAACTTATTAAATCGTTAAGCATTATTGCTCTATCAGGCTTAACGGTAAGCATGGATGCTCAAACTCTTAACTGGAATCCTGCCGGGCCAATTTACACCGCGGGCCGCACCCGTAATATGATTGTTGACAAAACGGATGCTTCCGGAAACACCTTATATGTTGGAAGCACCACCAGCGGCGTGTTTAAATCAAACGACGGAGGCCAAAATTGGTTTCCTTTAAATGACCAAGGAGTTACCCGAAACATTAGCTATATGGCTCAGGCTCAAGATGGTACCATTTATGCGGGAACAGGAGAGGGTTTTTTAAGAACTAGCCAGGCACTAAAAGCCCAGCCAGGAACAGGCTTATATAAGCTAACCGGTAATATATTAACGCTGCTTCCGGGCTCTGTATCCACAGGCACGCTCATCAATCGTATAGCTTGCGACCCTACCAATGCCACTAAAATTGCCATTACTACTAATTTAGGAGTTTTCTATTCAACCGATTCAGGAGCATCTTTTACCGCCGCCAATACAGGAACCGCAACAGGCATGGGGCAGGATGTGAAGTTTGACGGAAACGGTAATTTATATTTCTCCATTGGAGCAGTTGCAGGATCATCGCCTATCGGTTCTACTGTTTGGAAATCTAACGGGCCACTAACCGGCACTTCCGTATTCTCTGATATTACCCCTGTTACCTCGCTGCTTCCTAATGCTAATTACGGACGTATTGAATTGGCAGTAGCGCCAAGCAATCCTAACGTAGTGTATGCATCCTGCGCAAATAAATACATTACTAAAAGCACTGCTACATTACTTGGTTTATTTGTTACCTATGATGGCGGAACCAACTGGGGCAATATTTTAATTGGCTCCAGTCAACTTGATCCTTTATCTAACGGCGGAACAATTGCTTCGGGAGATTATGCCCATGTAATTGTTGTTAACCCAAGCAACTCTAATCAATTATTTTTTGGAGGATATAAATTTTACGTATTTACAAGAACCGGCGGCAGCGATTCTTCACCAATTGGTACCTGGCAAACTGCAGGTTCTCCATTTGCGTTTAATTCACAATTTTATCTCCGCGAAAATATTCATGATATAAAAATTGTTGGTTCAAATCCTGCTAAATTATATTTTATTACTGATGGAGGCATTTACCGCTCTACAGATATAGCAACCGCATCTCAATTTCCACCGTCCTTTCAGCCGTTTTATAAAGGTTTAATTACCGGTCAGTTTAATTCAGTAAGTATCGATCGCTTTCCGGGAGCCTCTTCAACGCCAACCGCAGCCATTGGAACCACCCTTACGCCCTACCAAACATATATTGGCGGAACTGCGGGTAACGGTTTAACCTACTTTAGTGGTAATTTTCCATTAGTAACCAAAGAGCTTACTTATCAAGGCGGAGATATTTTTAATGCTGAATATTCTAAAATTTTACCTAAAGCGGCTTATTTTTCTTCCGGTTCGGGATCTATTTTCCGCTCTGCAGACGTTACAACGGGAACAGACAATTTAACCGATTATGTTCAAAATACAGCAACACAAAACATTTTAAGCTTAAATGTTGCAAGTTATAACCAATCCGGGGTTCCTTTTAAATTATGGGAATATACCGGCAAAGGCCCTTGCCCCGATTCTTTGGTATTTTATAATGATACTTCCATTGCAAGAAATACCATTCCTTCATTAACTACAACCACCCAGTTTACGTTTAATATTGGCCGTCCTCAACCTACAGCCTTAATAGATAGTATTGTTATCCGCACAAGTACAGTAGTAATTCCGGCAACCCCGTCAAAGGTTTCTATTCCTACCTACTCAACGGTAAACACAAAAACTATTTCTATTAAGCTTAATCAGTCTTACACGCAGGCCTCCTCTACCGCCACCATGTCTGCCCCCATTCAAGCCTTAGCGGGTTATACGGGCTCCGCTTCATCGTTTTCGGTAATTCTTAACCCTATAACTAATCTCGATCAAATATACATTGCCCTGGCAGCGCCCTTATTTACTTCACAACCTTCCTCAGTTCCTACAGTACCCAACGTAGCCGATTACCTGCGCGTGGTGGCCACGGTTTACTATAAATATCCGGCAAATTCCGTTATTAAATTAATTGATAATAGTATTTCTACAATCTCTAGTTCACTTACTATTAACACACCTACCTCAGGCACAATGAGTTGGAATACAATTGTTAATGTTAACGGTAATTTGGTAAAAAACCCTGTTCTTAAATTGGGGCAAAAAACATCGGCTCGTTTAGCTATTCCTTTTTATAGCGCGCCTTTGTATTCTATCCGAGTTTCTAATTCGCCTTTGGATCTTAATGCGCCTTTAAGCTTTATTACTATCAGTCAGGATAAATGCTTAACTACCGATGCCACCGGGGCACCAACAAGCAATACCATTAATATTGTTGGAAAACCTACCGTTCTTGAATGGGCAAAATCAGGCACTTATTTATATTACGCTACCGAAGCGGGTTCTACCAGCAATTTATACCGTGTTTCGCGCATAACCTCTTTAATTGACTCAACATCAAAAGGTTACAGCGGAAAGTTAAATACAAATGTATTCACCTTTAGTAATACCCCTGCCCCTCCAACTTACACGGCCACGGCATTTGCCACTCCAAATCCGCGCTCGCCTTACAGAACTACTTTGTTAGGTACTTTCTCTAAGAAAATTACAAGTATCAGCATTCCTTCCAACGATTCGTTAGGTATGGTAATAACTTTTGATGACCCTACCCCTACAGGTACTGTAGTAATGGTTAGTACCGGAGATATCCGCAAATCTAATTTTACTAATATCGCCTTTACAAACGTAACTTCTCCGGTTATAACTGGCAAAAAAACCTATTGTTCATTACAGGAAAAAAGCGATTATAAGAAAACATTTATAGGTACAGATGATGGTTTATACTATACTGATAATATAACGGCCGGAACCCCTATTTGGCAATATGCTAATAAAATGACAAACGATTCTACAAAATGGCTTCCTAAGGTACAGATTTTTGACCTTGAGCAGCAAACTTTAGACCCTTGGAATTGTTATAACTCAGGCCAGATTTTTGTGGCAACCAATGGCCGCGGTATCTGGACGAACAGTGCTTTCTACACACCTTACGTTGTAGCCGTTAACGAAATACCTCGTTCCACTTTCGAAAACAATGTAAATCTGTTCCCAAATCCTAGCAATGGCAATGTTCAGGTAACATTTAATGGCATTAGCGGAGAGTCGGCTGTTATAACTGTGTTTGATGTAAACGGACGGATTGTTAAAACTGAAAATTTAGGTAAGCTAAATGCGGGCGATGTAAATTATACATTCGACACTTCAAACCTTAATAGCGGCATTTACATTGTAAACATTGCCGGAGACGCGGGAATAAAACGAGTTGCTAAACTAATTGTTACCAAATAACATTTTTATCTTGATAAATTATAAAGCTGTCTGAATAGGGCAGCTTTTTTTTTGGATAATTTTAACTTATGAAATCAACCGAAGCCGATTCGTATTACAACGATCTGGAAAAAATGAGTATTACTGAATTATTAAGTAATATGAATAAAGAAGATAAAACTGTTCCTTTATGTATAGAAGCGGCTTTACCTCAAATTGAAAAAGCGGTAGAAGCTATTGTACAAAAAATGAATAAGGGCGGCAGATTGTTTTATTTAGGAGCCGGCACCAGCGGAAGATTAGGAATTGTAGATGCCAGCGAATGCCCGCCAACCTACGGCATTGAGCAAGGTAAAGTAATTGGCATAATTGCCGGCGGAGATGAGGCCATTAGAAAAGCCGTAGAATTTGCCGAAGATGATGTAAACCAAGGCTGGGCCGATTTGCAAAAGCATACTGTTAACTCAAATGATTTTGTAATTGGAATTGCCGCTTCAGGTTCAACTCCCTATGTAATTGGGGCGCTTGATAATTGTAATAAAAATGGCATACCCACGGGCTGCATTGTTTGCAACGCTAAAAGCGCCGTTGCGGGTATGGCTCAATATCCGGTGGAAGTTATTGTAGGCCCTGAGTTTGTAACAGGCTCTACACGCATGAAAAGCGGCACGGCTCAAAAACTTGTTCTTAATATGATTTCTACATCTGTAATGATAAAATTAGGAAAAGTGAGGGGCAATAAAATGGTAGACATGCAGCTAAGTAATAATAAACTGGTGGATAGGGGAACTCAAATGCTGATGAAGAATACCGGAATTAGCAATTATGAAAAGGCCAAAGAATTGCTCTTAAAATACGGCAGCGTTAGAAAAGCATACGAGGCTTATAAAGAAATTCAACAATAAAAAATAACTTCTTACATTAAATAAAAGGGTTGTTACACTCAATAAATCATCTCTTACAACGCCATAACGACAGTTTACAATGAATAAATAGCTTCTTACACTGCCATAATTGCGTCTTACATTGAATAAATTGCATCTTACAATAAATAAAGGGCTTCTTACAATGAATAAATAGCTTCTTACACTGCCATAATTGCATCTTACATTGAATAAATTGCATCTTACAACATTAGTAATATTAAAGTCGATACTGTAACTGGTAATTTATAATTGGTTAAAAATATTTCAATTGAATATGTTTAAACTGCTAAAACAGTTATTGGATTTATAACATTAAATTTTGAATTATTTTGTTCAAAGTTGCTTTTCAAGATCTTTTAACTCCTGAACTTTTTCAAGGTAACCAAGCTTTTCATAAGAATAAATTAGGTTGTGAAGGCAGCGTTTAATAATTTCTACATTGCTGCAAGGAAGATAATATTTAGCCTCCGCTTCAAGATTTAATTGTTTCAAAAATGAATCAATATCTTTTTGATTAAAAATTAATCCTTTGCTAAACGGATTAATGTAAAACAAAATATTATTTGAAAGCGTTTTATTGTTTACGTCAATAAGATTAGCGTTTTCATTTACATAAGCCAAAACAAAATGCTGCGGTAAATTAATACCATAAACAGGTATATTCAGCTCCTTGCAAATGAGTGCGTACACAACGCTTAACATTAAAGGGTTTCCTTTTTTACTTTCAAGAACATTGTTAATGAACGAATTTTGCGGCGCATGATAGTTGGTTATATTTCCGCTAAACTGATGCACTTCAAATAAAATATGATTAACAATTTTTACTTTTTCAAGGGCTGTCAAATCCTCATGCAATTCAAGCCAAACGTCCTGCTTAATTTGAGCCAGTTGTTTTCTTATTTTATTTTCATCAAAATCAGGGTATTGATATCTTGCCAGTAAAATAGTACCTTTTAACAGATCATCTTGTTCGTCTTTAGCCCATGCCTTTAAGGCGCGCTGCAAGGTTTCAAATTGAATGGTATGAATAATGGTTTCAATACGCTTTTGCATGATGGCGTCAAAACTGTTTTCCCAAGCGGTTTCAAGATGCGGAATAGCCGGCGGACCAAGAATTACAAAACGGTCTCTCACCTGAGAATAAATATGCTCATCCGGATCATCCAACAAAGTAATCAGGGCTATTACTTCTTTAAGGCTCATTTCTTTTTTTCGCTTTGGTGCCATAGGTTAAACAAAAATAAGGCGATTGAAGTGAACAAGGATTAAGGAATATTTAAATTCTTAACAAAACTCATGTTTATTGTAGTGAACAATGTTATTTTAATAAACTACTTAAAACTTTATACCAAGGTTAAATAAAAAAGGCCGACTACATTTAGCCGGCCTTTCTATGAAGTTAAATTGCCTTATTTAGATATGATAAAACGTTTTGTGGTAACCTTGCCATCTACATTTAATCTGCAGAAATAAACACCGCTGGAAAGATCATGGCCATTCAAGTCAACCTCAACGGAATAACTTCCTGATTCTTTTACACCTTGGTCAGCATTTAATACAAGAGCCCCCAGCACATTAAATAATTGAATACCAACATTTGACTCTGCTGAAGTAACAGAATAAGCAATTGATAAGTTTGATGATGCAGGGTTAGGATATAATCCAAACTCCGTATTAACTATTGCAACTTCATCGGGTGTTGGATCTATTTTACCGGTTGAACTTGACGCGCCAAGTGAAAACTTCATATTTGGCCTTGCAGTAGATAAACTGCCGCTTATGTTTCCGCAAACAGCTCCCGAGGCAACATCTGCTTTATAGAATAATGTTTTATTATCTGCGGTGGCGGTATAAAATACCCTGGAATCGTTAGTATAAGAACTGTTGTTCCAGCAAATATCAATTATTAAATTACTTGTGCCGTTGTAATTAAATCCGGTTCCAAAAGTATGTGTGTTCCAGCCTGCCACGGGTGTGTAATTGGCGCTGTAAACAGTGGTCATGGTTGAAGTGGCGAATGAAGTTGCCGTACCAAAACTGCTTGCACTGGTGTGGCCAATTTTAATTGTAAAGCCGTTCATTACTTGCGCGCTTAGTGAAGAAATGTTAAACGCTAATGATTTTATTAAGCTGTTAGCGGAAGTATAACCCGCGTTTACTAATTCTGCCTTTGTAACAATAAACTGACTTCTTTCGTCCATATAATACGTTCCATAAGGTGCGTTAGCGGTTGTAGAAGTTCCGGCACCCAGCGTTAAGGTAGAGCCTGATGTAGCAGAAGTAACAAAATTTACTGAATAATCTTCAGTTTCGCCATACGTATATTGCTCGCAAGGGCCGGTAATGGCGCCGTCTTTCATCATCACACGCATTCTTGTATTTCCTGCGGTTACAGTGCTTGGAACAGTAAAGGAACCACTAGTAGCTTGCGTAACACCCGCTGAAGTATAAACTAATTCTCCGGCATCGGTAAAGTCTTTATCCTTATTGTAATCAATATACACTCTAAAATATTCAGGGTAAACGGTGCTGGCAAAACTAGGGGTTAAAACCACAACATTGCTTGAACCAATAACAAGGTTTGTTGAAAGATTTGTAAAATCAGCATATCCTCCATTTGCGCCTGAGGCATTGTTAAGGGTTGCTAATTTAACATTAGAAATCCACTCATAGGTTACATTAGCTCCTTTAGCTGAGCAATAAGAGGCTGTTGTTGAGGTAGTTGCGCAGGCTGTTGAATTTAGAAGACTTGCTCTTGCTCCGCCGGTTGCAAATAAAGCTTTCATTCTTGTTTTTTGTCCTGCCGAAAACATATTCATACACGCATCATCCGTATAATCCATATAATTCATAAATTGATCTCCGGATGTTGTATTAGAACAAGTTTTGTTGGGATAGGCAGGACAGCCGTAATTGGATGCTTGTTGTGTAGGAGTATCGTTAACTAAATCATCGCCACAGGCTGCATCGCCCCAAATATGGCGTAAGTTTAACCAATGCCCTACTTCATGCGCGCCCGTGCGGCCTTTGTTGTAAGGAGCAAGGGTAGCATAACCTCTCCCAAAATAATTATAATTAATTACAACACCATCTGTAACGGCTGCCCCTCCCGGAAATTGGGCATAACCAAGCACGCCACCACCCAAGTTGCAAACCCATATATTTAAATAACTTGCTGCCGGCCACGCATCGCTGCCTCCCTGAGCCGAATATTTTACCAAATCATTGGTAGACCAACTGGTAACTGTGGTTGATTTACGAATAATACCGTTTGTTGCCGCGCCATTTGGAGCTTTGGTTGCTAAACAAAATGTTATTTCTGCATCCGCAGCCACACTTGTAAAGGAAGTTGGTGTATTAACTTTATCAGCGTTTAATCTTCTAAAATCTTCATTCAATACCTCAATCTGAGATTGAATTTGAGCATCGGAAATATTTTGAGCCGCCGTATTATAAATTACGTGAACAACCACCGGAATATTAACCACCGCAGCAACACCTCCTGTTTTATTAGAAGCAGAATTTTGAATTATCTGCTGTGTGTGATTTTCTATCTCCTGCATTCGGGCATCTAAGTTTTGATCTACTGATCTTAATCTTTGCAGATTAGTCATGGTTCCGCAATTTCTTTGTACTTGTGCAAATGATAATGTTGTTGCACCCAACAATCCAATAAAGAGTAAAGTTTTTTTCATGTGTGTTTGTTCTTTTGAAAATATAAGTTGGATAAAAATTAGTTTAATGCTGTAAGGATAGAGAATGGGTTTAGCATTTTAAAATAATTAGGACGAAACCCCTGTTTTATTTAGCCTAAAGCGTTGTAGATATAGTTAAATGAAAATGTTAAAATAATTGCCGCGTAAAACGCTGTTAATAAACCTGTTGATATGTATTTCAGATTCCTTAAAATAGAAAAAGGGAGCGTTACAAAAAGTTTGATTTTGAGTTATTATGATCTTGTACTAAATCAAATTCAGCCAGTTTGCTTCAGAATCTGATCTTAGCAATTTAATGGATTCTATAGATCCGAATTAAATACAACATAAGAGTTTAAGGCTTTTGATAAAGCCTCATTTGAAAACTTTACAGCTTCAAAAGATGAGAATTTTGGGATGAACGAACGTTGCTAAAGAAGAGATTCTTACTTACGTTAGGAAGGATAAAAAAGCAAAATTTAAACGGCGTTTTATCTTTAATCTGCCTGCAAAAAAGCATAACGATAATCCGTTGGCGGTACCCAGGTTTCTTTTATAGTACGCGGACTCACCCAACGCAATAAGTTTACCTTGGCTCCCGCTTTGTCGTTTGTTCCGCTTCCGCGCGCGCCGCCAAAGGGCTGCTGGCCCACAACTGCACCGGTACATTTATCATTAATATAAAAATTACCTGCGGCGTTGCTTAATTTTTTTGTGGCCAGTTCAATGGCATAACGGTCGTTGGCAATGATAGAGCCTGTTAAAGCGTAAATACTCGTGCTGTCAACAATTTCAAGCATCTGCTCAAAATTATTTGCATCGTAAACGTGCAGTGTTAAAACCGGACCAAATAATTCTTCGCACATGGTTACATACTTAGGATCATCTACTTTTAAAACTGTTGGCTCAATAAAATAACCTTTAGTTTTATCGCATTTGCCGCCTGCAATAACTTCAACGCCCTTATCGGAAGACGCTCTATCTATGTAAGATTTTAATTTATCGAAACTTTTTTCATCAATTACCGCATTTATAAAATTGGTAAAATCTTCGGTAGTGCCCATTTTCATGGATTTAAGATCTTCCAGCAAAAAGGCTTTTACATCTTCCCATAAATTAGATGGGATATAAGCGCGCGAGGCTGCCGAACATTTTTGTCCCTGATATTCAAAAGCTCCTCGCGCTAAAGCTACAGCTACTTCTTTGGCATCTGCGCTTTTATGAACCATTATAAAATCCTTGCCTCCGGTTTCGCCAACAATTTTTGGATAGGATTTATATTTATGAATATTGTTTCCAATAGTTTGCCAGATGTTTTGAAACACTTCGGTACTACCTGTAAAATGAATTCCTGCAAAATCGCGGTGATTAAAAATAACTTCCGCCGCTTCCGGTCCGCTTGGATAAATCAAATTGATAACACCATCCGGAACGCCTGCTTTGTTAAAAATTTCCATTAAAACATTTGCGCTGTAAATTTGTGTATTACTAGGCTTCCAAACCACTACATTGCCCATCATGGCGCAGCTGCTTGGTAAATTTCCGGCAATGGCTGTAAAATTAAATGGCGTTAAGGCATAAATAAATCCTTCTAAAGGACGCCACTCTAAACGGTTCCACATGCCGGGGCCGCTGATGGGTTGTTCTGAATAAATTTCAGTCATAAACTGCACATTAAAACGTAAGAAATCAATGATTTCGCAGGCACTGTCAATTTCAGCCTGATACGCATTTTTGCTTTGCCCAAGCATGGTGGCAGCATTGAGTTTAGCGCGATAAGGCCCGGCAATTAAATCAGCGGCTTTTAAAAAAATGCTCGCGCGGTGCTCCCAGCTTAAATTAACCCATTTATCACGGGCGGCAAGAGCGGCGGCAATGGCTTGTTCAATATGTGTTTTTTCGCTTTTATGGTATTGGCCAAGAGTATGCCGGTGATCATGCGGCGGGGCTAATCGCGCTGTTTTATTACTTCTTACTTCCTTACCACCAATATACATTGGTATGTCTATTGTTGAGGATCGTAAATGCTTTAACATGGCCTGTAACTCTTTACGCTCGGCACTTCCGCTGGCGTATTGCTTAATAGGTTCGTTTATTGGAGTGGGTACTTTAAAAATTCCTTTTGGCATACTGAATAATTATTAGTTTTTAGTAAGTAGTGTTTAATACGTATTGTTTCATACGTTAAGCATTTAAATAAAGCCTTCAAAGATAATATCTTTTATAAAGCAAAAGAAACCTTCTTGTTTATATTACCATTTTTTAAACCCTATTTTGTTTTTAGCTTTGCATTTATTAAAAATCATAAATCATATTACAGGGCCGTACTGCTTATAGTTGTATTATTTTCGGCCTTTTGTTTATACCGTATTCAGTTTTTAAAATTTGATTATGATTTTGAAGCGTTTTTTCCAAACGAAGATCATGAGCTGGAGGTTTACAACAATTACCGTAAAACATTTGAACATGATAACGAGTTTGCGCTTATTGCATTAGAAAATTCAAAAGGTATTTTCAATAAAACGTTTTTATTGAGAGTGGATAGTTTAACCAAAGCGCTGAACCAACTGAATTATATTCAAAAAATTACTTCGCCAACTAACTTAAAAACATTATCGCTGGGCGGACTAATTCCTACACAAACACGCGCCTTGCATATTGAAGATGAAACTTTATATAAGGAAGACAGTATAAAAATTTATCAATCGCCGCACTTAGTGGGATCGTTTTTTCCTTTAAACGCGAAATCGCTGACTATTTATATTAAAACCAAGGATGATTTAAAAAAACGGCAATCAGATTCTTTGGCATCAAATATTGAAAAAGTTTTATCACGGTTTAATTTTGAAAATATTCATTACGTTGGCAGGATTTTCGCCCAGCAGGTTTATCTTGATAATCTGCAAAAAGAATTTGGGTTGTTTCTTGGCTTATCGTTTTTAGTGGTCATTCTTTTTTTATGGTTTAGTTTTAGAAGTATTTATGGCATTATTGTTCCGGTAAGTATTGTTTTAATAAGCATCATTTGGACTTTGGGCGTAATGAGTTTGGTTGGAAAAACATTAGACATTATGACGGTGATGCTACCTACCATGATTTTTATTGCGGGCATGAGCGATGTGGTGCATTTCTTTTCTAAATATTTTGAAGAACTTGCCAAGGGAACGAAAAAAGAAAAAATTTATCCATTAATTTTAAAGGAAGTTGGCTTTCCTACACTATTAACGCTGATAACCACCGTTGTTGGTTTTTTATCGCTGTTATTTTCCAGTATACGACCAATCAGAGATTTTGGAATTTATACATCTGTTGGCGTGATCATTGCTTTTATTTTAAGTTATTCGCTTCTTCCGGCTCTGCTCTATTTTTTTACTCCTAAAAAATTAGTGAGTGTGCATACCCATAACAACCGCACTTACAGAACTATGCGAAGCGGTTTATTTTGGATCTTCCGAAATCAAAAAACTATTTTGCTTATTACCGCTGTAACAATTATTCTTTCCATTATTGGCATCTCTAAAATAAAAGTAAATAATATTTTATTGGAAGATTTAAGTGATAAAGTAAAAATAAAACAAGATTTTAATTTCTTTGATGCCAACTACAGCGGCGTGCGTCCTTTAGAAATAAAGATATCTGTATTGAACCCTAAAAAAAATGTTTGGGATTATGAAGTAATAAATGCAATTGATAAAGTGGATGAATTTATAAAAAAAGAATACCATGCCGGCTTTTTAATATCACCTTCAAGCCTAGTTAAAACAGTATATTTAAATTCGATAGATACTCAAATTAAAAAATTTCCATCAGCCGAAGACTATGGATTAATTACCAAACAATTTCAGGAAAACAGAAAAAGAAATGATCTTAAAAAATTGGTTACTGTTAACGGAAAAACTACCCGAATAAGCGCAAAAATCAGCGACATGGGCAGCATTAAAGCCACCTTGCACAATGCACATTTACTTGCATTTATAGAAAACAATGTAGATAGCAGCCTGCTGAAATTTGAAATTACGGGAGCGGCACACTTGGTAGATAAAAATAACGAATACATGGTTAATAATATGACTCAGGGCTTTATATTTTCACTCATTGTTATAGCCATCCTCACTTTTTTTCTTCATAGGAGCTGGCGCATGGTTTTGGTTTTTATTATTCCTAATGTAATTCCTTTATTGATTATTGGCGGCATTATGGGCTTTGCCGGAATTGAGTTAAAAGCCGCAACTTCATTAGTATTCAGCATTGCTTTTGGAATTGCAACCGACGATACCATTCATTTTATTTCGCGTTTAAAAATAGAACTGGGCTACGGAAAAAGTTTAATGTATGCTTTTAAACGCACTTATTTTGAAACAGGTAAACCCATTATATTAACTACATTTATTCTTCTTGGAGGATTTATGAGTTTAATGATTAGTGATTTTCAAAGCACCTTTTATTTTGGTTTTTTAATTTGCATAACAGTTATTATTGCCGTTGTTGCCGATATATTTTTGCTTCCGGTTTTATTGTTTATGATTTACGGAAAGAAAAAGAAATAGCCGCAAATTATGCGAATTTCACTAACAAGTATCCTATTAAAACAAATTGAGTTCTAAAAAAATAATAGTAGTTGGCGGAGGGGCGGCAGGATTTTTTTCAGCTATTAACATTGCGTTGCTTCATCCGAAATATCAAATAACCATTCTCGAAAAAACAAATAAGCTTTTATCTAAAGTAAAGGTTTCCGGCGGGGGAAGATGCAATGTAACGCATAACTGTTTCGATAATATGGAATTAGTAAAAAATTATCCTCGCGGAAATAAAGAACTGCTTCAGGTCTTCGCGCAATTTAATGTTTCTGATACCATAGAATGGTTTAACAAACAGGGTATTGTATTAAAAACCGAAGCGGATGGAAGAATGTTTCCTGCAAGCAACAGCAGTCAAACAATTATAGATTGTTTTTTGAACCTTGCAAAAAAACACAACATTCAAATTAAAACGCAATGCGAAGTTTTTTCAATTAAAAAAACAGGGAAAACTTTCCTTTTAAAAACCAATCAACAAGAGTTTGAGGTTGACACCGTGGTCTGTTCCATGGGCGGACACAACAAAAGCGATGCTTATTTTTTAATTAAAAACTTGGGGCATACAATTGAACAACCTATTCCCAGTTTGTTTACAATTAATCTGCCCGAGGAAACAATTAAAAAAGAATTGCAGGGCATTAGCGTGAAACAGGCCGAAGTAAAAATTGCCAACAGCAAATTAAAATATAATGGTCCGGTTTTAATTACGCATTGGGGCTTAAGCGGACCCGCAGTATTAAAGCTTTCATCATTCGCGGCTAAAGAGTTTTATGAAAGCGAATACATTGCTAACATTTTGATAAACTGGATTTATCCTTTAAAAATAAATGAGGCGGAACAGACTTTAAAACAAGTTCAAAAAGAAAAACACAAAGCACTTCCCCACACAACGCCCAATTTTGATCTTCCTAAACGTTTATGGGAATATTTGTGCGTTAACTCCGGCATTGATAATACAAAGCCCTGGGTGGAATTAACAAATAAAAGCATAAATAAATTATGCGAAAATCTTTGCAACTCATCTTTTAAAATGAAAGGTAAAACTACTTTTAAAGAAGAGTTTGTAAGTTGTGGCGGTGTTAATTTAAAAGAAGTAGATTTTAAAACCATGCAAAGTAAATTAATACCGGGCTTATTTTATTGCGGAGAAGTTTTAAATATTGATGGTATTACCGGAGGATTTAATTTTCAAAGTGCTTGGAGTACGGCTTGGATTTGCGCCAAATCATTATAGCCACACAATAAAAATGTAAAAAAAGATTGTAAAAAAAAATAATTTTATTATGCAGTTGTTTGTGCCTTGCTCAAAACAGCTAAATGTTTGCAACTAATAGATTTAACTGTTCGCTATGTCGCCTTCCCTATACTAACTTCAAAGCAATTTTACCAGAGGTTACATTTATTTAATTTAAAAGTGATAAAAACCGTTATTATGGCATTGTTCCTAATTGTCCAAATGCTAAGGTCGAGACACGGGGTTTACAAATAAAAAAGAGAACGATAAACGCTCTCTTTCCCTCGTGGTAGCGGGAGATGGATTCGAACCAACGACCTTTGGGTTATGAGCCCAACGAGCTACCCCTGCTCTATCCCGCACTGTATTCCAAAAATTAACAAAGTTCAATTGCTTTTACCCTGTTATTTTTTAGTGGCGCAAAGATATATTTACTTTCTTTGTAAAGCAAATAAATCTTATTAACAATATACTAAAAGTGCATAAAGCAGGGTTTGTAAATATCGTCGGATGTCCTAATGTAGGCAAATCCACTCTTCTTAATGCCTTGGTGGGCGAGCGTTTAAGCATTATCACCTCCAAAGCGCAAACAACCCGCCATCGCATCATGGGCATTGTTAGCGGAGAAGATTATCAGATCGTTTTCAGCGACACTCCCGGCATTATCAAACCACACTACAAACTGCAGGAAAAAATGATGCAGTTCGTTATTTCCGCATTCCGCGATGCCGATCTTTTTTTACTCATCACCGATATTTACGAAGATATTCAGCTCGAGGAATCTTACCTCGCTAAACTTCAAAAAACCTCAACACCTATTCTTCTTTTAATTAATAAAGTAGATAAAGCAACCCAGGAAAAACTCGAAGAAAAAGTACAGAAATGGAGAGAAATATTACCTACTGCCGAAATTCTTCCCATCTCTGCCCTAACTAAATTTAATTTAGATCTGGTAATGGAAAAAATCAAAAAATTGCTTCCGCCCGGTGAACCTTTTTACAGTAAAGATGAATTTACCGATAAGCCCGAACGCTTTTTTGTGAGCGAAATTGTTCGGGAAAAAATATTGCTTCATTATAAAAAAGAAATTCCATACAGTGTAGAGATTGTGGTAAATACCTTTAAAGAGGAAGAGGCCATTATCAGAACTCAAGCAGATATTTTGGTAGAACGCGACAGTCAAAAAGGAATTATCATTGGCAATAAAGGCGAAGCTTTAAAGCGCGTAGGCACACAAGCCCGCAAAGACCTGGAAGCATTTTTTCAGAAACAGGTTTATTTAGAATTGTTTGTGAAGGTGGATAAAGACTGGCGCAGCAGTGATAATCGCCTCAAAAATTTTGGATATTAAAAATTCCCGATCTTAGTTTTCTTTTCTAATTATTTTTGATTTGCCCATTACTTTTGGTTTTGGTTTAGGCTCAGGAATACATTTCATTTCTCCCATTATTACATGTTTATTTTCCTGCGACTTTACTTTTAAAGAATCTTTTACTCTTCGTGCTTTTATAGAATCGGCAGATTCGTAGGCGACATCTCCTTTCAGCATTCTAGGAGTCTCCGGAGGTGAGCTTTGCGCGCAACCGTACAAGCCAAATCCAAAAACAAAAAAAGTAATCACCGCCACTCTTTGAAAAAAATGCCAGCCTTTAAATTTCTTAAAAAAATCATCAAAACTTATTTCCTCTAACTGATCTTCAGCAAAACGTCCGCAAACCGATTCGGTTTCAGGTAATTTGATGAAAAAGTTTTTTATTTCCTTTACCGTTTTTGAACTGAAATCAATAACGTTTTTTTTGCAACTTAAACAAAAGGCGCCTTTTTCATTAGGGTTCATGGCGTCCCAATTTTCGCCGCAGGGTTTATCAATAGATAATTTCATAATGCTTTTTTAATTAAGATGCGGGTGAAACATTTTTTCCATAAAAAAACCCGAACATTTGTTCGGGGTCTAATTTTTAAGCATTTTTAAAATCCCAGGTTTCTAAAAACTTGGTGGTGTAATTGCCTTTTTTAAAATCTTCATTCTGCATTAACTTAATATGAAAAGGTATCGTTGTTTTAACACCTTCTATCACGTATTCACTTAAAGCGCGGTGCATTTTTGCTATGGCTTCTTCGCGGGTTTGCGCTACGGTAATCAACTTCCCAACCATACTGTCGTAATTTGGAGGAATGGAATAACCGCTGTAAACATGCGAATCTACCCGCACTCCGTGTCCGCCCGGCGTGTGCAGCGTGGTAATTTTGCCCGGTGAAGGGGTGAAATTTTTAAACGGATCTTCCGCATTAATACGGCACTCAATAGCGTGCAATTCGGGGTAATAATTTTTTCCTGAAATGGGCACACCGGCCGCCACCAATATTTGCTCACGGATCAGATCGTAATTTATAACTTCCTCAGTTATAGGATGTTCCACCTGAATCCGGGTATTCATCTCCATAAAATAGAAATTACGGTGCTTATCCACTAAAAATTCAATAGTTCCAACGCCTTCGTAATTAATGGCTAAGGCTGCTTTAACGGCGGCCTCGCCCATGGCATCGCGTAATTCTTTGGTCATAAACGGCGAAGGAGTTTCTTCCACCAGCTTTTGATGCCTGCGCTGAATAGAGCAATCTCTTTCACTTAAATGGCAGGCTTTTCCATGTGCATCGCCCACAATCTGAATTTCGATGTGGCGAGGCTCTTCAATGTATTTTTCCATATACATGGCTCCGTTACCAAAAGCGGCGCTGGCTTCATGTGTGGCACTTTCCCAGGCTGCCTGAAATTCTTCTTCTTTCCAAATAATGCGCATGCCTTTACCGCCGCCGCCCGCTGTAGCTTTTATAATTACAGGGTACTTAATGGTTTTAGCGAGTTCAATACCTTCCTGCACGTTTTCCAGCAATCCTTCAGAACCCGGAACACAAGGCACGCCGCTTTTTATCATGGTGGCTTTTGCATTGCTTTTATCGCCCATTTGGTTAATCATTTCGGGACTTGCGCCAATAAATTTGATCTTATTTTGGCGGCATATCTCGCTGAACTTGGCATTTTCACTTAAAAAGCCGTAGCCCGGATGTATGGCATCGGCATTTGTAATTTCGGCGGCCGCAATAATATTGGCCATGTTTAAATAACTGTCTTTACTAGGCGGGGGGCCAATGCAAACGGCTTCGTCGGCAAATTTAACGTGTAAACTTTCTTTATCGGCGGTTGAATAAACAGCTACCGTTTTTATTCCCATTTCGCGGCAGGTGCGAATAACGCGTAAGGCAATCTCACCGCGGTTGGCTATTAATATTTTTTTAAACATATTTTTGATGTTAAGAGTTATACGTTAATTGTTATTTGTTAATGGTTGAAACCTATAACGGATAACAAATAACTTTACGAAGGATCAACAAGAAAAAGCGGCTGATCGTATTCTACCGGCGTAGCATCGTTTACAAGCACTTTTACAATTTTTCCTTTAATATCGCTTTCAATTTCGTTAAACAACTTCATGGCTTCAATGATACAAACCGGGTTTCCGGCATTAATTTCGTCGCCTACATTTACAAAAGGACCTTTTTCAGGGCCTGAAGAGCGATAGAACGTACCAATCATTGGTGATTTTATGGTAACATATTTAGATTCATCGGCACCGCTATTGTTTACCGGGGCCTTATTTTCAGCTACCGCAGTAGTAACAGGCGCAGTGTTATAAACCGGCGTTGTTACCGGAGCCTGAACCATGGGCGCGGCAGTTTGCATTACCACCTGAGCATTTTTTGGTGTTCTTATTACGATCTTGATTTCCTTGGTTTCAAGTTCAACTTCGCTTACCCCACTCTTTGAAACAAATTTTATTAAATCCTGAATTTCAGTTAATTTCATTACGTGCGTGTTTTAGTTAGTGGGGCAAAAGTAATAGTATTTTTCATTTAAAAAAGTGTTTTTTCGACCGTTTTATACAAAAAAGATGTGTTTTTAGGTCATTTTTAAGCAAAACAGCCCTTTTTTGCATAAAAAAACCGCTTCAATGAATGAAACGGTTTCTTTTAAAGTTATGCAGCTTTTTATTAGAACATAATACCCAAATTAATACGAATGGCGCTTAAAATAAGGTTTTGTTTAACGAAATAATACTTTGTTGTTCCTGCAGGAATATCATAATCTGCATTATAAACCAAAAATTTTGATTCGCTTCTCATTAAATTAGTAAAGCTTCTAAAATAATTAATGCTTATGAAAGCTGAGGTTGAGCCTCCAATGCGGTATTCGGTTCCTCCGCCAACATTTAAACCTAAACGCATAGGAATTAAGGAGGCATCTTTGTTTATATTAATGTTAGATTGCTCGCTTGGCCCCGCTCCGTTAATGCCGCTGGTTACAATACCTGCCGAGTTGTAAGTGTACGAATTGTAATAACTGTCTTTTGCAATAGCTTTTACCCGCAAGCCAAGCTCTATACCAAATGCCCCGAAATATTTAAAGCCCGAATATTCGTTAGTAGATAATTTTAAAAGAGCAGGAATGGTAACGTGGGTGGTTTTAATGGTTCTATCCTTTAATATATAACCCGTTGAAGATGTTCTAAGTTCTGAACCCGAACCGTTTTGCTTAGGCTCAATAAACTCACCGGCATTATTTTGCCAGTAGCTAACCTGGTAATTGTTTTGTGGATCGTTTCTGAAAGAATAATTTCCGCCTTCAAAATCTCCGCCAACCCCTGTTTGAAAGGCCACAATTTCAGATAAACGAAACTCCATATTTAAGCCAAATCCAAAACCAAATTTAGAACCATAAGGCTTATTATTGTTTTCTGTACTGGAATACCAAGTAGGCTGAGGCGTAATTCTTAATCCAAACCTAAACTTCTTATCAAAATTTTTACCGGCATCGGGCGCGGGTGTTTGCGCGTTAACACATGTTGATAATACAATAACAGATGCAATGGTGTATAAATACTTTTTCATCATCAATTTATTTAAAGTTATTTTTACAAATATAAAAATTAAGTATATGATGCCAAGGGTTATTTATTATTTTATTTTCATTTTATTTTTAAGCGCCTGCAAAACAGATAAACGCGATGTGGATGTTTCGGGCATTAACATTCCTGAAATTAAATGCCTAAGGCTGGAAAATGACCTTTTTGCCATTAACCCTGCTAACTTTGAGCAGCAAAACATACTGCTAAAAGCCCGCTATGGCAACTTTTACGAGCATTATTTAAGCAGCGTTGTAAACAGAGGCGGAAGCAAGGATTCTTTATACAAACCATCTTTATTAAAATTTACAAGTGATAAGGATGTGCATGATTGTTTCCTGCAGGTAAAAAAAATGTATCCAATAGCTAAAACAGATAACATTACTGCACAAGTTAATGATTGCGCCAAACGCTTCCGCTTTCATTTTCCTAAAAGAAAAATACCGGCAAAACTTGTAACCTGCCTTACCGGCTGGAACTACGCCGCGGCATACACCGACAGTGCCTTGGTTCTTGGCCTGGATATGTACCTGGGCGACACCAGTATTTATTATCAAATGCTGCATTTACCGCAATACCGCACGCGTTTTATGAATGAGCAATCCATTCTTCCGGACCTTGTGCGGGGCTGGTTGATTACCGAGTTTGATAATGCCGATGTTACCAATACACTGCTTAATCACACTATTTTTTATGGGAAGATTTATTACGCGGCTTGGGCTTTGCTGCCTCAAACGCACGATTCGCTTTTATTAAGTTACACTTCAAAGCAAATGGATTACTGCCGCCAAAACGAAAAGAACCTTTGGGGTTACTTTGCCGAAAAAAATCGCTTGTATGAAAACAATATGCGCGCCATTCAGGAACTGATAACCGAAGGGCCCTTTACCGCAGCCATTAGTAAGGACTGCCCTCCGCGAATTGCCATGTGGGTGGGATTGCAAATTGTGAAAAGTTATATGGATAAGAATGATGTAAGCTTAAATGAGCTGATGAATGAAAAAGACGCGCAGAAAATATTGAATAAGAGTAAGTACAGGCCTTAGGACGCTGTCATTTCGAGTGGCTACCTTAGGAGCGTATCGAGAAATGAAACATACAGGGTCTCGATACGTTTTTACGCTATCGCTTCAAAACTACTCGACCTGACATTTAGCTTTTACGCTATCGCTTAACATGTCATTTCGAGTAGCGACGTTAGGAGCGTATCGAGAAATGAAACATACAGGGTCTCGATACGTTTTTACGCTATCGCTTCAAAACTACTCGACCTGACATTTAGCTTTTACGCTATCGCTTAACATGTCAGAAAAAGAATAACTTTATTTTTATGCTTGCCTTAATGGTAACTTTATGCTTTGGCAAGTTAAGCGCGCAAACTGTTTATGTAACCGATGCGGGTAAAAAGTACCATGCTAAAAATTGCTCCGTAGTTAAAACGGGTAAAAAGGGAATTGATTTGGCAGAAGCAAAAAAACAAGGTCTTGAGCCCTGTAAAATTTGTAAAGCGGAAGGCGTAAAACCTACAACCGACAAAACTAAAACGGGAGCTAAGAACAGTCCTGAAAAATCAACGAAGTAGGTAAATGAAAAACCTCCTTCTACCCCTTTGCCTTCTTTCTTTATTCGGTTTCTCGCAAAAAGAATTTGATAAATACGGCCCTTTAGGCAGCGAAGTTTACACCGATGTTAAAACCGCGCTTTCCATTGAAAAAAATGTGTACAAACTTGATCTCAGCTTTAAAAAACTGGAGCCAAAGCAATACGATAAGCTCTATAAATTATCCGATCTTCAGGCGCTTAAATTAAGCTCTAACGAAGTAAGCGCTTATCCTAAAAACTTTGAAGCGCTTTTTAACCTTGTTTACTTTGCTTCTTACAATAATAAATTCACTTCTTTTCCGCCTAACTTAAAACCTTTTTTTACGCTTCAGTATATTGAATTGCAGCATACAAAAATTGACAGTATCCCCGCGCAGATTGCCTGCTTAACTAAACTTCAAACATTAAAGTTTGGTAATACCGATGATACACTTAAACTTCCCACAACATTGCGCTTCTTAAAAAAATTAGCGGATGTAGCTATTGAAAACTGCGTGATGGATAGCTTCCCAAAAGAATTGTTTAAGCTTCCTATGCTAAACTATTTAAACCTTAGCAACACCAACACCCATTATCTAACAAAGCATTTTGAACGCTTGCCAAATCTTGAGATCCTTATCATTGAAAATAACCCTATAAAGAAGATTCCTTTTGAAATTTACAAGGCCCAAAAACTTCGCTTTATATCTTTAAGAGGAAACAGTATTGAGAAGTTGCCCGACAGCATATCGCAATTACAAAATTTAACGCTGCTTGATTTAAGAGGAAACCCTGTAAGTGCAGAAGAGATTGAGAAGCTGAAAATTTTGCTTCCGGGATGCGAAATTAAATTTTAAGCTTTTGCCCCGGCCGTAATTTTGAAGTAAGTTTTAAACCATTTTTTTTACAAAGCGCTTTAACTGTTGTATGGTTTTTGCGGGCAATGGTGCCCAAACTATCTCCCGAACGAATTTTATAAATTCCTTTAAAACTTTTTCCGCCTTTTACATACTTGCCCGATTTACGCTCGGCACGCGTTAAACCAATATCGCGTTTGTGGCGAGAGTGTAAGGCACGCAAATCGTACTTATTCTCAACATCGCTTTTTCTTAAAGTAAAAGTATTTGTTTTTAAAGTCCCTTTGCTGTAATCTAAAAAATCTTCGGTATCTAAGGCCTGGCCAAGGTAACGCATTTCAAAATGAAGATGGCTTCCTGATGAACGCCCCGTGTTTCCGCCCAAACCCAAAGCCCCGCCGGCAGTAACTGTTTGCCCAGGCTCTACCATTATTTTTGATAAGTGGCCGTACACAGTTTCCAAACCGTTATTATGGCGCACTATTACGCAATTGCCGTAACCGCTGCAATATTTTGCCATGCGCACCATTCCATCAAAAGCATTTACTACCGAATCCCCGGTTTCCAAATCTATATCCGTACCATAATGCGGACGATATTTCCTCCAGCCAAACTCACTTGTAATGCCGCCCCTAAAAGGCATAGAAAATCCGCAATCGGCTGTTTGTGTTAGTGTTATAATTACGCTATCTCCCTTAAAGGCTTCGTAAAAATGGTATGGGTGAGCCATGGAAGTATCCCAACTGCTGTAAAGATCGTGACTTGGAAAAAGTATTTGCACCGTATCAATGCTTTCATCGCCCGCTTCGGCAAGCATTTCGCTTTGAATTACCTGCTTGGTAGTATCATCGCGCTTTATTTTAGCTTTTTTATCGTCATCCGGCTTTTTGTTACGATCGTCGGGCGAAAAAGTACCGGCTGCCGTGCTAAAAAAGCCTAAACAAGAGAGGGATAATATGCAGATAAAGTTCTTCACTATTTTTGGATGTTGCAAAGATTGTCTTTTTTACTAAAAATGCAATAGCTGAAGCCTTATTTTAGGTTTAAAGTTATTAACAATTGGCTTTTTTGGGCTTAAATTTAAGTGATAGAACGCAGATGACACAGATTTATGCCCATAAATTATAGTTGAAGCCATGCAAGAATACGGATTAACCCCCAAGAATGGCATTAATAGGCACTAATTAGCACGAATTAACACAAAGAATTTGTTTACTTAGTGCAAATGAGTGTGTGAATAAAAAGCGATTATAAATTATTTGCAAATAAAATAATTTAACTTAACTTAGCATTATGGTAAAAATGCCAAAAGCCTTGCGCCTTAGGTTAAAAATATTTGTAAGTGGCTTAAGTAGCCGCGTACTTGCCTTACTTAGGTGCAAACCAAGCGCACTTATAGCCATAAGTATTAAACTTATATATATACATAGCATACTTATATATATATATATATAAGTACGGCACTTATTTATATAAGTAAGGCACTTATACAACTATGTTTAATACTTATACAACTATGTTTAATACTTATACAACTATGTATGGCACATATACACGCGCTTACCATTAAAACTAACAAAAGGCCGGCATTGGTACAAGAATTAACCCTGTTAAACCATACATTAACCCTATAAAACCAACAACATGAGCCGTAAAACCGTAAAAGTAACCGTACCCATTAATAAACCCGATGAGTTTAGTAAATTAATAAAAACAATTGTAGCGCAACATACCGAAGAGGGGAGCAAAAGCCCCTTAAAAAGCCACAGAAGCGTAAACATGAGTACATTTAAAACCTTATCAATTAAGGCAGAGGGTTTACGATCTAAAGCCGAACAGTTGCGCCACAGAAGCGAAAAACTAATGGAACAATCGCGCGTTATATACGGCAACGCCAAAGGCCAAACCATAAGCACACCTTATACGCTTTATAACATGGTAGATGATATTAAAGATACTTTACTATTAGCCTACAAAGGCAACGAAGAAAGCCTGGGCGAGTGGGGCTTTGATGTAAGCGTAGGATCGGCGAAGAGCCCTGGTGCTAAGAGTAAGCCGGGGAAGTAGGTTAAGCTTTGAGCTTTTTTAAAAAAAAGATTATCTGTGGTAATGACTAAGACGGAAATAAAGAGCGAAATTCAGAAAGTTCTTGATAACGTTCCTGAAAATGTACTTCAAGATATTTTAGATTTATTAAAAGACTTGCAAAGCCAACTTTGTACTTTCCGCCAGCAAAGGAGAATTCCGTTACAAGGAAATTAGAAAATGGTTACTCGAGCATGTTATAAAAACGAACGAGTAATAACTGTGTGCGCATAAGAAAGCAGATTTTACCCCTAAAACTCCAGCACCATCTTTTTATCAGGGTTAGTCAGCTTTGAGCTTTGCGTCATCTCTTTTACCTGGCAATGCACAATGTTTATCTGCGATTTAATATAATCATACAATAAAGTATTCTCTATCTCCATTTTTTTAGGCAAGGGGCAGTTGTTTACTTCCACATACAACCAAATAGCTTCCGCTTCATGTTCAAAACCAAGCACTGTAATTTCAACAGCCTTTAAATTTACTTTCATCTTTAAATGATTGCGCACATAATCCTGTAAAATCTTATTCAACGCTTCTTTATCCTTTCCGTTTATAAGATCTGCTTTTAAATTATAAAGTTTAGATATGGCTTCTTCAATATCATTGGTAAAAAGTTTAACCGTGCCTTCCAAACTTTTTTGTTTGCTGTTGTATTTCAAATCAGTTATTCCTAAATAAAACGGGTGCTTAAGCGTAAAAGAAAACAACATGGATGCCGCAAGGCAAAGCAGCGTAAAATTATTAATAAGATTATAAAATCTGTTTTTCAAAAGCCCAAAGATACATAATCCCTTGTCTGTTTTTTAAATACAAATGTTAAGCCTTAAAAGGACAGGGTGCAGCAAAGGATTTTTGACTACTTTTACACACAAATATATAATAAGATTATGCGCGTTAACCATAAGCCCTTGCCTGTAACATTAAAAAGCCTTAGTGTTATATTGGTTCTCTTTTCTTCTTTACTTTTTTCACAGAACATTCAAAACAATCCACAGTCGCATCACGGCAATAAGTTTGAGCAGCTGGGCACTATTCTTCCAACGCCAAACGAATACCGCACAGCTTCGGGTGCGCCCGGCAATAAGTACTGGCAGCAAAGAGCCGATTATGATATTGATGTAACTTTAGATGAAAAAAACTTAAGCATTGTTGGAACAGAAACAGTTACTTACCATAACAACTCACCCGATGCCTTAACATATTTATGGCTTCAGTTGGATGAAAACCAACACGACCCAAAATCGTTTGTACATACCATAGATCAAAATGTTTTGCACGAACCTGTTACAGAAGGGGATTTAAAAGGGCTTAACACAAAAGAAAATCTTGCAGGCTTAGGAGATAAAATTGATGCCGTGCTTGATGAAAACGGAAAGCCATTAAAATATACCATTAACGAAACCATGATGCGCATTGATCTTTCAAAGGCACTTGCACCAAAAGGCAAAGTAAAGTTTAAAATTAAGTGGCATTATAAAATGATTAACCGCATACAATACGGCGGCCGCGGCGGTTACGAATACTTTCCTGAAGATGATAATTATTTATTTACAATAACACAATGGTATCCGAGAATGTGCGTGTACAGCGATTTTCAGGGATGGCAGAACAAACAATTTACAGGCCGCGGCGAGTTTGCTTTAGCCTTTGGCAACTTTAAAGTAAAAATGACGGTGCCTGCCGATCATTTAATTTGTTCAACCGGCGAATGTCAGAATTACAATCAGGTACTTTCTCCGGCTCAACTAAGCAGATGGCAAAAAGCGCAAACTGCAACGGAGCCTGTAGAAATAGGTTTATTGGCAGATGCAGTTGCTGCCGAAAAAACAAAATCAACTGCAACAAAAACATGGATATTTAAAGCAGATAGCGTGCGCGATTTTGCATGGGGAAGTTCACGTAAATATTGTTGGGATGCAATGCCAGTTAATGTTGAAGGAAAGAAGATTATGTGCATGAGTTTTTATGGTAAAGAAGCGTATGGTTTGTATCGCAAATATTCTACCAAAGTAGTGGCGCATACTCTTAAAACATATTCAAAGTACACCATCCCCTACCCTTACCCTGTTGCGCAAAGTATAGAAGCCGCTAATGGAATGGAATACCCGATGATCTGTTTTAATTTTGGAAGAACAGAAAAAGACGGGACCTATACCGAAGGTTCAAAGAACGGAATGATATTGGTAATCATTCATGAAGTTGGACATAACTTCTTCCCAATGATCATTAACAGCGATGAGCGCCAATGGACGTGGATGGATGAAGGATTAAATACCTTCATGCAATTTATTACCGAGCAGGAATGGGATGCAACTTATCCTTCGCAACGCGGGCCCGCGCATAAAATGGTGGATTATTTTCGCTTGCCAAAAACACAATTGGAGCCTATTATGATTAACAGCGAAAACATAAACAACTTTGGCGCAAACGCTTATGGTAAACCTGCAACGGCTTTAACCGTACTGCGCGAAACCGTTATGGGCCGCGAATTATTTGACTTCGCGTTTAAACAATATTGCAACCGTTGGGCCTTTAAACATCCGGAGCCTGCAGATTTTTTTAGAAGCATGGAAGATGCAAGCGCGGTTGATTTGGATTGGTATTGGAGAAGCTGGTTTTATGATACTGACCCTGTGGATATTGCCATTGATACCGTTAAAGCATATACTGTTGTAAAAGGAGAAAAAGTAAAAATACAAATGGATACCGTTTACTCTTGGTTAAAGCAACCAACAGGTTTTGAGTTTATTACGAAGATAAGAAACCGTGAAGCAGGATTAAAACCCTATGTAGATATTGATACCACTCTTCGCGATTTTTATTATCACTACAATCCTGTTCCCGCCTATATAAAAGAAGTAAAGAACAGCAATGAAAATTTGGATGTGGCAACAGATTCTGCCGTTGCAAGATATAATGGTCAGTTTATTTATGAAATAAAATTTGCGAATAAAGGAGGCTCGGTAATGCCGGTTATTATTCAGTGGAATTACACAGATGGAAGTTCTGAAATTGAACGTTTGCATGTTTACGTTTGGAGAAAAGATGAAAGGCGCTTTAGCAAAACATTTTTAAAGAATAAGAAAGTAGCCTCCATTCAATTAGATCCATATAAAGAAACTGCCGATATAAATGAGAAGAACAATACCTGGAACATTAAAACAGAGCCGGGTAAGTTTGAATTGTACAAAGCAAAAACAGCGGCCGCCCGAGGACAAAGCACGGGAATTAATCCAATGCAAAAAGCGAAGGCCGGTAAATAGTTTTTTGGCTTATAAAAGAATTTTCAGATGCACTTTTTCTTTAAATTCTTTTTTAAAAAATATCATTCCAAAGTAAAACGCGTCGATGCTTAAGGTAACGGTTGCGTCGCTTTTAATTTCTTCCCAAGCTTTTGTCATGTTTTTGTTCCAATAAATATCATCAAAAATAAAAACAGAATCGTTTGAGCATTTATCTTTTGCTGTTTTAAAATAATTGAGCGTTGCTTCATAAGTGTGATTACCGTCAACGTACAAAACATCAACACTGTCTAATTCACTTAATAATTGTGGCAAGGCGAGGTCGAATTTGGCATTGATAAAGGTGCAGTTTAAAACACGATTATTTTTAGCAAGTTCTTTTGCAAACAAACTTAGCTCGTTGCTTCCTTCAATAGTATAAACTTTAGCTTGCTTATTTGCCAACGAAAAATAAAGGCTTGTTATACCCACCGATGTACCTAACTCAATAATAGTTTGGGCATTTAAATAATTGACCAGTTTATATAGCAGTTGGGCTTGCTTTACCGGGCTGATACCTTTAGCAGCAATTTCTTTTACCTTGCGTTTCTTACTTTTAAAATTTTGTGAACCGGCACCGAAATCTTCAACGGATAAGTCAGTTTCATCCTTTAAGAGAGTGTTTCTTAACTTTATTAAAATTTGAAAATCATAAAATACCGAGGTATTATAAAACACTTCTTCGCATAATTTATAAGCAAATGGCGAATGTACATTGTGGCCTTTGCGTGTTGCCATAAAGTAATGCTTCACATAACTTTTTATCTGATAAAATTTATCTCCCATCACAAACGCTGAATAAAATTTTAGCCACTTTCGTTGTTTTATAATCCGGCAGGTTTTCTTTTTGCATGTAATACAAATTCAAAGTGCTCATTTTTTTTTCAGAATGATCCCGGTTCCACTTTTTTATAACGTATCTGCAATACAAAGGCCTTAAGAAAGTAAATTCACTTCGCTGCATGTTTTCTGCAAGTTTCCGCCAACGATCGGTTTTATACATTTTAACAACATGTAAAGGTTTTTTGTAATCTACGTAATCCTTATCCAATCTTAAATCCCATTGTCTTCCTACAGAATCAATTCCATGATATACAAACCATCCATCTTTTTTCATTACATCGGGAGAAAACATTCCCCAAAACTGATCGAGCTTTAAAATATTTACAGGAATCAATAACTCGTTTTGCAAAGTATAATTAAACCATTTTAAAGAACTTAAATTAATAATGAGACAAAAAACTAGGGCAACAATTGCGGCAGCATTTTTCAGATAAGTAAAATTATATTTAGATGAATTTTGGTTAATGGTAAAATTACTTGCCGAATTTCTTTTGAGCAGCGTAATCTTACTTTCAATTTTATCCATCACCATGGGCGGCATCATACCAATAGCAGAAACGATATTGATTATAAAAAATAAGCCCACGTAAAGTGTGAGGCCAATACATGAATGAATAAAGAATATTAAACAAAAAGCAATCCCTCTCAAATATCCATTTTTTGAAGGAAACAGAATTAAAAAAGGAATGGCGCATTCTGCATAAAACAAAAAATGAGTGCAGCACTTCATTAGCAGAGGGTGAGCATACAGCCAGTCGCCCGCGCCTGGCAGCCGTAATTGATCTAAACTTAAGGCATAGTAAATCGCAGAGCCCTCACTTCTCCATTCGGAGCTGTCTTTTAAATTAACTGTAAAAAAATATACCGAAGCAATAAGAAGAAGATAACCGCAAGTACCAAGGTGATGTTGAACAGGCTTAGCAATACCTTGTTTTGCATCTATAGAGTAATGAGCTTGCCATGGAAGAAACAATCCCCAAAATAAAAGTAATCTTAAAAGGTCGTCGCCTGCCTGCAAAACAAATAAGTTTCGGTTATGCAGCGAAATATACAACAACCAAACTACCAAGGTTGCTATTCTTGTTTTATAACCAACTAACAATGCCAAAGCAAAAACAAAATGAATTACAAACAAAATTAAGGTCCATAAAAAACTACCGCTTAGTTCGTGAAGGCTCCAATAACCTGCTTTCCATCCAAAAGTATGAATAAGATCTGTTGGCCATAAACCTTTATCAGTATAATGAGCCGTTAAATCTCCGGCCCGTATTAAAAGATCGCACATAACAATTAAGGCAACACCAATTCTCATTAGCGCTAAGGCTCTGAGATCAAGCGTATAATATTGCTTTAAGCGTAATAAACTTTTGCGAAAGATGTACACCCGTTAAAGATAATTATCTTTCAGCACATCAATAACATTTAAAAAGCAGCAAATAGGATATAAAAAATTAACAATCCTTGTTTAGTAAGTTCATTTTCTAAAGAAGCTTTTATACGTAATCTTTAATTAGCTTTATAGTATAATAACAAGCAGATGCGACCTTTAATTTTAGTTACTAACGACGATGGTATTTACGCTCCGGGAATAAAATTCTTAGCGCAGGTGGCAGCGCAGTTTGGAGATATTGCAGTAATTGCTCCCGATAAGCCACAAAGCGGCATGGGCCACGCCATTACCATCAATTCTACCCTTCGTATTCAAAAAACAGATTATCATAATGCTTCATTAGAATTTGCCTGTAGCGGAACTCCGGTTGACTGTGTAAAAATGGCTGTGAATCATTTGCTGCAAAAAAAACCTGATCTGGTTCTAAGCGGTATCAATCACGGAAGCAACAGTTCTATTAACGTTATTTACAGCGGAACAATGAGTGCCGCGGTGGAAGGCTCTCTGGAAGGCGCGCCGAGTATTGGCTTTAGTTTATGTGATTATAGTATTGAAGCAGATTTTTCACAAGCCGAAAAATTTATTCAGCATATTATTTCCAACGCACTTAAAAACAAAATGCCCTCAGGAGTTTGCTTAAACGTGAACATTCCTAAGTTAAGAGCAGAAGATATTAAAGGAATAAAAGTAGTACGCCAAAGCAAAGCCAATTGGGTGGAGAAATTTGATGTGCGAAAAGATCCTTACGGAAGAGATTACTTTTGGCTTACCGGTGAGTTTGTGAACTTTGAGCCGGAAGCCGCAGATACCGACGAATGGGCATTGAATAATGGTTACATTTCTGTTGTTCCCACACAAACCGATATGACAGCTCACAAATATTTAAACGAATTAAAAACTTTTGAATAATGACCCGAATAGAAAAATTAGATAACTTTTGGATTGGATTGCTGATAGGAATTATTTTTCCTATGATCGCTTTCTTTTTTTACTGGATGTTTTTTCATAGCCAATTAAATTTTCCAAGAGGATTTATGAGGTATTTGTTGAAAGGATATTTATTAAGCAACGTTATAAAAATGTGCGGACTTGGAAACCTCCTTCTTTTTTATTTTGGGCTCACTAAAAAAATTGACAAGTTCAGTAAAGGAATTATTGTAAGCGTTTTAATCTATGTGGCGTTAGTGGCTTATGTAACATATTATCTTGAGCCCGACATTTTATAATGAAATATTATTTTATAGCCGGTGAAGCCAGCGGAGATCTTCACGCCAGTAACTGTATGCGCGAACTTTTAAAAATTGATAAAGAGGCGCAGTTTGCTTTTACAGGCGGAGACATGATGGAGGAAGTTAGCAAAAGAAAAGCTGCCATTCATATTAAAGAAATGGCTTTTATGGGTTTTGTGGATGTTCTTAAAAATTTATCTTCCATTAAAAAAAATTTTGATAGAGCTAAACAAGATATACTTCAATTTAATCCCGATCTTTTAGTATTGGTAGATTATCCCGGATTTAATTTACGAATGGCTAAATGGGCTACAGAGCAAGGCTTGAAAGTGGACTTTTACATTTCTCCAACTGTTTGGGCATGGAAAGAAAAGAGAGTTATTGATATAAAAAAATATACTCACAAACTATTTGTAATTCTGCCTTTTGAAGAAGCCTTTTACCAAAAGCACAATCATAAAGTTTATTTTGTAGGCAACCCTTTAATTGATGCAATTGAAAACGCGAAGGAAACATTTTCTGATAAAGCAACTTTTATAAAAAAAAATGCTCTGCTTAACAAACCTATCATTGCGGTGCTTCCCGGAAGCCGTGTTCAGGAAATTGAACGGATGCTGAAAATAATGCTGGATGTAACTTTACAATTTAAAAATTATCAGTTTGTGGTGGCGGGGGCTAATAATTTACCCAAGCATCAATACGATTCGCTTATAAAATACAATATAAAAGTAGTGTTCAACCAAACATACGAATTAATGCACCATGCCGAAGCGGGAATTATTAAATCCGGCACTTCCACACTTGAGAGTGCTTTGATGAATCTTCCGCAAGTAGTGTGCTATAAAGGCGGTGGCTTATCATTTCAAATTGCTAAATTATTAGTAAACATCAAATACATTAGTCTGCCTAATTTAATTCTTGATAAAGGAATTATAAAAGAACTTGTTCAAAATGATCTTACTTCAGAAAACATAAGTAAAGAACTTGATCGATTATTAAATGATAATGAATATAAAGTACAGATCTTAACAGAATACAAGCGTTTAAATGAAATGCTGGGCGGTAAAGGCGCCTCAGCCAGGCTTGCATTAGAACTATACAACGATGTTACAAAAAATTAGAATGTCTTTTAATAAAAAAATATTTTCATTCCTGATATTTCCATTTTTAATTATGGGAATGACTTCATTTTTTATTCCGACAGAAACTTTACAGATCAGGATTTTTACGCATTTAAAAATAAATGCACTTCAATGTAATGTAAACGCCGGCACTTACAAAGTATTGGCAGACGGACAGCAAGTAGCGGAAAGTAAAGGTGAATCTATTTTTAAAATGACACTAAAAAACGACAGCATTGAACTGCTGCAAAACGAAAAAATTATTGGAAGCTTTAAATACATTAAGTTTACAGGCGAAGATTTAGGAGAACTAAAAGTAAAGCTCCTTAATCCTGATAGAAAAATTAGAACCTATCAAAACAATTTGAGTTTTGCCGTGAATGAAAACTATCTGCGCCTCATAAATGAAGTGATACTGGATAATTACATAGCGGGGGTTACCGAAGCAGAAGCCGGATCAAGATCAACTCAAGAATTTTACAAAGTGCAGGCCATACTTGCCAGAACCTTTGCATTAGCGCACATTAACAAACATGTTATCGAAGGGTTCAGCTTGTGTGATCAGGTGCATTGCCAAGCCTATTACGGAAAACCAAAAGACCTGACTATTTTTAATGCTATTGAATATACAAAAGGAAAAGTAGTGGTGGATGATAATTTAAATTTAATTGTAGCGGCTTTTCACAGCAACAGCGGTGGGCAAACTGCAAACAGCGAAGATGTGTGGGGATCTAAAACAAATTATTTGAGAAGCATAAACGATAGCTTTAGCGTAAAAATGCCGAATGCCCGATGGGAAAGAAAAATGCTTACGGAAGATTGGTTAACTTATTTAAAACTGAAACATAATTATCCCACCGAAATTGATGAAGCAAAAAACATTGCTCTAAACTTTAAGCAGGATGCACGGAAAGTTTTTTTGGAATGTAATAACACAAAAGTTCCATTAAAAAATATACGACTCGACCTTCAATTAAAATCAACTTTTTTCAGTATCAGCGAAATTAATAAAGATAGTATTTTGTTCAGAGGCCGCGGCTATGGTCATGGATTAGGTATGTGCCAAGAAGGTGCCATGAAGATGTGTAAGCTGGGTTATAAATACACGGATATATTAAATTTCTACTACAAAAACATTCAGTTAATTGATATGAGCAAACTAAATTTCTTTAAAGACGAATGAAATGGCAACCTTATCAAAACAAACAGAACATTTAAGAAAAGACAAACGCTTAAAAAAAGTAATTGACGCAGTTGGCACAATTAAAAACAGTAAACAAGAAGATCTATATTATTCGTTAATACGAGCTATCGTTGGCCAGCAGTTATCCGTTAAAGCTGCCGCAACTATTTTTGCAAGATTTTTACAATTATTCAAAAACCAATATCCGCACCCCAAAGAAGTTTTAAAAATTAAAGATAAAACCTTGCGTGCAGCGGGCTTATCTTATCAAAAGGCAAGTTATTTAAAAAACATTGCGCAATTTTCAATTGATAACACTTTAGATTACAGCAAACTTAAATCGATGAAAGACGATGAGCTGATCGAATATCTTGTTCAGATAAAAGGTGTAGGAAGATGGACTGTTGAAATGTTACTGATGTTTAGTTTAGGAAGAGAAGATGTTTTTCCGAAAGATGATCTGGGAATACAAAACGGAATTAAAAAATTATACAACATTGAACCTGTTAACAAAAAAGACCTTTTTATACAAATGGATGCAATCGCTGAGAAATGGAAACCTTACAGAACGCTTGCCAGTAAATATCTTTGGCGCCATAAAGATGATAAAAATTAATTTTACTGAATTTCCTGGCCCAAAATTTCGTTAAGTATTTTATTTAACTCCGGAGCTTTGGTAATAACCATGGCATGCGAACCTTTTTGAATGGTATGATCCGCGAATTTTTTATTATGCCAGATTAATTTATCCGCATTGCCATGAATTAAAATTGTGTTTGCCGGAACATCCTTATTACTCCAGTTAACTATATAATGAATGGCGTATTTAAAATAATTTTCAGGCATTTCCTTTACCATAGGTGCAAGAATTTTCATATAGTCTGCAGAAAAACCCAAAAGCAAACGCGCCCTAAAAGAAAAGCTTCTAAAGGGCCTGTCGGGAATTAAAAGATGTACAGGAAAAAATTTAAAGAATCGAATGGGCCAAGATAAACCTCTTCTTGTTTTGGCCGAAGATATAAGAATTACTTTTTTAGGATGTAATATTTTCCCAAGTTCAACCGCAATCATTCCTCCGAATGAAAGACCTAAGATCATAAAAGGTTCATTGGTGTTTATTTGCTCAACAAAACACAGGGCATATTCTTTCATAGAATACTCCCGCTTTAAAGGTGGCCATTTTAAAACGATGAGTTGATGCTTGTAAAGTTTAATACCTGCAAATATTCCCTCATTAGTAGCCAAACCGGGAACCGCATAAACTTTCATTTTTCTTAAATTTTATTTGATCGCGAAAGCAGAAGCATATCGGCCATTACCAACGCTGCCATACTTTCCACTATAGGAACAGCTCGTGGCAACACACAAGGATCGTGGCGGCCTTTTGCTTCTAAAGTAATTTCTTCGCCATTATTGTTTACCGATTTCTGCTTTTGCATTATTGTTGCAACAGGTTTAAACGCCACATTAAAATAAATAGGCATGCCATTGCTGATGCCGCCTTGAACGCCGCCACTATTATTTGTTTGCGTATTTATTCCTTTTTCACCATTTGTAAAAATATCATTTAACTCAGAGCCTTTATAATTTACACAATCAAATCCGCTGCCAATTTCAAAACCTTTAACAGCGTTAATTCCAAGCATAGCATAACCTAATGCCGCGTTTAATTTATCAAAAACAGGTTCGCCTAAACCAACAGGGGAGTTTTTTATAACGCATTGAATTATTCCGCCAACCGTATCGCCTTGCTTTTTTATTTGCTCAATGTATGTAATCATTTCAGAAGCAATCTTATCATCCGGACAACGAATAATATTTGATTCTGTTTTAGAAAGATCAAGCAAATCAAAGTTTTTGTCAAGCTTTATTTTTCCAACTTGCTTTACAAAAGCCTCAACCGTTATATTGTGTTCCTTTAAAATCAACTTTGCAACTCCTCCGGCAATAACACGTGCTACTGTCTCACGGGCGCTGCTTCTGCCTCCCCCGTTATAATCGCGAATGCCATATTTTTTATCATAAGTAAAATCCGCGTGGCTGGGACGGTAATTATCTTTTAAATGCGAGTAATCTTTTGATTTTTGATTTTCATTTCTTACCTGAAAAGCTATTGGAGTTCCTGTAGTAATTCCTTCAAAAATTCCCGACAAAAATTCAAACGTGTCTTCCTCCTTTCGTTGGGTGGTAATGTGCGACTGTCCGGGTTTGCGCCGGGCGAGTTCATTTTGAATAAAATCAACATCCATTTTTAAACCGGCCGGGCAGCCGTCAATAATTCCGCCAATAGCGGGCCCATGACTTTCGCCAAAAGAAGTAAGCTTAAATAATGTTCCAAAAGAGTTGCCTGACATAAAATCAAAATTAAATAATATTTATCGTTTATTACTTATCTTCATCCTTTAAATATTCTCATGCAAAAACTCCTTCTTAAAAATATAAAATTACTTATAAACGTTTATGAAAACGCGCCGCAAAAACTTTCGGGTAAACAAATGGCTGTGCTCCCGTGTATCAACGATGCCTGGCTTGCCTGCGATGATGGCTTAATTTCAGATTACGGAAGCATGGACGATTTTCCGGGAATAACCGATTGGAAAGGCCTGGAAGTGATTGACTGCACAGGTAAAATGGTAATGCCCGGTTTTGTGGACAGCCACACGCACATTGTGTATGCCGGAAACCGTGAGCAGGAATTTGTGGATAGAATAAACGGTTTATCTTACGAAGAAATAGCCAATCGCGGAGGAGGAATATTAAATTCCGCTAAAAAATTAAGAGAAACAAGCGAAGAATTTCTCTTTGAACAATCCAAACAACGCTTAAAAGAAATTATTTCGCAGGGCACGGTTGCTGTTGAAATAAAAAGCGGTTACGGGTTAAATACCGAAAGTGAATTAAAAATGCTGCGCGTAATAAAACGTTTAAAAGAATTAAACTGGATTCCGGTGAAGGCTACTTTTTTGGGAGCCCACGCTGTTCCTACAGAATTTAAAGAAAATAAAAAAGGATACATTGATCTTATCATTAACCAAATGCTTCCCGCGATAGCGAAAGAAAAACTGGCTGATTACATAGATGTTTTTTGCGAGAAAGGATATTTTACCGCCGAAGAAACCAAACAAGTTCTGGAAGCCGGAAAAAAATACGAGCTAAAAGGCAAGGTGCATGCCGAGCAGTTAAGCCATAGCAACGGCATTAAAACCGCTGTGGAGTGCAATGCAATAAGTGTTGATCATTTGGAGTTTTGTACCCAAGGCGATATTCAATTATTAAAGAACAGCAATACCATGCCCACCATTTTACCGGGAGCGGCATTTTTTCTGAATTTACAACTTCCGCCGGCGCGTAAAATAATTGATAACGGTTTGCCCCTTGCCTTTGCAAGCGATTATAACCCGGGAAGCAGTCCGAGTGGAAACATGAAATTAATGATGAGCATGGCCTGCATACAATATAAATTAACCCCGGAAGAAGCTATTAACGCGGTTACTTTAAACACCGCTTACGCCATGGGGCTTCAAAATGAAGCGGGCACCATTACGCCCGGCAAAAGAGCTAATTTAATTATTACCAAAGAGATTAACAGCTACGGATTTTTACCTTACGCTTTTGGAAGCGATTTAATAGATGCAGTAATTATAAACGGAAAAATGTGGAAATAAAAAAACCGCTCTTTAAAAGGAGCGGTTTTTAATAATTTAGATAACTTACTTTAATTTACAGCTTGATTCGTAAGTGTAAGTAACACCATTGTCAGTTTGGGTGCTTTTTTTGCTGGCACAGGCCATTTTAGAAATATGCTTGCTTTCTTTAACAATCGTATAATCATTAGTACTAGAAGAAGATACGCTACCTAAAGTAGAAGTTGTAGTGCAAGAGCAAACCCTATCCTTTTTACAGGAAACCATTGTTAATCCGGCAACAGCCGCCACTAATAATATTTTTTTCATGATGATTATATTATTAGGTTATTAATTTAATTTGCAATCAGAGCTGTGAGTGTTACCGTTGTTGGTTGATTTTGTTGAAACACAATTGGCCTTAGCCTGCATTTTTGAACTTTTTACAATAGTAGTAGTGCTTGTAGATGAAGGGCCACCCGCAGACTCTGTTTCTGTACACGTGCAAACTCTGTCTTTTTTACAAGATACCATTGATAAACCTGCAACTGCAGCAATTAATAAGATTTTTTTCATGTTTATTTAATTATAAATTTCGTTAAAGATATGTTTTTTATTTATATAAATGTTAAAAAAAAACCGCTCTTTAAAGGGAGCGGTTTTCTTTTTTATTATTTTTAGATTATTTTAACTCGCAAGTAGTTTTATCGCCGGTAATAGTAACCGATCCTGAACTTGATTCAGTTTGTGATCCTACACAAGAAGGACGAACATCATGCTTTTTTGCTTTGTAATACGTGGTTTTGTGTGTAGATGTACCACTTGTACCGGTTGTTGTACACGTACATACTCTGTCTTTTTTAGATATAGACGCCAAAAATAGTTGGTAAAAGAGCTCGTAGCCCACGCCAGTATTAAGTTTGAGCAAAGCTAATTGAAAGTCGTTTCAATTAGCTTTTTTTGTTGGATGAAAACAGCAAAAAAAAGGCTTGTTGGGCCT
>JACPOC010000053.1 GCA_016185125.1 Bacteroidota bacterium
ATATTACGGAAAATCAAATCAAATATTAGAAAGGAGGAATAAAATAAAACAAGAAACAATCAAAAAAAGAAAACAAAATTACATCAATCGAATATCGGTAAGTGAAATTATTCTAACAAGGACTGGCTCCTTAAAAAAGCAAAAGTCCGCAGTTGGAAATAATTTTACGACTGCTAATAAAAATCAAAAAAATTAACTAATTTTAAAAAAGAAAATGTCCAAAGTTATTTAGGCTTAAAAGTACAGATTGGTTTGACTACATACATCCTAAACCAATCATTTGTTGACCTATTCTTGGAGAGAACATGATGCCGCCATTCATACCACCGTAGTTAAGATTATTAAATGTATATATAGGTGTTCTTAACGAATAGCTTTCGCCGTCAGGAAATTGATAGGATTGATCATTATAGAATATATTAAAATCGCCTTCTTTGACAACTCCTTGAATGGAGTTATCACTTAATTGCCCTCCATAATTAACATCTCCTAATGGTTCGCCATTACTACCAGTGCCAGGAATACTCAAACGAAATAAGAGACCATTGTTAACGAAAGGCTGGCCTCTGCCATCTCTGAAATGACAGCTTGCACATGATCGTGCATTAAACATTGGGCCTAAGCCGTCTCTTGCTGTTGATGATGATGGTGCTTGAACCCAATTTTGATTAAAAAAAGAATTGCCAACAAAAAAATCCAATTTTTCTTGCGAATTCAATCCTGAAAGCTGGTAACTGAATGCTAATGAAGATTCATCTTTTATTGTTCGAATACCGGCCGAAAATTCCTCACCCTCTTCATAACGGTCTTCAATTGGAGGAATTATGTCCTTATTTTTTTTGCATGCCCAAAAAAAGGTTGACAATAATAAAACTATAAAGTACTTTCGATTCACTTATCTTTATAAAATCACTGTACTACCAGGTTATGTCAAAAACACCAGCGGCTGCTATTACTTTCGTTTCAAGTGCTTGTAATTCTGTAACTGCTGCTAAAACCTTTGGTCTTTCTGCAGGTAAAACTATTGCTTGATCAAAAGGGATATAGATTAAGTTTATTTTTGCTATTGAACTGGCTAAATAATTTACAACCTCTGTATTTTTATTTACGTCGTAAAGTGGAACTAAGTCTTTTAAAGCATACCCGGAAACTACTGTTGAATTTGTTCTTGTATAGCTTCCGTTATACAAATTTTGCATTCCTTTAGCATTTAAATAAATATCTCGGTGCGTGTTATCCGAAAAGCAACTCTGTTCATCTTCTTGATTTTGATTTTGATATGCGGTGTAAATTCTTTCGCCCGACAATTCAAAACCACTTAATACTTTTAAGCTAGTAAATATTTTACGCAATGCGATTTTATTCTCTAAAGCTAAAAAAGTCTCACGGTAATTACCTGAAATACTAGGATCCCAAGCATCTCTTACTTGCTTTAATCCTGCAATAAGTATATCAACTGTAACATTTAAGTATTGCCCTCTACGAGCTTGATTTGAAGCGGTTCCTCCCGTAGTTAAATAATCGGTGTAAGGGCGCACACCTGCACTTGACGCAGACAAATCTTGACCCCACAATAAAAATTCAATTGCATGAAACCCTATAGCGATATTTTCTTCACCACCATTTTCATTTGCTTGAATAAGGGTGGCTTGGTTAATAACAGGGTAGGCAGTTAAATTATTAATTATGCCTGTTGTAGGACTTGAAACTGTGTAATCAACATAGGATTCATCCATTGGCCATGCGTTTATTAATCCTTCCGGACCATCCGCTTCATTGTCAATAGGACCATCGGCAAAACGAAACGTTTCTGTTAATCCGTATATTTCTCTTACATCTAGCCATTTTTGCTTGCACGTTTGAAATCCGGTTGATGTTGGATTAGCGACAAAAGCGTTAATAGCTGTTTTAAGGGCAATAGTTCCTTGATAGGTATCATCGTATACGGCAAAAGCCATATTAACGTAAGTTTCCTTAACTTGTTGTTTTTTTGAAGCGTTTGGATCAACGTATGCAATATCCGGAATTTGGTCTGTTTTTTTATCTTTTTTACAAGCAACAAAAGCTAGTGAAAAAAATAACGATAAGGCAAAAACTTTTTTCATGTTTTTATAGGTTTTGATTTTTTATAAATAGTTTAAGGTATACGTTAGACTTATTTTTCGCAAGAAACTTCTGTATAACCTTTTTTTTCAATTTCCTTTTTGTACGCATCAATATCGTTCTTTTTACAATTTTCACATTTAAAAATATATTCTTTGTTTACATCTTTGGCCTTACAAGAGTATGTTTTTTTACAAGCCAAAAAATTTAGTAATAATACACACATGAAGGCAAATTTTATTAGGTTTTTCATGAAAAGATATTTTTAAATTATTTAAGAGGTTAAATTTACTTTACCAGATTGTATTATTTAATACCATGTTTATGGTATTATTCTGAGCGATTATTCTTTCTTATGCTTGAGTTGTTATTTGAATTATCATTAATTGTCATGAAGCAAATTAATAAATTTGAAATCATCCTCAACAAGACTTTTTAAAATAATGAGATAGGCTTTATAAATAAATGGAGTTTAAGAAGGCAGCATTCCTATCGCCTAAAAAATGCGAAGGTGTGCAGCGTTAAAAATCGCGGACAACTGCTTCTTAGCAAATCATTGCGGTAAGGGTCTTTGCCAAACACTCACGAAAAACATAAAATTTTATTGTAAATAAACATTGCGATATAATGTAGAACATGCATCTTTTTTCAGGAGCATTTTAATAAACAACTGATCATTTCCGAAAAAGTATATTACTTTTTAATACGCTCCACGTAATTACCCGTGCGCGTATCAATCTTTACCCAATCTCCTTCATTAAAAAATAAGGGAACGCTGATTTCGGTGCCCGTATCAAGGGTTGCTTTCTTTAAGGTATTGGTGGCGGTATCACCCTTCATTCCGGGTTCAGTATAAGTAATTTGCGATTCAATAAAAGTTGGCGCTTCCGCAATAATTGGGGTGTCCTCTTCAAAGCTGATTTTAACTTCCATACCCTCCTTTAAAAATCTGCCTTGTTCGCCAAAAAGCGATATTGGAATATGAATTTGCTCGAAATTAGTATTATCCATAACCACGGCAAAATCACCTTCCGCGTAAATATATTGCATCTGCCTATATTCAACTCTAACAACCTCCACCAACTCGCCGCTTCTAAAGCGGTTCTCCATTTGTTTCCCGTTAATTAAATTTTTCATTTTCGCCTGGTAAAAAGCACGCAGGTTTCCGGGAGTTCTATGCTGATACTCCATAATTTGCATTAACTCGCCATTAAATCTGATGATGGAGCCTATTCCTATATCGCCTGTGTCTGCCATTTTTTGTGTTAAATTATTGTGTGTGCGAAGATACTCATTTTTATAAAGGAAGCAATGAGGTGAAAATCTTTATTCTTTTAATACTTTCAAAATTTTAAATTTATCAGAATAACTGATCCTTGCAAAATAACAGCCGGAAGGGTATTGGCTCACATCTACATTCACCCGGCTTACTAAATCGAATTTTCTCATAGAAAGAATTACTTTTCCTGTTACGTCATATAGTTCTAAAGAGTTTATGGGCCGCTTACAGTCAATAGTAAATATTTTATTAGTAGGATTTGGGAATAAGACTAATTCGGGTATTGCTTTAATACTATCTTTATAATGGCAGGAAAATGTAATTATATTAGTAGTATCAATAGTGCAGGATCTTTTAACAATACAGCGATATTTTGTCTGGCTTAAATCAGAAAGATCTGAAGTTATTTTTAACTGTCTGGAATTACTGCCAGCATATTTTTGATTGTTAGAAAGATCAATGAAACTGCTCCCGTTATTAATTTGCCATTGATAGATTAATCCATTCTTCACATTCACTTCAAGCAAAGCTTTGATATCATTACATGTATCTACATTGGAGTTAACGGATGCTAGCGCCGGCACATCTATTGTTTTAAGCCAAGCCCCTTTATTTGTATATATGCAATAAAACCGGTCGTTATAAATCGCAACATCGAAAGCACCTGCAGGAAAATTTGACACATAAGAATTGCCAACTTTTTGCCAGATATTATTTTTGCACATAAATAAGGCAACTTTCAAAGAGTCCTCATTAATAATAATATATGGATTTCCGCTATCGTCAAATGTCATGTCCGGCTTTGAATAACCGTTGTAGGAATAATAGTTGATTTTTTTATAATTATTATTAAAATTTCCAACTTCAATCCATTTATTATTAATAAAACGTTTCACGAAATAATTATACGAACCATTATTGCCTTGTTCTGAATAAAATATATAAGGGATATTTGTAGAGTTATTGATTTTAAAACTATGGACTCTAAAACTTGATTTTAAAGCTATTTCACTGCCATTAATTTTCCTTAAATAATTCAAGGAATCTTTTAATAAGCCCCTAAAACAATTGGAATTAACAGAGTAAAAGCTACCAAGTGTATCAAAAGCTATGTTGTTGGAGTAATAATTCGAATTATAGCAAAAACCTATTTGATTGTACATTACATTTTGCCAATTATTATTTGAAAACTTAAACAGAGTGGGTTCTTCTAATTGGGACTTGTAAATATTAATAAAAAGTTCGTTTTGCTTATTAAAATAAATATTGGCGGCATCTCCATAGCTTAAATCATCTTTAAAATTTGTCTTTCCTACTCTTAACCAATTGATGCCGTCAAATTTTTTAACAATGGTTCTATTAGTATCATATACATTATCATAGGATAAATAAGGCACGTCATTCTTATCTAGTTCAAAAAACCATTTATATGTTTGTTTTTCTGAAACACCTCGCTTGCCAACATAACTCCAATTATTGTTTTGATAAGTGATTACCGATACTTTCTGTGAGTCCAAAATATCATCATAGCAAACATATATTTTACCGCTTTTACTAATTCTAATTGTACTTTTCGAGGTTCTGCTTTTTATTATACCGATTTCCCCTTCACCTACTACCTCCCAATTATTATTTATGTATTTAATTATTGTTTTAGGATAAAATGGATCGCCAACTTCAGTATACACCAAATAAAACTCTTTGTTGGGACTAATTATAGGATAGAAGTCAGAATTTAAGTCCAAATAATTGTTGGGCCCTATTTGAACGGGGTTTAAATTATTTATATCATAAAGTGAAAAACTAAAAGTAGGGAAGGGAGTATATACCTGTTCATCTTGCTCTCCTTTAAATATTCTTAGAGTGTTGGCGTTATCGAAATAAAAATTAAGTTTACTAATAAATATTTTGGGCGTTTGAAAGGCAACTGTATAAGTTGCATTGATGTTTGTTATTACCGCATGGTTATTTAACGAATCAACAAAATAACAATAAACCGTGTTGTTATTGTCTTTTTTTAAAAAAGGCGCAACAGTATTGGTGTTTGTATTTATAGAGTTTGTTTTAATCCAATTCGAATTATAAGTAAAAATGTCCATTACATTTTTTGTGCCGACGTTTTTATAAGAAACTATGAAGGGTATTAAATTAGTATCAATTAATAAATCAAAAGCGTTTCCTATATTAAAGTAGTTTACAAGTGCGGTTAAAGAGTTAGAAAATTTATTCTGTCCAACATTAATCCAACTTGTTCCGGTATATTTTTTTAAGGTTAGCTTGTTACTATCGGCCACACTGGTATGCAAAAAATAAGGCGAATTGTTTTTATCTAAAGCGAATTTAAAATAAATCTGGTCGCTGTAAGTAAAATTTATAGTTGGTAAAGTTTGCCATGTAATTCCATTAAATTTAGCACACACTAGTTTATAGTTCATACTATAAGATAAATAAACATTGCCTGAATTATCGATTTTTAGAATAGGGTTAGATGCTCCGGAAGTCGCCACTCCAACCATAGATAAAGGCTTCCATTTATTATTTACGAGTTTTAATACCTGAATTGGAGAATTGGTATTGTAAACAGTATATTTTTTATATAAAGTATAAGCAGTGCCGTCTGGGGCAAATTCTAAGACGGTTAACGCATTCGTTTCTGCACCTTTTGATTGTTTATTTAAATAAGAACTATCTTGATTATAACCAAGAGATTGCCAATCACACTGCGATTTTGTTAAAAGCGAAGTTAAAACAAAAAGAATTCCGAATAATATTTTTAATTTTATCAAAAGCTACTTTAAATATAGCACAATTAATAATAATTAGGAAAAATACTTACTAAAATAAAGTTTAAAACTTTAAGCAAAAAATCAATCCTCCAGATCGTGCACCACGCCCATAGCCGCAAACTTATCAATCCGTGCGTTAATCCGTTCTTCAGGATCTTGTTTCATTAAAACATTAAGATGTTTTAAAATTTCTTGTTTTACGGTGCTAAACATTTCTTCAGGATTACGGTGCGCACCTCCAACAGGTTCCTTTATCATCCCGTCAATTAATCCGTTTTTACTCATGTCGTCTGCGGTAAGTTTTAAAGCTTCCGCGGCAATTTCCTTAAAATTCCAGCTGCGCCATAAAATAGAAGAACAACTTTCGGGCGAAATAACCGAGTACCAGGTATTTTCCAACATCAAAACTTTATCGCCAATGCCTATGCCTAAAGCACCGCCACTGGCTCCTTCACCAATAATGATACAAATAACAGGAACTTTTAACTGAGCCATTTCCAGTAAATTCCTTGCAATGGCTTCTCCTTGTCCGCGTTCTTCAGCCTCCAAGCCCGGATAAGCTCCCGGGGTATCAATTAAAGTAACAATTGGTTTATTGAATTTTTCGGCTAACTTCATTAAGCGTAAAGCTTTGCGGTAACCTTCAGGATTAGCCATTCCAAATCTTCTTATCTGGCGCATCTTCGTATTAATACCTTTTTGCTGACCAATAAACATTACGGTTTGCCCGTCAATATCACCAAAACCGCCCACCATGGCTTTATCATCGCCAACCGTGCGGTCGCCATGTAATTCAATAAAGCTTTTGTTAGAAAGGTGTTCAATATAGGCTAAAGTATAAGGACGCTCCGGATGCCGGCTCACTTGTACCCGCTGCCAGGGCGTTAAGTTAGAGTATAGTTCCTTTGTTTTTTCAAGAACATGACTTTCCAGTTCCTTGATTTTTTCGGTGAGATCAACCTTGCTTTTAGCGGAAACTTCTTTAAGCTTAATTAATTCACTTTCTAAATCCTGTATTGGTTTTTCAAAATCCAAATAAGTCATTTAAATGTTTTTAGTTAGGGGGGCAAAAGTACCAAATTTTTGGTTAAAAACGCAGAGTAATTAGCTAATAAATTGGTTTTCAATTAGTTATTTTACCACAATTCTTCCCAATAACTTGTTTACCCTGCTTTTAAGAGTGGTGAGGTGTAAAATTTCGTTAAGTATACCGTGAATAGCTTCGGGTTCGGCTGTTTTTAAAAGTTCCTGCTTTTGCGAAATATAGTGGTTTAGTTTTTTTTCTTTTAAGCTGAATAGTAAATGCTGCGAGGCTTTTTTTATGCTCGATATTTCGCTGGACACATATACTCCAAAGTTTTCCCATTTATGACTTAATTCGTAATTATTTAATACATGATTGATTACAAAACTGCTGATAATGGGATCTTGTGACATTGAAAAATGCTGCAAGTTGGGTAAATGCCCTTTATTAATTTCGTTAGTGTACTCATTTAAAACTGCCTGATGAATGGGATTTTCTAAATGAATTCCGTCATTTTTCAGATCTTCTATTATGTATTGTGCTAATGTACTTTCAACGTCCGGATCGTCTGGATTAATGCCTGAAATGGTTATTAGAATATTACCATACATAATAATTATCCTCAGTAATTCCTTTTCCTCCGCGTCAAAATTTAAGGTCTCTTTTTCGGGCTGTGTTGGCGTTAAAAGATCATCGTAATTTTCGGGTAAAGGAGTTTCTGAATATTGTTGCGATGTGTCACTTGTATTCGTTTTAGGAGCGGCTTTTCTACGGATTTTATTCACCTCCATTTGAAGAATGGATTCCTCCATTTCCATTACATTCGCGCAATCTTTTACATAAACACTTCGAATAATATTATCCGGAATTAAGGCAATGCTTGCAACAATATCTTTTATAACTCCCGCACGTTTTATTGGATCGTTCTTTGTTTCACCCGTAACTTTTTTGGCTTTAAACATTAAAAAGTCTTCGGCGTTTTCAACAATGTATTTTTGAAATTCATCTACCGTTACTTTTCTGCTGAACGAATCCGGATCATCGTTGTCAGGAAACATCAGTAATTTTACATTCATGCCTTCTTCCAGTAACAGAGGAATGGCGCGGTTGCTGGCTTTCTGTCCGGCATCATCGCCATCGTAAAGCACTACAATGTTTTTAGTAAAACGATGAATGGATTTTATTTGTTCAACGGTTAAAGAAGTTCCGCTGGAAGCAACCACATTTTCAACTCCTGCCTGATGCATGGCAATCACATCCATGTAGCCTTCTACCAAATAACAGAGTTCGCTTTTTTGAATTGCTTTTTTACCATACCACAATCCATATAAGATCTTACTCTTATTGTATATATCGGTTTCGGGACTGTTAATATACTTCGCTATTTTTTTATCGCTGCTTAACGTTCTTCCACCAAAGGCAACAACCCGGCCGCCATCATCGTGAATAGGAAACATGATTCGTCCGGCGTAACGGTCAAAAATATCTATTCCGGTTATCTCTGTACCTGCAACATGATTATTGCTTAAAATACTCATGCCTGTTTTTACAAGATATTTTGGTAAATAACTTGCTTTAACAGCGTCTTCGCTAAAGGCACGGCGCGCTTCCAAACTGTATCCTAAACAGAATTTTTCAATAATATCATCACGCAAACCTCTTTCCTGAAAGTAACCAAGGCCAATAGAACGACCCTCATCACTGTTTAACATTTTATCGGTAAAATAGCGCTGCGCAAATTGCATCACTATTAATAAGCTGTCTCTTTCGGTTTGTCTTTCTTTTTCTTCGGGAGTTATTTCGCGTTCTACAATTTCAATAGAATACTTTTTTGCCAGCCAGCGCAATGCTTCGGGATAGCTGAGCTGCAGATGATCCATTATAAAATTAACAGAATTTCCGGCTTTACCGCAGCCAAAACATTTGTAAATACCTTTAACGGACGATACCGTAAACGAGGGAGATTTTTCGCCATGAAAAGGACAAAGGCCAAGTAAATTTGTTCCACGTTTTTTTAGCGTAACAAAATCGCCCACCACATCTTCTACCCGCGCGGCATCAATAATCTTATCTACTGTTTCTTTAGGTATCAAAAAAGTGTAATTTTGAAAGAGATTTCTAATTTAATTTAAAAACATTCAACGTGATAAAATTACACTATTCCTGCCTTATTTTTATTTTTATTTTAAGTGGATTTAAAGCCATATCGCAGGAAGAGCCTGTAAAAGACCCGTATATACAATTATCTAAAAAGTTTATTGGAGCAGTAAAGCGTAACGAATATCATAAAAATTATGTGTATTTTGATTCGAGTTTTTACGGTAAAGCCATTTCGGCTCAAACACAAAAAGCGGTAGATGAGTTTAATAACGAATACGGGCCCATTGTTGCCATTGAAAAAACAGTAGCCGACACGCAGGGCTGTAAAATGGCAACTGCAACGAGTATAAAAACAGGCAAAGGTAAATTCTTATGGTATCATTATTACGATCAGGGACAACGCATTCAACGTTTTTCAATTGATACTTTTAGTCAGCAGTGGTTTTATAAACCCGAGCCTCTTATAAATGCAAATTTTACCAGAAAAGAAATATTAATCACTCCAAATTCTTTTATTAAACTGCCCGGAAGTTTGTACACGCCAACAAACGCTAAGAAAAGTCCTTTGGTTATTTTAGTACATGGAAGCGGCCCGCAAGACCGAAACGTAAGTGTAGGCAAAAACAAAGTTTTTTTAGATATGGCGCTTGCTCTTGTTCAAAAAGGCATTTCGGTTTTAATTTATGACAAGCGCACCTATGTGTATCAATACCGCGATCCTTTTCCTATGGACAGTATGGATTATTACAGCGAAACTATTGATGACGCAGTAGAAGCATTTAAACTTGCAAAAACATTTAAAGAAATTGATACCTCTAAAATTTACATGGCCGGTCATAGTCAGGGCGCTATGTGTGGCCCTGTTATTGCAAAAAGATGCAAGGCAGTAAAAGGATTGATTTTGTTGGCTGCTCCGGGAAGAAGTCTCTTGGAAATAATTCCTGAACAGATCAGTTATGTGAATTCATTGCTTGATGAAAAAGATAAGGCAAAAGCTGATGAAATGGCCACAGCGATAAACTGGCAGATAAAAAATGCAATGAAACCCGATCTTACTTTAAAAAGTAAAGTAAGTTTGCCCTTTGGTGCCAAAGCCAAATATTGGTTAATGGACAGGAATTACAAAGTGCTGGAAGAAGCAAAAACTTTAACCATGCCTGTTTATTTATTACAAGGCGGAAGAGATTATAATGTTACAAAAAAAGATTATGATCTTTGGCTGGAAGCGATGAAAGGCAAATCTAACTTTAAATCATATTGGTTTGAAAACCTGGATCACATGTTTTTTGAAGGCATAGGAAAGGCAAAGCCGGAAGACGTTATGAAGCCAAATCATGTTTCAAAAAGTTTGACTGATAAGCTGGCGGAGATAGTTACAAAGAATTAAAAAAAAATTGAATGAAAGAGGAAGATCCGAAACGCCCGAGAAGAGTTCGCTACACAGGCACACACCCCAAAGTGTTTAAAGAAAAATACAAGGAGCTGCAACCCGAAAATTATAAAGAAGATGTAGAAAAAGTAAAGCAGCAAGGCAGAACCCCCGCAGGCATGCACCGTTCCATTCTTGTTAAAGAAATACTGGAAATTTTGCAGATTAAACCCGGACAAACCGGTTTGGATGCAACGCTGGGCTATGGCGGACATAGTTTGGAGATGCTAAAATGTTTACTGCCCGGAGGTAAATTGTTTGCCATGGATGTAGATCCTTTTGAATTGCCCCGCACCAAAGAGCGCTTAGTAGCTTTAGGTTATGGCCAAGAAAATCTCATTATAAAGAAAATGAATTTTTCGGGAATTGATCAAATTGAAAACGAAGCCGGCCCGCTTGATTTTGTATTGGCCGATTTGGGCGTGTCTTCCATGCAAATAGATAATCCCGAACGCGGTTTTTCGTTTAAGGTAGAAGGTCCTTTGGATCTGCGACTTAATCCTAAAAGCGGAAGGCCCGCCTCTGATCTTTTAAAATCAATTTCGCAGGAGCACTTGGAAGAACTTTTAACCGAACATTCAGATGAACCCTATTCTGAACAAATAGCGGAAGCCATTGTAGCGGTGTTTAAAAAGGGAAGACATATAAAAACAACTTCGCAATTACAGCAAGTTATACAAGATACTTTAAAATTTATACCAAAAGATTTACGGACAGAAGAAGTTAAAAAGGCTTGTCAGCGTTGTTTTCAGGCCTTGCGAATAGCGGTGAACGATGAATTTGGCGCATTGGAAACATTTTTAGAGAAACTTCCTGATGCGCTTGCTTCAGGGGGAAGAGTGGCCATACTTTCTTTTCATTCGGGGGAAGACCGTCGCGTTAAAAAAGCGTTTAAACATTTTTTTAAGGAAGGAATTTTTAGTGAAATCGCTCCCGATATTATCCGGCCATCTGCAGAAGAAGCAAACAGCAATCCAAGAGCGCGTTCGGCTAAATTGCGGTGGGCAGTAAAAGCTTAATTCTAATCAAATTACTGATTTTGAATAGGTTAAATAAAAATCATAAAAGCTTGTAACGTTTAGTTTGTTAATATTGTTAAACCATAAAAATAGAGACTAAAATTTTTTTTTTAACTTTTATTAGCCAAGTTTTTCCGTTATAATTTTTTTGAATAACCTTGTGGCATAAGTTTGTATAAGAGTTTCAAGAGGTCTTATAAGAATTAACCAAAAAACCATTATGACTATAAACAAACTTCCCTTATATGTAAAGTTATCTTTGGTATTAGTTGGCATTTTTGTATTCTTTGATATACTGTTTCTTGGAAAGAGCATTATTGTACCCCTTATTTTTGCGTGGATCTTAGCTATACTTTTAAACCCGGTAGTTAATTTTTTTACCCGTGTACGCATTCCCAGAGTTTTAGCAATTGTAACGGCAATCTTACTGTTGATAGTTGTTGTATTTGGAGTGTTTTATTTTATAGAGGCTCAAACTAGTAAGTTTAGTTCTTCTTTACCTCAACTAAAACAAAGAAGTCAGGAGTTAATAAATCAATGCTTGGCTTGGATTACAGAAAAATTTCATATTGAGCGAAGACAGATTAACTCGTGGGTATCGGAACAAAAGCAGGACGGCATGAAGAGCGCGAGCAATATTATTGGAAATACCTTAGAGGAACTGTCGGCCGCGGTGGTGGTTATATTGCTGCTTCCTGTTTATATTTTTCTATTTTTATTTTACAAGCCGTTGCTTCTTAATTTTATTGCACAGCTTTTTGCTAAAGAGCAGCATACTGTAGTTGGAAAAGTAGTAAACAGCATTACTAAATTAATACAAAATTACTTGGTAGGCCTTTTAATTGAAATGGTAATAGTAGCCACTTTAAATGCTACCGTATTATTAATAATAGGAATTAAATATGCTATTTTGCTTGGCGTTATTGGGGCGTTATTAAACCTTATTCCTTACATTGGGGGTATAATTGCCATTTCAATGCCCATGTTAATGGCTATTATTGAAGGAAAGCCCCTCTCTGCATTGTATGTTTTAGGAGGTTATCTTTTAGTTCAGTTGATAGACAATAATTTTTTGGTGCCAAAAATAGTGGCTTCTAAGGTTCGTGTAAATGCGTTGGTATCTATTGTTGTGGTATTAATTGGAGGGGCGCTGTGGGGTGTAGCCGGCATGTTCCTTTCCATTCCGCTTACTGCTATAGCAAAAGTAACATTTGATCATGTAGATTCATTGAAGCCTTTCGGATTTTTAATAGGCGATAATATGCCCAGAATAGGAAAATCCATCTTTAGCAGAAGAGAAAAGAGGCCAGAAGTGAATACCGAGAAGAAGGGATAGTGTGGAAATTTTTACCCAGTATTACTCACTTTAATTTCTTCTATCAATAATTGCACGCTGCTGATGCCTTTGTAATCGTTTTCCTGAATTTTAAAAACAATGTCCATTGGCGTTTTACGCTGAAAGAAATTAATGTAATCTCCTTTGTCGTAAGCAATGGCTTGGAATCTTATATTTGGGTTTGATTTTTGAAATAATTCCAGCTTTAAATGATTAGTGCCTACAATGCGCCCCCAGCCGGTGTCAAAAACATTTCGGCAGCAAAAGGAAGGTGTCATATTTTCAGGCCCATGCGGCGCAAACTGTTTTAAAATACGCACCAGTTTTTCGGTAATTTCATGGAGATTGATCACCAGATCAATTTCTGTTTTTGGAATCAGCTGATCTTTTGTAATGGAGGAAGAAACAATTTGCTCAAACTTAATTTGAAAAGCTTCTACATTTTCTTTTTTAAGCGTGAGTCCGGCAGCAAATTTATGTCCACCAAATTGTTCTAAAAGATTGCTGCATTTTTCAATGGCGCTGTAAACATCAAACTCTTTTACACTTCGGGCGCTGCCGGTTGCCTTACCATCGCTTTCGGTTAAAATAATAGTGGGACGGTAATAGCGTTCAATTAAACGTGAGGCTACTATTCCAATTACTCCCTTGTGCCATTTTTCATTAAACAAAACAGTGGTGGTTTTATCGGCAAGCGCTAAATCATTTTCAAGAATTTCATAAGCTTCTTGTGTGGTGCCCAAATCAAGATCTTTGCGGTGAGTATTTGTATCGTTAATAGCCGAAGCTAATTCCGCGGCTTCGGCATCATTATCGCAAATAAGTAATTCCACCGCCTTGCGCGCATGATCTATTCTTCCCGCGGCGTTAATTCTGGGGCCTAATCCAAATACCAAGGAGGTGATGGTAACCGGCTGAGTAGATTGATTTAAATTCAACAACGCTTTTATTCCCGGGCGAGGCTGTGAATTAATAATGTTCAGTCCGTAGTGCGCAAGCACCCGGTTTTCTCCGGTAATAGGAACAATATCTGCCGCAATGCTGGCAACCGTTAGATCGAGATAATTATAGCAATTTTGTAACGGTAATTTGTTTTGAATGGAAAAAGCCTGAATAAGTTTAAAGCCAATGCCGCAACCGCTTAATTCTTTATAAGGATAATTGCAATCTGTTTGTTTGGGATCTAAAACTGCATGAGCCTTCGGAACTTCATCGCCGGGTAAATGATGATCGCAAATAATAAAATCTATGTTTTTAGAATTTGCATAATCAATTTTATCAATTGCTTTGATGCCGCAATCCAACGCTATGATCAATGAGAATCCGTTATCTGCGGCATAATCAATGCCCTTAAATGAAATTCCATAACCTTCCTTATAACGGTCAGGAATATAATGATCAATTTGCTTAATGTGTTCTTTAAAAAAACTAAAAACCAAGCTAACGGAAGTAGTGCCATCTACATCGTAATCGCCATAGATCATCACCTTTTCGTTTTTTTGGATGGCAGTATTAATGCGGTCGATGGCAAGTTTCATTCCCTTCATTAAAAAAGGATCGTGAAGCTGCGAGAGCTCGGGTCTAAAAAAAAGTTTGGCAGATTCAAAATCGCTTAATCCACGCTGATGAAGCAGTGAAGCCACAATTCGGTCTACTCCCAGTTTTTCCTGAAGCTGTGATACATCCGCCGGGGATGAGTGCTTAAATATTCGCCATTGTTTTTCCAAATTAATTAGGCGATGTTATGGTACACTGCTTCAATATCATCATCATCTTCCATCTTTTGAATCATGGCCATAACATCAGCTTCCTGTTCGGGACTTAATTCTTTAGTGGTAGTTGGGACGTAAATTTTACTGGTTTCAATTACATTAATTTTGCGTTCTTCAAGAGCAGATTGCATTTTGCCAAAATCGGTAAAAGCTGTTTGAATAACATATTGTTTATTTTCTTCGTCGTAAATAAGATCTTCCAGTCCAAAATCAATTAACTCTAATTCAAGATCGTCTTTACTTAAATCAGGAGATTCGATCTTAAACATAACTTTATGTTCAAACATAAAACTCACCGAACCGTTAGTTCCCATGGCGCCATCAGCGCGGCTAAAATACATACGCACGCTTGCAACCGTTCTGGTGGGATTATTGGTGGTGCATTCCACAAGTACCGGAACTCCATGAGGCGCATATCCTTCGTAAATAACTTCCTCAAAGCTGGAAGAATCTTTTTCGCTGGCACGTTTAATAGCCGCATCTACATTTACTTTAGGCATATTTACAGCCTTGGCATTTTGGATGACCGCTCTTAATCGCGGATTGGTATCGGGGTTAGGGCCGCCATTTTTTGTGGCCATAACCAATTCGCGACCGATTTTAGTAAAAGCCTTGGCCATTTTGGCGTATCGCTTAAACATAGTTGCTTTTCGTGTTTCAAAAATTCTTCCCATAGCACAATTATAGAATGCTTACAAAGATAATTTTTTAAAGTTTTCCGGGAAATGAAATGATTAAAAAAGCCAAAATTGCTATTATTTATAGCAAATACACCAAATTTTATTTGTTTGATATTACTTCTGACGGTAAATGCCCTTTTAACAACCTTTTCCAAGCCTTTAGTGGCGAAGATGGAGTAATTTTGCCCATTTGGATTAAAAAGCTTAAGCAAAGCCATTGTATCCAGAAATGATTTTATTTACAACAATTACCTTTACCGCCCTCTTGAATAGGAGGACACCGAACAGAGCCATAAGAGCAATAAACACAACAATCCCCTTCTTTGGGTTTCAAAAGAGTTTTACAATTTTCACATTCATAAAAAAACTGGCATGAATCGGTTGGCATTGTTTCTTCTTGCTTTTGCCCACAATTTGAACAAGTAATTACTGATTTTAATTCTATCATTTTCGCCATATCTATTTCTTTTCAGAGCAATCTTTTTTATCCTTATTACAACATAACTTCTTGCCTTCTTTCTCGAATTTTTCCTTTTTCATTGCTTGATACTCATTAAAAAAACTTGCAACGGTATCCGCCCGTTCATTTCCACCTAGTAATCCAAATGTGTAAACAATTTAAAACCACCGTTAATTTCGGAATTATTCTATTTGGTTTTGGTATATTTGACTATCAAATGAAATTAGGGAAACTTTATACTGATTTTACAAATTCTGAAAAATCATCAGGAATAATTTTACTGTTTTGTACAACAATATCTCTTCTTTTCGCCAACTCGTCTTTCGGGCAAAACTATCTTCATTTGTGGCATTTTGAAATTGCACATAAGCCAATAGAATTTTGGGTTAATGATGGCTTGATGACTATATTTTTTCTCTTAGTTGGTCTTGAAATCGAACGAGAGGTTTATATTGGTGAACTATCTGATATCAAAAAATCAATGTTGCCTATTATTGCCGCAATAGGAGGAATGATAGTTCCTGCCTTAATTCACTTCAGTTTTAATAATGGTACTCCAAGTCAAAATGGCTTTGGAATTCCAATGGCAACAGATATTGCTTTTTCTTTAGCCGTTCTCTCATTGCTTGGAAAAAGAGTTCCTTTATCCTTGAAAATATTTTTGACCGCATTGGCGATTATAGATGATTTAGGGGCAATTATTATTATAGCATTATTTTACTCGCAAGGTTTTTCACTCCTCTATTTTTCACTTGCTGTTTCCCTTTTAATTGTAATGTTTATTTTAAACCGTTTAAAGGTTTATAGCATTTGGATTTACTTGATAATTGGGATGCTAATGTGGTTTTTTATGTACCGTTCCGGAATACATGCAACTATTACCGGGGTTCTTTTAGCCTTTGTAATCCCCTTTGGTAATGGCGATGAGGATTCGGTGTCTTATAAATTACAACACCGCCTCCATCTTCCGGTAGCGTTTATTATTCTTCCACTTTTTGCGTTAACTAATACCGCTATATTTATTCCTGCATCTGTCATTAGTGATTTATCTTCAGCAAATAGTTATGGAATTATTTATGGATTGCTTATTGGAAAACCCTTCGGGATATTTTGCTTTTCATTATTAGGAATAATCTTTGGGTGGTGCGTACTCCCAAATGGATTAAAAAGATCACATATTTTATGGACCGGCTTTCTTGCCGGAATAGGTTTTACCATGTCAATCTTTATAACCCTCTTAGCATTTAATAATCTTTCGACCATAAACACTTCTAAAATTGCAATCATTATTGGATCAGTTATCTCAGCAATCATCGGGTACTTAGGATTAAGGTTTACCTTAAAAGTGCCCAAGGATGAGTTGTTATAAGCAATAAATCAAGTAACAATTAAACTCCTTATATTTAATTTCCTGAATTTATTTGCATCATCTAAACCCGGCCATTTGCCTTTGTTTTTCCTGTCTAATTTATATTTAATTTTCTTTTGTAAAATTACTTTATGGAATCAGGAAAACATAAGTTTAAAAGTGCAGCGTAGTCTCACCAAAACATGCTTGGTTTAATCGAACCAAAATTTTGAACCCAATGTTTGAAGTCAACTGCTTGCAAATAAAGGATTTGTGGAAAGTAGAAAACATAAAAAAGCCTGAGCAAAACTCAGGCTTTCTCTTTAGTACCCTGTGGGTCTGGATTATCGAATTTTATCGAGGATTTTGGCCGGATCAGGAAGCTAAGGGCCTTCATGGAAATGAAATAGTTCAAATAAAATTAAAAGCCTTAAAATTCCTAGCCCTCAATGTCAACCTTTTTTGTTTTTATTGATCAGAGAAGTACCTATGATTTAATCAGATTAATGATCAGTTTTATCATCAAATCTTTTTCATCAGGGTGACTTTGCGCTACGAGAAGGGCTAATGCAACCAAAGCATTGTCATTTATTTTAAGCTCGCCGGATTTCTTAAACTGATGCTTGTTTTTTTCGAGGAACCAAACGAATAAAAACGCACCAATACGTTTGTTGCCATCGCTAAATGAATGATTCTTTATAACGAAGTATAACAAATTCGCTGCCTGTTCTTCTATACTCGGGTAAAGGAATTTACCATCAAAAGTTTGTATAACAGTGCTAAGAGAGCTTTTAAAACTCTCATCCTTTTCATTGCCGAATAATTCTGTTGCTTCCTTCTTTGAAACGAGTTGTTTTTTTAATTCGCTGATAGCAGCTTGAGCTTCGTTGTATCCTATCTCGTAAGTAATATTTTCGTTTAGGCTTTCGGTTTGGAGATTGTGGCTGTCGTACTGATTAAGCAAAACAAAACTTTGTGTATAGCTGCTTAAAACATCCAATAATCCTTTCGCCTCTGTTAACTGAATGGCATCGGTTTTTCCTGACTTCTGAATAATATCTACGACCTTTTGCAACTGTTCAAGGCGGTTTTTGTTGATCGAGTATGTTTCGTTTCAAACCAAAGTGTACTGATTTAAGATAAAAGAATAGAGACATTTTCTGAAGTTTAACTAATGTAAAAACAGAAAGAAAATGGAAACAAATTCAAACAAAAAATCAGCCGAAAGTTTAATTAAGGATATTAAACGTAAAACAAATCGTTCATACAGTTCTGAAGATGTTTCGTTTCAAACCAAAGTGTACTGATTATTTCCTGTTGGCTCGCTGTTGAACGCTGCACATAAACAACATCTCAAAACGTTGATCATGGGAGCGACGATGATTGTTGACGCCGTCTTAAACGCTCTGCTCATTCCACGGCTAGGGATCGTCGGCGCTGGAGTGACCGCGGTCA
>JACPOC010000056.1 GCA_016185125.1 Bacteroidota bacterium
CGAGTAAATATTCTGCTAAAGCGGTTGGGTTTCTGCCTAAATGCGGACAGTGGACATTAAACCGCCGGGGACAAAGCAACGGGGGCTAACAGCAGTCATTTGCGCAAGGGGGCGGACGTGGTCATCGTTCAGGCAAGTTTTTGCGCGCTGACGCGCTTTATTTTATTAGCCTTCACTAAAAAACATTTGTACTTTTAATTAAGTTTTGTCGGTGTAGACACGGGAGTGCTTTTAATACCCCCTGCGCAAGCCTGCAAAACGTTAGCTGCAATTTTTAAAAATACGACATATGATAAAAACAACATCAAACTTGACAACAGCTCTCCTGACGTTAATGACATTCGTTATTGTCTCGTGTGACTCCGGGACCGAGACCGAGGTAAAAAAATCGGTATGGGCAGACACAAAATGGATTCGTTTTGACTGGACGGGAGACTCACTTGGAAATAGATACTTTGACAAAATTGCAATGTTTATTCCTCTTACGTTTAAAGGAATTCCGCATAAATTTAAAGCTCAGTTTGATTTAGGGTCAAACGCCTCAATTATTTACGGCAATTCATTTGCCGTTTATTTAACTGAATACCCTGAATACTCTAAAAAATTAGACACCATTAATACCGAAATTAGCGTTGAGGACAAAAAACAGGGTGAGTTGAGAAATGTGGAGTTATCCTTAGACGGCTTCAAAATTACTATAGACACACTTCCGTATTTCAAGAACTACGGCGATAAAATCTCATCAGATTCTGCAAAAGCCTCATCAATTAAGCATATTGGAACAATAGGAGCGGATATTGTACAAAACAAAATTCTTATAATTGATTATCCCAACAAAAGAATTGCGATACTCGATTCATTGAGTTCTGAATTACAAAATAAATTTGATTGCGTTAAATGTAAAATGACAAGCGGGCGGTTTATAATTCCATTGACAGTAGATGGGAAAATACAATGGTATATGTTTGACACAGGCGCCAGTCTTTTTCCTATAATAACAGACGAGGCTAATTGGAAAAGCTTTTGTGATGTTTCCAAGCCCGACACAATTAAGGTTGCTTCATGGGGCACATTTTATAATGTATACGGAGCGAAAACAAATAAGGACATTTATTTCAATAAAACAAAATTACCTCAGACGACAGCTTATATGATGACATTAAAAGACTACTTAGAAATGTTTAAGCAACAACAAATTTCAGGGACAACGGGTAACGCATATTTTTTAAATAATATAATTGCACTCGACTTTAAGAATGCCAAGTTTGGTGTTATGACCTCGGTTGACAAGTGAGCAGACAATGCGAACTAACCGCAGAAAAAAACTGCAGCTAACAGCACCTACTTGTAATTTTTTGCGTGTTAACGCTCAAATGCAGGGGTGGACAATAGCAAAAAACTACAAGTAGCTGCAAACCGTTATAGGTAAGTGGGCGGACAGACCTTCGTCCCTTAAACAGACAATAATTCAGAAATAAAAACGTTCTATTAAAAACATAAAGACATGAGAAAATTAATAACCATCTTGACGTTTATGTTCATCTTTCAAATTTCAAAC
>JACPOC010000007.1 GCA_016185125.1 Bacteroidota bacterium
TTACAAGGCCCTTCATTCTTCGAAGTAAATCATATTGCTGATTGGTTGCTCTCCAGCAGAGCCAATGTCCTCTTTTGACTTACGGCGCTATAATATCAATTATTTTACTAAAAAGCACCAACTATTTTTGGCGTCATTAGCTATTTGCTTGAAAAAGTATTGCAGCACATTTTAACAATGGTGGTGGAAAGAAAAATGGGTCAGCCAGCCAGAGATAAATTTATATTGAAGATAAATAAAATATAATTATTTTTTATCACCCATTAAAAAACGCTTTTCCGAATTATTGGTGATTTAATACACCAAAAAACTTTTATCATCTTTAGCTTTTTGCAGTAATTGCTGTTTGTATTGCTTAATTAATTGTGTTTTTCGGCTGTTGATGATAAAATTTTTAATATTTTGTTTTTCAAAATTAAGTGGCGATAAACCATTTTTTACTTTTACATCTTTTATTTTTAAAAAATAATAATAGAGTTCGTCGGTAAATTCAAAAACCCTGCCTTTGCCAATAGTGTAATCTTCCTGATCTTTTAATTTGGGAATTTCCTTTTTAATATCGTCAAGATACAGCCAGGTACTGTCGTTGGTAAAATAATTTTCGGCATACTGCGTGCAAAGCGTTTGCAGTTGGTCTATATCCTTTGGCGAAATGGCGTAAAACAAACGTTTCATTTTATTCAATGCTTTTACCTTGGCGGGAATTTTATAGTAATTTACTTTTACAATATTATCCTTTAAAATAAAATTTTCGCGGTGGCCTTCGTAATATTGCTGTATTTCGTCTTTAGAAATTAGGGTATCTAAATTAGCCTCTACAATACGTGATTGATAAATATGATTTATCAATGTTTTTTTATATTCATCCACTTGTCGCTGCACCTGAATTTCATCTTCAGTTAATTTTGTTAAAGCCTCTTGGTAAAATAAAGCTTCGGTTGCCCAACTCTCAATGGTGCGTTTAATTATGTAGGCGCTGTCTTTTGAATTTGCCGGAGCGATAAAATTATCCTGCAATTCTATTTTACTTAATTCCTGTTCCCCGGCTTTTGCGGCAAGTTCAGTATTATGCTGATGCGAAGGCTTGCTGTTGCAAGAAATCAGCACACTAAAGAGTAATAAATAAATATATAGAGGTAAACGCAATAATTACTTTATGTGTAAAAATAGGAAATTTGTTTTTAATTATACTTTTGGGGTTTTAATACCATTACTCGATATAAAAAAGGCCAAAGAAACAAAGTAGTTTTTTATTTAGACAATGAAAAAATTGTTGCATAGCCAATGTTATGAAACTATTTTTTAAAGAAGTATAAATGAAAAAGAACAAGTTTATTGGGCGGTTTTATATTGAGTGATTGTATAAGCCCAAGCCGGAACAATTGTTCAAGCTCATTTGCTTCAAATGTTTGGGCGCGGCTGGAAGGAAATGAGCGTTAAAATACAGCGGATAGTTTTACTCATTTTTTTATTTTGTTGTTTAAAAATTAAATGGCGTTAAAGTAAAACGGCGACTAAATTGCCGCCGTTTATTTAAGATAGTTACTTTATGGTGTTAAGCACTGTGTCATCCACCTTAACGGTGTATTTATCTTTTAAATATTTTAACCACTCTGTTTCAAGATTATTTTGGTAATCGGCTGTTACCAAACCTCTGCACTCAGAAAGTTGCTTTGGCGATTTTGGAAGAACTTTATTAACCACAATTACAAGGGTTTTATTTTCCTTTTCATCTTTTATATCTGAAGCAACAACTCCTTCTTTCCAGTTTGCATCCACATTTTTATTTTCTCCTTTTAAATACATTACGTTTTCAACGCTAACATTTAATTGAGAAGTTTTGTTGAGAGTTTCAATAATTTCTTTTTCCTGTTTTTTAACTTTTAAAAGTTTGCGTAGATCTTTTGCTACTTTTTCATTTAAACATTTGTAGGTGGTTACATCCGCGCGTTCGGCCCATAAATAATTGTTTTTATTTTTCTCATAAAACTCTTTTAAACCAACTGTATCTTTTACGGCTCTGCTCCACACTTTTTGATCGGTAAGATCGAATAACAAAATGCCATCTCTGTATTCGCGTAAAAGGTTTTTAAAATCGGGATATTTTTTCTCCAATAAGGCATCTTCGTAATTTATCACACAATCGTCCACCCATGTTTTATACATTCCGCGAGCTAATTCAAAAACATCCGTTGGGCTCCTGAACATCATTTGCGATTCTAAGTACTTTGCATAATCGTTTTGGGTAAAAGATTTGCCGCCAATGTTAATGATTTCTTTGTTGCCAAGCTTCGCAATTTTATCAGATTTCCAGGTGGCTTTTAAATACGTACTGTCTAACTGCTTTGCAACTTCATCACGGTTTTTTAAGTTTTCTTTAAAATTATAATCTTTTTTAATTTTGGTAATTAAGGCTGTTCTGCCCATCTGCGAGCGACTGTCTCTGGCAACTTTAGATTTAAGTTCGTTTTTTACATCCGCAAAAGGAGGGGTTGTTTTAAGATCTAAACGTTTAATAATGTGCCAGCCATAAGGAGTAAGAACCGGTTCGCTGATATCGTTATTATTTTTTAAGGAGTAGGCCGCATTTTCAAAATCGGCCGGCAAACGCCCGCTTTTAAATGGCTGTAGCTGGCCGCCTCTGTCGCTGCTTTGTTTATCGTCGCTAAACTGACGGGCAACTTCTTCAAAGCTCATTGTTTTTAATTTATCTTTCAGTTCATTTATTTTGGTTTGTGCATTAGCTTTATCCTGTTCGGTGCCATCTTTAGGTAATTTTACCATAATGTGTGCCACTGTAATTTCGCCGCGGTTGGCACGTTTATCATAAACTTTTAAAATATGATAACCAAACTTTGTGCGAATAACAGGACTAACGTCTCCCACCTTTGTATTAAATGCGGCATTTTCAAATTGGTAAACCATATCCATAGATGAAAAGTAATTCAGTTCACCTTTATTGTCAACTACCGAAGGGTCATCACTTGTTTTAGGGGCAATATCCTGAAATTTATCTTTGGCATTTTTGTAAAATTCAGCTAAATTTTTAATAGAGTTGTACTTAAGCTTGTATAAAGAACTGTCTTTGCCTTTTAATAATTTAGCAACTTCGGTGGAGTTTTTAAGGAGCTTGTCATAGTTAGCAATTTCGGAAGACGTTGGCATTTTGCCCGTTACCGCGTTGCGTATAAGTGTAGCTCTGGTCCATGCCTCCAGCGTATCTTTAGGAAGCGCGGTTTCATCTACACGAATTAAAATATGACTCGCTCTTACTTCCCACTTCATGCGGTCGTAAGCTTCGGTTAATAAACTTTCGTTTGTGTTTTTATCGGTTAAATAAGGCGCGGCTAACTGACGGCGATACCCCGCAAGTTCGTTTCTGAATGAAGAAAGCGTATCCAATCCCAGGCTTTCCGCTTCGTACACTTTGCTTTTGAAGAGGGAAAACAGATCAACATATTCTTTAACAGACTTGGACGCGTTGTTAACTTCCTTGCCGTTATTTTTTTTATAAACAGCTTCAAATTCAGATTTTGTTACAGGGTAGTCGGCTTTTTTTTCTTTATTGGTAATAGTCATTACCACCGGATCTTGCGCTTTAGTAATTTCAGTACAACTTAAAGCTACAATAATTGCAATAACATGTTTTATTTTCATCATAATTAAAATTTAGGCAAATTTACTTTTTTAACTGAATTGTACAGTTTATTTTATTATTTCAGCAAGTTTTTCTTCCAGAGCAGAGCCGCGAAGATTTTTAGCCACAATCTTACCATCTTTCCCTATTAAAAGATTTTGAGGAATACTGGTGATGCTGTACATTTTACCAACTTCATTACCCCAGCCCTGAAGATCACTTACATGTGGCCAGGTTAAATTATCTTTTTTAATAGCTTCGAGCCATTTATCTTTATTAGAATCGAAGGAGACACCTAAAATAATAAAGCCTTTATCTTTATATTTTTGATAGGCCGCTACTACATTTGGATTTTCCTGACGGCACGGGCCACACCAGCTTGCCCAAAAATCTACAAGAACAAATTTGCCTTTAAAGTCAGATAATTTTACGGGTTTTCCTTCCGGTGAATTTTGCGTAAAGTTATTTGCAGGAAATCCAACCATTGTTCCTTTTATTGAGGCAACTCTTTTGTTTGCCAACTTAATAAACTTTGTATCTTCAATGCTTTTATCAATATAACTTAAAGCTTCCATAACATCTTCCTGTGGAATATTAGGGTTATTCATATCGTTATAAATTATAAAACCACTAACGGCAGATTTAGGATGCGCTTTAATAAAACTTTTAAGCCCTGTAATAAATTGCGTGTTGAGTGAACTGTATTGTCCGCGAATGGCGTTAAGGGCATTTTGATCGTTGGCCTGAGTAGCCGCGTTGTAATCGTTTTGCATTTTTTGCTGAACGGCCACAAAACTGCTGATCATTGTTTTGTATTCCACGTAATCTTTTTGTGTTTGTCCGGCCTCAACTGAAGAATTGTAAATGGAATCTCCGATAAGGCGGGCTTTAACCGGGGCGGCATCTGCAAAAAAGATATAATTTGGCTGTGTATTAATATTGGAGGAAGTTGTGAACCAATACATATTCGGATCAATACTTTTTAATTGAAACGAAAATTTTCCGTTTTTAATTTCAGTGGAATCTGTTACATCTTTTTCGTCCCATTTATGATGCAGATAAATATATTTACCGGTGTAATTTCTGATAGATCCTTCTATTTTTAAAGGAAAAGGTTTAGCTTGTTTTTGTGCGAAAATAACTAGTGAACAGATGGTGAATAATAATACAAGAATGTTTTTTTTCATGGTGAGGGGCTATAACACAAATATACCAAGGTTTGTAATAAAAGCGAATGGTTTTAGAAATTTTAACCTTTGGTTTAAAAAAAAAGCGACCCTGTTAAAAGTCGCTTTTGGAAATAAGTTATAATTTTTAAAAATGCCAAAGATCGTGTTCCCAACGGAAGATATCTCCTTTAATTCTGTCGGATTCCAGAAGAGCATCAATCCCTTTGGAGTATTCCATAATGGCACGGTCATACACATTGGATTCTTTAGTGATGGTGCTGTTAAACTGGCGTTTCCAGAACACATCTTCAAAAGTGCGACGCTCACTATCGTTTTTTGTATTAAACACTTCGTGCTTGGCAAAAAATGGGCGACAGGCCGGAAAATAAACCCAAAATTGCTCTCTCGGCGCATCTTTTTCCTCATCATAGGTATAAACCCCAATGCCAATGATGCGCACTTCTAAAACTGATTTTTGCTTATCAAAAAACCAATCCTCTTTTAGTTGATATTTACGAATACCGCGGAACATCCAGGTAGAATCACATTGAAAAATTTTAGTGAGTACTTCAGCTCCATCGGGAGTAAATGAGGATTGTTCAACTGAATCACATTTATTAATTTTTTCTCTGATGGCATTCAGTTCCATTGGAATTTGAAATTCCTGATCAGAAAAAGCTATGATCTGCCCTTGAAGAATATATTTTGATAAAAGCTGAAAAAGAGAAATTCGGCCGTTAACTGGTTCCACCGGATAGTATAAAGACTGGTTGGTTTTTTCGCGCATATCTAGCTCTCTCCACACACGCTTTTGCCATACCACGTCTCCTTCACGCAAATGCGTATAAGGGATAAATCGGCGGTTTACCGCATTTTCTTTATCATAAATCCCATCTCTGTAATCGCCCGGCTGAAAAACACCCGGCTGACTGAAAGCCGCTAACGATAATACCGTTAATATGGATAAAAATAAATTTTTCATGTCTTTTTTTTTAAATTAACCTATTAGCATTAATAAATAACCATTATCATTATAATACCATAATCTATAATGGTTACTTATTATTTTACTTTTAATGTAACTCCGGGAATGTTACGGATAGTTCCGTCTGGTCCCTTTGCTTTAACGTTCTCAAAAAATATTTTACTTCCTACACCTGCAGAGTTTAAAATAGCTCGGGCTTCAGAATTCACGCTGTTACCCACGCATGTAATAGATTTTAAAGCTCCTTTAACCACGGCGCTTAATTCAAAGGATATCACAGCAAATTTAGCGTCAAAATCAAAGCCAACCAATTCGGCACCAACCCCACCAATTTGGCCTAATTCTACTTTTTTAACGTCAACGTTACCTGTTTTACCTCCCACTTTTGATACGGGATCAGGAATCTTTTTAACACGAATTGGAATTGCAGGCCCCTGGGCTTTACCTTTTGCGGAAACACTTACCATACAAGTTCCCGGAGTGGTTGCTCTTACTATAAATTTTCCGCCGGAGCCTGTTTTTGTAGCACCGCAGCCCGAAATGTTAACTTGTAAATCGGTGGGAGAAACTCCTGCCGCTGAAACCAGGATAGGATTTTCCACGCCAATGTACATTACATTCATTTTTACTAATTGAACCGCCACTGCCGGAGCAGCTACCATGTAAGTTTGAGAGAAGGGATAGTATTTGAAACTTCCATCAGGGTTTTTGTACTTGATAACACCTTTGTAGGTTTGCTCACCCTGACCGCTTGTTCCAACTAAATATTTTCCTTCGCCGGCTTCAATAGGCACTTCAGTTCCGGCTTTACCGGCAGCAGCTTCTGCAGAGTCAATTCCAATATACACTTTCATGTCTTCTTTAGAAATTTTACTGGAGGATGCTGCGATAAATATATCTGCGGTATACTGCGCTCCGGCTTGGATGTAGGAGCTTGGCGCAATTACACGGGCTTTCAGGTTATCAAATTTAATGGCTAATTTACCACTGGCACCTGAAAATATATTTAAAATTTCGGCTTCCATATTGCTTAAATCGGCGGCCATTTTATTTAAGTTACACACAACGGCAGCCATTGGGAGGTGATAAAAATTCTCAACTTCCCAGGTCATTTTAATGCCATCTTCTTCGGCTCCGCTTTCAATGGGTTTTAATCCTGCAATTTTGCGTTTTAAAGATTCGTAATCATCCTTTAGTAACTTTGCGGGACTTGCCTGCATTTTATCGAGCAGGCTTTGCAGATCTGTAGTTAATTTGTTCAGTTTATCCTTTAACTCCGAAGCCGTAAGTGAACCTGTAAGCGGTGCGGAAGGTTCGGCAACCCCTAAAATACGGGACGGATCGTCGTAATTTTCCAAAACTTTAGCATACTTTAACTGCATGGTATCGCCGCCGCCTGGAGGTAATTGCTCAGATATAGTAATGATGTTAAACTTAACTTTATCAACATACTGCTCCATTTCTTTAAGCATTTTTTGGGCTTCCTTAGCTCTGTCAAAATAAGGTTTAGCGCCTGCATTTCCTGCAATGGTATTTTCAAAAGCCTGAGATACGCGCTTATTGTTTTCAATAAGGTTTTCGCGGCCTCTTACTATACTTTCGTTTACTTTAACATATCCCTGTAAAATTTGTTTTGATACATTCATTGCGAGAAGAGCGGTAAGTACAAGGTACATCATACCGATCATCTTCGCCCTTGGGGTTTCTTTTCCTCCGCCTGCCATTTTAAATGCTTTGTTTTATTGTGTGATTAAACAATTTGTAAATAATAAATTTGTGAGCCTTCAATGCGCTTATTAAGCCTTGTTATTGAAGTTCATAGCACTTAACATGTTACCATAAATGGTATTTAAAGCTGTTAAATTACCTGATAACGTACTCATTTCCTGACGGTATTTTTTAGTATCGTCAACAGAGTCATGCAAGTTTTTCATTAATTCTTCTAAACCACCATAAAACTTAGAAGTTGCATCTATATGAGATCTGCTGCCTTCTAACTGTAATTCGTAAGTGGCATTTAAAGCAGAAAGATTTTTTGAAACTTTATTTAAGGATTCACCGATAGAGTATCCTGCATCATTGGAGTTAGCAAGCTCTTCCATAGAGGAAGCTGCTTTTTGATAAGTATCTGCAAGTGTAGAAACACTGCTTGAAGCTTTTTTTACACTGTCAACATATTCGTTGGTAGCAATGGTTGCATTACTGATGTCGGCCATTTTACTGGCGTTATCTCCTAAGGAACGCATTCCGGAACCAAGACTTTCTAATAATTCAGGGCCAATTTTGGCTTCTGCTAAAAGATTATCTAATTGATTGGTTATAGGCAAGTTAGAGTCAGCGTTTTCTTCAATCGCTTCTTCATGACCCATTCCTGCTAATTCAGGATAAGCTAAAGTCCAGTCAACATCTTCGTGTGGAATATCGGAAGCGAACAAACAGAATAAAAACGCTTCTGTTCCTAAACCTACGATAAGCATTTGATTACATCCCGGCCAGTGCATAATTTTAAATAAAGCACCTAAGATTACGATGGCCGCGCCAATACAAGATGCAAGGTGTAAGAACCTTTTAAACCCTTTAACTTTTCCTAATTTACTCATAGCTGTGTGTGTTTGTGTGTTTTTGTTTATGTTTGTTTGTGTGTTTTTTGATTAAATATCATCGCCTTTTGCACGGCCAAGATAGGTCATTACGTTACGGAAACCAAGGTAACATTTAGCAGTATCCTGATATTCGTAAGTACGGGCACTGGTTTGCATATAGTATCCTACATCTTTCCAGCTTCCTCCGCGAATAACTTTGCGTTTTAGAACGTTCGCGTCTTTTTCCTGCGCTTCGTAAACATAATCAGGGTTTAAGTCGTGATTAAAATCATACGAAGATTCATCATAAGCATTGCTTGTCCACTCGGCAACGTTACCGGCCATACAATATAAACCAAAATCATTTGGGTTATAAGAGTAAATATACACAGAGTGGAAACCTCCATCATCAATATAAGAACCGCGCATTGGTTTAAAGTTACCTAAGAAACAGCCTCGTGCGTTACGGATGTAAGGGCCACCCCATGGGTACGGAGATTTATCCAGACCGCCACGTGCGGCGTATTCCCACTCACTTTCGGTTGGTAAACGAAAATCGTTAACAATGGTTTGCCCGGTGCCAATTAAATAATTATTTAAAAGTAATGAGCGCCAGATGGAGAAAGCGCGCGCTTGCTTCCAGGTAATTCCAACAACAGGATAATCATCATAAGCCGGGTGCCAAAAATACATATTGGTTAAAGGCTCGTTAAATGAATATGTGTAATCATGAACCCAGGCTAAAGTATCGGGATAAACGTTGATAACATCCTTTACAATAAACACCGAACGATCTACACCCTTACGCTCACGCGGAACATAATTGGTTTGGCCAACTGAAACTTCGTCCTTTACATTATAAGTTCCTAAAGTTTTGCTGTCTTTTGCCGGATCTCCAACTAAGGTAGAGCCGGAACCGGGCGCGCCGTTTTGCCCGTCGTTTAAGTGAACACCGTTATTATAATCCGCTTTTTTATATTCGTGAGCGGCATCCTGAACATCGGGGGATTTGTTAGGGACAAAACGATTGGATTTAGAAGCTGCCAAGCGAATATCAATTCTGTAATATTCGTAATTTAATTTGCGGGCATCAATTTCTTTACGGTTGTAAAAGCGCTCGCCTTCAGGTAGGTAAAGTGGTTGAAGATCAGCACGATAGTCATCATCTTCGCTATCCCATTTAATTTTTGTTTCCCAATTAATGTATGGATCTTGAAGATTAGCATCGCCTTTGTAAATTGGCCACATGCTTAAAAATTCATCCTGAGAGATCTGATAATCTTCTGCCTGTCCGTTTGATCCGTAAGCCAACAATTTACGGGCAATAGAGTCGCGCACCCAATAAACAAACTGGCGATATTCATTATTTGATATTTCGGCATCATCAATATAAAAAGCCTGCACCGAAACCATTTTAGATTTGGTGGTGTGGGCCATTGGAGCTTCCTCATCATCAGGGCCCATGTGGTAGCTTCCCATAGGGATATAGAGAGTACCAAACGGGTCAGGTTGATACCATTTTTCGCGGCCCGCTACCCCAATGAGTTCGCCGGTACGCTTGTTACACCCGGTAACAATGGCCACAAATGAAGCTAATATCAAAAGTTTTTTCATATTACTTATTTTAGTTTTATAACCACAATATAATCAAAGGTTACACTTAATTTTTTGATTATTGTTATTAACATTATTGTTAGTTGTAAGTGGTTTAAACGGTGTTTTTGGAAAAAGGTTGCAAAAATATATTAATTTAAGAAGCGATCATCACCATAAGCGGTGATTTTCTTTACTTTTTGAGTTAAACAAACCCCTAAAATAATTTCATGTGTTCCGCTGGAATAGCCTTTTATTTTAGATAAAGTGAAGTCGTAAGAATATCCCATTTTAAAGGTATAGTTGCGGTAAGGCATCTGATAACCTAATAAAAGAGCGGCGGCATCACCTAAGCGGTAGGATGCACCGGCAGAAATTTTCTTATCAAACGTGTACATTCCGTTAATATCTAATGCGCCTGCAGCTAAATCTGATTTATATTTAAGGTTAACTGCAAAATCGTTTCTGGGATTAATATTAAACGTGTAACCTGACATTAAGTAATAGTGACGGGTTAAATCATATTTAACAGCTCCTGAACCAATAACCTGCTGAGCGGGTAGGTGGGTGCTTGATAAACCTGCATAAAATTTTCCGGGAATTTGATAAAAAGCGCCAAAACCTAAGTCGTAAGTAGCTTTTCCTAAGGCCGGGTTGCTAAGCGCATCGCCATACGTGCCGGGAATTGTAGGATCCACTTTTCCGGGTTCAGGAACAATCCAGCTTGCATTTATAGATTTTTGAAGGATACCAACATCTAAACCCAAACCCAAAGTACCTAGGCCAAGTTGTTTGTTCCAGGCACCCGCTAATCTTGCAAATGTTGTATTCATAGGGCCTATTTTATCGCTTAAAATACTTAAACCCAAGCCAAGGGCAGGCACATTTTGCAAACGCATATCGGCGGCTACTGCAATTGATTGTGGCGCTCCGGCAAAACCAACCCATTGCTGACGAAATTGTAAAACCCCGCAAATAGCGCCGGATGTACCGGCATAACCAGGGTTATAAATTAGCCTGTTATGCATCCACTGAGTGAACTGAGGATCTTGCTGAGCCACGGCTACACTGGTAAACCCAGCTAATGCAATTGCAATTTTTGTAAAAAGTTTTTTCATACTTTGCTGTTAGTAAAATTGTTAAATATATTTTATATGCCAATATACTTAGGGTGCTAAATTAGTTAAAGAATTTTAAAAAACAAATACATGCTTAATTTTTTTTAATTTTTATATAATTTAAGTAATTTAGAAGTTCAATTGGCTCAATTATGGGCAATTTATTTTTGTTTTATAAAATTTATGTTGTATATTTGCAGCCCAAAATTATACAAACGATACCATGAAAAAAGAAATACACCCTGCAAGCTACAGATTATGCGTTTTTAAAGATATGAGCAATGGCTTTCAATTTTTAACCCGCTCTTGCGCAGATACTAAAGAAATGGCTACTTGGGAAGACGGAAACGAATATCCTTTAGTTAAATTGGATATTTCTATGACCTCTCATCCTTTTTATACAGGAAAACAAGTTCTTGTTGATACTGCTGGTCGCGTTGATAAATTCCGCACCCGTTACAGTAAAAAGAAATAATTTTTTAATTTTTTTAAATAGACCAAGAGCCTGCGTTTAAAGCGCGGGCTTTTTTATTTTAGCGTGTAAGGTTTTGAGATGATCATGGTGGTAAAGCGGCTCACACAACAAAGTTCCTCCTTGCTGTTAAATATCCGGATATCCCATATATGTGTTTTTCCTTTTACTTTTAAAGGAGTGCAAACAGCGGTAACCAAACCTTCGGTAACAGCTTTAAGGTGACTGGCGTTTATTTCTATGCCCACCCCTATAAACATATTGCGGTTAATGGCGCACCAACTGGCTACGCTTCCAATAGTTTCAGCCAAGGCTACTGAGGCGCCTCCGTGTAGCAACCCAAAAGGCTGCTTTGTTTTATTTCCTACCGGCATGGTGGCTTTTAAAAAATCAGAGCCTACTTCGGTAAAATTAATTTCCATAAATTCTCCTAAAGTATTTTTATTAAGATCATTTAAAAGTTGAATGTTGATATCTCCGTTCCAAATGCTCATGATTTTTATTTTTCGAGTTCTAGAATTGCCTGGTTGTAATTTACAAATTCAATTTTATTCTGAATGAGGTAATCAATAAGCCACACGTACCAATCTAACCACGTTTGAAAGGAATGCGAAAAGTACCGGTCGTGAAAATCGATTCCCAAATATTGTAAGTTTTCATTATGCGCTTTGTCAATTAATTTAAGAGTACTTTGTTTGGCTTCTTCCAGGTTACGCGATTGCCAGCTTTTACCATTTTCAATAATCCATCCATCCATTATTTGAAAGGGGAACTCCCACATGTTGCCTATTTTATAGGGATTTTTAAAACTATGTTCTGTGGTATCGTATTTATAACCGCAGTTTTCAAGAAGCTGAAAAGTTTTAGAAGTATTGCGCACATAATGCATACGAATGCCAAATGTGTTAATTTTTGTTAAGGAAGAGAAAAGGTCATACTCTTTTTTTATCGCATCTTCATTATCAAATTCAATTCCGTGAATGCCAATTTCGCTGCCGCGTAATTTCATTTGTTCAATCCATAATAATGCAGAAACGTTTGAATAGTTTAATCCCACTCCTTTATTTACGGCAATAAAAAAAGAAGAAGGGATTCCGCGCACATTATTAAATGTAATGAGTTCATCAATATTCTGCCATTTGTTTTTAAAAAAATCTGACCATCTTAAAATATATTCGCGCACTGAAATTTTGCCACTCATTAATTCCATGCTCATGCGCGCCATAGATTTGGGCACAATCAGATCTCTGAATAAATGTTCGGTAACCTTGATGTGATCTATGTCGTGAGAAATGATGGCTTTCATTACAGAGGATTATGTTTTTTTAATGCCAAAAATGTTTTTAAAACAGGTTTAATTTTATGCACACCCGGATAAGTTACCAATTCTCCGCCAAATTCCCGGAAGTAACGTTCTATTTTAGGATCCATCGATCCTTCAAAATCGAAATGCTTTAATCCAAGTTCTTTTGATTTTAAAATACTTTGCCACATGCACGAAACTCCGGCTCCGTGATGTTTATTTTCAGCATCAAATCCGCCGAATAAGTACACGGCTTTGGTTTTATCAATCAAGCAAAAGGTGGCTCCGATGGCTTTATCTCCATTATATGCTGCAAATGCGAATGAATTTTCTTTTGACGCAAAAGAGAAAAGAATATTTTTAATTATCATTTTATTCTTTGCAACATCATTTCTTTCAAGTGACTTAATGATAAGCGAATAAATTAATTCAGAATCATTAGTTTCTTTAACAATAAGTTCATCTTTGAGGGCCTTGTTTATACTTTTTCTTTTTTCAGAAGAAAGATTATCCCATAATTTTTCTTTTGAAACCGCTAAATCGATGAGATACGAATAACGTATTTTTGAAGTATAACCTTTCCAGATAAAGGGCTGAATATCGACAATTGTTTGGGGAAGATTGATGTTGATATATGGAACATTTAATGATTCAAAGTAGGTGGCAATTGCCTCAAGCACTTCTTTATTAAACGAATTTTTCCCAACAACCGATTCGGCAGGATTAATAAAAAATACATTGATATCGGGAGAATAAGGGGCTGAGATAATAAATTTAAAAACTGATTTTTTAAACTGAAAATAATTAAAACAACCAATTACATTATTATTATTGTTTAATATAACGCATTGAAAAATTTTTTCTTCCGGATAATTTTTTAACCATTTTTCGGAATTAAAAAGCAGCGCATTTTTAGTGATAAAATTCTGTAGTGGAGGATAAACTTCCGAATTTTTATTTATAATTTCTATCTTCAAAATAGTTGTCTTTTTTTAAACTTTAAAAGCAACTCAAGAGCCAGTTTGCCTTTGTTTACAGTATAGTAGGGAACTAATTCAGGCCCAAAACCTCTAAAGAATTTCTCAACGCCCTTAAGCATAGAGCCTTCAAAATCAAAAATGGAGCATTCCAAAGCTTTGGCTTTTTCAATGCTTAATTGAATCAATAGATTATTTACCCCGGGCACGCCGGATGTTTTATTAACGCCACCTAAGAGGTAATAACAATTTTTGTTATCATAAACGCAAAACACCGCACCTACTAATTCATTATTTTTTTTTGCCTCAATGCTAAATGAATTTGTGGGATCAGAAAATGTTTCAAATATATTTTTTAATTCCTCTTCATAAATATTGGCTTCGGTATAACTGAGCGAATTCATAAAAAAAGAAAAGAGCTCTGTTTTACTCATTGTATTTTCACTCAATACCAGTTCTTCTTTTAAGGCTTTGTTTATTACATTTCTGTTTTTGGAATCGAAATTGGCTTTTATGGTTTCAATCGGCCGGCTAAGATCGATCCTATATGTGTAATTAGGAATAACTTTGTATTTGGCCCAGATAAAGGGCTGAAGATCTATAATGTTGCTAGGAAAGGCTAAAACCGTTAGTGCGCTTTTTTGAGCGGAAATATAATTGCAAACTTCGGTAATTACTTCTTTTGTAAAATTATTATTTGAAGATTGGTTTTTGCTTTCTGAGTTAAAAAATAAGCCGCAATGCGGGGTATAGGGCGGTAATTTTAAAAATGATGCGCCATAATTTTTAGTGTTCATATAATAAAATCCGCCTATTAATTGATGTTCGTCTTTATAAATACCAATAAGGGTTAGTTTATTTCCGTAAATATTCAGCCATGCTTGGCTCCCAAAAACGCCAAGGTGCGCTTTTGCCGCTTCACAAAAAACTTCAATATTATTTACCGGTTTTAAAATCATCAATCAGTTTTTTATATTCCGCAATCATCTGAAGTAAATTGGCATCCCAATTATAATTATTTAATACATGTAAACGCGCATTTTGTCCAATTGTTATGCACAGTTCTTTATTTAAAATTAGTTTTTCTATTGCCAAGGCCGTTTCCTCAACATTACCTATCGGCACCTTTAATCCCACGGCATCGGTTGCCACCACTTCGGCTAAGCCACCTACATTTGTTACAACAACAGGCCTTTGGCAGGCCATTGCTTCTATAACCGAAACGCCAAAACTTTCGTATTCACTTAAATTGGCAAGCACATTGATTTGATTAAAGTAATCACTAATTTTTTCAAAAGAAATTCTACCAGTAAATTTTACTTTGTTTTCAATTCCTAATTCTTTACAAAGGTCTTTTAGTTGGGCTTCCTGCGAGCCCTCTCCAATAATAAGTAATTTTATACATTCATATTTTTTTTCGAGAACGCCAAAAGCTTTAATAAGGATATCGTTGTTGTAGATAAGTTCCAGAGCTTTTATGCTCCCAATCACAAAAGTTTTCTTATCAAATAAAGAAGAAACTTCTTTTGGTTTAAACAAATTAGTATCTACACCAAAGGGTATTACTGTAACCGGTTTACTTGTAACCTGGTGAATATATTTTTTTATGGTATTGGAAGTTGCACAGAGTAAATCAGCTTTTTTTAAATTGTATTTTAAAACAAATTTTCCAATAAAATTATTTTGAGGAAATTTCATTACATCTGTTCCCCAACAGGAAATTACAAAGGGATGGAAACCGCTTAAAGCGCCCACTAAGCCATAACTTGTAGCGTAATGAGCATGGAGAATATCAGGTTGAAATTTTTTTATTTCTTTTTTTAATACACGCACATGTTTTAAATAAGAAAGTTTGGTAAAAATTTTATCGGCTTCAATTTTTTTATCCGGCTCAAAAAGTACTGTTATATTTGGGTGCTGATGCCAAGGGTAACTTGCTTTATTAAAACTGAACAGTCCTATTTTAAATCCGCTTTTGGCGAGTGCAAGCGCCCATTTCTCGGTGTGCTCACTATAAGTATCTGATAGAAGAAGGATTTTCATAAGGGCTTTGGTACAATAAAAGTAAGGATTCTATCTTAATTTTTTTTCTTTAAGAAATATATACTTGAAAAAAAACGTCTGAGTGAAAAGATAAGCATTCAATTTTTTTCGGTATTGCGATTCAAATAAGGCTAGGATACCGAATAAAATTATTCTTAATAAAATATGAAGCTCAGTAAAAAGAACAGAAATAATAAAATCAGCCAACAGGTTATTTTTTTTAAAGAACTTTAATTTACTTATAAGTTGATTGGCAATAACTGTATTATAATTTTTTTTGCTCGATACCCCAATGGTGTGCACTACTGTCCAATCTTTATAATACAAAAGCTCAGCACCATATTGTTTTGCGCGATAGCAAAGGTCTACATCATCCATCCAAAACAAGTTTTCATCAAATCCATTCAGATTTTCAAATAATTTTCTATTCATTAACAAACATGCGCCCGACAAGGCATAATTGTTGTTTTTTAAAAGATCCTCTGTTTTATAAGAATTAAAAAAATAGCTCAGAAACAAAGCTTCTTTAATAACGGATAAACAGCCGGTTATCTTAATCACAGACTCCTGCAAGGAAGCGTCGGGATTTAAAATTTTTGGACCTACCACCAAATGGTCATTACCCTCCACTAGTGCCATGGCGTTAACAATATTATTATTGATAAGTTTAGCGTCAGGATTTATAAATAATAAAACATCACCCTTCGACATATTAAAACCCTGGTTGTTGGCAGCAGAAAATCCAACGTTAAAGGAATTACTTAAAAATTCTACCTGCGGGAATTTAATTTGTAATTCAGCAACAGTATTATCTGAAGAAGCGTTGTCAACTACAATAATTTCAGCATCACTTTTCACAAACCGGGCAATAGATTCAATCGCTTCCGAAAGAAATTCTTTACAGTTATAACTTACAATAATTATACTTAATGTTATTTTGATAGATAGATTTTTTGTAAAATTAGTCTTAATTTTATAAGGTGAAGAACACTTCGTTAAAAATAGCGTACTTATCTGCGGAAAGTCCAACAAACAAAAAGGTATGGTCAGGCACTCATTACAGTATTTACAAAGCTTTGCAGACCATGGGCAAAGTAACAATATTGGGGCCTTATCAGCCAAAATTACAGCTTATGGTTGGCAAAATAGCAAATCAATTTTTTTTAAAGCTTTTTAATAAACGATTTGATTACCGTCACAGTATTTTATTAAGCAAGGCTTATGCACATTTTTTTACCCCTAAAATAAATTCGCAAAAGTTTGATTTAATAGTAGCGCCGGCGGCATCTAGTGAAATTGCTTTTTTAAACACAACAATTCCAATCATTTATATAACTGATGGAACATTCCAATCCTGTTTAAATTATCATAAAAGTTTAATCGGCCTTACCAAACAATCTATTGCTTCCGGAACTTTAATTGAAAGCAAAGCCATTTCAAAAAGTAAATCGGTGATAGTTTCCTCTGAATGGGCTGCTAATTCATTAAAAGCAGACTATAACACATCTATAGGAAAAATAAAAATTATTCCCTTCGGTGCCAACTTTGAAACTTTACCTTCGGAACAAGAATTGGTATTTGAACCACCTGCCGACTGGAAACTTTTATTTGTGGGGGTTTATTGGGAGAATAAAGGCGGTGATATTGCTTTTAATGCTTTTGTAAAATTGCGCGAAGAAGGCTACAACGTATCTTTAACAATAGTAGGATGTATTCCGCCATTGGATGTTAAAGATGATAAATTAAATGTTATTCCTTTTATTGATAAAAATGAGCATGAAGGACAAAAAAAACTTTCTGAAATATATGCACAACATCATATACTCATACTCCCTACACGTTTTGATTGCTCGCCCATTGTTATCAACGAGGCAAGTGCCTTTGGAATGCCTTGTATAGTGGCTGATACAGGCGGAGTGCGGGGTCATTTACGCGAAGGTGTTAATGGTTATTTGGTAGATTACTCTGATAGAGGAGAAAAATATGCACAAATTATTTCTGAACTTATCGGTGATCCATTAAATTATATTGCATTGCGGCAAAGTTCAAGAAAGGAATACGTGGATAAATTAAACTGGCATCACTGGATAAAAAAATTTCAGGAAGTTTTAGAACAGCTTTAAATAGTCTGAGCGGAACCTTTCTGCGGAAAAATTTTCTTTGGCATATTGATAGGAATTCATTCCCATTATTTCGAGCTGATCTTTTTCATTCAGCATATTTAATATTATTCTACAGGTGCTTTCAACCACAGCTTCTTCCGAACTGTCATCAAGCATTACCCCCCGGTCATCTGTAACATGCAACGGTATATCGCCTACCGGGGTTGATACCGTTACAAGTGCGTGCGCCATGGCTTCCATGATGACCATAGGAAAACCCTCGCTAGCAGAGGTAAGCAAAAGAACCTGATGCGCGTTTAGTATCTGAAGCATTTTTTCTTTTTCATACACCACACCATAAAACGTTACGCCATCAATCAACTGGTTATCAAAATCGCCAACAAAAGAAAATTGAATTTCCTTGGTTTGTTTTCTGATACGTTCAATTGTTTTGAAGACAAGGTGCGGCCTTTTTTCAACGGCATTTCTGCCAATAAAAACTATTTTTAGATTGGCATAATTCTTATGAGGACGCTCTGCCGGTATTGAGGTACAATTCACTATCCACTTTAAATGTTCCTTTGAATTTCCCGGAAAGCCAAGATAATCATATAGTTTACATGCCTGTTGAAGGGCGCGGTTACTGATAAAAATCCGATATTTGAGTGCTTGGAGCAGATGTGCATTTTGAATTGTCCACTCATCGTTTTTATTAAATGTATAATCGTGAATGAGTTCAGAAACTTCGTGCGTTTTTGAAAATATTTTTGCCAGCTCGTAAAAATAAAACGCGTTACAGCCTAATATTTTTATTTTAGCATTCTGCTTTAATTTTTGTTCAATAATTTTTTTAGTTGAACGAGCAGTTATAAAATAATTTAAAGCCAAACCCACATTATACACACTTGCCCCGTTTACTAAAAAATTCTTAAGATATTGTGTTTCCTTGTGAATGCCAGCGAAAATAACCAAAGGTTTTTTTTCTTTCAGAGCATACACAATATTGGCGTGCACTCGCTCTGCACCCCCAACATGGGAGTATGGAAACACAAGTAAAATTTCGGGTTCTAATTTTACAATACCCTTTTTAAGTTGGTTGTATTGAGTGATGGCGGTATAAGGATTAATAGTGAATAACCGCTTAAAAAAACTTAAATGGCGCGGTAAATAATTAAGCTTAAAAATTCGTCCTTTTGTTCGCGTGTTTGCATACATGCACCGAAGTACAGTTTGATTAAACGCGAATTTTTTGAAACTACTTTTTATAAATTTCTTTCTTACCTCCAGTATTTTATATTCAATCGGTTGTTTTCGGTTATCGGTTTGAGTAACTGAGCCCGAATGGCTCCTATAATTTAAAAGTACTTCAGGAGTTTTTACGATTCTGTAATTATCCCGTATAAGCCTCAACCATAAGTCCCAATCCTCACTCCCCTTTTGATCAGGATTATATCTGTATTTTTTTAATAAAGCTGCTTTAATTATTACAGAAGGATGGGCCACACAATTATGAAAAGGCAAGGCCTGCTTAATAGATTTTTCAGAAATGGTTTTACGGTCTAAATCCCAAACACCCGTTACCTCACCAGCAGTATCTATAAAATTAACAGGACTACATACAACATCCGCTTCGGAAGTTTCAAGCAATCTTAACTGAACCGCAAATCTTTCAGGCAAAGCAATGTCATCCGCATCCATTCGCGCGATATAGTCACCACGTGCTATATCAATTCCTTTATTTAGTGATGATATTAATCCTATATTTTTTTCATTTTTTATGTATGTAATTCGCGAATCCTTTAAAGACAAAATAATACTTTCAGTATCATCAACGGAACCATCGTTAATAATGATCAGTTCAAAATCTGCAAAGGTTTGATTTAAAATACTTTCAATAGCGGCCGCTAAATATTTTGCTGCATTGTAGGCAGGCATTAGAACAGATATTTTTGGCATTGAAATCAAATCTCTTTTTTAAATTAATTATAAATTATCAAGATAATTAAAAAGATCGTTCTCTTTTGGTTTTACATTCATCCAATATGAACCATTAAAACTGTGCAGCCAGTCGCCAATTAACTCCATTTTATCCGACTGAACAACATCACCTTCACGCAAGCTGATATATTGATGTGAAGGAAATATTATTTGTTCCTTATTCAACTTAGAAAAAAATAATTTCCAATTCGCGCCGCCGGTATCCAGATGCCGTTTGCCCAAAGCGGAAGTTAAAAAATTCAAATGAATGTCTTTCACTTTTGAGAATTTAAAAAAGGAAAGACCCGGCCATAAAAACCAATAATCATCCATGCCTTGCCGGTGACCGTACACATCCTGCTCTTCAAGCATCTTAATCAGAGAAGTGGATTTAACGGGATACACATCGTGATCAATAAATCCAAAGTAGTCAGGCTTTACTACTGTAATGTAATTTTTAAAAATCCAATTTAAACATATTCCGTGTGAATCGCTGCATATTTTAAAGGGATTTTCAGGCATGGATATGTATCCTATTTTACTACGCAGACAAATCTCTTTAATCTGTTTTCGCTTCTTTTTATCGCTGGAATTATCGACCACGATAAAAACAAAATCATCTTTTAAATTTTTATTGAGTAGACGAATCTGGTGGGCAAGCAGCAATTCATTATTAAAAGCTACCGTTAAAATATGTAATGGCACTTTATTATTAACAGAAATATTACACTGTTCTGTTTCTGAAAGCGGAACATTAAGGAACTTTTTATTTTTAAAATACTGTATGAATCTCATTTAAAAATTATCATCAAATTACTTTCCAGGTGTCAGGAATAATATCAAGCTCTTTACTCTTAATAGTTTTAAACCAGTATTCAGGAGCCACTACAATCTTTCCCCGATTCTGGTTAAGCCAAGCTCCCCACCAGCTGAAGCTACTATTGGCAATGATGTTATGTTTACACAGGCTCATTAAATACAGGTCTCGGCACGCGCCATTATTTTGTGCAACAAAAGTTAGAGGAACATCAAAAATTAAATTTTGCCGACACCATTCAATATCATCAGAAAAAATAAAAAGTTCAATTTTTTTAGTGTGTGATAAAAATTCTATTGCTTTTTTATAATAATCCAGCCCACAGGAACCATGAAAATCACTCGCGCTTTTTAATGTAACATAATCGCCCCTTCTAATATGCAGAGACACACTTTCCCTCTGTTCAATTCGTTTCTTCACATCCATTAAAGCCATAGGTAAAGGCGCGGCTGGTGTAAACTCTGCGCGTAGAACACTTGCGAATTTTTCAAAGTACTTTTCACTTTGCCAGAAGCCATACAAATACGTGTTGTTAGGCAATTGAAAAAATTCAGGATAATACTTTTTACCTGGTTCATAAAACATATTTTTCTTTTCCAGGGCAGGAAAAAATCTTTTTACAATCCGTTTAATCAAAGATATTTTTTTTGGAAAATAAACATTTCGGTCTTCTTCGCTTACCAGTCTATAATTTAGGTTAAAACAATTCAACTCAAAATTTCTTTTGGTGTATTCATTACCCGCCTCAGCTTCAAGATGGCTTATATCCAATTTAAGTTCAGTTCCGTGATGCAACGCCAGTGCTTTTCCAGCCGCGTACTGAAACATCTGATTGCCTAATCCACCTATGAGTTGAACAATGATCATTTTGACAATAAATTTAAATACAATTTTTCATACTCTTTCGCAATTGCTTCCCAACTGTATTTTTGTTTCCAGATTTCGAAAGCCTGTTTCCCCATTTTATCACGCCTTATTTGATCCTCATACATTTTGTTCAACATGTGTACCCCTTCTTTTATAATAACATGACTGAAGCCATTGGCATCTTTATGTGTCGGTAATATCTCGCCACCTTTGGTCCATTCTGCAATTTCACGGGAGTTGCCAACATCGGTAGACAAGAACGGGAGCCTTGCAGCGGCGCACTCAAACAGAACAATTGGCGAACATTCAATATTGGAAGGAAAAAGAAACAAGTTGGCTTGCTTATAAGCAGCCACTGTGAATTCACGGGGTAAATATTTAAAAATAATTTTTTTTCTTCCCGATACCCTGTTCCAAAATAAAAGCAAAGAGAGTAAAGGGTTTTTCAGATAATCCATTTTAAAACTTTCGTAATTGTTTCCAATCATCAAAAGGGTAGCGTTTTTTAAATCCGATCGTAAAAACAATTCAATTGCTTCCTTATGTCCTTTCCAGCCTGTATATGAACCTACGAGCAATAAAAGGAAATGATTTTCATCAATTTTTAATTCCTTCCTTACATCCACTTTAGATGCGACAAGAAACTCATCTTCCCCGGCTCCGTTAGGTATCAGGGTCAAATGCTTTACATTATTTTCCCTTGCGAAATTAATATCGCGGTAATCGTTACTGAGATATACATTCATGTCGTAATCATGAATCCATGTTTTCATGTCCTCAAAATAAGATTTGAATTCAGGCCAGTATAGACCCGAATAACCCGTAGGAACAGATACCTTTTTAGCATTTATTTTTTTTAGCAAAGGTAAAGCGAGATTAGTGGCCCATTGCTGCGCGGCAAAAAATGTAATAATGTCGGAGGAATTACTTAACAGAAAATCAACATATTCCTGATCGTTCTCGGTCTCAGCTTTTTTGGGATTACCTTCAATACAAAACGTTTTTATTTTTACTCCATTAAGCTCTTTAAAATCACGCTGAGGGTGAAAGCGTGTTAGTACAATTACTTCATGTCCCAGTTTGACAAGACGTTCAGAAAGCTGTTTAACAACTTCCTGCATGCCACCAACGGAAGGAAAATAAGACTCTACACAATGAAATATTTTCATTTTCAATTCAGGAGTTTTTTATTGGTAAGAAACAGCCATTTGCGCGCTATTGATGCCTTCAACTTGTCCATCTTGCTATATTTATCTGAATAGATAATGGTATTATATAAAAGCCGTTTAAAGTTCAGTAACTGACCTTTAATCATTTCAGAGAGATCTGCCGTTGCGATTTTTTCATGCTTACAAAAAGAATCAGCCACTTCATTTAATAATTTATTATAGGCCGATAAAGCATCTTCATGATTTTTACTTTCACTGATTAAACGTTTAGTATCCACAAAAAGTTCAATATTATTTAAAGAAATTCCGGGGCAATAAAATTGAATGTTTTTTATACTTTGTCGTTTTACCTTTTCTTTATAATCTGCTGCTGATTTTGACATTCCGGTAAGTACTTCGCGGTATTTAAGAAGATATTCATTAAGGTTAGATACACTTGCAACACGCGCAATACGCGACCAAAGGTCATAATCTTCAAACACAGCCGTGTCTGTTGAATATGACCCTGTTTTTTCGATAACACTTTTTCGGAACATAACGCTGCTATGCACAAACGGATTATTAAAAAGTAGAGTAAACTTGAGCGTGAGTGAATCAGAACTGTGACGATGAAAGCGGCCAGTGGGCCTGCCTTGTTCATCTGTTATTTCCGCCGCCGTTCCTAACAGGGCAACATTAGGGTTCTTTTCGAAAAACATTAACTGTTTTTCAAAACGTTGAGACAAACTGATATCATCATTATCTTGCCTGGCAATAAACTTGCCCCTTGCCAACCCAAGGCCTTTATTCAAACTCGCGGCTAAGCCAATATTTTCCTGATCAATAAAAACAATACGCGTGTCGTTAAAAGAATTAATAATTTCTTTTGAATTATCTTTTGATCCGTCGTTAATAATAATCAATTCAAAATCAGAAAAAGTTTGATTTAAAATAGATTCAATAGATTCATGAAGAAATTTACCGGCATTATATACCGGCAATAAAACTGAAATTAAAGGACTATTATTACTCTTCATGTATTTACAAAATCAATCTCTTTCCTTTATGGCTATAACACCGCAAAAAGGCGAATACGCAGCTCTTCCTGCCTTTAGTTTTTTTAACCGATGGGTATAACGGATGAGGCGTTCAAAAATTTTCTTCTTAAAGTAGCCTGTTGGTTGTTTATCCACCCAAAACTGGAACTCACCGATAAAGCCACATTCCATTATTTTAAAACCATTCTCTTTACAGATTTTAGCCCACTTATCGGGTCTCATTGAGGGTATGTAATGTCTGTTATAATTTTCCCGATCAAGGAAATAATGAATCATGCGCTGAACAATTCCTCTGAAATTAGGAGTTGTAATAATGACATAACCTTCTTTTTTTACGAGCGATAAATGTTTTTCAAATACTTCCTGCCAGTTTGGGAAATGTTCAATAAAGCCGAAGGAGCAAACCACATCAAATTTCCTATCCGTCTTATATTTAAAAAAATCTACTTTTTCAAACGTGCCTGTATCAAATCCCTTGCTTTTTAACCACTCCGGAAAATCCTTTTCAACGCGTGGCGTAAGATCAATCCCATTCAGCTTATAACCTTTTCTTCCTATTACGGTAAGGTATCTTCCCGGGAAGCATCCAATCTCAAGACAAGAACCGTTAGTTGTATCGGGCAGATTTTTTTTAATCCAATCCTTAACCATGTCCTCATCATCCGCAACCTCGCGAAGCTCGTAATTAGAATATCCGTCATCCCAATAGGATTGTTCAGCAAGATTTTTATTCATACTTATTGGCTTTGCAAGTGGTTTCGGGAACTACAAGTACATCTTGCCGTGCATACTGCGGAAGGCCCTTGTCACTTGGCGATAAAATCGCACAATTTTCCACAACTATGCTGTACGGCTCATCTACACAATCCCTGATTCCCACATCCATTCTTAATTCAGAATTGGAAAAACCAATATTTTTTATTGTAAAAGTAATTGCATTGGCTTCCGGATCTAACGACGAGAAGTTTGGAAAAGAGTGACTTTGAAGTGCAAATAATTTTATTCCGTCAAAAGAGTAACATGCTATATCGCAGTGCCAGCCGGGTTTAAACCTGTACTTTTCCCAGCTTACGGTAACTTGCGCATCGGTATTGATTTCCCACTCCCCGCTATTGCTTAAATGTTTAATGCCTACACTTATTCCTTTCGAAATATTTTCTTTAAAATAATTTTGGTACTGAGTAATAACTTTATCTAGCGCCCCGGTTGCAGCTACATTTCCTTTTTCGAGATAGAGGGCAGAAGTACACATGGAGCGTATGGTATTCATATTGTGGCTTACAAATAAAACGGTTCTGCCGTAACTTGTACTTAACTCATTCATTTTAGTGATGCACTTTTTTTGAAAAGCAGCGTCACCAACAGCCAATACCTCGTCAAGTATTAATATATCCGGACTCATATGCGCCGCCACGGAAAAAGCGAGCTTTACATACATGCCGCTACTATAACGCTTTACGGGTGTGTCTATAAATTGCTCTACCTCACTGAAACTAACAATTTCATCAAACCTGGCTGTAATTTCTTTTTTGCTCATTCCTAAGATGGAACCGTTCAGGTAAATATTTTCCCGCCCGCTTAAATCTCCATGAAAGCCCGTTCCAACTTCAAGAAGACTGGCCATTTTTCCATCGTACTCAATTCTTCCTGATGTAGGTTTAACTATCCCGCTGAGTATTTTTAATAAAGTAGATTTACCGGCCCCGTTTCTTCCAATGATCCCTACCCTGTCGCCTTTATTAATAATAAAGCTAACATCTTTTAAAGCCCAGAATTCTTCTACACTCGTACGTGAACCCGTGCGATTTAATATATTTTTAACGCCATCGCCTAGGGCACTTAAAAGAGAATCATTCGTACGACGTGAGCGGTGAGAAATGTTATATTTCTTTCCAATGTTCTCTACTTTGATTGCAGCCTCGCTCATTTTTTAAATGTAGTCGGTAAACGATTTTTCAAAATTTAAAAAGTACTTCACCGAAAAAATTAAAACAAATAATGTAATTACCGCAGAAACCATTGCATAGGTAACATTATAATTTTCGAAGGTTCCGTAGAAACAGAATTTAAAAGCATTGATGATAAACACGAAAGGGTTTAATTGATAAAGCACTTTTATCCAGGCCGGAATATTCATACTCAAAATAAATTCAGAACTTAAAAAAATAGGTGAGGCGTAAAATAAGATCTGAATAAAAAAAGGCAGAATAAATTTAACATCCCTGAATTTCACAGATGCAGTGGCGCTGAGAAGCCCGATGCCAAAGCATAATATCACACCATAAGTCACAACCATGGGAAGAAAAATAATTTGCCAGGGTGGTAATCCTTTAAAAGAAAAAAACAAGATCAAAAAAATAATGAACGCAATTAAAAAATCAACAAGGCAAACCAATAGGCTTGATAAAGGCAATATCAATTTAGGAAAATAGACTTTAGTTAAAATATTTGCATTGGTAGAAAGTGAATTACTCACATCTGTAATAGTTGTTGATAAAAGCTGCCAGAATACAATACCTGAAGAGACCGCTACAAAACTTTCAACGAAACCCGAAGAGCGATCTACAAGGTAACGCAGAATTCCAAATATAAAAATATTAATTACCGGTCTGATAATACTCCAAGCAAAACCCATTTTTGTTTGTTTGTAACGCACCGAAACATCGCGCAGAGATAAGTACCTGAATAAACCACCATACCGTTTTAATTCCGGTATGTTTAACAGCGATTTATCTGTACTGGTGATAACGGTTTTCATAGGGCTAACAAATATACTTATTTAAAGCTTTTAAGAGTAGCAGCCTTTGCGTTTTTATAAACATACAAATTGTAAAAATCAGTAGTAAAATACTTGTGATTTAATTCGTTTGGTGAAGTTCTTGGGCTTTTAACTCTTACCTTTGCTTTGTGCATACCATTGAGCCATATTATAACTGGAGACACTTATACATTGCTTCCGAAGATGAGCAATCTCCATTTTATGGACGCGAATACAGCGAATTTGAGTACAGCAATACAATTTATAATTTTTACATTCATCCTCAGTGGGATGATATTGGCAGCAGCACGCTTTATATCAAAATATTGTTTGTTGATTATTCTGAAAAATACGCCATCATTGAGTTAATAGGTGAGTGGAATGACGCCATTACCAATGATATTATGCTTTTAAAAAGAGATTTTATTGATGAACTGAATCATTTTGGCATTAATAAATACATTTTAGTTGGCGAAAATGTATTAAATTTTCATAATAGCGACGACAGTTATTACGAAGAATGGTTTGAGGATAACGGAGAAGATGGCTGGATTGCTTTAATTAATTTCCGTGAACACGTTTTAAAAGAATTTAAATGTTCCCACATTGATTATTATTTTGTTTTTGGCGGAGAATTGGATGATTTTGACTGGCGTAAATTCTCGCCGGGTCAGGTTTTTGGTAATGTGAGCAAAGTCATTAATAAGCGGCTTACCTGATTATCGTACTTCATCATAAACATGAATGTCGTTTACCGTAATATAAACTTTTCCTTTGGCATCTGCTTCCTGTTTTAAAGGCTTAAATTTGGCATTTTGCACCATTTCTTCTGCTTTATAAGAATGGCGCGAATATACATTTTGCGAAAAAGTATCATTGATGGCCTTTATTAAAATAATAAATTCCGCATCTTGCTCAGCCAGATGTTTAAGGGTTAAATTTTTGAGGGGACTCTCATCGTCAATCGGATGAACGATTGTCCAGCTTAATGTTAAAAAATTAATTCTGTTTATTTCCAGTTTAAGTGTTTCAAAAGCGCGTTTTCCGGTGTTTGTATCGTTATAAACCATTGTAACGCTGGCTTCGCACTCAATTAATTCATACTGCATTTTATTGGTTATTCTAAACATTAGTGCTGTTATATCTTGATATGGCGCTATCAAAGCTTTGTTGCTGTATAAAAGATCGGCTTTTGGCCGCGAAAATCTACCAAATAAAATTCCGGTTGCTAGGGCAAAACTTAATAAACCCATTAAAGATTCTATTGCCGATATTGTGCTTGCTGCGTTACCAATTGGAAAAACATGGCCGTAACCAAGGGTTGTTAAAGTTTGGGCACTGAAAAAAAATAATGACATAAATTTATTAAATTCAGTAGCAGAATCTATTCCTCCAAAATGGCCACTTCCTATTATATAATAAAGTGAAGCGAAAATCAAATTGGTAATTATATAACTGCTAACTATTACCACTAATAACTTTGTAATAGAGGTAGTGATAAACCAGTGAAAAATATCCAGATTTCCTAAGCCGGGCAATCCGCGGCGCCGAATATTAATGCTTCCGTCGCGGTTGATGAACCTTACCGCTTTGTGGTAATTCTTTTCTCCAAACCCCAACTCAGGTTTCTTTTTAGTTTTATTATTAATTGGCGACATTCTAAATGAATTATAGTAATTACCTTTGCATTAAATGAATAACAAATTTAATTATTATTGGCTGCTAATTCTAATTCCTTTAGGTTTTATAGCTTGGTATTTTATTTCAAAAAAAGAAAATGCGCCTATTCGTCATTTAGCTTATTTTGGGCCTAAAAATGCTTTTAAAATAAACGATACTACGTACCACACAATTCCTGATTTTGAATTTATTGATCAAAATGGTTTAAAAATCAACAGAGAATCTTTAAAAGGTAAAATTTATGTTACTGAATACTTTTTTACTACCTGTAAAAGTATTTGTCCGGTAATGAATAATAATTTGCAAGGAGTTTATCAAGAGTTTAAGAATGAAAAGAATCTTTGGATTTTATCTCACACGGTTGATCCGGAAACGGATAGTGTGTCTGTTTTAAAAAATTACGCTAATGCCCACGGTGTTAGCGATGAGCGTTGGCATTTTGTTACGGGAAATAAAAAGCAATTGTATGAACTTGCGCGAAAAGGTTATTTATTAAATGCGGAAGAAGGTAATGGGGGCGAAGAAGATTTTATTCATACTCAGAATTTTGCACTGATAGATAAGGAAAGCCATATAAGGGGGTTTTATGAAGGAACCGACAGTTTGGAAGTGCAGCGGCTTAAACAAGAAATTAAAATTTTATTAAAAGAATATGAATACAAAAATAATAGTAGTCTTTAGTCTTTTGTTTTTCTCCGTTTTAGTACATTCGCAAAACGTGGCTTATGTTTATAAGATCAATGAATTAATAAACAGAATTGATACCTCTCAACAAACATTGGTTATTAATTTTTGGGCTACCTGGTGTAAACCCTGCATTCAGGAATTACCTGCATTTGATAGTTTAACCGCGGCAAATAATACTTGCAAAGTGATTTTGGTGAGTCTTGACTTTAAGGAGGACATCGATACTAAAGTAAATCCATTTCTTAAAAAAAATAGAGTGATATCAGATTGCATTCTGTTAGATGAAATAAATGGTAATGATTATATCAATAAAATATCTGAAAGTTGGAGCGGTGCAATTCCCGCAACACTTTTTATAAAAAAAGGAAAAAAAATATTTGTTGAGAAAAAAATGAAACTCTCAGATCTTCTATATTATGTTAAGGAAGTTCAAAAACCTAATTAACATTCAGAAGCTTTAATGCATCTTCTTTAGTTTCGGCTACTTTAAAAAGAGTATGAAGTTTTGTAATTAAAATTAATTCATTAATCTTTTTGTTCATATTATAAAGTACAGCTTCGCCGCCCGCCACCCGTGCTTTTGTAAGCAGTTGAATGAGGGTATTTAAACCACTGCTATTCATGTATTTTAATTTTTCAAGATCTATTGCCCATTTATTGCAATTTTCTTTTGTGAGTGTTTCAGTATGTTCAAGCAAACCGAAGGCTTGTCCTTTTTCTATTAATTCGCCGGATAAATGGATAACAGCGTAATCTACTTGTTTACTAATGTCAAATTCAAAAACCATAATTATATTTAATTTTTTTTATGCTCGCAAATTCCTTGTTCAGTAAGCATTGCGCACTTAGCGAAAAAATTTAACGAGTGATGTATTACTTTAAAATTAAGCATGCTTTCCGCGCTTCTTTGAATCTGCATAATTCTTGGATCGCAGAATTCAAAAACCTTTTCACAATCCATACAGATTAAATGATCATGCTGTTTGTATTTGTAAGCTTTTTCAAATTGAGCCATGTTTTTTCCAAACTGATGTTTTATCACCAGTCCTGCATCAAGCAAAATCTCAATGTTATTATATAATGTGGCACGGCTCACCCTGTATTTTTTATTTTTCATCATCAGGTACAATTGCTCTATGTCAAAATGCCCTTCTTGAGAATATATTTCATTTAAAATAGCAAACCTCTCGGAAGTTTTCCTGTGTTTGTTCTTTTCTAAATACTCTGTAAGAACTTTATTAACCGCCTCCTTTGTCTCCTGGCTCATTTATAAAAACTAAATTTAGGTATAATTTAAATTTTTAGCAAATAACATAGTTAATAGGCTCAAAATCAGTCTTATGACTCTTTAGTAAATCGTTTGTTTTAAGAATCAAAATAATGAAATTCATAAACCAAATTTGTATTTTTACCGTTTTATGCAATACGGAATTTGTATATTGAGTGTTGTGCCCGGTAGGAAACTTCCTGACAATACCTCGGAAATGGTTACTCAGTTGCTTTTCGGCGAGCATTATTCAGTAATTGAAGCAACCGAAGGCTGGCTTAAAATTAGTGTTTCTTTTGATGAATATGAATGCTGGATTAACAGTAAGCAGCATCAGCGTATTTCGGAATCTACCTTTAAACAGCTTCAAAAGCAACAAGCCGTTTATAGCTCTGAGTTAATTCAGGTATTACATAATAAAGTAAGCGATGCGCGTTTTCCAATAAGCTGTGGTTCCGTATTACCGTTTTATTCTGAAGGTAAAGTAAGTTTTGAAGATCATGTGTTTAGTGTGAGCGGAGAGGTGTGCAAGAGTTCACAAAAAGGTTCTGCGCAACAAATTATTTCATCTGCATTTTTATATTTAAATACGCCTTATTTGTGGGGCGGTAAAAATGCCTTAGGAATAGATTGCAGCGGCTTTACGCAAATTGTGTTTAAAATTAACGGCTTTCAATTGCCCCGGGATGCTTATCAGCAGGTGGAATTAGGATCTCCTCTTAATTTTGTGGAAGAAGCTGAGGCCGGCGATCTTGCTTTTTTTGATAACGAAGATGGAAAAATTGTGCACGTGGGCATTTTACTTGATAATGAGCGCATCATTCATTCCAGTGGCTCTGTAAGAATAGACAGGTTTGATCATTATGGTATTTTTAATACGGATACTAAAAAGTACTCACACACTTTACGGGTGATAAAAAAAATAATTTGAATTTTAGTTTCTCAGATTAAACGTATCCTCATTTTGAATGAGAATTCCATCATCAACCAATTCATTAAATGCGCCTATCCATGTTTCATCATTTACACTTGTCATTCTTGTTTTCAATTGCTGAAGAGTGAAAGATTCTTTTTTAAATAAGGCAATAATTTTTTGTTTTACCTTTTCAAATCCTTTAGGCTTTTTAGCAAGGCAAACATCACAATAGCCGCAGTCTGAATAATTAAATTCATTAAAATATATCAATAATTGAACTTGCCTGCACAGTTCATCATTATTGGTATAATCAATTACAGCGTTAATTTTCTCGAGGTATAATTGTTTTAATCTGAAATAATTTTCGGGATTAAATTCTATAAATTTAATGTTTACCCTATCTTGCAAAAAAATAAGTTTTGGAAGCGTGGTTTGCGGCAAGTAAGTTAAAATTTGTTGCTTATCTAATAATTGTAAATATTCAATAATAGTAAACTGATTTGTTTTAACCCGATAGGCCAGATCTTTTTCGCTTATAAAAACAAAATTTTCAAACAAGCCGCCATAGCTTCTCAGTAAAGTTTTTATCAATGGTTCATATTTCGGGTATTTTACCTGAAACTCATAAATATCTTCTTTGGATGCCTTCATCATTACTTTTGCAGGTTCAAAGCCGGTGTCTAATAAGGCCAGATAATTATCTTTTTCTAAAAATTTTATGCTGTTATAAACAAGTACGGGAAGTAAATTATAACTGTTGCATACTTTATCAATATCAAATTCAAAACTCCATCCTTGACCCGAACTTACCGCCACCTGATAATAATTGCAAATTGCCTGATAGGTTTGTTTGATGTATTCAATTTCAGGAAAGGCGTATTTGAAATTATCTTTAAGTTTTAATTGATCGGCTTTTGAAAAAAACACTGTTGCATAGGCTGTTTTTCCATTACGCCCGGCGCGTCCCGCCTCCTGAAAATATGCCTCAAGCGTTTCAGGTAAGTCGAGATGCACTACAAAACGCACATCGGGCTTATCAATACCCATTCCAAATGCATTGGTGGCGCATATTACCTGAGTTTTGTTATCTATCCATTGTTGTTGGATGTTTTGCCTGTCATCATATTTTAAACCCGCATGATAAGCTAGGGCCGATATGTTGTTGTTTTTTAAATATTGCGCCAGGTCAGCTGTTTTTTTTCTATTCCTTACATATACAAGACCCGAACCGCCAATGTTTGCAATCAGTTTAAGCAATCGGTTCACTTTGTCTTCTTCTAACTGAACAATATATCTTAAATTTTTTCTTTGAAAAGACTGACGGAAAACGTTAGGAATTTTAAACTCCAGCTTAACTTGTATGTCTTCCACGACAGGCTTGGTAGCACTTGCGGTTAGTGCAATAACAGTAATTTTATTAAAATAATTTCGAAGCGTGGCAATGGTTAAATAACTTGGCCTGAAATCATAACCCCATTGCGAAATACAATGCGCCTCATCAACTGCAATCAAAGTAATAGGCAAAAAACTGAGCTTAGTTTTAAAATCTTCATTCTGCAATCTTTCGGGCGAAACATATAAAAATTGAACATGGCCAAAGGCGGCGTTATTAAGAGCAATTTCAATTTCTTTAAAATTCATGGCAGAACTTATTGCCACAGCCGAAATACCTCTTTTTTTAAGATTCTGAACCTGATCCTGCATCAAAGCTATTAATGGCGAAATCACCAGGCAAGTACCGCCAAGCAAAAGTCCGGGAACTTGAAAACAAAGCGATTTTCCGCCGCCCGTAGGTAGCATGGCCAGCGTATCTTTTCCTTCCAGCACCGAAGCAATAATGTCTTCCTGCAAAGGCCGGAAAGAATCATAATTCCAGTACTTTTTCAGAATTTGATGAATATCTTCTTTAATGCTGCTGCTCAAGGAATGCTAAGTTACTAAATTAAGGTTTTGGTGCGTGTGAAAATACTTAAGTGCTTGCCAAATTCTGTTCTCTTCTCTTTCTATAAAAAATAATAACTTTTTCAAGTAATAATAACTAAGTATATTCGTTATCTTATTTGTGAAGTCGCTTTTTAAATATTTATTTCCCCTCTTTTTGTTTATTTCGGTTTTAGCCGGGGCGCAAACTGCTACTTTAACCGGGGTGGTTAAGGCTATTGATGGCGAACCTATTCAGGAAGTTACGGTAGCGATAAAAGAAAATGTAAAGCAAACTGCCACTACCAATGCAAACGGCGAATATTCTTTAATCATTGAGGCGGGGAAGCCGCAAACCATCATTTTTTATAATAGCAGCTTTGAGCAAATCATTTATATAATTACTGCAAAAGAAGGACAAAGTCTTACTTATTCACCAAGACTTAAATTTAAAAACACACTTGTTGAAGTGGAGGTTACAGATATTAAAAAACGCAGCGAAGAAATTTTGACAATTGATCCCAAAGTATATACTCAACTACCAACTCTTACGTTTAATGTAGAAGATATTATTAAAACACAAATTGGAGTAAGCAGTAATAATGAGTTGAGCAGCGGCTATAGCGTAAGGGGCGGAAATTTTGATGAGAATTTAGTGTATGTAAACGATATTGAAGTGTATCGTCCTTTTTTGGTAAGAAGCGGCCAGCAGGAAGGTTTTAGCTTTGCCAATCCTTATATGGTTCAGAACATAAATTTTTCTGCCGGAGGTTTTGAAGCAAAATACGGAGATAAACTAAGCAGTGTTTTAGATATTACTTATCGTAAGCCTCTTAAATTTGAAGGAAACGCTTCGGCAAGTATTCTTGGCGGAAATATACAATTAGAAGGCATCAGTAAAAATCGTTTGGCCGCATGGAGCATTGGTACCCGTTACCGCACAAATTCATATCTTCTCAAAAATCTGGATACTAAAGGTGAGTACAGGCCAAGCGCTTTAGACGTGCAAACTTTTTTAACCTTTGATGTAAATCCAAAGCTAAAGATTGAATTTTTAGGAAACGTAGCCAATAATAAATATTTGGTTATCCCCTCCAACAGGCAAACTAATTTTGGCACAGTTAACAACGCTTTAAGGTTTACTGTTTATTTTGATGGGCAGGAAATGATGCAGTACACCACTTTTATGGGAGGCCTTTCCACTACTTATCGGCCTGACTCAAAAACAAAATTAAAATTTATTACTTCGGCCTATCGCGCAAAAGAAGAAGAAATTTACACTGTGCAAGGACAATATTTTATTGATCAATTAGAGGCTGATTTAGGCAAGCCTAATTTTGGCCAGGTTGCTTTTAACCGGGGCATTGGTACGTTTATTAATAATGGAAGAAATTATTTAACCGCCAATGTTTACAATGCCGAACATAAAGGAACCAGATACATATCGCAAAATCAAACGTTGTTATGGGGTGTAAGAGGGCAGATAGAACAAATCAGCGATAAACTTAGTGAGTGGCGGATGATAGATTCTGCCGGATTTATCGTTCCCTATGATCCTAATCAAATCAATCTTTTGGATGTATATAAAACTAAAATCAATTTAACAAGCACGCGCTCTCAAGCGTATGTCCAATATAATTTTAATAAATTACTAAAAGATTCTTCTAACCTCAATATTACTGTAGGAACAAGAGGCAACTACTGGACCATTAACAAACAATTTATTTTTTCTCCGCGTTTTACAATTGCGTATAAGCCTAATTGGAAGAAGGACTGGCTCTTTAAATTTAGCGGAGGATTTTATTATCAACCGCCCTTTTACCGGGAGTTAAGAAATATCAATGGCGAAATAAATCGTAATGTCCAAGCACAACGTTCTATTCATGCAGTGCTTTCTACCGATTATATTTTTAAGATGTGGGATCGTCCGTTCAAGTTGATTATGGCAAGTTATTTTAAACAGTTAAATTCTATTATCCCTTACGAAGTTGATAATGTTAGGGTTCGTTATTTTGCAAACAACAACGCCAAAGGTTATGCCACAGGAGCCGATGTAAGAATAAACGGAGAGTTTGTAAAAGGAGTTGAAAGCTGGGCCACCATTGGCGTCTTGCGCACCTATGAACGTTCGCCTGATAATATTCATTATGTTTATTACAATGCTTCCAATGAAGAGATCATAAGAGGTTATACTTTTGATCAGGTAAAAGCCGATAGTGTAAAAGTAGATCCGGGATTTATTCCACGGCCTACCGATCAGCTCGTTACCTTTGGATTATTTTTTCAAGATTATCTTCCAAAACTTCCTGCTTTAAAATTCAATCTTAATCTTCAGTTCGGAAGCGGTTTACCTTTTGGCCCACCCACGCATCTTCGCTGGCAGCAATTATTGCGGATGCCGCCATACCGCCGGGTTGATGCAGGTTTTGCGTATAATGTAATAAAAGAGAACAGAGAAATTAAACGTAAAAATGTGTTTAATAACCTAAAAGAAATGTGGATATTTTTAGAGGTTTATAACTTATTGCAAGTTCAAAATACCGTGTCATATACATGGATTCAGGACGTAACCGGTAACCGTTATGCTATTCCTAATTATTTAACCAACCGTCAGTTAAATTTAAGATTGCAGGTAAAGTTTTAAATGAAAAGTCTTTCATTTTTTTTAGTTTTACCTTAACAAATTTTAACGGCAAAATCAACATCTAAAAACCAAGCCGTTGCTATCTTTACCACTGTCTCATTTAAAAACAGTTATGGTAGATATAAAAGAAATTAATGAACGGATACAACGCGAAAGTGCATTCGTAGATTTATTAACCAATGAAATGGATAAAGTAATCATTGGACAAAAAACAATGGTGGAACGTCTCCTTATTGGTTTGCTCAGCAATGGACATATTTTGCTGGAAGGAGTTCCCGGCCTTGCAAAAACTCTTGCCATTAATACATTGGCAAAATGTGTGGATGGTCAATTCAGCCGTATTCAATTTACTCCCGATCTTTTGCCTGCCGATGTTATCGGTACACAAATTTATAATCAAAAGCAAGAAGCCTTCTCCATTCGTAAAGGTCCTATTTTTGCCAATTTTGTTTTAGCGGATGAAATTAATCGTGCTCCTGCAAAAGTGCAATCAGCATTATTAGAAGCCATGCAGGAAAAGCAGGTTACTATTGGCGATCAAACATTCAAGCTGCCAAATCCTTTTTTAGTATTGGCTACTCAAAATCCGGTGGAGCAGGAAGGAACTTATCCTTTACCTGAAGCACAAATGGATCGCTTTATGTTAAAGGTGGTAATCGGGTATCCTACCAAAGAAGATGAACGAAAAATTATCGCTTCTAACATTGGCCCTAATGGCATGCCGGTTCCAAACTCAGTGTTAAGGCCTGAAGACATTGTAACGGCTCGCGCTGTTGTAAAAGATGTGTATATGGATGAAAAAATAGAGCGTTACATCGTTGATATAGTGTTCGCGTCCCGTTTCCCTAAGGAATATAAGTTGCAAAAATTTGACGGTTTAATTTCCTATGGAGGTTCTCCGCGTGCCAGTATTAACCTGGCTTTGGCTGCCAAAGCTTATGCATTTATAAAACGCAGAGGTTATGTAATTCCTGAAGATGTGCGTGCGATTTGTTTGGACGTAATGCGTCACCGTGTTGGTTTAACGTATGAAGCGGAAGCGGAGAATATCACTTCGGAACATATTGTTACTGAAATTTTAAATACTGTTGAAGTTCCTTAACAATGTTAAGTGTTTAGTTCTTAGTTTTAATAATGCTTTTATTTTAAAAACAAAACACTAATAAAAAAACTAATTACATGGAAACTTCGGAGTTACTGAAAAAGGTTCGAAAAATTGAAATTAAAACCCGGGGACTGAGTAGTCAGATTTTTTCAGGGGAATATCATAGTGCCTTTAAAGGAAGAGGAATGGCTTTCTCCGAAGTGCGTGAATATACTCCCGGCGATGATGTAAGAACAATTGACTGGAATGTAACTGCGCGATTTAATAGTCCTTTTGTGAAAGTGTTTGAAGAGGAGCGTGAACTAAGCGTTGTATTGGTTGTAGATGTAAGTGCTTCCGGTGCGTTTGGTACACACAATCAGTTTAAGCAAGATTTAATAACGGAATTGTGCGCGGTGGTTGCTTTCTCTGCTTCACAAAATAACGATAAGATAGGAGTGATTTTTTTCAGTGATAAAATTGAAAAATATATTCCACCGAAAAAAGGTAAGTCGCATATATTAAGAATTATCAGGGAGTTGATTGAATTTAAACCCGGCCAAAAGAAAACCGATCTTCAAGTGGCTTTAAAGTATATGACCAACGTAATAAAAAAACGCAGCGTTGTATTTTTAATAAGCGATTTTTATTCAGATAGTAATTATCGTGACGCTCTTAAAATTGCCAATAAAAAACACGATGTAGTTGCATTGAGAATAATTGATAAAACAGAAAATGAATTACCAAAAGTAGGTCTTATTAAATTGCGCGATAACGAAACCGGCGCTGTAAAGTGGCTTGATACTTCGAGTGCATCTTTCAGAAAGCAATACGCCATTAATCATTTAAAGTTTGAAGAAGAATTAAAAGATATTTTTAACCGAAGCGGAATTGACGCCACCCGGATATTTACACACGAAAGCTATATTAAACCCTTGATGAATCTTTTTAAGAACAGATAAGTGAAACTATTTTGCAACATATTTATTTTTGTGCTTCTATTATTTTCAACTTCTGCATTTTCTCAGGAAGTGAAAGTAAATGCAGTACTTGATTCTTCAAAAATACGAATTGGAGAACAGGTTAAGTTGGATCTGTATTTAACTTACAACGGTAACCAAAAAGGATTAACCATTAAGTGGCCGCAAATAGGGGATACGCTTACCGGTAAAGTGGAAGTTGTATCTGTAACGCCTATAGATACCACAACTCCTGATAAGAACAATCCTGGAATGATTCAGCATCACCAGCAAATTTTTATCAGTGCATACGATAGCGGCTACTTCGCCATTCCCGGATTTAAGTTTGTATTGAATAATGATTCGAACAATGTATTATTTACCGAAACACTTTTATTGGAAGTTCACACCGTTCCAACCGACACAAGTGCTACAAAAATTAAAGACATTAAAACTATTTTTAATGAACCCTTTAACTGGAAATGGTACATCAATTATTTATACTGGGGCATTGGCCTTGTGGTATTTATTTTGGCTATTATACTAATAACGCGTTATTATACCAAAAGAAATCTTAATAAGATTGTTGAACCCGAAAAACCGAAAATTCCGGCACATATTACCGCGCTTGCTTCCCTCGAAAAAATAAAATCAGAGCAGGTTTGGAAAGAAGGTCAGGTAAAAGAATATTACTCATCCATTTCTGAAACCATTCGTTTGTATATTGAAGAACGTTATAATGTGCATGCTCTGGAAAGCACTACTGATGAGATTATGACAGCTTTCAGAACTCAGGTGGTAGATCAGGAAAGCAAGAATAAGCTTCAGCAATTACTACAACTTTCTGATTTAGTGAAATTTGCCAAACTTGCACCCATTGAAAGTGAGCATAATTTTACTTTACAAAACGCATTTGATTTTGTAAACGGAACCAAGCGCGAAGATGTTGTGACGCTTGAACAAGATTTAAAAACTAATAATCTACCTTCATGATGTTAAATTATTTTAACGACATACAGTTTGCGGAAAAGCATTGGTTCTGGTTATTATTGGTAATCCCTTTAATGATTGTTTGGTACATTTTTCGGTTAAAAAAGCGTGAGGGCGAATTAAATTTTTCTTCGTTTATCTTATTAAAAGGTATCCGCTCCTCCGCTAAATCAAAATTAAGACACTCATTATTTGTATTAAGATTACTGGCATTTGCTCTAATGATTACTGCGCTGGCACGGCCGCAATCTCGCAGCAGTTGGAAGGACAGTAAGACGGAAGGAATAGACATTGTTATCAGTATGGATCTTTCTTTATCCATGCTTGCAAAGGATTTTAAACCCAACCGCCTAGAAGTTGCAAAAGAAGCCATGATTGAATTCATAGATCTTCGTCCAAATGACCGCATTGGGATGGTGGTGTTTGGCGGCGTAGCTTTTACACAGTGCCCTTTAACAAGCGATCATAAAGTGCTAAAAAATATGTTCCCGCAGATAAAAGCCGGCTCGCTTGACCAAGGAACGGCTATTGGCCTTGGCTTGGCAAATGCAGTAGCTCGCATTAAAGAGAGTAAAGCTAAAAGTAAAGTGATTGTTTTTATAAGTGATGGTGTGAATAATGCAGGAGAAATTGCGCCATTAACTGCCGGAGAGTTAGCGAAAACTTATGGCGTTAGAGTTTATTGCATAGGAGTTGGTTCACGTGGCAAAGCATTACAACCTGTTGCAATTTATGCGCAGGGTGAGTATGAATATGATTACGTTGATGTTGATATTGACGACAAAGTAATGACCGAAATCTCAAACATGACCGGCGGCCAATACTTTAGAGTAACCAATAACGAAAGTTTAAAAAACGTTTGTAAGGAGATTGATAAAATGGAAAAAACCATTATCAGCGAAAAAAGTTTTACCAATAAAGCTGAACACTTTTTGCCTTTCGCAATAGCCGCTGCAATTTTATTATTATTGGAATTTGCATTACGTTTTACTTTATTTAAATCTATTCCCTGATGTTCAAATTTGAGCATACACTTTATTTTTACGCGTTCGCGGCCATTCCGCTAATGTTGCTTCTTGTAATAATTTATTTTAGCAGCAGACGGAAAAAGCTGAAAGCTATGGGTGATTCTAAACTTATTGATCAGTTGATGCCTTATGTTTCTAAACAGAAAAGAATAATTAAAATAATTCTGTTTTTACTTGGGTTTGGCAGCTTGATTTTAGCGATATGCAATTTACAAACGGGTAGTAAACTTACTGAAGTAAAACGAGAGGGTGCCGACATTATTGTATGCATTGATGTAAGTAATAGCATGCTTGCCCAGGATCTAACACCTAACCGTTTAAGTCGCGCGAAGTATGCGTTGGAAAAAATGATCAATTCACTGGAAGGAGACCGTTTGGGCTTGGTTATTTTTGCCGGTGAAGCCTATGTTCAATTACCCATTACAACGGATTATAGTGCCGCCAAATTATTTTTAGAATCTATCGGTTCCGGAATGGTGCCTGTTCCCGGTACAAATCTTGCGGCGGCTATTAATAAAGCCAGTGAATCATTTAGTAATGATGTGGCTAAAAATAAAGCCATTATATTGATAACAGATGGGGAGAATCATGATTCTGCAGCAATAGAAGCGGCGGAAACTGCATTTAGAAAAGGAATTATGATCAATACTATTGGTATTGGTTCCACAAAGGGTGTGCCTATTCCTCTAATTGAAAATGGAGTTATAAAAGGATATCGAAAAGATAAAGAGGGTCAAACAGTTATTACAAAACTAAATGATGAACTTTTAAAAATGATCGCGTCTAAAGCAAATGGAGTTTATGTTCAGGCAAGTCAGGCTGATGTTGGATTAGGCGCCGTGCTTAATAAAATAAATGAACTAGATAAAGCACAATTGGAGAACAAAATGTATACAGATTATGAAGATCAGTATCAATGGTTTATTGCCTTGGCATTAATTCTTTTTTTCATTGAATTTTTGGTAAGTGAACGTGTGAGTGAATGGTACAAGAAATTAAATCTTTTTCAAAATGCGTCCAGATAAAATACATATAATTATTATTTTTTTATTCTATGCATTTGCTATAGATGCACAGAAGGATGCTAAGTATATATACGACGGCAACGAAATGTATAGAAGCGGTAAAATCCCGCAATCCTTGGAGTATTATAGATACGCTCTAAAAATAAACCCTGATAATTCAAAAGCTCACTTTAATATAGGAAACACTCTTTATAAAAACGGACTGGCAATTAAAGCAAGCAAGGAAAATTTTGTGCAAGGCGGAAAAAAAGTTACACCTGATTCATTAGCAGGACTTGTGTTTGATGAAGCTGCACAAAGTTTCGCGAAAGTTGCAAATTCGGTTTCTGATAAAGATACTTTGCATCGCGCATGGCACAACATTGGCAACTGTTATCTACAGAAAAAAGATTACCAGCAAGCCATTGATGCTTATAAAAAATCTTTAAAATTTAACTCTAAAGACGAAGAGACTCGTTACAATCTGGCATACGCTCTAAAGCATTTGCCAAAGGATAAAAAAGGTGGTGGAGGTGGTGGAGGAAATGATCCAAAAAAACAGCAGGATAAAAAAGAGCAGCAGTCAAAAAATGCAATGACAAAAGATCAGGCTGATCAACTTTTAAAAGCGTTGATGAAAGATGAGAAAAAACTTCAGGATAAAAGGAAGCAAAAGCAAGAAGATCCTGCAAATACAACAATAGATAAAGATTGGTAAATTATATGATGAATTATATAAAAAAAATCAAAATTTATTAATTAATAATAAAAATGTTATACGTTTTAAATAGATTTTTTCTTTTAACAGTTTCTGTTGTCTTAGCTTTTGCTGCGAGTGCTCAAGCTGTTTACACACAAGTAAGCTCTAAAAAAGTTCAGGTGGGTGTTCCCTTTGAATGTGCCCTTGTAATAACCGTGGGTGCTACAAGTTATTCTTCTCCCGGATTTAAAGACTTTGAAGTGGTGAGCGGCCCCTTTGAAAGCAGGATGACACAAAATATTAATGGAGTGGTTAGTTCTCAAATAACTTTATCCTGGGGTTTGGTAGCTCGTAAAGAAGGAAAATTTACAATAACTCCTGCGCTTGTTAATGCTGGTAATCAAAAGTATGAAACAGCTCCTGTGGTTATTGAAGTTACTAAAGGTGCAAGTCAGCAAAGTGGCACAGAACTTAACAAGGGGGTAAGTGTAGATGATGGCGAACTGTTTATTAAAACTGTTCCTTCGCGTACAAAATTATATGTGGGTGAGCAATTAACTATTACGCATAAACTTTTCAGCAGATTAAGTTTGGTGGGAATGAAAAAATACGACGCTCCTGTTTTTGATGGGTTCTGGACAAAAAAGTTGGATGTGCCGAATGCAGCTGTTCAGGAAAATATTGATGGCGTGGCTTATTTAACTGCCGAAATTGAAAAGCATTTATTATATGCAAGCGCGCCCGGTAAAAAAACTATTCCTGCCATTCAGCCTGTGTATGTGGTAAGAAAAACTTCCAATAAAAAACCTCGAAGTCTTTGGGAACAATTTATGAACGGGCAGCAATATGAAGATGTTGAATCTAAAGCTAAGAGCAATCCTGTAACCATAGAAATTCTGCCTTTGCCCGATGAAGGAAAGCCCGCAAGTTTTAACGGTGCAGTTGGGAAGCTTAATTTTAGAGTGGAAGCAAATTCGCAAACAGTTAAAGCAAATGAAGCTATTAATTTAAAAATTACCATTTCAGGAACAGGCAATTTTCCTTTAATGGATGCGCCTAAACTTAACTTTCCTGAAAGTTTTGAGTCGTATGATCCAAAGATTGCAGAATCAACTTCGGCAAAATCGTTTGATTATCTTATTATCCCCCGAAGTGAAGGTCAATTTATTTTAAAGGATCTTGAGTTTAGCTATTTTAATACGGAAACAAAAAAATACAGCACCATTCAATCTCCCCAAATTAAAATAAATGTTCTTCCGGGGGGCCCTAATAGTGCCGGGGCTCAGGTTTTTACTCCTCAAAATCAGGTGAAAGAAACAGAAAATGATATTCGTTATATCAAAAAAGGAAATTTTGAACTTGCAAAAAGTGAAACTGAATTTTTTAATTCAGTAACTCATATTGCGCTTATTATTCTTCCTATATTAGGATTAATAGCCACCCTTATTTTCAGAAGAAACTATATAAAAAATAATAGTAATCTAACCTTGGTTAAAGAACGTAAAGCCGCCAAGGTAGCCCGAAAGCAATTAGTGCGGGCCGAACAGTTAATGCAACAGAATAAAAAAGATGAATTTTATACGGAGATTTTAATGGGGCTTAATAATTATTTAAGTCATAAATTGAATATCCCAATCTCGGATTTGTCGCGAAACCATATTCAAAACACATTGGTACAAAAGCAGATTGACGCTTCTTATATTTCAAAACTGCTAGCAACTATTGAAACAAGCGAGTACGCTAAATATGCCCCGGGTGCGGTGAGCGGTGATCTGAATACCGTTTATACGGATACAGTTAGTTTGGTAACGGAACTCGAGAAACAATTAAATAAGAAAATTTAAAATGAAAATTTATTTCCTCATACTGATTTTTTCTTTTACATTCAATTCTCAACTTTTTAGTAATGAGTTGCTAACTAAAGCGGAGAAAGCTTACGACTCAAAAAACTATCCGGAAGCAATAAAGTTATATGAAAAACTGGTTAGTGATGGTTATAAGTCTTATCAGCTGTTTTTTAATCTTGGAAATTCTTATTACAGAAACAAGCAATTAGGTAAAGCTATTTATAACTATGAGCTCGCTCGCAAATTAAATCCTAACGATGAAGATGTAAGAATTAATTTAGGGATAGCAGCCGCTAAAACAATGGACAAGATAGACTCTAAAGAGAATTTTTTTATAAGTGCGGTGAAGTCGAATCTTCTTTCTTTTTATGATACAAAGGGTTGGGCATGGTTAAACATTATTTGTATTATTATTTTATGTGTAAGCATATATGTTTTTGTTATTTCATATAATATTATTTTAAAGCGCGTTTCGTTTTTGATTATTCTGATTCTTCTAACAGGAGCCATAGCTACATATTTTTTAGGTTATTCGGCTTTAAAATCAAAATACGATAATAAATTTGCAATTATTACGGCAATGGAAACAAAAATAATGAATGAACCTACAGGCAACGCCACTTCAAAGTTTAGTTTGCATGAAGGAACCAAAATACGAATTGTTGAAAATAACGGCGATTGGGTATTGATTAAGTTAGATAATGGCAACGAAGGCTGGGTAAAGATGGCCGATGTAGGAGTGATTTAAGAACGATATAATCTTATTAATAGAATCCTTTTCGCGAAATAAAATTCTGTTTTAATATAGGGCTGATTCTGTAGCGATCTTCTTCATAAAAATCTTTTAATGTTGTTAATTCTTGCAGCACAGAGTCAACCGTTAGCTCGTCGCACCATTTTAAGAGCCCTTTAGGATAATTTACGCCTTTAGTCATTGCCATGTCAATATCATCACGCGACGCTATCTTTAAATATAGCGTATCGGCGGCTTCGTTTATAAGCATGCATACTATGCGTTTAAAAATTTGATTGGCCAACGCAACATTCCTTTCAGGTTCGGCTTGCGCAACTCCTTCTTTATAATCATAAAAACCTCTGCCGGACTTTCGCCCTAAAAAGCCTGCTTCTAGTAAACGTTTTTGAGATAAGGCAGGTTTAAATTTAGGATCATAATAAAATTGTTTCCATACAGTTTCTGTCACCACATAATTAACATCGTGTCCAATGAGATCCATTAATTCAAATGGACCCATTTTAAATCCACCTATTTCTTTCATGGCCCAGTCAATAGTTTCTTTGCTGGCCAGCCCCTCTTCATAAATGCGTAATGCTTCGCTGTAAAAAGGCCGCGCCACTCTGTTAACTATAAATCCCGGAGTATCCTTTGCAATTACAGTTATTTTCTTCCAACTGTCTATTAACGATTTGCAACTGCTCGTAATTTCTGAATGCGTAGCAATGCCCGGAATAATTTCTACCAAAGGCATAATAGTAGCAGGATTAAAAAAGTGAATGCCTATAACGTTTTCCGGCTTGTCGCAGGCCGATGCAATCGCTGTGATAGATAAAGAAGATGTGTTGGAAGCGAGTACAGATCCGGGTTTTATAATTTTTTCAAGTTCATGAAAAAGTTTCTTTTTAATGTCAATATTTTCAACTATTGCTTCTATAATTAAATCACAGTTTGCTAATTGATTTAATGTTTTTATAAAAGAAATATTTGATAAAATATTATTTTCCTGTTCACTGCTTAGTTTTTGTTTTTCTACTAATTTTTGCAGCGAAGCTTTTAAACCGGCCTGTGATTTATTAAGAGATGTTTCGTTATTGTCATAGATAAAAACTAAATGTCCTGCTGTTGCCGCTACTTGTGCGATGCCCGAGCCCATTGCGCCACTGCCAACCACGCCAATAATTGAAGATTTGTTCAACATAAATTTATTTAAAGGATTGTAAAGTAGAATTTTATTCTACCATTATTTTTTTCGTAATTCTATCATTGCCGCTTTCAATTTCAAGAAAGTAAATTCCTCTAGAATTTTGTGAAAGATCAATTTCTGTTGCATTTATGTTGTTATTAGATTTGCATAAAACCATGCCAAGAGGGTTTATTAACCTGTAATTAAATATACTTTCCGGCAGTTCAATGGTTATTTTGCTTTGTGCGGGATTGGGATAGATTTTCAAAGTTGAACTCATCAAAGAATTATTTTCAATACCTGATGAAAAGCTTATGCATACCGTTTTAGTGGCACTACATCCAATAGCATCCTTAATACTTACGGTATAGCATGCGGGTGATAAATTATTTGCAAGAGCCGCATTGCTCCCATTTGGCATCCAAGTATAGGAATAAGGACTGCTTCCCGCCGAGGCCATTACTGACGCCGCCCCGTCGTTGCAAGTACTGCAAGTAGCATTTGTAAAACTTACGGTGGCCTGCACTTGTTTTACAGAAACCGTTCCCGAAGAAGTTGATGTGCCGGAAGCATTGCTGGCTGATAAAAGAATATTCTTTATTCCTGTTGTGCTATATGTAACGGATGGATTTGTTAAAGTTGAGGTTGAAGGAATACCCCCGCTAAATGTCCAAGTATAAGAAGTGGCACCGGTGCTGGTATTTGTAAGTGTAGTGGAACTTCCAAGGCACAGGGTTCCTTGCGAAATAAAACTAACGGTTGGCGTACCTGCCGCTATCGGATTTTGATATAAATGAGTTTTTAGCATAAACAATCCATTCTTCTGATCACAGGCAAAAATATTTTTACTTGGAAAAAAAGGATAGCAGCCCCATTGTCCGTCATAATTATCGCCGGACCAATTATTATTGTTTCCTCCGCCCGCCGGAAAAGTGTCAAAAAAACCGGCCAGTACCGGTGAAGATGGATTTGAAATATCGTACAGTTGAGTTCCGTCTTGATACGAGCTTAAAAACACATATTGATTACTGACAATAAAGGGATTGTGAGGAGTTGTTTGTGTAAACTGATTAGTGGTTGCTAAAATTTGAATGTTAGAAAGATTACTAACGTTTGCTGTTTTAATGGGCAAACCCGTAGGTACTTCATCCGTAAATACTAAGGTTTGACCGTTGGGGGTTAGTGCGCTGCTGTGATTATAGCCCGAACCTGTATACGTAGTTATAGAGCCTAATTGTGTAAAGGTATTAAGCCCGGTATTAAATTTAAAAATATACATTCCCTGATTTCCGCAGGAGGCAAACACGGTATCGTTTCTTGCAAACATATCATGTACACTTGTAATAAAATTGTAATCTTGTTTCAATTGACGCAGTAAAACAGGAGCGGCCGGATTGGCAAGGCTATAAACATCCAGGCTGCTGGTGGCATTATTACTGTATGTTACCGATGAAACATATAATTTATTTCCATCAACATACAGGGCATGGCCGCGTTTAAATAAAGCCTGGCTATCATATACTTTATTTACTGATGTGGGAAGATTACTCATGTCAAATATCTGAAAACTATTTGTACCTGCGTCATCGCTTACTACATAACAATAATTTTGATAGGTTTTTGTTTCGCGCCAAACGCCATTGGTGGAGGTTCCGGCCGAGTAGGCGGATACTGTTGGCGTGAACGGGTTGGTGACATCTACCCAGTAAGTTCCGCTTTTTGAACAGGCAATAGCGTATTCTTTATTTAAATTTGCCTGATACCATCCCCAGCTTCCGGAATATTTATCGCCATACCCATTTACGCCAACTTCAGGACTGATAAGGCTTATTAAGGTAAAATTAGAAGCTGCGTAAGTTTGTGATGTGATTTTTGAAACATACAAAAAACTGAGGCAAATAAAAAAATATTTCATTTTTATGAAAAATTAAATTAATGATTTACAATAATTTTTTTTATAATTTTTTGTTCGTTGTTTAATACTGTAATAATATAAGTGCCGTTTGGCAGATCTTTTACATCTAAGTAATCACGAAAACCTTGTAAATATTTTTTCTCAAAAAGCAATTGCCCTGTTAGATTACGAAGCTGAACAACCGACGCACTACTCGAATTATAATGAATTGCGATTTTTTCGTTTGCAGGATTAGGATAAAAAATCAGATCCGAACTTTCGGTGGTGTTTGATTTTATTCCTACCGGATTGTTGTAGGCGGCGGTAGGGTCTAAAATAAAAATTCCATTTTGCATGTCGCTTGCCACAATTATTCCGCTTGGTAAATATGGATATGCACCCCAATTGCCCCGATAATCGCTTCCTGCGTAACTATTTGTATTAAATCCTCCCTGCGGATAAGTATCAAAAAAGCCTGATTGGGCTACGTTGCCGGGCTGTGAAATGTCATAAATATATAATCCATCCTGATAGCAGGAAACAATGGCCCATTTGTTTCCAATGAGAAAGGGATTATGCGGGGTAGTGCCAGGGTGCGGTATCCAGGTTTGTACCGGCTGTATATTAGCTAAGTTTTGTACGTTTACAAATTTGATGGGTTGGGCCGCAGGTACTTCATCACAAAATAAAAGATATTGCCCATTCTGAGTTAGCATACTTGAGTGATTATAAGCAGTGCTGGTATAGCCTGTATAATTTCCCAACTGAGTAAAGGTATTTAAAGTAGAGTTGAATTTTAAAACATACAATCCTTGATATCCGCAAGAAGCAAAAACGGTATCGTTGCGAGAATACATATCATGAACTGTGGTGATGGAGGGTACATCTGAATTTAATGATCTTAAAAAAACAGGAACACTTGGCGTGGCAAGACTGTAAACATTCATTGAAGAATAACCACTATTAGAGTAGGTAGTGGAACTAATGTACATTTTGTCCTGATCTATCCATATAGCGTGGCCTCTTTCAAAATAAGTAGTGCCGTTATGCACAAGGGTAACTGTTGCGGGCAACGTACTCATGTCCATTATCTGAAAAGTATTCGGTGTCGCGTCATCGCTTACTACGTAGCAATAGTTTTGATACGTTTTAATTTCTCTCCAAGTGCACCCCGGTCTTCCCGGCACAAAGGCACTAACGCTAGGCGTGGCTGGCGAGGAAACGTCAATAAAATATGTTCCAATGCTCGATCCGGCAATGGCATACTCTTTGCCTGTACCTGGTTGTTTCCACCCCCATATAGCCGAATAGCGCCGGCCATCCGGACCCACGCCCGTTGTTGCCGTGTTAGGAGAAATTAATGACAATAAATTAATGTTTTGGCTGGGGTAAGTTTGCGATGAAATGTTTAAGGACAAAAAACTGATAACAAAAAGTATTAATTTTTTCATATTGAGATTGTTGTATTAACAAATATAATTAAATGATAAGTTAAAACCAAGAGATTGCCATGAAAGATTAACCCTTAAATTCACTCAATTAAAATGTCGGAAGAATGGTTGTAAATAATGTTAAAAGAATGGATTGTTTAAAACAAAGCTGTTAATCCAAAGTGAATTTTACCACTTCGGATATCAAAGCCATTTCCAAATTGATTTCCAACAGCGTAATTTAAATTTAAAATACCGGCTTTTGTTTCAAAATTAATTCCCGTTCCAATACTTACCGGTGTGTCTTTTAAATATGTTCCATTGCTGTTATTTTCATACCAGGCTCCTTCTGTAAAAATAACAATATTGGAATTTTGCGCGAATAGAAATCTGTATTCTAAGGTAGGAATTACATACGAAGATGCAAAGATACTTTCTTCATCAAATCCTCTTAAGGTGCGTAGGCCTCCTATCCTGAATAATTCGTTTCGGAAAATGGTAGAGTTGCCAAAAACAGATGCGCCCTGAACTCCAAGCTTTAAAACGTTATTTCTATATAAGGGGATATACACCGCCAAATCTCCTTCGGTTTGATATTGTGTGGATCTCAGTAATAAATTAGTGTAGGCTATCTCATTAATTTTCGGATTTTTTTTAATATTTCTGTTGCCGGTTTGGGTATTTAAATTAAAGGATACACCCCTATGCGGATTAAATCGATAATCCAATTTTTCAATAAGTAATCCTGCCCCGTATGATTGTGTGGAAATATCAGCGTAATCGGGTAGGGTGGTGGTAAAGTTTAATCCTGAAGTAGATATTAAATTGCTTGTACGCTGCTTATAAAAAACTTTAAAATAATTTAGGCCGTTAAAATAATATTGCAATCCTAAGTTGTTTGTAATGTCAATAAAAGTGGTATCGCGTTTATAAATTTTAAGTGAGTAATCTGTTCCGGCAGGAGTGCCAAAAAGATAAGGATAAATAACTTTGCCTTTAAAATCCTGCGTTTGCGATTGTAATCTGCGCCATTCCAAGTCAAAGGTTTCGCCGTTTCTAAAAATACCATTTACTATTTTTAATTTTACATCGCCTGTTACAATTGTTTTTTTTGTGTTGGCATCAGGCAGTAAGCCAATTATTCCATCAAATTGTGAAGCATTTTTTTTATCAAGAAATAAAATAAGTTTATTAGTTTTATTGGTTAATCGTACAATTTGTGCCTGCTTTTCATATACAAAAGGCAGTTGTTTTATTTTTTGCGAAATGGAAGCGATGGTTGCTTCATCATAAGGCATTCCTTCCTTTATTGATAAATATCGGTTTAAGAATTTTTTATTGAGTTTTACATTTCCGTTTATTATTACCGAATCAATTTTAAAAAATTTGTTTTTTTCTATATTGAACCTTGCGTTTATTTCTTTTTCCGAGGTGGTAACACTATCCAACGTTATTTCGGCAAATGGGTAACCGTTATTTTCATAATAAGTTAATATTTTATTAATGCTTCTGGCCACTTCGCGGTATCTGAAAGGTTTATTCGTATATAGTTTTTCGCTAATGCCAAGCCGCGAGGCCAGCGAAGGATTAAGGTTGCCCGCGCGTAAATGCGCCCATTTGTAAACTCCGTTCTCAGAAACCGTTGCAACTATTAAATTACCATTTGTGTTAATACTATCTGCGGAGGCCAATAAATATCCCTGATACTGCAAGGCGCTGATTATATTATTGATTTCTTTATAAGCGGCTTCTTTTGTGGGATGTTTTTTTTTGTAATTTAATTTGGTTACAATTTTACTATTGCCAGGCGATTCAATTTTCAGAAAAATTTCCTGGGCAGGCGTATTAAATACGCATAATAAAAGGCTTAATAGTATAATTCTTAATAAACAGATCACTTTATTTAACGTTAAAAATAAAAATTTAGTACCTAAGTTATCGCAATAGCATTAATTTACGTAAAAATAGTATATCCATGAATAGAATTTATTTCGCTTTAAACTTGCTTTTTCATTTGCCCGGGCTTATACGTATTAAGGTTGCGCAGAATATTTAGCCTAATTGCTTAAATTTATTAAGGAATAAAAATTTTTTTTAGAGTAATTATTCTCTTATTTTAGCAGACGTAAAACAAATTCACTTTATGGAACAACATCACAATCATCCTCATTCTGAAGGTCAAAAACCCGTATCTTTTACAGTGCCTCTTATCATGGCCTCCGTAGTAATATTTATTATGGTGCTGTTATTGAGCGTTTGCGATCCTAAACATCATGGTAAATGCGAGTCAGGAGAGGAGTGTTCAAAAGAATGTATGGACAAATGCGAAAAAGGCGATCATAGCAGCCACGATAAACAAGGTAATGAATTAAAAGGTTCTACCACACAGGGCAGTGAATCTACGCATTCCAAAGAGCAGAGTTCCGCGCAAGACGCTACCCAAGAGCACAAGCCTGCCACTGATAGTGTGCCCGCCAATCACTAACATTAAAAGATGTTTTTATTTAAATTAAACCGTTTCTTACGGGGAATGGTTTTTTAGTTTCTCGCTAATTCTCTCGCAGACCATGCAGAGTTCTTGCGGTGGGTGCGGAGAAAGATATTGCCCGTGGATTGCGCTGATTTACGCAGATAAGATGTCTCCTTCTTCGACCTGACAAACAGAGTTATTTTCTCGCAGAGTATGCAGAGTTGTCATCCGACGTTAGGAGAGGGCTTATTAATGATATGTGTAAGAATTTAAAAATTTCTGTGCAATCACTAAAATCTATGAGCGAAAAAACTTACTTCTTCCTCTCCCCAATTTGCTGACGCCACATGGCGTAATATAAGCCGCTTTGATTGATAAGATCTTCATGCTTACCTTGCTCTATTATATGGCCTTGCTCCAATACTACAATCTTATCGGCATGCATAATGGTGCTTAAACGGTGTGCAATTAAAATGGTAATCTGATCTTTACTGGCGCTAATTTGCCTTATGGTTTCAGATATTTCTTCTTCGGTGAGTGAATCCAATGCCGAAGTTGCTTCATCAAAGATCAACAACTTTGGATTTCGTAAAAGAGACCGCGCAATAGAAATCCGTTGTTTTTCTCCGCCGCTTAATTTAATTCCTCCTTCGCCAATAGTGCTCATAATGCCGTTTTGAGCGCGGCGTAATAAATTGTGGCAAGCCGCTTTATTAAGCACTGCAATTATTTCTTCATCGCTTGCCGTGGGTTTTACAAATAAAAGATTGTCTTTAATGGTGCCGCTGAACAATTGCGAATCTTGCGAAACCAAACCCAGCTGCAGCCGCAACTCATTTAAATTAATTTTTGTAGATTGTATGTTGTTGTATAAAACTGAACCAATATTTGGCCGGTATAATCCCAATAATAATTTAACCAAAGTGGTTTTGCCGCTTCCGCTGGGGCCAACAAAGGCAACGGTTTCTCCCGCTTTTATTTTTAAGTTTATATTTTTAACCGCGTAACCCTGCAGGGTATTGTGTCCGAAGGAAAGATCTTTAAATTCAACTTCTTTAATTTCACCTAAAGTATCGGGGCGGGCGGGCACATCTTCCGACCGGGCGTTCATCAGCTTTTCAAAATTATCCATGCTTACTTTAGTTTCGTTAAACATGGTAATGGCATTGCCTAATTCCTGCAAAGGATTAAAAATAAAGAACGAAAAGAACATGAGTGTAACCAGGTCTCCGATTTTAATAACTCCGTTAAATAAAAAACAATACAAGGCAAACACCAAACAGGTTCTTACAAAGTGAACCGTTGTTCCTTGAATAAAACCAAGGGAGCGTATAAAGCGCACTTTTTTTAACTCTAGGCCAAGTATTTTTAAAGTGGTTTTGTTAAGGCGTTTTTCTTCCTGCTCTACCAAACCAAGGCTTTTTACCAATTCAATGTTTCGTAACGATTCGGTGGTGGCGCCGGCTAAGGCGGTAGTTTCGCCTAGTATTTGTTTAGAGATGGTTTTTATTTTTTGTCCTAAAAAAGAGCTGATGCTTGCAATGATAGGTACAGTTGCCACAAACAATGGCCCCAGCAGCCAATGGATGTTTACCGCGTACACCACTACAAAAATAATTCCTATTAAAAATTGAAATATGAGGGAGATAAAAATATTAACGAAGCGCTCGGTATCTGATTTTACTTTTTGAAGTTTGCCCAGGGTTTCGCCGCTGCGCTGATCTTCAAAATCAATATAGGGCAGCGATAAAGCCTTTTTAATTCCGTCGGTATACATTTGCGCGCCCGTGCGTTGAATAACAATGTTGGCAAAATAATCCTGAAAGTTTTTAGCAATGCGCGACATCATGGCCGCCCCCACCGAAAGGCTAAGAAAGAAGATGAGGTTTTGCGCAAACTCATTAAATGTAGCGCCAATTTTCCAGTAACGCGCGCCGCTATCATCAAGGTGGGGCGTGCTGAATTTATTAATGAGTTTACCTGTTATTATGGAATCGCACAACGAAAAACATTGGTTAATGGCCGCTAAAAACAAGGCAAGAAACAATAATTGTTTATGTTGTTTTAAATAACTGATAAGAATTTTCACGGGGCAAATTTACGCTTTTTGCAGGGTTAATGCCATTATGATTAGTTTTTAATAGGATGGTATTTTTATTGATAAGTTAAAAAGTAAGCCGTTTATTTTAAAAAACGGAATTTTAAAGGATTTATTGTTGCTTTAGCGATGGTAGCGGCTTCAAAAAAAGCGCGACAACTGTTCCGAGCTTTTTGTTAAGAGTTACAATAGTTGTTTACTTAAAAAATTTAGATTACACATAGATGCCTCCTTCTTTGGCATGCCGGAATTAGAAAACGTGTGTTAAAGATTGCTTCACTCGTTATTCGCAATGTCGTTTTGAAATAGGTGAGCAAAAAAAGCGCCCCGTATGGAACGCCTTTTTAATCACTAATAAATCAAGCTAAAATTTAGAACTAACAACTTAGAATCAAAAACTAATCACTTTTAAGCGGTGGCTTTTACCAATGCTTGTTTTAAATTAGCATCAATGGCTCCTAAAAATTCTTCGGTATATAAATAATGCTCGCCGTGCTTAACATTATTACCATGCGCGCATACTGCAAGGTCTTTGGTCATTTTACCGCTTTCTACTGTTTCCACACACACTTTTTCAAGTGTTTGAGCAAAGTGTACAAGTTCTTTGTTGCCATCTAATTTACCGCGAAATTCCAACCCTCTAGTCCATGCAAAAATACTTGCGATTGGATTGGTGGAAGTAGGTTTTCCTGCCTGGTGATCGCGGAAGTGGCGGGTAACCGTTCCGTGAGCTGCTTCTGCTTCCATAATTTTACCGTTGGGAGTAATTAATACAGAGGTCATTAATCCTAATGAGCCAAAGCCTTGGGCAACTGAATCTGACTGAACATCTCCATCATAATTTTTACAAGCCCAAACAAAGCTTCCATTCCATTTTAACGCAGAAGCCACCATATCGTCAATTAAACGGTGTTCATAAACAATACCTGCTGCTTCGTATTTTGATTTATAATCTTTTTGATAGATCTCTTCAAAAATATCTTTAAAGCGACCGTCGTATTTTTTAAGGATGGTGTTTTTAGTAGATAAATATAAAGGCCATTTTTTGTTTAAGGCCACGTTAAAACAAGAATGTGCAAAACCGCGGATACTTTCCTCGAGATTGTACATACCCATTGCAACGCCCGCGCCGTTAAATTTAAACACTTCGTGCTCAATTACTTTTCCGTCTTCGCCTTCAAACTTCATTGTTAATTTTCCTTTTCCGGGAATAACAAAATCGGTTGCTTTGTACTGATCTCCAAAAGCGTGGCGACCAACAATTATTGGGGAAGTCCAGTTAGTTACTAACCTAGGAACATTTTTACAAACGATGGGCTCACGAAAAACGGTACCATCAAGGATGTTACGGATGGTTCCGTTCGGCGATTTCCACATCTGCTTTAAATTAAATTCTTTAACGCGCGCTTCATCAGGAGTGATGGTAGCGCATTTGATACCAACTTGGTATTTTTTAATGGCTTCAGCAGCGTCAATAGTTACCTGATCATTGGTTTCATCTCTATGTTCCATTCCAAGATCGTAGTATTTAATGTCAATATCAAGGTAAGGAACAATTAATTTGTCCTTAATAAATTTCCAGATAATCCGGGTCATCTCATCACCGTCTAATTCTACTACGGGATTTGCTACTTTAATTTTACTCATGGCTTAAGAATATATAATTTTTAGAACAACAAATGTAGAAAAGCTAATGTATTTACCAAGTTTTTTTGAGAGAATTTTATTGATTTTTATCAGGCATTTCTTATTTCTCGCTTAGAAACTCAAACGAATTCGCAGAGATTGCTGAGAATGTTGAGAAATAACAAACCCTCTGACATGTCAATGCTTTGTTTACTCAGTACAGGCTTAGGAGACATCTTGAAACGGGTGTTTGGGAGGTCTATCTCTCTTTGGTGGAGATGACAGGATTGCACATGTGGTTTCAACAATCATTTAAATTTACTCAATCGGCGGCATCCGCGCTATATGCTCGCCACCAATCGTAAATCTCTATCTATTCTTCATGTGGTTAAAACCCTTATCTTTATCAAAAATTTAAATTATTAGCTGATGAAATTTCATAAAGAAGGTTATATAAGTTTGGTGCTAGTGCTTGTTTTTAGTGTAATTATTATTTTCATAGGGCATCATTTTTTTCCTACTTACGCCATTGCGCATTGGTTTGCTTATTTGTTAAGCGCTTTTTTAACTATTATTATCCTTCAATTTTTCAGAGATCCTACGCGCGAATTTAAAATGGGGGATAATCTGATTATTGCCCCGGCCGATGGAAAAGTGGTGGTTATTGAAGAAACTATCGAACTTGAATATTTTAAGGACAAACGTTTACAGGTAAGCATTTTTATGAGTCCTTTAAATGTACACATTAACCGTTTTCCTATTAGTGGCATGGTTAGTTTTTTTAAATACCATCCCGGCAAATTTTTAGCAGCCTGGGAGCCAAAAAGCAGCACCGATAATGAGCGTACCACCATTGTGGTAAAGCATAATAACGGAAAGGAAATATTGTTCCGTCAGGTGGCCGGTGCATTGGCAAGACGGATTGTGTGGTATTGCAAAGAAGGCGATAAAGCCGAGCAGTGCGGACAAATGGGCTTTATTAAATTTGGCTCGCGCGTTGATCTTTTTTTGCCTTTAGGAACAAAACTGAACGTAAAGATTGGTGATGTAGTAAAGGGTTCTCAAAGTGTGTTGGGAGAGATATAGAATAAGGTAACGTACAATTTTAGGTTTTAAGCTCGTGCCTTTCATAGAAATATGTCAAAAGTTAAATACAGGTTTAATACAAAATCGCTTACCTACGAGAAAGTCAGGGTTACTTTCCGTGAGCGTTTTTGGCGTGTATTATCCTATCTGGCCATTGGCTTGGTATTTGCAACCATTACCATTTTTCTATCGCGCCAGTTTTTACCCTCTCCTTCCGAAAAAAAGCAAAACCGTGAACTGGAAGCTTTGCAGCTGCAATATGAGCTTTTAAATAAAAAAATGACTCAAGCCGAATTGGTTTTAAAAGATCTTGAAGGCAGAGATGATAATATTTACAGAACTATTTTTGAGAGTGAGCCTATTGCAAAAAGCATACGTTATGGCGGAAGCGGGGGAAGCGATAAGTACAGCGCTTTTAATAATTATGATAATTCTGAATTGTTGATTTCAACAACCGAACGATTAGACCGATTAACAAAACGCTTATACATTCAATCTAAATCATTTGATGAAGTGGTTAGTCTTGCCAAAAGCAAACAAAAACTAATAGCTTCCATTCCTGCCATAATGCCTATCAATCAGAAAGACCTGGCGCACGCTGTTACAAGTGGCTTCGGCTGGCGCACACATCCTATTTATAAAACCCAGGAGTTTCATCCGGGAATGGATTTTGCGGCGGAACAAGGCACGCCCATATACTCAACAGGAGATGGAGTAGTGGAGAGGGCAGATAATTTAGCGCAGGGGTACGGTAATCATGTTGTTATTAACCATGGATTTGGATATCAGACCTTGTACGGGCATATGAGCCGAATTAAGGCAAGGCAGGGGCAAAAAGTTTTGCGTGGAGAATTGATAGGTTATGTTGGCAGCACAGGCTTAAGTACCGCTCCTCATTTGCACTATGAAGTGATAAAAAATGCCGAAAAAGTAAATCCTATTAATTTTTATTATAACGATCTTTCTCCCGAACAATATCAACTCTTGGTTGAACTTTCTAAAAATTCATCTCAATCATTTGATTAATATGTCCCGCCACAAAATCGGATTTAATACTGCGGTTTCTATTGTTATTGCCAATATGATAGGCACCGGCGTTTTTACAAGTCTTGGCTTTCAGGTTTTAGGAATAGAAAGTGGCTTTGCAATTTTGGCGCTTTGGATAGTGGGAGGGTTTATTGCATTATGCGGAGCACTTACCTACGGTGAAATAAGTTCCGCTTTTCCAGAGAGTGGTGGCGAGTATAATTATCTTTCCAAATTGTACCATCCTGCTATTGGCTTTATAAGCGGCTGGGTAAGTGTAAGTGTTGGCTTCGCGGCACCAATAGCAGCCGCCTCTGTGGCATTGGGGCAATATGTTACAAAAATTTATCCGCAGGTAAATGCAACAATTTTATCATTAAGTGTTATTGCTGTTATAACAGCTGTACATTCTGTTAATTTAAAAGCCGGAAGTTTATTTCAAAGAATATTTACTGTTGTAAAAATAGTTTGTATTGTTATGTTTATTGGCTTTGGTTTGTTTCATGTGCCTTCTCACACGGTAGATTACAGTGCAAGCCCATTTGCGTGGAAAGATATTTTTTCCTCCGCTTTTGCTGTTTCATTAATTTATGTTACTTACGCTTATAGCGGATGGAACGCCGCCACATACATTTCGGGAGAAATTGAAAATTCTAAAAAGAACTTACCGCGCGCCCTTTTTGTTGGCACGCTTGTAGTGATGGTTATTTATACAGTTTTAAATTTCGTGTTTTTATATTCAGTACCTATTCTTGAATTAAAAGGCGTTCTCGAAGTGGGATATTTGAGCGCCAATAAAATTTTTGGTTTACAGGTGGGACAATTTATGAGTTTGGTTATCGCGCTCTTATTGGTTTCAACCATTAGTGCCATGGTGCTTGCCGGACCGCGTGTAATGCAAAGTATGGGTAATGATATAAAAGGATTAAGATTCTTTGCTGCTTCCAATAAAAATAATGTTCCTTATGTTGCAATCATATTTCAATCATCCATAGCAGTTATCCTTGTACTCACCTCTTCCTTTCAATCGCTTATAACGTACGTGGGCTTTACCTTAAATTTATTTACATTTTTAACTGTTCTCGGGATTTTTATTTTACGTGTAAAATTTAAGCATGTGCAAACTACTTATAAAACATTTTTGTATCCGGTAACGCCAATTCTCTTTTTAATAATAGTGCTGTATATTCTTATTCATATTATGATTGAAAGGCCAACAGAATCGTTATTTGGTTTGGCTACCGTATTGATTGGATTGTTGATCTATTTTTTAACTAATACTAAAAAAGATAAAACCATATTATCCATATCTGAAAATGCACCTACTTCTCCGGATTAGTGTAATGCTGTTTTTTGTACCTGTGAATTTAAAGGCGCAAACATCTCTATTCCTCGATAGTCTTTTGCGAACGAATATGTCAAATTTTGCACAGGTGTTTGCTAATCCTGATAAATTCAAAGTGCAGATTATTTACACTCAAATAAATCGTGATAAAAAAAATAAGCCTTTTTTTACCGAGTATACTTTAAATACATCTGATAAATATATTTATCCTGCAAGCACCGTTAAGCTTCCCGTTAGTTTAATTGCTTTAATGAAGCTTGAGGAGCTTAATATTAAACCTGCAACCATTATGATAACCGATAGTGCTTTTTATTGTCAGAAAAAAGTAACCAAGGATTCAACTGCAGAAAACGGTAAACCAAGCATTGAAAATTATATAAAAAAAATGTTTTTGGTGAGTGATAATGTGGCCTGCGCCCGCGTATATGAATTTGTGGGGCATGATTACGCCCATCAAAAGCTAAAAGAAATGGGCTATAACAATATAAGATTATTTAATCGCTTAGATGGTCAATGTCCGGGAGACACCTCAAAAACAACTCCTCCTGTTTATTTTTTAAACGAGAATAATGATACTATTTATAAACAAGCTTTAACTCTGCCAAATGAAAAGTTTAAACATCCCATTAGTAATTCTAAAATAGGAAAAATTAAAATGGCTAATAACCAATTTGTTTCCAAGGATTTTTCGACTCATAATTATTTAACACCAACTGATCTACATTCCATAATGAAAAAGCTTGTTTTTAATGAATATTTGGGAAAGCATGAAAAAATTAAACTTAGTAATGCCGGCAGACTATTTATGTTAAGATACCTCGGGCTTTATCCTAAGGAAAGTATGTTTCCGAAATATGATAAAAAAATATATTATGATTCTTATAAAAAATATTTTTTATATGGAAGCTCAGTAGCTACAATAAAACAGGATAGTATTCGTATTTTTAATATCGTGGGCAGGGCTTACGGCTTTTTGATTGACTGCGCTTACATTGTAGATTTTAAAAATAATATTGAATATTTATTGACCGCCTGCATTTATGTAAATGAAAAAAATACGTTCGGGAGCGGTAAATATGAGTATGATAAGTTAGGCTTACCCTTTTTAAAAGAACTTAGTTGGAGTTTGTATAACTTTGAAAGGACAAGGCTCAAAGATTTTGCTCCTAATCTAAGTGAATTTAAAGAGTTACTCCGGTAAATTGATGTAGAAGGGAGTATTTAAAAATAAATCATTCCTAAGCTCCCGCAGATTCCCTTCACAAGCATTAGCCCGTCCACCACAATTAAATAATAGAGGAGCGAACGTTTTAAATGCAGTGAATAAGCCGTAAGTAAAACTAAAACAAAGGGTACTACATTTAACAAAATCTTTATTGGATGAAAGTTTTGATGGTGACCATACCATACAAAAGTACCAAGTCCTATAATGCAAAGCGGAAGAATGATAAATAAAATTGTGTTTCTTAAACCGAACTTTACGGCGAATGTATGGAGGTTTAATTCTGAATCCGAAACATAATCCTTAATGTCAAACATAATACACAATACAGAAACGAACATGAAATTTTTCAGAAATAATAATGAACTGAGGACGGTTATTTCAAACGAATTATTTTTTTCAAGCGAATAAAAAATTAACGGATAAATTGTTACTAAGCCCGCCCAGGCAAATCCAATTATAAAAGGTTTCAGCCATCCAATATTTCTTAAGCTGTATCGTGTTCCGCTTACACCATAATATAACAGGCCTACTAAAGGAAATAAAATAATCAAAAAAAATTGCAAAGGTTTTATAGAAAATAATGAACTCCAATGATGTTGGATAAAAACTATTCCGTATACTATTGCCAAAAAAGACAAAAGTGCCTGACTTGTAAGCACTACTATTTTATTCTTCTTGTACCACAGCGTTCTTTCATTGACACTATTAGCGGATGTTTCTGAAATATAGGCCCATGAGTAAAACACCACGGTGATACAAAATACTGTAATAAAATAAAAAGGGTTGTGTAATGGTAGATGTTGTTGTAGCATTGCTTCTATACTTAGTGCAATAGCGCATACACCGTAAAAATAATTTCCGTAGAAAATAAATTTGGTTACAGGATTATTATAGAAAGCGGACATAGTAAACAGATTTGCTTACTGCAAATGTAAGATGTTTAAGCAATTTTTTAGAACTTAAATTGTACTGTTAAGTATATGTTTACAGGATCAGCAGGTAAAATTCCGGGTCCCGGAAAACCTTCTGTTCTTCTTGTGAAATAAACAGAGTTGGTGGCATTGTTAAGGCCGGTAAAAATACCAATGAACTTGTAGGTATAGCCTGCAGAAAAATCGACTACACTGTATGCCGGAATAATTCCATATATGGCTGAAGTTGAAGAGACGGCATTTGTAGCATCTGAAAACTGTTCTGACGTGTAAGCATATTGAGCTGTGATGCTGAATTTTTTGTAAGCGTATGTTATTCCTGTCCTAACGATCATATCAGGGACGTACTCAACTTTTTTTCCGGTATAAGCCGTTTGTTGTCCTCCAGTATAAATTGCATTGAGGTAAGCGAAATTAATAAAAGTTGATAATTTGTGTTTTGAATTTTTATTAAAGAGCTTTACCCAATCTAGTTCAACAAATGCCTCTATGCCTAAATTTCTGCTATCACTTACATTGGTGCGGTAACGGATAATGTTATAGGAAATGGTATCTCTTGTCAGGATCATTCCAATTCTATCGTTATATTTTAATAAAAAACCACTTACATCAAAATATAAAAGGTCTTTAAAAATTCCTCTAAATCCACCATCTGCAGTAAATCCTGTTTCATCCTTCAGGTTGGGATCTACGGCGTAATTTGGGTTGTTAACGCGCATATCATTAAAATTAATTGAGCGGTAATTCTGACTGAAGTTGGCGTACCCTTCCAGCCAGTTGGTAATTTTTAATTGCGTTCCTATTCCAGCCAACACAAAACTTCTTGTGTTAGAACGATTGTCTTGAACGCGCGTGTCCAATAAAATATTTCCTGCAAGATCGCGATTAATAAGCCGATAATAGCCTTCAGACGATGTGGTAATGTTCTCAAAACGTATTCCCGGGGTAAGGTTCCAATTCTTTGTAAGCTGAAAAATATTTTCGGCAAACACCGCCACGTTAGATGACGGAAAAATGTAAGAAGAATTTTCAGGGTTATTCTCATTTAAAAAATTAAAGTTTGAGCCATCAGATTTATCAGCATCTCCTTGTTTGCGTTTAGTATTCCCTTTATAAACGCGCGCGCCCATTAAAAAATTACTTTGCTGCTTTAAAAAAGTGTACCTACGGAGTAAACGTATCTCCGAACCAAAGTTATTATAAGTGTCCCTTAAAATGTTTCTATATTTTGATGTATCGTCTGTTCTATCGGGGCGGCCTAAATAGCCTAGTGCGTCGCGCCCCGCGGAGAGCCCAAATCCTAAAATGGTTAAGCGAGTTTTTTCATTTATTTTATAATCAACTGAAACTGAATATAGATTCCAGTTTACTTTAAACCAATTGCGGCTACGTGTACTCTTAACAGGATCAGAATTAAATTGCGCATCGGTAAGTCCGCCGGGTTGCTGCGAAACATAATTTAAAAAAGTATACTCCCCTTTAATAAAGAGTTTTTCATTTACCTGGTATTTTATACTGGCAAAGGCATTGTGCGAATTTATAGCGGAATTCGGACGCCAGCCATCATAATTTTTGTATTGGTAAAAAGTATTGTAGGAAATTTTTTTAACTGTTCCTGAGAGTTGATTAAAGGAATTATAAAATCCGTATGAGCCGCCGGTTTGCCTGAAGTTGCCGGAAAATTTTTTCGATTTTGGTGCGTCGTTAAATTTGTAATTGATCATGCCGCCAAATTGTGTTCCATATTGCAGGCTCGCTGCCCCGCGTAATATTTCAATGCGTTCAATGGCTTCCGTTGGGGGAGTATAATAACTTTCAGGATAACCAAGTGCGTCGGCTGAAATATCGTAACCGTTTTGCCGCATATTAAAATTTGAAACCCGGTTAGGATTTAATCCTCTGCCGCCAATACCTATCTGAGTTCCTGAGCCATCGTTTTCGAAAATATTTATCCCTGCCACTTTAGAAAAAACCTGCCTGCTGTTATTAGCTGCAAGATTAGCGTTAAGGTCACCTACATAAATAGCTTCGGTTTTTTTACCTGCGTAAATAGCAGTGCCCTCCACGTTATTTAGCCTTGCGATACCAAATGAATTATCTTTTTTAACTGTTACTTCCACTTCATTCAGATCAATGTCTTTTTTTTTCTTTTTATTTATAGAATCAATGGTAAGTGAATCCGTTTGTGATTGACACAAAAACGAAAAGAGAAAGAAAATATTAAACAGTATTACTTTCATTAGTAACTTTTGACCCAAGTTTTACTTTTAAAGATTGAATTGCTTTGTTTACTTAAGTCAACCGTATCATCAATAAATTGCCGCGAGCCTGACCCATTAATCGTAACATAACTCTGCGCTCTTACAATCGGATCGGTAAATCCTTTATGTTCATATTCTTTTTTGAGAAATTTGGCGTAATCAATCATCATGTCAGGTTGTGTGGCCATCATTTTTTCCTGCATATAGGTTAGGTAATGTTTATTATCTATTTCAATTTCTCTTTCTGATGTTTTATCTTTTACAAAAAAGAAAGCTGTTCCCGCTTTTTCCATTAACATCACGCGCCATGAAAAGCGGTACCCTTGTTCTGTCCAGAAAAGTTTGCCCGGATATAAAAGATACCTGAAAGGGAGCAGAAATTGAATTGCAAAGAAAATGACACAGGCAATTATTACAGGTTTGCCACAATTAAAAAGGGTTGTGGATTTGTTTTCTATTCGTGAATGCTTACACAAACGTTTGAGAATATTTAAAATTTTAATATGAAAATCTTCCCTGAAAAAAATGATGGTGATGGTGATCATAATATATGGAAACATTCCAATGTTAAAGAAAAGGGAAGTGGCCAGGTGAAAGATCACTACAAAAAAATAAGCAATATTTACTGTTCGCTTATTAAATAAAAAGAAGCCTATCAGCAGATCGTAAATACAGCCTATCCAGCAGAACAAAAAAGCAAGCCATTCTTTTTCCATTAAACCGCCAATAACAGGTAAATGAGAAAATGCGGGAAGCCAGATCTTAAGCGGTTGGGCTTCAAAGAGCCAGTCGTAATTGAGTTTAGCCACGCCCGCGAAAAAATACACGATGAACATTTGAAGTTGCAATACGAAAATGAACAGGCGCGGAACAAGCGTAACCTCTGTGTTTTTCAACAGCTTATTATCAATTGAAAAATTTGTGTTAGCGGGTAAATAAATAAGTATGAATGAAATAATACTTACAAAATAGTAATGGTTAAGGTAATTGGTTTTGTCTATTAATTCTACATAAGTAAAAAGAACAAAAAATAAAATTGCGCTGATTCTGTAAAATGAACCAAGGATGATTCCAATGCTGGCAATTAAAAGTAAAGCGAAGACGATGTACATTCCAACTCCGCCAAAAGGTTTAACCCATTCAAATCCATAATAAGGAAAAAACATTTTTGGCAAAATATACATGTTGTAAACCCAACCTTTTAGAATAAAACGACTAATAGATAAAAACATTAAAGCTCCAAAAGCTATTCTAAAAATAACTAGTGGAGCTATGTTAACAGGCTGCCTCAAATATGTGTGAAGGCTTTTAATCGCCATCGCCATCCTGGTAGGTAATAATTACCCCCAGGCGTGAAGGCACATCTGTTTTAAGTAAAACCAATAATTTAACTATTTCTAAGTAAGCGGCGTCAACCTGCGAAGCGTTAGTAACAACAGCTGTAGAAAGTGGCCCTGTTATTGCGGTAAGTTTATTTCGGGCTGCATTAAATTGGTTATTAATTTGGGTAGTTAAAGGAACGCCGTTGTAATCTGCTTTTAAGTGATCGAGGTAATCATCAAAGCCCACGCCGTTTCCGCCTGAGTAAGTTTGTTGTATAAGAGTTAAGGTTTGAAGCGCGTATTCAATAGATTGCCCGCTATAATATGCTTCACATTTATCGGGAATAGCAATGCCAAGCGTTTTCTTTCCAAGCGGAGTTCCTATTTTTGCATTTTTTAAATAATCCAGTTCATAGTTCATCTGATTTATTAAAAAACCTATGGAACTGCCCACATCTGTACCAAGCGAATTAATGAAGGCAGTTCTATAAGATGAATTCCATGAATTGATAATTACATTTATCTTAGTAAACATATTATTAAGAACAGCGCTTACATAAGCTTTTTGATTAGGGGAAGAATTAAACCCTGCAACAACTGAATTTTCGGTTCTGTTATTCCCGAAGAAGAGGTATTCCAAGGCCGGAAAGCCTTTCGCATCAAGGTTTAAAGCTGCTTCAAGATCATAGGAATTTGATGCTATGTTTGTTTTTATCTGGGCGGAATCGGTTGGAAAAACATTGAAGTTCATCCTAACAATTACTGTTTCAGCCGGACCAAATTCAAACAGATCTATTTTTTGATAATGTAAATACGCTGTTTGAAACTGTTGCTTAACGCGTTGAAAGTCGGTAATGGCATTGCTTGATTGGAATACATTATAGGCCGATATTAAACTATCAAGCGAAATTTTGAACGCATTGTAATTGGGCAGAATAATATTATCCGCCATATTGGTGAGCATAGCCTGCTTATCAAAAGCGGCTACAGGCTCAGGCTCGGGGTTTTTGTTCTTCTTTCCGCAACTTAAAAGCAGGAGAAAAACAGATGTTACAAGCAGTTTAAATTTCATTTTATAAATTGTTTTTTACCGCGTCTAATCCGTAAATAGTACTTAGTTTATTTTTTATTAAATCAATATTGGCGCCGGTAATATTATAAAAGTTATTCCCTAAAAGATTTTCAATATCGGTTATTTCGGTGGCAGTTATCTTTTTTGTAGGATTACACTTGAAGTTAGTAATGAAGCCTTTTACCTCCGAAAGATTGTGGTTTCTAACGGCGTCATTGGTTAGATTTAATTTGGTAGAATTCAAATAACTGATAATAGTTGAAGCAATTATAGTTTCCCAAGTATTACGAATAATACCAATCTGGGCATCACGCGTAGAATAATCTTTATTGCTTATGGCAGCTCTTCCTTTAAGGAAGGCGTTCATCATTGTACTGTTTGTAGATAAAATAGCATTTCTATCGTTACAATATTCACCCCAGAAACGAATATTAGTGTTATTGGTAGGAAAATTTAATGGAACGCCAAAATATCCAAAAGCTTCGTCCCACCCGTGTTCCATACTTGTTCCAGAACCTGGCACAATGGTTGTGTTATCTACCGAGTTTCCTGTTTTAGAGGGATCAAAATATACTCCAACTGCTTGATAATACATTAACGAGCCCATTAGCCCTTTTTCTATTACTTCCGCCCATTCGATCCCATTGGCATCAAATAACCATTTTTTGGTGGGATCAGTTGAGCTAACTATTACCCCAGGAGTTCCGTTACTGCCATTAACAGTTGATTGAGATGCGGCGGCTAAATTATCCATATAAGTTTCAAACAAGGTTTGATCTGCTAAAAAAACCTTTGATTTAATATCCTTACCCGAAACATTTAAAGCGGAATTTGTAAACGCACTGTTTAAATTCGCATACATATCTTTGATTTTCTGGCTGTTTAAAGCAGTACCTGGGGTATTAGCTGTAGTTATATAAGTATTAATTTCATCCACCATATCCAGCCTCGTGGTTTGCCCGCTGTAATTTACATTAACAAAATTGTACTCTGTTGGTACTGTATAGGCCGGTGTAGTTGGCGGAGCAGGTTCCGGTTCGGGCGTAGTGTTTTTTTTGTCTTTTTTACAACCGGTTGCAGTTAATAATAGAACTATTGAAAAGGTTTGAAGGCAGGTTTTTAGTTTCATTTTTTTTTAGGGTTTTTTAATTATTTTACAAAGTTCTTATTTAGACGGATTCTATACAATACCTAAAAAAAGGTATTTTTAAAATTTTTAAGATTTGCAAAACCGGAAAAAATTTCGTATCTTTAATATATAGGGTTTAAATAAACTTACATTTTCTGCTGGCAAAAGCGCACATGCGGAGGAGAATTAATCCGTGTTTAAAGCGGGAAATATTGGTTGATCCATACGTACGTTCGCGGTAACGGATTGGCACTTCCACAATTTTAAGATTGAGTTTGTGAGCCCCGAATAAAAGATCAAAATCGCCAAAGGGATCAAACTCGCCAAAATATTTTCTGTTTTTGATGAGTTTATTGTAATCTTTACGAAACATCACTTTTGTTCCGCATAACGTATCTTTAAAACGCTGATCGAGCAGCCAAGTAAACGCCCAGCTGAAAAAATGATTTCCCAAATAATTCAAAAAGCGCATGGCTTCTTTGTCCATTGGATACACCAAGCGCGTACCATTGATAAAATCGCCTTTGTTTCCGGCAATGGCATTATAAAATTTGGGAAGATCTTCAGGCGGTACTGTAAGATCTGCGTCTAAGATCATTAAAATATCTCCGGTAGCAATTTTGTAACCTTCGCGTACGGCGTCTCCTTTGCCTTTTCCTTTTTGCTGTCCGATTTTTATGTCGTGTGTTAATTCGTATTTTTTCTGGATTTCCTGTATTTTTTGCCAAGTATCATCGGTGCTGTTGCCTTCAATAAAAATAATTTCAAGGTGCTTCCCAAAATTTGGTAAACGTAAAATAGCGTTTTCAATGTTGCCGCTTTCGTTTCGGGCGGGAATGACTACCGTTGTAGAATATTTGTTTTCGTAAATTTTTGAATCGCTTTCAGGTAATGGTTTCGCGAAACTGTAAATATTAAAAGTAAAGAACCTAAAGAACGGGAATTTAGCCAAATACCTGTTAAAAATAAAAGAAAGTATGGGAAGAAAAAAAGGTATTATGAGTCGTTTGCTATTTCTGTAAACATCAAATCCTGAAATAAATAAGAGGTTATTAATATCGCGTGTGCTTAACCAATTTTGAGTTGGGGTTTTTGTTTTTAAACCAATAAGTTCAGAAAATTTTATTACAGGCTCATAGAATGAATTATAAAACTGAACAATCACTTTTGTATTTGAATGACAGCATTTTTTTACCTGTTCGAAAACTACTTGAATGTCTTCTACAAATCCAATAAGGTTACTGATAATAATAAGATCGTAGGTTTGATTTAATTGAATGTTGTTGGCATCCATTACCAAAAATTCAATGGAGGTATCACTATGCTTTTCCTTTGCCCACTTAATGTATTCTTCACTAAAATCAATTCCTGTTTTTTTTGAACCGGCAATGCGCGCTAACAAGTCTCCGCTCCCGCAACCAATTTCAAGAACAGAAGAATCTTCATGCGAAAAATAATTGCAATATTCGCTTATCTCTTTCCAGTAATATGCGCTGAAACCACGCTTTTTTCGCTTCGCAGCCAATGAATTAAAGTATGTTTTTTTTTCGTTCATGAAGGACTCAAAGATAATAATGATTTTTAAACCGGCTACTTATATATCAGAAGGATACGTTAAGAAGCGGATTAAATTTTTTCAATTTCGATAGTACAAAAAAGTCCTAATTGTTTATTTAACGGAGATAAAACCGTTTCTAAAAAATTTACAAATTTATACATGAAGAATGGCAGCATAGAACTTCGGGAAACACCTCCGCTGATAACATAAGAAAAGGGAGAATGGTAGCGGACAGAATTTATTTTTAGGTTCTGAAATTGTTTTTTAAAAAGTTCTTTGTCTCTTTCAAAATAAATATACGGCAAAGCCTGGTTGCTGTTAGACAAAGGATTGCCGGGTTTAATTTCTCTTTCACCTTTTTCATCAAAAGGTTCGTGATGAAATTTTTTATAAATAAACCTTCCCAGCAAACTGTTGGCAGGCTCTATCATAATAATTTTACCGCCCTTAATCAGAGTTCTTTCGGCTTCTTTTAAAAATAAATAAGGTTTAGGAATATGATGAAACACATTGAGCATAACAATGCTTGCGAGCTCATTATCCTTGTAAGGAATTTCTTCCGCACTAAAAATTTTATCAACGTTGGGAAGATCGAGTATGTCGCTGGTAACCACTTCCGGAAACACATCTTTGTAAAAGCCTCCGCCCGAACCTATCTCGAGGTGCTTTCCTCCTTTAATGTCTTTGGTTTTAGAGATAAACAATTGATACCAATCTTTATATAATTGTTTTAGATAAGGTTTTTGAAGAATGATATCTCTGTGAGCTAATGTAGCTTTAGGATCATCAAGGTTATAAGGAATGATGTACTTTTTAAACATTATTCCTGCTTGCAAAAATATTAAAATAGTGTTCTTTGTCTAAGCCTTCCATAGATTTTACTTTATTGGGATTAAGAAGCTGCAACGAATTTTTTTCGAGAAGGTAACAGTTGAATCCTTTATGTGTGAGAAAACTAAAATATTCTGACACAGTACTACCCGCTTTTTTTAAGCCATAAGGCCAGAACTCAGAAATGATTTTGATATTTGGATTATTATCCAGGATACGGAGCATACCTTTAATAGCTTGCATTTCAAATCCCTGAATATCTATTTTTATTAAATCAACCTTAGTTTGGTTATTTAAATAATCATCTATACTAACGGCTTCAATCTCTATTTCCTGATCAAATTCTTCAGGCTTGTAAGTACGGTGATCAACATTAATGCTTTTTGAAGTATATATTTTTAGTTTTTCTGTTTTTGGCCCAACCGCTTTATTGTTTAATATAACGTTTTGCAGTTTGCCGCAATTATTTTTTAAATGGTTAAAGTTGGTTTTATCGGGTTCAAAGCAATGAACAACGCCTTGAGGGCCTGTTAAATCGGCTAATAATCTTGCATAAAAACCAATATTGGCGCCAATATCCAGTATCACGTCGTTTTTTTTGACATGTTTTTTTAGAAGGGCAATTTCAAATGCATCTTGTTTGTTTTTAAAAGCAGAATACATAGGTTTATAAAGTGAAAAAGCATTTTTATAAAGAAAATTTCCGAGTTGTATGCTAAAAGAAGCCATTCGAGTTTTAATATTTTATCTCGTAAAGATAGGTTTGTTCAAAATCGCCTTCCACATGAACAAGTTTAATTTTATCCTGATACTTAGGTGAGTTGGCAATGGGAGCGAAAATATTATGTACCGTATTTATTATCCCTGCGCTGGCATTGGTAGGATCTACCCTTAAACTTCCCAGCATAACATGCGTAACTTTATTTTTTTGAAAAAAGGCCATGGCACTATCCGGATTAGATTGTTGTGTAAGGCTATCTTTTTTTATAACACTGTAAATGGGAAAGAATTTTTTTCCTTTTCCGTAAACAAAACTCATGGGCGCTTTTCTGCTCGCAACCAACGATTCTTTTGATAAACTATCGGCACACCATTCGCTGCATTTTAAAAAGTTTTTCCAATCAGGTGTGTAACCAAAATATTTATCTCCTTTTAAATTTTTTTGAACGATGGGTAAATTAACAAATCCTCTTTTAAGGGAGGATAAAATAACGGAGGTTAATACTACGGTTATCAGGCCTATGTAAATGGTTTGCCCAAAACCGGGCTTATTGGTAAAATAATAAAACGCATAAAACATCAAAATTAAAATTACAGGCATACACACTAAAATAATGCGCGGTTGATCCCATCGTGCCTGAAGGATGATAAAAGAAAGTAAGGCCTGAGCGCCGGTAAACAAAGCAATGAAAATAAGCGGTTTGTTTTTTTGTTTAACAATCACCCAAAATCCCATTAAAGCAATAACAATCGTTAGAAAAGCCACAAAGCCATATTCTCCGGTTTCCTGAACTTTAAATTCATCGCGCCAGCCAAGGAGCTGGTAAAAACGTTTTCCTACGTATAAATTGCAGTTATCTACAAAACGTTGAATGAAGCCGGCCAGGTCTTCATTTCCGGCCGAGGCATTATAAGGATCTTTTTGTAATAAAATTTTGCTCTGGCCTTTGAATTGATTTTGTCCGTTCCAAATGGTTTTTACAATTAATTCATAAGGAATTTTAAAAACAAGATATGAGGCAAGGGTTAATCCTACAGCTTGCCAGTTTTTATATAAAGCGAAAAAGAGAATGGCGGCAGGTATAATTACTATGGCCGAACTTTTAGCGGTTCCAATAAGAAACATGCTTAAACCAAACATCAACCAAAGTTTTAACTGCGGTTTTATTTGAACTCCTTGATTATTTACCGCGTCAATAATTTTAAAGGCTGAATAAAACATAAATCCCTGTAAAAAGAAGTAAAAGGCTTCGGTAAAAGTCATGCTTGCATAATAAATAATCAGGTGATTGCAGGCATGAAAAATAACTACCGGAACAAAAATAATTGCGGGGATTCTGTTTTTAAGTGCCTTGTAAAAAAGAATAAACCCAAACAAATTGAAAGCAACTGAACATAGTTTGAAAAGAATAAGTTTAAATCCAACTATTTTAACTAAAAAACCCAGAAACAAGGGATATAAGGGCGCGTTTTGGGTGTAAAAATAAGTCGGAAATTCATTCACATAGCGCCAGCCGGCTTCGAGGTATAAAGCATCATCATGTGCTTCACTAATTCGGGCATTAAAGGAAATAAATGAAAGAAAAACACATGCGCCAATGAAAGTGTAGAAGAGTTTTTTGTCGTTTCTTGCAAACCAGTTTTCAAAAATATCGTAAAAAGTTTTTGTATCTTTAATTGAAACAGCTACTTTTTTATCCTTTTTCATAGGGTTCAAAAGTAGCAATAATTTACTATTTTAAAAGGGTAACCTTTCCTACAAATTGCTTCGCCTTTCCGCCATCATTAAAAGAGGCGGTAATTTTATAGATATAAACATCCTGCGGAACCATCTCTCCGCCCTTATGGTGACGGCCATCCCAACCTGCAAAAAAATCAGAAGTGGCAAATATCATTTGGCCCCATCTGTCAAAAATTTCCATTTTAAACTTTTTTATACCAACCGATTTTGGTAAAAATATTTCATTTAATCCGTCGCCGTTGGGAGTAAAAGAATTTGGAATAAAAAAAGTAACATCTTCTCCAACAGTAAGTTTTTTAATAATACTATCCCTGCAACCATGATTGCTGATTACCTTAAAGAAAATAAAGTAATTACCAACTTCAGGAAATGAAAATGAAGGGTTTTCGAGCGAAGAGATATTCTGGTCGTTACTGAAAAAATCCCAATACCAACTAACAGTTTTGGCTTCGGTAGTTTGATTGTTAAAGGCTACAACATTGTTATTTTGCGTAGGAGCTTCGGGGGTAAAGCTAAAGTCTGCCCTTGGAACCGGATAGCCTTCCACAGTACTGCTGGCCCCGCCTTTACAGCCTTTATTATCTGTAAGCGAAACGTTAATGGTATGAATACCGGCGGTGGTAACGTTATAAGTAGTTTGGGTTGAATCGGTAAGGCCGCCTCCATTGCTAAAATTCCAGTTAATGTTGGTGATGTTAGCGGATTGATTAGTCATCTTAAATTTGGTAGTAAAAGGAATACATTTTCCGGTAGTTTCTGGAGCAATTGTGGCATACGGAAGCGCCAGCACCACCGGCGCTATAACTACATTACTATAACAACCGTTGCCATCTGCTCCTACAAGGGTATAGGTAGTTTGTAGTTGAGGAGAAACGCTGGAAACAGAAAACGTATTGGCTTGTGATAATTCACCAAACATAGTGAGCCATTTATAATTTAAGCCGCCAGTGCCCGCAAAAGAAAAAACACCGCCTTTACAAATTTCGGTAACTCCCGTATAACCAATAACAGGATTTGAAAACACAACCGCGTTTGCAGTGGCAGTGGCAGCGCATCCTCCAGCGTTACTAACCGTTACGGTATAAACTCCGGCATTATTAAACTGAGCCCCGTTTACCACAGCATTTTGCTGGTTGGATGTAAAACCTGCAGGGCCCGACCATTGATAGGAAGAGCCTCCCGCGCCCAATAATACCAGCGTTTCGTTTAGGCATTTACTTGAGCCTGTTGCCGAGGGTATGGGTTGGGGATACACTACCTGAGCCAATGTGGCTGTGTTAATACAACCATTGGCATCTGTTCCGGTAATATTGTAAGTTCCTGTCATACTTACTTGGCCCGAGGGTACGCCAATGGTGGAAGCAAAAGAATTAAATCCTGCCGGACCCGTCCAAGCATAAGCAGTACCTCCCGAAGCGCTTAATGTAAAACCCGAATTAGCACATACATTGCCTGAGGAAGAAGCAGTTATATTAGGAAGTGCATTTATGGTAACATTGGTATTGGCTGTTGCTGTGCATCCGTTAGTAGTTCCCAATACCGAATACGTACCGCTGTAGGTAAGTAAATTATTTGCAAAAGAAGGATTAGCAGTGTTAGAAGTGAAACCATTAGGCCCTGCCCAGGCATAAGTGTTGGCTCCTGTGGCAGCTAAAGAAAACGACTGACCTACGCAGTAAGCCCCTGAATTAGAAGCTGTTACGGTTGGATTTGGATTTATAACCAAAGTGGTAGTGGCAGCCGAAGTGCAGCTGCTGGAAGTGCCCACAACGGTATAAACACCCGCGCTTGCAACCTGTGCGTTAGCAACAACAGGGTTAGCTATATTTGAGATGAAACCATTTGGCCCACCCCACATATAAGTTGTGGCACCGGCTGCAGTTAAATTGGCTTGTGAACCCACGCAAACCGGCCCGTTATTTCCTACCGTTAAAGTGGGTGAAGGCAATACCGTTATTGTTCTTGTAATGGAGCAAGTATTGGTTGCAGGATTGGTACCGGTGGTGGTTGCTAAAGCGGTATAAACTCCGGTGGATGTTATATTGGGCGCTCCTGCAGTGTTGCCGGTTGCTGAAAAGCCCCCTGGACCCGACCAAGCTACGCTTACAACCTGGCTACCTGTTATGGCAGACATGGTGGCTGTTCCGCCGGCGCATAAGGAATTGGTGGCCGTAACCGTCATACTGCAAAGTACGCCGCAATTGGTTTGCCCGGCACCCGGGGCATTTGCATTGTTTTGACTGAAAGTTATGAGTTGATTTGCATTTGAAAAATTAGTGATCATTAATAAATAAAACTGCCCGGCCACGGCATTAGCTATTACACAGGTTTCGGTGGCGGTACCTGAATAACTACAGTCTTGAGTATTTCCGGCGGTTAAATTTCCGCAATTCCCTCCCAGAGTTGGAAAAGGCCCCCAAGCAATAAAATCAATATCCTGCGGGGCAGACATTACAATAGATACTGGGCCGTTGGTAGCCATTTGAAAGTAAAACCATGCGGGATTAGGCTGTGAACCTAAGCACCCATAATTTGGTCCGGTTTGAGCAGGGGTATTACTTGTACCGGCCGGAAACTGCATGGTTTGGCCTGTGCAGAAAGGCGAGGCGTTGGCACAGGTATTGTTCTGGCTTTTTAGATGTAAAATGTTACTTGTGAGAAGTAAAATTAAAAGAATCTTCTTTATCATCATTGTATATATACAAATTTAATAAAATTCTGTTGATTAAAATAATCCTTAGATAACCAATAACTATCATTCAAAGGATAAAAGCCGCTATTTACTCATTTAAGAAAATAATTTTTTTATGGAAGCTTGAATTGGCAGTAACTTTTGCGTTAATCCCTTAACTTATCCAAAAGAAGATTAAGTTGTTCAATTTCACTTTCGGTAAGATTAGAAAAAATGTTGCCTGTTGTATCGTCAATAAAATCGAGCGATTTTAGTAACTGCATACCTTTTTCTGTTATCAGCAGATTAACACTTCTGCGATCATTGGGGCAAGATGTTCTTTCAACATAATTTTTTAGTAACAGTTTATCAATAATGCGCGAGGTATCGCTCATCCTATCAAGCATCCGCTCTTTAATAAGCTTTAAGGTGCAGGGAGCAGGAAATTGTCCGCGAAGAATGCGGAGTACGTTATATTGTTGAAGCGTTATGTCTTTCCCTTTAAAAAAAGAGGAGTGATGGCCGGTGAGCCAATGCGAGGTGTAAATAATATTAATAGCCAGTTTTTGCCGGGCAGATTTAAAAGATTTTTGATGTATTTCGTCTTCCAGTTTCATTTAAAAAAAGCTGCCTTTAAAAAAGATTAAAGACAGCTTTAAGGATTTTATTTTTTGTCTTTGGTAAGTTCTATTTTAATATCAAGATTTACATCTTCGCTAACCGCAACCCCGCCCGCTTCAAGAGCAGCGTTCCAACTTAAACCATAATCTTTACGGTTAATTACCCCTGTAACTTTAAAACCGTTTTTTGTATTTCCGTAAGGATCTTTTACCGCTTTAGAAGCGCTGATGGCGGTTAAGTTAACTTTTTTGGTAATTCCGTGCATGGTTAAGTCGCCGATAAGATCATAAGCTGTTGTTCCTTTTTTTGGATTTTTTTTCATGCTGGTACTTTTAAAAGTAATCTTTGGATATTTTTCCACATCAAAGAAATCGGCACTTTTTAAATGTCCGTCGCGTTTTTCATCATCGGTATTAATGGAAGCTGCATCAGCGGTAAAATCAATGGAAGAATCTGTAAAATCTTCATCTGTTTTTGAGCTTACTTTTCCTTCGTAAATTTTAAATTTTCCGTCAACATCCGAAACCATCATGTGGGTAACGGAAAAGCCAACTTTGGAATGGCCTGCATCAATCTTCCAGGTTGTTTGAGAAAGAGCCGATGTAACAGTTACTAAGACCACGGCTGCCGATAAAATAATTTTTTTCATAAAATAAAGTGTTAAATAATTTAGGCTGCAAATATATGTTTAAACATTTAATGTTGCAACACTTAATTTGTTAAATTGTTATAAAATCCCATTTTCCGGGTTCTAAGAGGCCTAATTCAATAGTGTCAATTTTAGTGCGTTTGAGCGTTTTTACATCATAACCTATTGTTTTGCACATTTTTCTAATCTGTCGGTTTTTGCCTTCTTTTAAGGTTACTTTAATCCAGTTTTCTTCTAAAACGATGCATTGGCAAGGTTTTGTAACGTGGTAGCCAATGTTAACGCCTTTGGTAAAAAGTTCAACAAAATCAGCAGTGGGTTTTTTATCTAATTCTACATGATATTCTTTTTCTTTTTCAAAAGCGGGATTGGTAATGTTTTCAACCCATTTGCCATTGTTGCTTAATAATAAAAGTCCTTCAGATGCTTTATCTAATCTTCCTGCAATGGATAAACCTTTCATATCCTTAAAAAAATGGGATAAATTATTTTCCACTTTGGGGCTTAAAGTACTTTCGTAGCCTGCCGGTTTGTGAAATTTAAGATAAATAAATTCTTTTTTTTTGCGAACCACTTCTCCGTTTATTTTTATTTCGGCTTGGTCAGTTAAAAAAACATTGTCTTTAATGGCCACATTATCTAATTCTACTTCACCTTTATCAATTAAGGCCTGCGCGCTTTCGTTGGTATGCTTAAGCGTGTGCACTAAATAGTATTTTATTCTCCGGTAAAAACTCATAATTACATAAATGGTTTTAAATTTGCGCAAATATCCTAAATTTACGCTTAATGGAGGAAATTATTTCGTTATCGCATATTCAAAAGACCTATAAAATTGGGGATGAAGTAATAAACGCTTTAAAAGATGTTTCATTAAAAATAAATAAGAATGAATATGTTGCTTTAATGGGACCTTCAGGAAGCGGAAAATCTACCTTGATGAATATGCTGGGATGCCTTGATAGCCCTACTGCCGGAGAATATATATTAAATAACCATTCGGTGGCACGTATGAGTGATAACGAATTGGCGGAGGTAAGAAACAAAGAAATTGGATTTGTATTTCAAACCTTTAACTTATTGCCGCGAGCCACTACCCTGGAAAACGTGGCGCTACCATTGGTGTATGCCGGTTTTAGTAAAACTAATCGCGATAAGCGTGCTAAAGAAGTGTTGGAGCAAGTTGGCTTGGGTAATAGAATGAATCATAAGCCCAACGAATTAAGTGGCGGCCAACGCCAACGTGTAGCCATTGCCAGGGCTTTGGTTAATAAGCCGGCCATTATTTTAGCCGATGAGCCTACGGGAAATCTGGATAGTAAAACTTCTATAGAGATTATGGGGCTTTTTGAGGAAATACATAATAATGGCAATACCATAATTTTAGTTACGCACGAGGAAGATATTGCCATGCATGCGCACAGGATTGTGAGATTAAAAGATGGTTTGGTTGAAACAGATGATAGAAACGAAAGTATTACAACTTATAAAACACGAATAACCAACTTCACTTAATGTTTGCGAAAAAATTACCGATGAGATCTTCTATATTTTTAATTCGGCTTTTAAGTTTTAACTTTATTGCCTGATGAGAATTTTATTATTTTTTATTTTTTGCTCACTGTTGGCTAAATCGCAAGTAGATTCTGCTGTTTTTGCGCCTTTGTTTTCCATTCATGTAGGCGGGCAATTCCCGGGTGGTGATCTTAGCAAGCGATTCGGTCCAAATTTAAACGCGGGCGGTTCATTTATGATCAAAACAAAAAAGAACTGGCTCTTTGGCCTTGAATCTAATTATATGTTTGGCCGCAATGTAAAGGAAGATGTTCTTGCGCAATTGAAGTCATCTAACGGAACAATGATAGATAATGAAGGTTATCCTGCCGATGTTCGTGTTACAGAAAGAGGAATTGGTGTTCATGTAACAATGGGACGAATATTTAAATTTCTTTCCGCTAATCCAAATTCAGGTTTAATGGTAACTGTTGGCGGGGGGTATTTGCAACATAAAATTAATTTATTTGATGCTCAGCAAAAAATAGCTGCAATTAATGGCGATTTAAAATATGGGTATGACAGGCTCACCAATGGCTTTTCCACATCACAGTTTTTAGGATATATGTTTTTGGGCGAAAACAAATTATTAAATTTTTATTTTGGTATAGAAATGTATCAGGGCTTTACAAAAAGTGTACGTAAATTAAATTACGATACGGGTTTGCCCGATGTTCAGCCGCGGTTAGATCTTTTATATGGATTAAGATTTGGGTGGATTTTACCGCTTTATAAAAAACGTCCTAACGATTATTATTACGATTAATGTTTATTTACAATATTGTTATTTTATTATATGGTGTCATTATAAAGCTGGCCTCCATCAAAAATCCAAAAGCTAAGTTATGGGCTTCTGGGCGAAAAAACTGGCAAAATTATTATATCCAAAAAATTGCGGATCTAAAAACGGATAAAATAATTTGGATTCATTGTGCTTCCTATGGCGAATACGAACAGGGCAGACCCTTAATAGAATATATAAAAAACATTCATCCCCAATATAAAATTGTTCTTACTTTTTTTTCGCCCAGCGGATACGAGGAAGTTAAAACCAGGAAAGGGGCTGAGGTAATTGGTTATTTGCCATTAGATACCCGCAAAAATGCAATTGAATTTCTTGCCATAGTAAAACCGCAGGCAGCTATTTTTATTAAATATGAATTTTGGTTAAATTTTTTGTTTGAATTAAAACGTCATAATATAAAAACATATCTGGTATCGGCGGTCTTTAAAAAGCATCATCCGTTTTTTAAATGGTATGGATCAATCTTCCGGCAATCATTAAAAACTTTTAGTATACTTTTTATACAAGATCATCGCTCTGCAGAACTTCTTGAATCCATAGGTATTAAAAATTACAAGGTAAGCGGCGATACTCGTTTTGACAGAGTAATTGAAATAAGAGAGCAATTTACTCCATTGCCTTTTATTGAAAAATTTTGCGGAACAAGTAAAGTTATTATTGCCGGAAGTACTTATAAAGAAGATCATGAAGTTCTTATAGATGCATTACCGTTATTAAACAATAAGGATGTTAAATTAATTCTGGTTCCGCATGAAGTAACTGAATCAGGAATACAACAACTTATTTTACTGCTTAATAAAAAACAAATTTCATTTTCACTTTACAGTAAACAAAAACCTGGCCGTGAACAAGTATTGATTGTTGACAGTTTTGGACTCTTATCAAAACTCTATTATTATTGCAATGTTGCATACATTGGCGGAGGATTTGGTAACGGCATTCACAATTGCCTGGAAGCCGCTGTGTATTTAAAACCGGTTATTTTTGCGGGCAACACGCATCATAAATATAACGAAGCGGTGGACTTGTTGAATATGAAAGTTGCAGAAAATATTTTAAATATTAATGATGCAATTATTGCATTTAATCACTTTTTGGATAATTCGGATAATGAGGCTTTAAAAAATACGCTTCAAAATTATTTCAACGAAAATTCGGGCACCACTAAAAAAGTTCTTTCGGCATTAAATTTAAATTAAACTTTAGCTGCCTTCTCAATAGAGGCCCAGAGTAATGCCGCACTTTTATCCCATGAAAAATTTGCTTTTTGTTGTTCACCTTTTGCTATCAATGTGTTTCTTAAACTTTCATCGTTATAAAGTTGAAGCATGGCTTTTTTAATTTCGTTAATATCAAAAGGATTCACAAACAAAGCGGCTTCTCCGGCAACTTCCGGCAAGCTGGTAACATTGCTGGTTATTATCGGAACGTTGGCCTGCATGGCTTCTATTAATGGAATTCCAAATCCTTCATAGTATGGTATAAAAGTTAAGACCAGCGCCGAACCTAAAACTAAAGCCAATTCTTCATCACTTAATCTTCCTGTAAAAACAACTTCACTCTTTAAATTATTGGTTTCAATAGCTTTGTTAATTTCGGAAAGTCCCCAAAAATGCGGGCCTGCCAAAACTAATTTAATATCGGAACCTGAATCAATTTTAAAAGCCGCAAAAGCATGGATGAGATTGATAATATTTTTGCGGGGATGTAATGAGCCAACGCTAACAAAATAATTTTTACCGGATGTAAATTTATTTTTGGCAATCATTTTATCCGATTCATTCAAGGGCTTAAAAAAGGCATTGATGCCATTGTAAACTACGTCAATTTTACTTGGGTGGATAGAATAGTTTTTTATAATTTGCTGTTTACTGTATTCAGAAACTGTTGCAATTCGCGCTGCTTGGGCTGCAAATTTTGGAAAGTAGTGATTGTAGTATTTTCCGGTAAGCCATTTCAGATCTCTTGGATGTTCTACAAAATTAAGGTCATGTATAACGGGCAACTGATTGCATTTGGCTCCTAAGGATAAAAAGCCATCAGGTGATAAAAACAAATCGGGTTGCATTCGGTTGAGTAAATTTTTTACACTGTGCTGAAACCAAATGTAGTAAAGAACGGGGTGCCTTGCCTGTGGCGAAAGAATTATTGGAGTAATGTTATCGGCAAATATAAATTCTTCATCATAATTTCTATCAAACAAAAAAACAAAATGATGCTGTGGATTGTTAACCGTAATTCTTTTTAGAGTTTGATAAGTGAACCAACCAATTCCTTCGAGTTTGTTTTTAAGTAAAAGCCTTGTATTTACAACTATTTGCACGGTGCAAATCTATTAAAAGGATTAGTTTAAACCATAAAAAAAGCTATATTTGCCCGTTTTAAATGCAGAAAAAGAAGTTCATATTTGATCTTGCTATCTTATTGGTACTTAATCTGTTGATTAAACCTTTTTGGACGCTTATCGTAGAGCCTAAAGTTCAGGGGCAAATTGGAGATATAAGTTACGGCGAGTATTTTGTGATCTTTAATTTTTCTTTGCTGCTAAACATTCTTCTTGATTTTGGGTTAAGCAATTTCAATAATAAAAATATTGCCCAAAACAGTCATTTATTGAGTAAGCATTTTAGTAAAATGCTTGGGCTGAAGTTTGCCTTGGGATTATTTTACATTATTATTTCTTTATTTGTTGGTTTTATACTTTTGGGCTTTAATTTAAAACTGGTAGCTATCTTGTGTGTTAACAGTTTCTTTTTAAGTTTTATTTTGTTTTTACGATCCAATCTTCAGGCGCTTCACATGTTTAGGGTAGATAGTATCATTTCGGTACTTGATCGTATAATAATGATTGCCATTGTAGGTTTAATGCTGCTGCATGTTTTTGGAGTACAGATTGACGCTATGAAATTTGTGTATGCGCAAACATTAGGTTATGCTTTAACCGCTATAATTTCATTTGTGGTTGTTTTAAATAAAACGCACACTTTTAAGCTTAATTGGGATTGGGCCTTTAACCGGTTTATCTTAAAGAAAAGTGCGCCCTATGCTATTCTTGTTTTATTAATGACGTTTTATAACCGTTTAGATAGTGTAATGATTGAAAAGCTTTTGCCCGGTGATTTTGGAAAAGAGCAAAGCGGTATTTATGCAAAAAGTTTTCGTTTATTGGATGCTGCCAACCAAATAGCCTATCTTTTTTCAATCCAATTGTTTCCGCTTTTCAGCCGTATGCTTAAGCAAAAAGAGAACATTGAAAACATTGTAAAGCTCGGTTTTACATTATTAATTACTCCTGCCCTTATTGTGTCGGTAAGCACTATATTTTACGCCGAGAATTTTTTTGATAAGATATATACCGGCGATACTCAAGGCTATGAAATTCTTGCGTTAATTATGAATTGCTTTACCGCCATCTCCATCACTTATATTTTTGGCACACTTTTAACAGCTAATGGCAACTTAAAACATTTAAATTATATGGCCTTAACAGGTATAGCTATCAATATTATTTTAAATTTTATCCTTATTCCAAAGTATTTCGCCTTAGGAAGTGCTATCTCCAGCTTAGTAACTCAATTTTTAACGGGTTTTATTCAGATATATATTTCCTACAAGGTGTTTAAATTTAAAGTCAATACGCGTTTAATGTTTTCTTTGTTCATGTTTGTGATGGGTCTTTTTATCGTTAATTATTTCACTCTTCATCTCACCAAACAATGGATGCTGAATTTCATAATAATGCTTATATTTAGTGGCTTATTAGCCTTTGTAACAGGTATGATTAACCCTAAATCAGTGCTAAGGTTTATAAAATATAAATAATATGACGGAAGGTATTTCAACAAAAGATTTTATAGTTAAAATAATTAAATGGCGCAAAGTGTTTGTAGTTGTAACAGTAATTACAATTTTGGTGAGCGGAATTCTGGTGTTTTTAATGCCAAAACAATATAAGTCTACAGCCATTTTATTTGCCGCGCGTCAGTTTTCTGTTTCTAAACTAGTTATAGAAGCCAATGCGGGCAATCAAGAAGATTATATGCAAATTGGCGATGAAGACGACTGCGAAAAATTAATTCAGTTATTGAGTTCTGATGTGCTTAAATTAAAAGTGGCCAACGCTTATAATTTATGGGAGCGATGGAATATTAAGGATACTGCTTTTTCCTACCACTACCTAAGGCTTAAGTGGGAAGATATGGTAAGCATTAAACGAACAGAGTTTAACAGCGTTAAAGTGGAAGTGTATGATTATACGGCTAACGGGGCGGCAGAAATTGCTAACGGTATATCAGAATTTGCCGATACCGTAAAGCATGAAATGACGCAAACCGTTAGTTCGCAGGTACTGCAAATTGTAAAGGAAGAATATGAAAATACGCTTTTGCGTATGAAGGAACTTGAAGATAGTTTACAATCTTTAAGAATGCTTGGCGTGTTGCACTATAAAGAGCAGGTGAAAGCCTACAGTAAAAGTCATGCTCAGGCCATGGGAAAAAATGATGTGGCGGCCATGAAACGTTTACAAGCTAAACTTGACACTTTGCAAAAATACGGCGGCTCTTATCAGATAATGCATGATAATCTAGATAAATATGGCGCTAAGTATCCGGATATAAAAGCCAAGTACGATGAAGCACTGGTTAATTATAAAACCATACTTCCCGTTAAATTTGTGGTTGAAAAAGCCAGGCCTAATGAGTATAAAGCCCGCCCAAAGCGAATGATTATTGTTTTAATTGCCGTATTGGCAAACAATCTTATTGCACTATTGTTTATGCTATTTAAAGAACGATTTAAAAACTTTAACTACTGACTGCATATGGACAATTTAAATTCGTTGCGTGTTTGGGGAGTTATCTTTAAAAAGTACAAAAGCCTTGTTCTATTAGTGCTATGTGCCGCCGTCATCTCGTTCGCCGCGTCTTTCCTTTTAAAAGAAAAGTATAAATCACAGGCTGTGGTGTATCCGGTTAACATGTTTCAAAATTCAGAAGAATCAAACAGCGAACAATTGCTTCAATACCTTTTAAGCGAAGACATAAAAAATCAATTAGCGGTGGAATTTGATCTTTATAAACGTTACGGAATTGATACCCTTACGCAAAATGGCGGACGAGCATTGTTTTCTTATATGTATCAGGATCATTTTTCAATTTCTCCTACACTATACGAATCTATTGAAGTTTCAGTAAAGGACGAGGATCCGCAAATGGCTAAAAAAATGAATGTGAGGTTATTAGCTCTATCCAACCAACTTATACAAAACAATAAAACCTACATTGTAAAACAATATTTAAATAATGCGCGTAATGTTTTAAAGGCTTCAGATTCTGAGTTGGATTCGTTAGATGCCCGGATCAGAAAAATAAAAAACGAGTACAATATAGTGGATGAGCAGCAGCAGGCAAAATACTTAAGTAAAGAACTTTCAGGGGGCGGTAATTTATCGGAAGCTAAACTAAAGCAATTTGCCGGCTTAAAGGAAAAAGGCTCTGAGTTAAAAATACTCAACGGTAAAATTAAATCTACTTTAATTTCTTACGGTGAAATGAAAAAAACTTATGACAAATACCTCTTGGACGCACAAGGAAATGTCGATTTCATTTTATACGTTTCAAGGCCTACTTTACCCGATAAACGGTGTTATCCGGTACGGTGGTTAATTGTGGCTGTTTCTTCTCTCTCTGCTTTGCTTTTAGGAATAATTATTATCCTGATTAAAAACCGCAAAAAAACTTATTGATTGGTAAAGTATTTAAAATTATATCTGTTTGAACTTTTAATACTGGCATATATTTTTGGAAATGCCTATGTAATGATCTATAAAAAGGATTACTTCTATCCTTATAATATCATACCTGTTTTAATTATAATTATTTATTTAGCACTGGTACATTTGCAGCAACTCGTTCTTTTTCTGGCTTTTACAACCCCACTTGCCATTTCTTTAAAAGAATTAGGCATGAGCGAAGGCTTGGATTTAAGCTTGCCAACCGAACCCATTATGGCGGGCATTATGCTCCTTTATATTTTTAATGAACTTAACAAAAGTATCACCGATAAAAAATTTATCAGGCATCCTATTTCTGTCATCATCATTATTCAACTTGCCTGGATGTTCATTACCTCTATAACAAGCACTGAAATTGGCATTTCGCTCAAGTATTTTATTGCGCGCCTGTGGTTTATTTTCAGCTGCTATATTATAATGCCGCATTTGTTTAAAGACAAAAAGAACTTTGTGAAATTTGTTTTGTTTTATGCAACGGGCTTGCTCATTGTTGTTTTTTACACCACCATAAAGCACGCTGCCTTTAACTTTAATGATAAAGCGGCCGATTGGGTAGTATCTCCGTTTTATAATGATCATACGGCTTACGGCGCGGCTTTGGCAATGTTTATTCCCGTTTGCTTTAGTTTTCTCTTTATAAAAAGCATTCCTTACACGGTTAAAATATATTCTCTTTGTTTATTTGTGGCTTTTATGGCAGCCATTATTCTTTCTTTTGCCAGAGCAGGCTGGTTAAGTTTGGTAGTAGCCATTGGTATTTTAATTACTTTCTTCTTAAAAATAAAATACAGAACCCTACTTGTTAGTTTTGCAATAGGATTATCTATTTTCTATTTATTTCAAACAGATATTTTAATTGCTTTGGGAAGAAACAATACCGACGCAGAAGGCAGTTTTTCCAATAACATCGAATCAGTGTCCAATATTAAAACCGATGCTTCTAATCTTGAACGCCTTAACCGCTGGAGTTGCGCCATTAGAATGTGGGAAGATAAGCCTGTGTTTGGATGGGGTCCCGGAACTTATATGTTTAAATACGCGCCTTATCAGTTAAGCCGAGACCGAACCATCATCAGCACCAATTTTGGAACCAATGGAAACGCTCATAGCGAATATCTGGGCCCGCTTGCCGAGCAGGGTGTTCCCGGTTTATTCATCGTGATAGCACTTTTGTTATCCGGTACCGCTTTGGGCTACAGGTTAGTTTATTCCATTCACGACCGCGAAATAAGAATTTTGGTAATTGGTTTATTTTTAGGCTTAATGACCTATTTTGTGCACGGTTTTTTAAATAATTTTTTAGATACCGATAAACTTTCGGTTCCTTTTTGGGGCTTTTTGGCCGCTTTAGTTACCATCGATCTTTATCATCAAAAGAAAAATTATAAAGCTTAATTTTACCTGGCATATATTTTGTTGTTACTTATGCAGTATCTTAATTGAAAACATGCATTCTCTTTTTAAAAAACAATGCGGCGCATTAAAAAGAGTTTTTCTTCTTATAATTTTAATGTTTTGCTTTTCTTTTTCAGGTTTTTCTCAAACGAAAGATTCGGCTAAATTAGCTCAGCGCGATACCTTAAAATTTTATAAAAAAATTAAACGCATATCTCAAAAGAACCGTTTATTTAAAATGCTTTATGAGGCCACATTTATTGATCCTCAGCCTCAGCAAGAACCTGTTGCGCCCACCGCTAAAGTGGAGGTAAAGCAGGTTAACCCCTACATTCAATATCAAGGAGCCACCATCCGAAATATTATTATTGTTGTTCATGATCCATTTGGGCATTCGGTTAACGACACCCTTTACCGCAGGGTAAATTACAGCCAACGAATGGGTAACATTGCCCATATAAAATCCCGCCGGTGGATCATTAACAACCGCTTGCTTTTTAAAAAGAACGATACCATTAATCCTTTGGTATTGAGCGAAACCGAACGTTTATTACGAACAGTGGTTTATGTGAATGATGCCAAGGTAAGCGTTTTGGAAACCAAGAGTAAGGATAGTGTGGATGTTAAAGTGGTGGTGCTTGATAAATGGGCTATTACGGTTCCGATACTTATTACCGATGTATCAGGAAATGTGCGCTTCCGTAATCAGAATTTTTTAGGACTGGGACAGCAATTGGAACAATACGTGGGCTATAAAAAACCCAATGTTTTCGATTTTAACGGTTATTATGGAATTGATAATATTGATAATACCTATATCTCTGCACGTTTAGGGTATCAGGCAACCCCCACGGGTACTAATGTGGGTTTATCGTTTAATCGTGGATTTTTCTCCCCACTTACTCCTTGGGCCGGCGGCTTGGCTTTAAATAATCGTTGGAGCGATTTTGCATATATAGATGCCGTAGATAGTACGCGCAAAAAAATTTTAACGGATGTTTTTAGTTACGACGCATGGATAGGAAGAGCTTTTAAGTTAAGCGAAAAAAAAACTTTTTTTAACCAAAGTACCAACATCATCACCGCTTGGCGCTTTTATAAAAGTAATTATATCAATCCGCCATCGCGCGAAATAGATCCTAAACGCGTTTTGTATAATACCTCGGCTTTTGTTGGTAATGTTGGCTTTGCCGTTCAGCAATATTATAAAGATAAATTCATTTACCGTTTTGGCGCCACGGAAGACGTACCCGAAGGAACCATCATACAATACATTTACGGCGGAATAAAAAAGCAATATGATAAAATACGGTATTATTCCGGTGTTGAATTGGCAAAAGCAAAACACTTTACTTTCGGTTATATTTCCGCCACATTTTCTTATGGCGTATTTTTTAATAAGGCTGTATCCAATGATATTACGGCAAATTTTAATGTGTATTATTTCAGTAACCTTCACCGCTCGGGCAAATGGTTTTTCAGGCAGTTTTTATATTATAACACGGTTTACGGGGCTAATAAATTATTTAATGAAACCATTACGCTTTCAGGAAACGAATTGTATGGCTTTAGTCCGGGTACTCTTACAGGAAACACCAAAATGGTTTTAAATTCAGAAACCGTGGCTTACGCGCCTTATAATGTTATTGGCTTCCGTTTTGCCCCGGTAATGTTGGTAGGTTTAGGAATGTTGGGCAGTCCGCAGCAGCCATTAAGAGAAAGTGTTTTGTTTCAAGGATACTCTTTAGGAATTATGCTGCGTAACGAAAATCTGGTAAGCAGCACCTTTCAGTTTTCATTCGGATACTATCCCTTTTTACCGGATGGCAAAAATTCTGTGTGGACTTATAATCCTGTAACCAGTTTTACTTTAAGAGTAAGAGGCTTTTCGGTGCAAAGGCCGGAATTTGTAGCTTATTAAGAGGGTTTAGTATTCTTCTAAAAGAGGGAAGGCTTTAAGACCCCAAAATATCAATTAACTCCACCAAATCGTCGTTGAGCTTTTCATGATGTTTTACAGCTTTTTCAAAAGGTGTAAACACTACTTTTTTATTTACAATGCCAATCATTTCCCTCGTGCGCCCGCTCATAAGAGCCTTTACCGCGTTAAAACCCATAATGCTGGCATTTACACGTTCCATGCAGGTGGGGTTGCCTCCGCGTTGAATATGGCCTAAAATACTTACCCGCAAATCAAATTCGGGACAATGTTTTTTAATAAGCTCAGCCACTTTAAAAGCACCTCCGCTTTCATCTCCTTCGGCTACTACAATTATTTTACTGCTTTTAGTGGCGCGCCAGTTTTTTATTTTTACAATCAAAGCTTCACTATCGTGTTTTAATTCAGGAACTAACAAGGCTTCCGCTCCGCTGGCAATGGCACTTCTCAAGGCTATCAGTCCGGCATCTCGTCCCATTACTTCCACCACAAAAATACGATCGTGGCTTTCGGCAGTATCTCTTATTTTATCAATCGCTTCTACCACCGTATTAATGGCAGTGTCGTAACCAATGGTAAAATCGGTGCCTATCAAATCGTTGTCAATAGTGCCCGGACAACCAATTACAGGAATATTAATATGTTTGGTAAGGTCGATGGCGCCTTTAAAACTGCCATCGCCGCCAATAATAACCAGGCCTTCAATTTCGTGCTTAAATAAATTGTCAACCGCCATGGCTATGCCTTTTTCGGTCATAAAGCGTTCGCTGCGTGCGGTTTTTAAAATGGTGCCGCCTTTATGAATAATGTTTGAAACACTTTCGCGTTTAAGTTCAACAAAATTATTATCAATCAATCCTTCGTAGCCTCTTAAAAAACCAAGGGTTTGAATGTTATAATGATTGGCCGTGCGCACCACCGCTCTTGTGCAGGCATTCATTCCCGGAGAATCCCCGCCCGAAGTAAGCAAAGCTATTTTTTTGATCATTATACAAAGTTAAACGGAATTAGGGAGGGAGCAAAGAATAAAGGATTGAATGGCATGAAGTTTTGTGTGTTTATATTAAATACCATTTATGAGAATTTTTTTATGCGCTATCATTTTTTTTGTTGCTTGTGTTAACAGCCGCGCGCATTAAAAAACGCTGTTTCTACACTTACGATGTTTTAGGAAAATGTGTTTTTAATCAGGCTTACAATAATGAAGAGCGGATAAAAATTGATCTTGGTTCTCCGCCAAAAGGCATTTATTTTTTGGAGATGAATACCGAGGGGCGAAAAGAAATAAAGAAGATTGTAATTCAGTAATTTATCTGAAAGTAATAATCCCTTAAAACCTTACCCCAACACCTGTTTCAGATCTTCAATAAGGTCTTCTACATCTTCAACACCCACGCTTAAGCGCAGTAAATTATCTACCACGCCTGCTTTATCGCGTTCAGCTTTTGGAATGGAAGCATGCGTCATGGTTGCTGGATGATTGATAAGGGATTCAACACCGCCCAAACTTTCGGCTAATGAAAATACTTTAAACGAAGAGGCAATGTTAAAAGTATCTTCCACGGTGGAGTGTTTTAAAACAATGGAAATCATTCCGCCAAAATCGCGCATTTGTTTTTTGGCAATTTCATGGTTTGGATGATCTTCAAAGCCGGGCCAGTAAATCTTTTCTATTTTTGGATGATTCTTTAAATATTCAGCAATCTTTCTTCCGTTAAAGCAATGACGCTCCATTCGTAAATGAAGGGTCTTAATTCCGCGCATAACTAAAAAGCTGTCCATAGGCCCGGGGGTTGCGCCGCAGCTGTTATGAATAAATGCCAGCTGTTCATAAATCTTTTCATCATTTAAAACCAAAGCGCCCATTATCACATCGCTGTGTCCGCCTAAATATTTGGTAACGCTGTGCATTACAATATCAGCTCCAAGCGCTAAAGGGTTTTGAAGAAAGGGAGAAGCAAAAGTATTATCCACGCCAAGCATAATGTTATTTTCTTTGGCAATTTTTGCGCAGGCTTCAATATCCACAATTTGCATGGTGGGATTGGTTGGTGTTTCTACCCAAAGTAATTTGGTGTTAACATTTACATATTTGCTTATGTTATCAGCATTATGAAGATTGATAAAATGAAATTTAATACCGAAGTTGGCAAATACTTTTGTAAACATACGGTAGCTTCCGCCGTACAGGTCGTCGCCTGTAATAACTTCATCACCCGGCCTAAGCAGTTTCATCACCGCATCCATAGAGCCCATTCCGCTGCTGAAACATAGGCAAAATTTACCGTTTTCCAATGCGGCAATATTTTTTTGTAAAGCTTCGCGCGTTGGATTTTTTCCTCTCGCGTAAGCATAGCCTTTGTGTTTTCCTGGATATTCCTGAACGTAAGTGCTTGTTTGAAAAATAGGCGTCATAATTGCACCTGTTGTTGGGTCAGGTTCGGCGCCGGCATGAATTGCTTTAGTGCCAAATTTATGTTTGCTGAAATCTGTCATAATAATAATTGTAAAATTACGAAATTAATAAAGCTTAAACTTCATAAAAAACAGTTTAAATGAAGGGATTTGCAAACGATTTTTTTCAATAAAAAATTTTATTCTTTATCCCTTATTTGCTCAAGGGTTTTAATGCGTTGGCTAAGTATTGCTATATGGGAAGTTAATTTGTTGAGAAGCGGCTGCGGAAAACTGTCAGAAATAACCTCTTTATAGCGCGCTAAATTAAACTCTTCGCAAAAAATAATATTTTTAAGAATTTTATTCAGGTCATCTGTAACCACTTCTTTCATTCGCAGCCATAAATGATTAATTGCACCCTTTAAAGTTCCTTTAGTAGCACTTTCGCCGCCTAAGGCCATAATCTCTACATTCAGCTCTTCCCACATTAAAAGGCTTTGATTTTCGCAGGTAAAGAAAAAGGTTTGTAATTCTTTTTCCGGTGTTGTTTCTGCAATCTGTTTAAATCCATTTATACTATCCATCATAAGAGATGATAATTCTTTAAGATGTATGAGCTGTTCGGTTTTGGTTTCCATTTGGAAATTTATTTATACTATAAAATTAGCTTTTAAAGCAAAGGGTTTGATTTAATTTTCGGTAAGAAGGCTTTAATGATAGCTGATTGCTCTATAAAAAATAATAAAAAAGACCGCTTGGTGGAAGCAGCCTTTTTTTGAAATAAAGGTATATTAGTTTAGTGCTTTGCCTCTGAAGGCTTTTCGGTGCCTGGGTTGCCTGCCGCATTGTGACCCGAACCGCCGGCGGAATGATCACCTTTATGATCTCTTAAATATTGCTGTTGTTCAACCAAAATAGGATCTACTTTGGTAAACCTGCCTGATTCTCCGGCGTAAGTACCTTCACTTAAAATAATGAATAAGCCATAAAACATAAAAGTGATGTAAGGAACCAAAATGATGTACTTAAAAAATTTATTTTCGTGCCCTAAGTGCATAAACCAAATGACAATAAATGCAGCTTTTGCAAGAGTTAGAACTATAAATAGGGTTTTTAACCAAAGCTTACCACTCCAACCGTGGCCCGGAGCCATCGATCCTATAATTAACTCTGCAATAGTAATTACAAGCATAATCCAAAACACGTTCCATAAAGTACGGCGTGCTTTTTTACCATACTCCGCGTCGTGGTTATACATTGTTTCGTAAGGAGGGTAATTATCGTGAAATTCTGCTGACATAGTTTAATTTTTTAAATTTTAATAATTCTGATTTCTGATTATAATAAATAGAAGAATGTAAATACGAATACCCAAACCAAATCTACAAAGTGCCAGTAAAGACCAACCTTTTCAACCATTTCGTAGTGGCCTCGTTTTTCGTAGGTTCCTTTTAAAACATTTAAGAAAATAACCAGGTTAATGATAACCCCTGAAAATACGTGTGTTCCGTGAAAGCCGGTGATAAAGAAGAAGTAATTGGCAAATTGCGGAACACCATATTCGTTAACCGCCATATTGGCTCCGTGAAAAATCTGCTTTACGTAAGCACCGGTTTCGTAATCCCATACATTACGTACCCAACCCGCTTCCGTTCCTTTAATAAAATGATACCATTCCCAGGCTTGTGATAAAACGAACATTAAACCTCCCACAATGGTCCAGAACATCCAGGTTGTAACACCCTTGCGATCCATACGTTTACCTGCTTCCACAGCAAGCACCATGGTAACCGAGGACATAATGAGGATAAAGGTCATTAAACCCACATAGGCCAAAGGCAAATGCTGTTCCACAAAAGGAAAGTGGGTAAACACGTTTTCGGCTTTTGGCCAAACATCGGCGTATTTGTGACGGATAAAACCGTAAGACATTAATAATCCTCCGAAGGTTAAAGCATCGGAAATCAGGAAAAACCACATCATCATTTTTCCGTAACTAACGCCAAAAGGTGATTTACCGCCGTCCCAGGCGCCTTTAGTATCAATTTCTGCAGTGTGAGCCATATCTATTTTAAAGTAATGTTAAAAACTGTTGCAATATTAACGATAAAAATATAAAAACAAAAACAAATATACCCACAAGAGGTCAAGAAAATGCCAATAAATGGCAGTTAGCTCAATACCAAGGTAATCAGAGGGGGAATATTTTTTCAACAGGCTTTTTGTTAATGAAACTACCAAAGCTATTAATCCGCCTACCATGTGAAACAGATGGATCATAGCAATAAAGTATAAAAATGAGCCGGAAGCATTGGCGTATTTGCCTACAAAATAAATTCCTTGTTGGGTGAGTTGTTTCCAGCCTTCGACTTGGGTGTAAAAAAAGGCTATTCCCAATAATAATGTTAAAAATAAGCCAATAGATGTTAATTTTAGGTTGCCTTTTTTAATAGCTATTTGTGCCATAAGCATGGTTAAACTACTGGTAATAATAATTCCGGTGCTGATGATGGCAATGTCGGGTAAATTAAAAACAAGCCAGTTGCCGTTATCTGCCCTAACTACGTAGGCACTGGTTAATCCGGCAAACAACATAATAATGCTGATGATGCCGATGTATAATAAAGGTTTTGCCGTTTTTCGGGTGGCTGCTTTTATTTCGGCCTTATGAGGATGGTGATTTTTTATTTTTACTGTTTCTTCCATTTAAAAAGTTTAAGATTTTGTCATTAATGCGAGCTGAACTACGGGCAAATAAACAAGTGTAATTAAAAATAATTTTTTGGCATTGGCATCAGTAGGTAATCTGTAAAAATTATATGCCTGCATTAACAGGGCAAGGCCGCTTACCACGCATACCGAAACGCTGAGCAATCCTACAAAGTGAAACACAAACGGAAAAATACTTGTAATGAGTAAAAATACAGAATAAATTAAAATTTGAAATTGCGAGGCTTGGTCTTTACCTCCGTTTGATGGAAGCAAATAAAAATCGGCTTTGGCGTAATCATCGCTGTTAAACCAGGCTAAGGCCCAAAAATGCGGAAATTGCCATACAAATTGAATTAAGAATAATAATATGGCAAAAAACTTTATTTCGCCAAAACCCTGCGTAGCGGCAACGGCACCAATTAGCGTAGGTAAAGCCCCGGGAAAGGCTCCTACAAATACCGAAAGTGGAGTAACGCGTTTTAGAGGGGTGTAAACCAGGGCATATAAAATAATGGAAACAAAGCCCAAAATACCACATAAAGGATTGGTATATATCCACAATAAAACAGTGCCACAAATGCCGCAAACAGTACAAAATACAAAGGCTTCGGCAGAAGAAAGTACTCCGGTTGGCATAGGGCGAAGACGGGTTCGCTCCATTAATTTATCAAGATCTTTTTCAATAATCTGATTAAATCCGTTGGCCGCTGAGGTAATTAAAAAGCCTCCCAAACTTAAAGCAAGTAATTGTAGGGAAATTATTTCCTCAGCCACGGTTAAATAAGTTATAACGGCCGAAAAAACAACAAGCGACCCTAATCTGAATTTTGTAAGTTTTAAATATCCTAAAACCTTTGATAAAAGGGGATTTGGCGAATTTATGCTTGTAGGTGAAGGTTCCAAAATTGTGTAAATTTAGTACTTAAATCCTTATTGGTATGATTTTATTAAACTTATAAAAAAAAATAACTTAGGAAAAAGCTTTTTTGTTTAAATTAATTTTTTACTTTTGCCCTTGAACAATCAAAAAATAACGATGAATTCAAAATTTTTACGCACAATTGGAGCCGGTCTTTCAGTAGCAGTTATATTAACAAGCTGCGATGGGTTAGGCAAAATGATTAAAAAACAAAAAGACATTCAGTATACTGCAACTCCTAACCCTATTGAAATGCATGGCGACAGCATTCAATTCAGCGTTAGCGGAAAATTTAATCCGAAAATGTTTGCTAAAAAAGTTACTTTAACTTTAACGCCGGTAGTTAAATCTGCAGGCGGCGGTGAAAAATCTCTTAAACCGGTTGTACTGGTTGGTGAAAAAGCTACCGGAAGCGGGCAAAAAATAGCTTATACAACAGGAGGCTCATTTAATTATACTTCCGAAAAATTTGCTTACGAGCCAAGCATGCGCAACGCAAAAGTTGAATTACGCGGCGAAGGCCAGGTTAAAAAGAAGAAAAAAGCATTTGCCCCGGTGGATATCGCTAACGGAACAATGGTTACCTCTTTATTAGTTCGTAACGACGAAAAAGGGATAATGGCTAAGGATGCATTTGTTAAAGTAGTTCCGGCTAATCAAACAACCCATATTTATTATGTAATCAATCAGTCAAACGTGCGCCCTGCAGAATTAAAATCTGAAGAAACCAAGTCGTTTAACAAATTTATGACAGATAACCTTAATTCACCTTGGTATGAATTTAAAGGAATTTCTGTTTCCGCTTATGCTTCACCCGACGGAGAAACTGAAAAAAACGAACATCTTGCAAAAGACCGTGCTACTTCAGGTTCAAACGCCATAATGAATGAATTTAAGAAAAACAAAAACAAAGATGTAACTTTTGGTAAAACAAAAGAACAATATCAAGTTGCAACTACCAAGGAAGATTGGGAAGGATTTAAAGCATTGATGGAAGAATCTACAATGGCCGATAAAGATCTTATTTTACGTGTTCTTACCATGTATCCTGATCCGGATCAGCGCCGTAAAGAAATTAAGAACTTATCTAAAACTTACACCGAGTTAGCTAACAAGGTACTTCCAAAATTACGTCGTTCAGAAATTACTGTGAACATTGATAAAAAATCCCGTACCGATGAGCAGATCACTAAATTAATGACCTCTTACCCTGATAGTTTATCGGTTGAAGAATTAATGTATGGCGGAAACTTAACCAACGATGTAAATACTAAGGTTCAGGTTTATCAGGCATCCGAAAAGCAATACGCAAGCGATTGGAGAACATCTAACAATTTAGGTGTTGCTTTATTAATGCAAAACAAAACCGCGGAAGCCGCAGAAGCTTTTAAACGTGCTGAAAAAACAGCTAACGGACAACCTGCAGTTTATAATAACTTAGGTATTATTGAGGCAAAAAACGGTAACCGTGTTGCTGCAATGGAATTGTATAAAAAAGCGGGCGGCGCCCCTGAAACTAAATACAACATGGGTATTTTAAATGTACGCGACGGTAAATATGCTGATGCAGTTGCCAACTTTGGTGATTATAAAGGGCATAACAAAGCATTAGCTCAGTTATTAGGTGGTTCGGCCGGAGCAGTTAAGGAAACGGTTGAAGGAAGCAACGAAAAAGACGCTGCTTATGTTTATTACTTAAAAGCGGTTGCAGCAGCTCGCGGCGGTAATAATGCAGAAGTAATAAGCAACCTTAAAACAGCCATTGAAAAAGATGGCGCATTAAAAGCGTATGCTAAAGATGATGTTGAATTTATTAAGTTACGTGCTGATTCAGGATTTACAGGAGTTGTAAATTAGAATTTGTATTACCGCATACCGGCAATAATTACTTATTTTAAAAATAAATATATTGCTGCCTTGTACTTACTTATGCCATTAGAATTAAAGCCGCTTTAACGCGGCTTTAATGTTATGGGTATAGGATACCAAATGAATCTATAATTTAGTCCAATATACTCGTCTTTTTATATCCATACTTATTTAAAAAATAGTTCCTTAGGCAAGGCTATGCAACAATTTTTAAAAATCGTCTTGATAAAAAATCACTTCGTATCTTTTGCCTAAATCATAAATTCATTTGGGATAAAATAAAGGCACTCTTTTACGCGGGTTGAAAATGGTATTGTATGCCAATTATCTTTTTACCATTAAAAATTTTTTCGAAAAGCCAAATAAGTGTTAATGGCAAGTACCTGCAACCTTACTTTAAAAAATAAACGGGATGTTTCTCATTATACATTTTTATAAAACGTGATATCTGCGATTTTCTTTTACCGCGTTTTAAAGCTTTAAATTCTTTATATAAAGCTTCATCTCTGCTCAAAAGCAATTCTACTTTTTCAAAATTTAATTCTTCAACAATGCCGTCATAAAAATTGATAATAAATTCTCTTATTTCTTTGGTTTTGGCTCTGGAACCAACCGCGCCATAGCCCGGCCCGTATGGTCCCGGAAAATAAGTGGGCACTTCCACCAAGGCCACTAAATAGCAAATAGAACCAAAAACTGGAACCCTGTAAAAAACTTCCTTATAATTTACATACAACGTTTTGTTTTGATAAAAGCCCCAAACTTTTTTAGCATCTACCTTATTTTTTATACCGTTTCTTGTATAGGTAAATTTATGTTCGTCAATTACTTTCCCAAAAAAATCAAGTTGCTCTTTATTTAAATTACTTTCAATTTCCTCTTTTATAATGGGATGATTTGCTCTAAAATCGCTATAGCTAGGGTAAATTCCTTCAGTAAGAATTGTATTTTCATTGTACATTAAACTGTCTTTTTGGGCTATACAAAAAACAGATAAACATATAAGTATTAGTGAATACATCGCCTTCATTTACTTTCAAATGTCGCTTTTTTTTATTAACTTTAATGTAAATAGTGTGCCATGAAAAACATTTTTTTAGTTTTATTATCTGTTCTGTCTTTTTATAAATTCACCGCTCAGTCTCATTTTAACAATGCTTTAAAAACACGGTTGGAAGACAAAGCCCTTCCCGAGCAATTTACTATTTTGGTTCAGGGAGATCTTGAGAAGCTTCAAATTTTAACTAAAGAATATAATTATACTTTTAATTATGCTTCCGGAAACATTGCTTCAGTAACAATGAATGTAGGCGCGTTAGGTAAATTAATGGAGAAAAAAATAATTTCATACGCTGAATTTATTGAACCTCGTAAAAAAACAATGAACGATACCATGCTTGTTAGGAATCGCATTAAGGCCGTAAAAACCGGTGCCGCTCCTTTAATGCAAGCCTACACAGGAACAAATGTGGTTGTTGGAATAATTGATACAGGCATTGATATAGATCATGGTGATTTTAAGGATGCTGCAGGTAAAACACGGATTCAGTTTCTATGGGATCAAAAACCCACCAGCGGATCAACAGTACCTTCGCCCTATAATTATGGTATTGAATGGACAGCCGCGCAAATAAACGCCAGCGTTTGCACGCATAACGATTTGCCGCAGTACGGCCATGGCACTCATGTTTCAGGAATTGCGGCCGGTAACGGATTAGCAAACGGTACGCACGAAGGTTGTGCTGCAAAATCAGATATTGTGGTAGTAGCTTTAGATTTTAATAAAGTAGGGCCTACCATTGCCGATGCGGTTCAATATATATTCAGTAAAGCCACAGCACTTGGTAAACCTTGCGTAATAAATGCAAGCGTGGGCGATTATTATGGAAGCCACGATGGAACAGATTTAGAAGCAAAGTTAATAGAGACGATGGTTCAGAATATTCCCGGAAGAGTGATGGTGGCAGCCGGGGGAAATTCGGGAAATATAAAATATCACGTAAAAACTCAGCCTCCTTTAAACGACACCGGTTTTACCTGGTTAAAAAATACAGGAACAAACACTTTGTTTTATTGGTGTTACGCAGATACTCTTCAGATAAAAAATGTTCAGATAAGTATTGGCGCCAATAGAAGCACATTTTTTAATTTGGGCAGAACCGGGTTTAAAAATTATAATTACGGATTATCTTCTACACAAAACGATACTTTAAAATATAACGGTTACCGCATTGGTATTGTTAAAACTTCGGCAAGCATTAACAGTTACGGTGTGTATGAACTTTTTGTAAGAATTTATCCTGATTCAGCTAATCTTAACTGGCGCGTGGAAAGTAAAGGAGTTGGTTTGCATCACGCCTGGAATTTTGATTTTGTTACCGCCCCACTGCCCTCAACAAGCGTTTATCCTGCTATAACTAAATATGTAATGCCCGATTCTTTATACTCGATTGTTTCCAGTTTTCAATGTTTAAACGATGTTATTACAGTAGCTAATTACAACAATCTTGCAAATTATTACGATGTAAATAATGTATTGCAAAGCACAGGTGTTATTGGCGGAAAAAGATCTTTAACCAGTAGTATTGGCCCATCTCGCGATGGAAAACAAAAGCCCGATATTTCAGCTACCGGAGATTATGTTTTTAGTGCCTTGCCCTTTGGGATGCAGGCTAATTTAATTGCCAACTCCCCAAGCGTAGTGGCACAAGGAAGTTTGCATGTTCAGGGTGGAGGAACTTCTGTCGCTTCGCCCGTTGTTACCGGCCTTGCTGCTCTTTATCTTCAGTATATGCCCACTGCAACAAGTTTAATGGTAAAAAACGCGGTAACTAATTGTGCTTACTCTGATGGTTATACAGGAAGCACTCTGCCTAATGCTTATTGGGGCTACGGAAAGTTGGATGGTAAAGCGACCTTCCTTTGTGTGCTAACAGATGTGCAACAAAATAATTTGAATAATTTAATCCGGCCTTATCCCAATCCTTTTTTAGAAAGTGCAACCATCAAATTTGAAACTTCTCTTAAAGGTAAAATTTATGTGTATACACCCGATGGTAAATTATTATTTAAAGATGAGATTGCATCTGATACTTATGAGTTAAATGCTACCCATTTTACGGTTAATTATAAAGGCATATTATTTGTAAGGATAATTTCTGATAAAAGCAACGCTGCTTTTAAACTGATTAGAAGTAATTAAATATGCAGGTAAAAAGTAATAAAATAAATGATCTGATTGAGTATTATTATTCTGAATTAAGTGCTTCTTACGACCGGCCGGAACTCGACGCCATTATTAAAACTGTTTTTGAACATTATCTCGGTATCCATCGCAACGAAATTTCTTTACGCTTAGATGAAAATATAAATCAAAGCGATCTTTTAAAAATATATGATTGCTGTAAAGCCTTAAAAACCAGAAAGCCTGTTCAATATGTTTTAGCCGAAGCGTGGTTTTACAATTTTAAGTTTTATGTAAACGAAAAGGTTTTAATTCCTCGTCCTGAAACCGAAGAGCTTGTTACAATTATTGTAAAGGAAAATCCTAAGGCAGAATCTTTTTTAGATATTGGTACGGGCAGCGGATGTATTCCTGTGAGTATTAAAGCCATTTTAAACCATACGCAGGTTAGCGGTTGCGATGTTAGTAAAGATGCGCTACTGGTGGCTAAAAAAAATGCGGAATTAAATAATGTAGAAGTACATTACTTTGAAACTAATATTTTGGATGAAGATGAATGTGAGAAAAATATTAAAGGAAATTTTGATGTTATTATCAGTAACCCACCTTATATTAAACATTCTGAAGCTAAAACATTGCCAAAAAATGTTATTGAATTTGAACCCCACCAGGCTTTATTTGTTGATGGGGATGATGACATAATTTTTTATAAAAAGATTATTGACCTCTGTAAACATAAATTAAAAAGCAAAGGAAGTTTGTATTTTGAATTAAATCCTTTAACAGCAGGGCTTGTGCACGATTACGCTGTTCATACAAAGCTATTTGAAACGGTTGAATTAATTAAAGATATGAGCGGTAATTTAAGGTTTTTGAAGGCTGTAAAAATTGGCCTATAAAAACAGGCGTTATTAAATTCTGAATTAATTATCTTTTAAACCTCTTCCCGATTTAAGGATCTTATTTTCGTTTTTAAGCTCGGCAATAACTTTATCCAAAACACCATTTACAAATACTTTACTATTTGGCGTGCTGTATTCTTTACTAATATCTATGTATTCGTTTAAGGAGGCTTTCACCGGAATATTAGGAAGGTACATAATCTCAGCAAGCGCCATTTCCATTAAAAGCATATCCATATTAGCAATCCTTTCCACATCCCAGTTTTGCGTATGTTTTCCTATAAGGTCCTGAAATTCCTGACGATATAAAATTGTTTTTTTAAAAAGTGTGCCCATAAATTCCAAATCATCCTTTTCATCTTTTAATAAGGGGAGCAATGTAAATTCACCTTCAAAACTTTCAAAATTACGGATGATGGAATTAAAGGCTACAAAACTATCATCGGCCCAATGCATATTTTTTTCTTCAAGTAAAGAAGCCAATACATCGTTTTCACTTAAATAATCAGTAACAATGGCAATCATAAAATTCCTGTCTTCTTTTACGCCCCGGTTTGGTACACACATAAATTCTTTAAATGCTTCGCCATCCTTAATTTCATTATAAAGTCTGCGAACAACATCCATATCATTTTCCCAGGAAATCTTTTTTTTCTCCACCTGGTTTTTTAGTTCTTTATTTTCAGATAAGCTTTTAAGCAGTGAGTTATTTATAAAACTTAAATTAGGATGAAGATCACTTTCTGTAGGAAGGCGCTTGTGTTTTTTTTCATCAATAATTACAAGTGCAACATGATGCAGACTTTCAAATAAAGAAAGAATAGAAATATACAGTTCATGAATTTTATCCACGCTTTTAAAAAGTTCTCGTTCAAAAACAACAGGATCCGCGGTTTCGTGCTGAAAGTAAGAGTACAATGCCTGCATTACTTTAATTCTTAAAAAACGGCGGTTTAACATACTTTTTTTGTGTTTATGAGTTCAAACTTAATTGGTAAAATATTCTGTTAAAGGACTGCGTTAATCTTGGCAATGGATTCAATGCGTTGTTCTGCAATTCGTGTAGCGGCCACATAAGTAGGAATACCTTCTTTTTTTGCCATTTGAATAATGTTCCAGGTTGTATCGTAAATTTTTTCGGCATGCGATAAAGCGCGTTCTCTGTTGTAACCTTCAAGCTCGTAATACACGTTTATAATTCCGCCTGCGTTCACTACAAAATCAGGCGCATATAAAATTCCTTGTTTAAGCACTGCCTGGCCATGGATGTGTTCGTTAGCTAACTGATTATTGGCGGCACCACAAATAATTTTGCATTTTAATTTGGCAAGTGTATCATCATTTACGGTTGCCCCTAAAGCGCAGGGAGCATAAATATCAATATCCAAATCAAACATTTCCTCTGCTTTAACCACCACCACGCCGTATTTTCCTGCCACATCTTTTAAACGTTCTTCGCTGATATCGTTAACGTAAACCTTAGCGCCATCTTTAGTTAAATAGCCTACTAAAACTTCACCCACGTGGCCAACTCCCTGAACAAGTACTTTTTTGCCTGCTAGGTTATCTGACCCCCAAACTTCTTTGGCCGATGCTTTCATGCTAACGTAAACACCATAAGCGGTAACCGGACTAGGATCGCCACTGCCACCCATGTTTTCAGGAAGTCCGCTTACATGGTCTGTTTCCATTTTAATTATTTCCATATCGCGGCTGCTCATAGCAACATCTTCCGCGGTAATATATTTACCCCCCAAAGAATTTACAAATTTTCCGAATCTTCGAAGCAAAGCCTCGTTTTTTATTTTTTTTGAATCACCAATAATCACTGCTTTTCCTCCTCCAAGATTTAAGCCCGCTACCGATGATTTATAGGTCATGCCACGCGACAAACGTAAAACGTCATTAAGCGCTTCCATTTCATTATTATAATTCCACATACGTGTGCCTCCAAGCGAAGGGCCTAATACAGTATTATGAATGGCAATAATGGCTTTTAAACCTGTTGCGTTATCATTGCAGAATAAAATTTGCTCATGATTATTTAAACTCATTTGAGCAATTACAGGGTTTTGCGAAAGATCTGTGTCTTTGATTGTTTTAACTTCCATATATAAGGTTTTGAAGCGGGGTAAATTTAGCGTTTTTTTATTTTAGAAAGAGCTTAAATTATAGATTAATAACAAAAAATTGGTAATTGCTTAAAAAGGTAAATCTGTATTAATATTGCTAATTTTACAGTGTGAATCATTTAAAAGTACTAAGGCCGTTTTTTCTTAAATATAAATGGCACTTTTTAGGCGGTTTATTGTTTGTCGCACTCTCCACGGTTTTTAAAATTTATCAGGGCGTAATTGTACGGGAAGGCAGTAACCGTATTATGTTTATTATTGAGCATGGAAGTTCTTCTAAGGATTCTTCCGTATTTATAAAGCATGGACTTACTCTAATTTCGCTTGCATTGATAAGTGGTTTGTTTATGTTTTTAATGCGTCAAACCATTATTGTAATGAGCCGGCATATTGAGTATGATCAAAAAAACCAAATTTACGAGCAGTATCAAAAATTGGATACGAGGTTTTTTAAACAGAATACTACCGGAGATTTGATGAACCGAATTAGTGAAGATGTGGGAAGAGTTAGAATGTACACGGGCCCTGCTATCATGTACCTTGCTAACACAATTGTTACAACCCTTACCGTTTTAGGTTTTATGTTAAGCATAAATGTGCAGTTAACATTGATTGTTTTTCTACCGCTGCCCATCCTTTCACTTTTAATTTACCGGGTTTCTGATCTTATTAATAAACGCAGTAAGCGCGTGCAGGAAGAGCTGAGTAATTTAACCACTCAGGCGCAGGAAACATTTAGTGCCATACGTGTTATTAAAGCGTATGCCCGCGAAACTTATTTTACGCAGCAGATGCAGGAAAAAAGCGAAACGTATAAAAGTACTTCGTTAAAACTTGCCAACACACAGGCACTTTTTAGTCCTACTATGGTGCTAATGATTGGCATGAGTGTATTATTTACTATTTGGTATGGCGGCAGGTTAACCATATTAGGTAAAATTGAAGCAGGAAATATACCTGAATTTATTGTTTACGTGTTTTACATGACATGGCCTTTTGCCTCTTTAGGATGGGTTACTTCCTTGATTCAAAGAGCGGCCGCTTCTCAGCAAAGGATAAACGAATTTTTGGATGTTGTTCCTGAAGTAAAAAATAATAACAGTTTGCAATATAAAATTGAAGGTGAAATAGAATTCAAAAACGTTTGTTTTACGTATCCTGAAAATAATGTAGAGGCTCTTAAAAATGTATCTTTTACAATTAAAAAAGGTGAAACCCTTGCCATTATCGGTGGAGTAGGCAGCGGAAAGTCCACCATTATTACCTTATTAACAAGGCAGTACGATGTAAATTCGGGCGAAATTTTAATTGACGGAAAAAACATTAAAGAACATAATCTTGATATTATCAGAAGGAGCAGTGGAGTAGTAACCCAGGAAGTTTTTTTATTTAGTGATACAATTAAAAATAATATAAATTTTGGAACTCAGGAAACTGATGTTATTATGGCAGTAACAGAAGAGGCAGCAAAAGATGCAGGAGTATTTGAAAACATTCTTTCTTTTCCCGATAAATTTGAAACCACGGTTGGTGAAAGAGGAGTAACTTTAAGCGGCGGGCAAAAGCAACGTGTGTCTATAGCCCGTGCTATTATTGGAAGACCACAGCTTTTACTTCTTGATGATTGCTTAAGCGCCGTTGATGTTGAAACAGAGGAGGTGATTATTAAAAATCTTCAAAGCAAAGCAAGTATGAGCACCTGCCTAATTGTTAGCCACCGAATATCTACCATTAAGCATGCTCATCGAATAATTTATTTAAACGAAGGCAGTATTTCTGAAATGGGTACTCATGATGAACTATTTAAGTTAGGAAGGCGTTATTTTAAACTTTGTCAGTTACAATTAATTAATTAATTGTAACTTGCTTTAAAAATATAATAGCATGAAATTTTTATACATTTTTTTTATTTTAAGCATTGTTCTTTCATGTAAAAAGAGAGACACAACGCCACAGGGTGATAATGAAGTTTGGTTGCTGTACAAACGCTTTAACCCTGGCGTAATTAATATTGCAAAGGGTACAACCTTATCTTTTATGAATAGAGATAATGCTAATCATTCTGTTACCGAAGTGAATAAGGCATTTGCAAGTGGTAAAATTATATCCGGTAATAAATTTGAATATACTTTCAGCGATTCCGCTTCTTATAGTGTTTACTGCAGCTATCATCCTGATAATTTGCAGGAACGGATCTATATTACAGTTAAATAAAACTTATTCTTTTATAATTTTATAAGTAAAATTTCCTTTATTACTTTTTAAACTAATAAAATAAATGCCTGGGGCTAGCGAAGTGATATCTGCATGAATCTCATTTTCGTTGAATTGCTTTAGGATAACCGATGCTGACCGTCCATCTACTGTTATCAGATTGACATCTTTCACCTCAAATTCACCCTTAATAAAAAACTCTGAACCAGCCGGATTAGGGTAAATTAAAGCTGCATCATGGGTATATTTCGGAAGTAAATCAGTAGTAGTACAAAGAATAGAACCTACTATTTTTTTAGAAAAAATAACCTGCGAAAGATTTACAGAATCCATAAAGCGGTTAGCCTCCGTACAATTGTTTTTTAATAAACCGTCCAAAAACGGATTTAAAAAATTCATGTAAAGTGCAAATGCTGTTTGATTATTTATTGTATTTCCGCAACCGCTTGAATTTTGACCAAAGTTGCAATTAAAGTTTGTGCCATTTCCGAAATCGCAGTGCGTTAAATTTTTTATAATTACTGCAAATTTTTTGGACGAAGCTGTACTATCCCACATTTTATTCTGATTAGCCGGGGCGGGTGCCACACAATCTTTTTCACCGCCTATAATTAAAGTAGGAACGGTTACAAATTTAGCGGCTTCGCTGGATGCCGGATTAGTTTGTGCAGCGGCGAAATTAAATAAACAGGTTAGTGTAGTGTTGTTTTTTGCACTTAAAAAAGACGACCCGCCACCCATGGAATGACCTCCAATGGCAAGCTTTTGAGAGACTTTACCTGTAAAAATCGGAGCAAGTGTATTTGTTGCATTTAATTGTAATAACTTATTTCCCACAAGAGATAAGTCAAGGGCGAAGTCTGAATGGCTAGGACTGGTACTTCCTTCTGTGCGAGGTAAAACAACAATATATCCTTGTTTTGATAGTGAAGAATAAATGTTGCTGTAACTATCCCAACTCATAACAAAACCATGCCCTATCACTACAACAGGAAATGTACCGCTGGCTACGGCAACATTACTGCCCGCCGTTGTGGCAGGATAATATATTTCGCTTTGTATTTGTCTGCCCGGCCCACCGCCACTGCCAAAGCCGCCAGTTCTTGATGGATCGTTAAAAGTTAATGTTATAGTTCCGGTTTGATAACTTTGGCCATTAACCGTAAGCAACATACTGTAAAATAAAAGAAATAAGATTTTTTTCATATACCGACAAAGTAAATAATTGTTGAGGAACATTGTAAAAATATGTGTTCAACGGAAAAAAAGAATTATAAAAAGCGTTCTATAGCTTTTGGGAAATGTTCATACTCCAATTTCTGTATTTTTTGAGAGAGAGATTCAATGGTGTCTTCCTGTAAAATTTCGCATTTTTGCTGCAGAATAATCTCGCCTTTATCATACTCTTCGTTCACCAAATGAATGGTAATGCCACTTTCTTTTTCTTTATTTTCAAGTACCGCCGCATGAACCTTATGGCCATACATTCCTTTGCCCCCATATTTTGGTAATAATGCAGGGTGAATATTAATGATTTTATTTGGAAACTCTTTTACAAACTGATGAGGAATCTTTAATAAAAATCCTGCAAGAATGATCAAATCGATCTTTTCAACTTTTAAAAATTCTATAAATTGTGTCGTGTAATTTTCAAGAGATTCTTTGCTGATAATCTGAACGTTTTTTTTATACTTTTCAGCCCTTGCAATTACTCCCGCGTTATCTTTATTGGTAACTACCAGCTTGATTTTTATCCGGGAATCATTGACAAAAAATTTAAAAAGATTCTCCGCATTCGTTCCTTCACCGCTTGCAAATACTGCCGCATTAATCATGTTTCAAAAATAACCAAAATCATCTTATGCTTTATAAATAATTCAATCAGTTTTAACTTGTGGTGAGTTTCAATTCTGAAAATTTACATTACTTTTGCTTCATGTTACAATTTTTTATTGAGTGGAATCCAAGCCCGGAGATATTTACCATTCCGGGAATAGACTGGCCCGTGCGATGGTACGGCCTTATGTGGGCACTTGCTTTTATTGCCAGTCATTTTATTATGAACCGGATATACAAAGCGGAAGGAAGAACTGAAAAAGATCTTGACACTTTAACCTTGTACATTATTTTAGGTACGGTTTTGGGCGCACGAATTGGCCATTGCTTATTTTACGGCCCTTGGTTCGACGAGACTTTAGCCAACGGTGTGGTTATAGAAGGTTACTTATCGCATCCTTTAAATATTTTAAAAGTTTACGAAGGGGGTCTGGCAAGTCATGGTGGCGCCATTGGAATTATTACGGCCATGATTCTTTACTGCCTCAAAACAAAAGAAAACTGGTTATGGTTATTTGACCGCTTAGTGGTGGTGGTGCCTTTAGCCGGAGCCTGCATACGTTTTGGGAATTTAATTAACAGCGAAATAATAGGCAAAGTAACAGATGTACCCTGGGCATTTATTTTTGTAAAGGAAGATCCTTTGCCAAGGCATCCTGCTCAATTATACGAAGCCATTTATTGCATTTTTCTGTTTATACTCATGTATTGGCTCTGGAAAAATAAACGCGAAAAAGTGGGGCCAGGGTTTATGTTTGGTTTGTTGTGCGTACTTCTTTTTATAGAAAGATTTTTGGATGAATTTTTAAAAGAGAATCAGGTTGAATTTGAGAATAACAATCTTTTAAATATGGGGCAGATTTTAAGTATTCCCTTTGTATTAATTGGATTGTTTATGATGTGGAGATCCTATAAATTAAAAGAAAAAACTTTTCCGGATCTTAAATAGATCGTTCATTTTCTAAAAACAGTCTTATCACCCCTAATCTATCTCATTTGAATGGTCTGCTTTCTGTCTGGTCCCACCGAAACAATACTGATGGGCGTGTCGGTTGCTTTTTCGATAAAGCGCACATAATCCATTAATTGAGCAGGTAATTTATCTTTATTATCTATTGCGGTTAAATCTTTATTCCAGCCTTTTACTGTGGTAGTAATAGGTTTGATGTATTTAGGATCGATGTTGTAAGGTAAATAATCGATAATAGTTCCATCATAATCGTAATGTGTGCAGATTTCAATGTTTTCAAATTCACTTAAAATATCTGCTTTCATCATCATTAATTCGGTAACGCCGTTTACCATAATAGCATACTTAAGAGCCGGGATATCCAACCATCCTGTTCTGCGCGGCCTTCCGGTGGTGCTGCCAAATTCGCGGCCAATCTGCCTTATTTTTTCACCTGTTTCATTTTCAAGTTCGGTAGGAAAAGGGCCGCTTCCTACACGCGTGCAATAGGCTTTAAAAATACCAATAACATTGCCTATTTTATTAGGAGGAATGCCCAAACCGTTACAAGCTCCCGCGCAAATAGTGTTGCTGCTGGTAACAAATGGGTAAGAACCAAAATCAATATCCAACAAGCTTCCCTGCGCGCCTTCAGCTAAAATTTTCTTACCGCTTACTAATGCTTTGTTAATATAATGTTCGGTATCAATAAATTGAAGTTGTTGTAAAAACTCAATGGCTTCAAACCAGGTTGGTTCCAATTCATTCAAATTGTAATCGTAGTTATAGAAGGAAAGAAGTTGTTTGTGTTTTTCAACCAAGGCTGTATATTTCTCTTTAAATTCTTTGGTTTCAATATCGCCAATACGTAAACCGTTACGTCCGGTTTTATCCATATAAGTAGGGCCGATACCTTTTAAAGTAGAACCTATTTTGTTTTTTCCTTTAGAAGCTTCGTTGGCGGCATCCAGTAAACGGTGCGTGGGAAGTATAAGGTGAGCGCGTTTGCTTATTAAAAGTTTTGTTTTTACATCAACTCCTAAAGTGAGCAGGGCATCAATTTCCTTTTTAAAAATAACAGGATCAATAACTACGCCGTTGCCCACTATATTAATTGCTGTGGGATGAAAGATGCCACTGGGAATGGTATGAAGCACATGCTTTATGCCGTTAAACTCCAGCGTGTGTCCGGCATTAGGGCCGCCCTGAAACCGCGCGATAATATCATACGACGGAGTTAATACATCCACAATTTTTCCTTTTCCCTCATCGCCCCACTGAAGGCCTAAAAGTACATCTGCTTTGCTCATAGTTAAATATAAAGGGCAAATGTATTATAATAAGAATGAGAGGGAACATCTTTTTCATAACTTTTTAAAAAGTAAAACATAACAAATACTTTTGTGTTTAAGAATTGTTTTTTTGTAAATTTAGGTCGGTGCAAAAAATAACTATAGCCATTGACGGATTTAGCAGCTGCGGAAAAAGCACGTTGGCTAAAGCGCTTGCCCACAAGCTTAACTACAGTTATGTAGATACAGGAGCCATGTACCGCGCGGTAACACTTCATGCTTTGCGTAACAATTTGATTGATAAAGAAGATACTTTAAATGAAGAAGGTTTAATTAAAGTGCTTGATGATATTGAAATCAGTTTTGTATTTGATCAGCATCATAAAACCTCTGAAACTTTTTTAAATGGCGAAAACGTTGAAAAGTTTATCCGCGATATGGAGGTTAGCAAACATGTAAGTAAGGTAAGTTCTATAAAAGAAGTTCGCGCAAAAATGATAGCTATTCAGCGACACATGGGTAAAAAGAAAGGCGTGGTAATGGATGGCAGGGATATTGGCACCAACGTTTTTCCAAAAGCAGATCTTAAGATATTTATGACGGCAGACACGGATATTCGCGCGCAACGTCGTAAAGATGAACACACAAGTAAAGGTCAGTATTTTTCGCTGGAAGAAGTAAAACGTAATTTACAAAAGCGCGATTACGACGATAGCCATCGTAAAGAGAATCCATTATCTCAGGCAGAAGATGCCGTGGTGTTGGATAATTCTGATATATCCAGAGAAGAGCAATTGGAATTTGTTTTAAAATTGATTGACGATCTTCATCTTTTAATGAAGGAGCGCGAAAAAGAAAAAGAGCGGCAAAGGCATCATTAATTACACCGCCACATTATGTTCTCTCAAAGCATTATTTAATGATGTTTTTAAATCAGTACTTTCTTTTCGTTTACCAATAATTAAAGCGCAAGGAACATTAAAATCTCCGGCAGGAAATTTCTTGGTATAGCTTCCCGGTATTACTACGGAGCGCTCGGGCACATAGCCTTTTATTTCAACAGGTTTTTCCTGAGTAACATCTATAATTTTGGTGGACATAGTTAAAACCACATTGGCACCCAACACGGCTTCTTTTCCAACGCGCACACCCTCAACAACAATGCAACGCGAACCAATAAAACAATCGTCTTCAATGATTACCGGCGCGGCCTGCACAGGCTCTAAAACTCCACCAATGCCCACGCCGCCGCTTAAATGAACGTTTTTTCCTATTTGCGCGCAGCTGCCCACCGTGGCCCAAGTGTCTACCATTGTTCCACTATCCACATAAGCGCCAATATTAATATAGCTGGGCATCATAATAACTCCGCCGGCTACATAAGAGCCGTAACGTGCAATAGCATGAGGCACCACTCTTACTCCAAGTTTGGCGTAATTTTTTTTCAAAGCCATTTTATCATGAAACTCAAACGGACCAACTTCTATTGTTGACATTTTTCTTGTTGGAAAATAAAGAATGACTGCTTTTTTAATCCAATTGTTAACCTGCCAGTTGCCGTTATCCGATGGTTGGGCTACACGAATAAAACCTTTATCGAGTTGCTCAATCACCTCTTCAATAACTTTAATGGTTGAAGCTTCTTTTAATAATTCTCTGTTTTCCCAGGCTTGTTCAATGAGGTTTTGCATAATAAAAATCTTTGCAAGTTAAATAAAAATTGTATATTTGCAACCTAAATAAATTGGCTTCGTAGCTCAACTGAATAGAGCACCTGACTACGGATCAGGAGGTTAGGGGTTTGAATCCCTTCGAGGTCACTCTAAGGGAAGGTTTGTTGATCAAAGCAACCTTCCCTTTTTTTTACATTTCAAACCTGCACCAACATTACAAATAAGTGAAACAACCTCATTAATTTTAGGAGTTTGATACTGATTATTTTCAAAAACACACACAGGTTGATACGTTTAGGTGATTGGAAGTTTGCAAGCTTATTTGGCGCAAAAATAAATGAATACCATTAAAAAAAAGCGACCAAATGTGCTTGTAAAATGTGCGAGGGCTTAAACACAGGTCAGCGGTTAATAATTTGTTTTAAAAGCATGGTCTGCAATTTTATGGACGACGAGTGTGCAGACGTAGATTGTTAAAGTGCAACTCGCAGCTACGAGTGTGCAAGTTGCAGCACCGAGTGTGCAACTCGCAGCTTGACTTCCAAGCTCATCAATCGCAATTTCTGGCTGAAGATTACGCTTTGGAAGGCCAAATGTTACAATTGTTAAAAAATAGAGTGCGAGTGTGCAAGTTGCAGCTACGAGTGTGCAGGTTGCAGTACCAAGTGTGCAGGAGTAGATTGCAAGTGTGCAGAAAAGGGTAGGAAGTGAAGAAAATGCATTAACAAAAACTAATTAACCTTTAGAATCCCGAAATACATCTTTAGCTATTGAAGTAATAGAGATTGGTCGTGGGTAAAATGAGTTTGGTTGTGTGCAGGACAATTTTCGAAAAGAGGAATACGCAATAAAAAAGCCCGGCAATGGTGCCGGACTTTTATGAAAGATTTTAAAAAAAGCTATATGTTACTTTGCTTTCTTCTTTGATACTACGCGAAAAAACTTTATGTCTTTTGCGGCGGCGAACTGCTGACTGCTGGCTCCGAAAAGACTTTTTATATAAGACTTTGCTTTTCTGATCCGGTCTAACATCCCGGTGTCCGCTGCATAGAAAGTTAAGTTTCTTGCAATACGAGCAGCCTTTAAGTTAGCATAGCTAACATTGGCAGCATTATTCAATAAAGTGAGATTGTTGAATAAGGTTTGCAATGAGGCTACCTGAAAGGGAACTTCGTTTGGGGCGTAAGAAGGAACAGATTGCAGTAACAAAATAATCTTTGAGAAGTGCTGAAGCTTATTATCGAAACTTCTTTGGGAGTTAGATATTGTTACTACTGCTTCCGGAGCAGGAGTAGGATTAGGAATTGCCTGCACCTGATCTTCGGTTATTCCCGCATCGCCTTTTGTTAGCTTACCATCCCCGCGCAGCTTACGAACTAAAGAAACCATGTCGTTAACTGTTTGAGTGGAAGCACTGGTGCTCTGCAAAGCGCCTAACAGCTGGGTGGAAAGCTTATCGAGGGGAAGGAATGCAATTTCCCTGTCGTTGGTAGCCTTCTTCCAACTGTTATAAGCCAGGTTTACATTTGTAAGCAACGTATTTGCCGTGGTATGTAAAGTGGCTAAAGCAGTTGCTGTGATTATTGTATTTGCTGGGTTATAGGTTAAACCTAATGTTGCAATGTGCTGATTAAATTTTAAGAGGTTTGCCACGTTTTTGGCATGTCCCCTCTCATATTGTGTTGCCATAATAATTGTTTTTAAAAAATGAACCGTTTATTTAATTTCGGGGTTCAGCTTTTCAAATCGAAAGCGAACAGGGAATAAAAAGATGTTCTTAAAACTCTCTCAGAGATTAAGAGCAAGAAAATTTATTTGTTTGTGGTGGCATTATTTCCCTCCTTTTTTTATTATAACGCAACAAACACGTAAAAGTTACAAGGACGCTGTTAAAAAAAATCGATTGGCGGAATAAATTGTATAACTGGTAGGCTAAAAGAATTTAGGTGGTTGGAGTTGAGATGGTAAATTGGAAGAGAAAGGCGTAAAAAAACATAAAAAAAGTCCGACAATAATAGCCGGACTTTAAATGAAAGAAGAAATAATTTATTTTGTAACTATCAACTTTTTAGTACTTACTTTTTTACCATCTACAATAAGCGTGGTAAAGTATAATCCGGCAGGTAAACTACTACAATCAATTTCAAACTTATTATCAACCGATTTAAGGTTGTAATTAGCCAATTGCTGGCCACTGTAATTCATTAAAATTAATTGTGCCTGTGAATTATCCTGTGCTAACGTGTAACGAACCGTTACTTTACTATCAGTAGGATTTGGCTCTAAAGATTGAAGTGAAGATAACAAATTGACCGTTTCAATGTTTGAATCTTGCGTTAATGCTATTTTACCTAACTCAGGCCCGTTGCATGGAGGTATACGACTGCTATGAATTAATAACGCATAATCAGTTGCGGTACAGCCTGTAGCAACATTTGTAATAACAACAGTTACAGTTTGGGTTAAACCCGTACTATTGGTAGCTACGAAAGAGCTGCCTGTTCCAGTTTGAGAACTACCTGTTATCGACCATGCATAAGTAAACGTACCGGATTGATTGGTTGTAGCATTAAATGTAGCACTGCATCCTAAACCTGCACCTTTATCAGCTCCCGCGTCAACTGTTAGTAAAGTTACAGGTGAACTGACAGGCATCGACTTAAACGGATTAAGAGAATCGTTCTGTTCATAACGGTATTTATAGGCAAGAGAACCAGCACAATTGAAAATTAATAGAGTGGTTGACGAAGCTTTAATCGTATCTTGATGCGTTGCAGTAACACCGGAAATACCAACGTTAATGCGAATGCCCGTACCAGTGGCACCGCTATTAAGCGCAATGTTATAAGGTTTTTCAGCCTTATCAGCCGAATCCTGGTTTAATATCATTACAGCTATATACGCTCCGGTTTTACTTGCAAAAGCTTTAATACGTTTTACATTGGAACCACCATTACTATCATCTACTGCAATGTAATGTGTACCTTTAAACCATTTAGCCATTTGTTCCAAGTGGTAGTAGGTACTTTTCTTTGTTACGGAATCTTTAAGATAGCCACCGCGGTTTCCTTCTAATACACTCCAAAAATTAATCCATTGTAATCCTTTTTTTATACCCCATGAGTTGAGTTCCGCTATGTGCTGGCCTGCAAAAAAACTACTGCTTTTAACCCCCCGAAAATTATCATTAGCCGCTCCGCTAGATGCCGAATAATAACAAATATTCGCTTCCGTCATTACAGCTTCAATTGGTTGCGAACCACGCAGCCAGGTATTAGCAAAATCACATTTCCTTTTAATATAACCCATAGCGGCAGTGTCTTTACTTGTTGCTGTTAATTGATCGATAAGTGTTACGCGTTTTGGGGTAGTATTTGTACCTTCAAAATTATACATGTGGTATGAGAAATAATCAATGTAGGGTTTCCCGTTAGCGCCTCCATAACCTGAAATGCTGCCCATTATATTATAGGAACCCGAAAGCGAACATAACGAATCAATTATCGCTCTGGCAGGATCGTATTGGTCACCAGGCATATATTTTAAACCCGGGCCAATGATTTTAATTGTAGGGTCTTGGTTTTTCATTGCAGAGGCCATCCTTTTAATGTAAGAAGAAATAGCAATGGCGTTTAAGGTAGGTTCATTACCAATTACCCAGTACTTTACTTTTCTTCCCTTGCTTGTATTAATATATTTCACAAGAGCGCGAGCAGTTGCTGAATCTAAAACATTAGCAACATACGGTACCTGTAAAATGGGTTCCATGCCTCTGTTCCGGATAGAATCTACCATTTTTAAATACTGGTGCGTTTTTGCCAGTGAATCATTAAGAAGCGTACCGCCGAAACGAACCAGTTTTACATTGCTGTTTTTTACGGCAGCCCATGATTTGTGCACTTTTCCATTGAGGAAAGTGTTTTTTACACTATCGGGCATCCAGGAATTTACTCCGAAAAATTCAGCAGGAGTGGTTTGTGCTTTGAATAGCGATATTACAAGCAAGAGGCTTAAAGTAATTAAGGAAATTTTGTTTTTCATGTTTATATTTTTAGGGTTAAATATTTGGGGACATTACAAGTCATCCATTACTTGGATATTTTTCGTTCCTTACACAGGTCGTTTATATTATGGGCATTTTAAGCCTCGTCTGTTTTTTAATTGTTCGGAACTAATTTTAATTGAAAGGGTTTTATCGGACCTTACTCCCGTTTCAACGAGTTATTATCGTTTTGGATCAATTTAGGCTGTCTTGGCATGAAATTGGAATGCTTAGTATTGTAAATAATATCCCCATGAAAAAAATATTTATTCTAATCGCCTTCAGTATTTTTAAAATAGCTATAGCCCAAACTTATACTTGGGCAGTAAATAACCAATCTGTTTCAAGTGCCGGAATGTCAATTTATCGGGATACCGTAGGTAATTTATACCAGGCAGAAACATATAATATATCCCCAAATGATAAAGGGGTGAATGTGGTAAAATATGATGCTGGCCACAATTTACTATGGGTTAAAACCATTAAAGCACCCAAAATACTTACCTATAATCAAATGGCAATTGCAAGCGATAATGTGGGTAATGTTTATTTTACCTGTACTTTTTCTGATAGTTTAATAGTAGGCTCTGCTACCTATTTTGCGGGCGCTTCACCTGCTATGCTACTCGTTAAATTTAATGCCCAGGGGGATTACCAATGGTCGAATACATAATTTTATAGCTAAGTATAATGCAGCAGGTGTTATCAAATGGATTAAAAAGACCGGTACCGGTAATTCAACCTACTGGGGTTTAGGTTTTAAAACCGACGCATCAGGTAATAGTTATTTGGGCGGTTCTTTCGTTACCCGTGAAATTTTCGGTACCTATACTGTTAACGCATATGGCGGTGCTTATTCTGAAGAAGCTTACCTGGCTAAAATAGATTCTTCTGGCAACTGGCTTTGGGCTACTCATATTGGTAACAGCGTAGGCACTCAGGCAGGCCTTTATGATTTAGCTCTTGATAAAAGCGGCAATCCCTATATCTGCGGTTTTTCAGGATACACCAGTACAAAGTTTGATAATATCATAGTTCCGAATACGGGCGAAGACGATTGGTTTCTTGCGAAGTACAACACATCAGGTAACTGCATTTGGGCTAAAGGGGGCGGTGGACCCGGAAGCCAAGAGGCGACTGCGGTTTGTGTTGACAACAATAACGAAGTGTATATAGCCCGAACTGGTACTTTCTTTTCAAAGTTCGATGGTGCAGGCAATTATATGTGGTCGCACTTTAAACCCGGGACTCTAAATAGAGCTATGATAAATGATGGTCAGGGAGGGATTTATTTTACAGGAACACATAACGTTAACGTAAGCTTTGATTCGTTTACCTTAAATACAAGCAATGGTGATTATAGAAGTTATATTGCCCGCTTATCCAATCCAAACATTGCAACCGGCTTGAAAGACCTC
>JACPOC010000047.1 GCA_016185125.1 Bacteroidota bacterium
GAATATAAATTTATTATTTTAAAAAATACTATGCTCAAAGTAATAAAAATCTTCATGTCTTAATTTATAATTACGCCTAACGTTTTGCGACTACACGCCGTTTTTTGCTTGTCCAAGTTATGCATTTGAGCGTTAACACGCAAAAAATGGAGTGTAGTTGCTGTTATAGCTTAGTTGCCGCCACACAGTTGATAAAAACGTCATGCGTCATTCTGTTATTTGTTTAAATAAACTGTCGAGCCTGTCATTTGGTTCGTAATTGTTTGATATTGAAATTTTACTTTCAATAAATTCTATTCTGTCTTTTGTCGGCGGGTGCGTACTAATGTAATCAGAAAATACCGAATTTATATTAGGCGCAATTTTTTCGGAGGACTCAATGGATTGAATTGTCGTCAACAAGTCGAGAAAGCCTTGCTCATTAATTTTATTTTTGCGAAGTAATTCAAGTCCCTCAAGGTCTGCTTGCTTTTCAAAGCCCCTCGATTTTTTAGAAGTGAGTAGTTTGTTTGAGCCTTTAATAAAGTCGTCTGAATTGTTTGCGTCACCCGAAAAACCATTTGCGATAAGAGCTCTTAGTTCTTCATGTGCTAAAGACCGCATTCCGTGTCTATTTTTTACATGGGAATATTCGTGAGCCAATAAAGCCGCTAATTCAGGATATGAATGAACGGATTGTAAAACTTTGTCGAAGACAACAATAGTATGACCGGGTAGAGCAAAGGCATTGAAAATTGGAACCTTAGCAACTATAATTTTTGTTTTGCCATCAAGAACAATTTCATTGAAAAAATCTTGAACTAATTTTGTTTTTTCAATGTCAATCTCGGATTTGGGAATTAGTTTTAAGATTTCATTGCCAACTTGTTCGTCCACTGTTTCGGGAACATTTTTAACTAAATAATCAGAAAGTACAGGTATACCGTGAATGTAAAAATAAAAGGAAGTGAAAATGGCGAAAACAAAAATGAGAAATGTGGTGAAGAAGAATGCGAAAAGAGCCCTAAAGAAATTTCTTACTCTACTTGTTTTTTTTTTACTACGTAAGTTTTGGAAACTTTATCGTAAAGATTTTGTTTGTCTTCGTCCCAGAGCAACCAAATAACAGGAATTATTACGAAACTAAAAATATATTTAAGCCCTTCTCTTAGCGCACCACTTAACGCATTCTTTTTGTCACTGCCGTCAACAGATGAAATGACTTTTAAGCCAAATAATTTATGTCCGAGATTACCGCTCCATAGCGAATAAAATATTGCGCCTAAAATTGCAGAAAAAACGACTTGTCCGAGAATAGATTCCGCACTATAAAGGTCGGTTTCGCCACCGAAAACAATCATAGAAGGAATTAAAAGGATAATTGATTCAACAATCGTTGCAAAAAGTCTTTTTCGTCGGTTTGCTAATTCGTAACCGAAATATTTGTCCTGCACAGGTTTATTTGTAATGGGGGGAGGAGGAATGTTTTGAGAAGTATTTTGTGCCGAAGCGGAATTTGTCAACGGTGGTGGAATTGAACGCAACACATCTTTTAAAAGCGGAACATGGTCGGCTTTTGTCCAGTTGTCTAAGCCTTCAGTCCACACAAGCGTGTCTTTTTGAAGGTCTTTTGTTTTAAGTTCGTCAATAGTAAAAGGACCAGTTTTCTGTCCGTTTACCGCTATGTAAAACTGTTGGCTCATATTGTAAAGATAAAAATTATTCTTTTGTCTGCATGTTTAAAGGTCAATAAATTTGTCGCGCCGAGAACATTTTTGTCTACCGAAATGCTGTCCTGCGGCAATTAGCTATAACGTTTTGCAGGCTTGCGCAGGGGGGATTAAAAGCACTCCTGTGTCTACACCGACAAAAGTTTATTAAAAGTACAAATGTTTTTTAGTGAAGGCAAATAAAAATAAAGCGCGTCAGCGCGCCAAAACTTGCCTGAACGATGACCACGTCCGCCCCCTTGCGCAAGACTGCTGTTAGCCCCCGTTGCTTTGTCCCCGGCGGTTTAATGTCCACTGTCCGCATTTAGGCAGAAACCCAACCGCTTAAGCA
>JACPOC010000002.1 GCA_016185125.1 Bacteroidota bacterium
ACAAGGTAAAATTGAGCGTTATCACAGAAGCATGAAGAATGTTATAAAACTTGATGTTTATCACAGTCCAATGGAATTAAAACGAGCATTACAAAAGTTTGTGCATTACTATAACTACGAACGTTATCATGAAGCAATTACACCGGCTCAAAAATATTACGGAAAATCAAATCAAATATTAGAAAGGAGGAACAAAATAAAAAAAGAAACAATCAAAAAAAGAAAACAAAATTACATCAATCGAATATCGGTAAGTGAAATTATTCTGACAAGGACTTGCCCTCGAAGGCAAAAGTCCGAAGTCGGAAATAATTTTACGCTGCTAATAAAAATCAAAAAAATTAACTAATTTTAAAAAAGAAAATGTCCAAAGTTATTTAGGCTTAAAAGTACAGATTGGTTTGACTAAATATAATATTGAGAATATTTTATTTCATATTTTTTTTCCTAACATTAAAGGTGATCTCACAGATCACCTTTAAAAAAGCCTATAACTTACCGAATACCACACAAAACATTTCCACAAGCGTTCAAGAAATTAATGGTAATTACATTTTTTTAGGCAGCGCTTATCAAAACACGTTTAGGGTAGAGCTTTTAAAAACTAATTCAACCGGCAATCCTATATTAAATAAGTATCTTGCCGGTGTGGACGAGGAACTTGGTGTTACTGTGCTTTTTCCAATATCGCTGCAATCTATAAGAAAAAACAATTCAATATATTTTATTACTCCGACTTATAATGTTGGTAATTCTAAAGGCAGATTTTCACTTATTAAAATAAATGAAAACTTAGATACTTTGTTTAAGACAAAATACTACATTTCAGGCGACACACTTAATTATTTTCCTGTTTCAATAATCTCTACAGGCCCTAATGATTTAGTTGTTTTAACTAAGGTGGAGGCCACGACAGCTTACATACAACAATTACTGTTAATAAAATATGATACGCTAGGAAATGTAAAATGGGAAAAAAGAATTAACAACCCGTATAGTGGCATATATTTGGCACCAAGTTCTATAAGCTTCAATACTGCGGAAAAAACTTTTTACATAAGCGGTTTTTTAGGAAGTTCTGGGGCATGGTATAATCCGTTTAAACCATTAGTGATAAAAACGGATAGCATTGGAAACGTTATCTGGAAAAAAAATGTGTTTCAATCTATAAATAATAGGGCACAACAAAATTGCGGTATTATTTCAACGAGTGATAATAACCAGGTTTTTGCTGGCTATACAGTACCTGTTGGTGATTCTGTTTATGTTGGCGGTAGCTATAACTTATGGCGCCACAAAATGCCGCCTAAACCATCTCTAACTAAAATTGACAATAACGGCAATGTATTGTGGCGGACAACTTTTGAAGACACCTGTTATTTATGTCACGATAATTATTTTACTAGCTTAACCGAAACGTTGGATAATAAAATTGTGGCCATGGGGCGGGGACAGATAGTTACTGGCAATGCAACGGTTGATTCAACCAACGTTATTATTGCAAAGGTCGACTTAAATGGGTCGATTATTTGGCGTAAAGATTATGTATTTTGTTCTGACCTGGTTGGTGATAATATGTGGGTTAATGAAATAAAACAAACCGCAGATAGCGGTTTTATTATTACAGGATCGTCTTTCTGTAAAAAATTTATAGGAATTAAGTTGGACAAGAACGGATGTTTGCACCTCAATTGCTCGATAACCAATAATATAACAGAGTATAGGTCAGAGAGTCCAAAAGTGGAGGTTTTTCCAAATCCCACAAATGGGGTTGTAAACATTGGTTGCCAGTCTTTACCACTTAATGAAACTCTAACAATACAAATAACAAATTATTTAGGTCAAAATTTAAAGACGACTACAATACAAAATAATAGCAATCTGAACATAGAAAATTTACCGAAAGGAATTTATTTTGTGAGGATATCGTCTAATCTTAAAATAATAAGTTCTAAAAAAATCATATTAGTATGAAAAAAATAATTTTCTTGCTTTTAGCATTTACAGTGTTGATGCTGAAAGCACAAACTTACATTCCATTTCCTAATGATACAGCAACTTGGGGAATAAAACAAACGAGTAATACAATGTCTGGCCAATTTGTTAGTTACTTTAAGGAGATACAAAAAAGTGATTCCATAATTAACGGAGTAAAATTTCATAAAGTATATAAAAATTCTGTGGCTAATTCAAATTTGATGGGTTTATATCGTGAATCAAATAAAAAAATATACGCAAAAATTTATCCTTATCCTGACACAAATCAAGTATTAATATATGATTTCAATTTAAATATTGGGGATACTTTTTATGATAAATATAAATACCAGTCAAACGACATTGTCTGGAAATATAAAGTACAAACCATAACTACAACCACCTTGACAACCAATCCTCGTAAGCAATATGATCTTACTCTTGTTGGTGGGCCAAATTTCCCAGCTCCTTGTTCAAATCAAACGTGGTTAGAAGGAATTGGAAGCCTAACAACCTTTTTTAATGCTCGTGAGGGCTCTCCTTGCTACGTTAATTCATTACAACCACCAACAAATTACCAATTAACATGTTTTGAACACAAATTTATTCAATATATGACTTCTTCTTGTTTAATTTTAAATATTCATGAACAGTATTTAGTTTCCCATTTTCTATTTTACCCTAACCCATCTTCAAATGTTTTTGCAATAAGTAGCCGAGGGCAGTCTTCAAACTTCCCTCTAAAATTAACTATAACTAATCTTATAGGTCAAATTATTCAAGAGATATTTATTATTACAGAAGAAACAATAATAGAGTTACCCCAACTGTCAACCGGGTTGTTTTTTGCGACGATATCTTTTAAAGATAAACCTATTTATAAAACCAAAATAATTAAACTCTAAAAATATTATAGTAAAGCGTATTATACAGTAAAAAACCTTCCTGAAGTAACCTTTTTGACGTATTTTACGATACTTACTGTATAATTCGTAAAATACGAAAAACAAAAACATTCCTAAAAAAAGTAAGCCAGATAGAAGGGTGAAATTTTACAGAAAGTGGTGGTTAAAAAACAATTTTTAGCCTTACAATTTTAAGCATATCTTTGTACAGACGACTTCGACATTTCAACCCTCCGCCTGACAATGTTGTTTCCAATAGTACTGTAATTCCAACGAAAGAGGGATTTGCATCATAATCCATCATATAAAATTGGCGTTATCTGCGTGCTATTGTTAAACGGTAATTACAAAAAATAACATTTACTTTGTGTTCTAAGAAATGAAAATAATTACCTACAATGTTAATGGCATTCGCGCTGCCATGGGAAAAGGCCTTATGCAATGGATAAAACAAACCGACCCGGATGTTTTGTGCCTTCAGGAAATAAAAGCTACTCCCGAGCAAGTGGGCGTTTTTGAGTTGGAAGAAATGGGCTACAAACATTACTGGTATCCGGCGGTTAAAAAAGGTTACAGCGGCGTGGCCATCTTTACCAAAACCCAGCCCCGGCATGTGGAATATGGCTGTGGGATAAAAGAATACGACGATGAAGGCCGGGTTTTAAGGGCGGATTTTGAGGATTTTTCAATTATGAGCGTTTACCACCCCAGTGGCAGCAGCGGCGAAGAGCGTCAGGCGTTTAAAATAAAATGGCTGGCTCATTTTCAGGAGTACATCAACACCTTAAAACAAACTAAAGATAAATTGGTACTCTGCGGCGATTTTAATATCTGCCATAAAGCAATCGACATTCATAATCCTGTTTCCAACGCAAAAAGCAGCGGGTTTTTACCTGAAGAACGGGAATGGATGGAACAATTCATACAAAGCGGCTTTATAGATTCATTCCGCCATTTTAATAAAGAGCCTCACCATTACAGCTGGTGGAGTTACCGTGCCGGAGCGCGTGCTAAAAACCTGGGCTGGCGCATTGATTACAACATGGTTTCAAAAAATCTTGAATCTTCGTTAATCCGAGCCGTTATTTTGCCTCTTGCCATGCACAGCGATCATTGTCCGGTGGTGCTAGAATTATCTCAAAAAGGATGATTTTGATAAGTACGTTGAAATTTCTTTAAAAAATAATAGGTAGCTTCAATCTAAAACATATATTTGTTGTTTGAAAACCTACGTTAAATAAGCGTTATGAATAAATTATTAATTGCAGCCGCTACGGCCCTGATCGCGTTATCTTCTTGCGACCCTAAAAACAGTGATAACAACGGTAACTCTTCAGAGGCTAAAGGTGGCGTTTATATGGGCGGAATTTTAAGGGTAAATGAAGTGGAAACCTTTAAAAGTTTAATGCCTATTTCTATCAATGAAATTAACAGCTTTCACATTGCTACTCAGGTATATGAGGGCCTTGTAAAGTTTAATCAGATTGATCTTGCCATCATTCCGGGGGTTGCCAGAAGCTGGGAGATAAGCGATGACAAAACCGAATATGTTTTTCATTTAAGAGGTAACGCCAAATTTCACAACGATCCTTGTTTTGCTAACAGCGAAGGGCGCAAGGCCACAGCCGCAGACTTTAAATATTGCATGGAAAGGTTATGCTCCTCAGACCCAAACAATAATCAGTTTGATATAACGTTTAAAGATCGTGTGGAAGGCGCTAATGAACATTACGAAGCCACTAAAACAGGTAAATCTCCCGGCGTGAAGGGTGTTACCGCTGTTAACGATTCTACCTTAAAAATTAAATTAATACATCCTGATGCAAGTTTTTTAAATGTATTATGTATGCCGGGCTGTTATGTATATCCTAAAGAAGCCGTTACAAAATATGCCAACGATATGCGCATACGCGCGGTAGGCACCGGCCCTTTCTTTATCGAAACTGTTAAAGAAGGCGAAGTGGTGATTATGAAAAAACACAGCGCCTATTGGGGTGTTGATAAAGATGGCAACAAACTTCCTTACCTTGACGGTATTAAATGGTCGTTTATACGCGACAAAAAATCTGAAATTCTTGAGTTCAAAAGCGGACGTTTAGATATGGTTTACCGCATTCCCGTGGAAATGTTCCATGAATTTATGGGAGACCTTGAAAATGCTAAAAATCGTAACGCCGAATTTGAAATTGTTTCGTCTACCGCCTTAAACACGCATTTTTATGGCTTCAACCCGGTTGCAAACCCTGTATTTGCTAAAAAAGAAGTGCGTTTAGCTTTTAACTATGCAATTGACAGGCATAAAATAGCCGACTTTACTATTCAGGGAGAAGGAACGGCTGCCGATTACGGAATGGTGCCTTATACCGAAGGTTTTGAAAAAGCAGGTTATGATTTTAAATCCTTAAAAGGCTACAGCTTTGATCCTGATAAAGCAAAAGAATTAATGAAGCAAGCGGGTTATCCAAACGGAAAAGGCTTTCCTGAAATTACTCTTGAAATTAACAGCGGAGGCGGCGACAGAAACATTCTTATTGCTGAAGTTATTCAAAAAATGCTGAAAGATAATTTAGGGATAACCATTAACATTAACACGGTTCCTTTTCCGGAGCATATTGAAAATGTTCAAACCGGTAAAAGTGATTTTTTCCGTTACGCCTGGGTGGGAGATTACCCCGATCCTGAATCTTTTTTAACTTTATTTTACGGTAAGCACGTTCCAAAAACCTTAGCCGAAAAATCCTACATCAACTACTTCCGCTATAAAAATGAGCGTTTCGACTCTTTATTTATGGCTGCTCGTTTAGAAACAGACAATTCAAAACGTTTTGCAATGCTTACCAAAGCAGAAGCTATTGTTTTGGAAGACGCGCCATTTATGCCTATTTTTTATGATGAGAACTTCAGGTTATTACAAAAGAACGTTCGTAATCTTCCCGAAAATCCTTTAAATTTGATGGATATGACAACAACTTTTCTCATTCCATCCGATAAAATGCCAAAGAAATAACATCAACAATTAATTTAATCCCGGCCTTTACAGTCGGGATTTTTTTTTCATTTAATTGCCCTTAATTTTAATTGTGAAGCAATACCTTATAATAGTGGCGGGCGGTAAAGGCTCCCGGATGCAAAACAATCTTCCCAAACAATTTGTTAAAGTACATGGCAAGGAAATTATTATTCATACCATTGAAAAGTTTCTGAGCTGTCAAAAAAATCTTCAACTAATTATTGCGGTACATGAAGATTACCTGAAACATACCGCAACGTTGCTTGAACACAACGATTTGTTTGATGTAACCGTAGTTAAAGGCGGAAACACCCGCTACCAATCGGTAAAAAATGCGCTTCAGGTGATTAATGATGCTGCAGCCATTGTGGGCATTCACGATGCTGCCCGGCCCTGCGTAAATGCAGGAACTATTGAGCGTTGTTATTCGGTAGCCCGGGAAAAAGGAAATGCTGTTCCTGCAATTAATTTGAATGAAAGTATTCGGGAAGTTAAAACAGACCACAGTAAGGCGCTTAACCGAAGTGATTATAAAATTATTCAAACGCCGCAATGCTTTAGAGTATCTGAAATAAAAAAAGCGTTTGAACTGCCTTATAACGAAACCTTTACCGACGACGCCTCTGTTCTGGAAGCCAATGGTGGAATAATTAATCTTGTGGAAGGCAACGAAGAAAATATTAAAATCACTTTTCAAAAAGATCTTTTAATGGCAAAAATATTTCTTGAAAATGAATAACGACGACATTTGCGACGCGCTTGAATTAAGCGGCAAATTGCTTGAACTCCACGGCGAAAATCCCTTTAAAATAAAAGCCTATACCAACGCTTCCTATAAACTTTCCAAATTAAGATACGATTTTGAAGGCAAATCCTTAAAAGATATTGAAAGTATTGAGGGGATAGGCAAAAGTATTTCCTCCAAAATATTTGAATTAATGCAAAACGGAATAAGCACCGAGTTGCAGGAATTAATTGATAAAACGCCGCCGGGGGTGGTTCAAATGCTAGGAGTTAAAGGCCTTGGGCCAAAAAAAGTGGGTCAGCTTTGGCGCGAATTACATATCGAAAGCACCGGCGAATTATTATACGCCTGTAACGAAAATCGTTTAATAACCTTAAAAGGCTTTGGCGCAAAAACGCAGGAAGCAGTTAAACAAAATCTTGAATTTAAACTTGCCAATGCCAAAAAGCATCATTATGCAAGCATCGAACCGTTAGTTCAAAAACTTATTGATGAGATTTACATTCATCAGCCCGACGCCATGGTGATGGCTGTTGGACAGCTTAGGCGTAAATGTGAAGTAATTGATAAAATAGAAATATTGATGGATGCCGATAAAACATCTGACAGCTCCGTACTTGAATCTCAGATACCCCTTCCTATTAACTTTATTTTTTGTGCGCCCCAAGAATTTAATTATTATTTATTTGAAACAACCGGTACGCCGGAACATCTTAACCAGGCAGGCTTTCATACACTCAACCACAAACTATTTACAGAGGAAGAAGAAATTTATTCGGCCTTAAGCCTGCAATACATTGAACCCGAACTTCGCGAAGGCTTGCAGGAAGTTTCTTTGGCCCGTGAAAATAAAATTCCTGAATTAATAGAACTTACCGATCTTAAAGGTATTTTGCACAATCATTCCACTTACAGCGATGGTGTCAACTCCTTAAAGGAAATGGCTGATTATTGCAAGGAGTTGGGCTACGGCTATTTCGGAATATGCGATCACTCAAAAACGGCGGTGTATGCACAAGGGCTGAGTATTGAAAAAGTTTTTCTTCAACAAAAAGAAATTGATTCACTTAACGCCTCTTACTCCCACTTCAAAATTTTAAAAGGAATAGAAAGCGATATTTTAAACGACGGCTCGCTCGATTATCCTGAAGAGATTTTAAAAACATTTGATTTTATTGTCGCTTCTATTCATTCCAATTTTAAAATGAGTGAAGAGCAAGCCACCAAACGTTTAATTAAAGCTATCGAAAATCCATATACCTCCATTATTGGGCATCCCACCGGCAGATTATTGCTGGCGCGCCCCGGTTACCCAATAAATCATAAAAAAGTGATTGACGCCTGCGCTGCCAACCGCGTTCATGTGGAATTAAATGCACATCCCTACCGTTTAGACATTGATTGGCGCTGGATTGATTATTGTATGGAAAAAAATGTTATGATTTCAATTAATCCCGACGCGCACCACACACAGGGTTTTCATGACATGTACTATGGCATTTGTTCGGCCAGAAAAGGCATGCTCACCAAAAATATGTGTTTAAACGCTTTGGAATTACCTGAACTTCTTAACGCATTTAAAAAATAGTAATACACGGCTTTCAGTAAAAAAATAAAAGATATATGGCAATAATAAATTCCATAGCAAGTTGGCTGCTTAAAAAACGCATGCATCAGATAGAATTGTTTATTAAATACCCCATTGATGTGCAGCACGAATGGCTTCACACCTTATTAGAACAGGCAAAAGACACAGAGTACGGATTAAAATATAATTTCGCGGATATTAAAAATTACGAGCAGTTTAAAAAAACTGTTCCGGTTAATGATTACGAATCGTTAAAGCCCTACATTGAAAGAACACGCAAGGGAGAACAAAATTTAATATGGCCTTCAGAAATAAAATGGTTCGCAAAAAGTAGCGGCACTACCGATAAGAGTAAATTTATTCCGGTAAGCAAAGAGAGTTTGGATGGTTGCAACTATCACGGTGGTCGTGATATGGTTACGTTATATTGTTATAATTATCCCGATACACAATTGTTTTCCGGAAAAAGTTTAGGCCTAGGCGGAAGTTTTAAAGAAGATCATTTTGGAGATTATCATTCCTTTCACGGAGATGTTAGCGCCATCATCATACAAAATATGCCTCTATGGGCCGAGTTTTTCAGAGCGCCGGAAGCCAGTATTGCTTTAATGTCGGAATGGGAAACCAAGCTGGAAAGTATTGCTGAAAGTATGATGAATGAAAATGTAACCAGCCTTGCGGGAGTTCCGAGCTGGATGTTGGTACTTTTAAAACGTATACTGGAAAAGAAAAACGCAAAAACAATTCATGAGGTATGGCCTAACCTTGAAGTTTATTTTCATGGCGGCGTAAGTTTTGCGCCTTATAAAGAACAATTTATAAAACTGTTTGGCAATGATAAAGTAAATTTCCTGCAACTCTATAACGCTTCCGAAGGCTTTTTTGGAATACAGGATCAGCCTAACAGCGATGAAATGTTATTGATGCTTGACTACGGAATACATTACGAATTTATTGATCTGGCAAATTGGGCTAAAGGAGATTTTTCTAAAACCATCAATTTAGAAGAAGTTAAAAAAGATACCGATTATGCCGTTATAATTACTACAAACGCAGGGCTGTGGCGTTACCAATTGGGAGATGTTATTCACTTTACAAGCACCAATCCTTATCGCTTTAAAATTTCAGGGCGCACCAAGCAAAATATAAATGTTTTTGGCGAAGAGTTAATGGTTCATAACGCCGACAAAGCCATTGAAGTCGCCTGCGAAAAAACAAGCGCCTTGGTAAAAGATTATACAGTTGCTCCCGTGTTTATGCAAAATAATTCAGGCGCGCATGAGTGGTTGATTGAATTTGAAAAAGAGCCCGCTAATTTTGAATTCTTTGTTTCTACTTTGGATGACTCTTTAAAAAAACAAAACAGCGATTACGAAGCGAAACGTTATAATAATTTTATACTGCACTTGCCGGAAGTTAAAAAACTGCCGCAGGATTCATTTTACAAATGGTTAAAGGCTAATGATAAATTAGGCGGACAATATAAAGTGCCGCGCCTTAGCAACGACCGTAAAATACTGGAAGAAATTCTGAATCTTTCTAAAGCCACCGCTTAAAAACACAAAGAGGCATAATGATCTGGGTTTTATTTTTGAAGCAGACGAATGCAAGCATTTTTTTTGTAAATTAGTGTTATCAGTGGCGAAGCTTTACAGCATACTTCTTGTTTTTTTATTCACCTCTTTTATTAAGGAGGAAAAGCCAACACGTTTTGTAATTAAAACACCGCTGAATTATTTTGCAACCGATAACATGGCCAATGTATATGCGGTTAATAATGACGAGCTGATAAAATTTCTGCCTTCAGGCAAATATTTTGCGCGTTACAGTAACTTAAAACTTGGCAGCATTACTACTCTTGATGCCACCAACCCCTTAAAGCTTATTTTATACTATCGCGATTTTCAGCAGATTGTTTTTTTAGACAATCAGCTTTCTCAAACCAGTGAGCCTGTTTCGCTTGAAAAATTAGGGTATGAACAAACTGATCTTGTGTGTGCCAGCGCTAATAATGGTTTCTGGCTCTATAACAAACAAAATAACGAGCTAATCCGTTTTAATGAAAACACTAAAAAAATAGCTTCGACCGGTAATTTAAAACAGGTGCTGCAAACTGATTTGAATCCGGATTTTATGTTGGAGCATAACGGTTGGTTATTTTTAAATAGTCCTGCTACAGGAATTTATGTATTTGATATTTTCGGTGCTTTTAGTAAAGTAATCGCACTTAAAAATTTGAAAAGCTTTCAGGTAAATGAGGACATCATTTATTATAAAAAGGATAGCAGTTTGTGCAGCTATAATTTTAAATTATTTGAAGACGCTTGTAAAACCATTCCGGGTAACGCTAATTGTCTAAAAATAGAGTTCAATAAAAATAAAATATACTGCGGGTTTAAAGATTCGGTGGTGGTACACTCTAATTAAAAGCAAATATCTGTCTTATTAAAGCTTAAAACACTATTTAACATTAAACCCTTCTAAAAACCCCGTCACTTAGCTATATTTGTATAATGCGATTAATTATGGAATAATTTCCTGCGCGCATCTCAATATTGATGGCCAACACTGAAAATATACTGATCAACAAGCTGGATGAATTTATCCGCAAGTTTTATAAAAATCAGCTTTTAAAAGGAGTTATTTACTCCAGCGGAATTTTAATGGCTTCTTTTTTATCGGTGGTTCTTCTTGAATATTTTGGTGAATTTAGTATTACCACCCGTACTATTTTATTTTTTGCTTTTTTAACAGCTACACTTTCTGTTTTAGGTATTTATATTGCAGTTCCTTTATTAAAGCTGAATAAAATAGGAAAAATTATTTCATATCCGCAGGCAGCTGAAATTATTGGCGGTCATTTTTCTAACGTTCAGGATAAATTATTAAATGTTCTTCAACTTCAGAATAACAAAGTAATGGGCGGTTCAGATGAACTTTTACTAGCAAGCATCAACCAAAAAATTACCGAATTAAAACCCGTGCCTTTTGTTTCGGCTATTGATCTTAGCGACAATAAAAAATATTTAAAGTACACGATGCCCGTGATATTTTTATTTACCTGCATTTATCTTCTTTGGCCGCAGATCATTCATAAAAGCACCACCCGCTTATTTCACTACCAAACGTATTACGAAAAAGAAATGCCTTTTCATTTTGATATTCAGAATAAAAATTTACAGGCATTACAAACTCAGGATTATAAACTTCAGGTTAAAATCAGCGGCAATCAAATTCCAAATGAGGTGTTCGTTAACATAAAAGGCATTGAATATAAACTTGAAAAAGAAAATAATATTACATTTAATTACACCTTTAAAAATTTACAATCCAATACTGATTTTCAGTTAAGCGCGGCAGGTTTTAATTCTAAAGAATATACTTTAGAAGTGCTTCCGAAACCTTCACTGCTGCAGTTTAATTTACAGCTTATTTATCCTGCCTATCTTAACAAAGCCAATGAAAGCCTGAGCAACAGCGGCGATCTTCAAATTCCTGCGGGCACAAAAGTTAACTGGGTATTTAATACAAGAAATACAGATAATTTACAATTGCGCTTTACCGATAGCACAGCTCTTCCGGCAAGAAATACCGAAAACCAGTTCAATTTTTCACGAAGATTTTTACAAAGCAATAATTACACCATCAAAGCTTCTAATCAGTTTATTAAATCAGCTCCCGATTCTGTTAACTACAGCATCAATGTTATTCCTGATCAGTATCCTACCATTGAGGTGAACGAAAAAACAGATTCACTTAATGCCAAAAATATTTATTTCAGCGGCCAAATTAAAGACGACTATGGCTTTAATCATCTTAGCTTTTTTTATAAAAAATTCGGAAGTGATTCAACAGGCAAAACCAATGAAACATCCGGCAATTATCCGGTTACTATTAACCGCGCTCAAACTTCGCAACCTTACTTTTTTTATTTAGATGCTGCCAAATTTGATCTACAACCGGGCGATAAGATCGAATATTTTTTTGAAGTATATGATAACGATGGCGTGCATGGCTCTAAATCAGCCAAAACCCAACTCATGACGTTTAAGGCTCCAACCAAAGATGAAATAAACGAGAGTACCGAAAAGAATAATACTGAAATAAAAAAAGATCTTGAAGAAAGTATCAAAAAAGCAAAACAACTTCAAAAGGATGTGAATGAACTTTCCAAAAAAATAAATGATAAAAAACAATTAGGCTACGAAGAGAAAAAGAAAATTGAAGACGTTCTGAAGAAACAAAATGAACTTCAAAACAAAATAGAAGAAATTAAACAGGAAAATCAGCAGAACAATCAACAGCAAAATGAATTTAGTCAAACCGATGAAAGCCTCATGGAAAAACAAAAGCAATTGGAGCAATTGTTTGAAAACGTGATGACACCTGAAATGAAAAAACTGTTTGACGAGTTATACAAAATGCTTGACAAACTTGACAAAAATGAAGTGCAGCAAAAGTTGGACGAAATGAAACTCTCCAACAAGGATATTGAAAAAGAACTAGATCGTAACCTGGAAGCTTTTAAGCAATTAGAAGTTGAACAAAAGATGCAGCAGGCAGTTGAAAAACTGGATGAACTGAAAAAGAAAGAAGATGAACTGAACAAAGAAACTGAAAATAAAAAAGACGAAAAGAGTAAGGATAATAAAGACAGTAAATCAAAGGACGAAAAAAATAAAGAGCTTGAAAAAAAACAGGAAGACATTAAAAAAGAGTTTGATAAATTAAAAGAAGATCTTAAAGAGCTCGACAAAAAAAATAGCGAACTTGAACAGCCCAACGCTTTGCCTAAAACTGAAGAAAAACAAAACGAGATCAGCAAAGAAATGCAAAACAGTTCGGAGGAACTAAACAAAGACAATAAGAAAAACGCTTCCAAATCGCAAAAAAGTGCCAGCGAAAAAATGGAACAGATGAAACAGGATATGGAAAAATCCATGGAAGAATCTGAAAAGCAACAGGAAGAAGAAAATGCCCAGGCCTTGCGTCAGATTTTAGAAAACCTCTTGAACATTTCTTTTGCCCAGGAAGAATTGATAAAACAATTACCAAAAACACGCATTGATAATCCGCAGTACATTAAGATCCCCCAGGAACAAAATAAATTAAAAGACGACAGTAAAATTATTGAAGATAGCTTGCTTGCCCTTAGTAAACGCGTTCCAAAAATAAGCTCCATGGTTAACCGCGAAATAAGCGCCATTAATATGAACATGGATAAAACCATAAAAGCACTTGCCGAGCGCAACACCGGCGATGCAAGTATGCGCATGCAAAGCACAATGACTTCGGTAAACAATCTTGCTCTTTTATTAAATGAATCGCTGGAGCAAATGCAGGCTCAGATGAAAGCACAGAAAAACGCAAAACCCGGAAGCGGAAAATGTAAAAAGCCCGGCGGAAAAGGTCAAAATCCTTCCGACGGACCTCCAATGCCGAGCATGCGAAAATTACAGGAGCAACTAAATCAGCAATTGCAACAATTAAAAGATGCGCTCCAAAAAGGTCAAAAACCCGGAGGAGATAAACCCGGCGATAAAAAAGGACAGAAGCCCGGCAGTGGTTTGGGTCAGAATGGAAACACGGGCTCAGGAATGATGCCCGGCAGCAGCGAGCAAATGGCTAAACTGGCCGCTCAGCAAGAAGCCCTGCGCAGGCAAATGCAGGCCATGATGGATAAAATGAAAAATAAAGGCAAAAATCCGGGTGGAGATATTGCCGATATGATGGAACAAACCGAAAAAGACATTGTAAATAAGCAAATCAGCAACCAAACCATGAAGCGGCAACAAGAAATTTTAGGAAAGCTGTTGGAAAGCGAAAAAGCCGAGCGCGAAAGGGAACAAGATGAGCAACGCAAAAGTAATGAGGCAAAAAATGATAATTTAAGCAACCCTGCGCAGTTTTTAGAGTATAAAAGACTAAAGGAGAAGGAAATGGAGTTGCTGAATACGGTTCCTCCAAGTTTAACGCCTTATTATAAAGAAAAAGTAAATAACTATTTTAACAGCGTAAATAAATAATGGTACCTGCGAAAGGAGAAAGTTTGAAAATCAACTCAAAATCAGATAATATTAGGCTTGTAGAGCGTTTGGTAGACGATGTTTGCCATACCTATAACGTTAACGAAGATAGTTATGGAAACATACTTATTGCCGTTACCGAAGCTGTTAACAATGCCATCCATCATGGCAATCAAAACAATCCCGATAAATTTGTTCAGATTGGATTTGAAACCGAAAACAAGCAGCTTATTTTTAATATAAAAGATGAAGGCCCGGGATTTGATTATCAGAATCTTCCCGACCCCACAGATCCTAACAATGTGGATAAGATCAATGGCCGCGGCGTGTTTTTAATGAAACATTTGGCCGATAAGCTTGAATTTAAAAATAACGGGCAAGAAGTTTCTCTGGCCTTTAATAATTGAGTTTTTTAATCGCCTTTCGCTTAAAACTCTGTTACCAAATTTTCTTAAAATAGTTCATCATCCTTAAAAACGGATTATCTTTAAATATTCCTTTGAATAGCTATTTTAAATATCTCAGTTTATTTTTACTTGCTTTGGCATTTAATTATTCATTTTCGCAAAAAAATCAAAACGCCGAAAAACTCGCTCTTCAATATTTTGAGCAAAAAGAATTCGACAAGGCAAACGTGTATTTCGAAAATATGTTTGAAGAAAATCCTGACATTTGGTTTTCCTACTATTACAAAAGTTTAGTGGCCGTGAAAGATTTTTCAAAAGCGGAAAAGATTACCAAAAAACAATTGAAGGCAAATAAAGCAAATGTATATCTCTATGTATATTTAGGCCGCATCTATAAAATTCAAAACGAAGAAAAGAAAGAAAAAGAGGCTTACCAAAAAGCTATTAAAGAACTATTACCTGTACAAGGTTATGCCGATGCGCTTGCCCACGCCTTTATGGAAGATGGTCTTTACGATTACGCGATAGAAACTTATAACAAAGCCCGTACAAAAGATTATCCTTACTTCTACGAACGCGCCGAAGTATATAAACAAAAAAACGATTTAAAGTTAATGATTAACGAATACCTTGATGCCCTTGAATTCAGGGAAACAGAGATCATGACGGTACAAACCAATTTACAAAATTCATTAGGTTACGATGATGAAGAAGGCGGCATAAAAAATCCTTTGCTTAAACAGGAATTGCAAAAACGCATTCAAAAAAATCCTGATAAAATTGTATTGACGGAATTTTTAATTTTTATTCAGAAGCAGCAAAAAGATTTTGATGGCGCTTTTGTTCAAAGCCGTGCATTAGATAAAAGAAACAATGAACAAGGCCAAAGACTTTTTGATCTCGCAAAAATTTGTGTCAGCAATCAAAATTGGGAAGTAGCTCAGCGTTGCTATGAATATATTATCGAAAAAGGATCGTCTAATTTTTATTACGATGCCGCTTCGGTAGATGTTTTAGGTGTGGAATATTTGGCGGTTACACAAAAGCCGCAGCCAAAACCGGAAGAACTCACCGCTTTGGAAAGCAAACTTTTAAAAGCAAAAGAAAAATACAGCAACAGTAGTTTAAATACACAAATAGTAAAAAATCTTGCTTTACTTAAAGCGTACTATTTAAATCAACCGGCTGTTGCCATAGATCTACTAGAGGAATTAGTTAATCAGGCTGGCCTGGATGCCGTTAGTAAAGCCGAATACAAAACAATGTTGGCAGACATTTATTTAATTAAAGGCGATATATGGGAAGCATCACTTTTATATTCCCAGGTAGAAAAAGATTTTAAGTACGAAGCAATTGGACAGGAAGCTAAATTTAAAAATGCCAAGCTTAGTTTTTATGCCGGCGATTTTAAATGGGCTAAAACACAAGCCGATGTTTTAAAAGGAGCCACTACAAAATTAATTGCAAACGACGCTCTTGATCTGAGCTTGATTATTACGGATGCCATTGGAGTTGACACCAACGATCTTCCTCTGAAATTATTTGCAAGCGCCGAATTAATGATCCTTCAGCACAAATACGATCAGGCAATTGCGCGGATGGACAGCGTGAATCAGCTCTTCAGTAAAAATACGCTGGGAGATGATATTTATTATAAAAAAGCGCAGATTTTTTTAAACTTAGGAAAATATGCCGAAGCAGAGGCCATGTACAAAAACATCGTAGAATTTTTTCCAACCGATTTATATGGCGATGACGCGCAATTTAAATTAGCGGAATTATATGAAAAAAGATTATTGGATAAAGAGAAAGCAAAAACTTCGTATCAGGAAGTATTAACCAAATACCCGGGAAGTATTTATGTGGTGGAAGCCCGCAAACGTTATAGAAATTTGCGCGGCGATGGTTTAAGTAATTAAATTATTCTATTTCGGCATTCAGTGCCATTAGCATAGCATTCGCTTTTAAAAGACATTCTTCATACTCTTGTTCAGGCTTGCACAAATGCGTAATGGCACTTCCTACAGTAAAACTCAAATATTTTTTTTCCTCGTCGTAAAAAATGCTTCTTATTAAAACGCTGAGATCAAAATCGCCATTCTCTTGCATATATCCCAAACATCCTGAGTAAGGCCCGCGCTTGTATACTTCGTACTTGTCAATTAATTCCATGGCTTTAATCTTTGGCGCACCTGTCATACTCGCCATTGGAAAAGTGGCTTCTAAAATATCATCAAACGTAACCTCCTCCTTTAGTTCGCAACTAACGGTACTCACCATTTGATGCACCTGAAGATAAGACTCAATGTCGTATAGTTTTTCAACCTTAACAGTACCTTTTTTTGCAATTTTTGAAAGATCATTTCTGCAAACATCCACAATCATTACATTTTCTGTCCGCTCTTTTAAACTGTTTTGCAATGCTAATTTTATTGAAAGATCTTCTTCATGAGTAGCTCCTCTTTTCGCGGTTCCTTTGATGGGTTTTGTAATTAATTTATTGCCGCGTTTCAATAAAAATAACTCCGGGCTTGAAGAAATAATATACTGATTATTTATTTTGGCAATTGCAGAATAAGGTGCTTTGCTGATAGCGTTTAATTTTTTATAAATCGCAAAAGGATCAATGGTAATGTCCCGAGCTTCAAAAGTAATACAATAATTAATTTCATAAATATCCCCTTGTTGAATATGTTCTTTTAACCGCTTTACGGCTTTTATATAATCTTCCTTGCTAACGGTTTGCTTTATGCGTATTTTTTCTTGTAAAACAACTTCTTTATCCATAAAATGTTCATCAGAAAAATATTCCATCATTTTTACTTCAGTTTTCATTGGAAAATAAACCACATTTTTATGCGCATCATTCGCTCGGTTATAATCGTAATTGATAAAGATCATTTTATCTCCGCCCTCCGCTATACAGTTTTTGTGTTCTATAAATGTTTTACACTTAAATCCAGCGGGTGAATTATTACCGGAAGTACCCAGAAAAAAGGGGAAATTCTTCATACAATAAAGTACATAAAATTACATCTGTTCAAGGGTGAAGTTAGTAAAATCTTCTTAAGCCCAACTTATAACATTATTTAAGCCCTGTTCTTAATGGAACGGGGCTTTTTTGTTATTATTAATAAACAAAGAATTGTAAATTTGTATTACAATGACTGTTGATGCCCTTTTAACCCGCGCTTTAAAATTTGACTTTCTTTCCATTGAAGAAGGAGTTTTTCTATATGAAAACGCTTCTACGCCCGAACTGATGTTTGTAGCAAACGAGTTGCGGAAAATTCAAAAAAACAATTCCAATAAAGTTACATGGATTATTGACCGCAATTTAAATACTACCAACGTTTGCACGGCCAACTGTAAGTTCTGTAATTTTTACCGCATTCCGGGTCATAAAGAAAGTTACATTACCGACATTGAAACCTATAAAACAAAAATTAACGAAACCATTAAATTCGGTGGCGAGCAATTGCTTTTACAAGGTGGTCATCATCCTGATCTTGGCCTATCATTCTACGTTAATTTATTTACGCAGATAAAATCACTTTATCCAAACATAAAATTACACGCTCTTGGTCCGCCTGAAATTGCGCACATTACCAAGCTTGAAAAAAGTACCCATACCGAAGTTCTTAAAGCCTTAATGGAGGCGGGTTTAGATAGCTTACCCGGAGCTGGCGCGGAGATATTGAACGACCGTGTTCGCCGCTTAATAAGCAAAGGAAAATGCACCGGGCGCGAGTGGCTGGAAGTGATGAAGGCTTGTCACCAATTAAATTTAACTACCAGTGCCACCATGATGTTTGGCCACGTGGAAACAATTTACGAACGCTTCGAACATTTGGTTTGGCTTCGCGAAGTGCAGGCGCAAAAGCCGGAAAACGCTAAAGGATTTCTGGCCTTTATTCCCTGGCCTTTTCAGGATGACGGCACTTTATTAAATCGTTTAAAAGGAATAAAAAACAATGTTACTTCCGATGAATATATTCGCATGATAGCCCTGAGTCGCATTATGCTTCCAAACATAAAAAACATACAAGCCAGCTGGTTAACTGTGGGAAAAGCCACCGCGCAAATATGTTTACATTCGGGGGCTAACGATTTTGGAAGCATAATGATTGAAGAAAACGTGGTGAGCGCGGCCGGAGCACCGCATCGCTTTACTTATAAGCAAATTCAGGAAGCTATTCGCGAAGCAGGCTTTGAACCTCAACTCAGAACACAGCAATACGAGGAACGCGAAATTCCCGCAAACATTGTGGAGCAGATAATTGAGTATTAAACATTGTAAGCAAAACTGCCTGAAATTAAGGTTTGCATTATAACTTATTGATATACAGGTAGTAAGTATTGTTTTAAGCAGCGTTGCGAAGGTCCTTTATAGCAATTGGCAACACTTTATAAAGTTGAAACAATGCGTTTTCTTGGCCTGAAAGTAAAGCATAAAATTGATCGCCCGAAATTTTATAAACTCTGCTGTGGCTGTATTCTTTACCGTTGATGTCGCCACACCACAAATCACAAAAACTACCTTTTGCTAAAATCTGAACCCAATAACATTTTGCTTTTTTATAATCGTTTGCATAACGAGCCAATTTTTGAAACAGCGCTTCGGCAGCACTACTGTTCATAGTGTTGTGCTTGTTTTTGATGTCAGCAAATAAAGTATCATCTTTTGCTTTGATGTCGAAACCACTCAAATTGCCAATTTCAAACCCTTTGATCCCGCCTAAAACTTGTTCGTGAAAAGTCCCGATGGAATTGTTGATTGATTTGTCAATTTGCCTTAAAATTTCAGATTGGATAAGGCTTTCTTCATCTATGTCGTTAAACTTTGCGTCAAAGCTCAGTTTAATTGTGTCAACTTTATTTTAGTAAAAGTCCTTTTTTGTGATGTTATTTTTTGCCTTCACATATGACTTGTGCAGATTGCCAATACTGTGCAGTAAATGGTCGTCCGTTATGAAGTTTACGTATTTATTTTTCATTCAATTGTGTTAAATTTGTCTGCCGTAAAAGATAGTTTTAAAAGTTAATTTCTGGTTCGTGGGTAAGGAATGCCTAAATTAAGGTTTATATTTGCTCATGCTTAAAAGAGTTTTATATTTTGTTATCGCCGCACTTTTATCAACAAATATTTTTTCTCAAGCTCCCGCGCAGGATACTATTTTTTTAATGAATGGACATGTAGTTGCCCAAAAAGTAATTGATACGCTTTTAGGCGCTGTTACAATTCTCAATCCGCAGAAACCTTTGCATAAAATTAATTATGAATTGGAACAGCTCTACATGGTTAAGTTTTCAAATGGGCACAAACGGTTTTATTATCAGCAGGATTCTACCATTAATAACTGGTTTACCCGTAATGAAATGTGGATGTTTATGAAGGGAGAAACGGATGCCAGAAAAGGATTTAAAGCTAAAGGCTCATTAATTGGAGCCGGTGTGGCAGGTGTGATTGGAGGAATGACAGGTACTTTTTGGGCGCCCGTATTACCTTACGCTTACATGGCACTTGTTGGAATTCCAAAAGTTAAGATAAGGCACGAAACAATCAGCAACCCTATTTATATAGAAAGCGACGCTTATATTTTAGGTTATGAACGCGTGGCAAGACATAAGCGACGTATTCAAGCTGTTATCGGCGGCACGGTAGGCCTCGCGGTAGGCTTTTCGTTATACGGCTTACTGCATCAGTATTATCCTGAAACTATAAATATTGGTTTTTCGAGATAAATTTTAAACACTATGCACAAAAAAATCATGCTCCTAGGCAGCGGAGAATTAGGAAAGGAACTCGTGATTGCACTTCAGCGGTTAGGACAATATGTTATTGCCGTTGATAGTTATTCAGATGCACCGGCCATGCAAGTAGCGCATGACTTTGAAGTGATTAACATGCTGGATGCGGAAGCCCTGGATGCCATTGTAAATAAACACAAACCTGATATTATTGTCCCGGAAATTGAAGCAATCAGAACAGAACAATTTTACAAATACGAAAAAAGCGGTATAACGGTTGTGCCCAGTGCCAAAGCCGCAAACTTTACCATGAACCGTAAAGCTATTCGCGACCTTGCTTCAAAAGAACTTGGTTTAAAAACCGCAAAATATTTATACGCCAGTACTTTAGAAGAATTCAAAATGGCGGTGGCCGAAATTGGCATTCCCTGCGTAGTAAAGCCTTTAATGAGCAGCAGCGGAAAAGGTCAAAGCATTATTAAGGAAGATCCTTCTACACCAATAAGCGTTATTATTGATAAAAGTTGGATCTATGCCATGGAAGGTTCACGCGGTGATTATAAGGAAGTGATTGTTGAGGAATTTGTAAAATTTAATTCAGAAATAACTTTACTAACGGTTACACAAAAAAACGGAGAAACTTTGTTTTGCCCACCTATTGGCCACAGGCAGGAAAGAGGCGATTACCGCGAAAGCTGGCAACCATGCGCCATTAGCGATAAAGACTTAAAAGAAGCGCAGGAAATGAGTGCAAAAATTACGAGTGCTCTTTCGGGATTTGGAATCTGGGGCATTGAATTTTTTCTTACAGACAAAGGAATTTACTTCAGCGAACTTTCTCCGCGCCCTCACGATACAGGAATGGTAACCCTTGCAGGAACACAGAATTTAAATGAATTTGAATTACATGCACGCGCTATTTTAGGCTTGCCTATTCCTAACATTGAACTGCTGAGGTGTGGAGCTTCTGCCGTGGTGCTGGCACAAAAGGATGGCTCCAGGCCTTCTTATAAAGGATTGGAGCAAGTGCTGACTAATAAAAACACAGAAGTAAAAATATTTAATAAGCCGGCAACGCGGCCTTATCGCAGAATGGCGGTGGTGGTTTGTAATGATTCAATTACTTCCAATGTAGATATAGTAAAAGAAAAAGCGATTCAATTATCTAAGCAAATTGAAATAATTTACTCTTGAAATCTTTAGCTTTTATTCTTCTTTTAATCCTTCATTCGAAAACGTTTTCGCAGAGCGTTCCTTCTTTTTTAATTGCTTCTTCAAGCATACTAAGCACTTTAAACAGTAAAGATTCTATTGTTTATTACCAGTGTCATGTAGAAGAAGCAACGCAGCAACTATCAACAGCATCCGGACAAACGTTTACAAGCTCTCCGCAAAAGTATTCTATTACCGAAAAGTTTGTGATTGTAAAAGATAGTGTGGGCTATAAGGCGCGGTATTATATATCTTCACTCACACTATTGCCCAATAGAAAATTTTCAGGATTAAAGATTCGCGAAAAACCTTATTGGAATTTTAAAAAAGAAAAGGAGCAAATGTTAAACGATAAAGATTTAAAAACACTAGTAGCACTTGAAAATAAAAGCAGGGAGGCAACTGAGTATGATTTTACAATTTCAAAATACACAAGCAATCAACTCATTATTAAAAAACGAAAAAACTTCAAACAATTGGTGATTGATGGAAATTATGTGCTTTCAAAACTATTGTTTCACTAAGCCGCTGAAAGCAATAAAATTATTATTCTTTAAATCTTCACGATTATACACAATTGGGGCACCGGTGCTTTGATCGATCACTTTTCCTCCGGCTTCTTCAATGATTATTTGTCCGGCCGCCGTATCCCATTCCATGGTGGTTCCAAAGCGGGGATATTCATGCGCCAGGCCTTCGGCTAACCTGCAAAATTTAATGCTGCTTCCGGTATTAATAATCTCCACTTTACTATTGCGCAATTTAGCATCGCTTATGCGCGCGCTAACTTCTTTGCTTAAATGCGAACGACTGGCTACAATGGTATACGCTTCAGGAAGGTTTACCAGCGGTAGTTTTTTTGCAAGCTTAATTAATATTTCAGAATCAGTGTTATTTTGATTGATAAAAGAAAGAACATCGTGTTCGTTAACTTTAAAGCTTCCCATGCCTTTCAGGGCAAAATATAAATACTTAAAAACAGGGGAGTAAATAACGCCAATTTGGGGCTGCTGATCTTCAACCAAAGCAATGTTAACGGTAAACTCGCCGTTGCGTTTTACAAATTCTTTTGTGCCATCAAGCGGATCAACAATCCAGATCTGTTTCCATGTTTTTCGTTGGGCATAACTGAATTGCTCGTCTTCCTCACTAAGCACTTTTATGGAAGTGATCGCAAGATTTTTGATGATAGAATTATTGGCGGCTTTATCGGCGTTTGTTACCGGTGTATTATCCGGCTTTATTTCAACATTAAAATCAGTGTTGTAAATTTTAAGAATTTCTTCTCCTGCTTCTAATGATGCGGTGATAGCAAGCTTTAAGAGTGCAGTATAATCCATTACTTAACCTGTTCGGTTCCGTAACCTTTGTTCTTCCAATCACCAAAACCCTTTTCAAGATTCACTACATTTTTAAAGCCGGATTTTTGCATGAGTTCGGCGCAATCTCCGCTTCTTCCACCACCCGCGCAGTATATCAAATAGGTTTTACTCTTATCTAATTTTTCAATTTGTTTTTCAGAGTCTTTCGCCAAAAAATCAATTTGTTGCTCGCCGGGTATTTTGCCTTTACTTTTTATTTTGTCGGTTGTTCTAAGGTCAATCAAAATTGCTTTTTTAGAATCAATTTGTTTTTTAAATTCTTCGGCGTTAACGTTCGTTATTTTTTGGGAGTACAGCGATGTTATGCAAAGAAACATACATAAGACTATTATTTTTTTCATAGAAATAATTTTATAATTTAATTACTTTTTTTCAGCTCGCACATGTAAAAACCATCGTAACCTTCAGAAGGCATAATGGTAGTATCTTTAATAAATTCAAAATCAGCATGCGAGGCTAAGAATTTTGTTACCTGCTCTTTGTTTTCAGAAGGCAAAATACTGCAAGTGCTGTAAACTAAATTTCCTCCGGGCTTTACCATAACACAATAATCGGAAATAATTTTTTGCTGAAGCAGTTTTGTTTTTGCCATGCTTTCCGCAGATAATTTCCATTTGGCATCCGGATTTCTTTTTATAACACCAAGTCCGCTGCAAGGCACATCGAGTAAAACTTTATCAGCCTTATCTTTATAGCGCACAATGGTTTTTCCATCTTCAATAACTTTTGCTTCAATATTAAAAGCTCCTGCACGTTTGGTTCTTTTTTTAAGCTCTTCCAGTTTCCAGGCCTCCACATCCATACTAATAATCTTTCCTTTATTGTTCATCAACGCCGAAAGATGAAGCGATTTTCCACCGGCTCCCGCGCAGGCATCAATAACCATATCGGTTTGCTTCGGATTTACAAACTCACTTATTTTTTGGGAGCCTGCATCTTGTACTTCAAACCAACCTTCTTTAAATAAACTATTCTGAAAAACATTTTCACGCTTTACAAGTTCCACCGCGTTTGGGTTTCCTGAAATTTCTTTTAAGCCTATTTCCTGCGCCTTAAAAGCTTCCAGAAATTTTTGCTTGTTTGTTTTTAAAGTATTTATTCTTAAAACCACCGGCGCAAGATGGTTCATTCCTATTGCTTCTTTTTCCCAGGTTTGTACTCCTAATTCTTTAATGCCTAATTCCCATAACCAATCGGGATAAGATTCATAAACGGGTAAATTATTTTTTAAACGTTCTTTGGTTTTTAAAATTTGCACCGCATCTACATGCTGAAATTCCTGCCAAGCGGGCAATTCAATATCTTTTATCACCAACCAAACCGCTGTAATGAACCAGAAATTTTTTTGAGATTGTGCCAGCTCCGAATACAAACGGTAATTTCTTACTATATCATAAACTGCTTCTGCTATAAAACGCCTGTCGCGGCTGCCCCATTTAGGGTTTTGTTTAAAAAGTTTTTCGAGTGCTTTATCGGCATATCTGTTTTTTACAAATATTTCCTGTAAGGTTTCGGCAACAGAGTTTACCAGATTTTTATAAAGTTTCATTGATGCAAGGAAGCAATTTATTTAACAACTTCCATATAACCTTTTAAATTCCGTTTTATAATTCCTGCTACACGAGGCTCATAAACATTGCAAATATAAAAAAAAGTTCCGTCGCTTACCGTTTTACCGCTTTGAATACTTACCCCATCCCATTTAAAATAAGGGTCTTTTGTTTTGTAAACCAAATTACCCCAGCGGTCATAAATATAAAGATCTATTTCTTTTATCTGCCTTACTTTAATAGCTTTAAAAAAGTCATTTACCCCATCGTTATTAAGTGAAATAATATTTGGTAATTCAAACTCCGGACAATTATCCACGCAGTAATCAGGACTCAATTGACTTGTATTTCCACTCGAATCTACAGACTGAATGGCGAAACAACTGTTTATGAGATCTAAGCCATCAAACGTATAACTTGTATTAGAAGCATTGCTAATAGAAGCGATTTGAACATATTGCGCGTCCATGGTTTCCTTTTTAAACAATAAATATTTTATCACATCATCGCTGCAGGATAAAGCCACGTTATTCCATTGTACATTAACAAAGCCAGAAGGACAATTTGCTGTAATGGTAATGGTAGGCGCGCAGGGCGCAGTATTGTCAACTGCCGTGGCACATACTTCCTGCGAATTATTAAGCAAAGGTTTAAAAATGCCGGGATCAGAATACTTGCCTTCACTTAAAATTTTATAGCAATAAGTTGCCCTGTTAACCACTGTATTGGTATCGCTGTATTGAGTTAAACTTGTAGTGGCAATAGTGCTAAACGTGTTGCTTCCCGGAGCTTTGCGCATGATGGTGTGTTTATAATTTACCCAAGGAGTAATGGATGCCCAGGATAGATCAATTTTTCTGTCGCCCGGTGTGGCGGTTAAAAATATAGAAGTAGCTTTTTGCGAAGATCCAATGGTAACAGTACCCGCTATAAATTCCACCACGTAATCATGACCTGTAGCAACGGTGTTTAAATTCAAATGAAAATAAGAAGTGTCTAATTGAAATATTGAAGATTTAGTACTGTTAAATACCGTGGAGTAAGTACCGGCGCTTCCGGCTTTGTGCTTTAAATTAAATTGATAAGGACCCGGAAAAGCCATGGTATCTAAATTACCTGTTGTAAGCAATGGACGCGTCCATCTCACAAAAACCGAACCTGTGGCCGAAGAAGTGGATAAAATATCAACATTTAATATAATGGGCACATCGCGCTTTAAGCGGGCGCAAACCTGCGCGCTTGCATAACTTTGAGAACCATCGTTATAAACAGCCACCACCAGATAACTGTAATCCTGACCAACCACCAATCCGTTACCCTGATTATTATCCACAAAAGAGTTAACCGAGGGAATTGTTTGGCCAATAAAAGTATAGCCTGATGTGGCTAACACGCCCGGCGAACAAGGATTATAAACAAAGGGCGAGCAATCGCTTTTACGGTAAACTTTGTAAGATATTAAGGGATTATTGGCAGCGCTGCAGGTGCTCAACATCCAGGTAATTTTAATAGTGGATCCCATAGGTGTGGCCGATACGTTTTTAACCGAAGGAGGCACCACACGAATATTATAGGCTTTAAAATTTATTAGCTTTGGAATGGATGCTTGGTCTTCGGCTTTAAAAATATTAATATAGGGTTGCTGACGGATATGACTGCAGGAGGTTTGCCATTTAAAATTGGTTGTATATGTTATAGCTGCTAAACCTACCGTAGGAGAAAGTATTGCCACCGGAGCCGTTGCGCTAAAAGCACCGCCGGAGCCCGCAATTGTTACCACTTCACTATCCACGTCTTTTACTGTAATTATTTGGTTAAGCAAGGTGCCTGCTTCCACGCAAGTATCACTCGGCAAAATTATTTCGGGTGGGTTTGCATTTATGCAGTTTTTTGCCACTACCTGCATATCGCGCAAAACATACCCTACTAATTTATAAATGCCACTGGTGTTTTTGCGCCATTCTTTAGTAATAAAAGCCAAATTAAATTCGCCTTCCATTTGCGGTGTACACCAGGTTAAGGTACCATTGGTGGGGTGAATGCCATAAACGCCGCCCGGCCCGGCAGGTGGAAAAAAATACCCTGGTACACAGGTGCCACCTTGGCCTCGTGAACAAGATAGTTCATAGCTAAGACTATCGCCATCGGGGTCAAAAGCACCCGGATTGTGATAAAAGCATTTGCCCACGCAGGCCTTGTCAATAGGATCAAAGCCAAACACAGGCGAGGAATTAGCACCAATAAAATTATTAATTACCAATAAGGATTCGAGGTAAAAAGGTTGATCTTGCGAATTTGGTATGTTGATTACGCCGTTATTTCTGTTGGGATCATACAGGCGAACCAAATAGTTTCCGGGACCGGAGTATGTGTGAGTGATGGTATATATATTTTTTTTTACTTTATAACCGGACTCATTTATAATTAATTGGCCACAGGCAATTTGAAATCCACCCATAGAGCCGCACCCGCAGGAGGTTCCCCCGTTTATCCGCGGCGCAATTCCTTTAGTGCCGTCGCCAAACTCAAGGGTATCCACGCATCTATCAGCTACACCATTACTACCACCTCCTCCGGATAATACAGAATCATCAGTATAGGTAATAATGGTAAAGGAATACGTGTAAACCTGCACGGTTAAACCCCCAACTACAGCTGTATATGGCGCTACTCTTTTATATATTATTTCTCCCGCCCGGTTATGGCTGGCGCGGGCATAGCAAGAAATAAAAATAAGAAGGCTAAAAAGTATTTTCTTCACAAATTAATATCTCTTATAAAATTACATAATTAACGCTTAAATAAAAATTTTATTGCGCCATTAAATTTGCTGGCGCGATGTTTAGTGCTTCTTTTAACATTTATTAAAAAATAATGCCCCTGGAGCTTCTTCACTTCAAATGAATAACCCCGAGGCTGAGCCTCGGGGTATCGGTGTAATATTCGCCACTAATTTCACTAATTTCACCTATCAATAATAAATCGATATTGTTAATTTGTGAAATTTGTGGCCAAAATAGCAACACAAACCCCGAAGCAGAGCTTCGAGGAATTCTTTTGATTAAAAGAGCGGTCTTTTCCATTTTAACATGCGCGGATAGATTAATTCCCCTTTTTCTTATATAAGCATTAATTGTTAGTTTAGTGCTTTGATGCCGTTATTTTATTCAATGGTACGCGGGTAAAAATAATTGGTCGCATTTATTAATTTGCTAAACATATTTGTACTAATTTTACGCCCGTTAATCAAAACCCTATAATGGGAAATCAAACGCGGGGGCACTTTAATAAAATTACTTTCGGAAGCTTGCTGGTAACCCTTGGTATCATTTATGGTGATATTGGGACTTCGCCATTGTATGTAATGAGTGAAATTATAGGTAAGGATGTTATAAATGCAGACGTTGTAAGAGGTGCTTTATCCTGTGTATTTTGGACACTGACTTTACAAACCACGGTTAAATATGTTATTTTAACTCTTCGGGCAGATAACAAAGGCGAAGGGGGTATTTTTTCGCTATTTACTTTAGTTAAGCGAACAAAATATAAATGGTTGCTGGTTCCGGCTATTGTAGGCGGAAGTGCCTTGCTGGCCGATGGAATTATTACGCCGCCCATTTCGGTTGCCGCAGCGGTAGAAGGTTTAAGGTTTTTTAATGAAAATTTAAACACCGTTCCCATTGTTATTGGAATTTTATGCGCTCTGTTTTTTATTCAGCAATTCGGTACCAGTTTTATAGGTAAATTTTTTGGCCCTATGATGATGAGTTGGTTTTTAATGCTTGGAATTTTGGGGGTTTATCAGTTGGCCGGCGATTGGAGTATTTTTTCAGCCCTTAATCCCTATTACGCCTATAAATTATTAATGATTCATCATTCGGGCTTTTTAATTTTAGGGGCAGTGTTTTTATGTACCACCGGTGCCGAAGCCTTGTATTCTGATCTGGGCCATTGCGGTAAACAAAACATAAGGATTTCTTGGATATTTGTAAAAACCATGCTCGTTTTAAATTATTTTGGCCAAGGCGTGTGGCTAATCAGTCACCAAGGGCAGAAATTAGAAATGTTTAAATCCAGTAATCCATTTTTTGCCATGATGCCCGAAACGTTTATTCCGTATGGAGTTATTATTGCAACCATGGCGGCTGTTATTGCTTCTCAGGCTTTAATCAGCGGATCTTTTTCACTTATCAATGAAGCCATGCGCTTAAATTTATGGCCAAAAGTTAGAGTTAAATTTCCGAGCGAGTTAAAAGGGCAATTATATATTCCTTCGCTAAACTGGCTTTTATTAACAGGTTGCATTGGTATTGTTTTATATTTTCGCGAGTCTTCAAACATGGGCGCCGCTTATGGCCTGGCTATTGTATTGTGTATGTTAATGACCACCACGCTTCTTAATTTTTACATGCACATGAAACGGTATAATAAACTATTTATTTATCCAATAATAGCGGTGTATTTAGTTATAGAATCTGCCTTTTTAGCCGCTAATTTAAGTAAGTTTTCGCATGGAGGATGGATAACTTTATTAATCGCCATAGCGCTGATGATGGTAATGACAATTTATTTCCTTGCTAAAAAAATAAGGCATCGTTACGTTGATCTTGTAAAATTAGATGAGCATAAAAGTAAGTTAGTGGATTTAAGTAAGGACGAATCTATTCCCAAATATGCAACGCATTTGGTTTATATGACGGGCGCAAACGATCCTTCTGAAATTGAGGCAAAGATCATTTATTCAATTTTACAAAAACGGCCTAAACGGGCGGATATTTATTGGTTTGTGCATGTAGATGTAATGAATGAGCCTTATAGAATGGATTACAAGGTTACTCATGTGGCAAAGGAGGATATTATTAGGGTGGATTTTAGATTAGGATTTAGAATAGCGCCGAAAGTGAATTTATTATTTAGAAAGGTTGTAGAAGACATGGTGATGAATGGCGAAGTAGATATTACCAGCCGTTACGAATCACTTAATAAAAACAATATTATTGGCGATTTTAAATTTGTAGTTATTGAAAAGTTTTTATCTTATGATAACGACCTTCCTTACCATGAAAAGATAATCTTAAACGCGTATTTTATGCTTAAGCAATGCAGTTTAAGTGAAGCCAAGGCGTTTGGTTTGGATAGCAGTTCGGTAAAAATTGAAAAATTTCCAATGGTTATCAGTGCTCCTAAAAATTTTAATCTCCGAAGGATAGATTAATTCTCTATTAAAATTCATTAAGGCCTGAAACGCCCTTGCTAACATTTCTGTGATCCTGCTTCGCCCTCCTTTTATTCAATAATCAGCTTTCTTTTATATTGTTGCAGGCCATTATTAATAACAATAAAGTACATTCCCTTGCTTAAACCCGATACATCAATTGATTGTTTATTTATGCCATTTTTTTGAGCTGAATAATCGCTTTGTTTTTTAATCAATCCTTTACTGTCGTAAAAACTAATATTCCAGTATTGATTTAAATGAGATCTAAACGATAGTTCAACAATATCTTTGGCCGGGTTTGGGATAAGAGCAAGATTGGCATTGTCATCCTGAAATGCAACGGCCTGCAGATTTGAAACTGATTTTCGCCCATCATTGTCAACTGTAACTATCCTATAATAATTTATTTCATTAATAACAGGAGTAGGATCGGCATAAAAATAATTGTTGGTTAAGTTTGAATTACCTGTATAAGAGTAAACTTTATCTATTTCCACAAAATTGATGGCATCAACACTTCTTTCAATAGAATAATGGTTAATGTTATTTTCTATGGCTGTTACCCATTTTAACTCAGCCTGCTTCGAAGCCATATTATAATTTGCAGCAAAACTTATCATTTCTACCGGTAAAACAGCGCAGTTAAACGTAGCGGTTCCTCCAAAATTCAGGGAGTAGTTTCCAGAGGGCGGATCCCACGAATCAACCACAACATAATATCTTTCACCGGCAATAACATTCATAGGGGTACACCAAGTCGGCCCTGTCACCGGTTCTACTGGATTAACGCCGGCGGTGGATAACCCTGTTTGACCTGTTGTACCGGAATCATTACATCTTGTTGGAGCGCCCAAGGCTGCGCAGGAAGGATTTGGTCCAAAAACAAAATAATCATAATCCTGCCCAATAGGCGAAGGCGTTACAGTAAACATAAAAGTGCCGCTTGTGGCAATTAATACTTCGTACCAATTGGTAAAATTTTCTCCACCCGCGGGGCAGGTTCCGGCTGTACATCCTTCCGCCTTTATTCCCGGACCAGTTGAGACGGCGGAAACAGGTAAATTATTACACAAAGCAGTTGAGTTATTACAATCATTATTGGCTGTTCCTGTAGGGCCACCGGCGCAGGGCACACAGCTAATGTTGGCCGACCATCCCGGCCCATTAACTGATGCGTCTGATCTAAACCGAAGGCTCAAACAACCACTGGCATGGGTGGAGGTATAAGAAAAAGGCACAGTGGGTGTGCCGCAAATTCTTCCAGTAGTTGCTCCTAAATCAGGACTTGATGGAGGTCGTTGTATAATCGGCGCCGAATTTTGTGTGGGTCCGTTGCCAACTGTAAGATAATCATAATAACAATCTAACGGCGGAGGGCCGGCAGGATTAACCATGCCTTCCATACTAAAAGAAGTAAAAGTAAGCCTTACGCAATTACCCGCTGTGTTAGGGCAAAATACCCGGTAGGTTAAGTTAATACTATTGGAATAAGATCCGCCCGCCCCACCGTCATCTAAATACGTACCTCCGCAAGTGGAGGTTAAACAAGACCCCACATTTTCGTTATTTATACCTGTAGTGGGATGTAAAAACTGCGCGTTTAATGAGGGCAGGCTAATAAAAAATATAAGTAAATAAATTATTGCTTTCATATTATTCCTTATTATTGGTTGCTTTTATTTTTGAATAAACAATCACAATTAATGATGTTGCAGCGTCAGGCACTTCTAGGTCCAAAATGTCATTTCTTATGCTGTCATAATAGTTTAAATTCAGTTGGTTAATTTTCGAGGTATCCTGAATGGCGTTCCAGCCTTTTATGGAATAATCTTTTTTATACCGCTCCACATTAGACGGTATATAATAAGGTTCTACTTTTTTATTAGTAAAAGATTGTGCTTGGCAAAAATAAAAGCCAAAAAAGAGAACAATAAATAAAAGTTGAATTTTCATAATAAAATAATCTTTTCTAATATGAAGTTACTCAATTAATCTTACAGACACAAGAAATGGGTTAAAAAAACAAAAAAATATGCTTTTTTTTAACATTTTTTAGCTAAGTTATTTTAGTGTTCAAATTTAAGAAAGTTGAAAATCTCAAAGAATTTATTACCGCTGGTTTACGTATTTATTCCACCTCCATAAACATTCCCCTGTTCAAATCAATTTATAACCTTACGGGATATGAAATTTGCTATTAATAGATTTACCGCAGGCAATTTAATCCTTTTAATATGTGCGCTAAACAGCAAAAAAAAGCAAAAGCAGTTACCGACGGCAAAAAAATATTTGTTTTAGATACTTCAGTAATTATTTACGACCACACGGCTATTAAAAATTTTGCCGAACACGATGTGGTAATACCTATTACGGTACTTGAAGAACTCGATAATTTTAAAAAAGGCAACGATACCAAAAATTACGCCGCCCGCGAATTTACACGTTATGTAGATAAATTAAGCGGCAAAAACAGCCTGCAGGACTGGACGCCCATTAACGGAGCCCACCGCGGCAAGTTTAAAATAGAAATGCACACTTCCAGCACCGTTAACGCCGAAAAAATATTCGACGAACGCAAAGCCGATCACCGCATTTTAAACACCGCTCTTTTTACCTCAGAAAACAATCCTGATAAAAAAGTAATTCTTGTTACTAAAGATATTAACCTCCGCATTAAAGCAAAGAGTCTTAATTTACAAGCCGAAGATTATGAAACCGGAAAAATTTTAACTACCGATGAATTGTATTCAGGAATTACAGAAGTAGATAAAGCCCCGCCGGAAACCATCACTTCCATTTATAATCAGGGTCAATGCAATGCCGCGCCGGTTTTAAAAAAACTCGAGGTTTTACCAAATCAGTATTTTATTTTAAAGAATGGTTCGCAAAGTGTTTTAACGCGTTATAATCAAGAAGATGAATCGCTTCGCCGTGTTGTAAAAACCGCGGCCTTCGGGGTTATTCCCAAAAACGCCGAACAAGCATTTGCTTTGGATGCCATTATGAATAACGATATTAAACTGGTATCTATTCAGGGCGTGGCCGGAACGGGAAAAACTTTATTATCGCTCGCCGGCGCGCTTGAACTCCGCAGAAATTATCATCAGATCTATCTGGCAAGGCCTATTGTTCCATTAAGTAATAAAGATATTGGATATTTGCCCGGCGATGTTAACAGCAAACTTAATCCGTACATGGAGCCGCTGTGGGATAATTTAAAATACATCCGCAGTTTATTCAGCGAAAAAGATAAAGAACACAAGCAGCTTAACGAAATGGTGGAAGCGCAAAAACTGGTTGTTTGTCCTTTAGCTTATATCCGCGGCCGAAGTTTAAGCAATGTGTTTTTTATTGTGGATGAAGCGCAAAATTTAACGCCTCACGAAGTAAAAACCATTATTACCCGCGCGGGAGAAAACACAAAAATTATTTTTACCGGAGATATTCACCAAATAGATACGCCTTACCTCGATGCACAAAGTAACGGCTTAAGCTACTTGATAGAAAAGGTAAAGGGACAACCGTTATATGCCCATATTACTTTAGAGAAAGGTGAAAGAAGCGAATTGGCGAATTTAGCCAACGATTTGTTATAATAATATTTAACTTTTGTCATGTTAAGGAGAGAAGACATTTTAAAGTCAGATCCCTCTTTTGTCGGGATGACAGAGCCGAGTAGCAGAAGAATCTTGTCATGTTGATGAGCCTGCAATTTATCTTTAGTGGAATACGTTTCACTTTTTATAAGCCCATAAAATTTTCATGTTATTTTTATTAATAATTCACCACGAATATAAACTCATATTTAACAATGCAAAAAAATAAACTTTTGTATTAAAATTTAAAGTTTATCTTTGATAGGAATTGATAATGGTAATATGACAATTGCAATTTACGCCCGTTCAACAAAAGAAAACGAGCCAAAATATATTGAGCAGATCTACAGTTTTTTAAAGAACAATAAGATCGACCTGACCGTGTTTCAGCCCTTTTATAATTATCTTCAAGCGGAACATAATTTTAACATAAACCTCAACACCTATTCTACTTCCGAAGAACTTATTTCAAAAGCAGATTATGTTATTTCTTTGGGTGGAGATGGCACCATGCTGGAAACCTTGGCTCTTATACGCAAAACCGGCATTCCTGTTTTGGGAGTAAATACCGGGCGGCTTGGTTTCTTGGCTTCGGTAAATAAAGCCGAACTTGAAACCGCTCTTGAAAAACTAATACTTAATCAATTTACCTTGGATAAGCGTGAATTGATAGAAATTGCGGGTTGTGATGATTGTTTTGAAGGCGTTAACTACGCTTTAAATGAGTTTTCAATACATAAAAAAGATAGCAGTGCCATGATCAGTATTGATACTTATATTGATGGCGTATTCCTTAATTCGTATTTTGCCGACGGGTTAATTGTAGCTACACCCACCGGCTCTACGGCCTACTCCTTAAGCTGCGGCGGCCCTATTATGATACCTGATTCAGAAAATTTTATCATTACTCCCATTGCGCCTCATAATCTCAATGTAAGGCCTATTATTATTTCCAACAATAAACAAATCAGTTTTAAAGTAAAGGGAAGAACCGACAGTTTTAACATTTCATTAGATTCCCGAAGCGCCCAGGTAGATGCCAATACCCTGCTTTCTGTTAAAAAAGCCGATTTTCGTTTTAACATGATTAATTTAGAGGGCCAGCATTTTTTTTCAACGCTGCGTGATAAAATGATGTGGGGTATTGATAGAAGAAAATAATTTTATTATCTTTATATCCATAAATATTATTTAGAATAAAAAAACTCCCAATTAACTTAAAATAAAACACATGAAAAAAAATCTATTCTTTGTGCTAACTTTATTAATTATCAATGCCGCTGCGCAAAATTCTAACGATAAATTTTGGGCAACTGTTAATGAAACAAGTATTAAGCCTGCCGGAAAACGTCAGATTGTTCCTAAAAAGTATTTAACCTTTAGTTTAAAAAACACTCAATTAAAGGATAAATTATTCTCGGCTCCACACGAAAAAAATGTTAAGATTAACGAGAGTACCTGTATTATTTCTTTGCCCTTACCAAATGGTACTTTTCAGCAATTTAGGGTGGTGGAAGCCCCTATTATGGAAAAAGGCTTAGCCGAGCAGTTTCCCGGCTTTAAAACTTTTACAATAAAAGGTATTGATGATGTGTACGCAAACGGTAAACTTGATTGGAATGAATTTGGCTTTCACGGAATGGTACGCTCCATTAATGGCGATTTTTTTATTGATCCTTACAGCTCCGGTAATCTTACAGATTATATCACTTATTACACTAAAGATTTTGAAAAAGATCCTTCGCAAAAATTACCGGAAATTGGTGTAATAGATAATTCAGATAAATCCCAAGGATCAAACCCGGCACCTAAAAAAAAAGACGAAAGCGAAGCAAAAGTAAGTAGCGCGCCCCCGGCAATTTGTGTGGGTGCCCAACTAAGAACTTATCGTTTAGCAGTGGCTTGCACGGGCGAGTATGCGGTGGCGGCCACAGGATCGGCTACTCCTACTATAGCGCAAACTTTAGCTAAAATTATTACCAGCGTAAATCGGGTAGATGGTGTTTATGAAACAGAAGTTGCGGTACGTATGGTTTTAGTTGCAACCGAAACCATGGTAATTTTTACGAACGCTTCCACCGACCCTTTTACCGGCAACAACAATGGCGGAACGTTAATTAACGAAAGTCAAACGGTAATTACCAACACCATTGGCTCTGCAAATTTCGATATTGGCCATACCTTTAGCACCGGAGGCGGAGGCTTGGCGGGCTTAGGCGTAGTATGCAGCAATTCGCAAAAAGCAAGCGGCATTACCGGCAGCCCAAGTCCTGTTGGAGACCCTTATGATATTGATTATGTGGCACACGAAATAGGGCATCAGTTCAGGGGCAATCATACCTTTAATTCTACTGTAGGAAATTGTGGCGGGGGTAACAGAAATGGTGGCACCGCTGTAGAACCCGGAAGCGGCATCACCATTATGGCTTACGCCGGAATTTGCGGTTCGCAGGATCTTGCACCAAACAGCATTGCCTATTTTCACGCCATCAGTTATGATGAGATTGTTAACTTTACAAATAGCGGCACAGGTAATTCCTGCCCTGTTACCACCACTACCGGAAATTCACCTCCTGTTGTAACGGGTTCAGGAAACTTTACAATTCCAAGCAATACTGCTTTTTACTTAAGCGGCAGCGCAACCGATCCTGACGGAGATGCTTTAACCTACTCGTGGGAAGAAACAGAAGTGGGCACATCAGGCAACTGGAATGCCAATGTTAAACCATTTTTCCGCTCTTATAATCCTGTAACTACACCTTCCCGCTTGTTTCCTAATGCAGCGGTTGTTTCCAGTGGCAATTACACGGTTACAAAAGGAGAATTTGTTCCTCAAACAGCGCAAAATTTACAATTTCGCTTAACCGCCCGTGATAATAAAATGGGTGGCGGTGGAGTATGTTATGCAATAAATACAGTAGCCACTTCCACTGCCGGTCCTTTTGATATATCTTATCCAACTACTGCGGGCATTTTTTGGGGAATAGGAACGCAGCAAACAATTACATGGAACGTAAATGGCACTAATGCCGCTCCTGTTAATTGCGATTCTGTGCGCATTTTACTATCACTTAATGGTGGTGCTACATACAGCGTTATTGCTAATTCAACTGCTAACGATGGTACAGAACTTATTACCGCACCAACTTTATCAGCTACTATCAGCACCTGCCGAATTAAAGTGGAAGCAAAAGGAAACGTTTTCTATGATGTTAGTAACAATAATTTTACAATCTCTACTGCCGTAGGATTATCGCAGGTTTCACAAAACAATGCCATGGGTTTAACAGTTTGGCCTAACCCTTTTAATTCAACTATTTATATTTCAGCGGGAAATTTAATTAGCTCAGCAAACACGCGGGTTGAAGTAAGGGACGTATTGGGAAAATTAGTATTAAGCGCTGATTTTAATAACAAAACTGAACTACATGAGAGTTTTGATTTTTCTTTGTTAAGCCAAGGGGTTTATTTTATTCAGGTAAGCAACAATAATAAAAATTCCGCATACCGCATTGTTAAGAATTAACCACAGAAAATAAAAGGCTCATGAAGTAGTGCTGAACAAGCTTTTATATATATGTATATTATTTTATTCAACTTCTGTATGGTGCCAGCCCAAGCTTTTTAAAGAATTAACTAAATGGGGTATAATTGAAAACGATACTGTAGTTGTAAAGCCCGTTTACGATACTGTTTTTAATTTTGACGCTTTGGGAAAAGTTTGTTTGGCTTGCAATAAAATTAAAACACCATCTGCTAACCGTTTTATTAAAATGGTATCGGTAAGCTACAACTGCAATTACCTTAATAAACAAGGTAAACGATTAATGGTAAAACCCGAAGGCTCTGATTCGGCAACCGGTATTTTTTCACTTAACAAACAAAACGTAAAACAATATCAGGAAGATGGCACGTACATTATTGCCCCAATAAAAAACAAAAGATATTTAGTATCCAAAGATTTTAAACAGATTACTTTTAAAAATTATTCTGAAATTTATTTTACTGATCATCCGGATTTTTTAATAGCGGAAATAAAAACTGAAGGCAACCTGATTTTAAAAGGATTGATAGATTTAAACGAGAGAGAAATTGTGCCCTTCCTGTATTCCAATATTAAAATAAACTTGCGCGATTCGATAATTATTGCATGCAGTGCGGGAATTGGCATGAATAAAGAAGACGATATTTATAACTATCAAGGCAAAAAAACGGATAGCTACAGAAGACATATTGATATGGCTACAAAAAAATTTATTATTCATAAAATATTTGAACCTAAGGAATACTACATTATTGTAAATATCAAAACAAAAGAAGAACACATAGTTTACAGCGAAGAACTGCAACTGCTCGCCGGCGAGGAGATATTGATGAGAAACGAAGACCATTGGTTCACTTACGATATGGCTAACAATAAGAAAAAGCCATACGACACAAAGTATAAAAAATAAATATTTATGAATAAGATTCGAGTTGCCATAAACGGATTTGGAAGAATAGGAAGAGTTTATTTCAGAAACGCAATTTTAAATCCTCAAATAGAAATTATAGCTATTAATGATGTAACAGATATTGAAACCTTAGCGCATCTGTTGAAATACGATTCCATTCACAGAGCCTTCCCGGGTGACATAAAAATTGAAGGAAAAGATTTGTTAGTAAATGGAAAAAAAATTAAAATAGTTTCCGCAAAAGATCCTTCTCAATTACCTTGGAAAGAAAATAATATTGATATTGTTGTTGAATGTTCAGGACTCTTTTTGGATGTTGAAAGCGTACAAAAACATTTAAACGCGGGCGCAAAAAAAGTAATCATCTCGGCTCCTGCAAAAGATGATAGTATCAAAACATTGGTGCTTGGAGTTAACGATAATACTCTCAAAAAAGAAGATGTTATTATTTCTAATGCCAGTTGCACTACCAATTGCGCGGCCCCCATGCTTAAAGTGCTTGAACAATTCGGCATTGAAGAAGCCTACATCACTACCGTGCATTCTTATACCAACGATCAGCGAATTCATGACGCGCCCCATAAAGATCTTCGAAGAGCAAGAGCGGCCGCTATGAGTATTATACCAACCTCAACGGGTGCAGCCAAAGCGATAACAAAAATATTTCCTCAATTAGAAGGCAAGATCGGGGGCTGCGGCATGCGCGTTCCTGTAGCGGATGGATCTCTTACAGATATTACCTGCGTGCTCACAAAAATTCCTTCTGTTGAACAAATAAACGCTGCGTTCAAAGAGGCTTCTCAATCGCATTTAAAAGGAATTTTGCAATACACAGAAGACCCCATTGTAAGTGTGGACGTAATTGGTAATCCGCACAGTGTGCTTTACGATTCTGAATTTACAAGTGTTGTTGGAAATCTCGTGAAAGTTATTGGCTGGTACGACAATGAGTGGGGCTATAGTAATAGGTTGGTGGATTTGACGGTTAAGATGGCTCAATAATTATAATTTTATTCCAATCACAAGAATGTCGTCCACTTGTTCATGCCCGCCTTTCCACTCTTCAAAATAAGTGGCCAGGTATTCTTTTTGCGCTGCCATGGTCATGTGATTGATGCTTATAAGAATATCTTTAAAGCGCCTGGTCATCATTTTTTTTGCCTTGTCGCCGCCAAACTGATCGGCATAACCGTCTGAAAATAAATACAAGGTGTCATTCTTTTCAAATTGAAGCTGATGTAAAGCAAACGCCTGCGTATCAGAAGTGAAGCCGCCTACAGCGTGTTTGGTAGCCTTGTATTCTGTTATTTCGTTTGCATTGTTTTTAATAACCCATAGTGGGCGGTTAGCACCTGCAAATTCCACAGTAATAGCCGATTGTGTATCATAATCGCTCGGCAATGTGAGGATGGAAATATCCATTCCATCACGTGTGCCTGTGTCACCGCTTTGCCGTAGAGCCGCCTTTAAACCTACATTTAGCTCTTCAATTATTTTTCCCGGACTGTAACTCACATCAACCGCATCTTTTAATTTTTCATTTCCAATCATACTCATAAAAGCACCGGGAACACCGTGCCCTGTGCAATCGGCCGCGGCAATAATAATGCGGTTTTGCCCGGCTGCATATTTATTAGAGAAAAAATAAAAATCACCGCTTACAATATCTTTTGATTTGTATAAAATAAAGTAATCTTTTAAGTAAGGATCTATTTCGCTGGGTGGTGGTAAAATAGCATGCTGTATTCTTTTAGCGTATAAGATACTTTGATATGTTTCCTGATTTTTTTCTTCAATAATTTTACTCTTTTCTTCTATCTCATGCTTTTGGTTTTCCATCTCCAATTTTTGCTTTGCAAGTAAAAGATTGGCTTTTTTCTTCTGCATAATATTTCTGTACAGAAAAAACATCATGCAGGCTACGATAGCCAATCCAATTAAAACTATGTTCAATGATTTTTGCTTGGCTTTCAATTCAATGTCTGTGGCGTTCTTTTCCTTATTCGCAAGGTCTAATTCTTTTGCAGCAAACTCTTCCCTTAATCTATCGTTTCTAATTTTAACTTGGGCTTCAGTGAGCAGCTTTTTCTGATTGATGGCGTCTAATTCCTGCTTGTTTGCAAGGGCGTTTAACTGATCAAACTGCCGTGCTTGTTTTTCCGATTCCAATTGTTTTTGTAATGCTTCGTTTTGTTGCTCTTGAATTTTAAGTTCTTTTACTTTCTTTTCCTGTTCTAACAACGCCAGCGTAATTTCTTTTTTTTCCGCTTCCAGTTTCTTTGCAAGCAACTCATTCTCTTTTTCTTTTAAAGTAGTTTGCTGAAGCATTTGTTCTTTTTGCAACAATTCAATCTCTTTTAATTTAGCCTCCTGTGCTATCCTAAGGTTTTCAATTTCAAGCTTTTTATTGGTCTCCATGGTTGAGGCCACAATAAGTTTGGTTGAATTACTGATGCCGTTTAATTGCCTTTTCAGTAAATGTTCGTAAGACCCATCGGCACTAAATTCTTTTCTGCGCTTATTGTAATAAATTTTATTGGATGGTTTATTAATTATAAAACCGTAAATGTCATTGGTAGCCGACGAGGCAAAGTTATCGGTTAAACTCACCTTCCACTCGGGGAGTTTGTATACCATGGTGTCAAATAAATTATCAGTAAAGGTGTTTACCAAAACAGAATGCTTGTTAAACCCTTTTTTGTTGAAGGAAATCACATACACGTTTTGCAATTCAAGTTCTAATGCAAAAACACCGTTTGCCCCGGTTTTAATGGTTTTATAAGGAAGCTCATTTTTTTCAATTAAAATATCAACCTCCTCAACTGCTTTTCCATTTTTGGAAATATTGCCTGAAAATAACAGACAAGCATTAACACCTTTACTAATGCCCTCCCTCTTAACTTTTTCTCCTGCCGAATTATAAATAAAATAGTCTCCCACCCAATTACCACCTTTCATTACACCTTCGTGAGTCATCTTACCTTTTTCGTTATATAATTTTACTTTGCCGTTAATTTCATCTTTAACATAAGTAACTTCGCTTTTAATTTTATTGGTGTTTCCGTGATAGGATTTCCACAATCCGTTTTTTTCGTTGTTTAAATAATAACCGTCGGTGATAATCTGATTATGCTTCAGTAATTTATTAGTAATTCCCTTTTGGTCTTTTCCAAAAAATACCCATCGCCCTTGTTTATTGTTGCTATTATCAATAACGTTGATGGTGTCTCCAAGATAAAGATAAAAATCCTTATACTGACCCTGTGCCTTACTAAAAGTAAAACATAACAAAAGAAAGAATATTTTAAGATGATTCAGGTTATGTAAATTTAAATCTTTTTATGCAATTACTTATTGCCCAAAAGTTTGGCAATATATTTTCCAACAATATCAAATTCGAGGTTTACTATGGAACCTTTTGCTATGTTTTTAAAATTTGTATTCTCAAATGTATATGGAATGATGTGCGTTGAAAAACCGATGGGAGATGAATTAACCACTGTTAAACTTACACCATTAACCGTTACGCTTCCTTTTTCAACGGTTAAATATTTTTCGTTTTTTGTATGTTCAAACACAAACTCATAACTTCCTTTAAGGTCGTTAACACTTATACAAACTCCCGTAGTGTCTACGTGTCCTTGTACAATATGTCCGTCAAACCTTCCGCCGACCGGCATGCAACGCTCCATGTTTACCAGATGGCCAACAGAAAGATTACCCAGATTACTGCGCTCCAATGTTTCGTTGATTGCCGTAACAGTATATAAATGTTCATTAATATTCACCACAGTTAAACATACACCGTTATGCGATATACTTTGATCAATTTTTAGTTCATTTGTAATGGGCGAAGAAAAAGTAAAATGAATGTTAGTGTTTTCCTTTTCTATTTTTTCTACGCGAGCCAATGCCTCTATAATTCCGGTAAACATGTTTATTCTTTTACTAATTGTTTTATTAATGCTTCGGTGGATTGTTGAAATTCACTATAAGCATTGCCCGTGGCAGGACCGTTAAACCCCGTAAGTATTTTTACAACTTTATGTTGTTTGTTTAAAAAAATAGTTGTGGGAAACGCGCTGATCTTATTGACGAAGGAAAGAGTTTCGGACGCTTTATCTTTTCCGGATTGTAGTGTTAAAAGAACGGTATATTTAATGTTATAGCGTTTTATTAATCTTAATACTTGTGTCTTAGCTTTTTCGAAATCGATAGTTTTTTCAAAGGCAAGTGCCATTATTTCAAGACCTTCCATTTTAAATTTTCCGTAAACCCCCGAAAGGTACGCGCTTTCATCCATACAATTAGGACACCAACTTCCCATCACCTGAATAATTACAGGTTTGTTTTCAAACTTCTTATCCGTTAATGAAACCGTTTTTTTATCGAGATCAGGAAAGGATATTTGTATTTTTTCATTTGGGCTTTTAAGAAAAGTAATTTCATCAGCACTGCGTAATTTAAAGTCAGGATTTTGAACAGCTATCCAATCTTCTTTCCAATGCGCACCGCTGTAAAAAGTTCCTTTTAGAAGAACGCCTTCCTGCATTTTAGCGGTAAATAAAAAAGCATGGCTTCCATCAAAGCAAGAAAGAAATAATTTATCTCCGCTTTTTATTCCTTCTAAAAAACGGTAATCGCCTGTTTCGGTAAGAAAGGTTGCCGTTAAGTAATCTGTTTGTTCGAGGTGATGAAAAACACCAATTGCTTTTGAACTATCTTTTGTATTGGGGGAGAAGGTAACTTCCCAACGTCCTTCAAACACCGGATTGGCTTTGCCGGGCACCAAATCAAAACGTTTTGTTTCGCCAAACGTTGCTTTGAATTTAAGAATGTTTTTTTCCTTACGGTAATTGTTAATCCATACTCCTTCCAAATCATTATTATTTTTAATAAGGCATTTAAACTCTGTATCAAACACAGGCATTTTAAATTTAAGGGAGTCGCCTTTTATTTGAATTTCATCCGCCACAATTCGTTCATCGGCATTTCGTATAATAATAACAGGTTTATTCTTTTTATAAATTACATCGAAATTAAAGGGAAGCTCGATGTTCTCTTTTTCATCAAGTATTAAAACAGCGCGGTAAGTTCCTTGCTTTAATTTAGCCGAAAAAACAAGCTGTGTCATTAATAAAAAAATTAATATTATACTTAAACGTTTATACATTAGGCGCTGTTTGCTTTTTTATTACTTAAAGCCACTAAGTTACAAATACGGTACAGCAAGCGCGAGGCCACATTTGCGTCCCAATCATTATCGGCGGCCGGCGTTACTTCATTTAAATCAAAAGCAATTATTTTTTTACCGCTCTTGGCAATTTTCTCAATTAAAAATAATATTTGCTCTACTTCAAAACCTCCTGCAACGGGAGTTCCGGTATTAGGACATAATTTTGGATCCAAGCCATCAATATCAAAACTCAAGTAAATATTTTGAGGCAGCTCCGCAATGATACGATTGCAAACTCTGTCCCAACTATCGCCGTTATAATGAGCTAATTTTATATCGCGATCAAAAAAAGTTTTAATTCTTCCGTTACTGCTATTGATCAGATCAAACTCTTCTTCGCAATAATCGCGAATACCTACCTGAACTAATTTTTCTACTTCTTTTATTTTTAAAGCGTTAAACATAATGGAGGCATGCGAAAACTCAAAACCTTCATAAGCATTTCTAAGATCGGCGTGTGCATCAATTTGCAGAATAGCATAGTTGCCAAATTTTTCGGCCAAAGCCTGCATCATACCCAAAGGTGTGGAATGATCTCCGCCAATTAAACCCACTAATTTATTTTGATTTAAAAAATGCAGGCAACGAGTTTTTACCCAATTGTTGAGCCATAAACATTCGTGGGTAATATCGGTGGCTTTTGATTTCAGATCAGCGTTATTTTGATCGCCTCCCTGAGCCAGCACTTCAATATAACGCTCGGCTACCTCACGTAACTTATCGCTCTTTTCGCGAACTTCCCGGCTTATCACATCCATTCCTATCCCCATCTTCCAGGCCTCCTTAACAACAGGATCATAGAGATCTACCTGATAACTCGCATCCAAAATTGCTTGAGGACCATCGGCGGTGCCTCCGCCATAACTAACGGTTACCTCCCATGGCACAGGAATTAAAACCGTTTCACATTCTTCTAATGTAAAAGGCAAGCCAAACATTCCGTCGTTTAACTGGCCAATACCATTTGCATCAAAGTTTTTTATTTTATCGTGTTTGTTCATTGGCATTAAAGGTTTTATAATTTTTTACCGGGCTTTTGTTTAAGTGCAATCAGCATGAATATAAATTACGTCACTTTCAGGTAAAACACAGATCCCTTCGGCACCCATAGTGACTGCATTTAAAAAGCACTCGCCCAGAACTTTTTGAATGGTTTGGTAATAAAGCGAATGATGAATAAGTATCGTCGAGTGCGTTATCTGCGAAAACATAAAGACGTTTCATTTTTTCAGCGCCTTTTTTTACTTATCTTTTAATTCTTCAATTGTATAATATTTAAATTTGCCTTTCTTATGGTTAGCAAGTCGTTTATCAAGTTCGTTTTTCTGTGCTTCTGTTAACTCAATATCCTCTTCTGAGCTTTTTTTAAAATCGTATAAACTACCCGTAATTTTCACTATCATTCACTACCTAAAAAGCCTGCTTAATTTCTTTTTTTAATTTTTCAGATTTTATGAGAGGAATATTTTTAAAGTAAAGTTAAGAAAAAAAGATGTATTTATGGTGCCAGCCTATACCTGTCCCAAACATCATTTTTAAAATCATAGCAGATCCTGTCGTGCAAACGGCTTTTCCTTCCTTGCCAAAATTCATAATAAGAAGCTTTAAATACCCAGCCGCCCCAAAAATCAGGACGAAGAACAGGCTGGCACTCAAACTTTTCGGTAATTTCCTGTAATTTTTTTTCCAGTTCGTCGCGAGTGGAAATAAGATTGCTTTGCGCGGATGCCCAAGCACCGATTTGTGATTCACGCGGGCGGGAGTTAAAATAATTATCGCTGTTATCTGGTGTAGCTTTTTTAACCGTGCCTTCAATGCGTACCTGGCGCTGAAGTTCGGGCCAAAAAAAGTTTAAACAAGCATTTGGGTTTTGCTCAATGCTTTTTCCTTTTTTAGAATTATAATTGCCATAAAACCAAAATTTATTGTTGGCCATTTTTCGCAAATAAACAATGCGCGAAGATGGTTTGTTATCATATACCGTACAAAGCTGCATGGCTTGCAACTCGGGCACTTCGGCATCAAGCGCCTGCTTCAACCAAGTTTCAAATTGAACAAAAGGATCAGCCTCAATATCCATTTCGTTTAAACTTCCTTTTAAAAATTCGGAACGTTTTTTATCAATGTATTCGTGATGATCGTTCATAATAATGAAAATTAAATTATACGTTTATAGCAGAGTCTTCTTTAAAAACGCGGTTTAACCGTTTTAATAAAAGCATCATGATTAAGAAGGCAAACATGAGTAAAGCAAAGTTGAGCCAGAAGTAATTAGCTTTATTATCAAACTTATCCCAATTTTTTGCAAGCACGCCGCTCAATTTATTTCCAATAGAAGTAGCAAGCTGCCAGCCGCCCATCATTAAGGCGGTTAACCTTACCGGCGCTAACTTTGATACCATAGATAAACCCATTGGGCTTAGCAAAAGTTCGCCTATGGTAACCACGCCATAACATCCTATTAACCACCAGGCACTTGCTTTTTGCGCGCCATTATTAGTATAATGCACCGCGCCCACCATTACCAAGGTAGACAAAGCGCTTATCAATAATCCGTAAGTTATTTTAGTTGCGGTAGTAGGTTCTTTTTTTCTTCTTCTCATAAAAGCGAAAAAAGCAATGATAAAGGGTGTGAGTAAAACTACAAAGGCTGGATTTACAGATTGAAAAATTTCGGAGTTTAATAAATTTACCGACTCGCCCTCTTTGGGAATATGTTCGGTCGGGATGTTTTTAAAATAAAGCGGATACCCAAGTTCTTTTTTATTTTTACCTTCTGTATTTTTTATAGGCCTGAATTGATCATCTACAACATTTACCTCTTGTTTAACCACTTGCAGGTTTTTTGACGAGCCCATAAATTCAGCAACAGGAGCTATTGGTGCCGGCATTTCGCGGTTGGTGTAAGATTCGGCATAGGTTGTTAAGGCGGTGCCATTCTGTTTAAAAATTGCCCAAAATAATATTACAATAATAAAAATGGTAAACATGGTTCCTAACGGTTTACGCTCTTGGGCATTAGCGCTTTTATAAATTGAAGCGTAAAAATATATAACCGGAATGCAAAACATAAAAAAAGCATCTGTACTATCGCTTCCAAAAACAGTACCCGGAATAAACCAACCCATAATAGAAAAGCCAACCCCTACTAATAATACTTTTATAAATTGAATTAAAAAAGGTTTGTCCTCGGGCTTTGGTTCTTTCCGCACATCTACATGCTTATAATGCTTCATGCCCAGCCAAAAAGTAATAACCCCTATAAACATTCCAACGCCTGCTGTTATAAACGCGCCATTCCAGCCAATTTTATTGCGCATAAATGCCGCTACAAAATTACATATAAGAGCACCCACGTTTATACCCATGTAAAAAATATTATAGCCGGTATCTTTATTGTGCTTGTATTTTGGGTTGTTGTAAAGGTTGCCTAAAAGGGTGGCAATGTTAGGTTTAAAAAACCCGTTTCCAACAATCATTACAGCCAGGGCCGTATAAAAAGCCCACTTTTCGGGAATAGCCAGCATACAGTACCCTATGCCCATTAAAATGCCGCCCAAGGTTATAGAAAAACGATAGCCTAATTTAAGATCGGCCAGCAAGCCGCCCATAAACGGAGTGAGATAAGCAAGGGCAATAAAAGTGCCGTAAATATCTGAGGCGGTTGCGTTTTCCCAACCCATGCCGCCGGCTTTATTATCGGCTGTCATGTAAAGAAAAAAGATGCCGATCATTAAATAATAACCAAAGCGTTCCCAAAATTCGGTGAAGACCAGGAAAAATAAACCTTTCGGATATTTGGATTCAGACATCATTACATATAAATTAAAACCCGGTAAGTATTAATGAAGAGACCGATTTGGCCTGTTCATATATTTTAAGTGGATGGCGTACATGCCAATAAAAACCAAATCAATAATAATGGTGAATATCATCATTCCATAAGATTTTTGAGTTTCGCCGTTCATGCTAAAATTTAATCCGATAAAATTGGTAGCAATTTCGGCGGCTGCGTAAATAAAAAAACCTGCTTTATTTAAATTCCACATCATAATAACTCCCACTAAGGAAATAATATTTGTAAACATGCACATTAAAGATATCCGGCCAATCTGATGAAGAAAATCGGCGGGGTTGTCAATTTCAATGGCGGGATTAGTTTCCATTACTCTATCCATAATAAGCGCGGTGGTTTCTTCGCTCATGGCCAAGCAAAAAGAGCCGATGAGGTAAATGATAATCATAATGCCGCACCAGATAAAAGAAAGAATGCATAAGATTTTTAAAAACTGAGGCTTTAACTCTTCCTTGGCAAGTTCGTTTGCAAAAGCATTGTTGGTGTTGTTTTCCATAATTAAATTAAAATAGTAAAGGTAAAAATGCTAATAAAAAAGTACAAATGCTAATATGCACATCTGTTTTAATAAGCAGTGAATTTATTTTTTTTGATACAAAAGTATAATGCGCAATTAACAGTGTTCTTAATACAAATTGAAGAATAAAAAACAAAAACACATGCCATGAAGCCGGATTAAATTTTTTTCCTTCATCAAATTGAAAATGAGAATAGTGTGAAAATGCGCGGGAGAATCCGCAAGTAGAACATTCTTTTCCGGTAAATTGCTTTATGGCACAATTGATAGGGTGCACCGCGGGATAAAAAAAATAGGAATAGCCTAACACTACTCCTATTAAAATTAAAAAAACCCAACTGATGATGACATAAGCGGGGGTTTTTGACATAAAAATTTACTGGGCCTTAGTGGTATCTGTTATTTCTTTTAACTGTTGAAGGGCTTTGTTTAATGAGTCCATTCCCCCAGCTTTTTCAAATTCGTGAGCGGCATCAACCATTGCGCCGGCCGCAAAATAAACCAGATACAGCCAATAGCAGGCAATAACAATACCTACCACCGAGCAAATTAAACCGCCAATTGCCATTCCCTTAGGGGCATTGGCTGCACCGGCCTGCTTCATGGCAAGGGCCGATAAAATAACGCCCACAATACCGGGTACTATAGCCCACATGCCCACACATGGAATAAATGAAAAGATAGCTGCTAAAATACCGAGTACTAATCCGGCAATACTCATTCCTTTTCCAGCATTTGGATTGGATGGCGTTGTAGTTGTTGTTGTAGTTGTTGTGTTTTCTTCCATTTTTTATTTTATTGATTTGTATTTTTTATAAAATTATTTACTTGAAAACGCAGGATATGTATCGGTTAAAAAAGACATATAAGCATTAACGCGGGCGCCCCATCTTATAGTGCCCACCAAGCGATGATGTTTAGGGTTAAAATTTGGGGGTTAGTTTGTTGCATGTTGTGTTTAATATTTAATTAATAATAGGTGAATTTACCCTTTTTTATAAAAATTGTTAATTTTATTACATAAAGTTTTTAACAACCGTATATTAATCCTTCTTCAAGATAGGAATGAGGCCCATTTACACCTATTGGCATTTTTTAATAGAAATTTAGCTGCATTTATAGGGTTTTTCATTTTTATATCCATTGTCGCATTTTTATATCCATTGTCGCGTTTTTATATCCATTAATGCGTTTTTATATCCATTGTAACATTTTTATATCCATTGTAGCATTTTTATATCCATTAATGCATTTTTATATCCATTAAAGCGTTTTTATATCCATTGTAGCATTTTTATATCCATTAATGCGTTTTTATATCCATTAATGCATTTTTATATCCATTAATGCGTTTTTATATCCATTAAAGCGTTTTTATATCCATTGTCGCGTTTTTATATCCATTTTCGTGTCCTTCTAAATATTTTTAGATTTTTATATCTGTTTTTTTTTCGCGCTTCTTTAAAAGCTGTTAAATTATTATTGTTTTTGTTTTACAAAATAAATATGTTATTTTTATAAAAAAAAATAATATATGAGCAACCGACGACTAAAAATTGCAGTAAAATTTAGCCACCTCAACATCCTTAACAAAATAAAAAGGGCCACAGAACTTGCCGATGCTATTCACGATCATAAAACGGAGTTTAAACATCCGGTTCCTTCGCCGGCTACAATTAATAAAGCGGTTGAAGAACTTGATAAACAGAATAAATTAGCCGCTAAAGGTGGAAAAAGCGAACGTGCCGACAGGCAAGCGGCGTCAAATAAACTTGATATTTTAATAATGGAATTAGCCCACTATGTGGAAAAAGTAGCCGATGGAAACGAAGAAATTATAAATAAAAGTACTTTTGAAATTAAAAAACGCTCGGTTCGCACGCAATTTGATTTTGAAGTAATTGTGCCCGATGATAGAGGCGTGGTAGAATTAAAATGTAAAAGAAGCATGAAGTCGGTTTATATATGGCAGTTTCATGATGGCGAAACTCCTGTTTTTAAAGAAGGTGCACGCGGCATAACCAACAGCGCAGTTATAACTAATTTACAAAGCGGCGTTACGTATTGGTTTAGGGTATTTATTGTAAGTGGCCAAAACGATACTATTTTGGGCCCTAAAGCGGCCACGGTTAATTAACCAAAATACACCGCAATAAAATCTATTTTAAATAAATTAAATTTTAAAAAACAGAAATGTATTTAATTAAAAAACAGGGTACGTACCTGTAAAACACAGCATATTAAGCGTTGCTTAAAATGTTCTTCTGCCATAACGAAACTTGGAAATTTTGAGAGCAGGGGAACAGTGTAAAGTGGCACGCCAAACGGCGTGGCCTTTGCCTGTTTCTTCAATCTCTCAAGGTTCTTCCAAGTACCTGTTATGGGTTGAGCGTTACAGCATTGGTTCACGCCTAATTTTTTTAATGAAACATCTTTAATGAACCTTAAGGATAATTACATTAAAAAACTAAAACATGAAAAAAATCATTTTAATTATTTGTACAGGGGTACTGGTATTAACGGGGTGTAAGCCAGAAAACAAGGTTATAAAAACCACAGCCCATAAAGAAGCTGAACAAAGAGCCGCAAAAGTTACTCAGCCCGCCGGATCTTGTTATTGCCAGCAAGGTATACCCGCACCCTGTACTACTGCTTCAGTTAATGTAGATAAATTTATGGAAGGAAATTCTTTGGTGTTTAAAACAATAACTTGGAGCAACTGTTCAGCCCAACCTGCAAATGGCGACCCTAATTGTAACTCTATATTATCTCCGGCTCCAACCTCAAGTTTAAAGTTATGCTGGTACGATTGTAATACGATTACTGCTACAATAACTAATAAACCACCCTGTTTACCTTGTTATCCGAATAATTTTTGCATTCAACTAACTCCGGTAGTTCAAGGCAATGTTTATACTTTGCAGGGATATTATGATGCAACCTCCGAATTATTAATTCAAATGACAATTTCGGCAGATCCTAATGTTACAGTAAAATGTATTTCGGGTACTGGTTCTAATGCAACAACGTATGTATGCTATGGAAACTATTAAAAAAACATTTTTAATTTTCTTGTTAGCAATCTCCTCTTTTTCCTTTGGTCAAAAATTTGGGTTTTGCGCGGGTACAGCTTACAATACTATGGTAAAAAAGCCTAACCAATGGTTTCCGGTAAGCTATAGTTATTATAACAGGTTTTCGCCTTATGTAGGCTTTGTTTTCCGCGACTCCTTATGTAGGTTTGTTTTATTAAAAGCAAGCGTGTACTATGTGCAACGAGGCATCCGCTATAACTATAAATTAGAATACCCGGGCGTTTACATGATTCACAGCGACCAAATTTTTACGCCTCATTATCTTTCTTTTCCTGTAAAGCTTAATTTTAATTATAAAAGTTTTTATATAGGCTTTGGCCTTGAAGGAAGTATTTTAATTACGGGTAGAACAAAAGTTACTACTAAAGAGTTTTCAGGTTTAGCGGGTAATTATTATGAAACTTCTTTTGATAACTGGGATAAAAAAGTATTTTATGCCGTTGATGCCGGCTATAATTTTAACTTAGGATATAAAATTAAACAATTTGAGATTGATTTTAATATATTTCATGGCTTGCAACCTCCGCCCAAATTTTTTGTTTTTGCTTCGCCCAACTTTGAATTTCAATATCTTTATCAGCAAACCTTTATGTTAGGATTAAATTATTACCCTCAATTTAAAAAAAGAAATAAAAGTTGAGTATTTAAAAAAACATTAGTATTAGTGAAGCTAACTTTATTTATAATATTAGTGTTTTTTTACTCTTTAACGTTTGCTCAACAAAACAAAATTGGTTTTGTTACCGGAATAGGATATCGCTAACTCATTTTCCATAAGTTAAAGGCATCGTTTTTATTATTTTCAGCTTCAATATATTGCAGCACAGGATTAAAAAAATAGGTGTTTCCTTTTTTATCTTTACTTAAACTAAGCGTTTTAACTTGCTCGTTACTGTTAATGGTTAAACTAATTATTTCTTCGTTTAAAAAATACTGCAGCCATTGGCCGAAATTATTTTTTACCATAATTCCGTTAACAGCCAACACTTCATCGCCTGCAAATAAACCGGCCTTCCAGGCGGGAGAATAAGGCGCCACCAAAGTTATTTTTGCAAAATGCCCAACGTCCAGGGTTTTAAATCCAAAGAAATGCTCTGAGCAATTACTATTATTCTCTTTTAAAAATTCTATTCCTAAATAATTAAAACATTCTTTTAAAGGGGTTTCAAAATCGTTGGCGGAGTTAACATAGCTTGCAAAAAATTCTGAGAAATCAATTCCGCTTACTTCATTAACCAAATGGAGCACATCTTCTTCTTTATAACCTTTATTCATTTTTCCGAAACGTGCGTATAAAAGCCTGCACACATCCTTTAAAAACTTGGTATTATGCGTTGCCTGCATGATTTTAACATCCAACATAAAAGCTATTAAGCTTCCTTCGTCGTAAATATTTGTTTTACGGTAAGGGCTTCCCGCAACATAGCCATCGAGCCAGGTTTCCCAACTGCTATCGGCCACGCTTAAATTGTAGCGTCCAAAATTATGAAAGTGTTTTACTAATCTTTCTTCAAGCGTTTTAAAATATTGCTTTTGGTTAAACACGGCGCAGGTTAATAAAAGTTTATCGCCATAATAAGTGGTAAATCCTTCGTAAACATAACCGGTACGCGCGTAATTTTCTTTGGTGTAATCGTAAGGCAGCATTTCGGCGGGACGAATATATTTAATGTTCCAGGTGTGAAATAATTCGTGACAACTAACCCCCAGTATATCCTCATAAACCAAACCGGTGTTTATAGCATAACCCGGGCCAATGGCAATAACCGTACTTTTCTGATGCTCTACACCGTGATAAAATTTATGCGTGACTACCTGAAAAATAAAATGATATTCTGTAACCGGACAAGTGCCCCAAAACTCCAATTGCTTTCTTGTAAAGGCCGAAAAATCTGTTTTTATTTTTTCAAAATCAGGCTTGCATTCGCCAATAAAATGAAGGTGAAATTTAATATTTTCTATTTGGTAATAATCCGTTTTAATTTCGGCGCAGGCCACAAAGGGCGAGTCTACCAGCTCTTCATAATTCTGGGCAATGAGCGTTTGCTTATCAATTACCAGCGAAGTTGCAATTTTAAATGTTTCAGGAATGTTTAATTCTACCTGATGCTGTTCCTGCTCTCGTCCTTTTACTAAAAGGCAGCAATGCACAGGATTAACATAAAGTTGATTGGCATCGGCAAAACAAGCCCCGGCGTTTAGTTCGGCCGCATAATAACTATAGGTTACTTTTATTTCGGAGCAATGTTTAGTGTCAACTTCCCAAAGATCTTTAGAAAGTTTTTTAAACTTAATGGCTTCGTTTTTTTCATTGAAAACATCAACGCGTTTTACATTCTTAGCAAAATTGCCAAGCTCGTAACGGCCCGGGCGCCAAGCGGGCAATTGAAGTTGAATTACGTTTGTATTAACTTTATCAATTATAAGATCAATATAAATATAATGGGATGCGGGATTTTTTTGATGCATTAAATATTTAACCATACATTAATTTTAGGTGATAAATGTATATATTTGAATTGTTTGAAAGCCTTACTTTCCCTAATATTTATACTCAATTTATTAAACGGAAGCGCCTATGTGCCCGATTCTTTGCTGCTCGTCTCGCAATCTTTAAATTCAGATACGGGGCGGGTAAATCTTTTTTATAAGGAGGGTTTTAATAACCGAACAATTGATCCGCAGTATAGTTTTGATTGCGCCAGTCTTGCACTGCAATTTGCGAACAAAACAGGGCTTCCTTTTTACATAGCAAAAGCTAATAGTTTGCTTGGCGTTTTATATTTCCGAAAACACGCTCATTACAAAGCATTGGTATATCATAAAGATGCTTTGAGATTACGATTACTGGTAAATGATAAAAGAGGAATTGCCATTACGCAAATAAATCTGGCTAATTTATATTCTGAACTAAAATATTATACACTTTCAGAATCGGCATACTTAAACGCTTTGAATATCAATAATGAACTGAACGATGTTAAACAAGTAGGCGTTTGCTATCTCAATTTAGGGGTGTTGCATGCCGATCTAAAAAATTATTCGGTGGCTGAAGGTTATTTTAATAAATCGCTTGCCAATGCCCGAAACCGTTATGATTATGAATTGGAGGCCATGAGCCTTAATAATCTATCTGTAATTAATATTGAATCAAATAAACCCGAACAGGCCATTGCCAATTGCATTAACTCCATTAAAGCCAAAAGCCTTATGGATAATGAAATGGAAATGGCGGATAGTTATTTGAATTTGGCCTTAGCTTATTTTAAATTAAATGATGCGCAAAACGTATTGAAAAATCTGCGTATTGCCGATAGTATCATTTTTAAATACGATTATACCAGCGCGAAATTAAATTCGCTTAAAATAAGCGCTGATTTTTATAAAAAGGAAAAAAACTTTGAGGCGGCGTTTGTAAATTTATCAAACTACTTGCTTTTAAAAGACAGTTTAGAAATAATGGAGAAGGAAATTTATATAGAAAATGATTTTGTGGAGGGAGAACATACATTAACACCTGTAAAAAATAAAAACTATCGTTTTCCGTATTTGTATCTTAATGTTTTAATTGCTGCTTTAGTATTAACTTTTATTTTAATTTTTTTAAATATAAATGGCAAAGAAAGAGAAGGGTAGATTAAACATTGTTTACAGTACCAATCCTAATTTCAAATTTGAAACTGACAATAATGCTGAAGAGGAAACCCCTAATAAACAGCAGCAGCAGTTAAAAGTTTATCTCGATCGTTTAGGGGGCGGAAAGTTAGTGAGTAGAGTTAACGGCTTTGTGGGCAAAACCGGCGACATTGAAGCCTTAGGAAAAATACTAAAACAAAAATGCGGTGTAGGCGGCACTGTTAAAGAGCGAGAAATTTTAATTCAAGGCGATCACCGCGAAAAAATAATTGCACTTTTGCTTAAGGAAGGTTATAAAGCTAAAAAAGCAGGCGGGTAAACCCTCAAATTTTTAGGACATCTTCCTTTTAATTTTTCGCAGACTAAAATTTATCAATAAAATAAATTGGCATTACTGAAAGTGTTCCAATAAAATACAGGCTTTTTTACTTTTTGCCCTTCTTTATAAATAAATTGCCCGCCTTTATCATCCAGCATAGGAATATGACAGTTGTATCGATGAAACCAACTTTTTGGAACAAAACCCACATCGTGTATTAATTTATTCTGCATCACATTTCTCACTCTCTCTGCATCAATTCCAATATTAGCCTGCACATTTTGCCCCAAGCCAATGTTATATTTTACCTGAGCACTTAAAAGCCCATGAGAGAATTCTGTATAAGTGCCGCCGGTGGTATCCATGTAACAGCTTCCAATAAAATGGGCATTATCGTGCTTAACTGATTTTCCCATAGCGCCCGTCCACATTGTACAATTAATACCCGCTTGAACAATATCTTTATACTGATACTGAATTAGAAAAGCACCGGTGCGAAAGCGGTCTAAAAATTGCTTTGCAAAAATATCATTTTCCATAATTACCGATACCTTATTAAATTGCAGAGAAATTATTCCTGTAACCTGCTTTGTTTTAATTTTATTAAAGTAAACATTATACGAATAAGCTACCGAAGAAGCATATTTTGTTTGATTAGAAACAGAATTTATGAACGGATTATAAAAGTCTTTTGTTGAACCATAACCCAAAACAAGTCCCTGCGAAAAAACAATTTCTTTATAAATTTTTGGCGGGCCAAGATTCTTAAAACTGAAATACGAGCGGAGTTCTGAGTTAGCCTGAAAGAAATTATTAACATATAAAAAATTAAAATTAAGTCCGAAGCGCTGAAAATGACTTCCTAAGGCAAAGTTGGCGCTTATATTAAATCCAAAATTTTTACTATTAAAAATAATATCCTGTGCTTTTATAGATGAAAAAGCAAATCCTATTAGGAATACAAAAAGTATTATTTTACTTTTTAACATCAAATATTAATTTGCTTAATTTTTTTGAAGTTAGCCCTAAGCCATTTACAACAAGGTGAGCTTGTGAGTAAAAAAACTCCCGCTCATTAAGTTTATTTATAATAAAAGTTCGCAGCTCTTTTGGCTCAAGCTTTTTTAACAATGGCCTTTTTTGTCTGGATTTTTTTAATCGTTCGGATAAAGATTCTACGGACATTTTAATGTACACCAACAAGCCGCATGCTTTTATTAATTCAATGTTATTATTAAAACAAACTGTTCCGCCGCCCAAGGCTATAATACAGTTGTTGTTGTTTATTAGCAGTTCCTTTAAATAGTGTGTTTCAAGATCTCTGAAATGATTTTCGCCCACAGTATCAAATAGGGCTTGAATTGTTGTTTGTTCTTTTTCCTCAATAAATTTATCCAAATCAAAAAAAGACCGTCCTTCTATAACAGCCAGTTTTTTTCCATGCGTAGATTTGCCGCAACCCATAAATCCACATAAAAAAATATGTTGCTGTTCATTCATTTATTTTTTTAAAGACATTGCATATTCCTTCGCGAAATAAGTTAGAATTACAGATGCCCCTGCCCGCTTTATGCTTAATAAAATCTCATCGCGCACTTTATCGCCATCAATCCATTTTTTTTCAGCAGCTGCTTTAACCATTGCATATTCGCCGCTAACATTATAGGCTGCAATTGGCAGGTTAAAATTATCATTCAGGGTTTTTATAACATCAAGATAACTTAATGCAGGTTTTACCATTAGAAAATCGGCCCCTTCATTCATATCAAGTTCAGCTTCAAGAATAGCTTCCCTTGAATTTGCGGGATTCATCTGATACGTTTTTTTATCGCCGAATTTAGGCGCACTGTCTAAAGCATCTCTAAAAGGGCCATAAAAAGCGCTGGCATATTTTGCGGTATAACTCATGATGGAAACTTCGGTAAAATTATTATCATCTAACGTTTGGCGAATAACACCTACTCTTCCATCCATCATATCGCTGGGGCCAATAATATCAGCGCCTGCGTGTGCCTGAACCAAGGCCATTTGTGCAAGAATCTGTAGTGTTTCATCATTTAAAATTTTACCATCTTTTACAAAGCCATCATGTCCATCACTGCTATAAGGATCCATAGCTACATCCGTCATAATCACAGCCTCAGGAAATTGTTTTTTAATTTCGCGTATGGTGGCCGGATACAATCCATTTTCATTTAAACTTTCTTTTGCAGTTTTATCTTTTAAATGCTCGCTGATACTTGGAAAAAGACAAAAAGATGTTAAGCCTAAATTCATACACGCTTCAATTTCTTTTAATAATAGATCGCCCGACCAACGGTAAATTCCGGGCATAGAAACAACTTCAGAATTTTTATTATTTCCTTCGATTAAAAATAATGGAAAGATCAGATCAGTAAGGCTAATCCGGTTTTCCTGAACCATTTCTCTGATGGTCGGGGTTTTTCTATTTCGGCGTGGACGATGAGTAAGTTGTGTCATGTTTAATATAAAATTATTCAACCAAAAAATACAGCACTCTGTTTTCGCGTTATTTATGAAACACCCAATATAGCACGCACCATGGCCAAATCATCAAACGCCGAAGGTTTAACATTTACTTTTACTTTTTTCTTATTCAAAGCCATGGCGGTGGCATCTCCCATGGCTATCGAAATTTGACCGGGCTGCCAGGTGTTTTTTTCAAAATAAGCTTCCACGTTGGCCGGGCTTGTAAACACGATTATTTTTTTATCCGCACTCACTTCAATACTATGTTTAATAGTACTGTAAACATTAAGGTTTATAACGTTATCGCGTTTTGGCATTTGCCACTGAATGTACTGTGTGCTGTCTTTAGCTATTGGAAAAATAACTTTAGAACTTCCGGCTTTTGCGGCAAATTGTTTTCCCACTAATTTATTATCGGTACTCTGGCCAATAAAATCAGCGCGGTGGCCGTGCGCTCTAAGCTCTGCACTTGTAGATGTTCCTACGCATGCAAACTTTCTCCCTTTAACATCAGGTTTCAGATTAAAAAAATATCTTACAGAATGTTTACTGCTGAAAAAAATCCAATCGGCCTGCGGTAATTCTTTAAAACGCAACTGCTTGAATTCAATCAGACTTATACCTTCCAGATCAAAACCTAAACCATTTAAAGCTCTATACAAATAATCACTTTCCTTAAGTGTTTTTGTGATAAATATTTTTTTTGGTGAAATGTTTTTAATTCGCTCGGCAATTTCCTCGGCAAAATCATCGGTGTTAGAAGTTTCAAAATACAATTGTTTTGGCTGTTTGTCCCATGCCTCCGCAACGCTTGTCCATACTTTAAACCGAAGCCTGTCTTCGTCATCCGGATCTGCATCGCAATAAGCGCCCAATGGTAATTGACATCCGCCGTCGAATAGATTTAAAATGCGGCGCTCGATATTAATTTTAACCAGAACGTCAAAGTCGCTTATTTCATCGATTACAGAAAGCAGATCTTCATCTTCTTCCCTGATCTGCCAAGCTAAAACACCCTGAGCCGGAGCGGGAATAAATTCTTCGGGATTGAGTTTTTCTACATGAAGATCATCAAGGTCTAATTCTAACCGCTCGATGCCCGCCGTTGCTAAAATGATGGCTTCGTAATCGCCATCACGCAATTTTTTTATCCGTGTAGGAACGTTTCCACGCAAATCTTTTAGTTCAGCATCCGGCCTAAAAGCCAACACTTGCGATTTTCTTCGTGCAGAGGAAGTTCCAACAACTGCATTTTTTTTAAGATTCCATTTTTGGGTTTTATCAACATGCTCTTTTCGTATAAGCAAAGTATCGGAAGGATCTTCCCGCTTTGAAACTCCTGCAATGAGAAGCCCGTCGGGATTTTCGGTTGGCACATCCTTATGAGAATGAACAGCCAAATCAATTTCTTTTTTTAATAACGCTTCTTCGAGTTCCTTAGTAAAAAAACCTTTTCCTTCCATCTTATCAAAAGAAGTGTTCCATTCCTGAGAGCTATCACCTTCGGTTGCAATTATCTTTAATTTAACCGTGTGACCTTTTTCTTCGAGTAAATTTTTTGTGTAATTCGCTTGCCATAATGCCAGCTCGCTGCCACGTGTGCCTATAATTATTGTTTTATCCACGAACTAAGATATTAATTAATCTTTTGAGTTAAGCAAAACACTTTTTGCAGTTTTTATTGCCACAGCGTTGTATTTTTTTTCTACGTAAGCCAGTACTTTATCTAATACCTCTTTGCTTTGAACATCAAGAGAATTAATTTCCTTAGCAAAAATTTCATTTAAGGCCAAGTCTTTTATAGCCCTAACCTGTTTTGGAACTTCACCAAACGCCAACTCAATTCTACGTTCTTTATGCAACCAAATAAATTGTTCGGATTTAGACCTTATAATATTTTCGCACTTAATAATCTCATTTTTTCGAAGCTGCATATTACTCTCAGCCTGCGTTTTTAGCGAATTAATATCTATATGCGTTATTCTCTGCGCGTCTTTTACTACTTCCTCATCAACGTTGGCAGGCAAACTCAAATCAATAACAATTTTTCTTGAAGTTTCGTTAAGGTTTAAACTTTTGTAAATTTCTTTTGTAATAATTTTGGTATTAGAGGCGGTACAAATTACCAATACATCAAAACCTTTTTTGTATGAGGCTATTTCCGCTAATTCATAAGCATCTGCCTTAAGGGTTTTAGCTAATTTTTTGGCATTTTCAAACGTTCTGCTAAATACGGTAAAGTTGGCAAATTTATGTTTGAGAAGATAATTAGCCATAGCTGTATTGGTTTCGCCGCTTCCAACAAAAACAAAACGCGCATCGTTTTTAATTCCTAAATCGCGCAATTGCCTATAAGCTAAAGAAACTATAGATACCGGATTTTTAGCAATCTCTGTTTTGGTATAAACTTCCTTGGCTGTTTCAATAGTTTGTTTTACTAAAAGGCGTAAAAAATCTTTTGTTAACCCGAGTAAATTACAAAAATCATATGCTTTGCGAACCTGTGTTATAATTTCACGTTCGCCCACTACCATCGACTCTAATGATGAGGCCACTTTTAATAAATGCTCTACACCTTGCTGCTCAGTATAAACATCGGCCTTTTCGGATAAGATATCGGCCTCCAAATCATTTAAATTTGCGTTAATAAATAAACATATTTCACGGATTAAAAATTTATTTACTTCGTGATTATTGTTAATAAAAAGCTCAATACGATTACAGGTACTTAAAAACATTAATTCATGAAACTCGAAATTACTTTTGAGCTTAGTAAGTAAATTACTTTGCTGTTCGGAAGTTAAATGAAGTTTGCCAAGAAGTTCAAGAGGCAAATTTTTATACGTAAACGATATGACTTTAAAAGTATCCAAAATATACCGCAAATATGGTACATTTTAAGTGCTTATTTGTCATTTAATTGTCATAACCCCGCTAATCATCCGTAGGATCAGGCGCAGTAGTTGGTTTTGCTTTTTTTGGTTTCATCAGGCTTGGCCATAATATGTTTATTAATTCGCCGTGAACAGTAAATAAACTTTTGCTGATGCCTCCTACAATTGTAATATTTTCGTTAGATTTATTTTTCCAGGTTTTTTTTACTTCTTCGTGCGTTCCATCGCTTAGCAAAATATAAAATTTGGTAACTTTTCCGTTAACCACTTCGGCTTTACCATTGTTACAAGTGGCTTTACCGCCCTGGCGATTGGTAATAATCACATCGGTATATACTCCGTCTTTTACCTCCTCTGCTCCACGATCTTCAAATTTTGCAGCCCATTTATTATAACAATTTAACTCCGTTGTTTTTTCCTGTGCAATAAAATGCAGATTTAACAGAAGACAAGCGGTTATCAACAAATTTTTCATTTTTATGTAGGAATTAACGATTTTGCGTTTGACCAAACTTACAAAAAAAATTAAAAATTCAAAAATTTATATCTTGTTAAATTTTTGGTTACTTTGTATTAATGTTGGTAAAAACGTATGGATACGCGGTGCAGGGCATTAATGCCACAAAAGTTACTGTTGAAGTAAATATTGGAACCGGCGTTAATTTTTATATGGTGGGCTTGCCGGATAGTGCTGTAAAAGAAAGCCAGCAGCGTATTGATACTGCCTTAAAGCACAATGGTTATAAAATTCCGGGCAAGTTAATAACCGTTAATATGGCACCGGCGGATATTCGCAAGGAAGGATCGGCATACGACCTCACCATTGCCGCCGGAATTTTAGCTGCCAGCGAACAGATTAAATCTGATAAAATTTCTGAATACGTGATAATGGGCGAATTGGCTCTAGACGGCGGAATACGACCCATTAAAGGAGCCTTGCCCATTGCCATACAAGCAAAAGCAAATGGGTTTAAAGGTATTATTCTGCCTGAAGCTAATTCGGCCGAAGCTGCCGTGGTTGAAGGTTTAGAAGTTCTTTCTGCAAAAAACCTGAAAGAAGTAATTGATTTTTACAATGGCACAGGTGAGTTAACAAAACCTTCTATAGATCTTAACACGGTTTTTTTAAATGATTTGGGTGTAATTGAATTTGATTTTGCAGATGTAAAAGGCCAGGAAAATATTAAACGTGCGCTCGAAATTGCAGCCTCGGGTGGGCATAATGTAATTTTAATTGGGCCCCCGGGTGCAGGTAAAACAATGCTTAGTAAAAGATTGCCAAGTATTTTGCCGCCTTTAACCATTGAAGAAGCACTGGAAACCACAAAAATTCATAGTGTAGCAGGAAAAACCGGTAAGGGTGGCCACGGACTAATAACACAACGGCCTTTTAGAAGCCCGCACCACACTATTAGCGATGTTGCTTTGGTTGGAGGAGGAAACAATCCTCAGCCGGGAGAAATTAGCTTGGCGCATAACGGCGTTTTGTTTTTAGATGAACTCCCCGAATTTAAACGTTCGGTTTTAGAAGTCATGCGGCAACCATTAGAAGATCGCGTTGTAAATATTAGTCGCGCAAAATTCAGCGTAGATTATCCCGCCAGTTTTATGTTAGTAGCGAGCATGAACCCTTGCCCCTGCGGTTACTATAATCACCCGGAAAAAGAATGCGTTTGCGCACCCGGAATCGTTCAAAAATATTTAAATAAAATAAGCGGTCCTTTGTTAGATAGAATTGATCTTCATGTAGAAGTTACACCGGTTCCTTTCAGCGAATTAAGCAGAGAACAACTTTCTGAAAAAAGCAAAGACATAAGAGAAAGGGTAATTAAAGCACGGCACATACAAAGTAAAAGATATTCTGAAAGTTCGCAAATACATTGTAATGCGCAAATGCATATTTCCGATATAAAAAATTATTGCAAGCTTAACGATGCTGGAAATGCGCTATTGAAAAATGCGATGGAACGTTTGGGATTAAGCGCACGGGCTTATGATAGAATTTTAAAAGTGGCGCGTACAATTGCCGATCTTGATGCTTCGGAAACCATTGAAACCAACCATATAGCAGAAGCTATTCAATACCGGAGTTTAGACAGGGAAGGGTGGGCAGGATAATTGAAAACTTTCAAAAATATTTAGTTTTGTTTTTTGTTAAATAATTACAACTTATTCTTAAGCGGAAAAGGATGATATGGTAAGCAACTTTATTTTACACATTTCTAAAAGTAAACTGTTTCAACAATGAAAGCTGCTGAACAAATACTGCTTGATTTAAAGCGACGGATATTTAAACCTGTTTACTTTTTAAGCGGAGAAGAGGCATATTACATAGACGAAATTTCTGATTACATAGAAAACAATGTGCTTGAAAAAGATGATCGTGAATTTAATCAAAATATAGTTTATGGTAAAGATTTAGATCTTTCCGCAATTATTGGCCTGGCAAAACAATTCCCAATGATGAGTGAGTTTCAGGTAGTAATTGTTAAGGAAGCTCAGAATTTAAAGGAATTAAACAAAAATGCGTCGGATGACGAGGATGCGCCCTCATCCAAATCCGGAATTGGTAACGGCGTTTCGCAATTTGTAAATTATCTGCTTCATCCTCAGCCCACTACAATTTTAGTATTTTGCTATAAGTATAAAACAATTGATAAACGCAGTGCCTTGGCTAAATCACTACAAAAAAACGCCGTTTATTTTGAGTCGGCAAAATTGTATGATAATCAGGTTCCGGATTGGATAACTGCATATGTAAAATCCAAAAATTATACAATTGGAGCCAAAGCTTCTTTTTTAATTAGTGAGTTTTTAGGTAACGATTTAAGTAAAATTTCAAATGAAATTCAAAAAGTAATTATTAATGTTAAGCCCGGAAGTGAACTAACCCCGGAGCTTATTCAACATAACATCGGCATCAGTAAAGATTACAATGTTTTTGAGTTACAGGATGCTCTCGTTAAAAAAGATGTTTTAAAGGCCAACCGTATTATCATTTACTTTGCTTCCAATGAAAAAGAACACCCAACAGTTATGACCGTTAGTACCTTATATGCATACTTCAGTAAAATCTTAAAATATCATTTTTTGCCGGATAAAAGTAAATTTGCCGCAGCAGCAGCCTTAGGAGTTAATCCTTATTTTATCGAAGGTTATGCAAAAGCGGCAGCCGTGTATAACACTCCCAAACTAAAGAATATTTTTTCCTACTTAAAAGAATGCGATCTTAAATCTAAAGGCGTGGATAACAGTGGTATTTCAAATGGAGAACTTTTAAAAGAACTAATTTATAAAATTTTACATTAATTTTTATTAAAATTAGTGGTTGTTTTTTCATACTTTCACAACAATAATGAACATATTACCCCTGTCAATCTCTTAGTTTAAAATATATATTTTTAATAACGTTTTCGTTTTAAATTCTGAATTATATTTGGTAATTTAAGCGTGTTAAATATATATTTATGGCCAAGAGCAAATCCAAATCAATTTTAAACTCAGCTTCAACAAAGTTTTTATATGAGTACCTGAATAACACATCACCCACCGGCTTTGAAAGCGGGGGGCAAAAAATATGGCTTAATTACTTGGAACCATATATTGATGAACATTTTGTAGATACTTATGGCACAGCGGTGGGCGTTATTAATCCTGGAGCCGCTTACAAAGTTGTAATTGAGGCTCATGCCGACGAAATTAGTTGGTTTGTTCACTATATTACTAAAGAGGGTTTTATTTATCTTTGCCGCAATGGCGGAAGCGACCACCAGATAGCCCCATCCAAGCGGGTTAATATTCATACCGATAAAGGAATTGTTAAAGCTGTATTTGGCTGGCCGGCTATTCACGTAAGAGAACCGGCAAGAGAAGAAAGCCCTACTTTAAAAAATATTTTTCTTGATCTTGGATGTAAAAACGAAAAGGAAGTAGCAGACCTTGGAGTTCATGTAGGATGCGTGGTAACATACGAAGACGAGTTAATGGAACTTAACAACCGTTATTATACCGGTCGCGCTCTCGATAACCGAATCGGCGGTTTTATGATTGCGGAAGTAGCACGTTTACTTAAAGAAAGAAAAACAAAATTACCTTTTGGCTTATACATTGTTAACGCTGTACAAGAAGAAGTAGGGTTACACGGTGCTGAAATGATAGCGCGCCGCATAAAACCAAACGTGGCCATCATCACCGATGTTTGCCACGATACTCAAACACCAATGATGAATAAAATTGCCAGCGGAGATTTAAGTTGCGGAAAAGGGCCGGTGTTAAGCTACGCCCCTGCCGTTCAAAACAATTTATTGAAACTTATTATTAATGCTGCAAAAAAAGAAAAAATACCATTCCAGCGTTTAGCGGCTGCCAGGGCTACCGGAACCGATACCGATGCCTTTGCCTATTCTATGGAAGGTATTGCTTCAGCCTTAATTTCATTGCCGCTGCGCTATATGCATACCACTGTGGAGACCGTTAATAAACAGGATGTGGAACAAGTAATTGAACTTATTTACGCCACATTAAAAACAATAAAAAACAATCAGGACTTCAGATATATTAAATAATCCCACATACTCTGAAGCTTTTTACTTTAAGTATATAAAAATAGTTCTTCAATAACCAAATGCCAATTCTTGGTTCCATAATCAAACAAGTAATTTCGGTAAGAAGTAAAATTCCCACCCGAAGAACCGCTTATAAACAGCAGATAAGGCAGCTTCGCAAACTTTTACTTAAAGCTCAGTTTACCGAGTTTGGAAAAAAATATCTTTTTAATGAATTGGTTCTTTTGGAAGATCCTATTAAGTTATTTCAAAAAACCGTTCCGCAACATGATTATCAAAGCATTTTTAACCAATGGTGGCATCGCTCTTTAAAAGGAGAAAAAAATATTTGCTGGCCCGGAATGATAAAGTATTTTGCTTTAAGCAGTGGCACTTCTGAATCGGCGAGTAAACACATTCCTGTAACTAAAACAATGATCAGCGCTATTCAAAAAGGAACGCTGCGACAAATTATATCCACAAAAAATTTTAATTTTACAAAAGAACAATACGAAACTGAAATTTTATTTGTTGGCGGAAGCACTAACTTAAATTATAACGGCACTTATTTCAGCGGAGATTTAAGTGGAATTACTACGGGTACACAACCACGATGGTTTCAGAATTTTTCATTACCCGGTCCCGACATTCGCTCTCAATCTGTTTGGGAAGACAAATTGCAAGATATAGTTAACAACGCTAAAAGCTGGGACGTAGGCTTTATCTGCGGCGTTCCGGCATGGATACAAATATTATTTGAACGCATTATTAAACATTATAACGTTAATACCATTCATGATATTTGGCCAAAACTGGCAGTATTTGTGCATGGTGGAGTGGCAATTCATCCCTATAAAAATACCATAAACTCGCTTTGCAGTAAGCCATTAATTTTTCTGGACACTTACATGGCCTCGGAAGGATTTATCGCTTACCAGGATAGACCCAACCCACAACAGGCAATGAAGTTGCTTACCGATAATAAAATGTTTTTTGAGTTTATACCTTTTACCGACGAGAACTTTGATGCGGACGGCAATATTAAACCAAATACCAAAGCATTAAATCTTACTGAAGTAGAGTTGGATAAAGATTATGCTTTGCTTATAACAAATTGCGCCGGAGCTTGGCGGTATCTTATAGGCGATACAATAAAATTTACAGATTTAAAACGTTGCGAAATAATTATTACCGGCCGAACCAAACATTTTCTGAGTCTGTGCGGCGAACATTTAAGTGTGGATAATATGAATCAGGCCATTAAATATACCGCGGAGGAATTAGGAATTTCCATTAATGAATATTGTGTTGCGGGAATTCCTTATGAAGGACTCTTTGCTCACCACTGGTTTGTTGGTGTTGATAAACAAGTAGATGAAAATTTACTAATAGAAAAAATAGACTCGCATTTAAAATTACTTAACGACGATTATATTACCGAGCGAAGGCACGCGTTAAAAAAATTATTTATTACCGTACTTCCAAATCAGGCTTTTATTGATTTTTTAGCCAGCAAAAATAGACTGGGAGGACAAAGTAAATTTCCAAGAGTGCTGAAAAAGAAACAATTAGAAGATTGGCAGCATTTTTTAATGAGTTATAATAAAACAATTTGATACTCAGTCTCATATCTCAAACAATTGTAATTGTTCTTTTCCTTACGTTTTCGTTTGGCCCCGCTTTTTTTGCTTTAATAAATGCCGGAATAAAACATGGTTACAAATCAGGTTCCATTTTAGCCATAGGAGTTGTAATGAGTGACTTTTTACTGTGCATCCTTATCATTTTACTGGTTCATTACGGTGCCACAAATTTTATTACCGACGAAAAAAGTCAAAGATTCATGGGAATAATCGCAGGTATTATTCTTATAATATTTGGCGCTCTTTATTTTAAAAAACCTCCTGTTTCAAAAAAGGATGAAGAGGTGGATATTTATGTCCCTTCCACAAAAGCCATGGTACTAAAAGGATTTTTCTTAAACATTCTTAACCCGGCGGTTTGGCTTATATGGCTGGGAAATGTAACGGCTGTAAGCAAAACATTGCATTACTCAGTTTGGAGAATGATCCTTTACTTTAGCATCACCTTAGGACTCGTATTGTTAGTTGAGTTTGCAAAAGTTGCAGCCGCTGAAAAATTAAAAAAATTTTTAACAGATAAAATAATGCACAACGTAAATATTATTACAGGAATATTATTGGTTATCTTTGGCCTTGTATTAATCTATAATCATTATTTTGAAAGTACATGACGCCGGAAGACCTGGAAAAATTTAAACAAAAACTTATTGAAACCACACCATTCCCAAGTGTATACATGTATAAGTTTATTGTTGAAAGCAACAATCGAAAAATAGCGCTGGTGGAAAATTTATTTGAAGCCGAAGCCGATATTCACACCAAAGAGAGCGGAAGCGGCAAATACACAAGTGTAACGGCAAAAATTGTTGTAGTAAATGTTGAAGAAGTAATTGAAGTATATAAAAGGGCTGCTGAAATTCCGGGCATTATTTTTTTATGATCAACAATAAATCTTAAAAATAAAATGGCAATAGAACTTATTTCCCCACTCTTAAAAATAAAAATTAATCAGAAAGGTGCTGAATTATGCAGTGTAACCAATAACGATGGCGTAGAGTATATTTGGCAGGCCAATGCAGATATCTGGCCAAGACATGCTCCTGTTTTATTTCCAATTGTTGGAAAATTAAAGGACGATGAATTAAATCATGAAAATAAATCCTACACCTTAACCCAACATGGTTTTGCAAGGGACATGAATTTTGAACTTGTGGCATCTGAACTTAATTTCTGCACGTTCCAGTTGCAATCAAATGAACACACGCGAAGCAAATTTCCATTCGACTTTATATTTGAAGTGCGTTTTGATCTTGAGAATTCTACTTTAAAAACATCCTATAAGGTGTATAATCCATCTAAAGAAACATTGCGTTTTTCATTGGGAGCTCATCCCGGTTTTAATTGCCCTTTACTTCCTGAAGAATCAATGCAAGATTATTATCTTGAGTTTGAATCCGATAATTACAAGCAAACATTGTTGCATAATGGTTTGCTATCTGACGAAAAATTGAACCTGAATTTAAAAGATAATAAATTGCCGCTTTCCCCCTCCGTATTTGATAAAGATGCTATGGTGTTTGAAAACAATCAGATAAATAAAATTAGTTTGTGTTCAAAAACCTCAGCCCACAAAATAATTATGGAATGCGAAAACTGGCCTTATTTTGGAATCTGGTCTAAAAAAGGTTGTGATAAATTCGTGTGCCTTGAACCTTGGTTTGGTATTGCCGATAATATAAATTCTACCAAAAAATTTTCTGATAAAAACGGTCTCATACATTTATCCGGCGGAGAAGAATTTAAGGCTTCCTTTAGCACCGCTTTTTATCAATAAAATTGTTAATTTTCTCACTTTCAGGTCTTTAAAAACCATTTTAATGGTAAAAATTTTGTATTTTTGCCCCTCTAAATTTTATTAAGAATTACATGATGAATATTACCAAGCACGAAATCGATAACCTTAACGCAGAAATAAAAATTGCCGTTACACCAGCTGATTATGAAACGCGTGTATCTGAGGCGCTTAAAAAAGTTCAGCGCCAAGCTTCTATGCCCGGCTTCAGACCCGGGAAAGTGCCAGGAGGCTTAATTAAAAAACAATACGGAACTCAAATAATGGTAGATGAAATCAATAAATTATTGAATGATTCTATTTACAAATATATTGAAGAAAATAAAATTGAAATTTTAGGAAATCCATTGCCAAAAGATCAGACTGCTGTTGATTTTGCAAAACAAAAAGAATTTGAATTTATATATCAAGTTGGTTTGGCTCCAAAGTTCGATGTCAGCTTGGATTCAAATCACACTTTTACTTTTAAAACGGTAAAGGTAGATGATGAACTAATTGAAAAATATGTAAAAGATGTTAGACGTAATTATGGCAAGCCTCAAAACCCCGAAGTGGCCGGAGAAAAAGATGTTGTGTTTGTGGATATTAACGAATTGGATGAAACAGGTAATATAAAGCCCGGAGGTATTTTTAAAAGCACCAGCGTAAGCGCCGAACGAATTAAAAATGAAAGCGGAAAAGCTAAAATATTAGGCGCAAAAAAGGATGATAAAATTATTTTAAGCATTGATGAGTTGTACGAAAACGCTCTTGATAAAAGTGTATCCTTAGGCATCGACAAAGACGCGGCGGAGCATGCGCATTGCAATTTACAGCTAACAGTAAAAAACATAGCGCGCTTAGAAGACGCGGAACTAGATCAGGAATTATTTGATAAAGTTTACGGTCCCGGCAAGGTAACTACTGAAGAAGAATTCAGAAACAAAATAAAAGAAGAATTAGGCATGATGTTTAATGCTGATTCAGAACGTTTTTTGAAAACAGAAGTTGAAAAACAATTGGTTGATAAATTAAACATACAATTGCCCGACGAATTTTTAAAACGCTGGTTAATGGCTGTTAATGAAAAGCCGGTTACTCAGGAAGAACTTGAAAAAGATTATCCAAATTATGCCAAAGCAATGCAGTGGCGTTTAATTGAAAATAAGATTATTAAAGACAATGAGATAAAAGTGGAAGCGGAAGAAGCTACCGAAGAAGCAAAAATCTTTATTAAAGGGGAATACGCCCGCTATGGCCAGGTTGCGCAAGATGAAGATGTGGAAAAAATTGCTAAAGATCTTTTAAGCAAAGAAAAAGAAGCGCAGAAAATTTTTGAAAACCTTTACAGCAAAAAAGTATTAAGTCTTATTAAAGAAAAATGCACCTTACAAACTAAAGAATTAAGTTACGACGAATTTTTTAAGAATAATTAATAGTTAAAAATCAATTTAAGATCCTGTCTTTTCGTTATGTAAAGACAGGATTTTTTTTTAAATCAAAGATCAAACACATTTTCTGAGAAACTTTCTTAACTCTTTATTACTTTGCCGCGGCGATTCTAAAAAACCAAAATGCCCGTCGTGCTCCAAATATAAAATTGTTTTATTATTAATAATTTGCGATTGTTCTAAAAGCTGCTGAGCTGGCAAAACATTGTCATGCTCGCCAATTACCATCATAATAGGATATTTTACTAATCCCAAAATTATATCACGGCTTGGCCTATCCTTTAAGCCATGCAGCGCGGCAATAATTCCCTGCTGGCCGGTGCCTTTAGCTATTTTACTTGCAAATGAAATTTCATCTTTTAAATACTTTAAATTTTTAGACGCAAATAAATTTTTAATAGCATTTTTAGTATAAACACGTCGATTTGCTTTTACCGCTTTAATTGCCCGCATTCGCTCTGTTTTTTTTTCTTCTGTGTCTGCAAGGGCGGTGCTATGATAAAGACACATTCCGCGCAAATGATCAGGAAAAAGATCAGCGAAAGCAAGGCTTACATACCCACCCATACTGTGTCCGATGAGTACGTATTTTTTAAGCCCGAGATGATCCATAACCGCTTTAACGCATTTTGCCATCAGATCCATACTGTGGGCATACCCAAAACAAGCCGTGTTTCCGTGACCGGGCAAATCAATTGAAATGACACGGTAAGAACGTGAAAGATCTTTAATGGTTGATTCCCAAATTTTGTGCGAACCTAAAAATCCGTGCAACAGCACAACAGCTTTCCCTTTTCCTTTATCAAAAAACGTAACAGTTTCATTTTTATAAAGGCAGGTTTTAAGCATAAATTATTTCGAATTCATCAACTCTTCAATTTCATCTGCGGCAACGGGAATATTTTTCATCAAATCAATTTGCGAATTGGTGGTTACCAGAATATTATTTTCCAGGCGAATCCCTAAATTTTCTTCGCGAATATAAATGCCCGGCTCCACGGTAAATACCATTCCGGCCTGAATAGGCTCAGTAAAAAAGCCAACATCATGCACATCTAATCCTAAAAAATGGCTGGTTCCATGCATGAAATATTTTTTGTAAGCCGGCCAATTTGCATTTTGCTTTTTTACATCTTCGGTAGTAATCAAACCTAATTGAAGCAGTTCTTCCGTCATTAAATCTCCCACGGCTTTGTTGTATTTTTCAAAAGTTTGTGCGGGCAGTAATAATTTTGTAGCGGCATCTTTTACACGAAGCACCGCGTTATAAACTTCTTTCTGGCGTTTACTGAATTTTCCGCTTACGGGAATACAACGGGTCATGTCGCTCGCATAATTAGCGTATTCTGCAGCCACATCTAAAAGAATAACATCGCCATCCTTACATTGCTTATTGTTATCTACGTAATGCAGCACGCAGGCATTAAAGCCGCTGGCAATAATGGGACTATAAGCATACCCTTGAGAACGATTACAAATAAATTCATGGATGAGCTCTGCCTCTATTTCATATTCCCAAACACCGGGTTTTATAAATGATAAAAGTCTTCTAAACCCTTTCTCGGTAATATCACAAGCCTGCTGAATCAACTCAATCTCCTTGGTGCTTTTAATAGCTCTGATTCGGTGCATAATGGGCGCACTTCGCTCATATTTATGCAAGGGATAAGCGTTCATTAATTTTTTATTAAACCTTACCTGCGCGGTTTCAGTTTCAATGTGTACGCGAGCATGTTCGTTGCTGTTCAAATAAATATTTTCGCATTGAAGAATAAACGGTTTCATTATCTTTTCAAATTCATGATGCCAGTAAATATGTTCAATGCCGCTTACTTTAGTTGCCTGTTCTTTGTTTAATTTAGCTCCTTCCCAAATAGAGATAAGCTCACTGGTTTCCTTTACAAATAAAATCTCTCTGTGTTTGCCATCTTTAGCATCAGGAAAAATAACCAGAATAGTATCTTCCTGATCAACCCCGGTTAAATAAAACAAATCGCTGTTTTGCCTGAAACCCATACTTCCATCGGCATTGGTAGGCATAATATCATTGCTTACAAAAACCGCCAGCGAATTAGGTTTTAAATGATTTTTAAATTTATGTCGGTTCTCGGTAAATAAAGAATTATCTATGGCTTGGTACTTCATGATAGAATATTTAAAAACATTAAATTAACCACAAACCTTTTTAATTTCAAAATTTGAGCCTCATTAAAAACACTCTTTTTTAATATTCTTCACTTATGGTTTAACATTCTCGTCTGCCAAAAAAATATTGCGAAAAAAACCCGTTTATTGAAAATTTTAAAGCTATATTTGCCTATAAGTTTTAATGATATGATTGATTTAACAGGAATAATTTCCATCTCAGGCCAACCCGGCCTTTACAAAATAGTAGCTCAAAGCAAAAACGGCATTATTGTTGAGGGTTTATCAGATAAAAAAAGAGTAAACATTTATTCTTCCACAAAAGTTTCTACTCTTAGCGACATCAGCATGTTTACTACAGGCGAAGATAAGCCTATTGAGGAAATTATGACCGCTATTTTTGATAAAGAAAAAGGGCAGGCGGCTATTGACAGCAAAGCCGATGACTTGGCAGTTGAAAAATATTTTGGAGAAGTTCTTCCTGATTACGATAAAGACCGTGTGTATGTAAGTAATATGCGTAAACTTTTTTCATGGTATAACTCGTTGCAGAGCACGGGTAACTTAAAAGAAAAAGAAGAACAAAAGGAAGGTTCTGAAAAGATTAAATCAAAATCTACCGATGATAAAAAAGCGGTTAAAAATACAGCTTCCAAAAATCCCTCAAAAACTAAAACCAGCGCAGGAGTTAAAAAAACCACCGGAGTTAGAAAAACCGGAACAGCTTAAAATTTACCCAACATTATTCAACTACTTTATAGTATATCCCAATTCTTGCAGGGATATGATTTACATTTCCAACAACCGACAATTGGAATATACGTGCGAATTGTATAATTTAATGGGAGAAAACCTTTTATTGAATGAACTAAGTGGTGCTTGTACGGTAAATTTATCAGGCTTACCAAAAGGAATTTATTTTTAAAATTTGTTCAAAAGGTTTACAGGTTGAAATAATAATAAAAGAATAATTATTTAAGCGGTATCCAATATTCGATTTCTATCCTCCAAAGGAATAAGCGCGCAGCTTTCCACTCTTCCAAAAATTTTCATCCGGTGCTTGGCAATAAAAGTATAAACCATGTTACGTAAAAAAGGAGGAATAATTAAAAATACGGCCATTACAGGCCATGCGCCTTTCATGTATAACGTTAGCCGTAAAGCCGCGCAGGATTTTATATAGGCAGAATGATCTTTAATTAAAATTAAACTATCCACCCGATCTGCTATTTCAAAATATTTTTTTATACAATTGCCCGAAGCAGATTGAAGCGGCACAAAGTGCATGGTTTTTTTCTTTTCACGCTTTAAAAAAAACTGAACGCTTTTGTTGCAAAAACCACATTCGCCATCAAATAAAAGAAGGGGCTGTTTTTGTAAAAGTTCATTAATGCTCATCATTGCAAGTGCAAAAATAAATAAAGATTAAGGGCTGGGCGCATAATTTTGGCAAAACATTAGGGCTAAGAAAGCATTTTACGGCTCTATAAAACCGTTTTGCGTGCTGAAAAACCATTCCTTATAAGTCCAAAATTGATTTAATTCCTTGAAAATCAATTATTTAGTAAAAAGTTGGCATATTTTAAGAATTAGCTAAAGAATTGTAATTTAACATACACATATTTAAATGTTAGCAGTAATGCATACAGACAATGCACATTATGACAGTAAAAAATCAAACTTGGTTTCATATACTAATTTATTTAATCATCGCTACCACACTATCAGGAGTATTTAGACTTGGACTATTTGATTGGTACAATGAAATGACTTTGCCATTTGGGTTGACAATCGTAATAAAATCCGTACTAGAAGGGGTTGGACCAATTACCGCAGCGACTATTATGTTAACAACCATGAAGAAAAAAAGCGACATTACTTTTTTGGGTTTAAATAAAGCTAAAAGCTTTATAATGGTTATTATCCCAATATTGTTGTTTACGTTTTTTGGCGCAAGCAATGACCAAAATATAAATAAACATTCTTATGGCTTTATTGTTGGTATTTGTTTAACAGTATATGCAATATTTGAAGAATACGGTTGGCGTGGATTTTTGCAAAATGAATTAGCAAATCTACAACCATTATTGAGGTCTTTTATAATTGGTTTATTTTGGTATTTATGGCACTTAAGTTTTTTATCAAACAATACAAGCATATTGGACGAATTAAAATTTTTCGGAATACTCGTTTTTGCTAGCTGGGGAATTGGAGCTATTGCCGAAAAAACTAAATCAGTATTTGCAAGTGCTTGCTTTCATTTACTTGGCAGCATTTTGACATTTTCACCATTACTGTCAAACTCATTTGACAATCAATCACGTTATATAATTTTCGGAATATGTTTATTCTCTTGGATCATAGTTGTTAATACTTGGGAGAAGTCGATAATAAAGCAGAAATAATGCACTACTGCTAACCCGAGGAATTTACCTCAGCGGACGTACGGGGTCGTCGTTCAGGCCAATTTTGCCTTCCCTAAAAACAGTTGTACTTTTAATAAAGTTTGTCGGGGTATATAATTTGAATTTCAATATCCCGCCCAACGCAAGCCTGCAAACCGTTAGGCGGTAGTAACGGGCAATCGACTATGAAAAGACTTTTGATCATATTAATATCATTTTCGGTTGAATAGGCTTGCGCTCATTCCTTAAGCGGCCTTTTTCATTCCTTATAAAATTATTTTGCTGATAATGGGTGTTGTTAAAGTCTTTTATATTCTTTTTTAAGAAAAAACCGGTTATTGCATAATATTTTGTAACTTAATGCTTGTTTTTACGATGTGAAAAAGAAGTTTTTTTATATATTTTTTTTAGCGTTCATTAATGGGCACATTTTTGCAAAGCATATTGTTGGCGGAGAAATTATATATGATGCACTTGGGGGAAATAATTATAAAATAACGCTTAAAGTTTACCGGGATTGTTTTAGCACCGGCGCAGCTTTTGACGGCTTACCAAATACTAACGGAGCAGTTCTTCCGGCGATTTTAACAGTATATGAAGCAGGTGGCGTATTAAACAGCACTTACGACCTTGGAGTTCCGGTAATTACAAACATTCCACCCTCTATTAACAACCCCTGTATACAAGCCCCCGGTGGCATTTGCGTTGAGGAAGGAATATATACCTATACATTAAATCTTCCGCCAAAAGCAGGGGGTTATTATCTTGTTTATCAGCGGTGTTGCCGAAACGGAACCATTCTTAACCTTGTGGTGCCAGACTCACAAGGCTCTACTTATTATACTTTTATTCCCGGCCCTGAAGTGGTTGCAACTAACAGTTCGCCAAGGTACAAGAATTTTCCGCCTATTTTTATTTGCAATAATTTACCTTTTACCTTTGATCATTCCGCCACCGATCCTGATGGCGATCAACTTGTATACTCACTGTGCCCGCCCTTTTTAGGGCTTGACCAAAGTTGCCCCGGCCTAAATGGCAGTGGCACTTGTCCGGTTGCGGCTCCCCCACCGCCCTATCAAAATGTAAATTATTCTTCAACTTATTCAGGAACATATCCTATTGCAAGTAATCCTGCTTTTAGTATAAATCCTTCTACCGGCCTGCTTACCGGTACGCCAAATTTAATCGGCCAGTTTGTTGTTAGTATTTGTGTGCAGGAATTTAGGAATGGTGTTTTAATTAATACGCACTACCGCGATTTTCAGTTTAACGTTGTTTCTTGTATAGTGCAGGTAGCCAGTATTTTTGCCGATCAGCCGGTAAAATGCCAAGGCAGCACCATTACATTTACCAACCAAAGTTTTGGTAATTTGGGAGGTTTAACCTATGCTTGGGATTTTGGCGTGCTTCCTTTATCTAATGATACTTCTAGGGCTGTTAACCCTACATACACTTATCAAGACACAGGAAAATATACAGTTACGCTGATTGCCAATCCCGGTAAACCCTGCAGCGATACCATGAAAAAAGTAGTGTATGTTTATCCACTACTTGATATTAAATTTCCGAAGCAAGCCAAACAATGCTTAAAAGGAAATTCTTTTACCTTTACCACACAGGGTATGTATACGCCGCAAGCCGCCTTTTTGTGGGATTTTACATCTGCCGCCACGCCCAGTACATCTTCTGTAAAAAATCCGGGGCCAATAATTTACACTCAGCCCGGAAAATACTTTGTAAAATTAGTGGCCAAACAATACGGCTGTATAGATTCCTTTATAGATAGTGTAAGAGTTATTCCGCGACCTATTTCTAAAATAAATAATCTTCCCTTAACACAATGTAATCCAGCAAAAGTGGCGTTTAGCAATGGAAGCAGCAGTGTTTTACCCCTCACCTATCAATGGCTGTTCAGCAATGGAAACATATCCTCCGAATTTCAGCCCGTGCAGATTTTTAGCCCGGCCGGTATTTATTCTGCAACATTAATAGTTACAACATCTTCTGTATGTGTTGACACAAGTATGAGTGCCGTCAATAATATTACCGTTAACCCCGCGCCCATGGCGGGCTTTACTTTCTCGCCGCAGATAACAACTATTTTTGATCCTGAAATTAGTTTTTTAAATGCCTCATCGGGAGATGTAACCAATTGGCAATATAATTTTGGCGATGGAAGTGGTTCTGTTTACCCTAATGAGTTGCATGTTTACCAAGAACCCGGAGAATATTCGGTAACACAAATAGTAAACAATCAGTTCAATTGTTTTGATACAATTAAACATTCTGTTAAAATTTTACCCGAATTTAGATTTTGGATTCCTAATACTTTTACCCCCGATGATAATTTATTAAATGATTATTTTATGCCTGTAGCTATTGGAACTTTAAATTATGAGTTTGATATTTTTACCCGGTGGGGTGAACATATTTTCAGCACCAAAAACCCTAAACAAGGATGGAATGGTTTTTACAATGGAAAAGAATGCAAAGAAGATACTTATGTGTGGAGAATTACCTTTAAAAATGCGGTCACCTTAAAAGACGCAGTACATTTTGGTCATGTTGTTTTGCTTAAAAAAAATTAGGTGATTTTTTCACTTGCACTCTAAGCCAAACTAATAAAGGAATGAGTAATAATGCGCCATAGGTAACAATTTTATAATGATCGTAGTAATCATTAAACATTCCCAAAAACAATTTTAAACCGAAACATAAAAAAATAAATATTACCGCGCATAAAATAACCGGATGCGCCTTTAGCTTTAAATCGCTTAGAATTAAATAATAAAAAACACAGCATACTGCGGGTAATGTAAATAAAAAGGCATAAGCCTGTTGGTGCGGAAAAATAAGCGGAACAATAAGCAGAATGTAACTTACTTCAATGTATTGTTGCCAGAAATTTTTAGCTTTTGAAAAAAAAACTGGTCTTAAAAAATAGAGTGTAAAAGTAACCAGAGTTAATCGCACTAACAAAAGAACCGAAGTTAAAGCAGATAAGGATACATCACATATATTCCGCTTCAAATTTAAGGCATACACATCAGGCACATTTTTTACCAATAGTGTAGATAATAAAGTAGATAAACCGTGAAAACTGCGCTCTTCCACATCCAAAACATGATTTTGATTTGCGGGGTTGATAAGGTGAAACCACGTTTTAAGAAGACTCACATTGTATTCATGGCCTATAAAAAAAGACGGTGTAAATAAGAATAGAATGTAAAAAAACACGGTGGCAAAAAAAGCCTTGAAATATCCTCTGTAAATTAAATAAGGTAAAAAAACAATTGGCAACAACTTTATGTTAATGCCTAAAGCAAGTATAAAAGCACCCTTAATACTTTTTTCTTGTGTGATGCAATACAATCCATAAATACAGCACCACAAAATTAATATGGTAATTTGGGAGGTATGAATGTTATCTATAAAAAACCTGGCAGAGAATAACACGACCATAAATAAGAATATCACGCGCTTTGAGCTGCTTAAAACTTTTACAAACTCTGATTGTATTAATAAATAAAAAAGGTGCAAAAAAAGAATTTCATTTATGAGCAACCAACAAAATTTTATTGCTGTAAACGATAAACCTACAAAAGGCTTTAAAATTAATGCAAAGAAAACGGAATAAAAATAATGATAACCATCTACATACTTCTTCTCATAAATATTTGCTTTACTATTTAAATCATCGGCAGCAGATAAAAAAATATAAAAATCGCCTTTTCCCTGAGTTTCAAAATATCCGTATAAAATGGCTGCAACAGCCACCAAAAGATAAACCCCTTTATTTTTAATAAAATTAATCAAAGCCTGTTTCTTCAGAATAAACATTTAAATTTATATTTTAATTACGAGCTTTTTGCAAAACACTGTATCATATTTTTTTTCTGATTATAATTTTAAAACAAAATCATTGTGGTTCAAAAAACTTCTGTGGTTGTTTTTAATTATAAAATGTATTTATTGGATTAAATATTTTGATTTGCTGTTTGGAAAAAATTCATTTGTGGTATTAAAGGAGTTTAATGTGGAGCTATTTACCGGCGCTGCCTTTTTTTTAAATAATCCTCAAAATTCCCAACTCTGCGTAGGAGCAATAGTTTTATTATTGACTTTAAGCCTGTTAAGTTTAATGAGTTTAAAGATAGCTTTTGTGTTTGACTTCATTATCTGGCTTCTTGTAATTAATCTGCATAATAGAATTTACCCAACTTTAACAGGCGGGGATTATCTACTTAATCAGTTTCTTTTTTTTTCTATTTTCATTCAAACCCGTTTCAATAATACGCTTCATTGGAAAATTCAATTAAAAATATTCCTTCACAATTTTGGAGTAGTGGCCATCTTATTGCAAATCTGTTTTGTTTATCTTGTGTCAGCCATCACAAAACTTAATGACTCCGATTGGATGAACGGAAAAGCTGTAGCTATGATCTCACAAGTAGAGCATTATAATATTTCTTCCCGATTACAATTTGATATAAACTCAACTTTTGCGCAAATTTTAACCTATGCGGTTATAATTTATCAATTAACATTTCCTGCACTAATTTGGTTAACTACAATTAAAAAGCAGTTAATTGTATTAGGAATTATCATTCATCTATACATTGCCTTAGTAATGGGCCTGGTTAACTTTGGCTTCCTGATGCTTATTGCTTATGTATATTTCTGGCCTACGGAAGAAAGAAATGTTTCTGACAACACAGGTAAATAGATTATTAGTATCTTTGTAATATGTTTACACACGACCAACTGAAAGAACTTATTGAGCGCAGTCACGCGTTGAGGGGGTTTCTTTGACTACGATAGAAAGAAACACACGCTCGAACAGTTAGAGGAAAAAACCCTCGATCCCGATTTTTGGAACGATCCAAAAAAAGCGGAAAAACTTTTAAATGAAATTAAACAGTTTAAAACCTGGACTACCGGCTATGAAGAATTATCACGCCAGGTGGAAGATCTTAATACGCTTTACGAGTTTTATAAAAGCGGAGATGCTACTGAACAGGAAACGGAAAGTGAATTTAATTCCTGTTATAAAAAATTAGAAGAAATTGAATTTAAAAATATGCTTCGGGCCGAAGAAGATCGGCTAAGTTGCATATTGCAAATTAATTCTGGAGCGGGTGGCACCGAAAGCTGCGATTGGGCAGGAATGCTGATGCGCATGTATATTATGTGGGCCGAGAAAAAAGGCTTTAAAGTTTCTGAACTTGATTTTAATGCCGGAGATGCTGCGGGAGTAAAATCAGTATCCTTGCAAATTGAAGGAGAATTTGCTTTTGGTTTTTTAAAAGGAGAAAATGGTGTTCATCGCCTGGTGCGCATTAGCCCCTTTGATTCAAATGCTAAACGCCATACAAGTTTTGCTTCAGTATATGTTTATCCTATTGTAGATGATGAAATTGAAATTGAAATAAAGCCCGCAGACCTTGAAGTAAGCACTTCGCGCAGCGGTGGCGCCGGCGGACAAAACGTTAACAAAGTTGAAACTAAAGTACAAATGCTGCATAAACCTTCCGGCATTGTTGTGGTGTGTCAGGTAGAGCGCTCGCAGCACGGCAACAGAGAGCGTGCTTTAAAAATGATAAAATCGCAATTGTATGAGTTGGAAATGCGAAAGCGCAACGAAAGCAAAGCGGCTGTAGAAGAAGGGAAGATGAAAATAGAATGGGGTTCGCAAATAAGAAGTTATGTTTTACATCCATATAAAATGGTAAATGATGTACGTACTGAACTTAAAATTACTAATGCCGAAGGGGTTTTAGATGGAGATCTGGATGAGTTAATTAAAGCCTACCTGATGCAATTAGGCGGAAGGCAAACAACAACAACATCGGCATAATGATTCAACCTGTAAGGGCAAAAAAACATCTGGGTCAGCATTTTTTGTGCGATGAAAATATTGCAAAAAAAATAGTTAACGCGGTTATTGAAAAAGATAAAACTTCTCCATTGATTGAAATTGGCCCGGGTACAGGGGTATTAACAAAATATCTTATCAATGAAATGAAAGATTTTTTAGCTTTGGATATTGATATAGAATCTGTGGAGTATTTACAAAAATTGTATCCGCAAAAAAAAGATCAAATAAAATTTTCTGACTTTTTAAAAACCAATTTAAAAGAATATTTTCCGGGCAAATTTAATGTAATAGGAAATTTTCCATACAATATTTCTAGTCAGATCATGTTTAAAGTTTTAGAACACAGAGATGATGTAAATATTGTTGTGGGTATGTTTCAAAAAGAGGTAGCTCAACGATTGGCAGAAAAACCGGGAACCAAAACTTACGGAATATTAAGTGTTTTGCTTCAGGCATTTTACAAAATTGAATATTTATTTACAGTGCATGAAAATGTATTTAGTCCGCAGCCACGCGTAAAAAGCGCAGTAATTCGATTAGAAAGAAACTCAACTTTAAAATTAAACTGCAACGAAGAATTATTTTTTAAAGTTGTTAAAACCACATTTAATCAACGGAGGAAACAAATCACAAATTCTATAAAACCGATTTTTTCACACAAAGATATTACTCATCCATTATTTGAAAAACGACCGGAGCAATTAGGAGTAGAAGAGTTTGTGGAATTAACGAGACTGGTTGAAGAAAACACGCAGTAAAATTACTCCGCGTTAATAGTAACTTCCATTAAAAAAAGCGAGCGCTTTTCATTAATAGGTTCAAAAAAAGTTTTAAGTTTATTACCGCTTTTCATAGCGATAGTTATAAACCCTAAACCGGCCCCGCCTTTATCGCTTAACTCATTATTTTCAAGATGCTCCAGATAATAACTTTTTAATTCAGAGGGTTCAGCAAATGAGTTTATTTTAGCAATATCTTTTTTCAACTTTTCAATAGCGCTGTTGGTAATAAGATTAGCCGTGATAACCCTTACTTCTTTGTCAGTTGTATTTATAATAAAGAAATTGTGTTGGGCGCCAAGATCATCCTTATGGCCATGAATTAACATGTTTTGTAGTGACTCCACGCAAATAAAAAACACTTTTTTAACAACCATTTTAGGCAAACCTTTTTCAAGAATTTTGTCCTCAATCTCCGATTCAAGTTTTGAAATAGTTTCGGTATTTAAAACGCCATCATAGGCCAACATAAGTCGGCCGTTACGATTAACATTCTCTAATTGCTTAGAAAAATGTAAATCAAAAAATTCGTCTTCTTTATTTAACGTTAAACTCACTATTTAAATAAACCGTTAAGTTGAGCGTCTATCATCCTAATCACTTTCCCTAAATCTTCTTTGCTCTCGCTGAAATTTACATCATCCACTACCAAAATTTTTCCTGATTCATACCCGCTGCTCCAAGCCTCATAACGTTCGTTCAAACGTTTTAAATAATCAAGCCTGATGCTGTTCTCGTAATCCCTTCCGCGCTTTTGAATTTGTTTAACAAGGGTTGGCACACTGGCGCGTAAATAAATAATCAGATCGGGAGATTTTACAAGGCTTTCCATTAATTTAAATAACGAAAAATAATTATCATAATCACGGGTTGTCATTAAGCCCATTGCATGAAGATTAGGCGCAAAAATATAGGCATCTTCATAAATAGTTCTGTCCTGCACAACCGTATGTTTTCCTTTTCTAATATCCTGAATTTGGGTAAAACGATTATTTAAAAAGTATACCTGAAGGTTAAATGACCACCGCTGCATATCTTCATAAAAATCATTAAGGTAAGGATTATCATCCGCGTCTTCATAATGAGCATGCCATTTGTAATGTTTTGCTAATAATGATGTTAAAGTTGTCTTTCCCGAACCAATGTTTCCTGCAATAGCAATGTGCATACTAAATACTTAATATTAATAGACTAAGGTAGAAAAATAACTTACAAATAGCAAAATATACTTGATGAATGTTAATTTTAACTACCTGATAATGAATAATTTATCGCTTATTTTTCTTCTCTGTTATGTAAATACCGCAAATTTTAGAAATAACCGCCTCAATTGGTTCAAATGTATAGTTTAGTGTTTGAACAATTTTTTGATTTGAAAGGCTTTGCTTGTTGAGGGAAGAGTTAATAATAGATTTAGTAATTGCCGGTTCAGTTGAAGTAATTTTTGAGCGAATTCCATCAGCAATTCTTCCAAGCTGAAGCACAAATCTGGTAGCGTTTATATACGGTTTTGGCTTACCAAAATAACTTTGTATAGTGTCAAAAAGATACTTGAAAGTATAATTACCTTCCACTAAAATATAACGGTTAGCGAATTGTTTTTCTTCAACCAATTTTATCATTATGGCAGCTACATCAACCGCCGAAATTAATCCCGAAGTGCCTAACGTATAAAATGCGTTGCCTTTGTAACAAGTGCTAAATATCCGCGAACTGCTTTGATTCCAAAAACCCGGCGATAAAACTACTCCTGGATTAACTATTACAGCCTTTAATCCTTCTTCTATTCCGCGCCAAACTTCACGTTCGGCATTGTATTTACTAATGGCGTAATCGCTTTCTTTTCCACTTGTTTTCCAAAACACATTCTCTGTCAAATCTGTTTTATGATCCAGATTGTTAATGGTTACAACTGAACTAACATGGCACAGCGTAACGTTTTTGCTTAAACAGGCGTTCACTATATTTGCGGTTCCTGTTTCGTTTATTTTAAACAGTTGGGTCTTCTTTCTTCTATCAAATGAAACATATCCGGCACAATGATATACAGTAGAAATACCGTCAAGAACTTCTTCAATTGAAAAAACATCGCTTACATTAATATCTACCCATTTTATTTTTTTGAAAAGTTCTTTTGCTTGCGGAGTGTAATAGGAAAAAAGTTTTTGAACTTTAAAAATATCACTGCTCTTTTGCTTGGCTGCTACCACCGGAACTCCCAACTGAAGCAGTTTTAAAACTACGTGGCTTCCTATTATTCCTGTGGCTCCGGTTACTAAGTTCAAAACTAAAAATTAAGCAAATGTTATCTTTTGAAAAATAAAAAACAAACCCGTTTGCACTATTAACCCTAATACAAACCCGGTATAGACCTGTGAAGGTTTATGTTCTTGCAAATAAAGACGGGAGGAAGCAATAAGTCCGGCTATTAAAATTACAGCGATATAAAAAAAGGTCATATCAAATTTTATTAAGTACGACAATGAAATTAATACACCTAATAGTCCCCCAATACCCACCATGTGTGCGCTGATCTTATATTTCAAATTAATAATCGCGGTTAAAAGTATTCCTAAACCTCCTCCTAAAACAAAAAGTTTTATACTGTTCCAGATATTAATATCTTTTAGAAGATAAAAAAGACCGAAATAAAAAAGTGCAGTCATTATATAGGGATAAGTTCTATCGGATTGCTGTGACAGAGCTACACTTGGAATTCGTTTTAATTTATACAGTATAGCAATATTTAAAACAGGAAAAATAAATGAAAATAAAAACACAATAAGCGATATTCGCCACTTTGTTTCAAAAGGTGTCATAAAATCATACACCGTATTTCTGATGCCAAAGAAAATAAGTAGACATCCGTAAGTGGCCATTAACAAGGGATGAAAAACAATAGAAAAAAACAATGAAAATCCTCGCATTTTTTCAGGATAGAATTTTTGATAGATTTTCCATTTCACTTCGGGCATCTTTGTTAATATAGATGATATTATATACGGCTGATGTAATAGGCATATTAATATTATAAGAGGTATTGATTTCGTAAACACACTTAACTGCATAATAACCTTCAGCAATCATATTCATTTCAAGTTGGGCATTTTTTACACTATAACCCTTGCCTATCATGGTGCCGAAAGTTCGATTGCGACTGAATTGCGAATAGGCCGTTACCAATAAATCTCCAAGATAAGCAGACGCATTAATATCTCGGTTAATCGGATGAACGGCATCTACAAAACGTTTTATTTCCTGAATAGCATTGCTCACCAATACCGCTAAAAAATTATCGCCGTAACCTAAACCATGACAAATACCTCCGGCCACAGCAATAACATTTTTTAAAACGGCTGAGTACTCAGTCCCATAAATATCATCGCTCACAGAAGAGCGCAAATATCTGCAATTTAAAAGTTCACTAACGGTTTTTGCATTTGTAAGATTCTGAGAAGCAATGGTTAAATAACTTAATTTTTCAAGAGCTACTTCTTCTGCGTGACAAGGCCCGGTAATGACGCCAATATTTTCAAACGGAACATGATAAACCGTGTTCAGATATTCTCCCACAATTAAATTATGTTCAGGAACAATTCCTTTAATTGCTGAAAAAAATATTTTATCTTTTAGCGATGAAGCAGTAACCTCTTTTAAGGTATTATTTAAAAACGCCGACGGAACAGCGAGAATTAAAATAGTTGAATTTTCAATACACTCTTTTAACGAGGAAGTAAACTGAATTTTAGAAGTATTAAAATCTACCGAACTTAAATATTTTGGATTATTTCCAAATTCTTTAAAGGCGTTTATATCTGTTTCGTTACGTATAAACCAATTAATGCCGTTGCAATTATTAAGAAATAGTTTAGCCAAAGCTGTTGCCCAGCTCCCGCTTCCTACTATGCCAATTGTAACTTTCATGCGCTATGAAGTTACACAAAAATTATATCTTCTTGGTTCAGGTTGCCGCTTCCCGCAAAGCGGTTGTAAACGCGGGCCAAAGTAATCACATCCTTTTTGCAGTAAGCGGCTATCTTCTCAATATTTTTATCTTCATAAAAAGTTTTGCTTACCAAACTCCCATCCATATCATCTTTTGGAGAGGGAATACCTAATACATGAGCCAATAAATTTAAGGAACTATAATTTTTAACATCGCCAAATTTCCACAAATCAAGAGTATCAATATGTTTTACTTCCCATGGGCGAAGGCCTTGTATCTGCAACACTTTAGGTAGTGGCAAATTATTAATTAAAAATCGTCTGCATAAAAAAGGAAAATCAAACTCTTTACCATTATGCGCGCATAATAAATGTGAACTGGTATTAAAATGCTGGCCTAATAGCGAAGAAAATTCATTTAATATGTCAAGCTCGTTTTCGGAGGCAAGGCACTTTACCCTGAATTTTTTACTATTATAAAAGCCTACGCCAATGCAAACCACTTTAGCAAACTCCGCGTAAATTCCCGCTTTCTCATAATGTTTTTCACCGGTAATTTCTTTATTGAACTGCCATTTCCGATCCCATAATTCTTTAGAAGTTTTGTCGAGGTCGCTATATTTATATGTAACCGGAACCGTTTCGATATCCAGAAATAAGATGTTTTCGATTTTAATAGTTGCCATAAATAATTTTTTTATTTAACTGTAAAAAAAAATTAAACATTTTTATTTTACACTGTTATACATTTTGGTGATCTCCTCCTTAGCCGCTATCGCTTCTTTCAACTCCTTCTCCAAAGCTACGGTGTCTTTATTACCTGCCCTTGCAACATCTAATTTTGAGCTAATGGTTTTTTCACGCGCCTCCCAAGCAGCCGCAATGTCTCTAATTCCTTTCACGGCGCCATACTTTGTAAACCTGTTAGCTCCTTTAGAAAGTGTTTCCAGATCTTTTGCTATCACTAATGCGTCTGTTGCCGAGTTGCACCGTTTAGCCATTTTTGCATAAAATCCACAGAAGCTGCTTAGTTCAAAACCCGTCATGTATTTTAAATTATTTTGAAAAAAAGGAATCTGAGCTTCTGACCCATGATTAGAATACAGTTCTGCTAAAGGAAAAATAACATCCTTCCCTGTTTCACCTTCAAAATTCTTTGCCCGTTCCATTGCCAGCTTCGGATTATTTTTACCAATCCATTCAAAAGCTTCACCGCATATTGCATAAGAAGCTTCACTTAACGCTTTATTATTTAAATCCACAATGTCTGCGTCACGGCCAAAACGTTTGTTTAATGCTCCCAGCGCTTTTGCGCGTGTCCTGGTATTTTTATCATTGGTATAAACATTCATCAGCACTGCCTTCACCTCTTCAGCTTTATCCTGGGGGGCGGAAGTGATTTTTCCAACAGCATAACTCCTTAATCCTTCAAATTTATCTTTTTCTGCAACTTCCTTAAATAATGCAAATACAGCAGGATCTGAGAGTTTGCTTTCTAAAACACTAAGCGCTTCAAAACGATCGTCGTATAAAGGTGCGTTTTTATACTGGAAAAGATACTCCTCCTGTGTTTTTTGATATTCAAGATTACATAATAACTGACGTTCAGCATCAAAGTTAACTAACTGAGGTGCTGCGCTACTTTTAAGAGTAAATTTTTGTTTTTGTTCCGTAATCCAGATTCGGGTGCGCTGGGGCTTATCATTTATGTAAATATCTATTTCAACGGGTAATTTATATAGCGGAACTTTATTAAGATTTTGTTTTTGCTCTACAGTAAGTTCAACTGTGTTTGTTGCTGAATTAAAGTTTTTAGTCACTTTTAATTTAGGCCTGCCTTTATTAAGAAACCATTGATTAAAAAACCAGTTCATATCCTGCCCTGTGGTTTCCTCAAACGCTAAACGAAGATTATGGATTTCAACACTTTTAAACTTGTTGGTTTCTAAATAATTTTTGAGCGAAGCAAAAAAAGCATCGTCGCCCACAGCTTTGCGTAACATGTGTAATACTTGGCCGCCTTTATTATAGCTGAAACCATCAAACATGTCTTCACGCTCTTCATAATTAAAACGGATAAGATCCACTTCTTTATCAGACATTAAATAACCTTGTCTGCTTTGGTAACTGTGCTGATCCGCAGCATCTCTTCCATGCTTATACTCTTCCCATAAATATTCTCCGTAAGTGGCAAAGCTTTCATTGAGGGGAAGATTACTCCAGCTTTCACAAGTTACCAAATCGCCAAACCACTGATGAAATAGTTCATGCGCAATAATATCTTCCCCTTTTTTTCCATCAATCATTTCGCGAGTTGTTTGGTAAACCGCAAAATCTCCATGTAAGGTAGCACTGGTATTTTCCATAGCGCCGCTCACATAATCGCGCACTGCAATCTGCGAATATTTAGGCCAAGCGTAAGGCACGCCAAGTTTTCCACTATAAAAATCAATCATTTCCTTGGTATCTCCAAAAATTCCTTTGGCATGCGGCTCATATTCTTTTTCAACATAATAGCTTATTTCTTTTCCGTTCCAGGGCTCATCCACAACTTTTTTAAACATTCCAACCGCCATCATCGCAAGGTATGGGGCATGAGGTTCATCCATTTTCCAATGATCGGTTTTTGTGCCATTACCATTTTTTTTGGTGTCAATCAGCAAACCGTTAGAAAGGGTGGTGTATTTCTCATCAACCGTCATAAAAATTTCCTGAGTGGTTTTGGAGTTAGGGCTATCAATGGTAGGAAACCAAACGGAATTGGATTGGGTTTCGCCCTGCGTCCAAATCTGAGGCATTTTATAGGTATTTTCTCCGGTGGGATTAATAAAATAAAGTCCTTTATCACTGCTGATAGCGCTGCTTCCCCCAACTTTTAATTCATTAGGTTTGGCTACATAATCGATGGAAACAATAAAATTTTCCTCGCGTGAAAACAATCTGCCCAAATCAACTTTTATAGAATCGTTTTCGTATTTAAAAGATGTGTTCGGTGCTATTGATAATTTTTTTTCGGTTCCTACATCAATTACCTTGCCGTTAACTTTTTTATTTACAGGGTAAATACCCGTTTCGGAAACTGAAACACTTTTAATATCCATTCCACGTGCATCTAAGTACAACATACGCGCAGGGTAAAAATGAGATTTTAACTGTAATTCTGCTTTGCCATTTAATCGGCTGTTTGCCCAATCAAAATTAACATCCAAACGGGTATGCACAATATCAAACTGTTTGGCATTCGACTCGCGGTACTCTTTTTTTACGGGTGGTTCTGTTGCCAAAACATTAATTGTGTCAAGTGTTATTGCCGGTTCTTCTATGGTGCTTTTTGTTTCGGTTTTTACTATTTCTTTTTTGGGTTTGCACCCCGTAATTAAAACAGTGGCTATTGTTAATGCTATTATAATTCTGATCATGGTTACTGTAAATTTGAATGCCACAAAATTGCCATTAATTTATTGAAAACCAAAAATTTAAGTTTGATTTTTTGCCAAAGGAAAATATTGAGGATAAACGCGGGAATATCCTTTTAGGAAAGGAGCTGATATACGGTAAAGGAAGAAATATAAGCAAGGCTTGTCATAAACACTAACTGTAGAAAAGGCCACTTCCAACTGTTTGTTTCACGCTTAACCGTTGCAATGGTACTCATGCATTGCAATGCAAAGGCATAAAATAAAAGCAAAGACCAACACACGGCCATGGTGTACACGGGTTTACCCTCCGCATTACGCTCATTTTTTAAATTTTGTTTAATGGAAGCGTTGGCATCGCTTTCGTTGGCGCCATAAATAGTAGCCATAGTTCCTACAAAAACTTCGCGGGCGGCAAAAGAAGTAATAAGGGCAATGCCTATTTTCCAATCAAAACCCAAAGGTTTTATTACGGGTTCAATAAAATGGCCCAACCTTCCCACATAAGAATATTCAAGTTGCTCGGTTTTTAACTTATGAAGTTCTGCATTAGGCATGTTTTCCTTAAGGCTTTCCACTTTACTGATTTTTTCAGATAAGGCATTATACTTACTGCCATAACCATGTGCGCTAAGAAACCATAGAACAACTGAAATAGCAAGAATAATTTTACCTGCATCAAAAACAAATACTCTAACTTTATTTATAATCATAATAGCAATATTTCTTAGCTGGGGTAAACGGTACACCGGAAGTTCCATCACAAAAAAAGCGGTTTCTTTTACTTTAATAAGTTTTTGCATTATAAAGGCGGTGCAAATTGTGGCAACAAATCCCAATAAATACATTGCTAAAAGAACCAAGCCTTTCATATTAAAAATACCAAGAAAAGAATTATCGGGATAAATAAGTGCTATTATTAAAATATAAACAGGTAAGCGGGCAGAGCAACTCATTAAAGGCATTACGAAAACCGTTATGAGTCGTTCTTTATAGCTTCCGATAGTACGAGCCGCCATAATTGCCGGTACCGCGCATGCTGTTCCGCTGATAAGTGGAATAACTGATTTTCCATTCAGGCCAAACCGCCGCATAAGTTTATCCATTATAAAACTTGCTCTGGCCATATAACCCGAATCTTCCAAAATGCCGATAAATAAAAACAATAGGGCAATTTGAGGAATAAACATAAGTACTCCGCTAACTCCTGCAAGTATTCCGTTTGTAAACAAATCGTTTAGTTGCCCTGCGGGTAAATTTTGTGCGAGGTAATTTTGTGCTGAAATAAATACATCTTCTATCCACCCCATGGGGTATTCGGCCACATAAAAAATAAATTGAAACACCAGAAATAGAACCAATAGTAAAAAAACATATCCAAAAACCCGATGTGTAATAAATGCATCTATTTTAGAGGTGGTTTCTTTTATATATAATTCTTTAGGGGTTTTAACGTATTTGGCAATAATATAATTTATTGTATTAAACCGATAAAGCTGATCGGCATTTACCTCATCGGTTAAATTGCCGGAAATAGTTCTGAGAAAATTTTCATAATTAAATTTCTCCTTACTTTGCGTAAGGCTAATGTCATAAAAATAACTATCGCTAACACGGGCTTTTAAAATGGCGGCTTTTAACTCTTCGATGCCTTTGTGATGACGCGAATCGGTTGGAATTACCTCTATTCCTAAAACACTATTAAGTCCTTTAACATCAATTTTTATGTTTTGTTTTTCAGCCTCATCGCTCATGTTAAGGGCAAGAACTGTTTTATATTTTAAATCAATGGCTTGAGTGGCGAGCAGTAAATTTCGTTTAAGGTTAGTTGCATCTGCTACAATCACCAGCACGTCAATTTCATTTCTATTTTCAAGCAAATAATTACAGGCAATTTTTTCGTCGATTGTTTTTGGAAAAAGGCTGTATGTTCCGGGAAGATCAACTATTGAAATAGCGTAATTGCCTTGTGCCGAAGTAAAAGTTGTTTGGCCTTCGTGTTTATCAACGGTAACGCCCGCATAGTTGCCGGTTTTTTGATTCAGGCCTGTTAAAGCATTAAAAAGACTGGATTTACCTGCGTTAGGATTACCTATTAAGGCTACTTTAATTTTATTATTTTGTAATGAGGACAAAAGGTTAAGATACCAATTCCACCATAATGGCATTAGCTTCTTCGGCGCGCAGACACAATTCATAACCAGCAACCAAAATAGCCAAAGGACAGCCAAAAGGCGCAATTTTTGAAAGCGTAATGGTTTCGCCGGGTAAACAACCCATTTCAATCATTTTATGGCTTAAATCTCTATTAGTAAATGATTTTATAATAGCTTGCTGGCCTTTGTGTAAATTATTGAGGGATATCATAAAAGCATAAAATTACGCCGTTTTACCGCAAATGCAAATACCACAAAAAAGGTATATTTAAAATGGAACAAAAGTTAGCCCGACCATAAAATTAAAACGCTGTGTGGGATAACGTTCCCAACGATAATACCTTTGATTGGCAATATTGTTTAATTTCACAAAAAAACTAAGCATTTTACTGTATCTGTATTCGGCTGCAAGATTAAGATCGGCCCAACCTTTTAATTGTTTTGGTTTAAGTGCGGTGGTTCCCGCATCCATAAATTGCGTAAGAGTCCATTGCTTGCCCATAAAAAATAAATCGGCTCGTAATATAAGTTTACTTTGCAGATTATAGATTCCAGAAAAAGTTAAGTCAAAATCGGGCTTATGATAAGCGCGAATTAAATTTTTAGGTTTATAGATGTAATAATTACCGGATGCAATTAAATTTAATTTTTCTTTTAACTGGTGTTTGAGTTGACCGCCAATGGTTATTAAAGAAGTATTATCATACAAAACATTAAAGTGATTATACAACTGATTGGGGCCGCCGTAATCAATTACATAAAAATACATACTGTCGTATTGCGCGTAGCTTGCTTTGGCATCGTAGGATGTATTACTGCTTAAGTTACCGCGAATTCCACCAAAAATATTGTATTTATTATTGGTATTGGTATAACGCAATGTGGTGTCTATAAAAGGGTTTTCAGCCCTCAGGCTACGGAAACTATTTTTAATTAACCCACCATTAACTCCTGCATAAGGCACCACCATGTTTTCATAAACATTATAATTTACATTAAGCTGCGGGTAAAAATAAAAACGTGTTTTATCTTTTAAATTATCAATTGTAGCCGCAACACCAATATTTGCATGCCATTTAACGCCGCGAGCTTCAAACGAAGGATTAAGTGTAACTATTAAATTGTTAACAGTATCGTTACTTTGCCTGTGATTATAAAAATCCGTTAAAACATTTAAGTTCAATTTTTCTTTATTGAGAAACATAGTGCCATCGCCTTTAAGCTTAATATTATTTTCTTCTTCTCTGTTTAAATTTTGAAGATTATAATAGCTGAGTTTTATATCGTGATTTATGTGGGTACTATCTGTATAATGACTTTGCAACTGAAGTTTTGGTTCAAATAATTGGTAGCGTTGTTTAGTATAATTATTATCGTTGATGTGATTAAGCGTGGTATCAAATCCATAATAATGTATTACGTTCCTTTCATAATTAAAGTCGCCTTTTAAAGTGTGCTTTTTATACATCTTTTTTCCAAAAATATTTATTGAATTATCACTAAAGCCACCATAGCCAACATCTTTTAAATGAGTAGTGCTGGAAAAATGTTTTAAATGCGCGCCGTAGTTAATCTCTCTGTTGCGATTATTCGCAATCCAGAATTCGCCGTAGGGCATATTATACAATGGGCTATAACCTATTTTTAAAAGAGAGTGATATAATTTTGGAAGTGGTTCGTTCTTCATTTTAGCCGCGCCAATTAATTGTGCTTCGTATTTTGGAAACATAGGTTTGCTTGCTATGCCGTATTTAATGTTTTCTATTTGCTTTACGGTGTCTTTAATTTCAGGCAAGTCCGCGAATTTAATAGCATCTTTAATGGTGGGTTCAAAATCACTTTTTACGCCGTAATTGATGTCATTAATTCCTGTTTGAGAAAAAGAAACACTCACAAAACTTAGAATTAAAAATCCAATTAACACCCATTCATTTTTTTTATTCCTCATTATTTCAAGACTAGCGTTTTCTTCTGCTGTATTAATATTTTTATAGTGCAATTGATTCATAAATGCTTTATTTAGGTTGTTCAATAGTAGTTGAGTTAGTAGGAACACTTTTGTTCTTTTCGTATTCTTTGTACATTTTATCAAACAAATCGGCATCATCTTTTGTTTGATTAAACTCCACTTTCATCTCTTTACCGGAAGTATTTGTTTCGTTAATTTTTGCTCCTTGTTTTGTTTTAAGATTCTCCAATCGCTTTTTTGCTTCATCAACATACTCTTGCTTGGTTTTACTGTCAATAATGGTTTCAAGGATTACCTGAGCGCCGCCTTCATTATTTAAGGCAATGTATGCATCCGCAAGCAAAAGCATACCTTTGCTATTCCAATCGTCATTACTGTAAGAGTAACTGATAAGCTTATTTACTGTTTTCTCAACTTCTTTAAATTCCTGTTTTTTAAATTGAATCATGGCAATATAGTAATATGCCTCAGCGCCGCTTATATTTTTAGCAGATTTAGTGATGGCTTTAAACTCTATCAAAGCATCGTCGAGTCTGCTTGTTTCGTATAAAGATTTAGCTTTTATATACTTTGCTTCGCTTAATTGTTGAGGACTCAATTTTTCGGTACTTAACACTTTGGTACATTCTGTTAAAGCGGTTTCGAACTGGTTTAAATAAAAAGCGCTTCGCATAGCGCCAAATCTTCCTGCACTTTTATTGACTGGGGTTTCCGCAATATCCTGTAGTTGCTGAAATAAGGGTAAAGCTTCGGAATACTTTTTATCCTTATAATAAATATACGCCGCTTTGGCGTGTGAAACCTCTGAATACAGACCCCGCTGTTTTGAAATAACATACAAATATCCTTTTAATGCTTTTTCATAATTACTGTTGCTGTAATTACACTCGGCGGCATTAAACTCCGCTTCCGTTATATGTTTTCCATTAGGAAATTTACTGATATATGTTTCCCATTGCGGCAGAGCCACTCCACAATCTTTTTGGTTGTAAAAAGCATCGTAGGCAACATCGTAAGTCTTTTTTTCAAGTTCGTTTTCAGATAAAGGATTGCCGATAGCTGCAAAGTATTTTTCCATTTCATCAATCTTTCCTTTTTCAGTAAATATTTTTTTAATCGCTTCCAAAACCTCTTTAGCCGCATCACTCTTAGAATCAATTTTTACGAATTTATCAAAATACTCCAAAGCCTTATCATCTTGCTTCCGTCCGTAATAAATATTTCCTAATTGGGCATAACAATTACTAACGAAAGATGAGTTAGGATAATTTTTTAAAATACGGTTATAATAAACAATTGCATTTTCTTCATCCTTTAAATTATTAAAATAAGTATCTGCTATTTCATTTAACGCCGCACTTAAGTAATTAGAGGCCGGGTATCTTGATTCTATTTTTTTAAGCTCAGTTATTTTTTCGTTATATCTTTTACTTAACCCGTCACATAAAGATTTTTGGTAAAGGGAGTAATCTACATCCAACTTGTTTGCTTCAATGGCTGTTTTGTAATAATCTGATGCTTGTATATAATCGTTATTCATAAAATAACAATCGGCTGTTCTTATAGTAGCATCAATGTTTTTATTTTCATCTTCCTTACTTTTAGAAAGCAAAAACTTTCGGAAGCAAACGTTTGCATTTGTATAATCATCATTATTTCTATTTTCCTTATTCCTTTCTCTTCGCTGAAAAAAAGCATAGCCCATGGCATAATTGCTTAGTTCATATTCTTTCAATTGCAATGCACCATCCATTATTTGAAATTTCTTCCAGGCTTCAATAGCTGTTGTGTAATCTTTATTGTTGTAATAAATTTCACCTAACCAATATTGGCACAAGGCGTTGAGTTTAAGATCGGTGTTTTGTAATTGCGATTTTTTAAATTGCTTTTCAGCGTTGGATAAATCATTATTATTAAAATATTCTACACCGCTGTAATAAATCAACTTTTGATAAGTAATTTTTAAAATTGGATCTATGTTTTCTTGGCTTTCAATGCTTTTAATGGCCTGCGCATAATTTTTTGTTGTAGAGTATACATTTACTAAAAAATTATAACACTCATTTTTGCGCGGCGACTGGGGATATTCTTTTAAGTACTTTGAAAACGCCTTTACCGCTTCGTTGTACGGATTAAAGTCAAGCTCATAACTGAGTTTTGCAAATGAAAACAAAGCATCTTCGGTTATCTTTTTATCAAAATCTAATTGGTAGGCTGCATAATATGAGTTTTTAGCTTGGATCTTCTCATTTAATTTTAAGTAACAATCTGCCATGTGATACCATGAATTTTGCGCCAGAGAATCTTTTAACAATACCGCTTTTTCTAGATACATAACTGCGTTTTTGCAATCATTTATTTTATAGTAACAGTATCCCAAAGCATAATTTCCCTGTGGGTTAGAACCAATAGGTGTCTTTTTTAAAAAGTTAAGGGCATTGTTATAATCTTTTAAGTTAAAATAACTTTCACCTATCATCCTATTAATTTCATCAGACTTTTGTACATTGTTACTATCGTTTAATAATTCCGGGGCTTCTTTGGTAACAATTTCATATTTGCCTTGTATAAAATATATTTGAGTAATGTAATAGGGTACCACGCTTCCAAAAGTTTCATCGCCGACCAAACGTTTAAAGCCGACCATAGCGGTTTCATAATTTTTTTCTTTATAAGAAATATGTGAATAATAATAATTTGCCGGGTGTGCATATTTATTATCCACATCTTTAATCTCGTAAAAATCCGCCTTTGCTTTATCAGCATTTCCGGTTTCATAATAACTGTAGCCACGCTTAAAATAAAGTTCTGCCAGTTGATCTTTATCTAGTTGGTAGATATCAACCTTTTGTAAATACTCCAAGGTCTCAGAATATTTTTTCTTTCTAAAATTGGATTTCCCCAAGTAAAAGTTGGCATTATTAATTTTAGAACTTTCGGGGTGTTGCTCTATAAACTGTTTCATCTGCCATTCGCCATCCTTATTAAACAATTCAATAGAAGCCGCTGCGGAATAATACTGAGCATCTGCTTTTAGTAGGGAAGAATTACTTATTGAAGCAAAGTCATTGAAATTTTTCTGTGCATTTACATATTGTTTTTTATCAAACAATTCCAATCCTTGTTTGTACAGCGCATCCTTATCTAAATATATCGCTGTTTTTTGTGCGTGCGCTAACGAACAAAAAAATATAAAAACCAATACGGCACTTAAATTTTTAGTGTAAATCATTAAAGTAAAATTGTGGTAAAAATTATCTCAATAAATTTACTTTTCTAAACATTTGCAGCGGTAATGAAAGCGCGCAGTTATTAACCTATTGGTGTTGATATTGGGATAAGAGCAAAAGTGATAAAAGGTTACAAAAAATTTAACTTTGCTAACGTATGTCAACACTCGTAAAATTTGAAAACGTTACCGTATTCCAGAATGAACGCCCTGTAGTTGGGGATTTAAGTGTTGAAATAAATTCAGGAGAATTTGTTTATTTATTAGGTAAAACCGGAAGCGGGAAAAGCAGTTTTTTAAAAACCATTTACGGAGATTTACCCTTAACAATGGGTGTTGGTAATGTTTGCGGACAATCTCTAAATCATTTAAAACCACGACAAATTCCTTTTTTACGAAGAAAACTTGGAATTGTATTTCAGGATTTTCAATTACTCAGTGACCGAAATATATATGAAAACCTTAGGTTTGTAATGAAAGCGACTGGCTGGAGCGATGAAACAAAAATAAAACAACGCGTTAATGATGTTTTAAAAAAAGTTAATCTTGACGATAAAGAATTTAAAATGCCGCATGAACTTTCGGGCGGAGAACAACAACGTGTGAGTATTGCGAGAGCGCTTGTTAACGAGCCGGAACTTATACTGGCTGATGAACCGACAGGTAACCTTGACCCCGAGACTTCGGAAGAAATTTTAAATTTATTAAAAGAAATTAGTAATAGTGGTAGATCTGTACTTTTAGCCACACACGACATGCATATTTACAATAAATTCAAATCACGTACATTGGTATTTGAAAACGGGAAGGTTACTGAAAAGAACTAAGCTCTTATATCTTTTCATATTCTTCCTTCACAAAGCTCATTAATTCTTTAACGTAAGCGGGGCTAAAATCAAATTTTATGCCTGCAGCTTCGTATATCTGCGGAATACTTTTAGTATAACCAAGGCCTAATGCTTTCTTATAATTATCAATCGCTTTTTTAGGATCTTGTTTGTACTGACGCCACATAGCAATTGCACCCAATTGCGCAAACCCGTATTCAATATAATAAAATGGAACTTCAAATAAATGTAATTGTATTTGCCATTTACGTTTTACAAATTCTTCAAGTCCTTTATAATTGATTACCTCGCTGCCAAAATCTTTCATCAGCCCGGTCCATATCTCATAACGTTCCTCGGTTGTGTGATTCGGCTTTTGATATAACATATGCTGAAATTTATCAATGGCGGCAATCCAGGGAAGAGCATCCATTACGCCTTCCAGTTGTTGTCGCTTGGCTCGCTTTAATTCGTCTTCATCACTAAAAAAAACATTCCAGTGTTCCATACTTATTAATTCCATGCTCATGCTCGCTAATTCAGCAACTTCGCTGGGGGGTGATTTAAACTCCACTAATTCAAGGTCTTTATTTAAAAAAGAATGTATGGCGTGCCCGCCTTCATGAACCATAGTTACTAAGTCGCGATGCAAGCCCACCGCGTTCATAAAAATAAACGGCACATCTGTTTCATACAAGGGATACTGATAACCACCGGGAGATTTGCCAATTCTGCTTTCAAGATCAAGGCGCCTCATGCGATCCATAATTTCTATGCAATTACCAAAGTAGGGATCAATCTTGGAAAAACAGATAATTGTTTTTTGTACTAATTCTGCGGCAGTGGCAAAGGGCTTTAAAGGTGCTTTTCCTTCCTCATCCACAGATGTATCCCAAGGACGGTAATCATTAATTTTTAATTTTAGTTTGCGCTTTTCTTCATGCGCTTTTATTAAAGGAAGAACGTGCTGCTTAACAGACTCATGAAAATTTAAACAATCTTGAACGCTGTAATCAAATCGGCCAAGAGCGCGATGTTTATAATCTCTGTAATTTTTAAAACCTGTATTAAGCGCTACCTGATGGCGTATGTTTATTAATTTAGAAAACAATTCATTTAAAGAAGTTTCATCCTCAGCTCTCCTTTCCATGATCTTATAATACACTTCCTCACGAACGTTTCTGTTTAAATCCTTAAGATAAACAGAGGCTTTTTGAAGGGTCATTTTCTCGCCATTGTATGTTATACTTTGCTCACCGCTTATTGCGCCAAATTGCTGTTCCAACTCCTGAAGCTGAGTGTTAAGGGGTATGTTTTCTTCTCTAAAAAGGTCTATGCTGTTTTTTACACTTCGCAAATAAATATCATAGCCTTGTTTGGTAAGGTTTGATGTATGCGGACAAGCAATTAATTTTTTATTTAACTGATTGCTTATTGGTGAAATGTGGGGCTCTATGTTTTGTATAAAATCGTTGAAGCTGTTTCGGAGTTCTTCACTGTTTGTATCGCAGGTCATTTTTATATAACGCCAGGCCATATCTTCGCTAATAACCGAGCCTAATTCAGAACTATCTTTTAACCATTGCTCCAGCAACGGAGTTGAATCGAGTGGCCGGCTTAATAAATTATCAAAATAAGGTTTTAATAGTTCCCAGGTGGTTATTTTAAATTCTGGTTTTACAAAGTGTCGTTGCATAAAATTTATAAGTAAAGGGTTGACTTTTTTCCAATATTTTCAAAATTATTTTTTAACCAAGTATCGCATGCTTTATAACCTAAGTTTTTTAAATGCATTAAAAAATCCCAATTGGTATTTAGTTTACTGGACAAATTAAAATCGCCTAAAGAACTTCCGGAAGATACGCGGTGCAAGTTTATTTTTTTTAATTTGCCATCAAGTGTAATACCTTTTTCAACTAAACTATTAATAAATTCCATGTGCTGAATTTCCAAAGCCAAAGATGAATTAAAACTAATTTCATTAACACGATCTTTAATTTCTTCGATGTTATCCGGAACTTTATTGATAATGAAAGGATTTACTTCAATCAATACTATGTCGTTAGTGTCGTGTGTATGCGCTGTTAAAGGAGCCAGTGGTGGATTTCCCATGTACCCGCCATCCCAATAATATTCACCGTCAATTTCCACAGCTTTGTATATATATGGTAAACAGGCACTTGCCATTATTGCTTTGGAAGTAATTTCACTGGGGCCAAAAATTTTAGGGGCGCAAGTTTTAACGTTGGTTGCACAAACAAATAATTTTGGGGGACTCATTTTATGCAGTTCATCAAAATCAATTAATTGATTAAGAATTTTTTCAAGAGGATTAAGCCCTAAAGGATTCATTTGAGTGGGAGACATATTTTCGGCGGCCATCGAAAACATTTTATAAGATGGAGAATAATCCATATTACCCGCGCTCATTACTTTATCAAACCATGTTGGCTGTAAGGGAGAGAGTTTTCCGGCTTCCGAAATTTTATGCCAGAATTTAACAAGAAGATGTTTTGCCATATTTCTTCCTCCTTTATTAATTCCATAAATGGTACAAACGCCATTCATAGCTCCCGCGCTTGTGCCGCACATTCCATCTATTTCTATCCGATCATCATCTAGTAATCTATCAATTACACCCCAAGAATAAGCTCCGTGCGAACCGCCGCCCTGCAACGCTACATCAATTTTTTTTACCTCTACAGCCATAGCTTAAATTTAAGAAAAGATTTAATACAAAGCGTTTTGTGATGTTTAATTGTAATAAATCCGGGGCGAGGGATACTTTGGGTTACTTACCACTAAAATAAGTTTTACTTTTTTACTCTTTATGGTACAGGTATGCTGTAGATAACTGCCGGCAAACTTCTCTATCATTTTAAAATTATAGTCAGAAGATAAACCCGGCACGCTTCCCGCCTCCACATAATGAATACAATTAGAAAGTGCTATCAGAAAAGGTTCGGTGCCGCTAAACCGATTGCTCTGATGCTTTATGAGAAGATGTTGAAATAAATCTGTTTTTTGTAAACCTTTATCGCTTTCGTAAAAAGCGTATAAATTATAATTGCTTTGAGGGGCGGGCACAAACAAATTCCAGTTTTGGTGAAAATAAGGATAAGTATAAAAAAACGAAAATTTGTTAGATTTAAAACTATAAAAAAATAGAAACAGAAAATGTGAGCATATAAGTGCAATTGCTGTAATTACAGCCGCTATTTTAAATTTTAATTTCATTAAACCCTGCATAAAATTAGTTATTCTTTACTCGTTTTTTTAATTTGTTGGGCTTTATTAATAAATAAATAATAAGGGTTACGTTATAGATAAAATAATTTGTTATTTTCGTATGCATTAATCAAGCTGCAGTTTTTTTAACCCCCATAATAAAATGAAGTTGTTTGTTGTTTCTTCTACTAAGGACGATGCCGATGAGTGTACCTTAGTAACAAAAATGTTTGAAAGCGGACTCACTACCTTTCATCTAAGAAAACCTAAATTTTCAACCGGTCAAATGTGTGCGTACATTGAATGTATTCCCGAACATTTTCATAATAGAATTGTTATTCATTCGCATCACAGCCTGGCCTTAAAATATAATTTAAAAGGCGTGCATTATACCTCAACACATTTAAATAAAAAAAAATGGAGGTATTGGTTTGTAAGGCAGCGCTTAAAATTAAAGCTTGGTACAATTTGTAGAAGTCGTTCTTACTCACGATTACCTCAGGTTTATAACAATGAGGAACAGGCGTTTAATTATTATTTGTTAGGCACGGTATTTAACAGCTTAACAGGCGGTTTTTACAGTGGATTTTATGAAGATGGTATTAAGGCGGCCATTAAAACAACAAATAAGCGTTTTGTAGCAAGAGGCGGAACCACACCGGCTCTAATAAAAAGAGTTAACGATCTTGGCTTTTTTGGCATAGCTTTTAATTCTTTTATCTGGGATTCAGAAAAACCCTACGATAGTTTTCTACAAATTATTGAAGGGTTTAAATCAAACAATATTGAACTCGAATAATTTATTTTGTAACCGTTACTTTTCCGGTAAGCTCTTTTGATTTACCAAAAACATTTAACACCCTTATCTGCCAAACATATACGCCATTAGGCACCATATCCTGAGTCCGACCAGTATAATTACCAGGCCAACCCTCTTCAAATTTGTTAGTTGTAAACAATCTCTCGCCCCAGCGATCAAAAATATTTAATTCATACTTTACAATCCCAAATCCTTTGGGAAAAAACACATCGTTAATTCCATCGCCATTTGGAGTAAAAGCGTTAGGAACGTATAACCCATAATCTTCACCTACCATAACGGCTTTAGTTATTGTATCTCTACAGCCCTTATCGCTCACGGTTATTAAAGTTACCGCGTAACCGCCCTGTGTTTGATAGATCATGGCCGGGTTGTGCTCTGCAATAACCGTATTGGTTAAATGTGAAAAATACCAGTAAAACGAAGTGCCTTGTCCATAAGAAGAATTAGTAAACTGCACATCTTCCCCTTCAACAGGTTTTTGAGGAGCAAAATTAAAATCGGCGGAGGGAATAGGATATGCAACAACACTGTAAGTACTGCTGTTTGAACATCCGTTAATATCCGTATAAATAGCCTTAATGTTAAATGTACCATCCCTTTCATAACATTTGGACACTACATTTCCTACCGCACTTCCTCCGGTACCAAAATCCCATACACTACTTTGAAGTGCAGTAGCTGCCTGACAGGTAAATGAAACACATAATGGAATGCAGCCTTCTTTCTTATCAGAACTAATAACTCCTGAAGGCAGCGGATTTACAATCATATTTACAGTAACACTTGCGGCACAGCCAATATTGTCAGATACAGTCACCACATAAGGCCCCGAAGAAGAAACATTCGCAGGCGTAATTTGTAAATTTTGAGCATTGGCAACATAGCCATTGGGCCCCGACCAAATATAAGAAACCCCTGTTGGCGCTCCTGCGTTTAAAGTAATTGTTTGATTTGCACATATTGGAGAGTTGCCCGCAGCAGTTGGGGTGGGAATTGGATTAACTTTAACATTAGTAACAGAAGTACTGATACATCCGTTTACATCGGTAACTGTAACACTGTAATTACCTGACATTGAGGCAGAAGCATTACTTATTACAGGAAATTGGGCGCCGGAAGTAAACCCGTTTTGGCCATTCCAAACATACATAGTTCCACCCGAGGCTGATAAAGTAATATTTTGATTGGCACACACAGTTGAGCCAATTGCGGCAATTATCGGTAAAGGATTTACTGTTAAGAATGCCGAAGCGGTGTTAGAACAATTATTGGCATTTGTGGCCGTAACTACATACGAACCGGTATTTAAATTATTTGCGGAAGCAATGGTAATGCTTGGCCCGCTCCCCGTAAATCCATTAGGCCCCGCCCAGGTATAAGATACGCCTCCTGTAGCAGTAAAACCGGTTGATTGATTTAAGCATACGGCCGAATTGCCGGTAATTGCGGGATTAGGCAAAGGATTAATTGTTACCTGAGCGGTGGTGTTATTGGTACAAATTCCCACCGAAACTAATAAGGAATAAGTGCCGTTTGCAGCTATACTTACATTGGAAATAGTTGGGTTTTGATTTGTACTGATAAATCCATTCGGCCCGCTCCAACTATAGGCTCCTCCTCCTGATCCTCCTAAAAATAACGTTGCCCCAGCACAAGGCGTGTTGCTGGTAATAGAAGGTGTTGGTAAGGCAAGAACCAAAACGTTAGATACATTGGTCATCGTGCATCCCGCCGCGCTTGTTGCTGTTACGGTATAAGAGCCAGACATGTTTTGCGTTGCATTGGTAATTGAAGGATTTTGCAGCGAAGAAGAATAACCTAAAGACCCACTCCACGCATAAGTTGCTCCGCCACCGGAAGAAAGGTTTATAGTTTGATTAACACATATAGTTGGATGGGTTACGGCAATAACAGGTAATGGATTTACCGTAACATTTGTAGTAATAGTGTTGGTGCATCCATTTGAATTAGTCACTGTTAAAGAATAAACACCAGAATTGATAGATTGTGCCGAAGCAATTACAGGGTTTTGAGTAGAATTTGTATATCCATTAGGCCCTGACCAAGAATAACTTGTACCTCCGCCGCCCGTTAAGTTAAGCGAGGTATTAACACATACCGGACTATTATTGGATGCTGTTGGAACAGGTAATGGATTTACAGTTACCGCTCCTGAAGTTATATTAGAGCAGGTTCCTATTGTAACAATAAGTGAATAGGTGCCATTAGCCGCCATGCTCACATTAGAAATAATTGGATTTTGTACTCCGCTTGTAAAACCATTCGGGCCTGTCCAATTGTATAAGCCACCACCGCTTCCGGTAAAAGTTAAAGTAGTTCCTACACAAGGAGTGTTACTGGTAAAGGATGGGTTAGGCAGGGTGATAACCGTTACGCTGGATGTTGCTGAAGCTGTGCATCCGGCAGCACTGGTTACAAGTACTGGATAATTACCACTCATTAACATTGTAGCGTTAGGCAGTGTTGGATTTTGCAAAGTTGAAGAAAAACCGTTAGGCCCACTCCACGAATAGGATAACCCACCACTTGCTGTAAGATTTATTGTTTGATTAACACATACAGTTGGATGGGTTACGGCAATAATAGGTAATGGATTTACCGTAACATTTGTAGTAATAGTGTTGGTGCATCCATTCGAATTTGTTACTGTAAGGGTATAAATTCCGGCATTGGATGCTAAAGCAGAGCTTATTGTGGGATTTTGAAGTGTGGAAGTAAATCCTGAAGGTCCGGACCAACTATACGTGCTGCCACCTCCGCCATTAAAATTAATGGTTTTGTTTAAACAAACAGGACTGTTACTGTTAGCTGTAGGCACAGGCAAAGGATTTATGACAACAGGAGCTGTAAAAACACCTGTACATGAGCCTAATGTTACAACTAAAGAATACCCACCCCCCGCAGCTGATGTTACGTTAGGTATAGTTGGATTTTGAACTCCACTGGTAAAGCCGTTGGAGCCTGTCCAAGAATAGGTTCCTCCTCCGCTTCCGCTTAATAAAAGTGTAGCACCCACACAAGGAGTATTGCTGGTAAAAGATGGATTAGGCAAAGTGATAACCGTTACATTTGCCTGCGCAGAAGCTGTACATCCCGCCGCGCTGGTTACAATTATATTATAAGTGCCTGACATAGACATACTTGCATTTGCAATGGAGGGATTTTGCAACGTTGAAGAAAAACCGTTAGGCCCACTCCACGAATATGTAGATCCACCATTTGAAGTAAGATTTATTGTTTGATTAACACAAACAGTAGGATTATTAACTACGGGTACCGGAAGAGGATTTACCGTTACAAATTCTGTAGCAGTAGCCGTGCAGCCTGCTGCGCTGGTAACTATTAGTGAATAAGTTCCGCCATTTATGGTTTGCGCAGAAGCTATAACCGGATTCTGTAAGGTTGAAGAAAAACCATTCGGTCCTGACCAGGAATACGTGCCTCCGCCACTGCCCACAAAATTAATCGGGGTATTTAAACAAACAGGACTGTTGCTGTTGGCAAATGCAGGTGGGGCCGGGTTTACTACAACCTGGGTTGTTTTAGTAGCCACACAGCCCGCCGAACCTGAACTTACTGTATAAGTAGTAGTTGCACCGGGAGAAACCGAGATGCTACTCCCCGTCATCCCACCAGGCTGCCAGGTATAAGTTGTGCCTCCACCGGCTGTAAGCACAGCGCTTGCGCCCATACATACTGTAGCGGAGTTTACCGTTATAATCGGGGCTGTACCAACATAAGTAATAACAACTTGCCCTGCGCCCGAGTTACCTCCCATAGTACAGCCAAAACCAGCCGGTACTAAGCTCGAACCGCCGCCCCCACCGCCGCCGCCAATAAACGTAGTTCCGCCGATATTATCGCTGCCGCCGCCCCCTCCGCCATAATAACCCCCGCCACCGCCACCGCCTGCCGCATTTCCAAACTGAAGGTCGTTCCCTCCTGTACCTCCTTGTAAATAGGATCCGGCTGTTCCTGAGCCCCCACCCGCAGTCCATGGCGGGCCGCCGGCACCACCAGCTGTTTGAGTGGCACCTCCTCCAGCTTGTCCGAAGGGACTAGTGCCTCCGCCACCGGTTGCACAACCCCCCGCTCCACCGGCTCCTCCCATATCACCACCCGCCTTTCCACCACCACCTGCAGCAAGTGCTAGTGGGGTTCCGCCGGAGAAAATTGCGCTATAACCGCCCCCGCCACAGGGCTGAAAAGGAGCATAGTTCTGCGTAGCTGAAGGTCCGCCACCCGCATAAACGGTTCCGGGACATGAACCTTGACCACCAACAATAATTTGTAATGCTTGGCCCGGTGTTACAGAAATATTACCTGTAACTGTTGCGCCTAAACCTCCTGTAGTTCCGCCGCCTTGGCCACCGTTAATAGTAACCGCAATACTTGTAACACAAGGCGGCACTACAAAAGTTTGGCTGCCACCCGTAAAATTAAAGGTTGAGGTAGTTTGCGAATTTGCCCCCTGAGTAACCAAAAAAAACATTATCAATAATGTAACTTTTGATTTAAATTCAAGCTTTTTAAAGCTGAAATAAATTATATAAGAATGAAGTGTCTTTGCATCCATCTGATAGATTATTACTTTATAAAAAGTGTTTTGTGTTTTTAAAAAAAAGCAGGGTCAAAATTATTATTTCACTCTGCTCAATCTCATAAATTTACATATTTTACCTGATCTTATCTAAGGTAAAATGCAGTAAATGAGTGAATGAAGCATTAAACTTATTAAATAACCAAAAAATAGCATTTAATGTGAATACATACTTGATAAAGTACTTTTCAGTTTAAATTCGTTACACTATTTAGGATTTCTTTTAAGGTTTAGGAGGGTAACCTAAAATTTAATGCCGCCCAAATCGCATATCTTTAAAAACTCATCCTCTTTAACAATGCTAACGCTAAGGCGGGATAAACGTACTAAATCCATATGTTTTAGTAAGGGATCTGCTTTTATATCTTGAAGACTGACAGGAGTTTTAAGTGTTTTAAAGGGTGAAAAATCTACCACTAACCATGCAGCCTCATCTGTAGTGGGATCCTGATAATGCTCCTTAATAACCTTGGCAATTCCAACAATATTTAAGCCTTCGTTACTGTGATAAAATAATGCCAGATCGCCCTTTTTCATGGCGCGCAGGTTATTTCGGGCAGCATAATTTCGCACCCCATCCCAAACTGCTTTTTTGTCCTTTAAAAATTGGTTCCAACTGTATTTAACAGGCTCTGATTTAATTAACCAGTATTGCATTTAATTAAGGTTTCCGCAAAAGTAACAATTGAGTCCAAACATCTAATTATATTTAGTAAAAATAGCCGTGAATTTATTGTATATCCTTAAAATATGCCTACATTTGCACCCGAAAATCAAAAACTAAGCTCATTTTAAAGCAAATGAACAGTAAATTAAATACTTCCGGAAGGCCTTTATTTTTCCTTACCTTATTATTGTCTCTATTTTTATCTTTCTCAACTTTTGCCGACACTATAACGGATGCAGCTGAGGTTCAGCATCATACAGCCTCGACAGAAAAAGCGCATGATGCAAATGCTCCCGTAGATATTGCCGCTGTTGCTTTTGAGCACATTTTAGATTCGCACTCCTGGCATTTATGGGGAGAAGGTCACGAAGCGCTTGCCTTGCCTTTGCCTGTAATTATTTATTCTTCAACAAAAGGTATCCAATTTTTTTCCTCTTCAAAATTTGAGCATGGTCACGCTTCCTATAATGGATATAGTTTAGTGGATGAACAAATTGTCTCTGCTGATTCAAACGAAAATGTATATGATTTCTCCATAACTAAGAATGTAGCGCAGTTAATATTTACGGCACTAATTCTATTTTTATTGTTTACTTCCATTGCAAGAGCTTACAAAAACACAGGCGTTACCTCGGCGCCAAAAGGAAAACAATCTTTTTTTGAACCTTTAATTACTTTTGTTAGAGATGATATTGCTAAAACAAACATTGGGCATAACAGCGATAAATATGTGCCGTATTTATTAACTGTATTCTTTTTAATTCTCATTAATAATGTTTTGGGATTGATACCAATTGGCGCCAACTTAACGGGTAATATTGCCTTTACTTTTGTTCTTTCGGTTATTACTTTAATTGTAACCAACGTAAATGCAAATAAACATTACTGGCACCATATTTTTGCGCCCCCTGCTCCAAAAGCATTGTATCCTATTTTAGTTCCTTTAGAGATTGTGGGAATTTTTACAAAACCTTTCGCGTTAATGATTCGTTTATTCGCAAACATTACCGCCGGCCATATTATTGTTATCAGTTTAGTAGGGTTGATCTTTGTTTTTAAAACATTGTGGATCTCTCCTGTTGCTGTAGGATTTGCTTTATTTATTGATGTGTTAGAGTGTTTAGTTGCTTTATTACAGGCTTATATTTTTACTTTATTAACTGCACTTTTCATCGGGTCGGCTTCGGCAGATCATAATGAAGATGGCATTCATAACGATGAGGATGAGAAAGCAGTTGCAAAACATTAATAGGTTTTTTAATTAACAACAAATAAAAACAAACAACAATGACTGGAAGTATCGCAGCAATCGGTGCAGGACTAGCAGCTATAGGCGCTGGTATCGGTATCGGACAAATTGGTGGACATGCAATGGATGCTATTGCTCGTCAGCCTGACGCTTATTCAAAAATTCAAACTACGATGATTATCGCAGCTGCTCTTGTAGAGGGTGTTGCTTTATTCGCGGTGGTGGTGGCTTTAATGTCTAAGTAAAAAATTTAACTCCTCTTACGGTTGGTAAGAGGAGTTATTTAAATTTAAAATAAACAATTTAAAACATATAAAATGAGCAGTTTATTTATCCTTGGTTCCCTAATCACTCCTAGTATAGGGTTGATCTTCTGGACAACTGTTGTATTCCTTTTACTTTTGGTTTTATTAGGAAAGTATGCCTGGAAGCCAATTTTAACCGCTATTAAAACACGCGAGCAAAATATTTCAACCGCTTTAGCGAGTGCTGAAAGTGCTTTAAACGACATGCGCGAACTGCAATCCAATAACGAAAAAATAATGGCGAAAGCCCGCGAAGAAAGAGATGCTTTACTAAAAGAAGCCCGCGACGCGAAAGAAATTATTTTAGCGGAGGCAAAAACAAAGGCAACAAAAGAAACAGATCGTATTTTAGCTTCGGCGCGTGAGCAAATCAATACTGAAAAAAACGCTGCTATTGCAGCTCTTAAAGATCAGGTGGCTATTTTATCAATAGAAATTGCTGAGAAAATCCTGAAATCAGATCTTTCAAGCGATGAAAAACAAAAAGCGTTATTATCTAATTTAATGAAGGACGTAAACTTAAATTAAAATGATCGTAGCCTCCAGATATGCCAAATCCTTACTTGATCTTGCTGTTGAAACAAAACAGCTGGAAGAAGTAATTAAAGACATCCGTATAATAAAAGAAGTGTGCTCTCAAAATGCAGATTTTGTAACCATGCTTAATAGTCCTGTTGTAAAAACCGATAAAAAACAAGCGATCTTTAAAGCCATCTTCGGTAGTAAAATCTCAAAAACAACATTAGCTTTTCTTAATCTTATCGCAGCAAAACGTCGCGAAAATTATTTGTTTGATATTGCAAAATCATTTGATGAGCAGTATAAAATAAGCAAGAACATTACCACCGCAAAAGTTACTTCGGCAATAGGATTGGATGAAAAATTAAGGAAACAGGTGTTGGATATTGTGAAGCAAAACGCAAGCGGAGAAATTGAACTGCTTGAGAAAGTAGATCCATCCTTAATTGGCGGTTTTGTTTTAACCATTAATGATAAACAAGTAGACCAAAGTGTAAAGCGTAAATTAAACGATCTGAGAAAAACATTTTCAGGTAATATAAATTTGAATTAAAAAATCAGAATATTAAATAAAATGGCTGAAATAAATCCCGCAGAAGTATCTGCAATTTTAAGAGAACAATTAAGCGGCTTTAAAAGCGAAGCTGAATTAGAAGAAGTAGGAAGCGTATTACAAGTTGGTGATGGTATCGCCCGCATTTACGGTTTGTCAAAAGTTCAATCGGGTGAGCTGATTGAATTTGAAACAGGATTACAGGCAATTGTTCTGAATCTTGAAGAAGATAACGTTGGAGCAGTATTATTAGGCCCCAGCGAAGGCATTAAAGAGGGAAGCCCGGTTAAACGTACCGGCCGCATTGCTTCTTTAAAAGTAGGAGAAGGCTTATTAGGCCGCGTAGTGGACACTTTAGGCCAACCAATTGACGGCAAAGGCCCTATTGCCGGTGTTACTTACGAAATGCCATTGGAGCGAAAGGCTCCCGGTGTTATTTTCCGCCAGCCGGTAACTGAGCCTTTACAAACAGGTATCAAAGCTATCGACGCGATGATTCCCATTGGCCGTGGCCAGCGTGAGTTAGTGATTGGTGATCGCCAAACAGGTAAAACTGCTGTTTGTATTGATACCATCTTAAATCAAAAAGAATTTTACGATGCAGGCAAACCTGTATTTTGTATATATGTTGCTATTGGACAAAAAGGTTCAACAGTTGCTAACGTTGTTCGTGTATTGGAAGAGAATGGCGCGATGGCTTATACCTGTGTGGTAGCAGCTAACGCAGGCGATCCTGCTCCTTTACAGTTTTACGCTCCTTTTGCAGGTGCCGCTATCGGTGAATTTTTCAGAGATACCGGTCGCCCGGCATTAATCGTATTTGATGATCTTTCAAAACAAGCAGTTGCTTACCGCGAGGTTTCCTTATTACTTCGTCGTCCTCCGGGACGTGAAGCTTATCCGGGTGACGTGTTTTATCTTCACAGCCGTTTATTAGAGCGTGCAGCTAAAATCAACGCTTCCGATAAAATTGCTCAAAGCATGAACGATCTTCCTGAATCTATCAAACATTTAGTAAAAGGCGGCGGTTCTTTAACAGCTTTACCAATTATTGAAACTCAGGCAGGTGACGTTTCCGCGTACATTCCAACAAACGTAATTTCCATTACCGATGGGCAGATTTTCCTTGAAGGAAACTTGTTCAACGCAGGGGTTCGTCCCGCCATTAACGTAGGTATTTCTGTATCGCGTGTGGGTGGAAACGCTCAGATTAAATCCATGAAAAAAGTTGCCGGTACTTTAAAGTTAGACCAAGCGCAATACCGTGAGTTAGAGGCATTTGCAAAGTTTGGTTCTGATTTGGATGCTGCTACAAAATCTATTCTTGATAAGGGTTCACGCAATGTGGAGATACTTAAGCAAGGGCAGTTTTCACCGCTTCGTGTTGAACAGCAAATTGCTATTATTTATTTAGGAACTAAAAATTTATTAAGAAGTATTCCTACAAATAAAGTGCGTGAATTTGAAAAAGAATTTTTAGAGATTTTAGAGCGCAAGCATAAAAACATTTTAGATGATCTTAAAGCCGGAAAATACAGCGATGAGATTACAAGTGTATTAGAAACTGTTGCTAAGGATACTGTAGGGAAATATAACTAGTAAACAGTTTTTAATTTTAAGTGATTAGTTTTTAATAAGCTTACTAAACACTAAAAATTCAACACTAAAAACTAATAAGAAATGCCAAGTTTAAAGGAAGTCAGAAATAGGATTGTATCGGTGGGTAGCACCATGCAAATTACCAGTGCCATGAAAATGGTAAGTGCGGCTAAATTAAAGCGTGCGCAGGATGCTATTACTCAAATGAGGCCTTATGCTAACAAGCTCAGAGAGATTTTAGGAAACGTAAGCGCCAGTGTTGATGCATCTGAAAATATTTATGCGAGAAATACTCAAGGTAAAAACATCCTTATCATAGCGATATCTTCTAATCGTGGTTTGGCCGGAGCATTTAATGCAAACATTGTAAAAAAAGTAAATCTTTTAATTAAAAACGAATATTCTGAAAGCAACGTTACCGTGTTGCCTGTAGGAAAAAAAGTACAAGACGCTTTTAAACGCACTAAATATTTAATCAGCGGCCAGGATTTGCCAACTCATACAAACGAACTATTTGAAAAGTTAACCTATGCCAATGTTTCGGTGGTGGCAGAAAAAATCATGGATGCCTTTACCAGCAAACAATTTGATAAAGTTGTTTTGGTTTATAATCAATTCAGGAATGCTGCTGTACAAATTCCAACCGAAGAACAATTATTACCAATTGTAAATACCAAACAAGAAGGAAGCGCAACTGCTAAGCAGGATTATATTTTTGAGCCCAACGAACAATACATTATCAACGAATTAATTCCGCGCAGTTTAAAAACACAATTCTACAAAGCATTATTAGACAGCTACGCAAGCGAACATGGAGCACGCATGACAGCCATGCACAAGGCTACCGATAACGCCAAGGCCATGCAAAAAGAATTAAAGATCACTTACAACAAAGCCCGCCAAGCATCCATTACCAAAGAAATTCTGGAGATTGTGGGTGGAGCGGAAGCTTTAAATAAATAACAACCTTTTTATATCGTTAAACAGCCGCATGCGAAAGTTTGCGGCTTTTTTTATGTTTATATAATTTCCAAGCATTTTAAAATCACTTGTTTTAAGTTCCCACCATTAAAAAAACGGTCTTGGGCTACATTTAAAATCCTTTAATCAAATACTACGCCCTATTCGCTGAAAACAGTTGTAGTTTTACATCATGAAACAATAACAACGGTTTTTGATTCATAAAAGAGCTGATCCTGTAAGATCTCTCACAAAGAAAAACGAATGAAGAAACCCCGTAAGGTTTCTGAAACGAAAAGGTAAACGCAGCAAGGAAAAGTCCTGTAAGACTTTTGGAAACCCCGTAAGGTTTCAGCAGCAAACAGAGCTGACCCCGTAAGGTCTCTCAAAAACAAACACGAAAAACGAAACCCCGTAAGGTTTCTGAAACGAAAAGGTAAATGCAGCAAGGAAAAGTCCTGTAAGACTTTTGGAAACCCCGTAAGGTTTCAGCAGCAAACAGAGTTGACCCCGTAAGGTCTCTCAAAAAACAAACACGAAAACGAAACCCCGTAAGGTTTCTGAAACGAAAAGGTAAACGCAGCAAGGAAAGGTCCTGTAAGACTTTTGGAAACCCCGTAAGGTTTCAGCAGCAAGAGTAAATTTAATTGAAGGCAAGAACAGCGCTATGAATTAAAATTCAAAAAAGCGGCTGGTTAAACGGAACTCGCAAACCTTGTTTGCAAAATGTACCGGATCTGCATCCAAATGATAGGGCATACACGCTTCATCATACGGAAGCAGATCCAGCCAAACTGGAAAAAAGTTATAAAAACTGATTTCCCTTATATATAGAGCCGGCTTAAATAAGTCCCTCGTATACATCTAGAGATAAAACATCCCCAAGGGGGTCTTTTACCTCAACAAACAAGGCCCTGCTTAATAGCGGGGTTTTTTGTTTAATTCGATAGCTCCTTTTTCAAACTTCTAATCATTTCGCCGTAGTTCATTTTTCTGAGCAAGGCATTAATGGTATTTACAATTCTTCCTGCTTTCGTATCGGCACTTTTGGCAGAATTGATCCATTTATGAAAATAATTTTGATGAGACATTGTCAGAGACTCAAATTGCTTTTTCGCTTCGGGTTCTTGGTTTAAACATGCCAATAATTCTTTTGATTTTTCTACTCCGACGGTGTCCATCTCAAATTTCACAATCACCGGAGCGCCTTCCTCCTTACCCAATTTTTTTCTTATTTGATTATTCAGTACAACTATAAAACTTCCTTCCTTAACAGGGTAGCAGTTCATCCGATCAAACTTCACATCATCTAACACTCCTTTGATTCTAAACTCTCTGCGATTTTTTAATTTAGCTTTGAAATAATATCTATTGGAATATCAATATATCGCCAACCGGTCTTCTCGCCTTTACTTGCAAATTTTTGAATGATGGCTGTGAATTGCAACATTTGTTAGCCACTAATTTCACAAATTATCACGGAATAAAAAATAATTCTCTGGAAATAGTAAGCAACCTCCTTTGGGCCTTTAAACCTTCTGCAACTCAATAACGGTTATCTCAGGCCAAATTCCCAACCTTCCCGGGTATCCTAAAAAACCCAATCCACGGTTAACATATAAGAACTGATTATCCTGTTTATATAATCCGGCCCACTGCTTATAAAAATATTTTACCGGGCTCCACTTCACCAATCCAGGAATTTCAATTCCAAACTGCATGCCGTGAGTATGTCCGCTTAAAGTTAAATCAATGTCTTTATATTCTGTCTGCACCTGCTTTTCCCAATGGCTGGGGTCGTGACTCATTAAAATTTTAAAGGGATATTTTGCCGCGTCTTTATAGGCGACTTCCATTTTTCCATACTTTGGAAAATTCATATTGCCGCCCCAATTTTCAATTCCAATTAAAGCAATTTTTTCGCCCTTATTTTCAAGCTCCACATGTTCATTCATGAGTAAACGCCATCCCGCGTTTTTATGAACGGTTTTTAATGATTCAAGATTTTTTTGTTTTTCTTCCGGACTGTCCCACTGCACATAATCGCCGTAATCGTGATTTCCTAAAACAGAATAAACGCCATGTGGAGCTTTTAACTTGCTATAAACAGATTCAAATCCTGTAGTTTCAATGGCCTTATTGTTTACCAGATCTCCGGTAAATAAAATAACATCAGCGCCTTGTGCCATTACAATATCAAATGCTTTTGTAAGGGCGCTATTATCCAAAAAAGAACCGGTGTGAATATCCGATATCTGAACAATTTTATAACCATTAAAAGCCTCCGGGATATTTGGTGAAAGAACTTTTACATTGTGAACCCTGTATTTATAGGCCCCGCGCACCATGCCATAAATAAAACCCACTGCGGGAATTATTGTAAACGTAACGGCAAGCTGACTAAAAAATTTTATGCGACTTATTTTTGTTGTGGCTTCTACAGCTTCTGCAGATTTAGTTTTGAATAAAGAAAACACCCAACGAAATAAACGGATGATATCATCAATGATCAAAAAACTACAGCCTAATAATTTACAAACCATCAAAATCAATACTAAGGCCAACGTAAAGCGGAAAAAATTATTCCAGTTTGCTGCGGGATAAAAAATTGAAATGATGCCCATTACAACATTAAGCAAGGCAAACGCGTAGGCTGTATATAAAAGGGCGCTTCTTTTTCCGGGCGAAAAATCCTGAGAAAATGTTTTTACCGCTTGAAGAAAGTAAACCTCAACAACAGTAATTATAAGAAAAAATATGATGAACCGCGTAGCCATTTTCGAGGCACAAAAGTAATCAATATACGCCATTTGCAAGCAATAGTAGTTTACATATCAATGTTAATTATTCTCAAAAAGAAAAATCAGTCTCAACTCAATTTCATTTACTTTTGATTATTAACCAATTTTGTAACTTAAATGAGTAAAATAAGGATAGGCATAATTTTTGGCGGACAAAGTAAAGAGCGTGAGATATCTTTTGCGGGTGGTAGAACGGTTTATGATAATTTAAACAAATCGTTATTTGAAGCTATTCCTGTATTTGTTGACAGCTTTGGAAATTTTATTGAGCTCAAATGGGAATTTGTTTACAAAGGAACCATTCGCGATTTTTATCCGCCGGTTGAATTTCTTCCTGCAAATTCCGATTTTCAATTATACGCCGAAAGTTTGGGCAATTTAAATCAATCGGAGCAAAACGAACTCATTTCAAAAATAGGCAAACGATTAACTCTTCGTGAACTCAAAGAAAAAATAGACCTCGCGTTTTTGTGTCTGCACGGTCCCTTTGGAGAAGACGGCCGTATTCAAGGTTTATTCGAATACATTGGCATTCCTTACAGCGGCTCAGGTATTTTAGCATCTGCTATTGGCATTGATAAAAGCATTCAAAAAGAATTAATGGTAAATAAAGGGTTTAATAGTCCCGCTTACATTACCATTAAACGCGATGATTGGATAGAAGGAAAGGCAAAAAATTCCTTTAAATCGGTTAAAGAAAAAATAGGATTTCCCTGTGTAGTAAAGCCTGCCAATCAAGGATCGAGTATTGGTATTTCTGTGCTTCATTCAGATAACGAATTTGAGTTTATGAGTGCCGTGGAAAAAGCCTTTTTTACAAAATGGCTCGATGCGAAGGAATGGCAAGGGTTTACAAAAGAAGAAAAAACTTTATTCATTAAATCGCTGGCGGATATTCGTGAAGGAATCGGAATGCCAATTGCTATCACTTATCCTGAAGGCTTAAACACACCGGTTATTTACGATCCGAATAAATTAATTGAATTTTTAGATGAACACCTGCACGACGACGGATTTATTTTAGAGAGCATTGATGGAGAAAGTACGGTGTTGGTTGAGGGATTCATTGATGGAAAAGAATTCAGTTGCATTGTATTGGAAGATGAAAATGGAAAAGCCATTGCTCTCCCTCCTACAGAAATAAGAAAAGGAAAAGAGTTGTTTGATTACCGCAGTAAATATTTACCGGGTTTATCACGTAAAATTACACCCATAGATCTTCCCGATCTTCAAATAGAAGCCATACGAAAAGATTGCGAACGCTTGTTTTACGAATTGCATTTTGATGTTTACGCGCGCATTGACGGATTTTTAAGCAGCGAAGGAAAAATATTTTTAAATGACCCGAATACAACCAGTGGTATGATGCCTTCTTCCTTCTTTTTTCACCAAGCAGCTGAAATTGGTTTAAATCCTTCTCAGTTCTTAACTTTCATTATCCGCACTTCACTTTCAAAAAGAAGCATACAATCAAAAGGGAAAGTGAGCTATAAACAAATACTTCACAAGTTAGATGAGCTGATCGTAAAAGATAAAAATGCCGCGAGTAATAAAATTCGTGTGGCTGTTATTTTAGGAGGCTATTCTTCGGAGCGACATATTTCGGTTGAAAGTGGAAGAAATGTTTTTGAAAAATTAGCTTCCTCGGAAAAGTACGCGCCCTTTCCGGTATTTTTAACCGGTAATAATCAGGAGCAACAATTGTATCACATTCCCATTAATTTAATGTTAAAGGATAATGCGGATGATATTAAAGAAAAGGCAGAGAATTTTAAAGTGCACGCGGTAATTAAAACTATTATTAAGGAGTGCGAAGCTATTACCAATAAATATTCTTCCTCGAATGCCATCGCTTCGCCTGAACGTTTAAGCTTTAAGGCTTTAAAACAAAAAGCCGATGAAATATTTATAGCCTTGCACGGAAGGCCTGGTGAAGATGGTGCAATTCAGGAAAAACTCGATGAGTTAGGTTTGCCATATAACGGATCGAGTAAAGAAAGTTCCTCGCTTACCATTGATAAATATCAAACCAATGAATTATTAAAAGCGCATGGCTTTTTGGTTGCCGAACATTTATTGGTTACCAAACAAGATTGGGAAAAAGATAAAACAGCTATAGAAAATAAATTAAAAGAAACAATTCAATATCCCTTTATTGCCAAACCGGTAGACGATGGTTGCAGCAGCGCAGTAAAAAAAATAAAAAACTTTAAAGAGTTTGAATCCTTTTGTCGGCTTATTTTCAGAACTACCGAAGAGCTGGACGCCAAGGCCGCGCTTACACTTCATATTAAATCAAAAGAAGAGTTTCCGCAAAAGCAGGTCATATTAGTGGAAGAATTGATCTCTAAAAAAGACGCTCTTCATTTTTTGGAAGTCACCGGCGGCATGCTAACGCGTTACGATACTAACGCCCAAGTTCAGTATGAGGTTTTTGAAGCATCCGAAGCTTTAGCGGATGGTGATGTGTTAAGTCTAGAAGAAAAATTCTTAGCCGGACAAGGACAAAACATAACTCCGGCACGTTATGCGAAGGACGTGCAACAACGCCAAACCGTTAGTGAGCAGGTGAAGAGAACGTTAGGAGAGGCGGCCAAAGTGCTGGGTGTTACCGGCTATTGCCGTATTGACGCATTTGTTCGTGTGTTTGCCGATTGCAGAACCGAAGTAATTTTTATTGAAGTAAATTCTTTGCCGGGAATGACGCCCGCTACATGCATTTTTCATCAGGCGGCCATTAATAATTACAAGCCTTATGAATTTATTGATACAATTTTAGAGTTTGGAAAACAGCGGGTAAGCTTGTTAGCGACTAATAGTTAGTTGGCACCTTGAACTTTTTCGTCTGGGTTTAATAGACTTCATAAACCCGGCCAGGGTTAAGATCTGAATCTGTTCTTTCGAGTAGATTTTACTTTAGCAAGAAAAATGGCATAGGTTTAAAATTATCTAAGAAGAAAATTTGAGCGCGATTCTATCGCAGCGTTTGAAAATTGGTAGGAAAAGTTTAATCCCTCTCGAAATTATCTTATCTTTGATTAGATGAAAAAACAACTTATCAATTTTATATTCATATTGTGTGTTCAGGTTGGTCTTGCCCAAGATCCTCTTTTTACAAATTCCAATCAATCATTAATTTACCTAAACCCCTCTTTTTCGGGAAGCAATGGTTTTATCAGAAATCAGTTTTCTTTCCGCAATCAGTGGCCGCAATTACCCGGGCAATATGTTACCTACTTGAACAGCTTTGATATGTACTTTAAAAAAATGAAAGGAGGTTTATCTGCTACTTTTTTGCACGATGATCAGGCAAACGGAACTTTAACCACAGATGTTTATAATATTGCCTATGCACAACATTTTTCGTTACTTGAGGGAAAACTAAAAATTATTCCCTCCGTTCAAGGCGGAGTATTCGTTAAAAAATTAGATATAAGTAAACTTAATTTTGGGGATATGATTGATCCAAGACGAGGATTTGTTTTTGGTTCAACGGAAATGCCTGCCAACAAAAAAACAAACTTCAATTTTAGCTCAGGCATATTAATCAACTACAATCACTTGTTTGTTGGGGCAAATCTTTTTAACATCAATCAACCGGATGAGGGCTTTTTAGGTCAAAGCAAATTACCTTACCGATTAAGTTTCCACGCTTCTTACAATCTGGCGCTTTCTGAAAAAACTTTGTTACACTTCTTTGTCAGATTCCAGAAACAACAAAATTTTTATTATAATCAGGCAACTATTTCTTGTGTTCTACTTCGGCATTTAATTCTTGGCGCAGGATATAAATATTCTTATTCCCCCTACGTAATGATCGGATATAAACATGACTTTTTTTCTGTGCAATTTGACTATGAAAAATATTACAATTCCTTGTCTAATGGTTCTTTAACTGCTTACGAAATATCAGCAAGTTTTAATCTCAGGCCAAAAGATTTAAGGAAAACCTTGGTTGATTTTGAGAGGTGGTAACAGTATCAGGAATTTTTCGGAACTGTAGATGAATTGCGGAAAACATTCTACACAGCTTTCTCTTTAGTACGCTTTTTTAGTATGGTCTGTTTTTTTAGTAATTAAAAAATACATCGAAAATTATCTTTAAATTTTAATTAGAAAATAAAACATTAACTTTATTATTCATTTTTAAAACGCAACAACATGAAACTAAATGCAACTTCAATGCTTATAACTTTTGTTTTAATCAGTACTTTAGCGATTGCACAAAAAAACGCAACTAAAATTAACCTCTTGCCGGGCCCTGTGTTTTTTATGTTTGGTGTGTCGCAGGAAAGAGCCATAGGTGAAAGAATGTCCATTCAAACAACTTTTAAATATATGCCCTCGGTTAAGTTTCCGGCATCCGATTATTTGGGCGCCTCTTATAACGGACAAACAGCCAACCCCTTTGCCAACTCTAAAAGCACTGCTTTTGGTAACGTTACGGAACTAAGAGTGTATGGAAAAGAAAACAAGGCACTGCATGGATTTTATTGGGGTCCCTACATCACTGTGAATGTATTTGATATAAAATCTTCACCTTTTCCAGGCCAGTTTAAGGATGATAATGGCATAACATATAAAGGAGATATTCAGCAAAATCTTAAATTGACCATGCTGGGCGGCGGCTTAGAAATCGGTATTCAAAAGTTGTTTAATGACAAAATTGCTTTAGACTGGACTATTCTTGGAGTTGGCTTAGGATGGGTTAATATGCAGGGATCTATTATTGCAACTAACACCAGTGCCAATTTTGATTTTAGAAATTACACAAAGGATATTAATAGTGCCACACAGGGATTTGAGCAGTTTATTCCTATATCAAAAACCATAGAGCCCGAAAAAGTAAACATGAGTATAAAAGCGCTTGCTCCGGTATTACGCACCGGCTTAGCTATTGGCTTATCTTATTAGTTCATCCGCGCCACAACGCAACCTTTTGTATGAATGATGCTGTTTTATTTTTAACTAAAGATTATCAATAAAATAATTACAGATCTTTTCCATTAAATGCGCACGGTCTTTACCCAGCACATTATGTTCGTGGCCGGGATAAACATAATAATCCAATTGCACTCCTTTTTCTACGGCTTTTTTCTGATATAAAATACTGTGCTGCCAAACCACTACATTATCCTGCGCGCCATGTATCATTAATAATTTTCCCTTTAAATTTTGCACATGATTCAGCAAATTATTTTTATCATAGCCTTCTTTATTTTCCAAGGGTGAATCCATATAACGCTCACCGTACATGATCTCATAATATGTCCAGTCAATTACCGGTCCGCCTGCTGCTGCCACTTTAAAAACCCCGGGATAACGTGTCATTAAAGAAGTGGTCATAAATCCGCCATAACTCCAGCCGTGAACTCCTAAACGATTTGCATCTACATAAGGCAATGATTTTAGGTACTCTACGCCTTTCAACTGATCTTCCATTTCATGCGTTCCCACTTGTCGGTGAATAGCTTGTTCAAAAGCCTTGCCCCTGTTGGAAGTACCCCTGCCATCCAATGTAAAAACAATAAATCCTTTTTGCGCCATGTATTGATACCAGAGCTCCCCTCCCGCCATCCAGGAGTTAGTAACCATTTGCGAGTGCGGGCCATTATACAAATAAACCAACACCGGATATTTTTTAGTACTGTCAAAATCAACCGGTTTAAATAAACGGCAATACAGATCGGTGCCTTCGTTGTTTTTGATGCTGAACAAATTCCATTTTCCCAATTTGTAATCTTTAATTGGATTTTCCGCTTTAAAAATGGTATTACTCGTACCGGTAGAAGTATTACTAATGCGGTATTCGCGCGGTGTTCCGGAAGATGAAAAATTATCTATACAATAATCACCTTTCGGACTTAAAACGGCAATATGGAAACCGTTATCTTTTGTAAGGCGTGTTGTTTTTGTCGATTTTAAATTAACCGAATAAAAATCCTGATTAACGGGCGATTGTTCGTTGGCATGAAAAAATAAGTTTGTTCCTTTCTCATCAAAACCATTTACCTCTTTTACTTCCCAGTTTCCTTTAGTAAGTTGCTTCACAAGATTTCCTTTAATGTTATACAGATACAAATGGTTATAGCCATCACGGCGGCTTTGCCATATAAATTGCGTTGGATCATTCTTTAAAAATAACATTGGGTGTAAAGGTTCGGCATACTTTTCATCTTTCTCTTCAAACAACATTCTTGTAAAGTTTCCTGTGGCGGCATCGTACTCATTTACTTTAAAATGATTTTGCTCTCGGTTTAACACAACCACATAAATATTTTTTTCATCCGGGCTCCATGCAATGTTTGTGAGATACTGATCTTTTGGGCCTTCTGTTTTTAAATAGATGGCGGTTTTTTTAGCAAGATCGTATACCCCCAACGTAACATAATGACTTTTAGCTCCCGCCATTGGGTATTTAATGTTTTGGTTTTTTGCGGGATAAACAGACCAATCGATAATCGGATAATCAGCCACATCGCTTTGATCCATTCTGTAAAAAGCAAGCAGATTTCCATTCGGGCTCCAAAAAGTTCCTTTAAAAATACCGAACTCTTCGCGGTGAACACTTTTTCCGTAAACCAAAGAATAAGAACCGTCCTTGGTAATTTGTTCTGCTTTACCGTTTTTTGAAATGAATAAATTGTTTTCGTTTACATAAGCATAAATTTCTCCTTTTTTAAACTCATCTACATTTTCAAGTGAAGGCTCAATTTTTTTATGATCCGATTCAGAAATTGTTTTTTTATCGAGGGAATAAAGCCACTCGCCCTGTTTGTTGGAGAAATAAAACTGATCAGAATTTTTCCAGTAAATTCCCAATCCGCTTACCGTATCTTTTGAAATACTTTTTAATAATAAATTCATTTCTTTAAGAGAAATAATATCCTTTATTTGCGCCGAGGCATTATCGCCTATCTTTACTACATTGTTTTCAATGTACGAAAACCGATTGCTTTCAGGAACAAACATTATTTGCAAACGCTTAGGAGCAAGGCTGGTTCTGCCTTTTAAAACAGCATCTTGAATGGTTAATAATTTATCCTGCGAAAATAAATTTGAGGATACTATAAGGGCAAGGGTGATAAACTGATTTATTCTGTTCATATTATTTAAATGCTTTACTTATTTCGTTTATTAAAAAAATATCTTTTTCTAGAGCGTTACCAATTACGATCATATTAGCCCCCGCTTTGATCAGGGCTTCGGCTTTTTGCCGGGAATCAATTCCTCCTCCAACAATTACCGGAATGCCAACGTTTTGTTTTATTTTTTTTAGCAACAAGGGCGACAAACTTTTTTTGGCACCGCTTCCGGCTTCCAAATATATTGCTTTAAAGCCAAGTTGTTCTCCCGCTAAAGAAGTGACGATTATTTTTACTGGGTCGGATGAATCAAGCGGCTGGGTGCCTGTTATTTTTTGGGTTGTCGATTCGTTCTCACCATCAATTAATAAATAAGCGGTGGGCAAATAATTCAATTTCATTTTTTTTATAATGGGCGCCGCGCGAATATGTTTTTCAATCAGGTATTCAGGATTTCTACCGGAGAGAAGACTTAAAAGAAGCAGGCCATCTGCGTTTTTACTAAGTTGTGTTTCATCACCCGGAAAAAGAATAACAGGAATATCTGATAATTTTTTTATAGAATGTATAAGGGCCGTGACATTGTTTTTTTGCAAGCTGCTTCCGCCAACTAAAAAAACAGTGGCTTTGTTTTTATGGGCAAGTTTAATTAATTCCGGATTATATTTATCAGGATCCACCAAAACAGCGAGTGCGGTTTTGCGCGCGTGCAGGGATTTTATAAATGATTTAAACTTCATTTAATACGTAAACCAAAATATAATTACCGTGTTTTTCTTTTTTAAGCAAATATCGTTTTTTGTGATTATCCATCACTATATTTCCATAAAATTCATTGGTATCCATATTAAATTTTTCAATAGCTATGTGCTGATAAAAACTTACGTGTGAAAAACCATCCACCTTAAAAACTGCTTCTTTTGCCGCCCATAAAATGGTGAGTAACTCTACATTATTATCGGCCCATTTTAATTCGTGATCATTTAAAAATTTGTGTTGTATGTTTATCACTTTCTCTCTTATCAGCTCCACATCAACACCTGTTTGTTCCTTTGTGTTCACCAAAATTACCAGCTGATCGTGCGAATGCGAAATGGAAATATGAGCGGCATCATTTCTTAAAAAAGGCTTCTTATTAGGGGTATATTCCAAATGAATATCTTTAGCAGGAAAGAGGTTTTTTAACAAATATTTAGTTCCTTCTTTCTCCAATTCACGCTTTGCATTAGGCTGAGCCATTTCTGCAAACAAGCTCATATCAAGCATTCCAAGCCTTAAATAATAATTTATGTTAAGAATGTTAATCAATGCCTCAAATTTGAGAATTACAAACTTATGACTTATCTTTGTAATCCATAAAATTTTAAATTAAAAACAACAAATAACATGGCTACAGCAACAGCAACAAAATTCATTAAAAGCAAGGTTAAAGATATGTCTTTAGCTGAGTGGGGAAGAAAAGAAATTAAATTAGCGGAAGAAGAAATGCCGGGCTTAATGAGCCTTCGTAAAGAATATGGTGCAAGCCAGCCTTTAAAAGGAGCTCGTATTGCGGGTTGTTTACACATGACTATTCAAACAGCGGTTTTAATTGAAACATTAACTGCTTTAGGTGCTGAAGTTACTTGGAGTTCTTGTAATATTTTCTCTACACAAGACCACGCCGCGGCCGCTATTGCTGCTGCAGGAATTCAGGTGTATGCCTGGAAAGGTATGGATGCTGAAGAATTTGAGTGGTGTATTGAGCAGACTTTATGGTTTGGCGAAGAGCGCAAGCCTTTAAATATGATCTTAGACGACGGTGGCGATTTAACTAACATGGTATTTGATAAATACCCTGAGTTAGCTGCAGGAATTAAAGGATTATCAGAAGAAACTACTACAGGCGTTCACCGTTTACATGAGCGCATGAAAAACGGAACTTTATTAGTGCCCGCAATTAATATTAACGACTCTGTAACAAAATCTAAATTCGATAATAAATACGGTTGCCGCGAAAGCTTAGTGGATGCTATCCGCAGAGCTACCGACGTAATGATGGCAGGTAAAGTTGCTGTGGTTGCTGGTTATGGTGATGTTGGAAAAGGTTCGGCACAATCCTTATCATCTCAGGGGGTTCGTGTAACTGTTACAGAAATTGATCCTATTTGCGCTTTACAAGCTGCAATGGACGGATATGAAGTAAAGAAAATGGATGATGCTGTTAAAAAAGCTGATATTATTGTTACTACTACCGGAAATAAAGACATCGTAGTTGGCCGTCATTTTGAAAGCATGAAGCACGGCGCTATTGTTTGTAATATCGGGCACTTTGATACTGAAATTGATATGGCTTGGTTAAACAAAACTTATGGCAACACAAAAGACGTTATTAAGCCACAGGTTGATAAGTACACGATTAACGGAAAAGACATTATTGTTTTAGCTGAAGGACGTTTAGTTAACTTAGGTTGCGCTACCGGCCACCCAAGTTTTGTAATGAGTAATTCATTTACCAACCAAACTCTTGCTCAACTGGAGTTATGGACAAACACCGCTGCTTACGAAAAGAAAGTTTATACGCTTCCAAAAATATTAGATGAGAAAGTAGCACGTTTACACTTATCTAAAATTGGTGTTGAATTAGATACTTTAAACAAAGACCAGGCTGATTATATTGGCGTAAAAGTTGAAGGTCCGTTTAAGAGTGAAGCTTATAGATACTAGATTTAAGAAGTAAGATTTAAAATTTAACCCTGCCGGAAACGGTGGGGTTTTTTATTTAAGGGAAATTGAAAATTTTGCCTCAGATTAAAAAACAGGGTCAGTTAAATACTTTCCTTAATTCTATTATAGCCGCGCGCATCTTCGTTTTAACGGTGCCTAAAGGGATGCCCAGCTCTTTGGAGATTTCCTCCTGAGTAAAGCCTCCGTAATAGGCCATTTCAATTAAAGTTTTATGATCGGGTTTTAATGCTTCTACGTTTTGTTTTACGCCAATGTGATCTATATTTTGGCGGGTGCTTTGCGCAGAATTAATGGCGTAAATATTTTGCTCAACACTTTGAGTCTGGTATTTTACATGTTTTGATTTTAGCTTATCAATGGCCGTGTTGCGCGCAATGTTCAGCAGCCAGGTAAATAATCTGCCTTTTGCCGCATCATAAGTTAAAATACTGTTCCATACTTTTATAAAGGTATCCTGTAAGGCGTCTTCCGCCAGCTCCTGAGAGTTTAATATTTTTTTGGCAATACTCATTAACTCCCTACAGTAATTATCGTACAAATACTCGAATGCGGCTTTATCTTTTGCCTTTAAAGCTGCAACCAACTCTTCTTCCGGCATAATATAAACTCTGGCTTTATTCACAATATCTGTTTATAATATGTAGACGAGTGGAACTTTAAATCCTTACTAAATGTACTGTTTTTTTGTTAAAAAATTAAATTCATTTTGCTGGGCAAATCGTTTGGTTCAATATTCTGCAACTGAATAATTTCTTTAATACTTTTTAAAAGATCCATTATTTTAAATTGAAATAAATGAAGCTCTTCGCCCTTTAAAATTAAAAAGTAATCTGTTTTAGGAAGTTCCTTTACCAGCCTTGTGCTTTCATCCACATTTAAATCGGCAAACAAATTGTTTTCGCTCCACTTATCGGCGGCAGCGCTATCAAAATTACTGGTGTTTGGCGTTAAATAATATTCAAGTCCCATTTCTTCACTCACAAATTTATACAACGAAAAATAAAACAACTTTCCGTCTTTTAAATTAAAAGGTACATTATCGCTTAACACTAAATCTATGCCAAGCGCGTTATTAATATGGGATACAATAGAGTATTGGTTTTCAGCACTTGAAATGCCTATTAAAACAAAATCCAAATCGTGGGAATTACCCGTGAGTGTATATTTGGCCATTATTCCTGTAGTTCTTCCAGAGTTAGCTGCGCCGCTTTTTGTTCAGCCACCTTTTTACTGTAATTCTCAAAACGGGTATAAGGCTTGTCATTAATAAAAACCTGAATGACATATAGTTTGTTAGCGCCTTCCTTCCGTTCTTCCAGCAAACGGTATTCGAGTTTCATTTTATTTTTTTGGCAATAAATCTGCAGCTGGCTTTTATAATCTTCATTAGTGTTTGAAAGTTCTTCAACATCTAAATGATTTTTGATTATTTTTTTTAAAACGAATTGCTTTGTTTTTTCATAACCCCTGTCAATGTAAACCGCGCCAATAAAGGCTTCAAAAGCATCGCCGTAAGCGCTTGATTTTGTTTTTTCATCTTTACTTAAACTTGTTTTTAAAAAATGATTGAAGCCGAATTTAAGCGCCAGGTTTTTTAAACTTTGTCCGTTTACAATTTTGCTGCGAAGCTGGGTTAAAAAACCTTCATCTTTATAAGGGTAAATTTTAAACAGATATTCCGCCACAATGGCTCCCAAAACAGCATCACCCAAAAACTCAAGCCGTTCGTTACTTACATTAAGGCCCGGTTTTTTAGCCGAAACACTGCTATGCGAAAAAGCCTGGTAATAAAGCGCAATATTATCCGCTCTAAAGCCGGTGGTGCTTTTTATCCATTTCTTAAAATCTTTATCGCTTTTAGAATCGTTAAAATTCAGGCGCGATAAAAGTCGTTTCAAGGCAAAAAGTTTTAGTTATATTTTTTAATAACCACCGCCGCGTTATGCCCGCCAAAACCAAAGGTATTACTGATGGCAGCATCTACATTACGGGTTTGTTTGGTGTTTAACGTTAAATTAAGCTTAGGGTCTAAATCCGGATCGGGATTTTCGTTATTGATGGTTGGAGGGATAATTCCGTTTTTAACCGCCAGAATAGTGGCAATGGCTTCAATTGCTCCGGCGGCTCCCAGTAAATGCCCGGTCATGCTTTTGGTAGAACTGATGTTCATTTTATAAGCGTGCTGGCCAAAAACGTTGGTTATGGCTTTTAATTCGGCCAAATCGCCTAAAGGAGTGCTGGTTCCGTGGGTGTTAATGTAATCAATATCCTCAGGGTTCATTCCTGCGTCTTTTAAGGCCCTTGTCATTACCAAAGTAGCTCCAAGCCCATCAGGGTGAGGCGCGGTAATATGGTGAGCGTCGGCACTCATTCCACCGCCCACAATTTCGGCGTAAATTTTTGCTCCGCGGGCTAAAGCGTGGTCTAATTCTTCAAGAATAATGGCTCCGCCGCCTTCGCCTAAAACAAATCCGTCACGGTCTTTATCATAAGGCCTTGATGCTTTTGAAGGCTCATCGTTGCGGGTGCTCATGGCCTGGCAGGCGTTAAATCCGCCAATTCCGCTTTCGTTAATAGCTGCTTCGCTTCCGCCGGTAACAATGGCAAGGGCTTTACCCATTCTAATGTAATTAAACGCGTCAATCATAGCGTTGGTAGATGAAGCACAGGCCGAAACAGTTGTAAAATTAGGGCCTCTTAAGCCAAAACGCATGGAAATGTGCCCACTGCAAATATCCGCTATCATTTTAGGGATAAAGAAAGGGTTAAAACGAGGTGTTCCATCTCCTTTTGCAAAAGCGAAAGTTTCGTTTTGAAAAGTATCCAATCCCCCAATGCCGCTTCCCCAGATTACGCCTACTTCGTTAAAATCGGTGTTATCGGCCCTCATCCCGCTATCGGCCATAGCCTGAATGCTGGCTGCAATGCCGTACCAGGTGTAGGTATCAAGTTTACGGGCTTCTTTACGGTCAAAATACTCTTCCACATTAAAACCTTTTACCTCGCAGGCAAAGCGTGTTTTAAATTTAGACGCATCAAAGCGTGTAATAGGCGCGGCCCCGCTCACTCCATTAATAAGGTTGTTCCAATAATCATTTACGTTATTGCCCAAAGGAGTTACAGCCCCAAGTCCGGTGACTACTACACGTTTTAATTGCATGAGATCAGATTAGTTTTTCGCGTTTGCTTCAATATAAGCGATAGCATCACCAACAGTTGCTATTTTTTCTGCTTGTTCATCAGGAATAGCGATGTTGAATTCTTTTTCAAACTCCATGATCAATTCTACTGTATCCAATGAATCGGCTCCTAAATCATTAGTAAAGCTGGCGGTTGGAGTTACTTCTTTTTCATCAACACCTAATTTATCAACGATGATTGATTTTACTTTGTTTGCAATGTCAGACATTCTGTTTTGGATTAAAAATTTTGCACAAAAATAATTATATTTCTTTAAAACAAGATTAATAGTGCATAATTAAACCCGAATCTTATCATTATGTTACGTTTTTACACAAAAAAACACCTAACTCGCTGAAAACGAGCATAGATGTTTTTAAAATGTTGGTGCGTGCCTAAGAGGTTTTCTTAATCACTTTGTGCGCATGATGTCTTTTGTGGTGAGAAAAATGAGTGCCATGGTAAACAGGCTTGCGCACTTCCTCCTTTTGAAAATGGTTAACCACAAAATAAAGCACAAAACTGGTTAAAATTACCCCCCCAATGATGTACAGGCTTTTAAAGTCAGAAAATTCGCTTCCAACAAACTTGTTAAACTTTTCGCCAATAGAGGCGCTTGCGGTACTTACGTTAATAAACAGCATTCCTAACAGGAAGCAGGCTGTTTTAAAAAATTTAGTTTTCATGATATATAGTGTTTTAAAATATGTTTCTACCTTTATTTACCTATATAAACGTGCCTAAAGCCTGTAAGGTTTGGTCTTTAACTTTTTTTTACACCATAATAAATTTTTTTGTTTAAAAAAAACTTTGTACATTTGCAATCGAAATATTAGTGAAATGGCAGGGGACTCAAGTCCCCTATTTTATTGGATAAAAATTGATAACAGAACAAAAAATAGCAGAATTAACCAGGCAGCACCTTACTAACGGTTCGCTGTTTGTTACCGGCATTAAAATAAGTGCCGATAACCATATTCATGTTTTAATTGATGGCGACCAAGGCGTTACCATTGCAGATTGCGTGGCGCTTAGCAGGCACATTGAAGGCAGTTTGGGAGACTCCGAAGATTACAGTTTAGATGTGAGCTCGCACGGAGCCGCAAGTCCTTTATTGCTTCCTCGTCAGTATAAAAAACATGTTGGAAGAGATTTTATAATTAAGCTTGAAGATGGCACTAAGGCAGAAGGCACCATGACCGAATGCAACGACGAAGAAATAAAATTAGAGTACATTGTAAGAGAAAATAAACCCATTGGTAAAGGAAAAATAAATGTTACCAAACAACAAATCGTTAAATACAATCAGATAAAAGAATCAAAAATTAAACTTAAATTTTAAACAAAACAACCATGGAAGGCGTAAACCTTATTGAATCATTTTCGGAATTCAAAGACATTAAAAACATTGACCGTGTTACCCTCATGAGCATTATTGAAGATGTTTTCAGAAGCATGCTTATTAAAAAATACGGAAGCGATAAAAATTTTGATATTATCGTTAATCCCGATAAAGGTGATGTGGAAATATATAAAAACCGCAGAATTGTGGATGATGAATTTGCTGAAGATTCATTTGATTTTGATGAACATAAGCACATCAGCTACAGCGCCGCTAAAAAAATTGAACCTGATTTTGAAATCGGAGAAGACCTTTCTGAAAAAGTAAAACTGGAAGATTTTGGCCGTCGTGCGGTACTTTCTGTACGTCAGAATCTTGTACAAAAAATTCTGGAACTTGAAAAAAGTGAAATCTATAACAAATACAAAGAAAAAGTTGGGGATGTTATTACCGCTGAGGTTTACCAAGTGTGGAAAAAAGAGATTATGTTGGTGGACGATGAAGGAAACGAATTATTGCTTCCTAAAACAGAGCAAATCCCTTCCGACTTCTTTAAAAAAGGAGATACCGTTAAGGCAGTGGTTAGCAAAGTAGATCTTAAAAATGGTTCGCCTTCTATTATCGTTTCTCGTACTTCTCCGGTTTTCTTAGAGCGTTTATTTGAAAACGAAGTTCCTGAAATATTTGACGGATTGATAACCATTAAAAAAATTGTTCGTGAGCCGGGTGAGCGCGCTAAAGTGGCCGTAGAAAGCTACGACGACCGTATTGACCCGGTGGGAGCTTGTGTAGGAATGAAAGGCTCTCGTATTCATGGCATTGTGCGCGAATTAAAAAACGAAAACATCGACGTAATTAACTTCACAAATAACGCTAATTTATTGATACAGAGGTCGTTAAGCCCTGCAAAAATTACTACAATAAAAATTGACGAAGAAACCAAGCACGCCCAGGTATTCTTAAAACCCGATCAAATAAGCCTTGCCATTGGAAAAGGTGGCTTTAACATTAAACTGGCCGGTAAATTAACCGGTTATGAAATTGATGTGTTCCGCGATACAGATGTGGATGTGGAAACAGAAGATGTGGATTTGGAAGAATTTGCCGATGAAATTGAAGACTCCATCATTCAGCAGTTAAAATCAATTGGCTGCGATACCGCTAAATCAGTATTGGAATTAAGCGATGTTGAATTATCGCGCCGCACCGGAATACAAGAAGAAGCGCTTGCAAACGTGCGCGAAATACTTCAATCCGAATTTGAAGACTAAGCGTATGAAAAATTAACAAAGGGCTGCGGTTCCCGGTATAAGCCGCATAATTATAATTAAAAAAGATATTAGAGTACAATATGTCAGAAACAACTAAAACACTTCGATTAAGCAAGGTGGCCAAGGAATTTAATCTTTCGCTGGGGAAGATAGTGGAATTCTTAGCCACCAAAGGCTTTCCGGTTGACAGTAATCCCAATGCCAAAATTGGCGATGAGGAATACCGCTTTTTGCTAAAAGAATTTTCGAGCGATAAATCCGCACGCGAAGAAGCAGAAAATGTTTCTCAAGCCATTATTAATAAAGTTAAGCGCGAAACCATTGTTTTAGACGACATTAAAGCTAAAAAACAAAAAGAGGAAGAAGCTGCCCACAATGAAGTGAGAATAAAAGATCTTACTGCTACCAAAGAGTTAAACACTACCAAAACACCCGAAGTTAAAAAAGAAACCCTTGTTGAGGCAGATGAAACTATTAAAGAGAAAACCGAAACCAAAGAAGGCCCTAAAGTTGTCGGAAAACTCGATCTCGATTCCATGAACCTTAAAACCAAGCCCGATAAAAAGGACAAGGCTAAAAAAGACGCGGAAAAAGCCGGGAAAAAGCCCGGAAAAATAAAGGAAAAAAAGGTTGAGAAAGAAGAAACTGAAATTGAAGAAGAGAAAATTGCACCTAAAATTGAAGAAAAATCAAAAATAGAAACTCCCGAAAATCTTCCGCCCGAACATATTGAAACTAAGTACGATAAGCTGGAAGGTGTTAAAATTTTAGGTAAGGTAGAACTTCCCGTTATCAAAGAAACTCCAAAAAAATCAGCCAACGACGAAGCCGAAAAACGCAACAAGCGCAAACGTATTCGTAAAGGAGGTTTATCACAGGAAGAAATTAAAAAAGTAGGTACAGAGCAGGCTAAAATTGCACGTGAGCGCGCCAAAGAAAAATATGGCGACCCAAAGGCACGCAAGCCCTACACACCAGGCACCGGCGGCCCTAACAACAACACAGCCAACAAGCCGCGCCATGAGCTTACCGAAGAAGAAATTCAAAAACAAATTAAAGAAACCTTAGCGCGATTAAGCGAAAAAGGATCTAAATCAAAAGCATCAAAATACCGTAAAGAAAAACGTAGCGATGTGCGCGACCGCTTAGATAAAGAAGCGGAAATTTTAGAAGCCGATAAAAAAGTATTAAAAGTTGCGGAATTTGTAAGTGCCAATCAAATGGCGCAGATGATGAACGTGCAGGTAACAAAAATTATTTCTACCTGCATGTCCTTAGGTTTATTTGTGTCCATTAATCAGCGTTTAGATGCAGAAACCATTGCCATTGTAGCCGAAGAATTTGGTTATAAAGTTGAATTTGCTTCGGCAGAAGATGTGGAAGCGGTGGTGGAAGAAATTGATAAAGCCGAAGATCTGGTTCACCGTCCGCCAATTGTTACCGTTATGGGTCACGTAGATCACGGTAAAACCTCTTTACTTGACTTTATTCGTAAAGCGAACGTGGTTGCCGGAGAAGCCGGAGGTATTACCCAGCACATTGGCGCATACAACATTAACGTTGCCGATGGCCGAAGCATGACCTTTTTAGATACACCGGGACACGAAGCTTTTACCGCCATGCGTGCCCGTGGTGCAAAAGTAACCGATATTGCCATTATTGTGGTAGCGGCCGATGACAGCATCATGCCTCAAACCAAGGAAGCAATTAATCACGCGCAAGCGGCAGGAGTTCCTATGATATTCGCTATCAATAAGATAGATAAGCCCGGAGCAGATCCTGAAAAAATTCGCCAGGGTTTATCCCAAATGAATATTTTGGTGGAAGAGTGGGGCGGAAAATATCAGTGTCAGGAAGTTTCAGCTAAAAAAGGATTAAATATTGATCTTTTATTAGAAAAAGTGCTTTTAGAGGCCGAAATGATGGATTTAAAGGCAAATCCTAACCGACATGCGCAAGGAAGCGTTATTGAAGCAAGTATGGAAGAAGGTCGCGGTTATGTGGCTACCATTCTTGTTCAAACAGGAACTTTAAGAGTTGGAGATATTATGTTAGCGGGATCGTTTAGCGGACGCGTAAGAGCCATGTTTAACGAGCGCGGTGTAAAAGTGGATCACGCAGGGCCTTCACACCCGGTAAAGGTGTTAGGCTTAAGCGGTGCGCCTACAGCGGGTGATAAATTCAATGTAATGGCCGATGAGCGCGAGGCAAGGGAAATAGCCAACAAACGCCAGCAATTGCAACGTGAGCAGGGCATTAGAACCCATAAGCACATTACTTTAGATGAAATTGGAAGACGTTTAGCAATAGGCGATTTCAAGGAATTGAACGTAATTGTGAAAGGAGATGTGGATGGATCCATCGAAGCTTTATCCGATTCCTTATTAAAATTATCAACCGAAAAAGTAGCTGTTAAAGTAATACATAAATCAGTGGGTGCCATCAGCGAAAGCGATGTGTTGTTAGCTTCGGCTTCTAATGCCATTATTGTGGGCTTCCAAGTAAGGCCAACCATGTCTGCACGTAAATTAGCTGAGGTAGAAGAAATTGACATTCGCCTCTACTCTATTATTTATGATGCTATTAACGAAATTAAGGCGGCCATGGAAGGTATGTTGGCTCCTGAGTTTGAAGAGAAAATTGTTTGTAATATCGAAATTCGCGAAGTGTTTAAAATTACCAAAGTGGGCACTATTGCCGGTTGTTATGTGTTGGATGGTAAAATTACCAGAAACACCAAGGTGCGTGTAATACGCGATAACATTGTGGTTCATACAGGCGCATTAGGTTCTTTAAAGCGCTTTAAAGACGATGTTAAAGAAGTGGGCACGGGTTATGAGTGCGGATTGGACATTGAAGGGTTTGATGATATTGCCGTTGGAGATATTATTGAAGGCTACGATATGGTAGAGATAAAAGCAAAACTTTAAAAATTAAAAAGCCTCTGAATTATCAGGGGCTTTTTTGTTTGTGACTAAACTTAAATTAAATAGAAAATTGAGGGGTCTATTTTCAATATTATTTCCGCGCTTTAATATTTACACTTCCCTTGCTAAAATATTTTAAAGCGGTTTAACGGCAAGGTTTTGTTAAAGATTAAAATCGTAACGCATTAAATCCTACATTTATATAAACATGATTCGCTAATGACAAAATATTTCATTCTTTTTATCACATGCTTTAGTTGCTTTCAACTATTTTCTCAAGGTAATATGGGTATAGACATTGGTCAACCTATTAATCCGAGTACTGGCGCAATAAATCCGGGTAGTGATACTTCGGTTATAGGGCCCACTTGCACCAAATGGGTAAGGGTCAATTTTATATTGGGTCCGTGGTCTTCCCCGACAGATACAACGTTATACAATGGTAAGACATGGGCCCAGGCATATGGCGAAATAATTGACAAACTTTTAGCAAAAGGTATTAGCATATATGGTCTTATCGGCACCGAAGCCTACACTAATCCTGCAGGAATTCTTGAGCAATTCCCAGGTGCCGACTCTTCCCTTTCGGCTGCTTGGATTGCGGGTTATACGGCAAATTTTGTTTCCATTGTTGATATTTTTAAAAGTAAAGTGCAGGTGTATGAATCTTATAACGAGCCTAATAATTGGACGAACAGTAACACGGCAATCGTTCATCCTGCTTGGTTTTCATTAATGCTACAAGAAATATACCTCAATACAAAATATTTTAACGGTCACAATAGTATCCCTGCATGGCAGGTAAATTTAGTTTCCGGTGCATTATTTACCTTTGATTTGAACGACGGCGGGCAATACATTAATGACACTTACTGGTATGGAAAAAATGTTTATGCTTGGGATTGGACACATCAGCAAACCGGATCATATCCACTTGACGGGTTTGGCCAGCATATTTATGTTGAGCAGGGTAGTGCGAATGTAAGCTTAGTTACAAACGCTATAAAAGCGAACCTAAATGGTTTCTGGAATAATATTTATGTGTACGAGACAAATCCCAACAAAAAGATTTGGATTTCTGAATTTGGTTGGGAATCTAATACATACGGACAGCAGTTTCAATCCACAAATCTGCTTACAGGATTTAATGTGTTTCAAAACGACCCTCGTGTAAGTTTAGCTATCTGGTTCACCCTTTCAGATTTCCCGGGCGGGGATTGGGGTCTTTATAATATGGGCACTTTTCAGACAACAGATAGAAAAAGCGCCTACTATACATTTAAAAATATGCAAACCTGTTCGATTGTAACAGGTCGCCACTCAACCCTTGAAGATTCAAAGTTTAAAATATATCCAAATCCTTTTAATGAATCATTTTCAATTGAGGGATGGGTTTTAGAAGAAAAAGAAACTACCGTATCCTTATATAATGTGATGGGAGAAAAAATTGAGACCTGGAACCTTGTAAAAGAAAAGGACGTGTTTTACCCTAAAAACCTCAAAGCAGGAGCGTATTTTATTAAAATAAGATCGACCACAAAGACAAGCACTATCAAGTCGCTTAAAGATTAACCTGTCCGCCCCTTCTTCGTGTGTTCAATTAACCCTTCCTAAACACGTAAATAACGCTGGAATAATCCTTATTGGTTTTGGCTTTTAGGTTAGATCTTAAACCTGTTATAAATGCCTTGAGATAGTTAATGGAACCGGTCTTATACTTCTCAGAAAGCATGCTTACGTAAAAGCTATCAAACTTCATGGGCTGTGTTTCTGCCAAAGTAAATCCAAAGCGTTCTAAAAGCATGGTTATTGTTTTAATTTCGAAATGGTACAAATGCCGGGGCACATCGTAAGCTGCCCAAAATTCTTTATAATGTTGCGCGTCGTAACCGGTGTAATTAGGTACGGCAATTATCAAGGCGCCGTTTTTATTTAAAACTTCTTTAAAGAATGTGAGTGTTTCTTCCAGATCAGTTACGTGTTCCAAAACATGCCAAAGAGTTATAATATCGGGTTTGGTATCCCCTAATGCAACCTTTAAAGCTTCTTTAGAATCGCATACCTTTAGGTTCATTTCTGCAGCTATTTTACGGGCACCATGGTCAGGTTCTACGCCAAAGCTTTTCCAGCCATCTTGCACACAAGTATTCAAAAACATCCCCGTGCCGCACCCGTAATCTAAAATTGTTCCACGTGAAACATATTTACTTATTAAAGACAGTTTGCCTTTTAGCGTGTAATTACGCACAGCATGATACAGCTTGGAAACAATTCCTTTTTTAGTATTAGAATGCGAAATATAATCTTCCGATTTATAATAGTTTCCCAAAACCTCGTTTGGGGGACGAGGGTTAGTAAACTTAAAAGTGCATCCCAAACAGTTAACAATGGTAAAGATTTCGCCACTTACCGTATAATCTTTACATTTGATAAAGGGTTCAAAACGTGGCGATCCGCAGCAGGGGCAATTATTAATTAGCGTCATAATATTTAAAATGTTTCACGTGGAACATTAAGGTGATAACAAGGGGAAAATTATCTACCCATGTGAATTAATAGAATAGAGATGTCGGCGGGGTTGATGCCCGAAATGCGAGATGCTTGCCCGATTGATAAAGGCTTAATTTTTTTGAGTTTTTCTTTAGCTTCCAAGCCTAAACTGGCAATGTTAGAATAATCGAAATTTACATCCAATTTAAGGTCTTCCAGGCGTTTAAGCTTGTCGGCATTTTCTTTTTCGCGTTCAATATAGCCTTCGTATTTCATTAATATTTCGGCTTGCTCAATGGTTTCTTTATCGCTTGAAAGAATGAATGTTTTTATATCGTCAGAAAAATTAGCCATTCCTTCGATAGAAGCATTAGGACGGGAAAGAATATTATAATACCGTATTTTTTGATTAACCGGAGCAGATTCAATAGTACTTAAATAATTATTTATTGAATCGGGTTCGGCGCTGGTGTTTTTAAAAAAGTTGATGATGGAAGAATATTCCTTAATTTTGGCATTTACACGATTTAATCTGCTTTCAGTGGCCAAACCAACTTTGTGCGAAAGCGGGGTTAAACGAACATCGGCATTATCCTGGCGTAATAACAATCTGTACTCGGCACGCGAAGTAAACATGCGATAAGGTTCATCGGTACCCTTATTAACCAAATCATCAATTAAAACGCCAATATAAGCTTCGTAACGATTTAATATAAATGGGTCTTTACCTTGAATTTTTAAATGCGCATTCATCCCGGCCATTAAACCCTGACAAGCGGCTTCTTCATAACCGGTGGTGCCGTTAATTTGCCCTGCGAAATATAAATTATCAACCAAATGCGTTTCCAAGGTTAATTTTAATTGAGTAGGAGGGAAGTAATCGTATTCGATAGCGTAACCAGGACGAAACATTTTTGCATTTTCAAACCCTGGAATTAAGCGCATGGCTTTCATTTGAACATCTTGTGGCAAAGAGGTCGAAAATCCGTTTACATAAATTTCCACCGTATTCCAGCCTTCGGGTTCTACAAATAACTGATGCCTTTCGCGCTCGCTGAACCTGGTAATTTTATCTTCAATGCTGGGGCAATAACGCGGGCCTAAGCCCTGAATTCTGCCCTGAAACATGGGCGATTTTTCGAAACCGGTCCTTAAAATATCATGAACGGCTGTGTTGGTATAAGTAACATGGCAAGGCCTTTGCTGACGTTCTTTATTTACAAAAGGCGAAGTATGGGGCAAATAGGAGAATTTATCAATTAAATCGTCTCCTTCTTGAACTTCCATTTTTTCATAATTGAGAGATCTTCCATCAACACGCGGCGGAGTTCCTGTTTTCATCCTGCCACTTTGAAATCCTATTTGGACTAATTGTTCCGTTATTCCTTTTGAAGAAGATTCCCCGGTTCGGCCACCGCCCAATTGTTTTTCGCCAATATGAATAATGCCGTTTAAAAAAGTGCCGTTGGTTAATACCACTGCTTTGGCCTTAAATTGAACGCCCATTCCGGTAATTACCCCTTCCACACGTTTTCCATCGCCACTCATAATAAGCTGACTCACCATATCCTGCCAAAAATCAACATTTGGGGTTTGTTCCAACATTTCGCGCCAAAGCGAGGCAAATAACATACGATCGTTTTGTGTGCGGGGGCTCCACATGGCAGGGCCTTTGCTGCGGTTAAGCATGCGAAACTGAATGGCTGATTTATCGGAAATTATTCCGCTGTAACCGCCCAAAGCGTCTATCTCCCTGACTATCTGGCCTTTAGCTATGCCTCCCATGGCCGGATTGCAGCTCATTTGGGCAATGGTATTCATGTTCATGGTAATCAATAAAACTTTTGATCCCATGTTAGCGGCGGCAGCGGCGGCTTCGCAACCGGCGTGGCCAGCGCCCACAACAATTATATCGTAATTTGATTGCAAGATTTAATCCTGCAAAGGTACGAAATTAATTTTTTATAATTTTTTGAATTGCAGTTCCCTTATTGGAATAAATTTTTATAAAATACATTCCTTGTGAAAGTTCAGAAATGTTGATTTCGTTTATATTCAATTCGGTTTTTTGCAATTCGCCGGCAAGGTTAATAACCTCCACTTTATTAATTGTTCCGTTGGTTGAAATTTTTACTTTATCCTGCGCGGGATTAGGATGAATAAACATATTTACGACCGTGTTGGATTGCCCGTTGATGCCCATAACGAATGTGGGTTCGTTATAAATAAATGTCGTTGAATTTATTTGTATTATTATTGGAAACCAAACAGGAGAAGTAGTAAACCACATTGCATTTCCCGGATTTTTAGCAATGCGAATTACATTGTTATATGTTTTGCCGTTGACAATTAATGTTCCATAGGCATCGTATGTTCTGGTGAAGGATTCCGGTGAACCCATGGATGATTGCCTTACGGATGAAAATGAATTCATGTAATTGAACGGATAACTCAATAGTTTGTCGCGCTGTGTCCAAATTGTTGGATTACTTCCACCGATTCCTGTTGCAATGGAATATAAAATAGATGTAGAATCGACCATATAGGTATAAGTTGTTCCTTGACCTGTAACTGTTTGCTTAAAACAAGTATTTGCTGATGGATAATTTGCACCATTAGGGGTTGTGGCAGGGTCAACAATATCGAAAATTCCTGATTGGGTTACAGTATTAGAGGATAAATCCCATGTTACAGCTGCCCCGGCTTGTTGTAGCGGAGTTGTTGCGCCCCCTATAATATAAAGGATACTTGTGTTGCCGATAGAATGATTTGAATTGTAATTAAAAGTTGGCTGCGCAAAGGCAATAGCTGATAATGCCATAATGGCACTTAGTAGTTTTTCTTTCATTTTTAGTTATTTTAAAATTGGTTGGGCAAAAATGCTCGCGCTAAACATGCGCGAAAGGAAAAATAAATTTTTTTTCATAATTCTATTAATTTAGGAAATAAAGTTAATGTTATTTATTAGTTGTTGTGTTTTCTTTAAAATATTTCTTATCCCCATTAAAAATATTAAATTGAAAGGTAAGCTTTGCATAATTTAAAAAGGGATTATTAAGAAGATTAATTCCTTGTGGATTAGGAGTTGCTAATAAGGCATGGGGCATTTTTCCAAACTCAAAACCTGTTACAACGCCCATTTCATCCCACTGCCAGCCTAAACGGTAACCCAAAGGATGCTGTTTAACATTATCTATTTTATAGGTAACATTATTATATATAACATCGTTTGCTTTTGTAGTGCCAATTAATACATGGGCATAAAACCTTGTTGCGTAAAACACCCGTGCATTAAATCCGTTATAGGAAACGATGGCCTTTTTTATTTTACGATGAGCGATTCCCGCGTATAGCCCAAAAGTGTTTTGATTAAAGTGCATGTTTTTATCCTTATCGGGTTTAAGATTTTGCGAGCCGGAAATAATATACTCTAATGAATCGCTGTTAAGATATTTGGTTCTGTTATAAAGTACGGTGCCGCCGCTTAGTGCCCAGTATTTTCGAACATCGCATTCGGCTCTAAAAAAAGTTTGAGTAGAGTGATGCCCATCATTAAAATAACTTGTTATTACTTTAACTTTTCCGGGCTTTATTTTTTCGGTGAATACCCAATCCATTCCGGCTTCAAAAAAAGTTCCTTTACTTTCTTTTTGTGTGGTTAATAAGCGTGTTTTATCTAAAAAAAAATTTCTTATATATCCTTGCCTGAATTGAACATTGTAGAACAACTTATTTTTAAGATGGCCTTCAACCATAATTCCGGCGGTTATAGGCAGTAAAAAATTTTCGAAGGCAAGCAAAGCTACGCTTACTTTAACAGGTGAAAGCGTGTTAACATAATTTTGGGTAGTATATTGCATTTGCGCTTTAAGCGGCAGATAATACAGAGAGCCAAATATTAAGAATTGGATAAACCTTTTTGTAATATTCATTAGCAATATTATTATTTACTTATTTTTGTTCGGCCTGCTTCTTAATTAGTTTTTTTAATTGACGTTGGCTTTTTGACTCAGTTCCTGCAAGAACAGCCGGCACATCCACGTATTTATTTCTAATGACGCGCCATTTTTTTGTAGCCGCGTCAATAGGTATAGCCGGAATTGGAAAAAATATAATATCTAAAAAAAGAAGTCCGCCGTGTACTTTGCTTTTTAAAATAGCATCAACTTTTTTTCCCGCGCTTTCAAGCGTTAATGTGTGCTTTTTAATTTTTTTATTTACCATTACTCCGGAGGCATAGAAGGTGGTGATAGTTGTTACGTGGCTATAACTGTTAGCCCCCTTTGTTTTAACGTCGGCAATAACTCTTTCTAATTTAAGTTCCTGCCCGGCTTCAGAAACTTTTAGATCGCTTGGTGGGTTTACCAATACCACTTCGGTTGTTTTACCGGTAAATAACGTGGCACAGCTTGTAAAGGCAATAGAGGTAATAAGTAGTGCCGTAATTTTAATTATTCGTTTCATATTTTTGTTTTTTATATTGGCACAAAATTGCGGCAATGCCATTCCTGAATCAATACCACTTTAGTAGTAATTTAATTCAAGGGATAAAAAAAAGTTTAATTGATTGCGGGCGCTGTAAATCAAGCACTAACTTCTGGGATACGCTTTGTTTAATGCTTCGGTACGCGATTGTACCTGTAGTTTCTGGTAAATATTACGAATATGCTTTCTAACGGTTTCGGTACTTATACAGAGCTGATCTGAGATTTCTTTATAACGCAGGCCTTTTGAAAGAGCGATTAAAATTTCATTTTCTCTTTTAGATAAACTCTCGAGAATGGTATTATTTTCTGTTGTTTGAAAAGATTGTACAATTTTTCGAGCGATATGGCTGCTCATTGGAGAGCCGCCCTGATAGATATCGGTAATGGCTTCTAAAATTTTTGAGGGTGGGGTGTTTTTAATAATATAACCGCTGGCGCCTGCTTTTAAAGCGGTAAATACCGATTCTGTATCTTCATACGAAGTGCACATTAAAAAAGATGTTTCTTTACAAAGAGGTTTTAGTTGAATAATGCAGTTTATTCCTGATTTGCCGGGCAAATGTATATCCATTAAAACAACATTAAGGTTTAGGCCGGGCAGTTGATCGATAGCCTCTTCAGATGATTCAAAAACATGAAGGCAAGAGAAGCCGGGGGTGCCATTTACTAAAAGGCGCAGACCCTCTCGAATGTGAAGATCATCTTCTACTATGCCAACTTTTATCATTGCGTAAAATTAAATAATCCAAATTGCTGATGGATAACATTAAAGTAGTATTTCGGTACCCTCACAACTTATAGCGTTTAAAGGAATTGTAATAATAACCGAACAGCCGTTTGCTTCTTGGCCATAAATACTAAAACTTCCTCCCGATTTTTCAATTCGGTGCTTCATGTTCTTTAATCCGTTGCCGTGGCTGTTTTGAGAGGGGTTAAAGCCTCTTCCGTTGTCGCTAATTTTTATAATAAGGTCTTGCTCTATGCTAACGTTTATGTGAACTTTATCGGAACCCGAATGTTTAACAACATTATTAAGAGCTTCTTTCACAGTAAGAAAAATATGTCTTTGCGAGTCTTTTAAAATATGCAAACTTGGTATACTTTCAGGATAAAAGGAGTTTAATTCTACGGGAAAATCTTCCAGATAATCTGCACAGTATTCTCTTATTCTAACAATTAAATTATCAAGGGTTGAGTTTTCGGGATTTAACGCCCAAATCATATCCCGCATATTATCTACAAGCCCTCGGGAGGTTTCAGAAATTGCTTCGAGTTTGTTTTCGGCTTTAGAACTTGCGTTATACTTCACTTCAGATAAAAAAGTAATTTTTGACAAACCGGAGCCTAATTCATCGTGAATATCTTTTGCCATTCTAAGGCGTTCGTTTTCTCTTGTTTCTCGTATAACAAGTTCTTTTTTTAACTCCGCGCGTATTTTATTGGTTCTGATATTAAAATAAAAGAAAAATAAAATTAATACAATAATTATTCCACTACCTAAAAGCATGGTTTTTCTTTTTTGTAAACTTAATTGCTGATTACTTATAGTAAGGGCATAAAGCTCTTCTTGCTTTTTTAAATCACTAATTTCAGATTCTTTTTTACTTAATTTATAAATTCCATCGTTTTTAGCCAACAATTCATGAAACCCCGTTGTTTGCAGACTATCTTTAATAGTAGAGTATAAAACATAATTTTCATAGGCTTTTTTATAATTACCTTTTAAGTAGGAGGTGGTGGCAATTCCCAAATAAGCTTGTTTTTCCCATATCTTTACTTTGTTTTTGCGGGCAATATTAAGGGCGGCATTGTAGTGAAAAAAAGCTTTATCAACCTGGTTTGTTATTTCGTATATAGCAGCCAAATTTATTAAATTTATAAGGTTACTGTTGGTGTTGCCCATTTTTTGGTTGAGTGGAATGGAGAGGTTTATTTCTTTAATAGCTTCATCGTAAAGTGCCATCTCTTTTAAAACCGCGCCTAAGTTGGCGTGAATTTTAGCTTTTATAAAGTTGTCATCAAAGTTTTGTGCTATTTTTTGTGACGTTAAAAAATACTCCCGCGCAGAGGTGAAATCTTTTTCATTGTATTTTAATAAACCTAATTGAATGTAAGAAGATATTTGCCCTTTAACATCGCGAATGTTTTTTCTTATTTGTAAGGCTTTAATCGTGTATTCATGCGCTTTTTTATTTTGCTTTTGAATCTCAAAAACACCGGCTATATTCGTTAAAATAGCCGCCTCGGTTAAGCTATCCTTCAGCTCCTCTGAAATATTCAGCGCTTTAAAATAGTTTTGAATTTCCTCGGTATACATTCCCATGGCTTTTTGAGCGCTGGCAATATTGTTGTAAGATTTCATTAAACCGGGCTTATCTTTTAATGTTTTTCTTATTGCTAAAGCTTGGTTATGGTAATAAATGGAAGTATCATAATTACCGTTTATATAGTGATAAACTCCTAAAGTGTTATAACAATCGCTTAAGGAATGTGGGTTTTTTGATTTTTTAGAAAGATGATAGGCTTTATCTATAAAAAATAAAGCTTTTTTTTTATCAGAGAAAATATACGTCCAGGCACTATCGTTAAATAGTTTAACTGAAATAGAATCTCCCGCTGAGTAAATTTTAAACACGCTATTGGCGCATATTACATTTTTTGAATGTAGTGTTAAGCCAAAAACGGATATAAAAAAAATAAATACAAAAATCCGGTACATATTATTAGTTTGATGTAGATTAACAAACGCTTATTAGCTTATGTACGCCCATGCAACTATGTTAAAATTACTAAATTTATTTACTTTTTAAATAATTTTATGTAAATTAATTTAAATGATAATAAAATAACCTTGCGTAAATTTAAGATGTAACCTTAAACGTAAGGTATTTATTCATGGAAAAGAAAACAACATTTAAGTTTTTATTCCACCGCGTCTTCCAGCTTTTCTAACTTTTCATCGGTGTAAGCACCGGTAACCGTTTCTATAATCTTACCGTCTTTATCTAATACATAAAAATAAGGCACCTTGTTATTATTTACTTTTAATTGATTTTGAATATTATTAATATCCGATTTTTCGGTATCCATTATATAAGGCCAAAATTCTTTTTCGGTACCCGATTTAAATTCATTGGCCACTTTTTTAAATCCGCTAATCAAAGGCACAAAAACAAAATTTACATCGTACAGTTCGGCCATATCCATGTTTCCGCCGGCACCTTTTTCTTTTTTAATAAAAGTGGTGTACAAAGGGTTCAGCCACTTTTTAAGATCATCTTCCGCGCCCTTATGATAAGCAATGGCTACAATAGTTTGTTTGTTATTTTTAAAAGGTATCGAAGCCGGTTTTCCATCCAACGTATTGCCGTTCATGGGCGGAAACTGAAAACCTTTTTGGGCATTAATTCCCGCGCTTATAATCAAGTATAACGCAACTATTAAATTTTTCATATTATTATCTTTTTAATGTGGATACAAAAGTCGTTCCAATATTTAATTTACTGAATAACAGCGAGGTATTAGTGTAATATTCGCCACAAATTTCACTAATTACACCTATTAATAATAAATCGATATTGTTAATTCGTGGAATTCGTGGCTCAATAACAAAACAAACCCCGAATCAGACCCTATATCTACCTAGTTCGAGGAATTCAATCATTAAACATCTATTTTCTCAACCCTTTGCTGATGTCGCCCACCTTCAAATTGCTCATTTAAAAAAACATCTACGCATTTAAACGCTTCGTCTTTAGAAATATAACGCGCCGGCAAAACCAAAATATTTGCATCGTTATGCTGACGAGCCAACGAGGTAATTTCAGAATTCCAGCACAAAGCAGCCCTGATTCCTTTATGTTTATTGGCCGCCATGTTAATACCATTGCCGCTTCCGCACATTAATATTCCTGCTTGAACTTCTTTTTTTATGACAGCTTCTGCAACCGCATGTCCAAAATCAGGATAATCGGCTCTTTCGGTACTAAAACAACCTTTATCAGAAACCTGAACATTTTTTGATTTTAAATAAGTAATGATCTCTTTTTTCAAATCAAAACCCGCATGATCGCTTCCTATAGCTATATTATTTGTCATATTTATTTAAAAGTACCGCTTATTTCAGTTTGTTCAAAACTAGTAATCAACGTTAATTAACACTCATAAACCAAGTACCTGATAATCAATAACCTCATTTTCATAGTAATGAACATTTTTAATGTTAACTAAAAATTAAGAGGTTAATAAATTGCTTATTAAATATTAAGGATTTATTCAATTAAAATTCTCATTACAAATTATTTTGATCTTTAACCGAAAACTTATTTTTTTTTGAGGAATTTTTTCAGCACCAATTTTGCCTTACTAACATTATGCCAGCTACAGACTTATTAACCGCTCATTACTTCTAACAATTGTTAATACATATTAGGTAAGGTGATAATCAACACATTAAACCCTTATATTTGTTTATAGCGTGTTAACTAATGCTAATAACCTAATTATCCAAGCGTATTTAATTAAGTAACTAACAGTATTAACACCTTATATATACAAATACAGATCTCTTTTAAAAAATATAAAAAAAGAAAATATATTATATGTTATTAGATAAAGGATATCTCGATATGAAGGTTGATAAAAGCCTTGACTTATTCGATGAAATTAAGTATCTTAAAAAAGAAAAGAACACGGTTATTCTGGCGCATTATTACCAAGATGCTGATATTCAGGATATTGCCGATTATATTGGCGATAGTTTAGGCCTAGCTCAGGAAGCGCAAAAATCAACCGCAAATATAATCTTATTTGCCGGCGTTCATTTTATGGCCGAAACAGCCAAAATTTTAAATCCTTCAAAAAAAGTTCTTATTCCCGATCTTAAAGCCGGCTGTAGTTTAGCCGATTCTTGCCCTGCTGATGCCTTTGCAGCGTTTAAAGCCGAGCACCCCGATCATATTGTTATTACCTACATTAATTGCACGGCAGATATTAAAGCGTTGAGCGATATTATTTGCACCAGCAGTAACGCCGTTCAAATTGTAGAAAGTTTACCAAAAGATCAGCCCATTATTTTTGCTCCCGATAAAAACTTGGGCGCTTACATTAATAAAAAAACCGGACGAAACATGCTCCTCTGGAATGGAAGTTGTATGGTTCATGAAATATTCAGTCTTCAAAAATTGATTAAGCTTAAAATACAACATCCACAGGCAAAAGTTATTGCGCATCCCGAGTGCGAAGCTCCTATTCTGGAACATGCCCATTTTATTGGAAGCACCACAGCTTTATTAAATTACAGTAAAAAATCGGCCGATAAAGAATTTATTGTTTTAACCGAAGCGGGAATTTTACATCAGATGCAAAAATCAAGTCCTGATAAAACATTTATCCCGGCTCCTCCCGATAACAGTTGCGCTTGTAACGATTGTCCTTACATGAAATTAAACACACTCGAAAAAATTTACATAGCTTTAAAATACGAACAACCCGAGTTATTAATGGATGAACAATTATTAAACAAAGCAAAAACTCCCATAATAAAAATGTTGGAATTAAGTGCTAAATTTGGATTATAAGCCATTAGCGCCCATCAGAAAAAATTAAAAGATGAAAGTGAAGAGCATAGTTATAATTTATATATTTATTTTATTTTCTGTAACGTTATTTGCGCAGTCCAATAAAAACGGCTACAATAAATTCTTTTACGAAAACGGTAAAATTAGTAGTGAAGGAACCATGCGCGATGGCAAACCCGATGGCTATTGGAAAAATTATTACGATAACGGTAAATTAAAAATTGAAGGCAACCGTAAAAATTTTCAATTAGATAGTACCTGGAAATTTTACGATGTAAAAGGAAGAATAACAAAATCCATCAATTATAAAGAAGGTAAAAAAGATGGCGTAAGTATTATTTACGATACACTTCAAAAAGTAGTTACCAGCGAATATTATGTACAGGATATAAAGCAGGGTTTACAGCGTAATTTTTATAAAACCGGAAAAACAAAAAGCGTGGTTCCTTATGTAAAAGGTAAACCCGATGGCACAGCGTATGAGTATAGTAACGATTCCTTGATTACCTCCATCGCTGTATATAAAGGCGGTATCCTTCAAAGTTTTGAAAAGATAAATCAAAAAGATGCCGCTAATAAAAAGCAAGGCATCTGGAAAGAGTTTTACGATAATCTAGAATTAAAAAAAGAAATGAAATTTAATGATGATTCATTAGATGGTTACGTAATGGAATACGATAAAAAAGGAAGCCTAACTTCTACTAAAAAGTTCAACAATGGTAAACGTATTCTCAAAGCACCCGAAATTGCCAATGTTGAAGTTTACAGAGATTTGTTTGACGATGGCACTTTAAAGTACGAAGGCGTTTACAGCGATGGCGTTCCTATTGGGTCGCATTATAAATACAAGCAAAAATATCAATGTGACAGCAGTATTTTTTTACGTGACGATACCAGCCGTGTTGCCGTGTATGTGAATCGCTTAGTATGCCGTAATGTTCCCGTTCCTGATAGTTGTATTGAATATTTTGATGGAACAGTAGTAGCAAAAGGAAAAGTAGATAGCGTTAGGAATAGAATTGGTATCTGGACTGAATATCATCACACGGGCGAATTTAAAGGCAAAGGATTATATAAAGACGGTAACCGCACCGGCGAATGGGAATTTTTTTATGCTTCCGGAAAACTGGAACAAAAAGGCAAATACGATAAAAAAGGAAGAGCCCAAGGCCAGTGGAAATGGTTTTATGAAAACGGCGCTTTAATGCGTGAAGAACTTTATGTAAACGGAAAAAGAGAAGGCCAATTAACCGATTATAACGAGCAGGGTAAAATTATTCTACAAGGTACTTTTGTTGATAATGTAATGGAAGGAACCTGGATTTACGAAACGCCCGAATATAAAGAAATAGGAAATTACCTTAACGGCGAACGCGATAGCGTGTGGAAAAGTTATTATATGCCTTCAAAAACAAAACGATACGAAGGCCGTTTTTCAAGCGGGCAGGAAACTGGTTTGCACACCATGTATTACGATAACGGAAGAAAAATGTACAGCGGTAATTTTGTTGCCGGCATGAGAGATGGCGACTGGCATTTTTATGACGAGTTAGGAACCAACTATCTTACCATTACCTATAAAAATGATATTGAAATTAAATGGATGGGCGATAAAATAAGGCCAACTTACGAGGAAAGCCTGAGAAGCTATAATATAAAAATAGACGAAAATAAAACTCAAACCATCAGAAAATAGTAAATTGCGCTATTAAAGTCCTTATGCCTCCGGTTAAAAACGAACCTATAATTAATTTAAATACTCTGGATCAGCTTCCTATTGCTGTTGCATTATTTGACAACCAACAATTTTATTTCATTAATAAAAAAGGCGCCCAACTTTTTAAAATACCACTCAGTAAATTAAAAAACATTCAGGAATTTTCTGTTTTAAAATTTATAAAAAAAGAATCGCATAAAGCTATTTTAGCAAACAATAAAAAAATTATAAAAGGTGCTACTCCTGTACCCATGGAGCACCCTTGTTTGGATTACGCGGGTAATGAAATATATCTCGAAATTAATTTAAACCGAATTAAATTAAATAATAAATACGTAGTGCAGGCCACTTTTACCGAAATTTCGGCACGTAAAAAAACAGAAGAGCTTTTAAATGTTACTAAAGAAAAATTTGAACTTATTACTAATAACGCCAACGATATTATTGGCTTTTACACCTTTTATCCGGTAGAAAAATACTTGTACGTTAGCCCTAATATTGAAAGAATACTGGGCTATAAACCCGAAGAATTATTAAAAGACAACAATTTTTTTAACCGCCGTGTTGCCGATAATAAAAAAGAATTTTTAAAAATAGATAAAGAGATTTCTACACTTCAAAAAAAGAATATTGTAAAAAACTATACTTATGTTTTTAAAACTTTAAAAAAAGATAAAGAAGAAGTTTGGCTCGAGAACAGCCTTGTGCCCATTCAAAATAACCAAGGTAAAATAACATTTTATTTAAATGTGCTGCGCGATATTACAGAGCATAAACAAAAAGAAATTGAACTTCAGCAGCAAAAAATAGATGACCAAACATTGTTGGATGGTTCGCAAGTGGCTTATGCCATCCATCACCAAGGAACCATTGTTTTTTCGAATAAAGAATTACTAAAACTTCTTAAATTAAAAGATAAAAAAGATATTAATGGTAAATTTGCCGTCGATTTTTTTAGCATCGCCGATCGCAAAAAAGCGGTTAAACGAATACAGGAAGTTTATAAACGTAAAAGGCTCAACGAACCTAATCATTATAAATTAGTTGATTCAAAAGGAAATGAAATTGAGGTAGAAATTAAATCTAACCTCGTTAAATACAACAATAAATTATCCATCCTTTCCGCTATTTCAAATATTTCACAGCAACGCCAGCTCGAGCGCGAAATGCTGCGTGCCGAAATATCGGAACAAAACAATAAATTACTGCAAAATCAAATTAGAGAAAAACAAAAAGTAGAAAAATCCCTCATCGAAAAAACCGGCCAGCTTACTGCCATTTTTGAAAGCTCAAGTCATTTGATATGGACGGTTAATAAAAATAACGAAATACAATCGTTTAATAAAAATTTTGCCAAGGTATTACTTCGTAAATACGGTATTAAACTTAAAACCGGCAATCAAATTCATAAACTCATAAAAACCGATACTAAAGCTTACATTAATTTTTGGTATCCTAAATATAAAGAAGCTTTTTTAGGAAAAAAATTGGAGTTTGAGCGCGCCGAAGAAGAAAATAAAATCTTTAGAAAAATATTTATCAATCCTATTTACAATGCCGCTAAAGAGGTAATTGAAGTTTCATGCATTGCCCATGATATTACCGAAACTAAAATTTACGAGCAAAAACTTTTTAACCAGGCCGCTAAAATAAATTCTATTTTTGATAGCAGCCACCATTATATTTGGACAATCAACAGCCAGCAACAACTTACCTCCTTTAATAAAAATTACTTCGATCTTATATCAAGCTTATACAATACCCAGCCATACATTGGCTTGGTTTTAAACCGCGGCCTGCTATCAAATAACAGAGAGTATAACGAGATTTTAAAACACAATTATAAAAAAGCTTTTGAAGGACATTCAGTAAATTTTGAAATTGAAACCATTGATAAAAACAACAATAAACTTTACCTCGAAATTTTTCTTAATCCTATTACCGAAAACAACATTCCTGTTGAAGTAAGCGGCATTGCACACGATGTTACCGAAAAAAAAATAGCCCAAGAGCGCATGGAGCAATCCCTTAAAGAAAAGGAAGTGCTTTTAAAGGAAGTGCACCACCGCGTAAAAAATAATATGCAGGTAATCAGCAGCATTCTTAATCTGCAATCCTCTTACGTATCTGATGATTACGCTTTATCCTTGCTAAAAGAAAGCCAAAACCGTATTAAAACAATGGCCTACATTCACGAAAGTATTTACCAGAATAAATCTTTTACCTCGGTAAATTTTTCCGATTACATTGCCACACTCGCCAATAACATTATCCGCTCTTATTCCGTTTCCGAAGAAAAAATTCAACTCATACTTAATCTCGAAAAAATTAACCTTAATCTCGATAACTCCATTCCTACCGGATTAATTGTAAACGAATTAATTACAAATGCCATAAAACACGCTTTCCCCCAAAACAATAAAGGATTTATTACCGTTAATTTGAAATCTAAAAATAACATAGTATATTTAGAGGTGAAAGATGATGGAATTGGGTTTAATTCCGGCATCGATTTCAAAAACACAAATTCTTTAGGATTACAACTCGTAAACACGCTCATTGAGCAGGTAAATGGCACGGTAGAGTTCATATCTCAAAAGAATGTTGGAAGCTCTGTTCTAATAACTTTTAAAATGTAAAATATGGAAAAACTTAATATTTTTATTGTTGAAGACGAAAGCATTGTTGCTAAAGACATTCAAAACAGCCTTACCAAGCTCGGTTATAACGTGCTGGGCATAGCCAATAACGGCAAAGATGCCTTAGAAAAAATAACCCAGCTAAAACCCCATCTTATCCTTATGGATATTATGATAAAAGGCGATATGACCGGCATTGAAGTAAGCGAAAAAATAAAAGAAAAACTCAACATTCCTGTTATTTTCTTAACCGCCTATGCCGATGAAGGAACACTTGCCAAAGCAAAAGTTACCGAGCCTTACGGATACATCTTAAAACCCTTTAAAGAAATTGATTTGCATTCCACCATCGAAATGGCCGTTTACAAACATCAAAAAGATACTGCTCTGCAAAAAGAACGCGATTTTTTATACTCCCTGGTTGAAAATAAAGACGAAAGCAACAAAGATATTTTGTTTGTAAAAGCCAACAGCCGCTTGGTTAAAGTGCAGCTAAAAGACATTTATTACGTAGAAGCTTTAAAAGATTACGTAATTATTAACACCCAATACGCCCGCTACACCGTGCACAGCACCATGAAGGATATTGATAAAAAATTAGGCAATGGAGAGTTTGCCCGCATACACCGCTCCTTTATTGCCCGGCTCGATAAAATACAAAGCATCGACTCTCAAAACGTTACCTTAGAAAACGATAAAAAAGTAATTCCCGTTGGAGGCTCTTATCGAGAAGAATTAATGACTAAGCTTAATTTGTTATAAGGCCACTAATTACACGAATTTCACAAAAACGAACCTGTACACCGCCTGTAACAGCAGTATTCGTGTTATTTGTGCAATTCGTGGCTTAGAAAACCTCTGTTAATAATATTCCTCTGTGTAATCCGTAGCTTAATTATAACTTCGTATTACAATGTCAAAAACCAAAACCACTTTTTTTTGTCAAAACTGCGGCGCACAATCCGGCAAGTGGGTTGGTAAATGCCCCAGCTGTAATGAGTGGAATACTTACGTGGAAGAAATAGTTCACAAAGAAACCAAGAACGATCGCCTGCAAATATTTAATGTAAATAAAAAAGGAATTTCCAATAAATCTATTCTTTTGCACGAAGTTGGCACCGCCAATTACCCGCGCATTGCCGTTCCCGGAAAAGAATTAACGCGCGTTTTAGGCGGGGGTATTGTTCCCGGCAGCCTTGTTCTGTTTGGCGGAGAGCCCGGCATTGGTAAATCAACCTTGATGCTTCAATTAGCCCTGCGCTTAAAAAATTTAAAAATCTTATACGTAAGCGGCGAAGAAAGCGAACAGCAAATAAAAATGCGCGCCGATAGAATTGGTATAACTACCGGAAGTTTATTTATTCTTCAGGAAACAAATACGCAAAATATTTTTCAGCAGATCAACGAAATTCAACCGCAGTTGTTAATCATTGATTCCATTCAAACACTGCACACCGCTTACATTGATAGCAGCCCGGGAAGCGTTAGCCAGGTGCGTGAATGCGCTGCCGAACTCTTGCGTTTTGCTAAAGAATCTAACACGCCTGTTTTTATGATTGGCCACATTACCAAAGAAGGTTCATTGGCCGGGCCAAAAGTACTCGAACACATGGTGGATACCGTTTTGCAATTTGAAGGCGACAGAAATCATATTTACCGATTGTTAAGAGCCACTAAAAACCGTTTTGGCAGCACCAACGAAATGGGCATTTACGAAATGCAGGGCCAGGGTTTGCGCGAGGTTACCAACCCTTCCGAAATTTTAATCACCAACAGAGATGCCCCAACCAGCGGTGTAGCAATCGCTTCAACTTTAGAAGGCAACCGGCCCATGCTTATTGAAACTCAGGCCTTGGTAAGCACCGCAGCTTACGGCACGCCGCAACGCAGCAGCACCGGTTTCGATCTCAGGAGATTATCCATGCTCTTAGCCGTGCTCGAAAAACGTTGTGGCTTTAAATTAGGAATTAAAGATGTGTTCATCAACATTGCCGGCGGAATTAGGGTAGAAGATCCGGGTATTGATTTAGCCTTGGTTTGCGCGGTATTAAGCAGTAACGAAGATCTTCCTATTCCGCAAAACATTTGCTTCTCAGCCGAAATAGGTTTAACCGGAGAAATACGCCCCGTAAGTAAAATTGAACAACGCATCAGTGAAGCCGAAAAACTTGGCTTTGAAAAAATCATCGTCAGCTCTTATAATTTAAAGGGCATTAATATCAAAAACTTTAAAATAGAAATTGTTCCGGCCGGTAAAATAGAAGAAGTGTTTAGCTTAATATTTGGATGAAAAACAGTATTTACTATATATTAATTTTAGGCTGTTGTTTATACGCCTTTAACTTATCATCACAAAAGGATTCTTTATTAATTGCCCTTCGAAATTGTTCAGCTAAAGACTCTGCATACATTTTAAATAAATTATCTATAACATACAGGTTTTCTGAATATGATACTGCGTTAATGTATGCTAACCAAGCTTTGAGATCAGCTATTAAATCAAATAACATTAAAGAGCAGGCAAATGCCGAAAACGCAATTGGCGTGCAAAATCATTTAAAGTCAAAATATGATGAAGCAATGGTGCATTATATCAACGCCTTACGATTATTTCAAAAAATAAATTATATCAAAGGAATAGCCTCTGTCGGCCAAAATATAGGAATAGTTCATTTTGATTTGGGACGCGTGCATTTAGCTCTTAAATATTATCAGGAAGCTGCCAAATTATATAAACAAGCCGATTACAAAAAAGGACTGTCCGCAATTTTTAATAACATTGCCGCCATTTATATGGATCTAAAAGACATCTCCAAAGCGCTTGAGTATCATCATTTAGCACTAAATATCAGAAATGAGTTGGGCGACTCTTCTGGTATTTCAAGTAGTTACGGCGGCTTGGCGGTTGCCTATTATAATTTAAAAGAGTACGCTAAAGCCATTGAATTTAATGAAAAAAAAATAAAATTAGAGTTACGTTTAAATAACGACCGTGAGTTAGCTACAACATATAATAATTTGGGAGATGCTTATTTGGATTCAAAAAATTACAGCATGGCAAAAGAGTGTTTTGAAAAAGGCATTTTAATTGCTAAAAGAAATACAGATTATTACGCGCTAACCGATTTGTATTACAACTTATCCATTGTATTTGAGCGAACAAATAAGTTTGAGGATGCTTTTAAATCAATGAAAAACTACATATACAGTAAAGATTCGTTATTTAAAATTAAATCAACCGATAGGGTTATTGAAATGGAAACTAAGTACGAAACTGAAAAAAAAGACTTGCAGATAGAAACCGCAAATACACATCTCTTACTCCAAGAAGAAAAAAACAAACAAAAAGAAAAAGTAATATGGTTTGGTTCTTTGGCCCTATTAGTTACCTTGATCTTAGGCACGCTGGCCTACTTCAATTTCCGGAAATTTAAAAAAGCCAACAAAACCATTAACTCGCAAAATGTTGCGCTTTCGCTTCAGAAAAAAGAAGTGGAAGAGCAAAAGCATTTAGTGGAAGAAAAACAAAAGGAAGTTTTGGATAGTATTCATTATGCCAAAAGAATTCAGCAAAGCTTATTGCCCACCGAAAAGTATATTCAAAGAATTATTCAAAACTTAAAAAATTAGCATTTACCATTTAATGAAAAAATTATTCTGCCTGTTATTTTTCTTCATGTTTTTTATTTCTTTGGCTGATAAAACCGATAGTTTAGTCGCCCTTTTAAAAACCAATATTCCGGATACTTTAAGAGGGGAAATTCTTTTTTCCTTAGCTACTAATTTTGAGCATATTGGTAAACCCGAGCTGGCGGAGAAATATCGAGGTTTATTGTTTGTGGTGATCAAAAAACTAAACCAACCCAAAGGTTTTGCCAAGTATTACCGAACTCTTGGTAATAAATATTATTATAGCAGAGACTATGATCTCTCCATAAAAAATTATGAAAAAAGTGCCGAATTTTATACTAAAGCGCATCTTTCAAACGGCATAATTGCTTGTCGCATTGATATTGCAGGTGTTTTTGTGGAAAAAGGGGACATGAAAAAAGGCTTGGAAGAAAATCGAAAAATTATCAGTTTAATAGAAAAATCGGGTGATAATAAGATGCTTTCTGACGTTTATGGTAATATTGGGATCTGTTTCTCAAACATCAGTAAATACGACAGCGCAATTTACTACACCACCAAAGCTGCAAGATTAAATGAAGATATGGGTAATTTAAACAGCATGGCTAATAATTATTGCGGCTTAGCCTCTATTAATTATAACATGAATCAATTCAGAATGTCTCTTTATTATTTGAATAAAATAAATAAAAGTAACACCAATCTGCCGCCCGCTTTACAAAACTGGATTTACGGCTTTACAGCTTCTGTTTACACTAATTTAGAACAATTGGATTCTGCTCTTTTTTATTGCATAAAGGCAATCGAATACAGTAAAAAAACAAACGACAGGTATTCCTTAATTAACGCGCTTTTAAATCAGGCAGAAGTTTATAATAAGCTTAAAAAAAATAAATTAGCACTTGATAACATTCAGCAAGCTATTTCTTTAAGCAAAGCGATAGAATCGGATGCGTTGCTTGCTAAAGCTTATACCACGTATGGCTCTGTTGCTACAGACTTAAAATTATACAACGAGGCTATTAATTATTTTAATCTTAGTAACGAACTGGAAATAAAAAACAACAATTCCTCCAATGTACTCCAAAACATTAAAGGCTCGGCTAAGGTGTATGGCCTAATGGGTAATTATAAGCAGCATTCCTTTTTTCTGGATAGCCTTATTAGATATAAAGACAGGTTGAATGAAACAGAAATGGCCCAACATTCAAAAGAAATGGAAATAAAGCATGAAACGGAAAAAAAAGACTTGCAGATAGAAACTGCCCACACCCACATTTTACTTGAGGAAGAAAAGAATAAACAAAAAGAAAAAGTAATTTGGTTTGGTTCCTTGGCACTAATAGTTACCTTAATCTTAGGAACGCTTGCCTACTTCAATTTCCGGAAATTTAAAAAAGCCAACAAAACCATTAACTCGCAAAATGTTGCGCTTTCAATTCAGAAAAAAGAAGTGGAAGAGCAAAAATATTTAGTAGAAGAAAAACAAAAAGAAATAATTGACAGTATCAACTATGCAAAACGCATTCAAAGCGCCGTTCTCACAAACGATGATGTGTGGACAAAAGTGAGCCCTGAACATTTTGTGTTATTCAAACCAAAAGACATTGTAAGCGGCGATTTTTACTGGGCTTATAACACGCCCAATAACCGATCGGTGTTTGCACTTGCCGATTGCACCGGTCATGGAGTTCCGGGAGGCTTTATGAGCATGCTGGGAAATAGTTTTTTAAATGAAATTGTTATTGAGAATAAAATATTCAGCGCACCAATTATTCTTAATAAACTCCGCGAAAAAATAATAAACGCACTCGATCAAAAGGGTAACGACCAGCAGAAGGACGGGATGGATATTGCGCTTTGCGTCTGGAATAAATTAAACAATACCCTGGAGTATGCCGGTGCCAACAACCCGTTAATGTTAGTTCGAAACAATATCTTATCAGAGCTAAAGGCCGATAAAATGCCCATCGGTAAATATTTAACAGATACAAAGCCTTTCAACAGTCAAACCATTCAGCTTCAACCCGGCGATTGTCTTTATATGAGTACCGATGGTTTCCCTGATCAATTCGGCGGACCAAAAGGAAAAAAATTAAAACACAAACAGCTTGAAAAATTACTCATAGAAGTGCATCACATACCAATGCGAAAACAGTTAGATGCCCTCGATAAAAGTTTTTTAGATTGGAAAGGTGACTTAGAACAGATCGATGACGTAGCGGTGATTGGAATAAGGGTGTAATTATAAAATTTAATCATACCCCTTTTCTAAAATGAATAGGTGTTTAAATAAGACACCAAAACTAAATAAACGCCTTCCCCTTGAGGTCATCGTTAACGGTTTTTTTAGGCAATTAGGAGATAAGAATGTAAATTTGTATTCACTTAAAAACAAACGCAATGAAAGGAATTAGCTATATAACCGACGACCACAATAAAAAGAAAGCCGTTATTATAGATTATAACCTGTTTAAAAAGCACGGCGAAATCTTAGATGACATGTTAGATGTTATAATAGCAGAAGCGCGCGAGGAAGAAGAAAGTATTCCTTTTGAAAAAGTGCTTAGTCAGTTAAAGAAAAAAGGTAAAATATAATATGTACAAAATAACTATAAAGAAAAACCGCAGCTAAGGAGCTAGAGGTTTTACCAAAAAAGATAGTTATTGTTGTAACAAAAGAAATATTGCAATTAGCTCAAGTTCCACGTCCGCATGGTTGCAAAAAATTAAAAGTTCGGGAACTGATTTATGGCGAATTAGGATAGGGGATTATAGAGTAATTTACTCCATAGAAGATGTTATTCAAATGATAGATGTTAAAAAAGTGGGTCACCGTAAAGATGTTTATGAATAGTGCAAGACCTTTCGAATAATTCTTTTTTAATTAAAATCAATTTAAATACAAGATGTTATATTTTCAGGCTCTCAATCAATTTTGTAGTAGAAAACCCTTCCAGTAAAGGAATAGTAATTACCTCTCCGCCTTTCGCTTTTACCACATCATAACCAACCACTTCTTCTACTTTGTAATCGTTTCCTTTTACAAGTACATCCGGTTGCAAAAACTTTATCAGCTCATAAGGCGTTTCTTCTTCAAAGAATATTACGGCATCCACGCAGCTTAAAGCGCAAAGCACCGCCGCTCTGGCTTGCTCATTATTAACAGGCCTGTTAGGGGCTTTACTCAATTTTTTTACCGAGGCATCCGTGTTAAGGGCCAGTATCAAATATCCTCCAAGGTCGCGCGCTTGCGTTAAATAATCAACGTGTCCCGGATGAAGTATATCAAAACAACCGTTGGTGAAAATAATCTTTTTCCCTTTTAAACGTAAGCCGTTAATGGTTCTAAAAGCATCTTCCTTTAAAACAATTTTAGTTTTTAACTGATCATGAAACGACATTTTTATTTCGGTTATAGATTGGTAGAATAATTAAACTTAAGGTTCCAAGAACCACAACGAGTATAAATTGACTTGTCCATCCAAGCCACGGAAAAGCAATGGCTTGCACTTTATCCAAACCGTAAGTAGCCATTAAAATAGTGCTGATAATATAGGGATAAGCTCCCAGGCCTCCGGGTGAAAAAATAACACCAAAAGTTCCGAAAAGCAATAAGGTTAAACATTCGCGATGGCCGAGAAGAGAAGTGCCCGGCAGCGCGAAGAAACAGGCGTAAAGCGAATAAAAATAACTAAGCCAGATTAAAACACTCAGTCCAACAAAAACAAATGGCTTTTCCATTTTTCGGATAGAGCCGATGCCTTCTCCCAAGCCTTTAATAATGCTACCAAATTTGCCTTTAAGTATTCCCGAAAACTTTTTTCGTAATAATAAAAATCCCACAATAACAATAACGGTAATTAACAGCACAACAATCAGCTTTACAGGGCTTTCTGATATTCCGGAAAGTTTGGCTGATAAAGGATTAAAAATCCATTTTGTGGCAAGGCCTATAAGCTCAGTAAATTGTACAATAAGCGTAAGGGCAAAAATAAAAAGAAAGAGAATAAAATCCACTATCCTCTCCGTGATCACTGTTCCCAGTGCAATTTCAAACGGAACCTTATCGTATTTTGAAGCAAGCGTACAGCGTGAAATTTCACCCATGCGCGGAATGCCGTAATTAGCAAGATAACCTACCAGAACATAACAATTGGCGTTGAGTAGTTTAGTTTGGTGCCCCAGGGGAGCTAATAAATAATTCCATCGGTAGGCTCTGAAAAAATGACTTAAAAAAGCGATGCAGATAGAAATAAAAACCCAAAAATAATCCGCGGTTTTAAATGCAAAAATTATTTCATCTTTTTGTTTTGGTGTTATTTGCCTTAATGAAAGCCATATAAGTAACACGCCAATGCCCAGCAATACTATAAATTGTATAAGGGATTTGTTGTTTTTAGAATTCACATTACTTAAATTAATGTTTAAGTTTGTTGGCTAAAGAATCAGGAAAAATTACCCAAGGCTTAAAGCTTTTTGCTTTTTCAAATGCCATGTTGGCGTATGAAATAATGATAACAATATCGCCGGGTTTCACTTTTAAAGCGGCAGGCCCGTTCATGCAAATAACGCCACTGCCCCGCTCTCCTTTTATTACATAGGTTATCAAGCGCTCACCATTATTTTTGTTAAGCACATGTACCATTTCGTTTTCAATAAGATTAACAGCGTCCATCAGATCTTCATCAATGGTTATACTGCCAATATAATCTAATTCTGCCTGCGTAACTGTTACACAGTGAATTTTAGATTTCATAACCTGGATTTCCATAAAGCAGTAAATTTATGGTTTTTTATTGGTTTTTAAGAAAGCGATACCCGTTAAAAATCAATAACTTTACACAATATAAAATTCGTTTACCCGTTATATTTTATCTGAAAAAATTTCTCTTCATATTCATTATACTTTTGTTTTCACTTTCTTATTTTTCTCAGGAAAATGATGGCTACGGTATTAATCTTCCAAAGTTCTATAAAACAAAAATTCACTTTGGGTTTACTATTGCCGGAAATACAACTGATTACAGACTCAATACAAAACCTAACTCTCTTTTTCCCGATACTTTGCTTAAAGGAAAAGACACCACGCGATTAAGAGTGAGTACTATTTATACCCAGCCCGCCCCCGGCTTTGCCATTGGTTTAGTTACAGATGCTCGGTTGCACGATTACGTTCGTTTGCGGTTTACCCCAAGCATCAGTTTTGCCTCACGAAAAATAGAGTATACGCTTGCAAACAAAACGCGCGATACCTTTAAAGTTTTTCAAAAAACGGTAGAATCGACCTTCTTGATCTTTCCCTTTGAAACAAAAATTCAATCTAAACGTCTCGGAAATTTCAGCGCTTACATTATTGGCGGTTACGGATATGCACTCGATCTTGCTTCGCGTAAAAAGGCGGCTGGCGTAGTAACCGGCGGCCCCAACCAATTGGAAAATAATATAAGAGTTAAACGGGATGATTTTTATTACAGCGTGGGAGCAGGAACAGATTTTTATCTTCAATATTTTAAACTCGGCTTCGAAATAAAATTACAAGTTGGCACGCGTAATCTTTTAAACCCGGGTAATAATATTTTCAGCAACAGTATTGATAAAATACGGTCACGAATGGTTGTTTTTTGTTTAACCTTCGAAGGGTAAAATCCTAAACCCCACGATGACTATGAGTAGGCGAGGAAATAAACACATTGCCCTGTTGGGGAAACTCCTCAAATATTTTTCCTGACATTCGCTAAATCAAAAGCTATGTGTTATCTTCGTCATTATTGAAGAATAAACATCTTCCTATTATGCAAACAAAAATTCAATTACAGGTTACTCCCCAAACAGCCCTTAACGAACAACTTTTAAAAGAGGAGGCTAAAGTTCAATTGAATTTGAAAGACTCAGATTCTTTTTCTGTAAAAGTTCTTAAACGCAGCATAGATGCCCGAAATAGAAGCATTAAAATAAATATTACTTTATTAGTTGCGCTTAATGAATTAATTGATGAAGAGGAAATTAAGTTTTTCTATAACAATGTTTCACAGGCAAAAAAAATCTGCCACATTATAGGTGCCGGCCCCGGAGGATTGTTTGCCGCTTTAAGATGTCTGGAGCTAGGAATAAAACCCATTATTTTTGAACGAGGGAAAGATGTGAAAGCAAGAAGGAGAGATTTGGCAGCAATCAATAAAGAGCACACTGTTAATCCTGAAAGTAATTATTGTTTTGGCGAAGGCGGAGCCGGAACTTACAGCGATGGCAAACTTTATACGCGTTCCAATAAAAGAGGTGACGTTGATAAAATTTTGAAAGTGCTGGTATTTCATGGCGCTACCCGCCAAATTTTAGTGGATGCCCATCCGCACATTGGTACGAATAAATTACCTCAGCTGATTGAAAATATCCGCGAAACAATTTTAGCTCACGGCGGTGAAATTTACTTCAATTCCAAACTTATCGATCTTAACATTCAACATGACAAAATCAATTTCATTAAAATAAAAAACGAAACCGAAGAGAAAGAAATTACCATTGAGAAATTAATATTAGCTACAGGACATTCGGCTCGCGATATTTATGAGCTACTCAATTCCAAACAAATTTTAATGGAGGCCAAGCCTTTTGCAATAGGCGTAAGGGTCGAACATCCTCAGGAATTAATTGATAAGATTCAATACCATTGCGGCTCAATGAACGAGGTAATTGAAAAGCGTGAATTTCTGCCACCCTCCAGCTACAGTTTGGTGCAACAGATAAATGGTTACGGTGTTTATTCTTTTTGCATGTGTCCCGGTGGCATTATTGCGCCGTGTGCTACATCTCAACAAGAAGTTGTTACTAACGGTTGGAGCCCTAGTAAGCGCAATAACCCTTATGCTAACAGCGGAATTGTAGTGGGTTTAGAGTTGAAGGATTTCGAATCTTATAAAAGCGTTGGGCCACTTGCCGGACTTGAATTTCAAAAACAAATGGAAAAAACTGCGTGGGCTTTTGGCGGAAAAACCCAAACTGCTCCCGCGCAACGACTGGAAGATTTTGTGAATGGAAAGCTGAGTACTTCGCTTCCCGATTGCAGTTACCAACCCGGACTTAAAAGCGTGAATATGCAAGAAGTGCTTGGTAAACTTGTGGGTTCCGTATTAAAAGATGGCTTTAAGGCTTTCGGTGGAAAAATGAGAGGTTATCTTACCAATGAAGCTGTTATTGTTGGGGTTGAATCCCGAACATCTACTCCGGTTCGCATACCACGCGATAAAGAAAAATTGAATCATCCGAAATTAGCAAATCTATTCCCTTGCGGAGAAGGTGCGGGTTATGCGGGTGGAATTATGAGCGCTGCCATGGATGGTGAAAGATGTGCGAACGCTTGCGTATAAAACGTTTAAGAATCTTGCGGGTATAATCTTTTAGTTTTATCTTTAATTATCTATGAGTAAGCAACAAGATTCTTTTAACGCACTGCAAAAACTTTTACCAGATTTTTCTGAAGAAGGTACTGTACAGAAATTAAACGCTCTGAATCAATGTGCGCTTCTTGAACCCCGTAATCCTAAGCTTATAAAACAGTATCATAACGCCCTCTTATTTCTGATAAGTTATGCGGAAAATGAAAGTGTGTTTTTATTAGCTCAAAAAGAAATTGAGAGAATAGAATCCTTCGTTTCAACAAAACCACAGTTAAAAGAAGTGTTATCGGGAAGCGGAGTTACTGCTACCGCTACTGTTGGAGCATATAGTTTAACGTTAATAAAATGCTTGTTGAAAAAGTTTCCTCACGCGATCTCTATTCATTCTTTCCACGACAAGGCTGCACATCCAAAAGAAGTTTTAAAATTTATTTTGCCGGAAGCGGAATTTGAAATCTTAAATGATGAGAAACTAAGCCCATTAAATTGGCTTAAAAAAGCAAGTGGCTTTAATGACAAGGCTAAAATCCTTAACTGGCTAATTAACACTTTTGAATTTTTCAATGCGGACGTTCTAATAAAAGATCACTTGTTTGAATCTTTGAAAATATATGTTCAAATAAAAACACTTAATCACACCTTCTCAAAAAGTTTTGGCTATTTAAAAATTGATCAGCGCTATTATCATTCTCCAAGCCTGCTTAAAAAATTTGATGAGGTTGAGCTCATTAACAGAAAATTACCCGCAGAAACAAAGCTTTCGGCCGTACAAAAAAACAACATTATTACAGCCGCACGCGTAGCTTTATGTTTATTAAATCGCGAAACAGATCCCATCACCTATTGCGAAGAACAAAATTTAAAATATTATACATTAGAGAGGGGTTTGTCTATTGCACTCTTTAGTATTGATTCTGAAAGAAGATTGCCTCTTGAATCCTACATTGGTTTCATGATGTTTAAAAACGGATACCCAATGGCTTATGGTGGCGCTTGGTTATTTGGCAAACGTTCACTTATTGGTATTAATATCTTTGAATCTTTCCGGGGCGGCGAATCGGCTTTTGTATTCGCGCAATTGCTGAGGTGTTACCGTATGGCTTTTGGTGCGGCGTATTTTGAGGTAGAGCCTTATCAGTTCGGAAAAAATAATCCTGAAGGCATTCAATCCGGCGCGTTTTGGTTCTATTACCGTTTTGGCTTTAAGCCCTGCAATAAAAACCTGTATGAGTTGGCTTTGAAAGAGCATTTAAAAATTACCAACACAAAAGGTTATCGAAGTCCACCCGCGGTGTTAAAACAATTTACAGGTGCCAATATGTTTGTTCATTTCGATTCCACGCCAGTTGTTCCTCCTGACCCTACGGCCATAAGCAAATATCTAACCCGTATTATTACCATACAATTTAAGGGAAACCGTAATAAAGCTTTAAAGCATTCCATCAAACAATTAAAACAAGAAGGTATAATCACCGGTAGTGAAAGTAAGATTGGGTTAAGTAAATTAGTTTTGTTTTTTGGACTTTGCATAGATCATAAAACGCTTTCTTTCTCCGAAAAACGTTTAATTGGTAAAATAATAGAAGCTAAAGAATCTGATGAGTTTGAATATATAAAACTGTTAAACAACTTTCCTGTTCAAAAATTTAACATCGACTCCGCTACCATAAACATTTAACCTGTTTATTTTGTATTTTCACCCTTAATTATGAAACGTATTTTAACCGGAATCCAAAGTACTAACGTGCCGCACCTTGGTAATGTTTTGGGTGCTATTTTACCCGCTATAGAATTAAGTAAAAAGCCTGACACAGAGAGTTTATTATTTATCGCTGATCTTCACACACTCACTTCGGTTAAAGACGCTGCTTTTATTAAACAAAGCACTACCGCCGTAGCCGCCACCTGGCTGGCTTTTGGCATTGATACTACCCGTACTGTTTTTTACCGCCAAAGCCGTGTGCCACAAGTAACAGAGCTTACTTGGTATTTAAATTGTTTTACGCCATACCCCATGCTTGCCAACGCGCACTCGTTTAAAGATAAGAGCGGAAGATTGAGTGATGTAAATGCGGGACTTTTTATTTACCCTGTATTAATGGCGGCGGATATTTTATTGTACGACGCCAACCAGGTTCCTGTTGGAAAAGATCAGATGCAGCACCTTGAAATTACAGCCGACATTGCCAAAGCTTTTAACAGTAAAGTGGGTAAGGAAGTGTTTGTTGTGCCGGAAGGCTTAACGGATAATAAGGTAATGCTGGTGCCGGGAACCGATGGACAAAAAATGAGTAAGTCTTACAACAACTTCATCAATATTTTTCTTCCTGAAAAAGAGTTAAAGAAAGTAGTGATGGGTATTGTTAGTGACAGTAAAGGTTTAGATGAGCCAAAAGATTCTGCAACCGACAATACGTTTAAATTATTTGAGTTGTTAGCCTCCACTGAACAAACCGAAGCCATGCGGCAAAATTATTTGAAAGGTGGCTTTGGTTATGGCCACGCCAAAACAGCATTACTTGAATTGATATTAGATAAATACAAAGAACCTCGTAAGGAATTTGACCGTTTAATGAATGATACAACTTTGCTTGAAAAAGAATTGGCTATTGGCGAAGCAAAAGCAGCGAAAATGGCTAACTATAAATTGAAACAGGTGAGAGATGCTTTGGGTTATAATTAGAAAAAACTAACTAGTAAAACCGGATATTTTCACTGCCTGATAAATTTTAAACCCGAAGCAATCCCCGGAAAGCCCTAGCTGCATAATAAGATTGCGCTCCATTATGATATACGAATACTGCTCCATAACGAAAATCGGCGAATAATGCACCTCCAAGTTTTCTTATCTCTGAGGGTGTTTTAATCCAGCTTGATGTTTTTGAATCAAATTCTCCAATTTTTTGCAGTTCCCGGTATTGCTTTTCTGTTAAAAGTTCTATACCCATTTCTGCGGCCATGTCCACAGCATTATTCTCCGGCTTATATTCTTTCCTTGAGTCCAATCCTTCACGGTCATAACAAATACTTCTTCTGCCTTTTGGACTTTCAGCCGAACAATCATAAAAGTAATACTCGTCGTTTTTTTTGTTATATGCTACAACATTTGGCTCGCCGCCTGTACGTTCCATTTCATAAAGCGACCATATTTTTTCTCGATTCCCCTCTAATTTTATAACTACTTTATCCCATGTAATATCTTTATGTCGCGCCTTGTTTTTTTCAAATCGACCTTTTAATGTTGTAAGTAATTCCTCGCGTTGTTTTGCTGTTATGTTTTTTTTAGTCGTCATTTTTATCGGTTGCAATTATTATTTTATTTTAATGAGGCGTCTATCATTTTTTTTCAGAAATTAGTTTTGTGATTTTAGTTAGACAAGCAAGCAGAGGCAGCTTGCAGTACAAAATATTACAAGTTGGCATATAAACTGTAACGATATTTTCCAACGGGTCATCCAAAGTAAAAGTTTACCTGTAGCTTTTTTAAGTATCTCAATATTTTTTCTCACAACAACCATTCTTCTTGGCTTTTTCCATTCCTTGGATTGGTATTCAAACTCCGCTATCTCTATTCCGTCTTTTAGCTTTGTCCATCCCATCAACATGCGTAATTCTTGTTTTAACGTAGGGTACATTTTTACTAATTAATACTTTTAATTTCCTCAGGCTTTTTTCTGAAATCCAAATTATAAAACAGTGCAGCTTGTAAATACTGTTTTGTTATTACACTTGTAGTTTGAACAAGATAACCTATTTGAATGGATGTGTTGGGGCAAAACTGATATCCAAGTGCACCGTACAATCTGTTACGATCAAAAGGTAAAGATGAAAGATTTATAAATAATTCATCATAAAAGCTTAAGAACAAGGTGTTTTTTTCAATTACAATTTTATTAATAGGCACTGTTAACCTTACTAAATACCGTATTCTATTAAGATACGTAGTGTTGCTGTTTGCACGAAGCACACGCTGTTCAACTCTAAAACGCTGTTCAACGTTTAAACGTTTTAAGTTTTTCCTGAAAAGGAATTGTTCCCAAAATCGGTTTTCAAAAGCAATAACGTTTGGCGTTTGTTCTTTATCAAATCCATAATTTGTAATGTAACCATACCCAACTGTAGCCAAAGAAGTTTTTCCTATATGATAATTAATACCGGTGCGCAGCAGTATTTGCTCAGCATTAGGTGTAATATTAAAACTCCGGAATTGTGCCTCGGTGTGTATACTCCAATTATTACTTATACGCGTTTGATTAAAAAACATTAACCAATTACCGAGGATGTATGAGGGGGCTTGCGAAAAAACCCGCACACATACCAATAACGCCAAATACAAACCCAACTTTCTATTACTAAGGCAAGGCATTAACTCAGTTCGCTAGACGAAGTGTTTTCATAAAAAATTACTTTACCCGTGCTAATATCGTGCATGCCGCCAATTATACCAATTGTTCCATTATCAATCATCTCGCTTAAAATAGGGCTGCGCTCTTTAATGGCAGTAACCGTTTGCTTCACATTAATAGTTGCAACTTTTTCAACAAAATCAGTATTTTTAGAATTACGATCTGTAGTTATTGTTTTTTCGTTTTCTACCGCTGGTTTTATTTTTTTAAGCAAAGTGGTAAGGTTGCCCAATTCAACATGGTCGCACGCGCCTTTGATTGCTCCGCATTTTGTGTGGCCCAATACTACTATTATTTTTGCACCCGCCACTTTACAGGCAAATTCCATGCTGCCCAATATATCTTCATTAATTATATTTCCGGCTATTCTAACACTAAAAATATCTCCAAGACCCTGATCAAAAATTAATTCGGCTGAAGTGCGGGAATCAATACAGCTGAGTATAACTGCAAAAGGATATTGATTATCGGAGGTTTCATTTACCTGCTGTAACAAATTACGATTAGCTTTTAAATTATTTTGAAAGCGAGCGTTTCCTTTTTTAAGTATATCAATAGCCATTTGAGGTGTTAAGGTAGATTGAATTTCTTTTGTTAATGTTTTCATTTTGATTAGAATTTATAAAATGTAAAATTTGTCTTTTATTTCTTTAACCTGTATGCCGCACCTTCATTTACTTAATGATTATGCAAACTACAAAGATAAAAAAAATTAGTTTTTTAAGATTGATTTTTATGAACATAAAACATTAAGCACAATCGTTTTTAAACAAACCTATCGCGCACTGTACAACCAACCGCTTGGATCCATTGTTTTCTGGCCCTTCCAAATCTGAAGGTTGATAGAGTTTTTTCCTTCATCTTCATTATACAATACAGAACCTATAATTTGCTTAACCGTTACTTTCTGTCCGGTTTTAACAAGCACATCGCCCAAATTGGTATAAACACTTAGGTATTCGCCATGGCGTATAATTACCAATTTGCCACCGGTAGGAGAAATGGCAATACCTGTAACCTCCCCGTCAAAAACAGCCCGCACCTGCGCGCCTTTATTTGCGCAAATTTCAACGCCGTTATTAGAAATCATAAAACCTTTGATGGCCGGATGCTCATGCTCGCCATAGCTTTCGCAAATAAGACCTTTTACAACGGGCCAGGGCAATTTTCCTCTGTTGTTTGCAAAATCGGCGCTCAGAGCTTCTGTTTCTTCGGTTAACTCCGGCATAATATTCGGTTCAGTTTTAACCTTAACAGAAGTGGTGGTGGTTTTTTCTGAGGAAGTATTCTTAACTTTTTTCGCCTCCTTTTTATCTTTAGCTTTTTTTGCAGCCAACGCATCCGAAGCGGCCTTTGTTTTTGCTTCTTCTATTTTGCGTTTAATTTCTTCGGCAATTAATTTTTTTATGGCTAATTGAAGTTGTATGGTTTCTTGTTTCTTTTTTTCCAATTCAGCTTTTAATTCTTTTTCTTTTTGTTGAAGTTCAGTAAGTACTTGTTCCTGCTCTCCCTTTTCCTTGCTTAAATTTTGCTTTTCAACCTGTTCAGTTCCTAACAAAACATTTTTTTCATGTCGTTGTGCTTTTAACTCATTTAAGTTTGCCAATAACATCGTTTGAGTATTTATAATTTCACCGGCTTGCTTTTTTCTGAAATTAGAATATTGTTGAAAGTATTTTAAACGCGAATACGCCTGATTAAAATTTGAAGAGGCAAACACAAACATTAGTTTAGTATAAGAATCCTGATTCCGCTGAGCGAACAAGATCATACGGGCATACTCAGCCTTTAATTTTTCAAGATTGTCTTTTAAAATCTGTGATCTGACCTCGTTTTCTTTAATTTCTTTATTAAGCGCGCTTAGTTGGGCGTTAATGGTATTAATTAAATCCTGACGTTTTTCAAGTTTAAGATTAATATTTACCAGTGCACCAAGAGAAGAACGTTTGTTTGCTTTTGTTTCCTTAAGCATCGAATTGATCTCGTTGATCTCATCGTTAATTCGTTTCTTTTTATTTTCCAGATCTTTTTTTGATTTGGAACCGGATTGCGCAAACTGTTGATTGGAGAATACAAAAAAGCAAAGCAGAAATATAGTTATTCTACTTAGGTTTTTTTTGTATTTGGATAGGATCATATTTTTCAGGGATGTTTAAGTCCAGCTTTTGAGGCGTGTTTTTCTCAATACGAACATACTCAATTTTAAGTTTAGCTTTTTTCTCTGCCTGTATATCAATATCAACAACGTATGGTGCATAAACACTGTCCTTTTGGGTAAAGTTGCGATAATTTGCGGTAAACATTCGGTTGGTAGATGGATCAATAAACTCGTTTTTAATTATTTTAAAATTATCCGGATTTAATGTAATTGTTTGCAAAGCTTTACGTAAATCAATATCCCCGCGTTGAATTTTCCGTAAACGCCGTTTGCGCTCGGTACTAAGTAAATAATGGCAATTCTGCCTATCGGCTGCGCGTAATCCAAATCTGCGTTTAACAGTTCGTTAATGTAATTAAAATCACCCTTAAAATAATTTTTATGAATATAGTCAACCATCTTTACAGAATCTTTAGTAATGAGCACCTTGGCAACCTGTAAGCCCAGTAAGTATTGTATAGAAATAAGTATGGCGCTGTCTTTTCTGATCTTTAACTTAATATCAAAATCTTCTTCTTTTCCATCAATGTTTGATTCAACATTTGCTTTTGCTGAAATCCAAGTATAAATAAATTCATTTTCCTTAATATATTTTATTAAGGCGCGTGAGTTTTTAAAATCCAACCGGCATCTTCCTCCGGTAGTATCCATTACAACAGGCACGCTCTCGGCTTTCTGCATCTTTTTTTTGTTTTTACAACCGGCAGAGAGTATAATAATCAGAACTAATACCGCAGCAGCGGTTTTAAATGGCACATAACCTTTATTAATCATTCAATTTTTTTTCTTTAATTTTTTTATTTAGCTCTTCAGAATTTCCCCCAATCGCTTTTGCCTTTTCCCATTGCTTAACAGCCTCAACTGTTTTGTTTTGCTTATACAACACATCGCCGTAGTGCTCTAAAATGTTGGCATTATCAGGCCCTAATTTCGCCGCGTTATGAAGCCATTCTTCTGCTTCAGAAAACTTTTTTTGCTGAAACAAAATCCAGCCATAGGTATCCATGTAACTTCTATTTCCGGGTTGCAATTCATTTGCTTTTTTTGATAATTTTTCTGCCTTGTCCAAATTCTCTTTTCGTAAGGATAAGAAATAAGAATATTGGTTTAATACAAATGTATTATCCGTGTCTATTTTTAACGCGTCTTCAAAAGCTTTGTCAGATTTTTCAAACTCTTTGCTATAATTGTAAGCATCGCCAAGGCTGGAATAAAAATCGAGCATTTGAGCTTTATTATCTGATACAAATTCGATTCCGTCTTTTAAAGATTGCGTCGCTTTTTTAAAGTTTCTGATTTGAATATTTGCAATTCCGTTATAAAAATAAACCAGCGGCTGGCTCGGAAATAATTCTATGGCTTTCGCACTGTGTTTTTCTAAAGAGTCAAAATTTGATAATTCGTAATCAATTTTTATAAGCTGTTCCCATGCTCTGTAATTTCCCTTTTCATTTATTGCAGATTTATAATAATATTCGCCGGCCTCTTTTATTTTCCTGTCCAACAATAAATAATCCGCATAAATGGCATTTGCTTCGGGAGTTAGAGGATGAACCTTTATCATAATTTTGGCAAGCTCGTAACCGTTAGTTCGATAAACCGCATCTTGTGATTTTTTATAGAAAGAAATTAGAATGGCCTCTTTGGTAATAACATCCAAGTCAGGATTCATAAAGGCCTTTTTAAGATATTCGAAAGCTTCGGCGGTTTTTCCCTGCGCGCTATAATAATCGTGTAAAGCCAAATTTACAACCGGATTATTGGGCTCAATTGCCAAAATACGATCATACATATTACGCGCTTTTTCAAGTTCATTATGTTCAATATAAAAATCTGCCAGATAAGAATAAAAACGAGGCTCTTCCGGATTAGAAATTGAAAGCCGTAATAATTCCGCTTCTGCGTCTTTATATTTTTTTTGATTTTTAAAAAGCCGTGTTTTGTTAAGAATAATCTGTTCGTTTATTCCATATTGCTTTTCAAGATCTTCATAAATTTTTAAAGACTTGTCGTAATAACCCATTACACTGTATTGTATCGCCAAATCTTCTTTAAACTCGTTACGGAGCGGAAAATTTTTAACTAGATTTTCGCGTAATTTAATTGATTGGTTGTATTGTTTAAGTGCATTATAACAATCGATCAATAACAATTGATACCATTCGTTTTTAGGATCGGCATACGCGGCTCCTTTGGCATTTAAAAGTGCTTGGTCGCTTACTCCGGTTTCATGATAAATTCTGGCGAGTTCATATTTTACCGCAGCACTTGCCGGATCAATTCGTTTGCATTCGGTAAACAGTTTTAAAGCTTCGTCAATGTTACCTTTCATCCGGGCCGCGCATCCGTCAATATAAAAAACGCCAAACCGCAGTTGATCATCGCTCGATCGAAGGCGCTGACCGGACTCCGCTGTTTTGTCGCCAACCATTCCTTGCTTTTTGTTTTTACATCCACAAAAAATAAGGCAGCCCGTAAGTAACAATGCAAGAACTATATGTTTAAATTTTTTATCCAACAACCTGAGTGTAATCACTAATACTTAAATCTAATCCTTTGCCTTTTACCTCAGCGCCAATTCCAAGCATACTATTTAAAATATTAGCATTTGCTACTTTTATGTCCTTTTGAAGGATTGAGTTTTTTATAATGCTGTTATCAATTTTACTGTTTGCGCCAATACTTACATGTGGACCAATAATGGAGTTGTTAATTTCCACATTATCGCCAATAAAGCAGGGTTCAATAATTATGCCATTGTTGTTTTTAATATTTTTTCCTTTTAAGTGGGGTTTTCCTGTATCAAATTCTAGCACGCGCTGATTGGTATGAACAGTGGCGTTTTTATTACCACAATCCAGCCACTCAGTAACCTGCCCGGATTTAAATTTTACGCCTTTTGCCTTCATGTTTTCAAGGGCGTTGGTTAATTGGTACTCTCCTTTATCGGTAATTTTATTATCGAGCAAATACTGAAGTTCACTTTTCAAAAAATCGCCATCCTTAAAATAGTAAATGCCAATTATTGCCAAATCGCTTACAAACTCGGTAGGTTTTTCAACAAAATCAGTTATAGTGCCTTCGTTATTTATTTTAACAACGCCAAATTGCCTTGGATCTTCAATTTTTTGAACCCAAATCACACCTTCCTGCTCCGTATCCATCACAAAATCTGCTTTAAACAAGGTATCTGCAAAAGCCACAACCGTTTTGCCTTTTATAGCATCTTTGGCGCACATAATAGCGTGAGCCGTTCCAAGAGCTTCTTTTTGGTAGTAAATGGTGCCTTTTGCTCCCTGACTTTCAGCTACCGAAATAAGATTTTTTTCAATTTCTGCTCCAAAATCGGGAGCAATAATAAAGGCAATTTCGGTCACTTTTTGGCCGCAAACCTTGGTTATATCTTCTACTAAACGTTGAACAACGGGTTTTCCGGCTACAGGAATCAGCGGTTTAGCGGTAGTAAGGGTATGCGGACGCATGCGTTTTCCCTTGCCGGCCATAGGTATAATAATTTGCATAATTTTAGGTTTAAAACACACAAAATTAACATAAAATACTGATGTTTGCGGCATATAAACCTATGCAAAAAAAATACTTTATTGCAATTGTACTGGAAGGTGATTTGTTTGAAAAAGCGGAGTCAATAAAACACGAGCTTTATATAAAATTTGGGATTAAAGGGGCGTTAAGAAGCCCCTCGCATGTAACTCTGCACCGGCCTTTTACATGGAAAGAAGAAAAGGAAAACAGTTTAATCAGCACCCTTAAAGGTTTTAAGTTTCAAAAGCCTTTTGATGTTGAATTAAGCGGTTTTAATTGTTTTGAGCCACGGGTTATTTACATCGATACGGTAAAAAATGAAAATCTGTATTTTTTGCACGCACAATTAACCCAATTTGTTGCCAAAAATCTTAAATTACTAAATGAAGCGGAAGATATGCGGGGCTTTCATCCGCATGTTACTGTTGCGTTCCGCGATCTAAAAAAAAATCTTTTCTATAAACTTTGGGAAGAATTTAAAACAAAAGAGTTTTCGGGTAAAATGCAGATTTCATCCATTTCTCTTCTAAAGTTGAATAAAACCTGGGAGGAACTCGAAAAATTTGATATTTAAACTAAGTCTAAATAACCCTGTTTTTTTCTCTTTCTTGCTGGCTTGCGCTGTAAATCGGTAATAAAACTTGGTTGTAAGTGATTTGCTTAATACATTTGCGTTGAATTTAAGAATCATTAAATGCACAGATTTCCGCCTGGTTCTAAACAAGCGAATTCTAATGCAATAAAGTAAATACATTATGAGTAATAAAACCGGCTTACTAACCTCTTCCATCGGCAAAAAAATTTTAATGGGAATAACGGGTTTATTCCTTATTTCTTTTTTATTGGTGCATTGCTTTATTAACGCACTCATTTTTTTTAATGATGGTGGAGAAACTTTTAATAAAGGAGCGGAATTTATGGGAACCAATTGGCTCATTCGTACTATGGAAATTGTATTATTCATTGGCATTTTCGCGCATATTTTTCTTGCTTTAAAATTAACGTTGGATAACCGTAAAGCCCGCCCAATTGGATATCAACTGGTAAACGGAACCGCTAACAGCACCTGGTACAGCCGCTGGATGGGTTTATTAGGAACTTTGATTTTAATGTTCCTGATTATTCATCTTGCGCATTTTTGGGTGCAGAGCCGCTTTACCGATAATCTGGCTCATACCCGAGAGCACATTGTAGGTAACCAAATTACCATGTTCGATCGAATGAGCATTGTTTTTTCTGAATTATGGATCGTTGTTTTATATTGTTTGTCTATGGTTTCGTTGGCTTACCATTTGCTTCATGGATTTCAGTCAGCATTTCAGAGTCTTGGATTAAATCACAAAAAATACTCTCCGCTTATTAAAACAACAGGCGTGGCATTCTCTATCCTCATCCCTTTAATTTTTGCTTCCATGCCTTTGGTAATGCACTTTGGAATTATAAAATAAAAATGCGCATCACTAATTAATTGAATTAAAAAAATTTAAATATTATGGCTTCTTCCTCAAAATTAAATGCAAAAATTCCCGAAGGAACACTTGAAAACAAGTGGACAAAATACCGCTCAACCGTTCATCTAGTAAACCCGGCTAACAAACGCAGTTTAGAAATAATAGTAGTAGGATCGGGCTTAGCAGGCTCTTCCGCCGCGGCTTCACTTGCCGAAATGGGTTATAAAGTTAAAGTATTTTGCTTTCAGGATTCTCCCAGAAGAGCGCATAGCATTGCCGCTCAGGGCGGAGTAAATGCCGCCAAGAATTATCAAAATGATGGCGACAGTGTTTACCGTTTATTTTACGATACAATTAAAGGCGGAGATTACAGAGCTCGCGAAGCTAACGTTCACCGCCTTGCCGAAGTTTCAGGAAGCATTATCGATCAGTGCGTGGCGCAAGGTGTGCCTTTTGCGCGCGAATATGGAGGAACGCTAAGCAACCGTTCATTTGGCGGAACCCAGGTTCAGCGTACATTTTATGCAGCCGGACAAACCGGACAACAGTTATTATTAGGAGCTTACAGTGCGCTTCAACGCCAGGTAGGCATGGGTGCTGTTCAAATGCTTGCCCGCCATGAAATGATGGATGTGGTAAATATTGACGGTAAATGCCGCGGTATTATAGCCCGTGATTTGATAACAGGAAAACTAGAAAGACATTTTGCTCACGCGGTTTTATTATGTACCGGCGGTTATGGAAACGTGTTCTATTTATCAACCAATGCAATGGGATGTAATGTTACAGCTGCATGGAAGGCTCACAAAAAAGGAGCGTTTTTCGGCAATCCGTGTTACACTCAAATTCATCCAACCTGCATTCCTGTTTCGGGCGATCATCAGTCGAAGTTAACCCTGATGTCTGAATCCTTGCGCAATGACGGAAGGATCTGGGTTCCTAAAAAACCAAACGATACACGCAAAGCCAATGAAATTCCTGAAGAAGAAAGAGATTACTATTTAGAGCGTCGCTATCCTGCATTTGGTAATCTGGTTCCGCGCGACGTAGCAAGCCGTGCAGCTAAAGAACGTTGTGATGCAGGATATGGCGTAGGCACCAGCAAAATGGCTGTTTATTTGGATTTTGCCGCCAATACAGAACGTTACGGGAAAATACAAGTGAACAAATTAGGTTTACACAATGTAAGCAAAGAAGAAGTTATCCGATTAGGAAAAGAAGTTGTAAAGGAAAAATATGGTAATCTGTTTGATATGTATAAACAAATCACAGGCGAAGATCCTTATGAATTACCAATGAGAATTTATCCGGCGGTGCATTATACCATGGGAGGATTATGGGTGGATTATAATTTAATGACCACTGTAGAAGGTTTATATGCATTAGGTGAAGCTAATTTTAGCGATCACGGAGCAAACCGTTTAGGAGCTTCGGCTTTAATGCAGGGATTAGCGGATGGCTATTTTGTGATTCCCTATACTATTGGAGATTATTTATCAGAAGAGATCCGCACAAAATCTATTCCCACAGATCACGAAGCTTTTGTAAAAGCAGAAGCAGAGGTACAGGAACGGATCACAAAACTTTTAGCCATAAAAGGAACTAAGTCTGTAGACAATTTTCACAAGCGTTTAGGAAAAATTATGTGGGACAAATGTGGAATGGCCCGTAACGCTCAAGGTTTACAGGAAGCGATTACCGATATTCAAAATCTTAAAAAAGAGTTTTGGTCAGATGTTCGTGTGCCCGGCACAGCCAATGAGTTTAATCCTGAACTTGAAAAAGCGCATCGTGTTGCCGATTTTATTGAATTAGGAGAGTTGATGTGTATTGACGCCCTAACACGCAACGAAAGCTGTGGTGGCCACTTCCGCGAAGAATACCAAACGCCGGATGGCGAAGCGCTTCGTGATGATGATAATTATGCATACGTGGCGGCATGGCAATACATCGCAGACAGCAATTTTGAATTACACAAAGAAGAATTAAAATACGAAAATATTAAGTTAGCGCAGAGAAATTATGCGTAGAGCCTTTAGTTAATAGTTATTTGTTAGGATAAATGGGAAATTTAAATTCTTTTGAAGAGTTAGAGTGTTGGAAAGAAGCGGCGTTGTTAAGAAAAGCAATTAGCGCTAAAACTAAATCTTTTCCAGCAGAAGAAAAATACAGGTTAACTGACCAGCTTATAAGAGCTTCCCGATCAGTAACAGCAAATATTGCCGAGGGTTTTGGAAGATTTCATCATCAGGCAAACTCACAATTTTGTAGGGTATCAAGGGGGCTCGTTAACTGAAGTATTAGACCATTTAATTGTTGCGCATGAAGAAAACTATATTTCACAAGAAGAACTTTACAATTTAAAAAAACAAAAATCAAAGGTGTTAAATAACAAGGCAACTATTAACAAATAACTTATAACTCACTTAAAATATCGTCACAATGAGCGGACACGGAAATATGAACCTCACCTTAAAAGTGTGGAAACAAAAAAATAAAGACACGAAAGGTAAATTTGAAACCTATCAGGCAAAAGGTATATCTCCGGATATGTCTTTTCTTGAAATGTTTGATGTTGTTAATGAGCAATTGATTAGCGGAAATCAGGAACCAATTGCCTTTGATCACGATTGCCGCGAAGGAATTTGTGGCGCTTGCAGTATGTACATCAATGGCCGTCCGCATGGGCCTAAAGGTGGTGTTACTACCTGCCAGTTGCACATGCGCAGTTTTAAAGATGGTGACACCATTGTAGTTGAACCATGGAGAAGTGCTGCATTCCCTGTAATAAAAGACCTTGCCGTTGATCGGTCATCGTTTGACAGAATTATTTCTGCCGGCGGATTTGTGAGTGTAAATACCGGTAATTCAAAAGACGCGAATAACATTTTAATTAATAAAGATGATGCTGACGAAGCTTTTAACGCCGCGGCTTGCATAGGCTGCGGAGCGTGTGTGGCGGCTTGTAAAAACAGCAGCGCCATGTTGTTTGTTTCTGCAAAAGTTTCGCAGTTAGCCTTGCTGCCTCAGGGTCAAATTGAAAGATATGATCGTGTATTAAACATGGTAAAACAAATGGATGAAGAAGGTTTTGGCAATTGCACCAACACGGGAGCTTGCGAAGCAGAATGCCCTAAATCCATTTCGTTGGAAAACATCGCGCGGTTAAACAGAGAGTATTCGGCAGCCAAGTTGATGCAGGATAAAGTTAACTAATTTCAATTTTTATGATGAGAAAGCCGCTATATTAAATGAGTGGCTTTTTTTGAAATAGTTTTACGGTTATACAAATTTAAATCCGCTCATACATTTTCCCCGGCTTACTTTTAATAATATTAGAAAACTCCATTTGAAGAAGCAATCCTGCTATTTTACTTATCGGCATTTGTGTAGAATGACAAAATTCATCCATGTGAATCTCGGTTTTCGTTTCAAATGCTTTTAAAATTAACTTTTCTTCATCACTTAAATTAATTAATAAGGCCGTTTGCTTAGAGTGATCTTTTTTGTTTTCTTTTTCTTCCCATTGCATGGCGTATAAAAGATCAGCAGCGTTTTCTATTAATCCTGCTTTGTTTTGTTTTATCAATCCATTACTACCTTCCGCTAACACATCTCCGGCCTTTCCCGGAAAAGCGAATACATCTTTATTATAACTGCTTGCAATAGTGGCTGTAATTAAGCTTCCTCCCTGTCGTTTACTTTCAATCACCACCAGTGCATCGCATAAGCCCGCTACTATTCTGTTTCTTTTAGGAAAATTAACTGCGTCCGGATTTGTTCCGCTCATAAAATCAGTTAGCAATCCTCCCTGTGAAATCATTTTTTTGGCAATGTTATCATGAAGCTGTGGATAAATTCTATCCAAACCATGAGCCAAAACACCCACCGTTTCCAAACCTTCATCAAGTGCGGTTTTGTGTGCAAGCACGTCCACCCCGTAAGCAAGTCCGCTTAATATAATTGCATTGCTTGATTTAAGATCTTCAATAAGTTGTTTTGTTTTTTCCTTTCCATATTCACTCGGCTTTCTGGTTCCCACTACCGAAACTATTTTTTCTTTGTTCAAATCGGCATTTCCTTTGTAATAAAGCATAATCGGACTATCGCTGCAATATTTTAAACGCTGCGGATAATTTTCATTGCTAAAAAACAAAGGAGTAATCTTAAATTTTTCAATAAACTCCATTTCTTTTTCTGCACGAATGAGAACGTTACGGCTGTTAACGATCGATTGGGCCAGATAAGTGCCAATGCCGGGAATTTTAAGCAGATGTGCCTTTTTTTGTTTAAAAACTTCAGCCGAACTTCCGCAATAAGCTAAAAGATTTTTCGCATTAATATCGCCAATTCCTTCTATTAAAGTTAAGCCTATTTGATAAAGAAGTTCATTGCGGTTCATTAATAATTTTTTAAAATAAAATTTGCTTGATTATCTTGCGAAAGTAACATGAACAAATTTACGACTAAACTCATATTGGCCCTTGCTCTGTTTTGTAGCATTTTAAAAGCGCAAACAGTTAACGGCGTGGTAAGCGGCAAGGTAACAGACTCCGCAACTCAAGAAGCACTTGCGGGAGCTGTTATTAACCTTGATCCTAAAACTGCTATAATTACCGATGCAGACGGCTTCTATAAGTTTAATTTACCCGAGGGAGAATATAATTTGGCTTGCGCACTTTTTGGCTATAAAACATACAGTGTAAATTTTAATGTCAAATCAGCTGAAAACAAAATTTTAAATATTGTATTGTTAGAAAGCAATACAGCGCTGGACGAAGTGGTAGTAAGCGCAGGAAAATATGAACAAAAGTTGAGTGATGTAACGGTAAGTATGGATATAATAAAAAACACTTTAATTGAGAATAAAAATACCACTTCGCTTGAATATATTATGAATCAGGTGCCGGGGGTTACGGTAGCTGACGGACAAGCAAGCATAAGAGGCGGCAGCGGTTTTAGTTACGGAGCGGGCAGCCGGGTTTTAATGCTGGTTGATGAAATGCCCATGATAAGCGCAGATGCGGGAGATATAAAATGGAACTATTTACCTTTGGAAAATTTGGATCAGGTAGAAGTTATAAAAGGAGCTTCTTCGGCACTCTTTGGTTCAAGCGCGTTAAATGGTGTTATTAATTTACGAACTGCTTATGCACAAGATAAACCGCAAACTAAACTTATAACTTTTTACGGAAGCTATGATGCGCCCAGACACACTTACAAATGGTGGAAAAAAAGCAGCCTAAGACAAAGCGGCATTAATTTTTCACATGCACAAAAAATAGGGAATTTGGATTTTGTGATAGGTGGCCATAAATTTACCGATGATGGATTTCGTATGCTTGAAACAGAGGATCGCTCAAGATTTAATAATAATCTAAGGTATAATTTTAAAAAACTACCAGGATTATCTGTTGGAGTTAATACTAATATGATGAATACTAAAGGAGGATTATTTTTTCTTTGGCAGAATTATGACTCCGCGTATATACCGCAGGGGCGAACCATTCAGCGCTATAATAATAACCGTTTTAATGTTGATCCATACATAACTTTTTATAAAGGCACCAACAAGTTCAGCCTTCGTAACCGTTACTTTAAAACAGTAAACTCAAATGATAAGGGTCAGGGAAGTTATGCCGAATTATACTACTCTGAATTTCAATACCAAAAACGATTTATTAATGGATTGAACATTACAGTGGGCGCGGTGTATATGCAACAACAAATATTGGGCGATTCACTTTATGGAAGACATAGCGGAAACAACCGCGCCGGCTATATACAAGCGGATAGGAAGTTTTTTGATAAACTAACGGTTTCCGTGGGTGTACGCGGTGAGTTTTATCAATTAGACACTGCAAAAACAACGGGATATCTTTTCCCACAAAATCAAAAAGGAAAACTTCCCTTTCAGCCCGTTACTCGCATTGGTTTAAATTATCAGGCGGCCCCATTTACATTTTTACGCGCTTCCTATGGGCAGGGTTACCGCTTTCCAACAGTAGCTGAAAAATTTGTGAGTACTGCGGTAAGCGCATTAAAAATTTATCCTAATCCAAATTTACAGCCCGAACGAGCTTTTAGTGCAGAATTAGGGATAAAACAAGGATTCAAAATTTCAGGATTTAAAGGGTTTTTTGATGTAGCCGCTTTTTATACAGAGTATACGAACATGATTGAATTTGTTTTTGACATTTATAAACCCGGAGGAACAACGGGTGTATTTTACCTTGACCAGCCTTTTGCGGGTTTCAAATCGCAAAACATAGGCCGTGCGCAAATCAGCGGGTTTGAAACCTCCTTAACAGGCAATGGTAAATTGGGACCCGTGAATGTTACCATTCTTTCAGGCTACACTTATATTTATCCGGTAAATCCTAATTTTAATGCTGTTAAAGATACATTAGGTCTTCCGAATGTAAATATTTTAAAATACCGCAGCCGGCATGTTTTAAAAAACGATATTCAGTTGGATTACAAATTCATTTCATTAGGATACAGTTGCCGCTATCAAAGCAAAGTTGAGAATATTGATCGTCGGTTTGTTCAAAGTATTTTACATGAATACAATGATATAAATAACGGTGTTAATTGGGATGAAATTGATGCAACTTATATCCTTCCCGGATTAAAACAAAATTTTGGAGCCTTTCAAAAAAGCTTTTGGGTACATGACGCTAGAATTTCTTTTAACCTTAACGCCAACATTAAGTTTTCCTTTATCATCAATAATTTTACTAATGCTGAATATCAAAACCGGCCCGGAGATGTGCGCCCACCCACTCAATACGTTTTTCAATTAGCTATAAAGCTGTAAAATGAATCGCCGTATTTTATTTTTTTACTTATAATTTTTACCAACATGAATATGTTCTCACAAAAAAACCTTACGGTAATGTTTTATAATGTAGAAAACTTTTTTGATTATACAGACAATCCAAAAACACAGGATGAAGAATTTCTGCCCGCCTCCGAAAAAAAATGGGATCATTTTAAATACCAAAATAAAATAAATCGCATTTCGCAAGTGATAGATTCCTCCGTAACGGGAATAGATCTTCCGGCGCTGGTGGGTTTTTGTGAAATAGAAAATAATCAGGTGATAAAAGATCTGATTTCGAAAAGTAAACTCAAATCTAAGCCCTACGAATCTCTTTGCACCACAGGCCTTGACTCACGGGGAATTAACGTGGGGCTGATGTACGATAAAAATATATTTGACCTTATTGATTCGGAAGAATTAAACGCCATTTATCCAGTACTTCCTGATAACAAAACCCGAAATATTTTATATGTTACTCTTAAGTTTAAAGCTACTGAAGAGCTAATTTATGTTTTTGTAAATCATTGGCCAAGCCGGCGCGAAGGTGAAAAAGAAACAGAACCACGCCGTATGCATGCGGCAAAAGTGGTGCGTACTAAAATTGATGAGTTACTAAAAAAAAACCAAGAGGTTAAAGTTATTGTAATGGGCGATTTCAACGACACTCCAAAAAATAAATCAGTATTTAATATATTAAAAGCAAACGGAACACCCAAAGCACATTTAGGTGAGTTGTTAAATCCTTATATTATCTATGAAAATAATGGTGAAGGAACTCATATTAATAATGGCGAGTGGCATGTATTTGATAGTATAATTCTATCGGGTGGCTTTTTGCTTAATAAAAAACTAAACTATAAAACCAATAACGCTTTTATTTTAAAAAAGGACTTCTTACTTTTTAAAGATTATAATACCGGTTTTATAAAACCTAACCGCACTTATGGAGGTGTAAAATATTTTAACGGGTACAGCGATCATTTGGCGGTATATTTAAAACTAGATTATTAAATTTATCTGCTAAGCATTACAAATGCGCTCCAGTAAAACGGTTCTTTATATTTTATTTTAAGTTGCTTAATAGCATTGTTAAAAGCCCGTTGTTTATTTCCGCTTTTTGCATAATTGGTATAGAACAATGTCATCAATTCCATAGTGCCTTCATCGCTAACACCCCACAAGCTCATAATAATGCTTTTGGCGCCGGCTATTAAAAAAGCGCGCTGCAATCCGTAAACTCCTTCGCCTTGCCTTACACTGCCAAGGCCGGTTTCGCATGCACTTAACACTACCAGATCTGTATTATCAAGGTTTAAATTCATAGCCTCATACGCAGTTAAAACACCGTTCTCGGCATTAAACGCCGCATGGTATTCCGGATCAAACACGTTTTCGCAAGCGGCAAGCAACACACCACTGCGCAAAAGCGGATTTTCTTTGGCCGCTTCCACATCCACTCCAAGCACTTTTGTTGTTTCAACCTGATCAACATCCGCTAAAAAATACCCGTGAGTAGCAATGTGCAATATGCTTGGAGAATTAAGTTGTTTAACGCTGAGTTCGGTAGCGTCTTTTCCATACAAAGCAGTGGTTTTAACTTTATACCCTACAAGGAGTTTTGCAATATTTTTCACCTCTGCTTCGGTTCCGGGTAATTGAGCCACTACCTCCCGTGAACCATATAAAGTATCCATGTAATTAATAAGTAAAGCCTTAGTTAGAGTGAGTAGTCACATAGCTACAATAAAATAATAATTTTATAACTCAAAACTAAGGCTTATGACAAAAATACAACAAATTGCAGATTTTACCGGGCAAACAA
>JACPOC010000003.1 GCA_016185125.1 Bacteroidota bacterium
TAAAATTTATATATTTGTGTACGGAAAAGAAAACCTGAGAAGACAGTGGTTGCTTTGCGACCCTGTTTTCAAAGGAAATAATTTAATTTTAACGACGAAATATTCTTTCTAGGGTTCTTTATTAATCATAGGAGGATATTCTTTTGGTTCTTGGTAAAGATTCTCTTAAGTCTGAGTATGAAAAGCAGATAGTCAGGAAGAGTATTTTTATCTCTGAATCTGAAAAATTTTCATTACGAAGATTACCCTTTGATAGTTTACTTTCGCATTATAAATACTATGCTCAAAAAAAGATAGATAGCCATAAAGGACAGTCTTTATATAATAAGGATTCTTTTCAATGCAATGATTCTACACATAATTATATTGTTAATGATTTTAGTGGACACGAAAGTGATACGGGGTTTTTAAGCCCGGGTGTATTAGCCGGAATTCCAAGAAATTATTTTCAAATTTTTAATGATTCGCTTAAGGGTTCAACGAATGACTCCTTGTTTACCTTTAGTTTTTGGATTAATGGGATTAGAGAGGATCAGCAGGTAAAGCAAGTAATTGCAATTGAAGGAAGTAATGAAGGGAAAATTTACAATGTTATTTACAGTACCTTAGAGTCAAACATAAAGCAGTTGAATGGTAATTGGGCGCTTATAGAATGCAATTTTAAATTAAAGAATTCAAGGGATAAGATCAGAGTAGTTTTGTGGGATCCGAAATTTGATAGCGACAGAAAAGATGTTATTGACGATGTTTTATTTAAGCCTGCGCTAACTTATGTTTATAGAATATTCCCTAAATTTATGGTAATTAACAATTGTATCTATTACTATGATTAGTGTTATAATACCGGCATACAATTCATCTGAAGCATTAGATAAAAATTTATCCTATCTTCTTAATTATTTAAATAATAACAATACCGCTTTTGAAGTTATTGTTGTAGATGATGGTTCCACCGATAATGGTTCTACAAAAAATATTACAGAAAAACATAAATGTAAATACTTAACGTATCCTTCAAACAGAGGCAAAGGTGCTGCGGTGAGATACGGAATGCTAAATGCCTCAGGAGTTATAAAAATATTTACGGATGCAGATATTCCATTTGAATCTGAGGCTTATGATTTAATTTTAAAATGTATCCTTGTTCAGGATTTTGATATTGTGATAGGCGATAGAACTTTAGAAAACTCCTTGTACTTTACCGAAATTTCTAATGCAAGAAAGCTGGGCAGTGATTTTTATACTTTTTTTGTTGGACGAATTATTACTACCGGAATGTTTGACACCCAATGCGGTCTGAAGGCATTTAAAGGTGAAGTGGCCAACGATTTGTTCTCTGTTAGCAGGATCAATAGTTTTGCGTTTGACGTTGAAATAATTTATATAGCGTTAAAACGAAATTATTCCATAAGAAAAATTCCTGTAAAGCTGCGAAGTCAGGAAGGAAGCAGTGTAAGTTTATTAAAGCACGCCCCCGGGATGTTAGTGGACTTGTTTAAAATTAAATTAAACCATCTTAAAAAGTTATATCGTAGAAAAAATGAATAGAAAACTGACCAACATCATTCGCTTTTGTATGGATGAATTAATTCCGCCGGTTATACGCGATACCAAAGTATTCATGTATCCTTTTTATTATTTTGCTTACCGCGGAAGGAATTTAAAACAAGTGATGGAGTTTAAGAGTAAAGTGTATTCTTATTCTGAAAAAGATTATTCTAATTTTTACAATAATCTGAATTCTATTTCGAGAAACAGAGCTACCGATATGAACAACGCCTGCATAGATTTTATAATTAATAATGTAGATAAATCCGCTAAAACAGTTATAGACATTGGCTGCGGAAAAGGGCATTTGTTAAGTGTTCTAAAAAACAAACATCCTCAGCTGGAGCAATTCGGATTTGATATTAAAAACCCTGAGGGCAATGAGCCTTTTAAGTATGTAAAAGGAAATATAGAGAGTTTACCTTTTAAGGATAAGCAATTTGATGTAGTTACTTGTTGTCATACCATAGAACATTTAATTGATTTAGAACAATGCATTAAGGAATTAAAGCGAATCACAAAAAAGCAGTTATTCATCGTAACGCCTAAACAACGCTATTTTTATTATACGTTAGATGAGCATGTCAATTTTTTTCCATTCAAAGAAAAACTTACTTCTTCTATCAAAGTAAAGAATAATACTTGCGAAAAATTAGATGGGGATTGGGCTTTTTTAGGAACTTTTGAATAGAAAAACGCGAGCTTAAAAAATCAAGCCAATATCTGCTCTAAAATACTTTCAAATAAATATTTTCCGTCTTCGTTCCCTAACTCTTTATCTGAAGCCCTTTCAGGATGGGGCATCATGCCAAAAACATTTTTTCCGGAGTTGCAAACTCCTGCAATGGCATCAGTGGCGCCATTTGGATTTGAATCTTCAGTAATATTGCCTTTTTCATCGCAATATCTGAATAAGATCTGACCGTTATCATTCAGTTTTTTAATAGTATCAGCATCCGCGTAATATTTACCTTCGCCGTGTGCAATCGGAATTTTGAGTGCTTTATTTAAAGGAACTTTTGACGTTACTGTAGTTGTATTATTTTCAGCTTTAATAAAAACATTTTTGCAAATAAATTTGCGCGAAGTATTATGCAAAAGAGCCCCGGGTAATAAGCCTGCTTCACACAATATTTGAAATCCATTACATACTCCAAAAACAAAACCGCCGTTATTTGCGTGCTCTATCACTTTTTCCATAATAGGAGAAAATTTAGCAATAGCGCCGCTGCGTAAATAATCTCCGTAAGAAAATCCACCGGGTATTATAATATGCGTGCAGTTTTCAAGGTCTGTATTTTTGTGCCAGAGTTTTACAGTGTTCTGTTTCATAATGTCTTTTAAAACATACACCATATCCTCATCACAATTAGATCCCGGAAATACTACTACGCCAAATTTCATTTTATTAATTATTAGATAACAAAGTTAAAGAATTCATTTAAAAATATTTGAAAGGGTTTTAAACATTAATTAAAACCAACTCTTTTTACCTTTACCGCCAAAGCCTAATACGCCCAGTAATCCCCGTGCAACTTCCCGCACCACCGTTCTTCCCACCTGCCTAACCATGGTGTTTTCGCTAACTTTTTCAAGGGTTGACTTTTTTTCTTTTTGTTTTTTTGATGTTGTTTTTTCAGCTACTTCTTCCTGTTCGGTACTTGCCTTATTGATTTTATCATTTAATATTTCGTAAGCACTTTCCCGGTCAATAATTTGGTTGTACTTAGCTGCTAAACTACTGGCGGCAACACTTTGATTTAATTCCTCCGAAGTTAAAATTCCAATCCTGCTCATAGGCGCACGTAAATGCACAGCGGCCAGTGGAGTAGGGGTGCCTTTTTCACTTAAAGCACTCACTAATGCCTGGCCAATACCAAGACTGGTTAGCAACTCATCGGTTTTATAAAATTCAGATATGGGATAATTTTCTGCTGTTTTTTTTATGGATTTGCGATCTTTTTCGGTAAACGCACGAAGGGCATGTTGTACTTTTAAACCTAACTGCGCCAATACAGAATCAGGAATATCATAAGGGTTTTGAGTAATAAAAAATATTCCTACGCCTTTTGAGCGGATAAGTTTTATAATCGTTTCGATTTGATCTAATAATGCTTTGGACGCTTCATTAAAAATTAAATGTGCTTCATCAATAAAAATACAAAGCTTCGGTTTATCAAGGTCTCCGGCTTCGGGAAAAGAAGTATAGATTTCTGCAAGAAGACTCAACATAAAAGTTGAAAACAATTTGGGCTTATCCTGAATGTCTGAAAGCCTGATGATAGAAGCTAAGCCGCAACCTGTAGAATCTGTTTTTACAAGATCTGAAACTTCAAAACTTTTTTCACCGAAAAATAATTCAGCACCCTGACTTTCCAACTCAATAATCTTTCTTAAAATAGTAGAGGTGCTGGTAGTTGAAAGATTACCGTATAGTTTTTTTATTTCTTCTTTACCTTGATCTGTTGCAAATTGCAGAAGTTGTTTAAAATCCTTAAGATCGAGCAATGGTAATTTTTTATCATCGGCATACTTAAACAATACTGCTACAATACCGGCTTGGGTATCGTTTAATTCTAGAATTTTTGAAAATAAAACGGGGCCAAATTCTGATACGGTGGCGCGCAACCTTGTCCCGGGCTCTTTGGATAAAGATAAAAATTCAGTTGGGGTTCCTTTGGAATTGTAAGAGATTCCTATTGACGCATGCCGTTCTTCTATTTTTGGATTTAAACTACCTGCTCTGGCAATCCCGCTTAAATCTCCTTTAACATCCATCAACAGAACAGGAATGCCTGCCGCGCACATATTCTCGGCAATTACTTGCAGAGTAACTGTTTTTCCGGTTCCTGTTGCGCCGGCAATTAAACCATGACGATTAAGCGTTTTTAAGGGAAGTTTTATATGCACCTCCTTTTGTGGCACGCCATTCAACATGGCAGCGCCGATAGTGATTGAATTTCCGGTGCTGTTATATCCCGAAAGAAGTTGTTCTTTAAATAAAGCTGTTTTATCCATACCAGAAAAATTTAACTGATCACCGGAGGGGGTTCCATCACATGATTACAAGACTTACAAGTTCTTAAATTTAGGTCGCCGTAAAATCGTTTAAATTCTGTTTGAAATTGTGTTTGAATATCGGTAAGATCAAAATAGGCTTCGTGTAATTTATTATTGCATTTTTCGCAATACCATTGCAGGCCGTCTTTTTCTCCGTCACGCCTTCTTCTTTCCATTACTAATCCTATTGTATTAGGGCCACGTTTTGGATTGTGCGGAACTTTTGCGGGGAGTAAAAAAATATCTCCTTCATTAATTTCTACCTCTACTGCTTTTCCATTTTCCTGAATTTGCACTTTAATGTTGCCTTCCAGTTGATAAAAAAACTCTTCGCTTTCGTTGAAGTGATAATCTTTTCGTGAGTTAGGGCCTCCCACCACCATTACAATAAATTCTGCATCCTTGAAAACAACTTTATTATTTACAGGAGGCTTAAGGAGATGACGATTTTCATCGATCCATTTTTTGAAATTAAAAGGGCGTGTAATCATACTTTAAATTTACAATTTATTCATTTACAATTCACGATTAGCTTTGAAATTTTAACTGTAATCTATTTGCAATTTAGTGATTTACAAATGACGCTTGAGTACTCATTTCAATGGAAAATCTTCAATATAAAAATTGTAAATGAAAGTTAAATTAAATTAAATTTTGATGCACGAGATACTCTGCTATCTGCACAGCGTTAGTAGCCGCACCTTTCCGAAGGTTATCTGCCACAATCCACATGTTTAAAGTTTTAGATTGAGATTCGTCTCTTCTGATCCTTCCTACAAAAACTTCATCCTTATCATGGGCATGTAAAGGCATAGGATATATCTGGTTTTTTATATCATCCTGTAAAATAATTCCGGATGTGTTCTTTAAAAGTTCAAACACATCTTTTGTATCAAAATCATTTTCAAACTCAATATTTACACTTTCGCTATGGCCGCCCATTACCGGAATTCGCACAGTAGTGGCGGTTAAAGAAATAGAATCATCGCCCATTATTTTTTTAGTTTCGTTTACCATTTTCATTTCTTCTTTGGTATAACCGTTATCTAAAAAAACATCAATCTGAGGTATCACGTTTAAATCGATCTTGTATTTGTAAGCCATGTCAGGGCTATGGCCGTCTTTCCGTTCATTCATTAACTGATCAACAGCTTTAACACCTGTTCCGGTAACGCTTTGATAAGTAGACACTACAACGCGCTTAATTTTATATTTTAAATGGAGTGGATTTAAAACAACCACCATTTGAATAGTTGAGCAATTTGGGTTAGCAATGATCTTATCTGACTTTTGAAGTACATGTGCATTCACTTCGGGTACAATCAATTTTTTGGTAGGATCCATTCTCCAGGCCGACGAGTTGTCGATAACGGTTGTTCCTACTGCCGCGAATTTTTCTGCCCATTCAAGAGAAGTAGTTCCACCCGCGGAAAATAAAGCGATGTGCGGCTTTTTGTCAATAGCCTGCTGCATGGAGTGAACTTTATATTTCTTTCCCTTAAAGCTTATTTCTTTTCCTATCGATCTTTCCGAAGCAACAGGTATTAATTCTGAAATATTAAAATTTCTTTCTGCAAGTACTTCCAGCATTTTTGTGCCTACTAAGCCTGTAGCTCCAACAACCGCAATTTTCATAGTATAAATTTGGATTAAAATTAATGTTTTTTTAACACAGAGTTACAGTGAAGCTGAGCCTTCTTGAATTATTTTATTCAGCTTTATCGTTTTTTGGTCTGTCTTCTTCTTTCACCAGATAAACGCCATCATCTTTAATTAAAACTTTTCTATGTCTGTATAAAACGCCAATGCTTTTTTTAAAGGTTGCTTTACTCATTGCAAATTGTTTTGCTATTTCTTCGGGAGTACTTTTATCAGTTAGGTTTAAATAGCCGTTATTATGATCAAGATATTCAAGTATAATATCAGTGGATGAAAGCACATTTTGAAAGCCTGATTTCTGCAGACTAAGATCGATCAGATTATCCTGCCGGATATTTTTAATGTATCCTTTTAATTCATCTCCAATCTGAATGTCTTTATAAATATCGTTGCGGTACATTAAGCCACGGTGCATGCGGTCGATTATACAGCTGAATCCCAAAGGAGATTCTTCAAAAACAATAAGATCAACTTCATCACCAACTTCAACCTGCAAATGTTCGTTACTAATAAAATTAGCAACTTTTGCGGAGGCAATTATGCGGTCAGTTTCTTCGTCCAAATAAATATAAACCACATAAGATTCGCCTTCCTGCATATCGTTTTTTTGCTCACGGTATGGTAAAAACAAATCCTTTTCTAAACCCCAATCTAAAAATGCACCAACTTCTGTGATACTTGTAACTCTTAAAAACGCGAAGGAATAAATTTCAGCATAAGGAATTTGCGGAGTGGCAATTAATCGGTCTTCAGAATCTTTGTATATAAAAACTTCTATTTGATCTTTAACTTTATAGGAGGATTTAATGTATGAATTGGGTAAAAGCACCTCATTTTTATCTTCGTCACCTAAATGCAAACCAACCGCCGTTTCCCGGAGTATGTTTAATGTATTTGTTTTTCCTATTTGAATCATTGTATTAATTAAGGCACGAAGATACTCTTAATTTTGAAGAGCTTTAGGAGTGAATTACTAATATGTGGTACTTAAATTAAAACTTATTACCTTAAATTTGCGTCCTTATGCAAAATAAAAAACTGGCTTGGTTTATTCTCATTCTTCTATCTTTAGTGTGGGGAAGTTCTTTTATATTGATGAAACGCGGACTCGAAGCTTTTGGCAGTACAGAAGTTGCTGCATTAAGAATTGGCATTGCTTTTGTTTTTCTGTCTCCACTTTTAATCAAACATTATAAAATTGATCTTAAAAAATATTGGCCCGGGTTAATTTTGATGGGTGTTTTTGGCAATCTGATTCCCGCATTTTTATTTACAAAAGCCGAAACGGAGATCAGCAGCAGTTTAACAGGAATGCTGAATGCTTTAACTCCACTTTTTACTATTATTATCGGAATTTTTTGGCTAAAATTGAAGCCAAGCGGAACCCAAATCTCAGGAATTATTATAGGGTTTATTTCCGCAGTAGCTCTGGTTTTTTTTGATACCAATAATGAACCTTCAAAAAACGCGCAATACGGTTTATTGGTGGTGGGTGCCACCTTATGTTATGCCATCAGTGTTACCGGAATTAAAAAATTTCTTGGAGATCTTAATTCTGTAACCGCAACGGTTTGGGCTTTCACGTTTACCGGACCGCTTGCATTATTGTACTTATTTGGTTTTACTGATTTTGCAGTACACATGAAAACCAGTCCGGTTGCCCTGCAATCTTTGGGTTATCTTTGTATTTTAGCCATTGTTGGCACCGCTTTATCTGTAATTTTATTTAATATTCTTATAAAAAAAGCCGGGGCAGTTTTTGCCAGTACTTGCACTTATCTCATTCCAATTGTTGCAATTGGCTGGGGTTTAATGGATTACGAGATTGTGAATTGGATTCAGATAATGAGCATTGTTGTAATTATTTTTAGCGTTTATCTCATAAATCGGCGATAAAATTTGCTCATTTCTATTAAATACGTATATTTGCATCCCTTTTTAAAAGGAAATTATTAACAATTTAAATTTAACAGAGCATGTACGCAATCGTAGAAATAGCCGGGCAACAATTTAAAGTGGAACGTGGAAACAAAGTTTACGTTCACCGCCTTGAGGCTAACGAGGGTGCTAAAATTGAATTTGACCGTGTGTTACTTATGGGTAACGGCGATAAAATTTCGGTTGGAAGCCCTACAGTGGATGGCGCTAAAGTAGCAGCCACAGTTATCACACACTTAAAAGGTGATAAGGTAATTATTTTCAAAAAGAACCGTCGTAAGACTACTCAAAAATGGAATAATCACCGTCAATCTTTTACACAGATTCTTATTCAGGGAGTTCTTGGTAAAGGCGAAACTTTAAAGGATGAAATTAAAGTAGAGAAGTATGAAAAGAAAGTTTTTGGAATGAAATCTAAAAATACTGAAACTTCAGAAACTGCTGAACCAATTGCTAAAGCAAAACCGGCAAAAAAAGCACCGGCAAAAAAGGCTCCTGCTAAAAAAGCAGCAGCAAAAAAAGCAACAACTAAGAAAAAAGATTAATAATAATTTTAAGTGTTTAGTGCTTAGTGATTAATACTAAAAACTAAAAACTAAAAACTAAAAACTCATAAACATGGCACACAAAAAAGGCGAAGGTAAAGTAAAGAACGGTCGCGAATCACATGCAAAACGTTTAGGCGTTAAAATTTTCGGTGGACAAGCTTGCATAGCTGGTAACATTATTGTTCGTCAGCGTGGAACTAAGCATAACCCAGGTGTTGGTGTAGGTATTGGAAAAGACCATACTTTATATGCTTTAATTGATGGAACAGTAGTATTTAAAAAGAAAAGAGACGATCGTTCGTATGTATCGATTGAAACTGAAGCTGCAAAGGCTTAATTTATTTACGAATTATTATTAGAAGCCTATCGATAATTCGATGGGCTTTTTTATTTTTGATCATAATATCATATGTTACAACTAAATTATATCCGAGAAAACAAAGACGACGTATTAAAACGTCTAGCTATTAGAAACTTTAAAAATGCGGAAAGCATCATCGCTTCTGTTTTAGAAAAAGATATTTTAAGAAGGAATACGCAACAGGAAAGCGACGCGGTGAAAGCGGAAGCTAATCAAATTGCAAAACAGGTAGGTGAATTAATGAGGAATGGTAAGAAAGAAGAAGCGGAACAAGCCAAAGCAAAAACCGGTGAATTAAAACTTAAAGAAAAAAGTTTTGATGAACAATTAAAGAAACTGGAAGATGAAATGCATTCCCTTTTAGTGCAGGTTCCTAATGCGCCAAGTTTAAAAGTTCCTGTAGGAAAAACTCCTGAAGACAATGAAACAGTTTTTGAGCATGGCACTAAACCAACACTATATGCAGGTGCCAAACCTCATTGGGAACTCACTACAAAATATGACCTTATAGATTTTGAATTAGGTGTAAAAATTGCCGGTCCGGGTTTTCCTGTGTATAAAGGAAAAGGAGCGCGTTTGCAACGAGCATTGATAAATTATTTTTTAGATAAAGCTACCGCGCAAGGCTATTTAGAAATTCAACCACCCATTGTAGTTAACGAAGACAGTGGCTATGGAACAGGCCAGTTACCTGATAAAGAAGGGCAGATGTATCATGCTACAATAGATAATTTATATTTAATTCCCACCGCAGAAGTTCCTGTTACAAATATTTATAGGGATGTAATTGTAAAAGAAAGTGATTTTCCTATTAAGAATTGCGCTTATACACCCTGTTTCAGAAGAGAGGCAGGAAGTTATGGTAAAGATGTTCGTGGATTAAATCGCTTGCATCAGTTTGATAAAGTGGAGATCGTACAAATTGCTCATCCCGAAAAAAGTTATGATATTCTTGAAGAAATGCGCGAGTATGTTGCAGGAATATTAAAAGAATTAGAATTGCCTTTTCGCATTCTGAAACTTTGTGGAGGAGACATGAGCTTTGCCAGCGCGTTAACGTATGACATGGAAGTTTGGAGTGCAGCGCAACAACGTTGGCTGGAAGTAAGCAGCGTTAGCAACTTCGAATCCTTTCAAACCAACCGTTTAAAATGCAGATTTAAAGATGGCACTGGAAAAACTCAATTAGCTCATAGCTTAAACGGAAGCGCTTTAGCATTGCCACGCATTGTTGCAGCTTTATTGGAAAACAATCAAACTGAAAATGGAATTAAAATTCCAAAAGTTCTTGTGCCTTATTGCGGATTTGAAATGATCAGTTAAAAAATGAAATGTTTTTTTAAAGTTTATCATCAGGTAAAACGCGGACGATTTTTGTTATGGGCAATAATTGTTTTTTTTCTATTTCATGCTTGTATTAAAAATGATGTATATGAGGCGCAGTTAAAATCACTCGACAGCCTAAGCGGCGCATTAAACCAAAAGCTTGCAGAACTTAAGCAAATTGATACTGTAATCTTAAAAAAAGCCATTATAAAGTATTCCAATTATTCGCAATTCATTCAGCAGAATGTTAATGACACTTTAAGTAAGCAAGAAGGAGATCAGTTGCAGCAATTTAATGTTAGCGGAAAAAATTTATCAGATTTTTCGGAGAACCGAACAATTATTCTTGCGAGAGGAAGTTTATTAAATGCACAATTGAATAAACTTATGCTGGATGTTAAGGCTCATTCGAATGAAGAGGAAATGATATATAAGTTTTATGCGGAGGAAAAGCAAAACGCAGAAAAACTGATTAAAAGTACATACGGACAACAGCAATTGTTTCAATCTAATTTGCAGGAATTTAAATTGTCTTTAACCGGCATCGAAAATATTATTCGGTCAAGGAATAACGGACAAATGCCCACTATAATCAAAGATTCAATACCTTTGTAAAATGGCTATTTTTTTTAATTCACAACACAACAACTTTAAATTAAAACAAGGAAATAAAATTAAATCTTGGATTAAAAGAATAGTTGAGTTAGAAAAAAAACAAATAGGACAAATTCATTTTGTGCTTACTTCTGATGAAGAGCTCCTGAAAATAAATCAACAATTTTTAAAACACGATACTTACACGGACATCATTACATTTGATTATAGCGAAAATAAAATATTGAGTGCGGATATAATGATAAGTGTGGATAGAGTGGGGGAGAACGCAGGGAAACTTAAAACCTTGGCGCAGGAAGAATTAAAACGTGTGATGATTCACGGCATTTTGCATTTGTGCGGTTACAAGGACAAATCAAAAGTAGATTCTGAACTTATGCGCAAGAAGGAAAATTGGGCCTTAAAAAAATTTGAATAGTTTTTCTTGAGGTTGGTTGATTCAAGAATTAATTCAATTGTTCCCACAGCATATCCTTCAGCTGCATAATATTTTTTCCTGTTGCGGCTGAAATAAAAATGAATGGGATCTTGTTTTTTCCTTTTAACCGTTTATTTATATCCTTACGCATTTCTTCTTCCAACTCATCGTCCATTAAATCAGATTTGGTAATGGCAAGAAGGCGTTTTTTATCAATTAATTCAGGATTGAACTGTTTTAATTCGTTCAATAATATCTTATATTCTTCAATGATGTCATTGGTATCACAGCTGATCATAAAGAGTAAGGTAGAGTTGCGCTCTATATGTCTTAAAAATCTCAGGCCAATTCCTTTTCCTTCGTGCGCGCCTTCGATAATTCCCGGTATGTCGGCCATTACAAAACTTTTGTAATCCCTGTATTGTACAATTCCCAAATTAGGAACTAAAGTAGTGAAGGCATAATTTGCAATTTCGGGTTTTGCAGCACTAACAACTGAAAGTAAAGTAGATTTTCCTGCATTGGGAAAGCCTACCAATCCAACGTCGGCCAAAACTTTTAATTCCAGAATTTTCCACTCCATTTTACCGGTTTCGCCGGGCTGTGCATAGCGTGGAGATTGTAAAGTGCTTGATTTAAAATTTGCGTTTCCTAAACCGCCTCTTCCTCCGGCAACCAAAATAATTTCCTGGCCATCTTCTGTAACTTCAAACTCAATTTCTCCGGTTTCGGCATCGCGGGCAATCGTACCTAAAGGAACTTCCAAAATTTCATCTTTACCTTGTTTGCCGCTGCTGTTGCTGCTTGTGCCTCCGGTACCTTCTTCAGCAATAATGTGTTTTCTGTATTTAAGATGAATGAGAGTCCAGAGTTGTTTGTTTCCTTTTAAAATGATATGCCCGCCTCTTCCACCGTTTCCGCCATCAGGGCCACCCATGGCGGTAAACTTATCTCGGTGAAAATGCATAGATCCTGCTCCGCCTTTTCCGCTGCGGCAGCAAATTTTCACATAATCAACAAAGTTAGTATCCATAAGGTGTGCAAAGATACTCTATAATTAATTATAGTTGGCGATAATTTTATAGACTTCACTTTCTGTTACACTTGATTTTTTAATAATGTGGTGAGTTTTTTATAATAATGATGAATATTATATTGTTTAGCGCTGCGGTTAACTATAGTTTCGAATGAAATTTAAAACTGGCTAATAATAGATTTTCCGTAAAAATATGTACTTTTATTCATCACCATAATTCGTCAAAAATCAATGTAAACAAAAGGATTCAATGTTTTTTTACAAAGGCTCTTTTTTAAATTGTTTTAGCGAACACTAATGAAAAATAATTTTTAAATATAATGTTTCACTTTCTATTACGAACCATTCCTCGGCCAATACTAATCAAATTAAGTTTGATATTCAGTAAAATGGCTCCCGTATTATATTATGGAGATAAATACGAAGATCCCATCACCGGAAAAACCTATCGAAAATTTTTGCCCTATGGATATGGAGGAAGAGCTAAACGAAAAAACGTGCTTTGTCCCGGAAGTTTGTCTTTAGAGCGCCATCGTTTATTATGGCTTTACTTAAAGCAAAAAACTAATTTTTTTACTACACCACATACCATGCTACACATTGCCCCGGAACAATGTTTTTATAAATTATTTAAAGCGCAGGCTAATTTAAAGTACACCACCGGCGATTATAACAGCCCAATTGCCGATGTTCATTTTGATCTTCATAAAGCTCCTTTTCCGGATAATACCTTTGATGTTATTTTTTGCAATCATGTATTAGAACATGTAGAAGATGCGGAGCAGTGCATGAGGGAATTATTCCGCATCATGAGTGTGGGCGGCTGGGGAATATTTCAGGTTCCTTTGGATACAAGCAGAACGATTACCTATGACGATAAAAGCATTACTTCACCTGAAGAACGCGAAAAACATTTTTGGCAAAAAGATCATGTGCGATTGTTTGGCTTAGATTATAAACAAAAATTGGAAGCAGCAGGCTTTAAAGTAAAAGCAGATGATTTTGTAAAAACGCTGAAGCCCGAGCTGGTAGAACGCTATCGCCTGCCCGCAGGAGAAATTATTTATTTTTGTGAGAAAGTATAAAATTTATCTTTATTTACAGACATGAGAATTGGTTTTGTTATTTTGCTTTTAGCAAGTGTCATGTTAAATTCCTGTTCAGTAAAAAAACGAGCATACCGTCCGGGTTTTTATATTAGTTCTAATTCAAAACACGCAAAATCGGCAGGCTCTGTTATTACATCGGGCCAAACCCAAACCGAAAATCGTGTGGAGGTTGAAAAGGAAAAGATTGAACCTGCCATTTTTCCTTCGGATATACAATTTGCTTCAGGAAATAATGAGCTTATCCGCGAAATAGCACCAGCACTCCTGAAACCATTTATCTTGAAAGATACGAGTTGCGGTGATGTACTTACTTTAAAAAAAGGAACTGAAGTTATTGTTAAGGTTTTAGAGATAAATGAAACCCAAATCAAATACAAGCGTTGCGATAATTTGGATGGCCCCTTGATAGTAATTCATAAAAATGATGTGTACAGTATTAAATACCGAAACGGTTATGTTGAACATTTTGAACGAATACTAACTCCTCCAAATTCTGAATATCCGTATTCGGATAAGAAGGAAGTGCATCCATTGGCTTGGGTTACCTTAGGGTGTACGCTATCAATCTTATTCACTAGTTTTTTTGGATTAATTGCCGTACTGATTGTTGCCCCAATAGCCCGCAGAAAAATTTTAGAAAATCCTCAGAAATATGAAGGATTAAAAATGGTAAGAACCTGCCAAATTATTTGTTATACACTCATTGCCTTAGCCGTTTTGCTTATATTAATCGCTGTGGGTGTTATTTTTATTTGATATGTTTAATTTATTTAAAAAAAATTAAAGGAAACTCAATAACCAGTCAACCGCATCTTCTTCGTTAGTAAAGGTTTGGCAGGGTTTAATAGGTTTATTAATTTTAAGGTAAAGGTCGGCTAATAAACGGTGGGTAAGTGTGCGAATGATAAGCGCTTCAGCCTTTTTGTAACGTGAGCCTTCTTCGCTGGCAGCATAATCTCTTGATGAACTATCAAATTGGGTATTTTCGTGTGCTAATAGCATATAAGGTACAGCCTGTTCCTGCGTTAATTGCCCCATTATATCATTCAGTTCTTTTGCCTCTGCTTTCGTTACAACCATATCTAATGTAATTTCAATTCTGATAATGGTAGGTTTAAACAACTCTACTGTTGCATAGGAAAGTTCGATTTTTTTTTCAGATTTTAATCTTTTCATAGAGAGCTAGGAATTAAAAAAGGCCGATTTCCCGGCCTTCATTAAACTATGCTTTAACACTTGCCCTGATAATGTTTAATGCTCCTCCGGCTTTAAACCACTCAATTTGCTGAGCGTTATAACTGTGATTAACATTTATCTGATCTTTAGAGCCGTCTGAATGATTAAGCACCACGCTCAAGTTATGACCGGGAGTAAAGCTTGTAAGCCCAATAATATCAATCGTATCATCTTCCTGAATTTTGTTATAATCTTCCTTGTTAGAGAAAGTTAAAGCCAACATTCCTTGTTTTTTAAGATTGGTTTCGTGAATGCGAGCGAATGATTTTACTAATACAGCTCTAACTCCCAAGTGCCGCGGCTCCATGGCGGCATGCTCTCGGCTCGATCCTTCTCCGTAATTTTCATCTCCCACTACAATGCTTCCAATTCCCTTTGCCTTGTAAGCGCGCTGAACTGTTGGCACCGCTTCGTATTTACCGGTTAATTGATTTTTTACAGAATCCGTATTATCGTTAAAGAAATTTATCGCTCCAATTAACATATTGTTAGAAATGTTATCTAAATGCCCGCGAAACTTTAACCACGGACCCGCCATTGAAATATGATCGGTGGTACATTTTCCTTTGGCCTTAATTAAAAGTTTAAGGCCTGTAATATCCACACATTCCCACGGAGTAAATGGATCAAGTAATTGCAAACGAGAAGAATTAGGGTCTACTAATACCTGAACTTTATCGCCATCAGTGGCAGGAGCCTGGTAGCCCGAATCTTTTACATCAAACCCTTTGGGAGGTAATTCAAAACCGGTTGGCTCATCTAATTTTACCTTCTCGCCTTTTTCATTGGTAAGGTAATCGGTCATTGGATTGAACGTAAGATCTCCGGCAATAGCCAAAGCCGCAACCATTTCAGGTGAGGCTACAAAAGCATAAGTGTTTGGATTTCCGTCTGCCCTCTTTGCAAAATTACGATTGAATGAATGAACGATTGTGTTTTTTTCTTTTTTCTCAGAACCAACCCTGTCCCACATTCCAATACAAGGGCCGCAAGCGTTAGTAAATACAGTAGCGCCAAAGTCTTCAAATACTTTTAAAAATCCGTCGCGCTCAATAGTAAAACGAATTTGCTCAGAACCGGGATTGATCATGTATTCGGCCTTAGGTTTTAAACCTTTAGCCTGTGCTTGTTTAGCCAATGAAACAGCACGTGAAATATCCTCATACGAAGAGTTAGTGCAAGACCCGATTAAGCCCGCTTCAATTTTTAAAGGCCATCCGTTTGCAAGAGCGGCATCTTTTAATTTAGAAATAGGCGTGGCAAGATCCGGCGTAAACGGCCCGTTAACATGAGGCTCAAGTTCTGATAAATTAATTTCAATAACTTCATCAAAATATTTTTCAGGATCAGCATAAACTTCTTTATCTCCTGTTAAATGTTCTTTAATGCCATCCGCTAAAGCAGCCACATCGGCACGGCCAGTGGCTTTTAAATAACGGCTCATGCTTTCATCATAGCCAAAAGTAGAAGTAGTTGCGCCTACTTCCGCGCCCATATTACAAATAGTTCCTTTACCTGTGCAACTTAGGCTTATGGCACCTTCGCCAAAATATTCAATTATTTTATCGGTACCGCCTTTAACGGTTAATATCCCTGCAACTTTTAATATAACGTCTTTGGCACTTGCCCATCCGCTTAATTTACCGGTTAATTTTATTCCGATTAATTTCGGCCACTTCAGTTCCCAGGGCAAACCTGCCATTACATCACACGCATCAGCACCACCAACACCAATGGCAATCATACCTAAACCGCCCGCATTCACCGTGTGCGAGTCGGTTCCAATCATTAACCCACCCGGAAAAGCATAATTTTCTAAAACTACCTGATGAATAATACCTGCACCCGGCTTCCAAAAGCCAATGCCGTATTTATTGGAAACAGATCCTAAAAAATCAAAAACTTCCTTGCTTTCATTATTTGCAAATTCAAGATCTTTTTTAGCGCCTACTTTAGCGGTAATTAAGTGATCGCAATGCACAGTTGAAGGTACTGCCACATTTGGCCTACCCGCCTGCATAAATTGGAGCAAAGCCATTTGAGCCGTTGCATCCTGCATGGCTACTCGGTCCGGACCAAAATAAACATAAGATCTTCCGCGATCATAAGGCTCAAATTTTTGATCTACGTGCAGGTGTGAATATAAAATCTTTTCGGCAAGAGTTAAAGGACGCCCCAATTCTTTCCGTGCATTTTCAATCTTCGAAGGCATCTCGGAGTACACCTTTTTTATCATTTCTATATCAAAAGCCATAAGCGTAGTTTTTTTCGTTTAGTTTACAGCAACGAATGTAAGAAAATTACCTTAAAAAAAGATGTTTCTTAAACAAAAAATAACACCAGATCCTTAACAAAAAATGTAAAAGCTATTTTTTTAAATCTATAACTAAACCTAATGAAGCGAAGTTGCGTGGATGACGGATGTTGGATGACATATTTAAAGTTAATCCATATTGGGCTTGCAGCTTAATGAATTTGTATCCAACCCTTGCAGTTAGAGCAGGTTCTACAAATACAAAAGTTGGTGGGGTAACGTTATCAAGATAATCTTGCGCAAGCTGTTCCTGTGAATAATTTTGCGAAGTAAAGCGTGTATATTTTACTATAGAAAGGCGTTGAGTTAATGCTATGTCAAAGAAGAGGTAAACCCTATACCCGGCTGCACGAATAATTTTGCGCCATTTGCTGTAAAACTACCCAAGTATTGCGAATTATTATCAGTACTTTTTAGCATTTCCTGTTTGTAAACCCTGCCTGCCCCTGCGCCACCATATGCTTCAAAAACCAAGCGCTCTTTGTGTGTTGTATAATAGCCCGCCCCAAGTTCAAACAACCCGCCACGATGCTGATAATTATTATCACCGCGATAAGATTGGAAGTAACCGTTAGCCATTATGCCCACGTGATCTGATGCCGCCACAGCTAACTGCATGTCAGATTGGGTCGCATTAATTTTTACTTGTCCTTTTTTTGTAAGTAAAGGGGCATTTACTGTATTGGATGTATATAATGTTGTAGTGCAGGAGGTTGCTATTATTCCAACTATAGGAATAACTAAATAAAAATAGATGTGTTTAATCATAAGAATATTTTTAAATAACACATTCAAAAAAACATGCCACGTAATTATGGGGCTGTTTTTTTTATGTTGAGTAATAAAAGAAACAATTGTTGCCGTTGGAATAAGTAGGAAGGAGTCTGTTTAGATACAAATTATATCTCAATCATCGCGAAAAACCATTCACACCAAGCCCGAACAGGGCAAAATCATATTTCACAGGATCTGTAGAATCAAAAGACCTTAATACGGTTGTTATTTCTTCTACAGATTGCCAGTCGTTTTGTTTACGGGATAAAAGACCAAGCGCTCTGCTCACATTTCCGGTATGAACATCTAACGGAAGGCATAACTCACTGGTTTTAAAGCTCTTCCAAAGGCCAAAATCTACGCCTTTATTATCTTTTCTCACCATCCATCTCAAAAACATACACAATCTTTTTGCGCTGGATTTAGCCATAGGATTTGAAATGTGTTTTTCGCTGCGGGGCAAATGCGCAGTTTCAAGAAATAAAGTACGGAAATTTACTATTCTGTTTTTTAATTGAAAGTTATTTTTTTCTTCAGTCATCAAACTAAAAGTATTCTCCAAACCGTTATGGTTCTTGTAAATATTTTTCAAAGATTCAATAAAAAAAATACAATCCTTTCCATTAAATGTTCTGTGTACAAATTTTTCAAATGGCTTCAGATCTTTTTTTGAGTGATGAATTACAAAGCTGTGTGGATCATGACCCATCAATTCCATTAATTTATTACCGTTATTAATAATAGATTTGCGATTTCCCCAAGCAATAGTAGCAGCTAAAAATCCTGCTATTTCTACATCTTCTTTTTTAGAAAATTGATGCGGTATGCAGATAGGATCATTTTCAATAAAAGATTTGTTATTGTATTTAAAATAACTTTCGTTCAGAAAATCTTTTATCTCTTTATGCTTAATATTTATCATTGTAATTTACCCAAATCGAGATCTTTTAATTCAGGATTTTTCTTAGCAATACCTGCAACTACTAAAATGGTTAAAACTCCTCCTAATACAATAGATGGCACTAAGCCAAATAATTTAGCCGTAGCCCCGCTTTCAAAAGCGCCAATTTCGTTGCTGCTTCCAATAAAAATATTATTAATAGCACTTACTCTTCCGCGCATATTATCCGGCGTGCTCAATTGTAAAATGCTATGTCGCACTACAACACTCACATTATCGAAAGCGCCGGTTAAAAACAGAAAAAAGAACGCTGCCCAAAAACTGGTGCTTAATCCAAATAAAATTGTAAAAATGCCGAATGCCGCAACCGACAAAAGAAGAGCCACTCCGGCGTTTTTCTTGGGTGGGTTAACTGCTAAAATTAAAGCCATTGCAACCGCGCCAATAGCCGGAGCAGTTCTTAGCCAACCATATTCCTGCGGACCAAGATGCAAAACTTTATCGGTGAAGGCAGGAAGCATGGCTACCGCTCCACCAAGCAAAACCGCAAAGAGATCAAGCGAAAGCGCGCTAAGGATTAATTTACTTTTAAAAACAAAATTTAGCCCCATTTTAATACTTTGCATTACAGGTTCTTTAGCGCCCGTATTGGCGGGCATTCCCAAATGATTAATTCGCCAGATAAAAAATAAAGCGAGTGCAAAAAGAATTACTTCTGTAAAGTGACACCAGTTGGCGTTGTAGGAATTATTGTATCCATATAAAATTCCGGCAATAACAGGCCCCAGTATGGCGCCAATATGCCAAAAAGTACTGTTCCAGGTGGCCGATTGTGTATAAAACTGCCTTGGCACAATTTGACTCATAAACGGGTGCATGCAGGCGCCAAGAAAAGATCGGATAATTCCAAACATAAATACAATTGCAAAAAGCGCTGCCACACCCATTGATTTTGCAAATGAAATTAAAGGTTCGCTATTAAGATACAGGAACAGGGCGGCAAAAAGCAGTGCCAGAATCCCACCTAAAATAATTCTTTTCCGGGGATAATGATCAGAAATGTAACCTCCGTAAAGTGCTGTAATAATAGCCGGAATAGCTTCCGTTAAGCCAATTGCCCCAAGCATAAATTCATCTTTATTTGAATATTCGTGATACACCTGAAGTGCTATGGTGGCAAACTGCATTTGAACAGCTACGGTTAAAAAAAACCTTGCCGTAACAAACAAGCGAAATTCTTTTATTTTAAAAATGTTGATTGAGCCGGCATCGAGAAGTGACATGCTGCAAAAGTAATAATTTAATTTGTGCCTGATTGAAATGCATTTTTGATAATGCTATAATTTATGGTAAGCAATTTACTGCGACAGTCTTAACTTTGAATACAAAATTTATATTAATGGAAGAGGTTTACAAACATATATCAATGAAGTTTTTAGCGGAAGATGATCGTCCGCGTGAAAAGCTGGCAACCCTTGGCAGGCACAATTTGAGTGATGCCGAACTTTTAGCTATAATTTTAGGGTCAGGCAATAGACACGAAACAGCGGTTCAGTTAGCCCAGCGCATGCTTTCTGATAATAATAATAGTATTAATGCGCTTGCTAAATTAGGATTATCTGAACTAAAAAAATATAAGGGAGTGGGCGAGGCCAAAGCTGTAAATATTGCCGCCGCTTTTGAAGTTGGGCGAAGAAGAACGGGCAACGATGGTGGAGAGCGAGTAAAGATCACCTCCAGTAAAATTGCCTACGAGATCATCCAAAAATTTTTAAGTGATTTGCCTCACGAAGAATTTTGGATATTGATTTTAAACCGTGCCAACAAAGTGGTTAAAGAGGAATGTATTAGTAAAGGCGGCATTAGCAGCACCGTGGTGGATGCCCGCTTAATTTGCAAAAGCGCGATAGAAAATAATGCAAGCGCAATTATTTTGGCTCACAATCATCCCAGCGGACAATTAATTCCAAGCATAGAAGATAAAACAATTACAAAAAAAATAAGCGAAGCGTTACGGTTATTTGATATTGCATTATTAGATCATATTATTGTTGGTGATCAAAACTACTATAGTTTTGGTGATGAAGGGATACTTTAGGCTAATATTCTCAACCATTTAAACCGATATGGTTTAATTAAGAAACATTATCTTTGACTTTATTGTTTTAACTCAAAAGAAGTTTACAATTTTATTTTATGATAAAAATAGTTACTATTATTGGAGCAAGGCCTCAGATAATTAAAGCCGCAGCATTAAGCAGGGCAATTAAAAATAAATTTTCAACTCAGATTAAAGAAATTATTGTTCATACCGGACAACATTATGATGCAAACATGAGTCAGGTTTTTTTTGATGAACTTAATATTCCCAAACCCGATTATAATTTAAATGTGGGCAGTGGCAGTCACGGTAAACAAACAGCTGCCATGATAAGCGGCATTGAAGAGATTTTGATAAACGAAAAGCCAAATGCTATTGTGCTGTATGGTGATACAAATTCTACCTTGGCCGGTGGAGTAGCAGCCAGTAAAATTCATGTTCCTGTAATTCACATAGAGGCCGGTTTACGATCTTTTAGTAAAGCCATGCCTGAAGAAGTTAACCGCATTATGTGCGATCATGTAAGCACTTTATTATTTTCTCCTACCAAAACAGGGTTTGATAATTTAATTAGGGAAGGTTTTAACGCAAATGCAAAAGAGCCATATAGCGCCAATAATCCAAAAATTTACCACTGCGGCGATGTAATGTATGATAACAGTTTGCATTTTAGTGAAGTGGCCGAAAGTAAAACCAATATTCTTCAAACTCTTTCTTTAAAAGCAAATAAATTTATTCTTGCCACCATTCATCGCAACAACAATACCGATGAGCCGGAAAGATTAAACGCTTTATTTAAATCTTTAAACGATATTTCTTTAAAGCAAGATCTTGAAATTGTTTTACCCTTGCATCCGCGCACTTCTAAATTAATGGAAACTAATCTTACCAAACAAAACTTAGAAGCGGTAAAAGCTAACAAAGGATTTAAAATTACAGGCCCGGTTTCTTTTTTAGAAATGATTGCTCTTGAAAAAAATTGTAAATTGGTAATGACCGATAGCGGAGGTGTGCAAAAAGAAGCTTTTTATTTTGATAAGCCCTGCATTATTTTACGGCCCGAAACCGAGTGGGTAGAGTTGGTTGAATGCGGAACAGCTATTATTGCCGATGCCGATGAACATAAGATAAAAGCGGCATTTGATAAACTTTTTACCAATGATCATTTAAAATTTCCGAAAATATATGGCAATGGTTTTGCAGCCGAATTTATTTGCGCCGAAATGGTAAAGCATTTACAATAAAAATTTACAGGCCATTAAAAAGTAAGAATGAAAAGCACAACTCTTCAGGAGTTAAAAAAAGAATTGCAGGAACTTTCACCCAAAGAACTTGCCGACTTATGCCTTAAACTTTCTAAATATAAAAAAGATAATAAAGAATATCTGGGTTTTTTAATGTTTCAATCGCATGATGTTGCCGCTTTTGTAAAAGAAATAAAAGCGGAGATGGATGAACAATTTACCGAAATTAAAGCGCAAACTAATCTTTACTTTTTAAAAAAATCATTACGAAAAATTTTGCGCATTATAAACAAATATTGTAAATACGTTAACGATAAATCTGTATCGGCCGAAATACATATTTACTTTTGTTTAAAAATTAAGGAAGCCCGTATGCCTATTAACGATAGCGCGCGCCTTACTAATTTATATGCCGGAGAAATAAAAAAAATTAATTCTTTTATTAATGCATTGCACGAAGATTTGCGCCACGATTTTAATTCAGATATGGAGAAACTTACTAAATAATGTTTTGTAAGTTTAACTTTATAATAAACCTTGCCAAAGTTTAGCTTAAACTCAAACATCTTTTAATAAAAATATTATATGAGCAATACATTTTTAGCAACAACTATGGGGCGTTTTAGGCTGGCAGCTATTTTAGAAGGCATCTCTTATTTACTTTTATTATTTGTGGCCATGCCTTTAAAATATATTGCGCATTACAAACAAGCGGTTTTGTACACAGGCTGGCTACACGGTGTGTTGTTTGTTTCCTTTATAATAGTGTTGCTGCTTGTTTGGATAAAATACCAGTGGCCGTTTGGCAAAGTCGTATTCGCTTTTATTATGTCATTGATTCCTTTCGGAACTTTTTTGCTGGATAAAAAACTAAAAAAAGAGCCCCATTAGTTTAAGTAGAAATTTCCATCTTCACCTTTTTATTTTTAATACGCTCTTCTTTAATTTTTTGTAAAGTCTTTACTATTTTATTGCTTTTAATAGCCACGTAAGCCGAATGGTCGAGCACTTCTATCTTGCCGAGTTCATCCTTTTGCAACCCCCCTTTTTGTAAAAGCATTCCCACAATATCCATTTTATTTACCTTATCTTTTTTGCCTGCCGATATGTATAAAGTTTTCCATTCGCTAATAGGTGGCGCGGTAAATGTATCGGGCAAAGTTTCTTCCTGGGGCTTTGCATTTAAAAAAGGAGGCAAATATTCTTGCTTATCCAATAAAAAATAAACAGTTCCGCTGGCGTGCATTCTTGCAGTTCGCCCGTTGCGATGAATCATTACATCTTCCGTTGCAGGAATTTGATAATGTATAACCGCTTCAATTTCCGGAATATCTAAACCACGCGCCGCCAAATCGGTTGATATAAGAAGATTAATGCTGCCGTTGCGTAATTTAATTAATGTTTTTTCACGGTCAATTTGCTCTAAGCCGCCATGATAAAAACCGTGCGCTACTTTTAATTTACTTAATTGTTCCGATATTCTATTAACAGCATCACGGTGATTGCAAAATACTATAACAGATTTTGCGGTAATTTTTCCAATAAGTAAAAGAAGTGCTTCCAGTTTATCATCACCCTTTACATTTACTTTTTTTATGGTAAGGTTTTCACTGTGTTGTTTTTCATCACCTGTAAAATTCAATTCTTTAAATTCTTTTACGCCAACAAAACCAGGCATCTCTTTAATAGAAGTAGCCGAAGTTAATATCCGCTTTTTTAAATGCTCCATTGTTTTTATAATAAACATCATTTCATCTTCAAAGCCCGCTTCTAATGATTTATCAAACTCATCAAGAATAAGAAAATGAACAGGGGTTAACGATAAATTCTTTTTTCTTACATGGTGCGCAATTCTTCCCGGAGTGCCTACCAATAGTGCCGGCGGTTCTATTAAATTATCGCGTTCTATTTGTACCGGATGCCCGCCGTAACAACAACTTATTTTAAACGCGGTGCCCATTTGTTTAAAAACCCGTTCTATCTGCTGCGCTAATTCTCTGGTTGGTACAATAATAACGGCCTGCACTTCTTTTGCATTTTGTTTAAGTAACTCAACAAGCGGCAATAAAAAGGCAAGAGTTTTGCCCGAGCCTGTAGGAGAAATTAATACAGTATTGTTTGCATTGGCCACAGTATTAAGCATGGTTTTTTGCATGGCATTAAGTTCTGTTATTTTAAAGTTAGAAAGGAGTTGCAAATGATCCATAAAATATTTATTGTAAAAGCTTTTAGGTAAATATACTTTTAAAACCCCATTTTTTTTTGTTAAGTATTAAACCAAGTATAACTTTTTGGGCGTTGGCCGGGCTCTCGGCACTCGCTTTTTTTATTTGCCTTACAGGACAAATATAAAAGAGCTCAAACAAAGCCTCCATCCCTAACGCGGCAAACGTTATAAAATCTTTAAATTAAAAATCCCGTTCAGCAAAAGTTGAACGGGATTTTATTATGCTTTTATTTAATATGGTTTATAAAGTAACAATTCCCTTAGCAGGCGAATACTTATCTCCCGAAGCTTGTATTAATACCACCCTAAACCAATACACGGCGTTACTTTCAAGGCCACCAACAAAGGTAGATGCAACGGTGGTACGCTGCACTTCGGTAAAATTATTGGCGTTATAAACTCCCGGGCACATTTGCCAAGAGTAAACTGTTTTTGATTTAGGACTGCATTTTAAACCCACTGCGCCCGGATCGTCGGGTAAAAAAACTTCAAAATCGCTGGGCTTTCTTGTAGGAACTTTACGTAATTGAAAGGTGCTTAAATTTACAATTTCTTCATCGTTATCGGCCACCTTTTCAACATAATGCGCCAAATCGCTTATTAAAGTATTAAGCTTATATTCTTTAGTGTGCATATCGTTTCTATGATTACTATTGCCCGAGTGGCCGGTTTCAATTTCTTTTTCCAGGTCTTCTACCGCTTTTTTTATTGCCGCGGGGGTAGGCTCCGGATTTTTAAAAATATTTTTATGTGCTGCAATAGCGTTTGCTAATTCCATTGCCCGCGGTATTTTGCGGATAAGTTTTAAATTGGCAAACAAGGCCGAAATTCTAACTCGCTTATTTTTCATAGTATTATTTTTAATATTTATAATTTTAACGATAGTGTTTTAAAAAGGTTGCTTAAAACAAGTATTTTAACAAATTTCAATCAAAGATTCACGAATTTCAATCAAAGATTCACGAATTTCAATCAGAGATTCACGGATTTCAAGCAGAGATTCACGAATTTCAAGCAAAGATTCACGAATTTCAGTTAGAGATTCACGAATTTCAGTTAGAGATTCACGAATTTCAGTTAGAGATTCACGAATTTCAATCAGAGATTCACGAATTTCAATCAGAGATTCACGAATTTCAAGCAAAGATTCACGGATTTCAAGCAGAGATTCACGGATTTCACGCAGAGATTCACGGATTTCAATCAGAGATTCACGAATTTCAGTTAGAGATTCACGAATTTCAAGCAAAGATTCACGAATTTCAGTTAGAGATTCACGAATTTCAGTTAGAGATTCACGAATTTCAGTTAGAGATTCACGAATTTCAAGCAAAGATTCACGAATTTCACGCAGAGATTCACGGATTTCAGTTAGAGATTCACGAATTTCAGTTAGAGATTCACGAATTTCAAGCAGAGATTCACGAATTTCACGCAGAGATTCACGGGTTTCAATTAGAGATCCACGCAGGCGGGAGTTTTTTTGTGATTATATTTTTAAATAATAGTTTCATGGCAATGCTATGCAGCAATTTTTAAAAATCGTTTTGATAAAAAATTACTATGTATCTTTAGCCTAAATCATAAATTTCATTTAGTATAAAATTTAATTGTTATTGCAAATATGTAATTTAGTATTTATATTATTTTTAAAAATGCAATCACTAATACTCCTTAGGGGGCTGCCCGGTAGCGGTAAATCTACCCTTGCTCATTTATTAAGCGAAAACAATAAGTATCCGGTTTTTTGTATCGACGATTATTTTACCCACCTAAACGGAGAATATAAATTTATATTTGATAAAAATCACCTGGCTTATAAGCAATGCGAGGAAAATTGCAGAAAAACAATTGCCAAAGGTGCAGCCAAAGTGTTTATTGATAACGTATTTAGCCTTGAGTGGGAGATGGAACCGTATTTTAAAATTGCATCTGAATTTAATTGCAGAATATTTGTAATAACGGTTGAAAAAAGACATTTAAACAGTAATGTTCATGGAGTTACCAACGAACAATTAAAAAAAATGGCTCAAAAATATAAAGTAATTCTTTTGTAATGCCATTGTAAAATGTTTCTTAAATAAAAGTATAATAAACTTTAAATTAAAATACAGGATATTTTATTAGTTTTGAGCTAAATATTGCTATCTATTTAATTGGATAGAAATGAGAAATTATTGCACAATGAAAAAGTTACTGATTATATTAAATATTGTTCTGTTATCACAATTATTATGCGCGCAGGTTATGAATACGCGCAAATGGCGCAAGAGCGAAAAGGATTCGTTAGATAACGCATTGTTACTTTACGAAGAGAAAAATTACACGCTCGCTTTGCCGGTGTTGGATAATATTCATCATAATCATCCTAAAGAAGAATTTTTAAAGTATATTTTTGGCCAATGTGCTTTATCGCGAGCCGATAAATACGAAGAGGCTTATCTTGCACTTGGCGAAGTTTACGCTAAAAATAAAAAAGTAGAAAACATTGAGTACGATATGGCACGCGCTACCCATTTTACCAATCGGTTTGATGAGGCCACTACCTATATTGAAGCCTATCTTAAGAACAAACGCACCAACGCAGAGGGCCGAAAAAATGGTGAATTATTACGCCGTTACATTAACAACGCCAAGTTTTATATTGCCAACCCTACAAAGGCAAAAATTTCCAATATTGGAGATGTTGTTAACACCGCCGAAGATGAATATGTGCCCACCATTACAGCAGATGAATCTGTATTGATTTATACCTACAGAGGTGTAAAAAGTAAAGGCGGAAGAGTGAACGCATTTTTGCAGCCCGATAATAACGGGCAATACACCGAAGATATTTATATGTCGGTAAAACAAAACGATGTTTTTTCAGCTCCGGTTGCTCAAGATAGTATTAATACTAATGCTCACGATGCAGCCATTTCATTAAGTCATGATGGACAAATATTGTTTATTTACCGCGATAACGGCGATGATCATGGCGATATCTATCAAAGTTATTTAATTGGAGAAACGTTTTCAAAACCATTTAAAATAAAAGGAATGGTTAATTCTTATTCTTGGGATGGGCATTGTTCATTAGCACCCGATGGCCAAACCTTATATTTTAGCAGCGAGCGCGGTGGAGGTTTCGGAGGAAGAGATATTTATAAAGCAACTTTATTACCCGACTCAACATGGGGTAATGTAGTTAACCTGGGCGATTCTATAAATACTATTTATGATGATGATGCTCCCTTTATCCATCCCGATGGAATTACTTTGTATTTTAGTTCAAAAGGCCGAACAAGCATGGGCGGTTATGATATTTTTCAATCAACCATGAATCCCATTGATTCAACCTTTAAAACAACCCAACATTTAGGTTATCCGATTAATTCAACCGATGATGATATTTATTTTGTACTCTCGGCTTCCGGCGATCATGGCTATTACAGCAGCGGAAAAAAAGGAGGATACGGGCTGAAAGATATTTATTTAATTGAAACTAATTTTTCAACCCCAAAGGCTTTGTATTTAGTTAAAGGCCAAACTACAAGTGATAAAAATCCCGTTGAAGCAAAAATAAAGGTAGAAATAACTTCGCGTAATAACCGAATTTTTAAATCATTTAACTCTAACGCCATAAGCGGTGATTATCTGATAACGCTTCCTGCCGGTGCCGAATATTTAATCACTTATACTTATAAAGATAAAGCCACTAAAACATACTCCGTAAACACCATTAATATTAGCGGATATACCCAAAAAATTAATAATGTAGAGTGGAATACTGCCGATACAGTTAAGGCAATTATAACGCCTACTATTGCCGCCACGCCAACCATTGCCGTTGAAACAAAAACTACCCAAGTGCTTAAAAAAGACGTAGTGGTTAAGGCAGATAATTTTGTTACAAATAATAAAATGCAGGAAAAAGTTAAACTGTATGCGGATAAATATGGTAATATTTCTGCAGAGGGTTTAGAGTTTAGGGTTCAAATTGCGGCGTATAAATACCCTAAAAATTACAACTATAAACACTTAAAAGCATTAGGAAAAGTTGAAAAATTATTATTAGATGATGAAATAACCCGCATTACTATTGGAGGAAAGTTTAATACCATAGGAAAAGCCTGGGCGCATAATAAAAAGGTAATAAAAGCAGGGCAAAAGGATGCCTTTGTAACGGCCTTGTATAACGGTAAGCGTGTTTATTTAGAGGAGCTTGAAAAAATGGGAATATTTGTAATTAAATAAAAATTAAAGTCCTGTTTTTTAGGAGCAGATCATTTTATTTTTTAACATTAAATGAGAGCCCCAATACATTCTTCTATCAACTTATATTTAAATGTAAAACCTTTTTTTATTAATCTTTGCGGTATAACATTTCTGCTATCAAGAATTAATTCAGGTTCTGATCTAATAAAAAAAGCGCCAATTTTAATCAGAAGCTCCGGTGCTGGTAGTCCAATAGAAATGCCCATTTTTTTACGTAACAAGTGCATTAATTTTTTATTGGTAACAGGTTCGGGCGCGGCCATGTTATAAGCACCCATTGCATTTTTATTAGCGAGCATCCATTCAATAATACTGCAAAAATCGTTAACATGTATCCAGCTTATTTTTTGCGAACCTTTGCCCATAGTGCCGCCCAAGCCTTTTTTTACAAGGTTAACTAAAACGGGTAGCACTCCTCCCTGTAAACCATACACTAAAGTAGTTCGTAAAAAAAGCTGGCGTGTTTGAGGCAAAATAAAATCTGTTGCGGCTTTTTCCCAGGCTCTAGTTACCTCTGCCATAAATCCGTTTGCATTTTGGGCAGCAAACTCACTCATAGCCTCCGTTTCACTATTTGGATATATGGCTGCCGAACTTCCATTGATCCAAACTTCAGGAGGATTTTTGCATTTTAAAATTGCCTCACCTATAATTTTCGTAGAATTAATTCGGGAAGATAAAATATATTTTTTGTTGTTATCAGTAAACCTGCAATTAATACTTTTTCCGCTAAGATTAATTATTGCCGTAGCGTTTTCTAATTCTGCGCACCAACCTCCCAATGTTTTGCCGTCCCATTGCAAATAAACAATGTTGCCCTGGGTTTTGTTTTCGCTTCTTGAAAGAATAATAATTGTATCGTAATCTCTTTTAAAATGATTACAGAGCGCTTGGCCTAAAAAACCGGTTCCACCCGCAATAATTAATTTTCTCATAATATTAATAATTTTAAAATATAACCGTATAAAAATAAACATTTGTTATCTTTGATGTTTCAAAAACAATCCTACGTTGTAAGTAGGCATAACAATTATGATAAAAATTACACTACCCGATGGCTCCGTTCGCGAATATGAAAAAGGAACCACATCACACCAAATTGCACTTAGCATTAGCGAGGGTCTTGCACGCAATGTTTTAGCGGCTAAAGTAAACAACGAAGTATGGGATTCTTCCCGTCCAATTCATAACGATTGTTCGTTAAGCTTATTAACCTGGAACGATGATCTTGGAAAAGCAGCTCTTTGGCATTCTTCAGCCCATTTAATGGCAGAAGCACTCGAGGCTTTATATCCCGGAAGTAAGTTTGCTATTGGCCCGCCTGTTGAAAATGGATTTTATTACGATATTGATTTTGGCGATAAATCTTTTTCTATTGATGAGGTAGAAAAAGTGGAACAAAAAATGCTTGAACTGGCACAGAAAAAAAATGAATATGTTCGTAAAGAAGTTCCTAAAGCAGATGCTATAAAATATTTTACCGAAAAAAACGATCCCTATAAACTTGAACTGATTGACGGCTTGCAGGATGGTTCAATTACTTTCTATACTCAAGGAGGTTTTACCGATTTGTGCCGCGGGCCGCATATTCCAAATACAGGTTTTATTAAGGCTGTAAAGTTGCTGCGTGTTGCCGGTGCTTATTGGCGCGGAGATGAAAAAAATAAGCAACTCACGCGCATTTACGGTATCACTTTTCCTAAAGATAAAGAGTTAAAAGAATATCTGGTAGTGCTGGAAGAAGCAAAAAAACGCGATCACCGCAAATTAGGTAAAGAGCTGGAGTTATTTACCTTCTCCGAAAAAGTAGGAATGGGTTTGCCTTTATGGTTACCTAAAGGCGCTATGCTTCGCGAAAAGCTGGAACAATTTATGCGCAAGGCTCAAACCAAAGCCGGTTATTTACCGGTGGTTACGCCTCACATAGCTTTAAAAGAATTGTATGTAACAAGCGGACACTACGAAAAATACGGAAAGGATGCCTTTCAACCAATCCATACACCGCAGGAAGGCGAGCAGTTCTTTTTAAAACCAATGAATTGTCCGCATCATTGCGAAATATATAAATCATCGCCGCGTTCGTATAAAGATCTTCCTATTCGTTATGCAGAGTTTGGTACCGTATATCGTTACGAGCAACATGGCGAATTGCATGGCCTTACCCGCGTACGTGGATTTACACAAGATGATGCGCATTTGTTTTGCCGTCCTGATCAGGTAAAAGAAGAGTTTTGTAAAGTAATTGATTTGGTATTGCATGTTTTTAATGCTTTGGATTTTAAAGATTTTAAAGCGCAAATAAGCTTGCGGGATCCTGAAAACAAAGCCAAATACATTGGCAGCGACGAGAACTGGGCACTTGCTGAATCAGCGATTATTGAAAGTGCTAAAGAAAAAGGTCTGGAAACTGTTGTGGAACTTGGTGAGGCCGCGTTTTACGGGCCAAAGCTCGATTTTATGGTAAAGGATGCTTTAGGCCGCAAATGGCAGTTAGGCACCATTCAGGTAGATTATAATTTGCCCGAGCGTTTTCAGTTGGAATATACAGGCAGTGATAATTTAAAGCACCGCCCCGTTATGATTCACCGCGCGCCTTTTGGAAGTTTGGAGCGTTTTATTGCGGTATTGATTGAGCATTGCGGCGGTAATTTTCCTTTGTGGTTAACGCCTGAACAATTTTCCATTTTACCTATTAGCGAAAAATATAACGATTACGCCCATAAAGTGTTAGAAACTTTATCGGCAAAGGATATGAAGGGTTTTGTGGATGAACGCAATGAAAAAATAGGCAAAAAAATTCGTGATTCGGAAGTTAAAAAAATACCTTTTATGCTCATTGTGGGCGAAAAAGAGGAAGCGGATAACACAATTGCAGTTCGCCAACACGGAAAAGGCGACATTGGTGTTTTAAGTGTCGATGATTTTAGTAAATTTGTGGCCGACATCATTGAGAACGATTTTAAGGAAAAAGTTTCGTGAAAAAAATTATTAGTTATTAGTTAAAAGTTGGAATGAACTTTTAACCAATAACCAGTAACAAATAAATATAATAAATAACAAAAAACGGAGGTAAAAATTAAGAATCCATACAAACCAAAAAAGCCCACCACAACTAATACAGGCCCAATAGCTAAGCCTGCGGAACAAAAACCGGTATTTAAACAACCAAGAGGGTTAAAAGTAGGATTTAAACGTCCGGGTGTAAAAGAGGAACTTCATAAGGTAAACGAGCGTATTACTGCTAAGCAGGTTCGTGTTGTAGGCGAAGGTATTGAAGCAGGTGTATATTCCATTACTGAGGCTTTGCAAATGGCCAAAGCGCAGGAACTTGATCTGGTAGAAATAGCACCTAATGTTGATCCTCCGGTATGTAAAATTGTTGATTACGGTAAGTTTCTTTACGAGCAAAAGAAAAAGGCTAAAGAAATGAAAGCCAAAGCTTCTAAGATCGTTATTAAAGATATTCGTTTTGGTCCGCATACTGATGAGCATGATTTTAATTTTAAAAAGAACCACGCCATAAAGTTTTTGCAGGAAGGTTGTAAAGTTAAAGCCTTTGTGTTTTTCAGGGGACGTGAAATTGTATTTAAAGAACAAGGTGAAATTCTTTTATTACGTTTTGCAAACGAACTGGAAGAATTCGGAAAGGCGGAACAGCTTCCTGTTTTAGAAGGAAAACGGATGCAAATGGTAATAGGCCCTAAGAAAAAACTATAGTATTTTTTAATTGATAAATAAAAAGCGAAGGAGAAATCTTTCGCTTTTTTTATGAGATGAAAGGCGCATAACTATTAATTCCGTGAGAGAATGGATCACTCTAACTCTCATTTCTTAAACCTTAATCCCAATCACCATCACATCATCCACTTGTTCGCTGTTTTGTTTCCACTCCTGAAAGTTTTTTGTAAGAAATTGAAACTGGTTTTCAACACTCAAAGCGCTTATTTGCATTAACCACAATTTAAATTTAGACACCATTAACTTTTTACCTTGCGGTCCGCCAAACTGATCGGCAAAACCATCCGAAAAAAGATAGATTTGACTCACCTGCGATTTCATTATCCGGTGCTGTTCAATACTAACGGTTTGGTTATGCGACCCTCCTATGGGCGTTTTTGTGGGTTTTAACTCGTGTAAAAAATTTTCTTTATCAAAATAAATAAGCGGGCGGTTGGCGGCGGCATAAATAATTTCTTCATTAGTCATTAAAACAACCGCCACGTCCATGCCATCGCGGTTCATAGAATCTTGGAGATTCTGCTTTAAAGCATGCCTTAATTCTATATGAAGGGTTTCTAAAATGGTTTTAGGATCGCTTATTTTATTTTCGTGCGTTAGTTTATTGATAATGTTGCAACCAACCATACTCATTAAAGCTCCCGGAACTCCATGTCCGGTGCAATCGGCGGCAATTATTAATTTGTTTTTACCAAGTTCGGCGGCATAGTAAAAATCGCCGCTTACAATATCGCGCGGCTGATAAAGGATAAAAGAATCAGCAAAAATTTTCTTAAATTGTTTTTCATCAGGAAGCATGGCCGCTTGAATTCGCCGTGCATAGTTGATGCTGTCGATAATATCTTTATTTTTTTCTTCGATCAGTTTTTTTTGTTCTCTTATTTCATAAGTTCTTTCTGAAACTTGTTTTTCAAGGGTAGTATTTTGATTTTCTAACAATAGTTGTTTCTCTTTTTCCTGAGCAATTGATTTGGCGGAAAGATTCTGAACTTCAATAAGTTTTTCTTCGAGGTGAATATTTGTTCGCGCGAAGTTGCGTGCAAGATAAATACTCATGGATAAAGGAATGCTGATGATAGCAATGAACACTAAAAAGATGACATAAAATGTAATCGCCTCAAAGGTCAGGGTTTGATAGATCACCGCATCAATCGTTAAAACACTTATGAATATAAAAAAGGTAAGAACCCCCGCGCCAATGATACCAGCTCCTTGGTAATTCTTACGCATGCCGGAAATAACCGAACGAACCGATTCAATAATTGCGAACAATATTAAAGCGAATATTAAACTCCCTTCTATTAACCCCATTAATTTTAAATAAGAATTAAAGATGAGAACTAGCCCTAAGACAACAAATCCAGCGAAAAATCCTTTCCAAAACTTAGGCTTAAATAAAGAATGAAGACATGCAACAAGACTGATAAAAAACAATACAAAGATGACGATAACGTACTGTTGCATAGTTAGGTATATAAATGGTATTGTAATTTTAGAGAATAAGTAAGGGGATAAGGCCAGTAATGAATACATAAAAACAAATAGAGAATAATACAGATTTTGAACTTGTTTCCTGTAAAATAAATAAATGAGTAAGTGCACAAAGCTAAGTGTTATAAAAAAGCCGAATAAAATAATAAACCCTAATAATGTATTATCAAATAAATTGATGGATTCTAACGCGTCAGCACCATTAGGAATAAATGAAATATTAATTCCTACCTGATTTGTATTAAATTTTGCATGATAGGATAAAAAGGAATGATTGCTGTACCGTATAGCAATTAAATGAGGTTTATTATCCGGAATTGTTATTAACAATACTTTGGAAGGCCGTTTCGGTTTTTCGTATAATAGAGAAGAAGAAACTTTGCCAAAAGCCCCAATTAATTTACCATCCAAATAAATCTCTGAAGCCCCTAAATGTTCTAATTCTAAAGCTGAAATTTTGTTAATCAATGTACTATCTGTTTTAAAATAACACCTAAACCAGCAAATTCCTTTAAACGCATTTTCGTTCGCCTCTTTAAAATCAAGAGAAGGATGTACTTTTATCCAACCGGTATCATTATAGTTTATGCTGGCCCAAAATTTATTATCCCCATTTTTATATTTCCAGAGGATAGGCAAGGGGTTTATAACAGAATCTTTTTTGTTTCCCGAAAAGTGAAATCTCTTTGAAGCATTTTCTGCTTTTTGATGACGGTGTGAGCCATATTTATTACGAAGGAATGATATCGAAGAAAAAAAAATAAAAAAAAGCAGAGCAATAAATATGGGAGTTTTAAAGTTTCTTTTTTGCCTTGCTTTGTTCATTTAAGTAAATTAATAATGGCGAAGTGTAGCATAAATATAAACATTTATTTTTCTCTGAAGAATTTATGAAAAAACATAAGGTTTTTGCAATCTTATCTAATCTTTTAGTTGAAGGATTTTGTTTACTTTTATATTAATGGGACGAATACTCGCAATAGATTATGGCAGCAAGCGCGTTGGCTTGGCGGTTACTGATAATTTAAGAATAATTGCCAGCGGCCTTACCAATATTCACAGCAAAGATCTTATTGCTTATTTAGAAGATTATTTTAAAAAAGAAGTAGTAGATGAAATTGTTGTGGGTGAACCGAAGACCATGAAAAATGTAAAAAGCGATAGCGCGCGTTTTATTGATCCTTTTGTTCGCCATCTTGAAAAAAAATTTCCTGAAAAGAAAATAGTGCGTTACGATGAGCGATTTACCAGCGTTTTGGCACATCAAACGATGCTGATGGGAGGCGTGAAAAAGAAAGACAGGCAAAATAAAGCAACCGTGGATGTGATCAGCGCTATTATTATTCTACAGGATTACATGAGCTTTTTAGAAAACCGAATGTAAATTTTAGAATTTTAAAATTCAAAAATTATAGAATTGCGCTACTCCACCCAAAGTACCATGCCCTTTAAATATTCGCCTTCCGGAAAATAAGGAATAACCGGATGATCGGCCGGTTGGCTAAGATAGTGAATAACCTTAACGTTTCGTCTGGCTTCGATGGCAGCCGCTGTTATGGTATTAAAGAACAAGTTTTTATCTACCACGCCACTGCAGCTAAAGGTAAACAGCAAACCGTTAGGCTTAATTAATTTTAAAGCCATTGCGTTTAAACGCTTGTAACCTATTACCGCATTGTGTTTACTGTCTCTACTTTTGGCAAAGGCCGGAGGATCTAAAATAATAACATCGTAAATATTTTTTTTATCTTTTAAAAAATCAAAAGTGTCTTCAGCATATCCTGTGTGATTAGTGAAATCATTTAGTTCAATGTTTTTATTACACAATTCAATGGCTGTCTTACTTACATCTACTGAGTGTACTGTTTTTGCTCCTGCGGCACAAGCGTAAACAGAAAAACCTCCTGTATAAGAAAAAGTATTTAAAACCATTTTATCCTGGCAATACTTTGCTAACAACTGTCTGCTTTCTCTTTGATCCACAAAAAATCCTGTCTTTTGCCCGCGGATAAAATCAATTTTAAAAGTATGGTCATTTTCTTTTACCAGAACATCTTCTTCGCTTCCAAATAAATAAGCATTTTGTACTTTATCGGTAAATTGTTTTGGTAGCGTTTCCGCGCTTTTATCGTAAATACTTTTTAAATCATCTCCTAATACTTTTTTAATGGCTGAAATAATATTATCCTTCTGTAAATAAATTCCCCAGGAATGTGATTGAAAAACAACGTGTCCGTTATAATAATCCAAAATTAACCCCGAAGCACCATCTCCTTCTCCGAAAAAAAGACGGTAAACATTTGTATGCTCATTAAAAATTAAAAGTTGTTTGCGATAAGTATAAGCTTTATTCAGTTTCTCAAACCAGAAGTGTTCGTCAATGGTCACTTCTTTAAATGAAATGAGACGAATGGCAATACTTCCGTTTGCAAAATAGCCTGTGCCCACATATTGTTTGGTGGATGAATAAGCTTCAACCAGAGTGCCTTCTTCAAGAGTCGCGTCCTTTTTAGCAATAGCCCCCGAAAATATCCAAGGATGAAAGCGTAGGGGTGAGGTTTCTTTTCCTTTATTAAGTGTTACTTCTGAATAATTCATGCGGCAAAGATAACAAATTGCGCAGGGCTATGAGGTAATTATTTTATAGAGCGCATAACTGTTTCCGGCTGTATCCAAAAGCGATAAGGTAACAACGCGTCTTCTCCTGCATAATCTACTCCAATGCGCGAACCCGTATGAATATCTTTCGGCTTTATTTTAATGCCCGTATCTTCTAGCCATATTTTTTTGCCCGTTAAGGAAATATTATCGTGTTGTTTATTAATTCCTAGGGCAGCACTAACTTTTCCCGGCCCTGTGCATAAAGATGTTGTTAGCTTTGCAGCTTTTCTTCTTTTTAAGATTTCTTCAATGCCTTTTACAGGAAAAATAGCCCGAATAAGTATCGCTTCTGGAATATCTTTTTTATTGGTAACAACATTAAATAAATAGTGAATGCCGTAGCATAAAAATACATAACTCACGCCGCCCTTACTGTACATGGTCTCTGTTCTTTGCGTTCTGCGGCCTCCATAAGAATGCGCCGCTTTATCAATTACTCCCGCATACGCTTCGGTTTCGGTAATAATTCCTGCGGTTAATTTATTGTCAATTCTAGTAGAAAGGGTCTTCCCAAGTAGATCCCGGGCTATTTCTACCACATTGGCGTTCTGATAATAAGAGGCAGGTAAAACCATTTAGCAAAGGTGGCAACAATATTTATTTTTGAAAACAAAATATTTGTTATACTTTTAGTATAAGCAATATAAATTTATGATAGAACTGAACCAGGTTTATACACACGATTTTAAATTTTCTCAACAAGAAGTAAATGCATTTGCCGAAGCAACCGGTGATAAAAACCCTGTTCACATGGATGCCGATTACGCTGCTAAAACAATGTTTAAACGTCCCATTATGCATGGCATGTTAGGCGCTGCTTTATTCAGTAAAGTATTTGGAACGTTGTTTCCCGGCGAAGGAACCATTTATTTAAAGCAATCACTTAGCTTTTTAAAACCCATGTATGTGGATGTTGATTACGAAGCTGTTTTTACAGTAAAAGAATTGATCAAAGAAAAAAGCAGAGCCACCCTTGAAACCCTTATTAAGGATAAAACAACCGGTATAATTTGCACCAGCGGCGAAGCCACGGTGATGAATGTGGAAAAAATAAAATAAATTATAAATGTAAAATTGAGAATTAAGAATGCGTTTTCCATTCTTATTTATTAATTATTAATTCAATTAAAATGGACAAAGCGAACAACAAACGGATTGTATTGGTAACCGGTGCAACAGGAGGATTAGGAACTGCCATGTGCAAAAAATTATTGCAGGATGGTTTTAGAGTAGTGGGCAATTATATTACGCATGAAAAAGCTGAAAAGTGGACCAAGAAAATGAACGATGAAGGTTTTCATATTGATCTTTTTCATGGAGATGTAAGTACATTTGAAGGCGCAGGACAAATGATAAAAAACATTGTTGAAAAAACCGGCCCCATTGATACCTTGGTTAATAACGCCGGTATTACGCGCGACGGACGATTGGTGAACATGAAGCCCGAAGACTGGTACACTGTTATTAATACTAATTTAAACAGCGTTTATAATTGTACTAAGCAGGTTATTGATGGCATGATAGAACGTAAATTCGGACGGATCATTAATATCTCCTCTGTAAACGGGCAACGCGGACAATTTGGTCAAACCAATTACAGCGCAGCTAAAGCAGGCATGCATGGTTTTACAAAATCGTTAGCCATGGAAGTTGCAAAATACGGTGTAACGGTAAACACTATTTCGCCGGGTTATATTGGTACAGATATGGTTATGGCCGTTCCTGAAAAAGTTTTGAACCAGATTGTGGCGCAGGTTCCTATGGGAAGATTAGGTGGCACACATGAAGTTGCTCACTTAGTTAGCTTTTTAGCGAGTGAAGAAACCAGCTTTATTACAGGAGCTAATTACAGCATCAATGGTGGACAGCACGTTTATTAATTAGTTTTATCGCAGAGTGCGCGGAGTTTTTAGCGGAGCGCACAAATCAAGATTGCACGCCAATCGAACCGATGATCGTGGGTACGATGCGATCTTTGCGTTAAAAATTTCACCACAGAGATAACGGAGAAAAAAAATCAGCTTGCATAGATGTTTCGTTCTTAAACATGACAGTTTTTAGTTTAAGAGGGAACGCTGATGACGCGGATTAAGCGGATTTTAAATGATTGTCAGGTCGAGTAAATTTGCAGCTATTTTATTTCTATCTTTGAAGTTTATTTTAAAATAAGCCCGCTATTTATGAAAAAATTTCACTTTATGTTGGCCGACGATGATTCGGATGACAGGATGTTTTTTGAAAAAGCCATTAAAAGCCTTGATTTGCCAACCAAGGTTTCTTTTGCCGAAGATGGGGTAGAATTGATAGATTTTCTTACAGAGAATATAGACGATTTACCGGATGTTGTTTTTTTAGATTTAAATATGCCTCGCAAAAAGGGCGATGAATGCTTGCGCGAAATAAAACGTACGCCCAAAATGCAAAATATGCCCGTTATCATGTATTCTACCAGTCAGCACGAAGATGTGGCCGATGTTTTATACGAATCGGGTGCGAATTATTATGTTAGAAAACCCGATTATTATTTGCTGATATAGACGCCAAAAATAGTTGGTAAAAGAGCTCGTAGCCCACGCCAGTATTAAGTTTGAGCAAAGCTAATTGAAAGTCGTTTCAATTAGCTTTTTTTGTTGGATGAAAACAGCAAAAAAAAGGCTTGTTGGGCCTGTGA
>JACPOC010000012.1 GCA_016185125.1 Bacteroidota bacterium
GTAACTATTCAGTCCTCCAAAAATAGCTGATTTTAAAATTTAAAAATAACAGATAGGGTTATCCCCATTTATTTGGTGTGATTTTCAAAATCACTTTTTTGACCTCTTTTTTTGTGTATAATAATTTTATTTTGTTAGTTAAAACCCTTGCTCTTATTAGGTTTTAACCTTTTTAAGGTTGTCCTTTGCCGGAACAAAACAATAGTTATTTGGACACAAAAATTCTTATAGAAACCCTCCTTGCAAAAATCCAAAGTCAGGAACAAGCAATTAACAAGTTGATTACAAAAGTTACTGTATTAGAAGCAGAACTTGCCATTTACAGAAACAAAAAGAATAGTAACAACAGTCATACTCCGCCATCAAAGGATGAAAATCGTCCGGAGAAGAACCAAAGTCTTCGTGAAAAAAGTGATAAAAAAGCGGGCGGCCAAAAAGGGCATGAAGGTAAAACATTGGAGTGTTCGGCCGTCATTGATGAAGTTGTTGAACATATTCCGAACTATTGCAATTGCTGCGGAAAAGATTTAAGCGGCGTACCGGAAGAAATAATTGACACCCGTCAGGTGATAGATATACCGGTCATAAAGCCTGTATCGGTAGCGCATCGCATTTACCGTAAAAAATGCAGTTGCGGCCATAGCACAGAAAGCAATTTTCCTGCACACCTTGCAGCTAAAGTGCAATATGGTGCTAATGTAGAAGCACTGGTTGGTTACTTACATGCCAGGCAGTACTTGCCTTACCAAAGAATGAAAGAGTTTTTTACAGATGTAATGGGTTTGCCGGTAAGTGTGGGCGGCATTAATAATATTTTAAAGCGTCTTACCCAAAAGGCATTGCCGCATTATCAGCAAATAAAAGAACGTCTTTATCAATCAGTATTTATAGGAACGGATGAAACGGGTGTAAAAGTAAATGGGCAAAAAGATTGGATGTGGACCTGGCAAAATGATGACCTTACCTTTATTGTCCACTCCGATAATCGAGGCTTTAAAACTATTGAAGATAATTTTAGTAACGGATTGCCAAAGGCAACTTTGCAACATGATAGGTTTGCCTGTCATTTTAATTGTGAAGCCATGCATCATCAAATTTGTATGGCTCATTTACTTCGTGATTTACAGTATATAGATGAACTGTATGCTGAGTGTAAATGGGCTGCAGAGATGAAAGCATTGATTGCTCAAGCCCTCCGGCTAAAAAAAGAATTAACTACCTGTCAGTATTATAGTGAAAATGAAGAGCGGCAAAGATTGATGATAAAACTGGATAAACTGCTCCGCTTTACACTTAACGAAAATCATAGTAAAGCAAAAACACTACAGAAAAATTTGCTTAAACATCAACAATACATCCTCTATTTTTTATATCATCCCCAAGTTCCGCCCGATAACAATGGAGCGGAAAGAGCCATAAGAAATATCAAAGTGAAACAAAAAATATCCGGTCAGTTTAAATCAGATCAGGGAGCAGGCGGCTTTGCCATTTTAAGGTCGGTTATTGATACTACTATTAAATCCGGACAAAATGTTTTGAACGCTTTATCCCTTATCGCTAAATTGGGGACTGAATAGTTACAAAAAATCATTCCCAATAAAATAAGCAGCCTTAACGCTCAGGAAGTATAACCAAAATCTAATTTGAAATAATTTTTACCTTTAACTTTATCTTCCACTATTTTTAATAAACAGGTATTTATTTTTTTGTTTGATTTTTAATAAACAAAAATTAAAAAGAATTCTTTTCCCGTGCAAACAAAAACACAGCAAAAAACCCCGTTAGAGAATCTTTCGCACCTGCCTGCGTTTGCAGATTATTTACTTACACATAAACTTGATGGCCTTGTAGAAGTGCAGATGCAGATTAGCCGGGAAATTACGCTACCCCTAATGCGCCTTTTTGATAACCTTTCACAAGAAGAACTTTATGAAATTACAAAACAAGGTCTTGTTGAATTATTAACTTTTCTGGCTCAAAATAAAGCAAGGCAACAAATAAACTTTTCTCTGGAGCAATGGAAAGCCAACCAGTTGCCGCTTATAAATAAAGAAGATATAGTAGCAGAAGATATAACCATGATTACTTACCTGCGCAAAAAATCTTTTTTATATTTTATACCTGATTATTGTTCGGAAACAGAAGATATTATTGAGCTGATAAAAGAAATTGACCTTTTTCTTGTGGAGTCAGAAACAGCAGCCACCAATACATACATCTCACTGCTAAAAGATAATATTCAGGAGCATTCGCATTTCATTGAAAAGATAACCAATACATCTCCCGGAATTATTTATGTATATGATGTGCTTAACAATAAAGAAGTGTATGCCAATAAAGCAACAACAGAATTTTTGGGTTACTCTCTTTCTGATATTACGGCCTTAGGAAACAGCTTTGTAGAAACCCTGATTCATCCCGGTGACCTGGCATCTTTAAAACAA
>JACPOC010000024.1 GCA_016185125.1 Bacteroidota bacterium
CAACTGGTCTAACGGACTCACCACCCCCAACATCGTAGTGAACGCCAATTTCGCGAATACTCCGAATGTGTACTCGGTTAGTGTTACTGATAACTGCTCCCTGCCTAATGCAACGGCTGGGTTTACTGTTAATGTGAATCCCATTCCAACCGGTAGTTTTGTATCCAGCATTAATAAAGGTTGCGCTCCTTTAAGTGTTAATTTCACTGCCATTCAAACAAGTAATAATGGCTCGGTAAATAATTATATTTGGAATTTTAATGGAGGAAGTCAAGGAAATGAACAAATAAATACGGGAACTACTGCCACAGTGTTCTATCCTAATGCCGGAACCTTTAATGTGGTATTAACTACCAGTAATCAATTTGGCTGCAGTTCAGTTTTTAACATCGCTAATTATGTAGAAGTATATCCCGTTCCGATTGCTGAATTCGTTGCTAATCCGCAAATGGTATCGCTATTGGATCCTAATGTAGAATTCATTAACCAATCACAAGGCGCAAGTTCTTATATATGGGATTTTGGAGATTTTAATTATAGTTTCAACAGTTCGGTGCTACCAAATCCAAATCATACCTACCAAACTGTAGGGATTTATGATGTGTTTATGGTTGCCATTAATAGTTTTGGTTGTTCTGATACAGTAACACACAAGATTGAAGTGAAACCGGATTTTGCTTTTTATATACCAAATGCGTTTACCCCAGATCAAAACAATCACAACGATGTGTTTTTACCAAAAGGCGTGGGCATTAGTGAAGATAAATACAAAATGGAAATATTTGATCGCTGGGGCGAACTTATCTTTTCTTCAAACGCCTTTAGAACAGGATGGGATGGAACTGTGAAAGGAAGCGGCCAAATAGCGCAGGACGGCGTATATATTTATAAAATATGGGTTACAGATTTAGAGGGCAGGAAGAAATACTATGTAGGCCACGTAACACTTTTAAAACAATAAAAAGTTATTTCCACAGTATTAAGCCGCTATTAAATCATAGCGGCTTTTTTTATACCAGTAATAGGGTGGCATTAATATTGTATAAAGATTTAAGAAGACTATTTATATTTAAATGAAAGAATTAAACAATCAGCACCTGCATTTTTTTGTAGTGGATGATGACCACGATGACCAGTATTTCTTTGAAAAAACTATTCGGGATGTTTCTCCTGATATAAAGGTCACTTGTTTTTCGGATGGAACGGAGGTAATGAAATGTTTGTATGACAGAGAAATAATTCCGGATCTTATATTTTTAGATTTAAAAATGCATAAGCAAGGAGGAAAAGAAACACTTGTATTAATTAAACAAAACGAATTTTTCTTTCAGATTCCGGTAATTATATTGACGTCAAATACGAATTTAAGAGAGAAGGAAACTCTAACTCAAATTGGAGCTAACGCGTATTTTATAAAACCTGACAATATTATTGGTATGAAAAAAATAGTTGAAAAAGCCCTAAATGATCTTATTAAGCTGACAAGAAGGTAATAAAATTATAAAAAACTTGGGTTAAAAAGGAGGCCGGATTAGCAATGAAGCTATTTCGAATAATTTGGCCGGAAATGAGTCTTTAAGGTAAATATTTCATTTAAAAATCACCATTTCATATCAAGTTACTCAAAACCAACTTTTTGATGTTAAAATTGGCAGATATGGCCTAAAATGATATATTTGCACCCTTAAATAAAAAAACTTACTCTAGAAATTCTAAGATTATGCAAAACAAAGGTGCTATTAAAATATTCGCCATCCTGCTAACGTTGGCCTGTATTTTTTATTTATCGTTTACCTGGGTAACCCGTGGTGTGGAAAGTGATGCGGCTGCTTACGCCGAAAACTTCAGTAATTCAGCCAGAGTAAGATCTGCTGCAAAAGAGTTTTCAAAGGGCAATGGCTCCAAGGAACAAAGTTATGTAGATTCTGTGAAGAGTTACGTAGCCGATCGCTATTGCGATTCAATGAAAAAAATACCGGTATACGATATTGGTATTGCCGAATACACCTATGAAGAGTGTAAGAAGAACGAGATCAACCTCGGGCTGGATTTACGCGGAGGTATGAACGTTACTCTTGAAGTATCAGTAATGGACATTATTAAAAACTTAAGTAACAATAACCCCGATGTAACTTTTAATAAAGCCCTTGTTGAAACACAAAAAAATCTTGGTGTTAAAAACAACGACGATTACATCACCGCTTTTGATAAAACCTATCGTCAGCTTTCAAACAACAGCGGGCGTTTAGCGCCTTTGTTTCAAAGCATTGAAAATAAAGGTAAGATCAGTTATAATTCTTCCAATGAAGAAGTAATGCGTTTTATACGTGAGCGCGTTAACGAAGCTATTACAAACGCTGAAAAAACATTCCGCAGCCGTATCGACCGTTTTGGTGTAACCCAGCCAAACATTCAAAAATTAGAGGCCAGCGGAAGAATTTTAGTGGAGTTACCAGGAGTAAAAGATAAAGCGCGCGTGCGTGAATTATTACAGGGAACTGCTAACCTAGAGTTCTGGGAAACCTATGAGAACGGCGAAATTGCTCAATTAATGGACAAAGCCAACTTTGCCATACGCAAAGAATTATCTCCGGAATCAATTAATAATGTTGCCGTTAAAGATTCAACGAAAACAGACAGTACTGCTGTTAAAACATCTTCCACGGTTGCTTCTGCAAAAGGCGACAGTCTTAAGCAGAACGATACACTACTTAAATCCGCTTCTACTGCTTCGGTAAATCCGCAAGACACCGCTATGAAAAATTTCATGAAGCGTTATCCTTTATACTCCATGTATTCGCCCTTAAAGCCAAACATTGTATTTGACGAAAAAAATCAACCTAAGAGTTATGGCGAAGGTCCTGTTTTAGGCCGCGCTTATACAAAAGCAGATACTGCCAAGGTTAATAAATATCTTAAAATCGCAAAAGCAAAAAACATCTTCCCTTCTAAATTAAAATTTATGTGGGGCTCAAAAGAAGTTGAGCAAAAGCAAGAAGGAAAAGTGGTGGGAACTTACTTTGAATTATTCCTGATTAAACAAACCGACAGTAAAGGTAAAGCTGCGTTAAGCGGAGATATTATTACCGATGCTCGTAAAGATTATAACCAAAGTACCGGTGGTGTTCCATTGATAAGCATGACGATGAACTCGGAAGCTGCGCAGAAATGGAAAACTATTACCGGAGCAAACAAAGGAAAATGTGTGGCCGTTGTTATGGACAACATGGTTTATTCGGCACCACGCGTTAATTCTGAAATTTCAGGCGGACAATCGCAAATTACCGGAAACTTTACCGATGCAGAAGCAGATGCCCTTGCAGCGATATTAAGTGCCGGTAAATTACCTGCCCCTGCTCATATTGTGGAAGAAAGTGTTGTTGGTGCCACGTTAGGTCAGGAAGCTATTAATTCGGGCTTAATGAGCTTCGTCATCGCTTTATTGGTAATATTGGTGTTTATGGCCATGTATTATAACAAAGCCGGTATTGTTGCTAACGTTGCGCTGGTTGCCAACATGTTCTTTATCATGGGAGTTCTTACTTCTATGGGTGCCGTGTTAACCTTACCCGGTATTGCAGGTATCGTATTAACCATTGGTTTAGCGGTGGATGCAAACATCCTTATTTTTGAACGTATACGTGAAGAACTTTCACTCGGTAAATCTTCCTCACAGGCTATTAAAGAAGGTTTCAAGCACGCCATGAGTTCTATCATTGATTCCAACGTTACCCTATTATTATTAGGTATTATCCTTTATGTATTTGGTAGCGGACCGGTTCAGGGTTTTGCAACTACTTTATGTGTTGGTATTCTTGCCTCTTTATTCTCAGCTATATTAATCACCAGAGTTATTTTTGAATGGATGTTGGAGCGTAAAATGTCAATTCCTTTCGATAATAATTTTACACGCAACGCTTTTAAAAATGTAAGCTTTGACTTTGTTGGAAAACGTAAAATTTATTACGCTATTTCTACTGTGGTAATTCTTGCAGGTGTATTCTTCTACTTTAAAAACGGCGGATTGAACTTGGGCGTTGACTTTAAAGGAGGCCGTACTTATCAGGTTCGTTTTGACAAAGACATTAACACCGAAGACGTTAAAAAAGCTCTTGCTAAAGAGTTTGGTGAAGCGCCCGTTGTAAAAACTGTGGGCGGCGGATCTAGCCAGGTGAAAATTACCACAACATATCGTGTGAGCGATAACGCTGCGAATGTGGATGAAGAAGTTGAAAATTCTTTATTGAAAGGATTAAATACTTTAGGCGCGGGTGGCGAAATTGTTCAACAGCAAAAAGTGGGGCCTACTATTGCAACGGATGTTGTTTACGGGGCTTACGGAGCCATCCTCTTCTCGTGTTTAATGATGTTTATTTATATTGTAGTGCGTTTCCGTAAATGGCAATATGGTTTAGGTTCGGTGGTGGCTTTATTCCATGACGTGCTTATCGTACTATCGTTCTACACCATATTTGATGGATTACTTCCTTTCTCTTTAGAAATAGGACAAGATTTTATCGCGGCTATCTTAACCGTAATGGGTTATACCATGACAGAAACGGTGGTTGTGTTTGACAGGATCCGTGAAAAATTAGCGGAATACGGTAAATCTGACGTTTATGGTGAAGAGCGTAACAAATTGATTAACTACGCATTAAACAGTACATTAAGCCGTACTATTTTAACTTCCTTAACAGTATTTTTCGTACTCCTTGTTATCTTTATCTTTGGTGGAGAAAGTATTCAAGGATTTATCTTTGCGTTATTAATTGGACGTGTTATCGGTACTTATTCTTCATTATGCATCTCTACTCCTATTGTTGTGGATTTTGATAAAAAGGAAAAAGTGGCGACGCCAACCCTTGCAACCGCAAGAAGATAAAATCGATCTAAATTTAAAAAGGAAACCCTTCGTGAAAGCGAGGGGTTTTTTGTTTCATGCTGTAAGCACTTTGATTAGCAATTTACCTTCTTGACATACTGATATTTAATTTGTAACTTTACTTTAACCACTACAAAACTATCAACCATGAAAAAAACTATTGTATTATTTCTTTTGTGTTTTAGCTTCACGCAGTTTGTTTATGCGCAAAATAAAAAAATATTTGTGTCAAAACACGGCGGCAAAAGGCAAGTGCTTACTTTGGGTAAAAGAGGTTATAACTATTATCATTATTCAAACTATCTCACCAACAATTGCGATACTTTAATCTGTAATGGCAAGGGTTTCGAACTTTGTAAAATAGATAAAAATATGTTTATGGGCAATAACAGAGAGCAGGAAATGAAATATTTGAAAACCTTTAACAAGGCCATTAAAACCGCCGAAAAATACGTAAGACGAAGTAAAAACAGCGAAGGACAATTTTCTATTAATACAGGCAAAGAAAAGCTGTCAATAAAATACTTTAATGCGGGGCCTAAGGGAGATATGGACATGCTGATTGAAGTGCTGTAAATCTTTTTATCACGGGATATTTTCCGCTATAATATTCGCAGGCAGCTAACTCTTTGCCAATGTTTAGAGTTCATGGATTAATGCGGTAACTTATCTTCCTTTTAACCAACAATTAATAAGTAAAGTAAACAATTTTCTACTTAAGCTTATAAACAATCTGATTAGGAATATCATCAAATTCGGCTATGCTAAAAGGCTTTATTAAACAAGCCTTGCAGCCCAACTCTTTGCACTTGCGCTCGTACATAGGGCTAATGGTTGATGAATAAACAAACACGGGTATTTTGCACAATGCAGAATCGTGAAAAATATCTGAAAGTGCTTCTACACCATTTTTTATAGGCATGTTAATATCGGTAAGTACAATATCGGGCAAATCACTTTTGTTATCCTTTAAATAATTTACAAGTTCCTGTCCGTTTTTTACACGCGTTACTTTTTTAAAAGCCTTGTGCCTGTTAAAACTTTTGATAATTATGTTTGCATCGTCGGTATCGTCTTCGGCAATTACAATATTTAGTCCTGTGGTTACTTCCATTAGTTTGCTTTAACCGGAAAATATAAATGGAAAGTGCTTCCCTCATTGAGTTTGCTTTCTACCTCAATTCTACCGCCATGATTTTCCATAATTCGTTTACAAATTGCCAACCCAATACCATTACCGGAATACTGCTCAGGAGTGTGAAGGCGCTGAAAAATTGTAAATATTTTTTTAATGTTTTCCTCGTTCATGCCAATACCGTTATCCTGCACGCTTAACTTGTTAAATACCTTTTTTTGAAAACTAGCATCAACGCCACTAGCTACTGTAGCGGTAATTGTAATTTTTGGCTTTACTTTTACTTTGCGGTATTTTAAAGAATTACTGATAAGGTTAGAAAACAACTGACGCATTTGCACCAATGAACCCTTTATTTTTGGAAGATCTCTAAAATTTATTTTGGCCGAACGTTCGATGATAATGATTTCAAGATCATCTACCACATCCGCTAAAACTTCATTAAGGTCTATTTCCTGCTCACTATTTTTGGTGGTGGTCATAGAGTATTTAACCAAGTCATCTACCAGCGAGTTTAACCTCAGCGCAGAATTTTTAATTATCTTTAAATTATCTTTTTTAGATTCTATTGGTTCGTTTGGCACCTCAATTAAATCGGAAGCATAAGTAACTATCTTGCGAATAGGTTCTTTAATATCATGCGAAATAACATGAATGAATTGCTCCAAATCGTTGTTGGTTTCATTCAATTCCGCTACCTTATTTTCAAGCTTACGCTGATACAATTCCAAAGCTTCTTCTGTTTTTCTTTTTTCCGACAAATCGGTTACAATAATTCCAATAGCCGGTAACGTTGGCCGAAGATCGGTTAAAGAAACATACACCGGAATTTTTACCCCGTTAACATTCAGAACAATTTCGCCTTTGCTTAAGCCCGAGGCCAGGCTATCCTGAAGCTCCTTAAACTGACCCACCGAATCAACATAAGAGTTAAAAAAAGAACCTACTATTTTATGAGCAGGCAAGTTAATAAGGTTGGCAAAATATTGATTACAATACAATACATTCCCTTTATCTGAAATGCTCAGTGCTCCTTCGCCAAATTTTTCAATCAGTAAACGATAGGTATAATCAGCACTCTCCAGCGAATACAAATTAGCGTGGCCGTTAGCATTTACCACCAAAGCATCTACCTCTCCTTCGCGAATAGCATCAATAATGGCCTGAGCTTCCATCAACTGGACTTTTAGTTCCTGGTTCTCTTCCAGTAAATGTTGTGTATTTAAGTCTTTCCCTTTCACTCTGCCGGTTGTATATTTAATATTTTTAATACTTTTTGTGTGTCGGATAAATCACCCAAAATAATACGCGGAGGTGCGGGCTGCACTTTAATTAATGTTGGTAAGGCAATGATCTGGTGCTTCACTGCCTGTTGCTGATCTATATTAATGTCAATGGTCTCCAGCTCAAAATTATCGTTTAAATAAGTTTCACAGATCTTGCGTAAATTGTTAACAGCCGTCATTGATTTGATGGACATGCCGGAAATAAACAAAATGAATTTATATTCTTTCTTTGCTGCGCTGTTTTTCAATTTTTTTATTTTAAAGGTTTTATATTAAGGCCCACTAAAACCTTTGCTTCGTTAGATAAATCGCCAATAATTTTACGCATAGGTTCCGAAAATCTTCTTACCAGTGTTGGCACGGCAAGTATCTGATCGCCGGCAGCCAGTTGCGGATTTAACAGCAGATCTATTACTTCAATCGTGTATTCGCCTTTTAAATGCTCTTCGGCATATTTTCTAATATTGGTAAGCGCGTGAAGGGACTTTGGAGTTTGCCCCGCTACATATAATACCAGTTGCCATTCGGCTTTTTTCTTAGCGACCATTAATTCTTAACTTTTTTATGTTTATCCTGCATGGCCAATTGGGCCTGAAGCTGTTCAGTAGCTTTTAAAATACTTAGTTCTTCTTCTACCGATTCAAATTCATTTTTTAAAGCCGCAATATTTGCTTCCAATACTTTACGCTTACGGGCAATTTCACGATCTTTTCTTTCGAGCTCATTTTGTAATTTACTGCTGTTTACCTTATCGTTTAGCGCGCTAAGCTTTCGGGCAGTGCCGGTTAAAATACCGTGCGGACCAATAATCACCTCTAACATTTGCAGGCCTTTGGCACTAATTACAAATTCGCGCACCTGGTTGCTGTGCGCCATTCCACGAGATTTAATAATATAAATGCCGCGGTTTCGCTCGCCGATACCTTCCATGTCTCTTACCGTTATCCAGGTATCTACCAGAGAAGAAACTGTGTCATCACTTAAATCCGGCCGCATGCTTTCGTTTTGCTTGCTCAGCGATGTAAATAAGGCGGTAATGTTATGCGCTTTTAGCATATCCATTAAGCGCACCAGCATAGAGCGTACTTCGTGCTCGCTGCCCACCGTGGTTAAATTACTGATGGGATCTATAATAACAGCAGTGGGTTTAAATTCTCTTATTAATTTACGAAGGGTAAGTAAATGCAATTCTAGTCCGTTTAAAGAGGGGCGTGAGGAATGAATGAGCAGTAAGCCTTTTTTAACATATTTTTCCAGGTGCATGCCAACGGATCTCATATTGCGGATAAGCTGGTCGGGCGATTCTTCGAAAGCGAAATAAATAACTCGCTCGCCACGTTTACATTGTTCGTTGGCAAAATAAGAGGCTAGCGTAGTTTTAGCAGTGCCTGCCGTACCGGAAATTAAAATGTTGCTGCCCCGGTAATAACCGCCACCGTAAAACATTTCATCAAGACCCGGAACGCCGGCAGGTATAATTTGAGAGGAAACTTTGTTGTTAAGCTTAAGCGAAGTTATGGGAAGTACCGAAATGCCTTCTTCATCAATTAAAAAAGTATCCATGTAATTAATAAGTAAAGCCTTAGTTAGAGTGAGTAGTCACATAGCTACAATAAAATAATAATTTTATAACTCAAAACTAAGGCTTATGACAAAAATACAACAAATTGCAGATTTTACCGGGCAAAC
>JACPOC010000027.1 GCA_016185125.1 Bacteroidota bacterium
AATATCCTTAATTAAACTTTCGGCTGATTTTTTGTTTGAATTTGTTTCCATTTTCTTTCTGTTTTTACATTAGTTAAACTTAAGAAAATGTCTCTATTCTTTTATCTTAAATCAGTACACTTTGGTTTGAAACGAAACATATATGAGATCAAATGGACAGGAAAGAAGGATAATAAAAATGAGTTTGTGCAATTAGTTTACGGCTTGCATAAAGCGGGTTTAATCAATCAGGGTAAGGGTGAGATCACAAAAATTGTGGAAAGCCTTGCAGAAGCCTTTAAAATTGAATTAGGAAAGGGCTGGCAGGCTAACCATTCCTCCAGCATTCATAAAGCAAATAAGGATTACGAGGCCCCTGTTTTTGCTAAGATTCGGGAAGCGTATAAAACATACGTGGAGGAGCAAATCGAACATCTTAAAAAGAAAAAAAAATAAAACGGATTTTACGCTCAAGCGGCTTTTACCACTTTTACATATTTTGCAGAAAAGACGGCACTAAGCCGTCTTTCTGCTTTATACGCCTCTATTTTATCTGCCTTATTATACTGTAAGCTCCCCTTTTATCAGACAGTGCGAAAGTAGGAATAATTCTTTTTTAAGTATTGTTTAGGACTAATTCCTCCGAGTGATTGATGAGGATAATTTTCATTGTAATCGTTCATCCACTCTTCTTTTATTTCAATTAATTCATTTACATTTCTAAAAATATAAGCATCAAGAACGTCTTCTCTGAATGTTCTGTTGAACCTTTCAATGAACGCATTTTGAACAGGTTTTCCCGGTTGAATGTGTTTTAGTTTAATGTTATTTGATTCACAAAAATCCGTTAATACAGCAGATATAAACTCCGGGCCGTTATCAGTTCTGATCTCTTCAGGTTTACCGCGCCATTCAATAATATCTTCTAACACCCGTTTTACACCTTCTCCCGGAATAGAACAAGCAACATCAATAGCAAGTGCTTCACGATTAAAATCATCGATCACATTTAATACTTTTACTTTTCTTCCTGTTTCTAAAGCATCATGCATAAAGTCCATTGACCAGGTTTGATTCATTCGCATTGTATTTATTAATGGCTCCTTCACTCTTGCAGGAACCCTGCGTTTCTTCTTCCTTCTTAAGTTTAATCCAAGCTTTTTATAAATGCGCTCAACACGCTTATGATTCCAGATCAAACCTTCATTACGTATTTGTAAGTAATAATTATCCTGACCGCGTGTTGGTCTTTTTTCTGAAAGCTCGAGTAATTTTTGCTCTACTTCGGAGTCATCCTTCACGCTTTTATAATAAAACATTGATCTGTTGAGCCCCACAATTTTACAAGCTCTACCCACACTTACAGATTCCTCCACAATGATCTCTTCTGCCAGTGCTTTTTTCTGGATAGGCTTTACAGCTTTTTTTCAACGATATCTTTCAGGATGCGATGATCAAGACTCAGATCAGCATACATGGCCTTTAAACGCCTGTTTTCTTCTTCCAACTCTTTCATCTTTCGAAGATGCTGAACTTCCATCCCACTATACTTTTTCTTCCAGTTAATGAGTGTGTTTTTGTTGATTCCAAGCTCGCGACAAATGTCTGCTGAGGTTTTTCCGGCTGCATGTTCTTTCAATGCGGCTACGATCTGACTTTCGGTAAATCTTGATGTTTTCATGGTTGACAGTTATTTAAAGTTAAGGTTTTTCAACCTACTTTCAAACTGTCTGATTTTTGGGGGAGCTTACAATACAATCTACTCCAACCCTTCCCCAAGTAGGTGAAAAGCCTTAATCTATCTCTGTTCCTTTGTACTCTGAAAGTATAAAAGTTTGCTCACATGAATAGATTGACCTCCTACCGTATTTTATTTACTCCAACCTCACCCCAAGTAGGGGAGAAACCTCAAACCATAGTATTTCCTTTGTACCGTAATCAGAAAAGAAAGTCATAGGTTCCAAACCTACCTATACCCACCAATGTGTTTAGTTGTCGGAATCGCTTTCAAACAACTGATTTAATTTTGAAACTTAACCAAAAATAAAAACCATGAAAGAACAAGAAAAAAAACAGGAACAAACAAAACCACAACCGAAAGAGGAGAATAAACCCCTTTCAGGAACAGAAGAAAAACCAACGTGGGTACAAACAGCAGAAACCATTGCGGGGAACAACAAAATAATGGAAGGGGTATTAAAGCTATTACTTAGTCCCTTAACGCTGATTCTCGCAGCAGGCGCACTTATCTATTGCGGATTTAAGATCAAAGGCCAAAAGGATGAGATAAAAAAACTCAAAGCGGAAAATGAAAAACTGATAGAAGAGCAAAAAGACCAGGAGGAAGAGTATGAAAAGGTCAAAAAGAAATACAGAAAATTAAAAGAGCTGAATCAATTTGAGCATGGTAATCCAATGAACGCTTTGGGCATTGCTCCTCAAAAATTAATGCTCCCTATTTCGGGCGAGGCAAAAAAGAAAACCTATTCAACCAACTATTTAGATTAAGATGAAAACAGAAAAGAAAGAAAACATAGCGAGTTACCGTATTCCGGCAGACATACTAATGGACGTGCTTAGGATTTTATTCGCAAATAAAATCAAACATAGGATTGAAGGGATCAAGGAAAAAGAAAACATTGCGCTCTTTCAGATGAATTATCCCGATACAAAAATCGGTATAGGCGCACAGGATAATATTGAATCCATACTGCAAGATTACAGCGAATACATGGAAGGATTGTTAGGCAACAATGAACTCATCGTATACAGTGAGAACGAAGACGAAGACAATTAGTTAGAAAAGAAAAATACGTTATGGAAAAGGATTGTTTATACTGTGGCTCATATTTTACGACCAACCGAAGCAATAAAAAATATTGCACGACTAACTGTAAGCAGATGGCTTACTTTAAACGCAATGGAATGGTGCTGGCGGGAACATCGGCAAATAACATGAATGTTGTAAAATCTCAAGAGCAGAAGATTGCAAACGTAAAATACGAAACACATTCAGAAAAACCAGAAACCGTAAAATACGTTTCCCAAACTCTAAACGTCAAATCCGCTTCACCATTAGGTCAAAATGAAAAAGCAATCGAAGAATTGTTTGATCGCTTAATTGCTAGCATAGAAGGAAGGTTTAACAAGGCACTTGAAAAAGCCAAGCAGGAGATGAATGAAAAATACGAATCATTTGTAAATAGCAATCATACAAAAACAAAGGAGCCGGGACTGTGTAACGAGGAAGCGTTTAATGGTGTTGCAAAGGTTGTAAACCCACCAGTGCCAAAAGTAAATTATTGCAAACCTTGTAACACACTTGCTGTAAAATATGGCTCAGAGAGCAATGAGCCGAAAAATCAGATTAGTCTTGAAACGAATTTTACGCATCATTCATCAGTTGAAAATAATGAAGGTAGCGAAATAGTTTTTCCTCAAATGAATCCTGCTTTATCTGCCGTAGAAAAAGTTGAGGTTATGGATGTGGAAACTCAAAAAGAACAAGCACATCAATTAAGATCGTTGCCTTTAATGGATGAAGAAGAAGATGCAGATGAAGAGGACTTGGCTGAACTGGAACGCAATGAAGCATTGTTAGATGATGAAGAAGACCAAGATGAGTATGAAGACTTGGAGGAAGAAGAAGATTCGGATCAGGAAGAAGAATATCGGACGGCAGAAAATTTACGCATTGCAGAATTAGAGAAGCAATTAGAGGAACTTAAAATCAGCAAAGAAAAACCTGTTACGCCTGTAATTAAAGAACAGGAAGCGGAGTATAAATACATCCAATCACGCATCATCAGAAAAATTGAGAATGAATACGAGAAGATAAACCGAGAATATTTACACCATGATATTTACCGAGGCTTGGATATAGAACAGAAATATGGAGTAAACTGGCTTAACTCCCGCTTATGCTGTCTGCTTGAAAGCATGATTAAACTTTCCAATTATACCGAGATTGATAACCATACGTTGCTATGCTTGACCGATGCTTTTGCAAAGCTTATAAAAAGTGAGTCGTATAAGATTCTTCCTGAAAATATTTATCAGTACAAAGGATTGATAAACGAGCTATATGTAAAACTTCATAATAACCTAAACAAAAACCGTAACAATCCCTTCTTCGCTTTTAAGTTACCTCTTGACTTAAAAAGCAGATTAATTGCTGTTCGTAGAGAATTAAAAAAGGTTGCCGAGCCAATGAAATTTACTGAAATAGATTTTTCAGAAAAAATAGCCTTGCCACAATTAAGAGAAATACACCAAGAAAAAAATGGCGCTCCGGGCTGGCAGGATCGTTACCGTCAGATGAAAAGAGAAATTGAACGCTATGCAGCTCAAATCATTAACATAGAAATAAAACAAACATGAATCATAAAATAAAAATCCGCTCACCTACTACTTAAAGCAAGTGGAGAAGCAAAAATGTAAAAACAAAAAATAAATAATAGTAGTAACAATTAAAATAAAAAAACAAATGGCAAAAAATGAAACAAGGTATCTTGAATTAAACATACCGCAGGAAGTAATGGCAGATACCGCAGAGATCATTAATGAAAACCAAATTGATGCAACCATCTTGGGAAGAGCCGATGATGAAAATTGTGTAACAGTAGGTTTTGATTATGCACCCGAACAGCGGGACAGCATCATGGAGATCATTGAACTCATAGATGATAATTCGGATGATGATGATGAGGAGGACGAAGATGAAGAAGAGGAGGAAGAAGAAGACGAGGACTAAGCAGTATGCCAGTAAAAGCCCTATTTCCCAGCGCAATACTCTGTATTGCTTTGGTTGCGGGGCTTTTTATGGCGTTTTTTATTGTAAGGTTTAGATGTTATCTTTGTAATAGGTTGATAATCAATGAATAAAGAATTTAGGGAGGAGAGTAAATGTTAGAGTTATATAAAAATGGAGAAGCAGACGAAGCAAGAGAAATGAGTATGAAACCAGATTTGGAGATACCATTTATAAAGCCGGAGCTGAGCATGGAAGAATGCAGGAAAATTTTAAACACAAATGGAGAACAATATAGTGATGAGGAAATAAGTGAGATCAGAACACTGATTCTTAATATGGTGGAGATAGATTATAAGATGTATCAAAAGCGAAAAACGCAAGCTAAAAAAGGCGAAGCAAAATTAATACAATTCTCACCGGAAGAAACAAACTATAATAAAGCAGCGTAGTATGAAGAAACAAGTTAGAGTGATACTTTACATTCGGGTATCAACAGAAGACCAAAAGGATGGTTACAGCCCTGCATATCAATTGGAGAAGTTACAGCGGTATTGTAAAGACAGAGATTATGAAGTAATAAAAATATTTGAGGATGATTCTTCCGCAAAAACTTTTGACCGTCCGCAGTATCAAAAAATGTTGCATGAAATCAAGGCGGGTAAGTTAAAAGCAGACTGGCTTCTTTTTATTAAGTGGGATAGGTTCTCACGCAATACAGAGGAATCGTATAAAATGATTACAACGTTGGAAAGGCTCGGAGTGCAGGTACAAGCGATCGAACAGCCATTGGATTTAAAAGTTCCTGAAAACAAGATCATGCTTGCCGTATATCTTGCCTTTCCTGAAGTGGAAAATTTACGAAGGGGATTAAATGTTACTTCGGGAATGCGTAGAGCAAAGAAAGAAGGACGATGGATGGCAACCGCTCCGAAGGGTTATAAAAATGTTTCGGATGAGAAAGGAAAGAAGTCTATTGTTCCAAGTGAAGATGCACCATTCATTCAATGGATTTTTGAAGAACTTGCAACAGGTGTACATACCGTTATAGATGTGTTACGACTTGCCCATAAGAAAGGCTTTAAATGCAGCCGTAATAATTTTTGGGCACTCATAAGAAACCCTGTTTATTGTGGCAAGATTTTTATTGCTGCAACAGAGGATGATGAAGAAATGTTAGTACCCGGACAGCATGAGGCTCTTATATCAGAAGAGTTGTATTTTATGGTTCAAGACGTATTAGACGGAAAGAAACGTAATGTTCCAACGAAAAATACGATGAAGGAGGAACTACCATTAAGAGGTTTTCTAATTTGTCGTAAATGCGGAAGCAATTTAACTGGTAGTGCTTCCAGAGGCAAGTTGGGAGGACGTTACTTCTATTATCACTGCAAGAATGGTTGTAATGAAAGATTCAGTGCAAAGGAAGCGAACAAGATTTTTGTTAAAGGACTTGCAAACCTGACGGTAAAGCAAAAGGCTATTGATTTGTACTATTTAGGCGTGAAGAAAGCATTTAATCTAAATCAGGGCGATAAGAGCCAACAGACAGCAACTATTAAGCGAGAAATGGAAGCCATACACCAACGCATTGAGAAAGCCCGTGATATGATGCTCGATGACAAGATTGATGCTTCAGATTATAAAGAAATCAAGATGAGTTTACAGCCTCAAATTGAGAAGCTGAATCGGAAGCTTATTGGCTTTACTCAGGTAGATGGAAATTATCGGGGCTTTATTGAGGAAGGATTCAGCTTTTTAAGAAACATGGCCGAAGCCTTTGATAACGCTGATCTTAGGGCAAAACAACAATTTGTGGGTTCGGTTTTTCCTGAAAAGCTAATTTTTGAAAATAATCAATATCGAACCCCAAAGATGCTTAGAGCATTTGCACGAATACTTAGTATTGACGGGGCTTTTAAGAGGGCAAAAAAAAGGACTGAGGAGATTTTCATTCCTCAGTCCGCTTTGGTGATCCCGCTGGGATTCGAACCCAGGACCCTTACATTAAAAGTGTAATGCTCTACCGGCTGAGCTACGGAATCATTCACTTTCTGCGTAAGAACCGTCTTATTTAATTAAGACATTTCGTGTGCGGACCCAATTTACAAACTTATTGTCTTTAAATCGGAGCGCAAATATAGTAGCATTTTAATCACTAACAAAATATTTTTTATCTAATTTTTATCCTTTATTTTTTGTTATTCACGTAAATTTTTACTTTAGTGCAAGAATGTTGGCAACTCCCGAAATAAAACTACTCCAAGGCTTCTGTCATGTTAACTTTGGCGAACGCTTAGATGAGGTTATTAAAGTGTTTGGAAATGCTGAAGAAATTCAGGAATTGGAAGACAGCATTCTTAATACCTCCACTACCGTATACCATTACTGGGAGCAAGGCTTCTCGCTGTTTTTCGACAATAACCGCAATCGGGCATTTTGCAATGTGGAAATTGATAACCGAGACGCTGTACTTTTTGATATTAAACTTTTTACACTTAAAGAAAAAGATTTAATAGAGCTAATGAAACTAAAAGGCTTTGGACTTAGCGACATTGAAACGCACGAATGGGGCGAAAAACGCGTAAGTTTCGATAGTGCAGGCTTGGATTGTTATTTTGAAAACAATAAACTTGTTTCCGCTAATTTTGGAGTGGTTGAAGGGAATGATAATTTTTATTTCTTTCCCAATTAACATAGCGTCAGATTATATTAACCTTACGGCTACCAAAAGCCTCTTTATTGTAGTAAAATAATTTTTTACAATCTCCTGAATAAGTCCTTAATATAGTCCATTGTCGCAATTTCTTTGTAATTATCGCCCAAAGCATGGTTCCACATAAAAGAAAGATTGTAACTAACGGTTGCCATCTTTGTCAATGTTTCGTCACTCCACTCTTTACTTAATTTTTGAGGTAATTCGATCTTATGTTTTTTAATCATTTGTTTAAATTCCCCCACGCCATCCGGATAAATATCTTCAAGGTGCTGAAAGATTACGCAGTTGGCGAAGCAATGGCGAGTGCCGTGAATTTTTGAAAGGCCGTAACTTAAAGCATGACAAACACCCACTTCGCTGTAAGTTAAACTTAAACCGCCCATTAAGGAAGCTACCATTAATTTATCGTCGTTCTCGGGAGTTTGCCCCGCTTTATCGTTTAAAAAAATTTCGCGGCATAAATGAAGCGCCTGATCGCCGTAAGCTAAACTAAACGCGTTATTACGAAGGCCGTTATGTGATTCAATGCAATGAATGTAAGTATCCATGCCGGTGTAAAACCACCAGTCGCGCGGAACAGACGAAATTAATTCAGGATCTAAAATAACTTGGTTAAAAACTGTCCAGTCGCATTTTAAACCTAATTTTTTTTCAGGGCCCGTAAGCACTGCGGTCATTGATACTTCTGCACCTGTTCCGCTGATGGTGGGAACTCCCAAGTGATAAATACCGGGGTTCTTAATTAAATTTAATCCTTGGTAAAGCGTTGAGGAACCTTCGTTTGTAAGCATCAATGAAAGCGCTTTGGCAATATCCATAATGCTCCCACCGCCAATTCCTATAACGCCGCTGGGTAATCCTTTTTTAGAAAGGATTTCATCTCTAAGTGTATCTATTTGATCTGTGGTAGGTTCGTACCGATCAACATCTACAAAATAAATAAGATCTTCGGGTTTGTTTTGTAGGTTTTTGCTTAAAGGTTTGCCGGTAAAATAATTATCTACGATGTAAATAAAATAATTTTTATTTTCTTTTCGAAGGGGGGCAACTGTTTCTGCCAATTGAGAAAAAGAACCTCTGCCGTAGGTTACTTTATCAATGTTTTTGAAGTTTTTGTGTGTCATGGTTTTATGGCGCGCAGATCACGCAGATCAACGCAGAATTATTGTATTTTTTTTATGGGTAACATAGTATTTTCGGATATCCGCGTTATCTGCGAGAATATTATTTGGTAAACAATTCCTCCGCCTTCTCCCAATTTACTACATTCCACCAATTGGAGATATAATCGGCGCGTTTGTTTTGGTACTTTAAATAGTAGGCGTGCTCCCAAACATCAAGCGCTACAATAATTTTTCCTTTTTCAATGCCTTCTAATTTCATTAAAGGATTATCCTGATTGGGAGTTGTTGTTATTTTTAATTTGCCGTTTTGTTCAATCAACCAGCACCAGCCGCTTCCGAAATGTTTGGTTGCTTTTTCTGAAAATTCTTTTTTAAAATCTTCAAATGTTTTAAAATTTTTGGTGATGGCCTCGTTCAATTTTCCGGCAGGTAAATTAGCTTTGCTTTCGGGATTGGGTTTTAACAAGGTCCAGAATAAACTATGGTTGTAATGCCCGCCTAAATTATTACGAATAACTGCAGAAGTAGATTTATCAACGCGACTGCATTTAACCGCATCGTTGGATGAATAATCAAGGTTAGTTGACGGCGTTTCGTTTAGTTTATTTACATAAGCCTGATGATGTTTGGTATGATGAATTTCCATGGTTTGTTTGTCAATAAACGGTTCTAAGGCATCATACGCATAGGGTAGGGCAGGAAGCGCAAAAGGAGTTTTATCCCCAGCTTCTTTACCTAAGGTTTGCAGCGCGTTAATTTTTTCTTCGCTTAGTAAATTTGAGGCAAGAGCCGTTAAGCCAAACAGCCCCGATTTTTTTAAAAAACTTCTTCTATCGCTCATTTTAAAATTGAATTAAGATTTGACCTTTTTCCACGGCTTTTCCTTTAATTGCTAATATTTTTTTAATAATTCCATCCGCCGGGCTTTTTAAAATATTTTCCATTTTCATAGCCTCCAGAACTATTAACGCGTCTCCTTTTTTTACTTCTGAACCTTCTCCTACAAGCACATTTAAAACCATTCCGGGCATTGGTGCTTTAATATCCGTAACTTTTTTAGAAGCCATGTTATCCATACCCAGATTATGCAACAATTCGTCGTATTTATCTTTTAAGTGCAAATTAAATTTAACCCCGTTTATTTTTAAAACCAGTGTTTTTTCTTCCTTTATTACTTTAATCAGATCAACGTTATAGGAGGCGTTGTTATAAATTAAATGAAATTGATGGGCATTTATCTTAATAATATCTCCTTTTAGTTCTTTTTCATTCAGCTTCCCTTCAAAGGAATTGTTTTTGAGGGTCAGTTCTGTTTTAAAAACCGAATTTCCATTAACAGTAATTGTGTACATACAGCAAATTTAATTATTAAAACAAAAAACCCTCTTCGATGGGAAGAGGGTTTTTAAAATATTTTTCTAAAAATTATTTTTTAACAAATTCACCCATTTTATTGTCGAAGTTGAGAAAATAACCACCTTTAGGCAAATTACTTACATCAATTTTACTTCCAAAGCCTTTTTTAACTACGTTTCCGTATTGATCGTAAATCTCATACATAGTTTCAACCGCTTTATCGGTTTTACCTTTTTCAAAGAAATTAATGTCTTTACTTGCTTTTAAGGGCGCGTAATCAATTTCTTTAATATCGCTTAAAAAATCAACCGGCTTGCTTAAACGTGGTTGTCCGCTATAATCCGTTTGACGCACACGAACCTGATTTTTACCGCTGTGCGGCACTACTTTAAAAGAGTATTCATTATTAGTAGGAGTTCCTACACCGTCTTTTTCCCCAACTTTTACCCATTTATTCCAGCGAAATTGTTCGATCGAAAAAGCCAATTTACCGGTTTCAGATTTAGTTGACCATTTAACATTTCCATCTTTATCAGCAGTCATATTAACCACTTCAAATGTACTTTTAGGTTTCAGTACTTCCGGGTTTAACACTTTAGGTTTGCAATCTTCTTTATGAAATACTTTTATTTCAACCTTGTCGCCAATGTTTAGTTTGTGAGGTTTCATATCAATTTCAAAGGCGCTTGAGTTGATCTCATCGGTGGTAATATTGCCGTTAACCTTTACTTCGGTTACGCAAAAACCCACTCCTCCGCTTCCAAAAGGATTTTGAACATAGAGGTTTTTCCCCTGATAATTCCCTTCTAAAATAATAACTCCGCCTTGGGCGCTTACTAAATTAATGCCCGCAGACAGGAAAAATAGATATAAAACAAATTTTTTCATCGACTAAATTAAAATTCTTAGCGTTGCAATATTATAACGATATTTTTTAATAACAAAATATATTTTCATTTAAAATTGATTATTTCAAAGTAAAATAGTTAGTTTTGTTAAATAATAAAGTGCAAATTTATGAGAATTTTCCACATATACACCTTTCCTTTAATAGTATTTTCTCTTTTTACTGCTTGTAAAGATGGAGTTTCAGAAAAAGGAACCGAGAATAAATATAGCGGAGGCGCCAAAGTAGTGCGAATTGCTGAGGTTTTAGCCCCCATTAGTATTTTTCCGCATAGTTTAACCAATACGGTGGAAAGCCTTATTGCTTCGCAGATTTACGAAGGTTTAGTAAAAATTAACACCAAGGATCTTTCCTTAGAACCCGGCTTGGCCGAAAAATGGGAAGTATCTCCAGATGGAAAAACCATTACTTTTCATCTCCGAAAAGGGGTTAAATTTCAAAGTTGCGGTCCTTTAAGCGGTAAAACCGAGGAAATAACAAGTAAAGATGTAAAATTTACCTTTGAGCTTTTATGTACCGATAAGCCCGGAAATATACATTTTTACACCGTTTGTAAAGATAGAATTGTAGGCGCAAATGAATTTTATGCCGCAAGTACTAAAAAAGAAAAGGTAGAACTGAAAGGATTTAAAATTATTGACGATTATACTTTTTCTATTGAACTTTTAAATTCGCCTAATATTTTTCTTGAAATATTGGCCAATCCTGTTGCCTCTATCCTAAACAAAACAGGTTACGAGGCCAAAAAAGAAGACTGTAACGTAGGGGCGGGGCCTTTTATTCTTGATGAAAAAACCAGCACTAAAACGCATTATGCTTTATATAAAAACATAAATTATTACGGAAAAGATAAAAACGGAGAAGCCATGCCCTATATCGACTCTTTAGTAATCGATATTGTGCCAACTTCAGAAGATGCCTTACAAGGCTTTCAGTCAGGTAAATACGATTTTATAACTTCTGTGCCAAGTAATCAAATTAAGGAAATTGTTGAAGAAAACATTAAATCCTTTAAAGGAAATCCGCCTAAGTTTATTTTAGATCAAAGTCCTGAAATGAGTACTTCATTTTATGTGTTTAACACACATAAGAAACCATTTAATAATATTAAAGTACGCCAAGCTTTTAATTACGCTATTGATAGAAATAAAATTATTGAACGGGTTTTATTCGGACAAGCGTATGGGCCTGCTATTCACGGCATTGTGCCTCCTACTCATGCAATTTATAATACAAAAGAGGTTAAAGGCTATGATTTTGATGTTGAAAAAGCAAAAAAACTATTAGCGGAAGCGGGCTTTCCGGATGGGAAAGGCTTTCCTGAAATTCAATTGTATGTGAATTCGGGAAACACCCGCAATAACACAGTGGCCGCTGAAATTCAAAAGCAATTAAAAACTAATTTAAATATAAATATCACTTTTGAATCTTTACCAAACGGAGAAAAATTTACTTTGCAGGTAAAAGGAAAAGGAAATATGTATCGCGATGGATGGGTGGCCGATTATCCAAGTCCGGAGTCGTTTCTTTCAATTTTTTATGGAGAATCGGTTACGGATGATACTACACACATGGTTTTTCCAAACACTACCAAATATAAAAACGCTGAATTTGATAGATATTACAAAAAGGGCAGAGATGCCGTGAACAGAGATTCAGCTGCCGTTTCTTTTTTAAAGGCCGAGCAGATTTTAATGAACGATGCTCCTTTAATCCCTTTATGGTATGAAAGTAATTGTCGTTTAATTTCTTCACGGATAAAAAACTTTCACTCTAACCCTTTACGCTACTTTGATTTTTCAAAAGTAACTATTGAGGAAACAAAACCTTGATAGATCGCCTTTTTTATAGAATGATATAGCAGCAGCTTTAAGTACTATACCAAAAATGATTAGCAGAGCGGTAGTTATATTAATTTCCTTCCTTTTTTTACATAGTTCTTACTTTGCACAATATACCATAAAAGGTAAAATTTTTGCAGCCGGTAATAAAGAAGCCTTGCCTTTTGTTCCGGTAATAATAAAAGGAACTACTATCGGCGCCCAATCAGATTTTGATGGAAACTTTATAGTAAAATCCGCTAAACTCGGCGATTCCATCATAGCATCCTATGTTGGGTATAAACGCACTGCCCGCGCAATAAATAAAAATTTGGCCGAACAGGAAATCAATATTTCAATGGAAGATATTGGAGGTTTGGTTTTGGATGAAATAACTGTTAAGGCAGGAGAAAATCCGGCGCATAGAATTGTTAGAAATTGTGTAAAACAAAAGGAAGTAAATAACCGCAATAATCTGGAGGCGTTCGAATACGAAACTTACAATAAGCTGGAGTTTGATCTTAATCGAATACCCAAAGAAATGCGCGAAAAAAAAATACTTAAGCCCATAGCTTTTGTATTTAATAATGTAGATAGCGCCAATAGCGGCGAAAAACCATCCCTTCCTTTTTTTATAGTTGAAAATCTTTCACAGTTTTATTTTAAAAGAAACCCTACCCGTAAAAAAGAAGTAGTGGTGGCTTCAAAAATTACAGGCATCGAAAACTCAAGTGTATCGCAGGTATTGGGAGATATGTATCAAAACATAAATATTTATAATAATAATATTTTGGTGTTTAATAAACAAATGCCCAGCCCCATAAGCGATAACGGATTGTTTTATTATAAATATTTTTTGGAAGACAGTGCCTTTGAAGGCAATAAATATATTTACCACATCAGGTTTAAACCAAAGCGTGTTCAAGAACTAAGTTTTAGCGGCAATATGTGGATTGCGGACACTACCTGGGGCATTAAACGCCTTGAAATGAGTTTGCCCAAGGACGCTAACATTAATTTTATTAACAGCGTAAACGTTATTCAGGAGTTTACTTATATGGATAGCGTTTGGTTTTTAATTAAAGATCGTTTGGTAATTGATTTTGCGCCAAGTAAAAAAGCCATTGGTTTTTACGGACGAAAAACTACCTCGTATAAAAAAATAAAATTTAACCAGCCAAAGCCCGATAAGTTTTATGAATTTGCGGATAAAATTGAGGTTAATGACAGTATTTCTACTCGCTCTGATGATTTTTGGATACAGAACCGGCACGACAGCCTTACTGCCCGGGAAATGAAAATTTTCAAAATGATTGATACTATACAATCCTTACCCATCTATTCCAACTGGGTAGATATTTTTTATTTATTGGTTGCAGGTTATAAAAAGTGCAATAATTTTGAGATTGGACCCTACTCCAACTTAGTTTCTTATAACAGAGTGGAAGGAGTTCGTTTAAGATTCGGTGGCAGAACAAGTGATGTTTTCAGCAAATGGTATGAGCTGGCGGGCTATGTAGCTTACGGTACGCTTGATGAAAAATGGAAATATTCAATTGGCTTTAGAAGCTTTTTAACCAAACGGCCGCACCGGCAATTAGTGGGGGTTAATTACAGAAGCGATTACGAAATACTCGGACAAAGCACCAATGGCTTTTCGCAGGATAACGTGCTGGCCTCTCTTTTTAGAGCAAGCCCTTTAACTAACTTAACCAGGGTTGATAAAACGGAAGCCTATTATGAGCGGGAATGGTTTCCGGGCCTTATTACTAAAGCATTTATAACGGGAAGACAATTTACCCCCTTGGGATCAAATCAATATTTATATTTGAAGAGAGATGGAACCATTGGTGAAAAAGAAAACATTGTAAATACCGAAGCCAGAATAAGTGTGCGGTTTGCCTGGAAAGAAAAATATGTGGGGGAAGGGTTCCGCCGGGTTTATTTGGGCACTACTTATCCTATTCTGCAAGTAAATTATTCAAAGTCTCTTCAAAACGCCTTTAAGGGCGAATATGATTACCACAAACTAGTTTTAAACGTCAGCGACCGAATTCGTATCACTCCTATTTTAGGTTATACCGATTATGTGATAGAGGGCGGAAAAATATGGGGCGCGGTGCCATATCCTTTAATGGAATTACATGGCGGTAACGAAACCTATATTTACGATTATCTGGCGTTTAACATGATGAGGTATTATGAATTTGCCAGCGACAAATTTATATCTGCGGCTGTGTTTCATCACTTCGAAGGATTGTTTCTAAATAAAATTCCTTTATTAAGAAAATTAAAATGGCGCGAAGTGGCCACCATTAAAGGCGTTTGGGGAACAGTAAACGACCAGAACAGAAAAACACTTTTATTTCCTAAAACTTTAAAGGCCTTAGATAAAGGGCCTTACTTGGAAGCAAGTTTGGGAGTTGAAAATATTTTTAAAATCTTCAGGATTGATGCCTTTTGGCGCCTTAATTATCAGTTTCCAGGTGCTATAAACAACTTTGGTTTAAAATTTGGCTTTCAATTGGCTTTATAACATAATTTTATTTAAAAATTGTTATAGTAGAAAGGATAAAAGCCTTCCGGTGTTCAAATGTAAAAAAACTCGTTACCTTTGAGTATATGATCCTCCGCAGCGAAAACCTTATAAAAAAGTATAAAAGCCGAATAGTAGCAAATAATGTTTCTGTTCAGGTGGAGCAGGGTGAAATTGTGGGTTTGCTAGGGCCTAACGGTGCGGGCAAAACTACTTCGTTTTATATGATTGTGGGTATGGTAAAGCCCAATAGCGGAAAAATATTTTTAGATGATCTGGATATAACCAATGAGCCCATGTATCGCCGGGCTCAATTGGGAGTGGGGTATTTACCTCAGGAAGCTTCTGTTTTTAGAAAATTAAGCATTGAAGATAATATTCGGGCAGTTTTGGAAATGACCAAGCTCACTAAAAAAGAGCAGGAGTTAAAAGTAGAAAGTTTACTCGATGAGTTTGCCTTACACCACGTACGAAAAAATTTAGGAGATCAGTTAAGCGGTGGCGAAAGGCGCAGAACGGAAATAGCACGCGCCCTGGCAACAGACCCTAAATTTATTTTACTGGATGAACCTTTTGCAGGAGTTGATCCTATTGCTGTTGAAGATATTCAAACGGTGGTGAGAAAATTGAAAGAAAAAAATATAGGCATTCTGATCACGGATCATAACGTGCATGAAACATTAACTATTACCGACAGGGCTTATCTGCTTTATTCGGGCAGCGTTATTAAATCAGGTACTGCCGAAGATCTTGCAAATGATGAGCAGGTAAGAAAAGTTTATCTAGGACAAAATTTTGAGTTAAGAAAATAATGAAACTTATTTTTGCTTCTTCCAATGTAAATAAGATCAGGGAGATCGAGGCCGTGCTTCCGCAAAACATTATACTCTCAGGTTTAAAAGAAATAGGAATCACGCATGAGATTCCGGAACCAGGCACAACCATCAAAGAAAATTCTTTTTTAAAGGCAAGGTTTGTTTGGGATTTTTTAAAAAATGACACTAACGTTTCGGTATTTGCCGACGATAGCGGATTGGAAGTAGAAGCTTTAAATGGCGCGCCCGGCGTTTATAGCGCACGTTATGCCGGCGAGCCTAAAAATGATGAAGCCAACAATATAAAGTTAATTCAGGAGCTTAAAAATTCAAATAATCGAAATGCACATTTCATAACGGTTATCACTCTTATACTTAAAGGGGAGGTATATTATTTTGAAGGTGAAATAAAAGGCAGCATCGCTTTACGTCCTTCCGGCAATTCAGGTTTCGGATACGACCCTTTATTTGTTCCAAACGGGTATACAAAAACCTTTGCGGAACTGGGGAGTGAAATAAAAAATTCTATCAGTCACCGTGCTATAGCGGTAAAAAAAATGAAGGAATTTTTAGCAGGGTTGTAAATGCCTTTATACTTCTTTCTTTTCTTTAATTCAATCTCGTTGTCCTCCCGACTAAGGTGGGATCTATATTCGCTATAGATGTCTCCTATCGTCGACATGAAACGCATCAGATTTTTCTCAATAAGAAATTGGTTGAAACGTTCGCAATGAGGTTGCCTTATTTTTTATTCTCTGCTGCTTTTGCGTCTGCTTTGGCTTTTGCCTCTTCCATTGTTTTTAAGCAACGTGCTTCAGCGTCGTCCACAATCTTTTTCACTTTTTCATCCACTTTCTGCTTTGCAATTTCTGCCGCTTTTTTAGCAGCTACCTTGGCTATAGGATTGCCGGCTAGCTCAACCGCTGCATCTGCTTGAGCGTATCCTTCCTGCTTCTGTTTTTCAGCATTAGCCTGAGCTTCGGCTTTATTTTTTTCGCATTGTATTTTAGCGTCTTCCAGAATTTTTTGCGCTTCGGCGTTGGCTTTGTCAATTCCGGCATTTACGGCCTGAGCAGTTACGGTGGCTACACTACTTTTGATATCATCTTTTAAGCCGGTTTTAATAACAGGTTTTAGAACAGTTCCACCAAACAGAGCAGTTACATTTATTTTATCGCCCACGGTTAATTTTGTGCCGGCTGCCGAATTCGCTTGATTTAATAACCCATCCAAAGCCGAGCTTGCCGAGCCGCCAAACATGCTTTTAGGAATAGCCATTTTCCATTTATAATCAATGCTTTGATCAAACCCCGTGCTTCCGCTAATAGTAGTAGGAATGTTATTTATTTTGGTTTCAAAAGGAGCCATTTTTACCCTTCCATCGGCAATCGCATAATCCACATTTAAATTACTCACATCCAGTTTTTTTAATTGATCAATTTTTAAAGCTTCGCTCAATTTTTCAAAAGGTGGAAAGCCGCCAACCGTTACCATGGCTGTTTTAAAAAGGCCGCTGGCTTTTATGGAAGTAAGATCCGGTTCCATTTTTTCATTCAAGGATGTTTTAAAGTTATCCAACGTCGCGGAAAAACGTCCGTTAGCATATTGGCCTACAGGCGCTAGTTTCTGTACTGTATTAAACGACTTAAATGTATTCTGAATGTCAAAATTATCTACTTTTAAACTAAGCCCGATTGTTGGTTTTTTAATATTCGTTGTTTCGTAATATCCATTAATGGTAAGGGCGCCTCCCATTATATTCATGTGAAGATTACTCATGTCAACCTTTTGATTTCGAACGATAATATTACCCGTCATGTTGTCAAGAACAAGGTTGGTATATAGTACCTTGGTAATTTTTGTATCTAAGGTGAAATCGATATTTGCAGGAACAGCCATAACGCCACTTGTAGCTGTTGGAGCAGCAGTAGTTGTGGGCGCAGTTGACGGTTTAGTAGATGAGCTCATTAATTGATTGAGATCCATTAAATTACTGTTAACAGTAAAAGCTCCTTTAATCAAATCGTTTTTAAATAGGTACTGTATGAAGTTTTCAATCCTTCCGGTAGCCTGCACGTCGCTATTACCTAATTTAGCATCAAAGGATGATAATTCAACAAACTGATTGGTGAAGTTCATCTTCATTGTATTTAATAAAACTTCGTAGGGCAGTGTTGCGCTTTTGTAAGCCATTTTGTCTACCTGCAAAGCACCGCTCGCGCTGAATTTATCATATTCCTTTTTATCCAGCGAACTCATACGGCCTGCCACGCTAATATCTGATTTAATAGTTCCGTTTAAATTATCGCCTTTTTCAAGAGGAATAAATTCTTTAACGGAGGCAAGTTCAATGATACCTTTTAAACCTGCTTTTATTGCCGGGTCAGAAATTGGAGTTTTAACATGCGCCGTTAAATCAATGGGATTACCGGCCATTTCCAAATGAAATTTGTTTACATCTATCACTGTGGCATCTAAATTACCCGTTGGGTTATTTACTTTTACATCTACATTTACATTATTTACCGATTTTGGTAAGGAAGGATATTTGAACATCCCGTTATCAATTCCTAAATTAACCGCAAAGGCAGGCAGCGAAGTTGCGTTATAGATACCTTTTGCAAATCCATCCAACGCTAATTTACCCGAAGCTTGCAAGCCCGCAAAATCTTTACTGAATACCACAGGAATTAAAGATAAAATAGATTTAAAATCAGCCTGCTTTGTTTTAAAAGTAATATCCATTTTAATGTTGGTATCGGGCATTTCTATAAAGCCGTCAAAACCCAATTGAAGATTGTTTAAACTGAATTCATTCTCCTTAAAAACAAATTTCATCTTTGGCATATCCATGTCCAAATCGGCTTTCAATCTCATTTTCACCTCACTTAAATAACTAACACCACCCATTTTAAAAGTAGTTTTTGCAATTTCAACAAGATTATTCATTACAAAATTATCTTGTGTAAAATCGCCATTCATATTGTAATTAAAATTTTCAAGTTTGCCATACATAGCGCTTTTTCTATCGTCGTAAACTATGTAGGCTTCTTTAATTTTAAATTCATCAAGATCCATTGCAAACTTAGAAGGCTCTGACGAAGATTTTCCAGTTGTATCATTAGATGGTTTTGCAATATCCCAATTTGCTTTTCCGTTGGGAAGTACTTTAGCCTGAATTCTTGGCCGTTCGATTATTATGGAATTGATCTGATACTTATCGCCCGCAATAACGCTTTTAATATTAATATCGGTTTTTAATTCCGAAATATAAGCGAGCGTATCTCCTTCAAATTCATTTATGCCAATTATACTTACGTTTTGAATTTTAAAACGAAAATCAGGAAAAGAGGAAATTAAGCTCAGATCAAAATCACCGAAATCTACCTTGGCATTAAGGTTTTTATTAGCCTGTTCTTTTACAATAGAAACAATTTTATTTTTAAAAATAAAAGGGGCGGCAATGAGCAAAATAATTATAAGTAATAAGGTTATGCCACTCCATTTTAAAATACTACGAAAAAGTGGTTTTTTAGGTTTTGTGTTATCCATATTATTTTTTTAAATGAAAGATAAAAGTAATAAGAATTAAACAAGATTAAATATGCGTTCAACTACCATTTAACCGTTCTTAACGATGATTATTCTTTTTAAAAGAAAACAAAAAACCCTTCCGGGTAACGAAAGGGTTGGGATAGATAAAAGTATGATTTCTTTAACCAAGATAGGTTTTTAATAATCGGCTTCGTGAACCATGCTTTAAACGCCGTACGGCTTTTTCTTTTATTTGCCTAACACGCTCTCGGGTAAGATCAAATTTTTCGCCAATCTCTTCCAATGAATGGGGGTGAGTGCCGCTTAAGCCGAAAAATAATCTTACCACATCTGATTCGCGTTCGGTTAAGGTAGAAAGTGCCCGGAAAATTTCGTGTTGTAAACTTTCTCCCAGCAATTTTTTATCAGGACTTAAAGATTCTTCATTTGTCATTAAATCGTACATACTTCCGGCGTCCTCATTCATGTTTAAGGGCGCATCCATACTTAAGTGGCGATTGTTATTTCGCATCATGTCTTGTATATCCTTAGGAATCATATCCAACAATTCACCAATCTCATCGTAACTGGGCTCGCGCTCCAGATCTTGCTCAAGTTTAGATAAGGTTTTATTAATTTTATTGATTGCCCCAATTTTATTAAGCGGCAAACGCACAATACGGCTTTGTTCGGCCAGGGATTGAAGAATGCTCTGACGAATCCACCACACGGCGTATGAAATAAATTTAAAACCACGCGTTTCATCAAAACGTTGCGCAGCCTTTATTAAACCCAAGTTTCCTTCGTTAATAAGATCGGGCAAGCTCATCCCTTGATTTTGATATTGCTTACTAACAGAAACCACGAAACGCAAATTAGCTTTTACCAACTTATCAAGCGCGCGTTGGTCTCCTTGTTTTATTTTTTGAGCCAGCACCACCTCTTCCTCCGCCGTAATAAGTTCTACGCGGCCAATATCCTGCAAATACATATCTAGCGAAGCTGTTTCGCGGTTTGTTATCTGTTTGGTAATTTTAAGTTGTCTCATGACCTTCAGTTTTTTATATATACGATTTATAGGTATTATACGTTGGGTATAAACCAATAGTTGCCACAAAAAATATTAAAAACACTGTTATATTGAGTTAAACCCTGTAAGGAATGAGTGGATGTTACCTGAAATGTTGAAAATATGCGTCCTATTTGTGAGAAATTAGTTTCTTTAACTCTTTAAAATTAAGCGAACTTGGCATCATGCTGAAACGGTTATACATAAGCAATTTTGCTCTGATTAACGAAATGGATGTTTCCTTTCCGGGAAAACTTTCCATTATTACAGGTGAAACAGGTGCCGGAAAATCAATTTTTTTAGAGGCTTTGGGATTGGTTTTGGGCAAACGGGCGGATACAGCGGCCTTACAAAATAAAAGTAAAAAATGCGTTATTGAGGCTGAATTTGAAATTAAAGGTTTAGATCTGCAATCTTTTTTTTCGGATAATGAATTAGATCAAGATTCGGTAATTATTCTACGACGGGAAATAAGTGCAGAAGGAAAATCGCGTAGTTTTTTAAACGACACTCCTGTTGGTTTGAATATTTTAAAATTACTTTCAGAACGCATTATTGATATTCACTCCCAACATCAAACCTTACTTTTAAACCAAAGCAATTTTCAATTAGAGATTGTTGACGCTTTTGCGGGCAGCCTTGACTTGTATAAGAATTATAAAATAAATTTTAATAAACTCAATCAATTAAATGCCTCGTTAAAAACCTTGCAGGCAGAAGAAGCGCAATCAAAAAAAGAACTTGATTATTACCGGTTTTTATTTAATGAATTAGAGGAGGCGGATGTAGTTAAAGGTCAGTTAAAACAATTAGAGGAGGAGAGTTTATCGCTTGAAAATGCCGAAAATATTAAAAGCACTTTGGTAAATGTTTCGCATGCTATAAATGGCGGGGAGGCAAATATGCTGGTGAGCCTTTCTCAGTTAAAGCAGCAACTGCAATTGATTGCAAAATTTGGTGCGGATTTTAAAGATTTTTATGAAAGAGTTAATTCCGTTTACATTGAATTAAAAGAACTTTCGGGAGATGTTGAAAATACGGAAGCGGACATGAGTTTTGATCAGAAAAAGCTGGATGAGGTAAACTCTAAATTAGATAAACTGAATAGGCTTCTGAAAAAACATTCGGTTAATACGGATGAAGAATTATTAAACATTAAGAAAGGGATTGAAGAAAAGCTTACGCAATTCAGTTCCTTAGAAATTCAGATTGAAAAAGCGGCAAAACAAATTGCCCAGATAAAAAAGGAATGTATAAGGGAAGCAGAAGCACTCTCAGAAACACGAAAAAAATCGGTTAATGCGATTGAAACCAACGTAAAAGAATTACTATCCGATCTTTCTATCCCCAACGCTAATTTTAAAATTCAAATTTCTCAATTAAGCGAGCTTTCTCTTACCGGTTTTGATAATATTCAGTTTCTTTTCTCAGCCAATAAGGGCGCAGCCTTAAATGAGTTACATAAAGTTGCCAGCGGCGGAGAACTTTCGCGCTTAATGTTAAGTTTAAAATCGCTGCTTGCTACAAAAAAAGAACTGCCTACCATTATTTTTGATGAAATTGACACAGGCGTTAGCGGGGATGTGGCAGATAAAATTGGAGCTATTCTAAGCCGGATGGGAAAAAGCATGCAGGTGGTAACTATCACACATCTTCCTCAAATTGCAAGCAAAGGTTCGCATCATTTATTTGTTTATAAAAAAGATGATGACGAAAAAACGTTGTCCTTTATAAAAGAATTAAATAAAGAAGAACGCGTTACCGAAATTGCAAAAATGCTGAGCACCGGAAACCCTACTCAATCAGCACTTAAAAATGCTAAAGAATTACTGAATGCTTAAAAGCGTCATTTCTAAAATACCGCCGCACATACGATTGTTGCTAAAACTATACGTTTTCAATCTTTTACTTTTTACTGGTTTTCGTTTAGTATTTTATCACGTTAATAAGTCTTCTGATGTTTCTCAGGTTCCATTAACAGAAAAATTAATGGCTTTTAGAATGGGACTGGAATTTGATACCGCTGTTTTTTGCTGGATCGCTTTTATACCGGTTTTAATTTTGTCTGTCGCCTCTTTTTTTAAAAACAATCCGAAGATTTTTGACGCAGGATTTTATTCATTTTTAATTTTATTACTTGTTTATTATTTAGTGATGGCTGCCGATATTCCCTATTTCCGGCAGTTTGGTACACATTTAAATAAAAATGCTTTGTTGTGGAATGAAAATCCGCGTTTTATTATCGGAATGATTTTTGGAAATATTTATTATTGGGCTTACCTGTTATTATTTATTGGCGTGAGTTTTTTAAGCGTACGAATTTCATTAATATTTTATAAAAATTTTAAAAAAGAGATTAAAACGGCGCTTCCGCAAAAATTTATAATCAATGTAGTTGCTTTTCTTATTCTTTCAGCGTTAACAACATTGGGCGCACGCGGCCGCACTTCCGATCGATCCGGTCTTCACGAAGGCTTATCAATTGTTTCGCAGAATGGTTTTATTAATCAGATAGCCATTAACCCGAATTTTACATTTTGGAAAACGTTATTTTACAATAAAAATCAAGAACCTTATAAAGTTCCGGCAAACATTAACCAAAGCATTGCGTACACGAGAAAATATCTTGGAATTGAAACGCCGTATAAGCCATCTCTGGAAAGAGAGATACAAGATACTTTCAAAAACAAATACAATTTTGTAATTGTTATTATGGAAAGCATGTCGGTTTATAAAATGGGTTATTACGGGGGAAAAAATCTGACTCCAAATTTAGATCAGCTCGTAAAAAAATCTATTTTCTTTAATAATTTCTTTTCATCCGGCATTCATACTTTTAATGGATTATTTTCTACTACTTCTGGCTATCCTGGAATTTTTGCAGAAAAGTCGATGAAAAGTTACGTAAAAAAACCCTTTAATGGTTTAGGGTCATTACTAAAACAACTGGATTATGAAACCTATTGTTATACAACACACGATCCGCATTTTGATAATATGCATGGATTTTTTAAACTTAATAAATTCGACCATTTTATCAGCGAGTACGATTTTGATTTTTCTCAAGCCGAAAGTTCGTTGGGAGTTCCGGATCATTTGTTGTTTAACAGATTAATCGATGTAACCAATGCCAGAAAAGAGTCCTCACCGTTTGTTGCCGTTCTTATGACCGCATCAGATCACGGGCCTTGGCGTATTCCAAAAGATATTCCTTTTACTCCCAATGGCGCCAATGAACAGGAGAACTGCACCTTGTATGCCGATTGGAGCATTGGAAGATTTATGGAACAAGCATCGAAGCAAGATTGGTACAAAAATACTGTCTTTATGTTTTTGGGAGATCATGGGCTTTCAATGGGGCACACATATGAAATGCCTATCTCGTATAATCATGTGCCTTTTATTATTCACCAGCCTGCTATATTTAAGGCAGATACAATTACTTCGCCGGCTTATCAGCCCGATGTTCCGGCCACCGTTATGGGGATAATAGGAGCTAACTATATTAATAATAGCTTTGGAATAAATGTCTTAAAACAAAAGCATCCTTTTGTTGTTTTTTCAGCCGATGATAAAATAGGCTGTGTGGATGATAAAGGATATTACTTTTATAAAACTTTGGCCAATAATCAAACTTATTTAAGGAAGTATAAAAACTTAGACCCTTTCAATTATACTGTAATTAGAAAAGAAAAAGCTGACAGTATGCATAAAAACATGATGATGATTTATGAAAGTGCCACCTATTTTATAAATAAGGAATATGCCTCCGGTTACTACTAACAAAGTAAAACTTATCCTTTCATTTAAAAGCTGTTTATTTATTTGTGTCTTTTTGTAATGTTTCGATTCCAGTGGATAATGTTATATTTGCAGCATAAATTTCAATTATGGCTTACAACTTATTAAAGGGAAAACGCGGAATAATTACCGGTGCTTTAGACGAAAATTCAATTGCCTGGAAAGTGGCTTTAAAAGCGCATGAAGAAGGCGCCACTTTTGTTTTAACCAATGCTCCGATAGCTATGCGCATGGGGGAAATTAATAAGCTGGCCGAAGCAACGGGTTCTAAAATTATACCTGCAGACGCTACAAGTGTTGAGGAATTAACCAAACTTTATACCGAATCGATGGAACATTTGGGTGGTAAAATTGATTTTGTTTTACATTCTATTGGGATGAGTGTAAACATCCGAAAAAATATTCCGTACACTGAATTGAATTACGACTTTTTTAATAAAGGAATTGATGTGTCGGCCTTGTCGTTTCATAAAATGCTGGCTGTGGCTCATAAATTAGATGCTTTAAACGATCATGCCTCTGTGGTAGCATTAACTTATATTGCGGCTCAGCGTGCTTATCCGTTTTACACCGATATGGCAGATATTAAAGCCATGCTTGAAAGTATTGCACGCACTTTTGGTTACCATTATGGCAAGCAGAAGAAAGTGAGGATTAATACTGTTTCCCAATCACCAACAAAAACTACTGCGGGTGGCGGCATTAAAGGCTTTACCGAGTTTTATGAATTTGCCGAAATGCAATCGCCTCTAGGTAATGCCAGTGCTGAAGACTGCGCCGCCTATTGCATTAGTTTATTCAGCGATCTTACCCGTATGGTAACTATGCAGAATTTGTTGCACGACGGAGGTTACTCATCTACCGGAGTTAGCCAAGAGCAGTTAAACGCCATGAAATAAATTAAAAGGATGTCGCTTTTAAGTGTTGAAAATGAAAAGAACATTAAGCTAACCGCTTATGTAACTACAATTGCTATTTGTGGGGTGGTGATAGTTTTAAATCAAAAATGGATTCCGCATCCGGATAAGTTTCCCGAATTTATTTATTCGTTACCACTTTTAAACGCTATTTTAAACGGCACTTGCACCTTGTTGTTACTTGCTTCGTTAATGGCTATTAAAAATCGCAATATTCAATTGCATAAAAAACTTAATCTCACTGCCTTTACATTAAGCGCATTGTTTTTAATCAGCTATGTAACCGCTCATTACTTTATTCCGGATACTAAATATGGTGATACGGATCACGATGGCTTTATGAGTGTAACGGAAAGCGCGGCGGTTAGTGGAATAAAACCGGTGTATGTTGTAATTTTATTACTCCACATTTTTTTAGCGGTGGCGGTACTTCCAATGGTTTTAATTTCTTTTTATTATGGTTTAACAGATCAAAGGGAGAAACATAAAAAATTAACACGATTCAGTTATCCAATCTGGTTATTTGTAACCGCTTCCGGCGTGGTGGTTTATTTGATGATCAGTCCGTTTTACAATTTTTAGAAAATAAAAAAGTATAATTTATTGAAGTTTCTATTGATCATCAATTTTCAATGAGCGGAATAGTTCTTCTTTTGTAATTTCTTTTACTTCTCCGGGCTGCATGTTTCCTAATTGCAGATCTTCTATTCTGTTTCTTATCAGCCTCCAGCATTTATGTCCGCTTATCCTGCACATTTTTCGTATCTGCCTGTTTTTGCCTTCTGTTAATATAAATTCAAGCCATGACTGAGGAATATTCTCCGGCAGTTCATTCTCTCTATCAGCAAGGTTACTTGGTTTTATTATAAGATTCACTTCGCAGGGTTTTGTGGTATAAGTACCCTTTTCTTTTATTAATATATCTATTCCGGCACGAAGCCTTTTCAATGTATGCTCGCTTACCTCTCTTGCCACCTGAACAAGATACCCTCTTTTATGTTGCTTTGAGGGATGTAATAATTTATTGCTTAATGTTTTGTCGGTAGTTAAGATCAAAAGCCCTTCGCTGGCGTAATCGAGTCTTCCTACCGCGTTCGTTCCTTCCGGGAAATTAAAATCCAGCTCTCCAAGTTTCCGTTGCTCATAAGGACTTACAAATTGCGAAAGCATTTTATAGGGTTTGTATGTAACGAAGTATTTGTTCAATGAAATTTTAATTAAGCAAAAGTAGGATTAAATCTGGTGGGGTTTTAATTCCTTTTATTTTACCTTTGGAAACATCATGTTGCTTCGATATAGTATTTATAGTATTGTACTGCTGTGTTTATTTTGTTGCGCGGAAGAAAAAAAACCAGCGAGGGACGAAATAATAACGGGATTCGTAACGTGGAGTAAAGATATTGCGCCTATTGTTTTTAAAAACTGCACCCCTTGTCACCGTCCGGGCGAAAGCGGCTCTTTTAATTTGTTAAGTTATCAGGATGCTTTTAAGAAATCAAGTCTCATTAAATTCGCAACCCAAACCGGTTATATGCCTCCCTGGCCTGCAGATGCTTCTTACAGTCATTTTATTGGAGAAAAGGTTTTAACTTCCACAGAAAAAGAATTAATTAAAATTTGGGTGGAAAATAAATGTCCGCGTGGCGATAGTATAAATGAACCTGAAATGCCTGTATTTTATTGCGGATCTTATTTCGGTAAACCTGATTTGGTAATTAAGTCTCAACAGCCGGTATCTATTAAAGGCGATGGCAGCGATGCTTTTTTAATTATGAAATATCCTTATCAAATAGATAAAGATACTTTGATTGATTTTGTTGAATTTGTTCCTGATCACCGCAAATTAATACATCATGTGAATGGGCATTTAATAAGTTACGATCCGGCAAGAAAATTTGATCACCTGCAAGGAGAATCTGTTCATTCAGATACGCGGGCTAAGTTAATGGAGGTGTATGAAAGCATGCGCATACCTTATACGGATGGAAAGGAGCCTAAATTTCCAACCTTAACACCTAACACCGTTTATTATTTGCCGGGTTTTGTTCCGCCGGCTTATCCTGAAGAAGTGGGAGGTTACCGATTGAAAAAAAATGGCGCATTTTTGCTTAACAATATTCATTACGGGCCAAGCAATAAAGATATAACAGACAGCAGTTACATTAATGTTTTCTTTCGAAAAGCGCCCATCAAACGGCCGGTAATTGAATCACAATTAGGCACTTTCGGAATTTCAAAAATTGAACCCGAGTTTATTATCCCTGCCAACGAGATTAAAACATTTCACACACAACACACTTTACCCAAATCTATTTCCATGCTGTCCGTAAATCCGCACATGCATTTAATCGGTACAAAATTTTGGGCTTTTGCTCTCAAGTCTAACGGGGATACTATCCCTTTAATTAAAATAAATAAATGGGATTTCAGGTGGCAGTATTATTATACGTTTAAGCATCCCGTTAAATTAGAGCAGGGTAGCACTATTCATGTTTACGGAACTTTTGATAATACAGAAAATAATTTGAGTAATCCCTTTCACCCTCCCAGAGTTATTACCCAGGGTAATGGAGTAGAAAGCATGAAGACAACTGAAGAAATGTTTCAGTTTATTTTCAGTTATCTTTTATACAAAGAGGGCGATGAAAAAATTGATCTGGAAAGAAAATAATTCAGGTACTAATCCTTATAAATTATTTTTCTTGTGAGAGCCGAATTGTTTGAAAAAGTAATCTGTAAAAAATAAATTCCCGGACTTAAGTTTAGTTTTTTAAGTGACAATTTCTTTTCATCAGAAATAATGTTTTTCTCAGAGTAAATTAATCTTCCTGTATAATCGTACATTATCACTTGCTTCATATTGCTTGCATATACATTTACATCTCCTGTTGTGGGATTGGGATAAATTGAAATTTCATTGAACGTTTCGTTATTTTGAATATATGTTACAATTGTAGGTGCGGTACACGTTTTCACCGCTTTAAATCCAAACGTATTAACACCGGCATCACTTTTAAATCTTAAAGTTAAACTTTGTCCCGTGGAAGTAACTGTTCCGGGAGAATTTGTTCCGGTGTAAACCCCAATAAGGGATGAAGTAATGCTTGGCCCGTTGTATAGCCATAGTGTATCTTTGTTAAGTTCAGTGCTGAAATTTTTAAATTTTAACTGAACAAAGCTTCCGGTAGGCGCGCTTAATGTATAATTATACTTTTCGTTATCGTAATAATTTCTGGTAGGGCCTCCCATATCAAACAAACTATCGTTGCAAACAATGGGTGCGCAATTACTGAATTTGTCCTGAATCAGATTCCAGTAAGCGGTCATTCCGTTATCGTAACCTAACGCCCATATTCCAATTCCACCTAAACCTCTTTGATTAACAAGGTCATATTTGCGGCTCATACTATAAATGTCGTCTATCCAACATTGTCTCCAGGCTCCTGAAACCTGAAAAACATACCATGGGCTGTAGCAATTTCCTTCCCATTTTTTAACGCTTGTAGTATAAGTAGCAGAATTATTGTTTATATAAGATAATGTGCGCGATGAAGTAAAACTGCCTGTAGTAGCCGAAGGAGCAAGGTTGGTTGTGGTTTCCCACTCTCGGCCATAATAAGGCAAACCAAGTAATAATTTGGAAGCAGGCGCTCCTTGCTTAATGTAGTAGGTAATACTCTTTGGTAGTGTATAGTTATAGGTAGGTTGAAAATTATATAAAGGAGCGGTAGGCCCTGCGGTGGCACTGCCACTATAATAATAATCATAACCCATGATGGTAAAAAAATCGGCCTGCGCAGAAAGGGCGGGCATATCAAAAACGCCGCTCCAGTCAACCGCATAAAGAGCCATTGATAATTGATAATTAGGATTAGCGGCATTAAGTGCTGCATTTAAATTGGTAATGAAATTGGTAAAAGGAACTTTGTCTGAAGATCCCATCCCTTCAAAATCAATATTTACGCCATTACCTTGTCGGTTATTTAATAAGGCTATGATGTTATTGATAAAAGTATTTTGCGCGGTTGTAGAAGCCCAGAAGGTTGAGTGGCCGCTAAACATAGTGGCGCAGATGTGAATTTTAGTGCCGTTGGCTTTTGCAGTGGTAACAACGCTGGCAGTATTCCAGGCAAACGAAGCGTTGGTGTTATTTCCGGTGCTTGGTGAAGTTGTATAATCAAAATAGCAGAGGTCACTTAATAAATTCCATTGATAACTCGTGTAGGTGCTTCCATTCCAATAAGGGTGCCAACCAAATACTTTTTTATTTAACACGCAGGTTGATGAAACTGCTGCCCAAGATTCTGCATGTTGATTTTTGTAGGTTAAATTATTTTCTGCGGATCTTAAACTATCAAATTGTGAATCGGTTTTTAATTGCAAAGATTGATAGTAATCGCTTTGTTCTCGCTGAATGGATTTTTGTTGTGCAGAGATAAAAACTGAAGAGATCAGTAACAAAAAAAGAATGAATTTTTTCACAAGGCAGCTTTTTAAAAATATTATTAATAAAATTAATTAAAATAAACCTAAATTGCAAACTAGTACCGCAGCGGCATCCGGCTGCCAGGGCGAGGGTTCAAAAATTTAAAATGACGGTGTTTGCATTATTGTGTTAAATGTAGGCAAGTCGTTCTCGATACAATTTGTAGCTCTGCTGAAAATTTACTCGAACTGACAAGTAGCACTTTTTGCCAACTTTAAATTAAAACCTGTATAATCAGCTAAATCTGTGGCTAATTAGGAGCGGAATTACAAAAATATTCGCCATTTTCTGCTATATTTGCATCCCTTTATAATACCCTTTAACCCAAATGAAGAACATTCGCAACTTTTGCATCATTGCCCATATTGATCACGGAAAAAGCACCCTGGCCGATCGCTTATTAGAATTTACCGGCGCGGTTAGTAAACGCGATATGCAAGCACAGGTGCTGGATGATATGGATCTGGAAAAAGAACGCGGCATCACCATCAAAAGCCACGCCATTCAAATGGATTATGAATACAAAGGCGAAAAATTTGTATTGAATTTAATTGATACTCCCGGCCACGTAGATTTTAGTTACGAAGTATCGCGTTCCATTGCCGCCTGCGAAGGAGCTTTGCTTATTGTAGATGCCGCGCAGGGAATTCAGGCTCAGACTATTTCTAATTTATATCTTGCATTAGAGCATGATCTTACCATCATTCCTATTTTAAATAAAATGGATTTGCCAAGCGCGGAACCGGAAATGGTAACGGATCAAATTGTGGAGTTAATTGGTTGCGAACGCGAAGAAGTAATTCCCGCCAGTGGAAAAACAGGAATGGGCATAGAAGAAATTTTAGCCGCTATCATTGATCGCATTCATTGTCCGGTTGGAGATCCGGAAGCACCCTTACAAGCCCTCATTTTTGATTCTATTTTTAATTCATTCAGAGGTATTATCGCTTATTTTAAAATTGTAAACGGCACAGTAAAAAAGGGCGAAAAAGTAAAATTTGTGAACACCGGATCTATTTACAACGCCGATGAAATTGGTGTTTTAAAACTGAAGCCTGAGCCGCGCGGACAATTGAGCACAGGTGATGTAGGTTATATTATTTCAGGAATAAAAAGCGCGAAGGAAGTAAAAGTAGGAGATACGATTACGCATTTTGATCGCCCGTGCACAGAAGGAATTCATGGTTTTGAAGAAGTAAAACCAATGGTATTCGCGGGAATTTATCCGGTGGATACAGAAGATTTTGAAGAGCTGCGTTACAGTATGGAAAAGCTTCAACTAAACGATGCCTCATTAACCTGGGAGCCTGAATCTTCTTTAGCCTTGGGCTTTGGATTTCGCTGCGGCTTTTTAGGAATGCTGCACATGGAAATTGTTCAGGAACGTTTAGAGCGCGAATTTAACATGACTGTAATTACCACGGTTCCTAACGTTTCCTACATTGCCTACCAAACCAACGGAGAGGTTGTAACGGTTAACAATCCAAGTGATCTTCCTGATCCGGGACGCATTGATCGTATTGAAGAGCCTTATATTAAAGCTAATATTATTACCAAGTCTGATTTTATTGGTCCGGTTATGAGTTTGTGTATTGAAAAACGCGGCCAGATTGTAACTCAGAATTACTTAACAGCTGATAGGGTAGAACTTGTATTTGAAATGCCTTTGGGCGAAGTGGTTTTTGATTTCTTCGATCGTTTAAAATCTATTTCAAAAGGATATGCTTCTTTCGATTATCACCCAATTGGTATGCGCGATTCGGATCTTGTAAAACTTGATATTTTATTAAAAAGCGAACCGGTAGATGCCTTATCGTGCTTAATTCACAGAAGTAACGCCTATTTATTCGGTAAAAAGATTTGCGAAAAACTAAAAGAATTAATTCCTAAGCAGCAGTTCGAAATTCCTATTCAGGCAGCCATTGGCGCAAAAATTATTTCGCGCGAAACAATTAGTGCCATGCGTAAAGACGTTACCGCGAAATGTTATGGTGGAGATATTTCGCGTAAACGAAAATTACTGGAAAAGCAAAAAGAAGGTAAAAAACGCATGAAACAAGTTGGAAATGTTGAAATTCCGCAAAGCGCTTTTATGGCTGTATTGAAGCTGAATGATTAGAATACCGTCATTGCGAACGCGAGTGAAGCAATCTCAGATTAGTCTATAAAATCTTATATAATCAATTTCATACGAAACCGGTAATACAGTTCCATCATCAGGCGCTTTATTTCCTACTTCAACAATATTATCTAAAATTATATTCATCGCGCTCCTTGGAAATGAACTGTCGAGAATGTATTGTTCGCCGGCTTCTATTTGTGAGCAATTGATCATTTGGCCTAATAGAGTATAGAAGAGTGTGCTTGTTCTTTTTAGTTGACCATCAACATACCACTCAATTTTATACGGCGTCCAAATCAATGTAAAAGTATGAAAGGCTTCAGAATAATCTTCGCCTGTACATTTTGATGGACAATCTATTGTTTTTCCATCACCATCATAATCAGTATGTAAATTCATTCGTTGTACCCTGCATGCTTTATCAGGATCAAATTTTTTAAAAGGGGTAAGTTCGGTCTCAAATTCAAATTCAAATACATCAATCTCGTTCATTGCGGGATCGCCCCAGGTCCAAAAGGAAGAAGCTACGCCCTTTGCTTTTGGAAGCTTGCAGGATATTTCAAATATTCCATGTTCAAATTTTTGCTTTGAATCTATCTGGCCTGCGCTATAATAAAAGTCTTCACAAATATTTTGGACGCCATTATTTGCCCAAATGGAATAACATTGGTTTAAGAAGGTTTCCCTTTTTGTTATTAATTTTAAAGTTCCATTGCTTACTTCAACATTTTTAGGAGAATACCATTGCTGTGCGAATTTATGTTCGAGATCGCGAACCACTCCATTTATAGGCTTCCAGATAGAAGTATCTAATGAACTTCCATTAAACTCATCGTTAAACGCTAAAACGTAGGATGACTGATTACAGTTAGCGGATTCTGTAACAATAACTTTACGGCCATTACAAACTGTTTGGGCGTTGATTTTAAGTTCGCACGCCATTAAAATTAAGCTTATCACTATATATATTCTTATTAGCATTTCTGTTTCCTCTGGATAAAGTGTTTACAATAGCTTTCTAATAATTATGGCAGAATTTTTTTTAAATGAAGACAAATCAATCACACCATCATCGTTTATTACAATTAGATATCCCGAATTTATTAATTCATTTATTTTTTGTTCTTCTGGAATATTTTGATAAGCAATACAATCAGTATAAAACATTACTTCTATAGGAGAATTTATATTAAAAAGAACTATATTTCTACGTTGAGGAAGTAAGTGTTTAATGTTTTTTTGTTTCGATGCTATTTTAGATTCCCCACTGGTTATTTCAAAAGGTTTTATTCTTTCAATACTATACCTTATTGGAAGAACAATTAACAGTACAAGAATAACATTTATGAATATTTTATATTTAAACTTAAAGCGAATATATTTTAGATAAAAAAAGATATACGAGATTACGAGAAAAAATGCTGGGGAGCAAATCAATAAATATGTTTGTCGTTTTGTTGCTGCTAGTGAAAAAACAATCATTGGTATCAACCACCAAGCAGTAATCAATATCAATTCCCATCTTACTTTTTTCCTGCAAATAAAAAACGCAGAAATTACAAGGGGTATGTATATTACTTCGCCAAACAAAATTCTAATTTGAACGAGATAATAATAAATAGGGCCTTTATGGTTTTCTAGGGTATTATTGTAAGCGTTTACAAATTTCTTTAAAACAAACTCGCCCTCCGCAGGAAAATTTCTCATGACATGAAATATCCACGGCAAGAAGGTCACACCACCACTTAGTAATATAACAAAGGAATGTAAAATCAATTGTTTTAAAGAGTATTTTTTGGAAAAGAACGCACCTATGAACCAAACAGGAATTACTAGAAGACCCGGATTCCATTTTGAAAGCAAACTACAGCCCATCAAGATCCCTATAAATATACTAAAGGTATAAGACGGCTTTCTTTTTATTGAATATATACCTACACACAATGCAACTTCAACAAAAAACACAAAACATGTTTCAACCAAATCAGACGAAACTCTACCGGCCGCTACTTCAATAAGTAATCCATGAATGGAGTGTAAGAATGCGGCCAGTAATCCAATCTTTCTATTAAACAATTCTTTACCAATTAAAAAAGTAAAAAGAATCGCGAAGGCTGAAATTAAAATAGAGGGCAAGCGTAAAGCTATTTCACTTAACCCGAAAATTTTCAATGATAGAGAAGCGAACCATAGTGATAAGGGCGGCTTTTCAAGCCATACATGGTTTGCGACCCAATTTTGAATATCGTAGTGAAAGAGGGGGTTATCATAAAGTGTAGGCTTAAGTGGATGATTAAGAAGATTTTTTGCAACAAGAGCATGATAGCGCTCATCCCAATTATGAAGATATAAATCAGTACCCGTATAAACCCGCAGAATTAATCCACACAAAAATATCCAAAAGATCGCGGATTGATAATTAGCAATTCTAAACGCCCTGTAAGAACAATAATATCCACATATACAAAATAAAAACGTGGAAATTCCAAATATAAGATTATTCATTATTCTGCGTTAGCTTAAATAAACAAAGGTACAATAACCCTATTTTATTGTAATTACTTCTTCAATCGTGTGGTATGATAAGTAAAGCTTTACCTTCACTTTTACTTCAGTGGTTAAGCCTGCTAAATTTATCTCCTTAAATGTAGTGTTAATATTCTCTTTTAGTAATTCCTTGCCCGAGAGTTCAGTAATCACGAGTTGATACTTAATATTTTCCCCTAAACTAGTTAAGATGAATTTTTTTTCGATTGAAGGCAGAAGGGAAACGGTTAATAAATCTTGTTTAAAAACTTTTTTTATTTGACGCTTTTTCTTTCGTGGTTTTGAGTTTCCTATTTCTGAATTATAATAATAAAATTGCTTATGCTTAATTCCCAAAATGTTTTCCTTTGAAGTTTCATTCTTATACCAGACTCTGATGTAATCTACATCTAAACTGTTTGGAAAAACAGTTGTTTTGTTAACGCCTGGAGCAAATGCTTTGCCGTCAATTGCAAGTCCCATTCCGGCAATTAGGCTCATTTTCTGAGAAGCGAAGTCGCCCGTAAAATATCCTATTCCTTTACCATTTAAATACCATTTTACATAACCATCTTGCCACTCCCCTGACAAAACATTGTAACTGATATTTAAATCCTCTGTGGTTTTAATCCAACCGCCAAACCTTTTTGAAAATAAGCCTCCGCCTCTATAATTATTATCACAACCTTCCGGACAATGTACATCAATGTGAATACTTCGTTTCTTTTCTCCTTTCAATTCAAAGAAATCAATTTCATCTTTTTGGTTTGTGCCATACATCCAAAACCCCGGCCACATTCCATAAGAGTCTGTTGTTTTAAATCGTATTTCAAAATAACCTTTATTATACTCCTGTCTACTCCAAATAGTTCCGAGTGTAAACAAATACTGTATTTTATCTCCCGGTAGCATTTTCTTTTTATAATCTTTCTCAAATGTTGGTACTTGCCATTCAGGAACATTAAACAAACCGGTGTCACGGTAAGCCATAAATTTGCAAAGCCCGTTCTCAAGCACTATTCGTTTAGATTGCATAAGAAATCCAAAGTCATAATTCATTTTACTGTAACTATAAGCGGGATACCATTTTAAAGTGTCGGGATAACTTTGATCGAATTCGTCCCCATCATAATAATACCACTTAACCACAGTATCTTTTTTTATCTGCCACATAACCTGCCCATTAAGGCGAGTTATGATAATTAATAAAACAAATAATAATTTAAATTTCATAAACGTACACGTTCATTTCTAGTGCAATTCATCATCATTCCTTCCATCTGTAAAATCTAATATAATCAACATCTAAGGACGAAGGAAACGGAGTTTTTGCATCAGGAGCTTTTTTTCCTGGTTGAATGCCAAGACTAACAGAAATATGTAATTCGTTAAGAGGGTAAGTTTTATCCATAATATACATTTGACCTGCTTTTATATCTTCTCCGCTTATAGGTTGGCCGAGCAAAGTATAAAACTTATAGCTTGTTCGTTTTATAATTCCATCAACATACCATTCAATTTTTTCATTGGTGTAAGTAACTGAAAATACATGATAATCAAGCGAAAAGTCTTCACCTGTATAATTGGTTTCACACATTTTTTTATTGGCGTGGGTAGTCATGTGTCCAACTGTACTTAACCTTTTTTCTTGATATTTTCCAAACATGTTGTCTTCGTACCAAAATTCGAATACATCTATCTCATCGTCATCTTTACCATATAACCAAAATACAGACCAGAAGCCTTTACCTTTAGGAATTTTACAACGGATTTCATATTTACCAAATCCAAAAGATGGAATCGAATAAATCATTCCCGCAGTATAATCCCACCATCTTAAGTTTGGCAGCCCGTCTTTTAATAAGTAATTACTATCTAAACTTTGTACGGCTTTTGCATATATTTTTTCATCCTTTACCAAAAGTTTTAGGATGTCGTTTGTAAATTCGTAGTTTAAACCATCCGTTTGGTATTCAAGCGAGACATTAAATCCTTCAATGCTATGATTAGATCCGGGTTGAGTATAAAGCCACTTAGAAAGATCAAGCTGAGGATCTTTAAAATCATCTTCAAATACAAGCTCGTAATTTTCAAGAGATTTTTTTCCATTTTCTGTTACCATTACTTTTTTGCCATGGCACACTTGGGTAAATGAACTATTCCAAATAAAAAAACAACTAATTATTAAGGTTTTTTTTATCATTAATTTAATTGGGTGAAAGCTTTATAAATTTACGGGATTTATAGTTAACTTCAAACATTGCTGTAAGGTTATATATGCCATTAGGTAAGTTTTCAATTTCTTTTACAAAATAAGTGTTTTCTACGGTTGAAAAAAGAATCTTTTGTCCGCTTGAGTTGTAAATTGAAAGTGATTTTATGCGCACATTGCTTGTTACAGTAATTTGTTCTGATGCGGGGTTAGGCGAAATGCTTAAATTTATTTCTTCCATTCCTTGCTTCCACACCTTAACATAATCAATTTCAAAAGTTGAAGGCAAAGGGGTTGTTGCATCAAGAGCCGATGAACCAGCCGGACCGTTAGGCGAGATTAACGCGAGATTTAGAATAATACGCATTTGTTCAAGAGGATATGATTTTAAGTGAAAATAAGTTCCCGCTGCTATGTTATCACCGCAATTGATAGGTTGTCCATTTGAACTAACTATACGATGTACAACTCTAACCAACTGATCATCTACTAAAAAACTTATTTTATCAAAATCAAAAATACAGCCAAAGGTGTGCCATTGAGTTAGATCATACCCTGGATATGTTTCATTGCATCCCAACAATTTATTGTTTCCTTCAAAATCATGAAGGATATTTGTAACAAGTTTATCGGTGCCTCCATAACTGTCAAAAATATCTATTTCGTTTCCCCTTGTGCCTCCATACATCCAAAAGGCCGGCCAAAATCCTTTCCCCTTTGGCATCCGGCATCGCGCTTCATATTTGCCGTGAAAAAACTTTTTTTTTGTCCACATGCTGCCCGACGTGTAATCAAAAGTGCGAAGGTTGGGAAGGCCGTCATCTAAAATTGCAGAGCTGTCATACCAATAAGTAACACGTCGTAAAACAGTTTCTTTTTTTGCCGTCATTTTGCAAACTCCGTCTAAAACGGTTACATTCTCTAAGGAATTGAATTCTATGTGCTGACTTCCCTGTAACGCGCCATAAAAACAACAAGGCAATTCCCATTTGGAGGTATCTAATTTAGTTCCGTTAAAATCATCTTCAAATACCAGTTCATAAGCATTTTCATTGCATTCGGGTATTGTATATAAAAGCACTCCTTTTTTTTCGCAATTGGATGGAACGGTAACTTGTGCCTGCAAGGCAGTATAGTTGATTAATAAAAGGAATAAATATGTTAAACTGTTTTTCAGATGGTTTATTAAATTTATAAAAAATTTTCATTCGCATCAAAAAAACCAAGCCTTATCGGGATATTTTATCAGGTTTTACAACAGTCGCCAAATTTTATCCAATGTTTTTTATAAATGTTTTTTTGTTTTCTGTGCGAAGAAATTAAAAACCTTACGGGGGTTGCTTTTTGCATTTGGTATAAAAATTTGGCAGATACCTTTCCCAAGAGGTAAATGCCTTCGAGGATTTAACTGTCTAAATCCTCCTAATAAACTCTTTTACAATTAAACTCATTTTAGGCTCTTGGCCGCGGGCTATGTGTTGTACTTCTTCGTGACTAACGTTTTGCACCACACCTTCAACACCTAAATCGGTTACAATGCTTATTCCAAAACAATCCATACCCGAATGTTTAGCAACCATCACTTCGGGTACGGTACTCATTCCCACAACATCCGCTCCTATGCGCCAGATGTAACGGTACTCGGCAGGAGTTTCAAAACAAGGGCCGCTTAAGCCGGCATAAACTCCTTCGCTAACCTTAATGTTATTTTCTTTAGCAATTTGTTTTCCTAATTCAACATAACTTTTTTTGTAGGCTTCGCTCATGTCAGGAAAGCGAGGGCCCAATTGTTCTATGTTTTTTCCAATTAAAGGATTTGTAGGAAATAAATTGATGTGATCATTGATGATCATAATCTCACCCACCTGAAAGGTTGGATTCATGCCTCCGCTGGCGTTACTAACTATCAAGGTTTTTACACCCAAAGCTTTCATTACCCGTACCGGAAAAGTAACCTGCTGCATGGAGTAGCCTTCGTAAAAATGAAATCTTCCCTGCATGGCAACCACTTTTTTACCGCCAAGTTCGCCAAAAATTAATTTTCCGCTATGGCCTTGTACCGTACTTACCGGAAAATTCGGAATTTCATTATAAGGTAGCGCATACGCCACCGTAATTTCATTAACCAGGCCACCTAAGCCCGTACCTAAAATTATTCCTATCTCAGGCTTAAAATTTTTAGTTTCATCACATATACTTTTGGTGGTGGATTCTATTTGTTCTAACATACTTCAGTATTAAATTATTAAACTCTTCTTCTTTCTCTTTAAAAGTTATTTCAATCGGGAGCACAAAAATATTCATTCTTTCGGCAATATGCCATATAGAAGTATTTTTTAAGCGCATCAAATCTTTTTCGGTTGTTACAAGCAGTTTATTTCCGCCCTGTATGCTGTGATAATAACGGTCAATACCTTCAAGATGTTTTGGTGTATACTCTTGGTGATCGTTGAAAGGAAGATGTTTTACTTCCGCCGCATATTCCTTAAGATAATTGAGCATGGGCTCTGCGTTGGCTATCCCGGTAAAAGCGATGATCCGGAACCTAAAAAGATCTTTTAGGGTATCAATTTTATCTTTTGCATTACTGATTGAAAATAACTCGCCGTATTTTATATAACTGAAAAATACTTTTTGATGTGCTTTTGGGTGAATATCTTTTATAATATTACGCATTTCAATGGGCGAGGTTCTTTCGGGAGTTTTACTGATAATGATTATATCGGCTCGTGAGGCGCCTTTTTTAGATTCGCGCAGAGTTCCGGCGGGAAGCATATTATCGTTAAAATATAAATTATTAAAATCGCTGACCATAATATTTAAGCCGCATTTAATAGCCCTGTGCTGAAATACATCATCCAATAAAATTATTTTTGGAGGAACCGTTAATGAAAGTAATTTTTTAACGCCATTTGGCCTGTTCGCATCAACGGCTACTTCCACATTGTACTTGTATTTATACATTAAAGGCTCATCACCAATATCTTCGGCGGTACTGTTGTTATCCGCTAAAATAAAGCCACGGGTTTTTCGTTTATAGCCCCTGCTTAAAGTAGCAAGTTTAGGCTCTTCGGGTAATAATAATTTTATAAGGTATTCTACTAATGGGGTTTTACCTGCGCCGCCCACCGCAAGGTTACCCACGCCAATGGTATGAATGCTGAATTTTTTTTCTTTCAAAAAACGCCAGTTGTACAAACTGTTTCTTATAGCCGTAATAATGCCGTAAAGAATGGCAAAAGGCATCAGCAGTATTTTAAACCCGCTATTCAACAGGTATAAATATGGCTAATTTAATTGTAAAGATAAAATATGGCTTCACTAAGAACATTATTTGCCTTCACTGTCTTTGTTGCTTTGCATACCTAATTCAGGATGCTCGGGATCAAATTTTATGTCGTAAAAATTAGGCCCGCGGTTAAAACTGATCAATAAGGGCACCGTTTTATCCCAATCCATAACGGAACCTTTCGTCATATTGGTAACACCTTTTATGCAGGATGAAATTGTTTTTTGTTTCCATTTTGCCTGATTGGTTTTGGTATTCCATCGGGTGAAAAACAGTTTGGTTTCTTTTCCGCCGTTACAAAGTCCGCCATCAGATTTGGATTTGGTAAAGGCATCTACATAAATGAGCATATAGGTTGTATCGCCTTTTGCTTTTTCAAATAATATTTTTGACACTTCAGGGTCTTTGCAAATAGAATCATTGGCGCAATAAAGCAAATTGGTGTCTTTACTTACAATGTTAAAACATAATTGCGTTTTGTCGGTTGATTTAGGTCGCGGATGTTTGGTTTTAACTGAAAACACCATTTTTTCTTTTTTGAGCTGAGCACGCAGGTTAGCCCTTAAAGAATCGTTTTTTCTTTTGCGGTCTTTAAAAAATGTTTTTTTTCCTGTCATTGGATCAATTTCAGTTTCCAACGGAAGGTCGAGTTCCAGTTTTTCCATGGGGGTTAATTCCGGCTCGGGCGCGGTAGTATCCTTATAAGTAATTTCAGGTTTTCCTTTACCCTTGACTTTATTTTTATCAATAGGTTTTTTAGTTTGCGCGTTTATTAAAGCAATGCTAAAAATAAACAACACAATAAATATATTTTTAATCATGGTATGAAGATAAATAATAAAATTAATTTTAAGAAATGAATTCACTTAAAAATAAACAAATAGCGGTTGATTGGATACACGCATTCAACTCGAAGAAACTAGAAGATCTTTTAAACTTATATCATAACTCCGCACAACATTATAGTCCGAAGCTCAAGCTAAGAAAGCCGGAAAGTAATGGCTTGATAAAAGGGAAAAATGAATTAAGGAATTGGTGGCAGAACGCATTTGAACGGCTGCCCGATCTTCATTATAAACTTGTAAAACTGACTTCTGATGATGAGCAGGTTTTTATTGAATACATACGGCAGGTGAGTGATGAGGAAGATATGAATGTGGGCGAAGTTTTAGAAATTAAAAATGGCTTAATTGTACATTCACGAGTGTATCACGGATAATTAAAACTGGCCGGATTCAACAAGCTTAACAGCGTTTTCTATCATCACATCTCTAACACCTCCGTCATATTCATGTTTCATGGTGTTGCCAAATAAAGAAGCCAATGTTTGCCACATAACCGCCTGAAAAGTGCCGCGCATTTCTTTTACAATGTCGTAAGCTGTTTTGCCGCTTTCTCTGTCAATCAACTTCATTAGTATTTCTCCTTGAGGCACAGTCAACTCTTTTAAAGTTCCTTCAAATTCTTTTCTAAGATCTTTTTCGCAAATTCTTAAATAAGCTTTTTTAAGTTTTGGGTCGGGTATTTTTGCCAGAATTACATCGTATTCTTTTAATTTAGCCGCTGCGATAATTGCATAAGGATAAGTTATTTTCACATCGCGTTTTATTCTTGTCCATAACACATATTGCTGACGGGTTTTAAAGACATAGTTAGTTTCAACTTCAACAGGGTAAAGATCAACTACGGGAATAGTATCGCCATTAATAATTTCGGCGCGACAACGGTAGCCGCTTACAGGGGCAATAGTTAAATCCTGAATGGGATTAGATTGTGAAAAAAAGGAACATGTTGAAAAAAAATAAAAACAGAACAAAAGAATTATTCTTGAATCAAAAAACGTTAATTTTATATGGATAATAAACTGACGCATTATAACCATTTATATTGTTATACGTTAAAAGTAACCCATTAGTTGCAAATTAATTAAGGCGGTTAAGCTTCCATTTACTTTTTTTAACGGAGGTTTGTTCTGTTAAAATTTGTTTAAAAGAACCGGGATTAAATATTAAGGCAGCAGCAAGGGCGGCCACTTCTTCAAATTGCTCGGCTCCGGCTGAAAGCATTTCGGGCTTAAAATATTTATTTATAAAACCGGTATCAAACTTCCCGCTTACAAAGGCATCATGCTTTAAAACAAAACTGCAGAAATCAAGCGTTGTTTCTACTCCTACAATTCGGTAATCAGAAATCGCTCTTATCATTTTATTTATAGCGTCTTCACGATTTATGCCATGCACCACTAATTTAGCGATCATGGGATCGTAAAAAATAGGAATGTCCATTCCCTCCTCAAAGCCGTCATCTACACGAACTCCGGGCCCGGAAGGAGTTTTATAAATATTTAATTTTCCAATGTCCGGTAAAAAATTATTCATCGGATCTTCAGCACACACTCGCACTTCAAGCGAGTGACCATTTATTTTTAGATCCTGTTGAGTGAAAGTTAGCTTTTCGTTACGCGCCACTTTTATTTGTTCTTTCACCAAATCTAAACCTGTTATCATTTCGGTTACTGGATGTTCCACCTGCAAGCGGGTATTCATTTCCAGAAAATAAAAATTCATTTGGTCGTCGAGTAAAAACTCCACCGTTCCTGCGCCGCTGTAATTACAGGCTTTGGCAACATCTACTGCGCATTTTCCCATGCGTTCGCGAAGTTCCGGTGTCAGCACACTGCTTGGCGCTTCTTCAATTAATTTTTGATGGCGTCGCTGAATACTGCATTCGCGTTCAAATAAATAAACACAATTTCCATGGTTATCGGCCAACACCTGAATTTCGATATGGCGCGGTCCGCTTGCATATTTCTCAATAAAAACGGCGCCATTACCAAACGCTGAAATAGCTTCGCTGATGGCCATTTTCATTTGTTCTTCAATGTCACTTTCTTTTTCAACCAGGCGCATACCTTTACCACCACCACCCGCGCTGGCTTTAATTAGTAATGGAAAACCTGTTTCTTTGGCAATTTTTACCGCTTCTTTTATATCGCTTATTGCTCCCTCAGAACCTGGAATCATTGGGACTTTATATTTTTTTGCTGTTGCTTTGGCACTTAATTTATCGCCCATCATGTCCATACTCTCCGCGGTTGGACCGATAAAAGTTATTCCCGCTTTTTTTACCTTGCGGGCAAAATCAGCATTTTCGCTTAGGAAACCGTATCCGGGATGAATGCCATCTACACCTAATTGCTTACTCACTTCAATAATTTTATCTCCTAATAAATACGATTGGGCGCTTGGCGGAGGGCCAATGCACACAGCCTCATCCGCATATCTAACAAAGGGGGCATTACGGTCGGCCTCCGAAAAAACAGCAACGGTTTTTATTCCCATTTCTTTGGCGCTGCGCATCACACGCAAAGCAATTTCTCCGCGATTGGCAATAAGGATCTTTTTCATAAATACGGTAAACTAATTAGCTGTTAAAGATAAGTATTTAAAGCTTTTTACGATTACTCTCATCAATTTCTTTTTATTAATTTAGTATCCCGTGTTTTTCATTCTCTCTAAAATATTAGCTTTTATTTTTGCCCCTTTGGTGTGGGTTTTTATTTTATTTGTTTATTCATTTTTTACCAAAATTGAAAGTCGTGCCAAAAAACTGCGCATAGTTGCTATTGTTATTTTATTTGTGTGCAGTAATTCTTTTATTGTGGATGAATGTTTTCGTCAGTGGGAACCCGTTACGCCTGACTACGATCTTCAAACTACTAAATACGATGGCGCTATTGTGTTAGGAGGAATTGGCGAAATAGACATGCGCCTTGAGAAAATAAATTTCGGCATGAGTGGCGACAGGCTTTTTCAAATTTTGCCTTATTATTACAGCGAAAGAATAAAAAAAATTATTTTTACTGGAGGTTCTGGAAGTATTGAGTTTCCTGAAAGGCGGGAAGGGCTTTATGTAAAAAAATATTTAAACAGTATTCACATACCGGATAGTTCGCTAATCATTGAATCTGAAAGCAAGAACACGTATGAAAATGCGGTTTTTACAAAAAAAATATTAGATAGTTTAAAGATGAAAGGTTCTTTCTTGCTGGTAACTTCTGCATATCACATGCCACGCTCCATGGCTGTATTTAAAAAGGCAGGCTATGAAAACATTACCCCGTATCTTACCAACAGACGTAGCGGCTTGAGACGTTTTACACCCGATCATTTATTAATTCCCAATGCCGATGCTTTATTCAGTCTTCATTTTTTAATTCACGAGTGGGTGGGTTTTTTGATTTATAAAATTAAAGGATATGCCTGATTTCAAAGAAGAACTTCTTCAATTTATCTGGCAGCATAAACTGTTAAAGCCCATGCCATTAATTACTACTTCGGGCAAGGAAATTGAAATTATAAAAACCGGCGATCTTAATAAAGATTCGGGCCCTGATTTTTTTAATGCACGAATTAAAATAAACGAACTGTTTTTAGCAGGAAATATAGAGATCCATATAAAAACAAGCGATTGGTTATTGCATAAACATCAGAATGATAAAAGTTACGATAATCTGATATTGCATGTGGTGTATGAGCATGACAAAGAGCTAAATCAAAATACACTTAACAATGTAGAAGTACTGCAAATAAAAAATCTTGTCCCGGAAAGTGTTTTTACCATCTATAAAAATTTATTAAATTCAAAAAACACATTGGCATGCGCCGGACAGTTAGATCAGGTGGATGATCTAAAATTCACTTCGTGGCTTCAAAGAATGTTTGCCGAACGCCTTGAGTTAAAAGTTGACCGGATTGACGAACTCTTTGCGGCTAACGGCAGTAATTACAGTGAAACGTTTTATACTTTACTTATGCGCAATTTTGGCTTTAAAGTTAATGCGCTTCCCTTTGAACTGCTTGCAAAACAACTTCCGCTAGCCGTTCTAATAAAACACGCTAATAATCTTTTACAGCTTGAAGCTTTATTGCTGGGCACTTCCGGCTTTCTTGAAGAACAATATTCTGACGAGTATATCCGCAATCTTCAAAATGAGTTTGAATATTTGAAGATAAAGTATAAGATAGTGCCGCTTCAAAAAGAGATTTTTAAATTTTCCAAATTAAGACCCGCTAATTTTCCGACACTCCGTTTAGCGCAAATGGCAAGGGTCATATTCCTGAACCCGGGGTTATTCCAATCGCCGGTTGAATTTGATAGCTTCCGAAAAATTGAAAGTGCATTTAATGTAAATATGGCAGGTTACTGGAAAAGGCATTATACGTTGGATGGCACTAACAACGAACACAATCTTAAAATGGGAAATGATTCTATCACCAGTATTATCATCAATAGTTTTGCCCCCTTCTTTTTTTTCTATTATAAAAAAACAGGTATTCCTAAATTCGAAAACCTTTCTTTTAAGCTGCTTGAAGCCTGCAAATTTGAAGCAAACGCAAAAACAAAATTGTTTAAAACTAAGAAAATACTTTTAAAAAACGGAGCCGACAGCCAGGCGCTGATTAACCTGCATGATAATTATTGCATTAAGCGCAAATGTCTTAATTGTGGCATTGCAGCGGCTATTTTAAAATAACGTTGATTTTGCTTATTTTTGTATAAATGATCCACAAAATAGTACAATGGTTTGAACAAAAGGCATTCGGGGTTTGTGAATGGTGGGGAAAAAAATTGGGTATTGATACTACCAAAGTAAGAATGTATTTTATTTATCTTTCCTTTTTTACTTTTGGAAGTCCCGTAATAATTTATTTTGTAATGGCATTTATACTGGAGCATAAAAATTACTTTAAACCTTTTTATAAGAAGAAAAGGCGCAGCGTTTGGGACATTGATTAAAAAACACACATTATTATGAAAAACTATTCTACAATTTTACTGGTTACATTATCAACATTAGGAGTGGCGCAATCTATTTCTGTTAAAGAAACAAGTGCCGGTTTTAGCACCGGAAGTCAGAACGCGGTGATGACCACCATTACAGGATGTACCGCAGATCATGCAATAGATCAGTGGAAAAAAGTGTTGAAGGATTTTAAAAATGAAAAAGTAAAAGACAATAACAATGAAGTTTTTGGAGATAATATTGTAATTAAGGACTGGGGTAATAATCCGGTAGATTTTTATACCAAGTTTGATGAAGATAAAAAGGCTAAAACAGTAAAAATGTTTACCGCGGTAGACCTTGGCGGAACTTATTTAACATCTTCTAACAATAAAGATAAATATAAATTTGTTGAGCAACTAACAAAAGATTTTGCGGTTAAAATGACCTTATCGCCTATGCATGAAGCTTTAGCAGAATCTCAGAAAACGCTTTCAAAGCTGGAAGATAACCAAAAGAATCTTGAAAAAGATAAAAGAAATTTGCAAGACGATATTACCTCTTATAAAAATAAAATAGTAAAAGCCGAAAAAGAAATTGCAGGTAAAGAGGTTGAAATTACTACAAAAAAAGGTGAGGTAGAGGTGCAGAAAAAAGTAGTGAATGCCAGTTCGGGTGCGGTTAATGAGCAGGCAAAATCTTCTCAAAAAATTTACGATAAACTCGAAGGTCAATTAAAAGATCTGGAAAAGGATAGAAAAAATCTTAAAGAAGATATTTCAGATTATAATGCTAAAATCGCGAAAGCGGAGAGTGATATAAAAAAGAATGATGAAGAGCAGGTGAAGAAAAAGCAGGCTATCGAAAACCAGAAAAAAAATATTGACGAGCAAAAAAAGAAACTGGATTCGGTGAAGTAATTTTATCAGTAATTTATTGTTGATCGTTTATACCCTTTATCACGGCAATTACCGAACCTCTTTTATTGTATAGCTCACAGTGTTCATTTTGATTTGGTCCCCTTTTTTAGCCCCCATAAATTTAGTTCCTAAAGGTGATTGCGTTGAAATTGCGTAAAATATAATATTTTCAATTTGAATTTTTCCGATTCCTGAACTAAGAAAAAAATTAGCCTTATCCGTAAAAATTAAACTTCCTTTTACTATATTCTTAGACTTTATGGCAAGGTTTATTTTCTGAAGTTCTTCTCTCTGATCGCTTAATTCCGCGATCTGCCGCGCTAAATTTTCCTGTTCAATATGCATTATGGATCGGGCAGTTTCGTATTTATCGCCTGCAGAGCTTTTTGTTTCGTTATTACCGGAAGCGGTTATAGAATCTAAAGCTGACTTTAATTCGGTAATTCTATCAAGGAGAATAGCAATACACTGCTTATATACCTTTTCTTTAAGTAATGTATTGTCCATTTGTGGCAGAAAATTTATAAAAAATCCCGATAAGTGGGTTATAGTTTAAAGCAAAAAGCCTCTCCGAAATAGTGGAAAGGCTTTTCTACTTTATTGGTGGAGAATATCGGATTCGAACCGATCACCTCTTCACTGCCAGCGAAGCGCTCTAGCCAAATGAGCTAATCCCCCAATTTTAAAGAACATACATATAATTTCAACTTCACTCCCTGCGACGCGTCCCGTAGCATTACGGGACCAAATGAGCCAATCCCCATAGATTGGAAACGCGAAATTATAAATTTTAAATGATTTATAATAATTTAAAATTTATAATCTAACATTTTTAAAGTTTGGCCTTCACTTCCACCATATCATAGCCTTCAATAATAGGCAGGTTCATCCGATTTTTTAGCTATCGGTTTTTTAGGAGCGTATTCTTTTATCGAAGCTACATCCACATTTCCATCGGCATAATTTTTTTCAGCCTTAATATCACCATTTTCATGAAATTCTTTTATTAAACCGCTTTCTTTTCCATTCGCAAAATTTCCTTCAATGGCTATTTGTCCGTTATCATAAAAATATTTTTGCGCGCCATCTCTTTTGCCCGATGGATTGAAAACAAATTCATGCTGAACCTGCCCGTTTTCATAATATAATTTGTAGTTGCCTACCCATCTTTGATTTTTCCAGTTTCCTTCTTCACTAATTTTTCCGTTTTCGTGGTACATGATGGCATAACCATCCGGCCGACCGTTAACAAACGTTAATTTGTTTTTCATGTTGCTGTTGCAGTAGTACTCCACCCAAATTCCCGTTTTGCGGTTATCTTGGTATTTTCCTTCTTCCACCTTCTGTTCAGGTTGGTAACAAGTGCCGGGTTTATGTTTTCCCATAAGAATCCATTTGCCTTGTTTTTTTCCGTCGACGTCGATTCGATTTACTGTATCATTGCCAACCACTTCCGAAGATTGCGATTGAGCATAAGATGCGCCACAAACAGTTATTAAAATATATAAAAGTTTCTTCATTCTAATCAAATTTATAAATATTTATTAAGAATCTAAATTCTTTTAGCTCAAAATATATCTTTTATCGATTAACTCTTGAATAGTTAAGTACTATTTATTTTTACGAGTTTAAAACACAAAGGTTACAAAAGCATAAAAAAATAACATTTTGCCCTGTTTTACCCCTCTTTTTTAAGAAAAGGAAGCTTTGCAATCCTTGCCTTTATTGGCTTTTCCCGAATTATGATAAAAATTTCACTTTCCGGTTTAGCCCACTCCGTTTGCACATAGCCCATTCCAATTGCTTTATTTAAGGTTGGAGATTGGGTTCCGGAAGTTACTTTGCCTATAATTTTTCCTGTTGAATCGGCTATAGGATAGTTGTGGCGCGGAATACCCCGGTCTATCATTTCAAAACCCACTAATTTTTTAGAAACCCCGTTTTTCTTTTGCTCCTCAATAGCCGTGCGATTAGTGAAATCTTTCGTGAATTTGGTAATCCAACCCAAACCCGCTTCAATTGGCGAAGTTGTATCGTCAATATCATTTCCGTACAAACAAAAACCCATTTCCAGCCTTAGTGTATCGCGGGCGCCAAGGCCAATGGGTTTAATGTTAAATTCTTTGCCGGCCTCAAAAATTGCATCCCACATTTTTTCGGCATCTTTATTAGGTACATAAATTTCAAAACCTCCCGCCCCGGTATATCCTGTATTGGAAATAATCACATCGTTAATGCCTGCCATTTTACCTATAGTGAATGAATAATATTCCATGGAGGAAAGATCAACGTCTGTTAGCTTTTGAAGCGTGGCAATAGCTTTAGGGCCTTGTACGGCCAGCAAACTGGTGCTTTCCGAAACATCCGTCATTTCCACGCCGTATTTATTGAATTTCGAGATCCAATCCCAGTCTTTTTGAATATTCGAGGCATTAACCACCAAATAATACTCGTCTTCTTTGCGGCGATAAACCAATAAATCATCAACAATTCCACCTTTTTCATTTGGTAGGCACGAATACTGAACTTTTCCGTCTGTTAATTTGGAAGCATCGTTTGATGTTACTTGTTGAATAAGATCCAGTGCTTTTTCTCCTTTTAATAGAAATTCACCCATGTGGCTCACGTCAAATACCCCAACGCCTGTTCGAACAATTTGATGCTCTTCGTTAAGTCCTGTATAGGAAACAGGCATATTGTATCCTGCAAATGGCACCATTTTTGCACCAAGCGCAATGTGTTTATTTGTGAGAGCTGTGTTTTTCATTGGTATTTTTCTAAGTATAAAAGAGTGACGAATTTAAACAAAAAACCCCGAATACACTGTGGTATTTCGGGGTTTGATTGACAATTTTATTATTGACAATTAAAAAAACGGAATTAATCTACATTTTCAATTACCATGGCACTGGCACCACCGCCACCGTTACAAATTCCGGCAGCACCGTACTTTGCTTTATTTTGCTTTAACACATTAATTAAAGTCACAATCACTCGGGCACCGCTGGCTCCCAAAGGATGACCTAACGAAACCGCTCCGCCGTTAACATTCACTTTTGAAGCATTTAAATTCATTAATTTAATGTTGGCCAACCCCACCACACTAAAGGCTTCGTTTAATTCATAATAGCCAATATCACTCATTTTTAAACCTGCTTTTTCAACCGCTTTAGGTACAGCAATACTTGGCGTGGTAGTAAATAATTCGGGCGCTTGTTCAGCATCAGCAAATGATTTGATTTTTGCAAGAGGTTTTAAGCCTAATTCATCCGCTTTTTCTTTGCTCATTAAAACCAAAGCAGCCGCGCCATCATTCATGGTGCTGGCGTTAGCGGCAGTAACTGTTCCGTCCTTTTGAAACACCGGCTTTAATCCGGGTATTTTTTCAAAATTTACGTTTTTATATTCTTCATCTTCAGCAAAAATAATATCGCCTTTTTTAGTTTTAACCGTAACAGGAACCACTTCCTCTTTAAACTTTCCGGCACTCCACGCGGCAGCAGAACGTTTGTAAGATTCAATGGCAAAAGCATCTTGATCTTCGCGGGAAAACTTATGATCTTTGGCGCAAAGCTCGGCGCAATTTCCCATAGGAACATTGCCGTAAACATCTGTTAATCCGTCTTTTGCAAGTCCATCGATAAGCGTAACATTGCCATACTTTGCTCCCCAGCGGGTGTTTTCTGAGTAAAAAGGCACAGAACTCATGTTTTCCATTCCGCCGGCTACAACTACATCGTTATCTCCAAGCATAATACTTTGCGCTGCCAGTGCAATTGATTTCATGCCGCTGGCGCAAACTTTATTAACGGTTGTGCAGTTAACCGAATCGGGCAAACCTGCAAATTTTGCTGCCTGGCGGGCCGGAGCCTGGCCAAGATTAGCCTGCATTACCGAACCCATAAACACTTCGGTTACTAATTTTGGGTCTAATTTTATTTTATCGAGTGCGCCTTTAATGGCAGCTGCTCCTAATTGTGTGGCAGAAACTCCTGCAAGCGATCCTCCAAAGGAACCTAAGGCTGTTCTTACCGCGGAAACTATATATACTTCTTTCATAATTATTATGGGTTTTAAATCGCGCCAAATTTAGTGTTTTAATTAAAGGAAAGACGTTAAATGTTGTAAACACTTTTATGAGTAATTTTGCCGTGATGCAGGGAACGGTCATAAAATCAACAGGAAGCAATTATATTGTAAGAGTAGAGGGTAAATTATATAACTGTAAGCTAAAAGGTAAATTGCGTTTGGACGGGAGGAAAACCACAAACCCTACTGCCGTGGGCGATATGGTAGATATAGAACTCGAAAATAAAACCGATGGGAATATCACAAAAATTCATCCCCGTAAAAATTACATTATAAGAAAATCGCTTAACTTAAGCAAGCAGGCGCATATTTTAGCCAGCAATATCGATCAGGCGGTTTTAATTGCTACTATCGTGGCTCCGCGCACAAGTTTAGGATTTATCGATCGCTTTTTAATTACGGCGGAAGCCTACAGTATTCCCGCAAAACTTATTTTTAATAAAATTGATTTGCTGGATGAAGAATTACTTGAAATGCAGCAGCAAACCATTGATTTGTACGAAAAAATAGGCTACCCTTGCTTTAGCGTGAGCAGCTATGAAAAAAAACAAGTGGAAGAATTACGAGAAATTTTTAAAAATAAACTTACTTTAATTGCCGGGCATTCGGGGGTTGGAAAATCAACTTTCATTAATGCGCTGGAACCAAATTTGGCAATCAGAACAGGCCAAATTTCATCGGCTCATTTAAAAGGAATGCATACCACTACCTTTGCCGAAATTCATCCTTTAAGTTTTGGTGGAGATATTATTGATACTCCCGGAATAAAAGAATTGGGTTTGGTAGAAATGAAAAAAGAAGAAATCGGACATTATTTTCCGGAAATGCGACACCGCATGGGCGAATGTAAATTTAATAATTGCCTTCATGTAAACGAACCTAAATGCGCTGTACGCGACGCTTACCAAAGTGGAGAAATCTCTCCCGAGCGATACGAAAGCTATTTAAAAATACTCAGCGGCGAAGAAATGGACTGGAAAGAGTGGGAGATAAGGTAAGTGACATTTCCTTAAAAAATCTAAAACAATACATCTTCCCCATCAATTATTGGGGAGAAAGGTTCTCAATTAACGGAGCATGCTGATGGCATCTTTTTGATGATATTAAATTAGCGAACAATATTTGAATATAAAAGGTTTATTAATAACAAATTTATGGAAACAAAAAATGCAGTAGTTATAGGAGCCACCGGACTGGTTGGTAATCAATTAGTTGAAACACTCTTAAAAGATAGCCGATTCGAAAAGGTATTATTATTTTCCCGGCGTCCTAGCGGTTACGCCCATTCCAAATTAAAAGAGCATATTGTTGATTTTGATAAACGGGAAGAGTGGGAAAAGCTGGTGAAGGGAGATGTATTATTTTCATCCTTAGGCACTACCATTAAACAGGCCGGAAGCAAGGAAGATCAATATAAGGTAGATCACAGTTATCAATACCGTTTTGCTGACGCTGCGGCAAAAAACGGCGTTCCTGTTTATGTATTGGTATCTTCGGCCGGAGCCGATGTAAAGTCTAAAGTTTTTTACTCTCGGATGAAAGGAGAACTTGAGCGCGACACAAAAGCATTAGGATTTAAAAGCGTGTATTTTTTGCAGCCGAGTTTGCTTGCCGGCGACAGGAAAAAAAGTAGAATTGGCGAAAAGGCCGGCTTTGCTTTTCTTAAAATAGCAAACACATTGGGCTTCTTAAAAAAATACAAACCGGTGGACGCAACCAGTGTAGCCAAAGCCATGGTTAATTGCAGTTTTATTGCTCAAAACGGAACGCATACTATTGCTTTGGATAAAGTTACCGAAGTGGCAGGGATATAGTAGACAAAAAATAAATTTGTGAATAATATTATAATGTTGGTTTACCAAAACGAACGTTGAATTATTATTGCTTCTTTCTCAGTCAATAATTCGTAAATTAGCCATTCAAAATTATATCTCATGGCAGGAACAGAACTATTTGGCGCGGAAGAGCGTAAAGAAATAAATGATGTAATGGAAACAGGTGTGCTTTTCCGTTACGGACATGATGCGCAACGCAACAATCACTGGAAAGCAAAAGACTTTGAAAGCGAAGTAAAAAAAATTACCGGCGCTAAATTTGCACATGCTATGAGCAGCGGTTCTACTGCAATAGCTACCGCCTTAGCGGCAAGCGGTATTGGTGCGGGTGATGAAGTCATCGTTCCTCCCTTTACCTTTATTGCCAGTGTAGAAGCCGTTTTATTTATAGGAGCCATTCCTGTTTTTGCCGAGATAGATGAAACACTTTGCTTAAGCGCGGAGGGAATTGAAAAAGCTATTACTAAAAATACAAAAGGTGTTTGCCTGGTTCACATGTGTGGCGGAAATGCCGAAATGGATAGCATCATGGCTGTCATCAAAAAACATAATCTGATTTTAGTGGAAGATGCCGGACAAGCTTTTGCTTCGTCTTACAAAGGCACTTATACGGGTTTGTTTGGCAAAGCGGGAAGTTATTCGTTCGACTTTTTTAAAATTGCAACTGCGGGAGAAGGAGGCGTATTAGTTACCAACGATGAAGAAACCTATAAAAAAGCGGATGTATACAGCGATCATGGTCACAGTCATGTTGGCGCGAAACGAGGCATGGAAGAGCATCCTTATTTAGGATTTAATTACCGCATTTCTGAATTGCATGCCGCTATTGGCCTTGCGCAAACCCGCAGAGTTCCCGGAATCAAAGAAAAAAATCAGCACAATAAAAAATTTATGCAAAAACTTTTATCTACCAATAAGCATATTGGTTTTGCAAAAGTTGGCGATGAATCAGGTGACTCGGCTACCTTTTTAAATTTGCTGTTACCGGATAAAGACACTACGCAACGTGTAGTGAATGAGTTTAATAACGCAGGTGTGATGGGCTTTGATTATTGGTTTTTAAACATGTATCATTTTATTAATCAATGGGATCATTTAAAAAATCTTCAAACAGTTTCTAATTTGCCGGCACAAATTCTTGAACGTTCGCAAAATTACAACACAATGCAACTGCCCCAAACACAGGAAGTTGTGGGTCGTTTAATTTCTTTTAGCGTAAAAGTGGCATGGACCGAAGAGCAAATGAAGGAACTTGCTACAAACATCATTTCCTGCGTTGAAAAAGCGACAAAGCCGGTTAACGCTTAATCGAATATGATTTAATGGTAACCTTGCAACGTTTTATTGTTCAAGATTTATTTGTGAAGATTAATTATTAGATAATTATTGTGCAGAAACATCTTTTACTTTTTAAAAAGTTACTGCAATTACAAAATATTAATCTTCATAAGGAGAGAGAAATCTTTTTGTTTTCATCTTCTAAAAAGCAGATCAGCATTGCTTTGCCCAATGATCTTATCATAACAGCTCCTCAAAAATTAGTCGCGCTTATTCAGTCGCGCCTTGGTTTAAACACAACGGTTTTTGCGCGAAAATGCGAAGTACAAAAAATATCAAAAGTGGCAGCGGCAGAATTTCTGGATACATTTCATTTAATGAACTCTACCCAAAGTGCTTTTAATTACGGATTGTTTTATAAGAATGAATTGTTGGCAGTAGCTAGCTTTTCTAAAGGAAGAAAAATGAACAGATTGCCCGGTAATAAACGCTCTTTTGAACTCATACGCTTTTGTTGTAAAGAAGGAATTACCGTAACAGGCGGACTCAGCAAACTTATTACTGCCTTTTGCAGCGAAAAAAATGCGGGCGACGTGATGACGTATATTGACAAAGAATTTTCGTCCGGAGAATCATTTATAAAAGCTGGTTTTGTAAAACACGGTGAAACTGAACCGCTTTTTTTTATAGTGAATAAAAACTCATCGCAAAGAATTCCCTTAAAAGACAGAGCTGATAATTTTAACGCGGATACACATTCCCTCAAAAATACAAAGGGCAATATTAAATTGATTTTTACACCTCGCCTCAATGAAGGAGTATAATTGCATCGTTATTCTTGGGCCTACTGCCGGCGGCAAAACCAAAGTAGCTTGCAAAATTGCTTCAGAATTAAACGGTGAAATTATAAGCGCCGATTCGCGTCAGGTTTATAAAAGATTAAACATTGGTACAGGAAAAGATCTGCAGGAATATACTGTTGATGGAAAAGCAATTCCGCATCACTTAATAAATATTTGCGAACCGGAAGAACATTTTTATTTGCACGATTGGATCAGAGAATGCGAAAAAGCCTTTCGCGAGATTTCGGAAAGAACTAAAATACCGATTATTTGCGGCGGTACCGGGCTTTACTTAGATTCCCTTCAAAAAGATACACGCTTCACGCAAATAAAAGAAAATGTCGGTTTGCGCGAAAAACTTGCATTGCTTGAGAAGGAGGAATTACAAATGCATTTAAAAAAGTTTCCCGCCATACTCATACAGCACGTGGATGTGCAGTCGAAAAAAAGATTGATACGCGGAATTGAGATTGCTTCGTTTCTGGAAAAAAATCCAGACTATTTAAAAGTGGAGAAGAAATTCTATGCGCCGTATTATATTGGCATTGATGTTTCTATAGAAGAACGTAAAAAGAGAATTTCGTATCGCTTAAATGAACGGTTAGAAAATGGTTTAATAGAAGAAGTGCGAGAATTAATTAGCAAAGGAATGGATCACGAGCGCCTACAGTATTTAGGATTGGAATACCGTTTTATATCCTTATATCTTGCAGGAAAAATGAAGAAAGAAGAAATGATCGCTCAATTACGTACTTCTATTTTTCAATTTGCGAAACGACAAATGACTTGGTACAGGAAAATGGAAAAGGAAGGAGTTAAAATAAATTGGCTGAAAGATGAAAAAGATTTAAACTCTTGTATTAAAGAATTAAAACAGATTTTTTAAAAAATTCGATTAATTATCCTGTAACTGCTTCTCGCTGTTACTTGCACTTTTCTTTGAGTTGATTACTGTTACAGCCCCATTCTCAATTTTAAGAATAAGTGTTTGTTTGGTAACGTCTTCGCCTGGAACATCCAGATCATCGTTAATGGAAATACCGCGAACCGTTATAGTCCCTTCTTTATCAATGTATGAAGTCACTTCATCTGTTCCTGTAGCCGGTGGATCGCCGCCGCCTGATAATTCTCCCAGTAAAAAATGAGTGTTTTCTTTATCTTCATTTACTAAAGTGCCGATAATTGTAGTGCCTGCATAATACGGACAAGCTTCAAAGCTGCTGTTATGAATGCCCCAGATAAATAGTTGCGTTCCCTCCCCCAAATCAATCACTCCGAGTTTAAAAGAGATGGCAATCTTCGTCATTCCAATTTCCAGCTTCGCCAAGTAATCGGCATAATGTCCGGCTTGTTTAATAGAGTCTACTTCGCAAAAAGAATTAATATCGTTAATCAATCCTTCAGAAAACTCATGGGCAAGCAACTGAGTGCCTAATTGCCGAATCTGCTGATAAGGAATAGGATTATTGGTATCTACCTCCATAATAAAACTGGTATCAATAGCCAGTGGCAGGGTTAATGACTTAAACGCTTTCGCATCAAAACTTGCTAAGAACTGTGAATGACTGATGCCGGTGCTGTCTTCTGAAGCACGGGTTTCAACTTTGTTCTTATCAGGTGCGCAGGAAGCAAGGAATGCTGCCAGTAAAAAATAAATACATTTTTTCATGAACCTAAGGTAAAGAATCTTTTAGGATCTCCACCTTAACTTTTGTTACACCTTTTGCTATAAAATTAAGTCGCTTTGCGCCCGCCTTGCTTAGGTCGATACATCTTTTAGAGTGAGGCGGCATTCGATCGTTAATAACCACAATGACTGAACTGTCATTTTTTAAGTTGGTGACTTTAACCTTGGTGCCAAATTTTAACGTTTTATGCGCGGCGGTAAATTTATCCTGACTAAACACTTCGCCGCTGCTGCATTTGCGTCCAATAAATTTATCGGCATAAAAACTGGCCACGCATTTTTCGGCAGAATCTTGTTGGGCCTTTGAAGCGCCAATAAAAGCGCAGACCAATAAAAATAGAAGGGGGTATTTTTGCATCGGTTTAACTAAGATACAAATAATTATGAGAAGTAAGATTGCCGAGCCTCTTGGGAATTGCTTTATCTGAAAAACTCTTCTTTATTTTCTCAGTAATTTTTCGTTATTTCAGCTCTTAATTTGAACCATTATGAAAGTCGGAATTCCATCGGAAATATTTCCAAATGAATTGAGAGTTGCCGCAACTCCTAAAACGGTTAAACGCTTGCAAAAGCAGGGATTTGAAGTCTACATTCAGCACAACGCGGGTGTAAAAGCAAATTTTTCTGATAAAGAGTTTGAAGAAGCCGGCGCTAAAATAGTTACTACGGCTGCTGAAATCTACGGCCAATCAGATATCGTTTTAAAAGTAAAAGAGCCAACCATCCCCGAAGTGGATATGATGCGTGAAGGGTTGGTCTTACTCAGCTATTTATGGCCTGCGCAAAACCAAGCATTACTACAGAAATTAGCCGATAAAAAGGTAAATGCCATTGCCATGGATGCTATTCCGCGAATCTCCAGAGCACAAAAGATGGATGTGTTATCTTCCATGGCTAACATTGCGGGTTACAGAGCGGTTATAGAAGGTTCCTACCATTTCGGAAGATTTTTAAACGGACAAATTACAGCGGCAGGTAAAGTGGAGCCTGCAAAAGTTTTGGTAATTGGTGCCGGGGTTGCAGGTTTAGCGGCCTTAGGCGCAGCCAATTCATTAGGCGCTATTGTACGAGCCTTTGATACCCGCAAAGAAGTTGCTGAACAAATTCAGTCAATGGGCGGACAATTTTTAACGGTTGAAATAGAAGAAGACGGGGCAACGTCATCCGGTTACTCAAAAGAAATGAGTAAAGAATTTATTGAAGCCGAGATGAAACTCTTTTTAGAGCAGGCTAAAGAAGTTGATATTGTAGTTACCACGGCACAAATTCCGGGCAGACCCGCTCCAAAATTATGGTTAGATTATCACGTGGCCGCCATGAAGCCCGGTTCAGTGATTGTTGACTTAGCGGCTTCTTCAGGAGGCAACTGTGTGCTTACAAAAGACGGTGAAGTTTATACAACCGATAATGGAGTTACCATTGTGGGTAAATTAAATCAACTGCCTGCCCAGGCATCTCAATTATATGGCAATAATTTATGTCACCTTTTAGATGACATGGGTAAAGCGGATAAATGGAAAATTAATATGGAAGACGCTGTTGTTTCAAGAGCAATGGTAACTCATAACGGTAAAATTAATTGGCCGCCACAGCCGCTTCCCGTTAGTACGGCTAAACCAAAAGTGGCCGCCGCGGCAGTTGAAGATCCTAAAGTTGTTTCCGCAAGAAAAAACAAAAAAGAAACAACATCCATGATTATTAAATTAGGTGTAATTGGCGCCCTGCTTTTATTATTAGGCCGTTTTGCTCCGAGTGAATTTATGCAGCATTTTACTGTATTTGTATTGGCTGTGTTTATTGGCTGGCAGGTTATCTGGAATGTGTCTCACTCTTTGCACACCCCTTTAATGGCGGTTACCAATGCCATCAGCGGTATTATTATTGTAGGCGGTTTATTGCAAACCACCGATAATCTATCAGACTCCATGACCGTTTTAGCTTTTGTAGCTATTCTGGTTGCAAGTATAAATATTGTTGGAGGTTTTGTTGTTACTCATCGCATGTTGAAAATGTTTAAAAAATAAAAAAATGATTGTAAGGGAAATTCAAATTGCAGCATACTTATTTGCAAGTATCTTATTTATATTAAGTCTTGGTGGTTTGTCCTCACAAGAATCCGCAAAACGCAGCGTATTTTACGGCATCATCGGTATGGCTATTGCCATTCTTGCCACTGTGTTAGGTCAGGGTGTTCAGGGCCATGTGTATATTATTGCCGCTATTGCTGTTGCTTCAGTAATAGGAATTGTATTGGCTCGTAAAGTTGAAATGACTTCCATGCCTCAATTGGTAGCCATCCTGCATAGTTTTGTTGGCTTAGCCGCTGTATTGGTTGGTTTTGGTTCTTACATAGACCCACGCACACATCTTTTAACGGGCGCCGCGCACACCATTCATTTGGTTGAAGTTTTTATCGGCGTATTTATTGGCGCTATAACCTTTACAGGTTCTATTATTGCCTGGGGCAAGTTAGAAGGTAAAGTTCGCAGCAAACCTTTATTGTATCCGGGCAGGCATCTTGTAAATATAATTTTAGTGGTGACATGTTTGGTATTAGGGGTATTATTTGCCAAAGAACACGGCACAGACGGAGTGATGTATTTATACATTATGACAGCCATTGCCTGTTTCATTGGCATTATGTTGGTAATGGCAATTGGCGGTGCGGATATGCCAGTGGTAGTATCCATGTTAAATTCTTATTCAGGTTGGGCCGCATCTGCAGCAGGTTTTATGTTGGGTAATGATCTATTAATTGTTACAGGGGCTTTGGTAGGAAGCTCGGGTGCTATTCTTTCCATTATTATGTGCGAAGCCATGAACCGTTCTTTTTTCTCCGTTATATTGGGCGGCTTTGGTGATGCTCCAAGTGGCGGTGCTGCAACGGCTATGGAAGGCGAAGTAACAGCTCTTAATCATGAAGAGGTTGCGGATCTTTTAAAAGAAGCAAAATCTGTGGTAATTGTTCCGGGTTACGGAATGGCTGTTGCTAAGGCACAGTACCCTATTTTTGACATGGTGCAAAATTTACGCAAGTCGGGCAAAAATGTAAGATTTGCTATTCATCCTGTTGCCGGCCGTTTACCGGGCCACATGAATGTGTTATTAGCGGAAGCTAACGTGCCTTATGATATTGTTTTGGAGATGGATGAGATTAACGAAGATTTACCGAGTACCGATGTAGTAATGGTTATTGGAGCAAATGATGTTGTTAACCCGGGAGCTCAGGACGATCCTTCGAGTCCTATTTACGGAATGCCGGTTATTGAAGCCTGGAAAGCGGAGAAGGTAATTGTAATGAAGCGATCGATGTCGGTGGGTTATGCCGGAGTTGAAAATCCTTTATTCTATAAGCCAAATACTGAAATGCTGTATGGCGATGCTAAAGACAGTGTAGAAAAGATCATGGGCTTTTTGAAGGGGTGAGGTTCGCCTTTTAATTAATATTTTACCACTCTTGCTTAATAGCTGCGTATAAATACTGATATACACATACAGGGTTTAAAGTTCTGCCTGCCCCAAAGCGCGTTCCTTTTTAAAATTAAGCCGGCTCGGAATTGCTTGGCTTTTAATGTTGCCGGTGGCGCATTTTATTTCTACTCTGTTAAGATTTAGATCTTCGAAACAATAGTGGATTAGCTTCAACAAGCGCGTGTCATTATCCCTTGTCCTTGTAACCCTTCTGCAAGCCAATAACCAACGGAAGTTGCTTTATTTAAATGATCTATAAATGTAGGTTTACTTACTATTTTTGTGTTCGTTGATGATTTTAACGATTTCACTTAACTGATCTAAGGGAATTGTTTTGATTGTGTCTTGCCAGTTTAGGTTAGTATTTTGTTTCTTTAACCGAGTAATAGGGTGAGTGTCTGCTAATTTCTCATTGCGGTTAGGAGTCCAAACAAGTAAGTCGTTTGGAGTACAGTTGAGTAAGGAACAAAGCTTGTCGATGTGGCTTAACCTAAAAGTAACTGTTTTAGCATTAAGAAGGTTGTGAGCAGTATATGAGGGAAAGCCTGCACTTGTTAGGTAAGAGAAGGGTTTATCAATACCGCGAGCTTTAAAAATGGGTTGTAAGTTGAGAGATAACATATTGCAGTTGCTAAAAATTAAAACGCAGGTTAAAGATATTAAAAATACTATTCAAATACTTAAAACGTAGTAAAAAGAAGTTAAAATGCAGTAAGTAGTTTTTAAAATGCTTATTAAAGAACTTAAAACGCTTAATCAAAAAGTTAAAACTATATATAAAAAAGTTAAAACTGTTATTGAAAAAGTTAAAAATACTGTTGAAGTACTTAAAAATATGAAACTATTTCAAAAGAGGCTTAATACCGTATTTATGCAGATTTATGCCCTCAACTGACAACTTAAAGCCACTCCAAAAGTCTCCTAGTTCCGTGCCTAAACCGCTTGGTTTTTGCCTGCCTTTTAAAAAAACAAACGTGCTAAATTATGGGATAGAAATAACGGCTTTTCAAGCCGATAAAACTGTTCGGTTTCTGCGCATAGGTGTACCGAGTTTAGTGAGTTCTAAATGAAGTTTTGTGTCTAAAGTTAAAGTTTGATTTTTCTGTCGTCTGGTTGCAACTAACTTGTTTATAGCCGTTACAACCCCAACAAAATCTCTTCAGGTAATTTTCCGCCGAATAAAATTCGAGTTGGGTTTTCAAGCATCTCTTTCACTTTTACTAAAAAGCCAACACTTTCGCGTCCATCAATAATACGATGATCATAACTTAAAGCAACGTACATCATGGGGCGGATAACCACTTGTCCGTTAACAGCCATAGGCCTTTCCACCACATTATGCATTCCTAAAATAGCGCTTTGCGGAGGATTAATAATTGGTGTGCTCATCATACTGCCAAACACGCCGCCGTTAGTAATAGTAAAAGTACCGCCTTCCATTTCAGGGATGGTTAATTTGCCATCACGCGCTTTTAAAGCAAGTTCTTTAATACCTTTTTCAATTTCAGCAAGGCTCATTAATTCAGCGTTGCGTAACACAGGCACCATTAAACCTTTGGGGGCGCTCACAGCTATTCCAATATCACAATACTTGTTATAAACTATTTCTTCGCCGTCAATCATTCCGTTAACTGCCGGGAAATGATATAACGCTTCGCATACTGCCTTCGTGAAAAAGCTCATAAAGCCTACATTGCTAGCGTGTACTTCTTTAAATTTATCTTTATACTTCGCGCGGATTTCATAGATCGCACTCATGTCAATCTCGTTAAAGGTGGTAAGCATAGCCGTTTCGTTTTTAACGGCCACCAAACGTTTTGCCACCACTTTACGAAGAGAGGTCATTTTAACTTTCTCTTTATCGCGACCACCCTGCCAGCTGTTACTTAATACTTTTTCGGCAGATGGCAAACCGTTAGATAAGGCGGCAAGAACATCCTGCTTGGTAATTCGTCCGTCTTTACCTGTACCGTTCAGTTGTTTTGAGGCAATGTTGTTTTCGGCCATTATTTTGGCAGCTGCAACGCTTGGCGTTCCGGTAGCGTATGTTTTATCTCCCGAAGTCTTCTCTACCGCGCTCGAAGTGACAGTTTCTTTCTTTGTCTCTTCCTTTTTTGGCTCAGCTTTTGTTTCCGCTTTCGGAGTTTCTTTTTTTGCTTCGGGCTTAAAGGAAGTATCAATTTTTACCACCACCTGACCCACTTTTACAGTATCGCCTTCAGCCGCTAAAACTTCAATTTTGCCGCTATCTTCGGCGTTAAGAGTAAGAGTGGCTTTGTCGGAATCAATCTCCGCCAACACATCGTCTTTTTCAACAACGTCACCGGTGTTTTTTATCCAGCGCGCAATGATTACTTCTGTAATGGATTCTCCGGGACTTGGTACTTTTAATTCTACTATTGCCATATACTTAATTTTGAATTATTTAGTTATAATTTTGAATTATTTTTTTAATCTGCATTTTTAGATTAGGAACATTTATTTGAATAATCTGCCAAACGGCGCTCAAATCGACACCTTCATAATCGTGAATTAAAACATCCCGTAAACCTGCCATTTTTTTCCACTCTACTTCCGGAAACTTGTTTTTTAAATCAGAGGATATTTTTTTTGTTGCTTCGCCCATTACTTCAAACATTCTGATTGATGAATTAAATGTTTTTTTATCTGTAACAAACAAATTTTCTGAATAGCCTTCTACAAATAATTCAATATCAATAATACAATCTAAAATTTGGTTTAAATATGTAAGGTCTTTATCAGACATTAAATAAAATTTTTATATCTTTTTCAACGTAAGATTTTAAATGTTTATTAATATATCTTTTAGAAACTAAATCAACTTGTTTATTTAATTTTTGTTGTAACGTTTCCTTTAAATCAATTAGATCAAACAAACTGAATGTGGGGTTATTGAATTCGTATAATAAATCAATATCACTGCTTTCGGTTTCTTCGTTTCTTGCGTATGAACCAAACAAACCAATATAAGTGGGATCAAACGGTTTTAATGTTTCAAGTATAATATTTGTTTGCTCTGTTGTTAGCATTTTTACTTTACTAAAACTTTTGTAAAAATATTTGTCATTATTTCTTCGTTTTCAGCGGCGTGACGTTTGGCAAAGCCTGTAGCAGGACTGGCCGCCGCATCTCTGCCAACATATTTTAAATTTAAAGTGCGAAGATTATTATCTACAAATCTCCACGGCCCCATGTTCTCAGGCTCTTCCTGCACAAATAAAAACTCTTTTGCTTTGCTGTATTTTTTTAAAATCGCATCCACCTGCTTTTGCGGAAAAGGATATAATTGCTCCAAACGAATGAACGCAATATCGTCAGCGTTTTCTTTTTCGCGTCTCTCTATTAAATCGTAATATACTTTACCGGAGCAAAAAGCAAGGCGTGTAATTTTCTTTACATCAACAGTTGTTGTTGAGCCTGCCGAAACATCGTCCAGCACTTCCTGAAAATTAAAATGGGTAAAGTCTTTTAATTTACTTACACAACTTGGGTAACGCAATAATTTTTTTGGCGTAAAGCAGATTAAGGGCTTTCTGAAATCTCTTTTTAACTGTCGGCGAATAACATGGAATTGTTGCGCGGGCGTTGTAGCGTTTACAATTTGTATGTTGTTTTCAGCACAGGCTTGTAAAAACCTTTCCATGCGGGCACTGGAGTGTTCCGGGCCCTGGCCTTCATAACCATGAGGTAATAAAAGCACCAATCCATTCATACGGCGCCATTTGTATTCCGCTGAGGTTAAGTATTGGTCAATAATGATTTGCGCGCCATTGAAAAAATCTCCAAATTGTGCTTCCCAAATGGTTAAAGTATTTGGCGCGGCAAAGGCATAGCCATAATCAAAACCTAAAACACCATATTCACTCAACAGCGAATTATAAATGCTAAGTTTAGCTTTTGAATCAATACTGTTAAGAGGCGTGTATTCTTCTTCACTGTCTTCAAGTTTTACAATGGCGTGGCGGTGAGAAAAAGTACCGCGTTCAACGTCCTGCCCGCTAAAGCGTACCGGAAAACCTTCTTTCATCAAGGTGGCATAAGCCAATAATTCGCCCATGGCCCAATCATAATTATTATTGGTTATCATGGCCTTGCGGTCTTCAAATACTTTCTGGGTTTTATTAAAGAATTTTTTATCTTTTGGAAGTTCAGTGGTTTGCTTAGCCAGTTCTAAAAATAATTTTTCATCAACTGCTGTTTTTGGCGATTCTTCAAAATCCTTATCAGAAGCCATTTTCACTCCTTTCCAATTTCCTTCTAAAAATGAAGTGATTTTGGCCTTATCTGTTTTTTTAGCCTGATCAAGATTGTTGTCCAGTTCGGCTTTAAACATGTTTTCTATTTCTTTGGCTTCACTCGCCAAGTCAGGCTGTTCAGCTTCCAGTTTTTTAACGTATATATCTTTGGGGTTAGCGTGTGCCGCTATGGCTTTATACAACAAGGGTTGTGTAAAACGGGGCTCATCACCTTCGTTATGTCCATATTTGCGATAACATAATACATCCACAAATACATCTCTATGAAAGGTTTGGCGAAATTCCATTGCCAATTTTGAAATAAAACATAAAGCTTCCACATCATCGCCATTCACGTGAAACACCGGGCTTAATACCACCTTTGCCACATCTGTGCAATAAGTAGAAGAACGACCGTCAGTAAAATTGGTTGTAAATCCGACCTGATTATTTATAACGTAATGCACTGTGCCGCCCGTTTTGTACCCATCGAGCTGACTCATTTGAATTAATTCGTAAACCAATCCTTGGCCGGCAATAGCGGCATCGCCATGTAAAATAACAGGACAAGCTTTTGAATTATCTCCTTTATGTAAGTTATCAATTTTGGCCCGAACAATTCCCTGCACTACTGCAGCTGAGGTTTCGAGGTGAGAAGGATTGGGTGTTAAACTGATATGAACTTTTTTTCCGCCATCACTAGTTTGATCTGATGAATAACCCATGTGATATTTAACATCGCCATCGAATAAAGAGTCTTCACTGGGCCTTCCTTCAAACTCGGTGAATACATCCTTGTAGGTTTTATTCATAATGTTGGTGAGAACATTTAGACGGCCGCGGTGAGCCATGCCAATAACATAATCCTCAATTCCTAAATTAACTCCATGCTCCATTAAGGCATTAATGGCGGGAATTACCGCTTCCCCGCCTTCAAGTGAAAAACGTTTTTGGCCTACAAATTTTGTATGAAGATAGTTTTCAAATACCACAGCCTGGGTTAACTTTTTAAGAATAATTTTTTTCTCTTCTTTGGAAAATGCCGGGGTGTTCCGGTTCTTTTCCATACGTTCCTGCAACCATTTTATAACTTTAGGTTCGCGAACATATAAATATTCAACACCAATACTTTGGCAATAAGTTTGCTCAAGGTGAGCGATGATATCTTTTAATTTGGCAGCTCCAATACCAATCTCGGTTCCGGCCTGAAATATCACATCCAGATCTTTTTCTGAAAGCCCGAAATTTTCCAGATCTAATGTGGGTTGATAAGAACGACGTTGACGAACAGGGTTAGTTTTTGTAAATAAATGACCGCGTTGTCTATATCCGGTGATTAAACTAATCACTTTAAATTCTTTACTAACGTTTTCAGAAATGGTGCCTTGGGAGGAAGAGTAATCCATTTTGCCAAACTCAAAACCTTTAAAAAAGTCTTGCCAGGTTTTATCTACTAACTTCGGGTCTTTTTGATATTGCACAAAAAGTTCGTCAATCGCATTCACATCGCTGTTTCCTAAATAAGAAAATTTATCCATTTTATTATATTACGAAGGTAAATTTAGCAAAATATTGGGAGCTGTTTTAATATTTTCTAAACATTATTTATTAGATAATTTGGCTGAACTCGCCTTTGCTATTAAGCGCAGATTCTCGAAGAAAGTTTGGTTTTTAATATCGCTTAAAACCTAACCAGTACCTTATTAGCCGAATAATAGCACTCTACTGAAAAAAGGATTAAATTTATACCTTAGGACATACGTTTTATTGAATAAGGCTTATTAAAGTTTTAACGTAATCTAAATCGAATTAGTAATACGGTTAAACCTTTATATCTAAAATATTTTTCTATTAATATTTAGACATCAAGCTGGAAATTGCGAAAAGTGTAGATTCTTCAAAATAATTACTCATCAATTGAATACCCATTGGCAAACCGTTAGTATGTATTCCGCAGGGAACTGAAATAGCGGGTACGCCGGCAATGTTGGCTTGCACCGTAAAAATATCCTCCAAATACATTTTAATAGGGTCTTTGCTGTTTTTGCCAAATTCAAAGGCGGGACCGGGTGTAGAAGGCGTAACAATCACATCAAAATTTTTTAAAATTTCAAATGTTTTGTTTTGAATTAAACGTCTTACTTTTTGGGCTTTGCTGTAGTAGGCATCGTAATAACCCGCGCTTAAAACAAAAGTGCCAAGCATGATCCGGCGTTTTACTTCTACACCAAAACCTTCGCTGCGTGATTTTTTATAAACGCTTTCAAGGTCGGTGGCATTGGAACTTCTATAACCAAAATGCACGCCATCAAAGCGCGAGAGATTTGAGGAAGCTTCGGCGGTTGTTAAAACATAATAAGCAGGCACTAAATATTCCAAATAAGGGAAACTAACAGGTTCAACGGTATATCCGGCTTTTTTTAAATTTTCGAGTTGGTTTACAAGGGCTTGTTTCACTTCCGAATCAAGTCCTTCAGCTTCCACACACTCTTTTAAATAGGCTATTTTAAATTTTTTATCCGACTTAATTTCTTTACTGTATTCACTCACTTTTTGCGATGAAGACGTGGTGTCCATTTTATCTTGTCCGCTTATAATTTCCATAATCAGTGCGGCATCTTCCACATTTTTAGTGATGGGCCCAATTTGATCAAAAGAAGAAGCGTAGGCAATTAAACCGTAACGCGATACCCGGCCGTAGGTAGGCTTTAGGCCTACTGTGCCAGTAAAAGAAGCGGGTTGACGGATAGAACCGCCGGTATCGGAACCTAAGGCTACATGACATAAATTGGCCGCTACCGCAGCTGCCGCACCTCCAGAAGAACCTCCGGGCACGCATTTTTCGTTTAAGGGATTTAAAACTTTTGCAAAAGCGGAGTTTTCGTTGCTGCTTCCCATAGCAAATTCATCGCAATTTAATCTCCCTATGATGATGGCATCTTCTGCAAGTAATTTTTCAATAACGGTGGCACTGTATAAGGATTCAAAACCTTCCAATATTTTTGAAGATGCAGAAACTTTGTGTCCTTTATAACAAATATTATCTTTAATGGCAATTACCACTCCCGCCAATTTTCCTAAAGGAGAATTAGAATTAATTTTTTCATCAATTTTTTTAGCCTGTGTAAGGGCAGATGATTCGAATGCCTCCAAATACGCATTGAGGTGGGCTTTGCGTTTAATCTCTGCAAGTAAATCATTTACAATATCCGCGCAGGTAATGCTGCCTTTTTTTAAATCTGCTTGTAATTGAAAAATATTGGTAAATGAATACACGTTTAATGTTTTAAAATAATAAAAGCGTTGCCTCTTTAAAGGAACAACGCTTCAAAATTAATGATTACCTTGAACTAAAGGATTATTTTTTTTCTATTTCAGTATTTTCTACGCTTTCGCCCTTGCTTGCTTCCTTGAAATCTTTAACGCCGCGGCCTAAACCCTTCATTAATTCAGGAATTTTTTTCCCCCCAAACATTAAAAGGATAATTACCAGAATAATAATAATTTCAGGTGCCCCTAAGCCGCCTAAAATACCTAATACAAATAATAAAGACATTTTGGTTTATTTTATGCGAAGGTACAATTATCCTTCCATTATATCAAATTTATTCACATTTTTTTTAGGCCTGCTCTTTCTTAAAAATAGTGAATATGTCCATAAAATCTAACTTAAAACTCAATTAATATTCTAAATTTTCGTATCTTTATATGTTACTTTTTTTTGACGATTTAGTAAAAATGGTTAACCTTACAGTCTTAAAATTAATGCACGAAATGAACACGCCAACTTCACCGATTCAATATTTGCCTATTCTGCTCATGTTTTTAGTTGCTATGGGTTTTGTGGTTACTACCATGGTGGCAACACATTTGTTAGGACCCAAGCGAAGAACTAAAATTAAATTAGATTCGTTTGAGTGCGGAATTGAGCCTCAGGGAAACGCCAGGGTGCCATTTGCGGTTAAGTATTTTTTAGTTGCTATTCTGTTTGTTTTATTTGATGTGGAAGTTATTTTTATGTATCCATGGGCAGTAAATTACAGAGAGCTGGGCACAAAAGGTGTTATTGAAGTATTTAGTTTTATTGCCCTTTTATTGGTTGGGTTTTACTATATGATGTCGAAAAAAGCGATTAAGTGGGAAGAGTAATTAACAGTTTTTAATGTTGAGTTATTAGTTTCGAATATTAAACACTAAACATTAAGAACTAAAAACTATTATAAGATGGGAAAAGAAATTATAAAACGCACCAAGCTTGAGATGGCTAAGAGTCCGCAAGGAATGGAAGGCCCCGGGTTTTTTGCTGCGAAGTTGGAAGATGTTATTGGTTTGGCTCGTGCAAATTCATTATGGCCTCTGCCTTTTGCAACATCGTGTTGCGGAATAGAATTTATGGCCACCATGGCCTCTGATTATGATTTGGGAAGATTTGGCGCCGAACGTTTGAGTTTTTCACCGCGTCAGGCCGATTTGCTAATGGTTATGGGAACTATTGCTAAAAAAATGGGGCCAACACTCCGCCAAATCTATGAGCAAATGGCCGAGCCAAAATGGGTATTATCTGTTGGTGCCTGTGCAAGCAGCGGTGGGATTTTTGATACCTACAGTGTGTTGCAGGGAATCGATAGAATTATTCCGGTTGACGTTTATGTGCCGGGTTGTCCTCCTCGTCCGGAGCAAATTATAGAAGGCATTTTAAAAATACAGGAATTAGCAAAAAATGAGTCGTTCCGCCGCAGGCACTCGGATGAATACAAGCGCTTATTGAACAGTTACGGAATGGAGTAAATAAATTGACAATTTAGTGATTGATGATTTAAAATTGTCAATCGTAAATTGAAAAATTGTAAAATATTAAACGAATGAGTCAGGAGCTATTAAATAAAATAAAAGAGCAATTAGATGCCGCAATTCCCGGAGCTGTGGAACATGCCGAAATGCCGTATGATTTTATTACGTTTACAATTAAACAGGATAAAGTTCATGAAGTATTATCGTTTTTGAAAAATGATGCTGAATTAAATTTTCATTTTTTAACCGATCTTACAGGAATGCAAACTGCTGATGAAAAACATCTTGGTGTAATTTATCATTTGCATAACATGATTAAAAATTACAGAATTAGAATAAAAACATTTTTCTCTATGGATAAGCCCGAAATTCCAACGGCTATTGATCTTTGGCCGGGCGCTAACTGGATGGAGCGTGAGACCTTTGATTTTTATGGAATTAAATTTAAAGGGCATCCAAATTTAAAACGTATTTTAAATGTGGATGAAATGGATATTTTTCCAATGAGAAAAGAATATCCTTTGGAAGATCAATCGCGCGATGATAAGAGTGATAAAATGTTTGGCAGATAAATTATGGCAAAAAAAGAAAACATTAGCACAGGGGCATTAAATAATGAAGTGGAAGAGAAAGAATATTCTACTCTTAACCTTGGCCCCACGCATCCGGCCACGCATGGTATTTTTCAAAACATCCTTAAAATGGATGGCGAAATTATTCATGAAGCAACGCCAACCGTTGGCTATATTCACAGAGCTTTTGAAAAATTAGCGGAAAGAAGACCGTATAATCAAATAACTCCGCTTACCGACAGGATGAATTATTGTTCATCGCCTATTAATAATTTAGGCTGGCACATGACCGTTGAAAAGCTGTGCGGCATTACTCTTCCAAAACGCGCGCAATACATGCGTGTTATTTTGATGGAATTGGCACGGATTTCCGATCATCTAATTTGCAACTCTGTTATTGGTGTAGATACCGGGGCTATGACCGGCTTTCTTTATATTTTTCAATGGCGCGAAAAGATCTATGATATTTATGAAGATATCTGCGGCGCACGCTTAACCACCAACATTGGTCGGATCGGTGGGTTCGAAAAAGAATGGCCGGAAACTACTTGGAAAAAAATCCAAAGCTTTGTGGATAATTATCCTAAAGCCCTGCAGGAATTTGCTAATCTATTAGAGCGCAATAAAATTTTTATGGATCGTACCATTAATTGCGGACCAATTTCTGCGGCGATGGCTTTGAATTATAGTTTTACCGGACCAAATTTACGCGCTGCCGGTGTTGATTATGATGTGCGGGTTGCTACGCCATACTCGTCTTACGAAGATTTTAAATTCGATATTCCCGTTGGTATCAGCGGAGATACTTATGATCGCTTTATGGTCCGTCAGCATGAAATGTGGCAATCGTTAGAGATTATTAAACAGGCCATGAAAAACATGCCTAAAGATGAGCCTGTGAGAGCGGATGTGCCGGATATATTTTTACCTCCTAAAGAAGAAGTATATAATAACATGGAGGCATTGATTTACCACTTTAAAATAGTGATGGGAGAAATGGATGTTCCGAAAGGAGAAGTTTATCACGCGGTGGAGGGAGGTAATGGAGAATTGGGTTTTTATCTGATAAGCGATGGCGGAAGAACACCGTTTCGTTTGCATTTTAGGCGACCTTGTTTTATTTATTACCAGGCTTATCCGGAAATGATAAAAGGGAGTATGTTAAGTGACGCAATCATCACCATGAGCAGCATGAATGTTATTGCCGGGGAGTTGGACGCGTAAAAAAATTAATAATGAAAAATGAGGAATTAAAAGTTGGTAATTTTCAATTCTTAATTAAATAATTTCAAAATAATGGGAGCACAAGTACACGGAACGCAGCCGTTCGACGCAAGCAAAAGAGCTGAAATAAAATTCAACGAGGTTGCTATGGCTACTGTTCAAAAAATTATTTCACACTATCCTGAAGGAAAACAAAAATCGGCCTTGCTTCCTATTTTGCATATTGCACAAGCGGAGTTTGGCGGGTGGTTAAGTCCTGAAGTGATGGATTACGTTGCTGAGGTTTTAAAAATAAAATCAATAGAAGTTTTTGAAGTTGCATCTTTTTACACGATGTACCATTTAAAGCCTGTGGGCAAATGTGTCATTGAAGTTTGTCAAACTTCTTCATGCTGGTTATCCGGTGCCGAAGATATTATCAAACATATTGAAAAGAAATTAAATATTAAAGTAGGAGAAACTTCGCGAGACGGCATGTTTACTTTAAAAACAGCAGAGTGTTTAGGTTCATGCGGAACAGCGCCAATGGCACAGGTAGGGGCAAGCTACCATGAAAATTTAACCTACGAAAAAGTAGATGCGCTTCTTGAGAAATATAAATCAGAAGGTAAATTAAGAAGTTATACGGATTTAGATTATAATAATACATTATAAAAATAATGGGAAGAAAATTATTAATTCACAACGATAAAATACCAAACATTCAAACGCTGGATGTGTATCGTTCTCATGGCGGGTATGCTTCGGTAGAAAAAGCGCTAAAGACTATGACTCCTGATCAGGTAACTGATGAGGTGAAAAAATCAGGATTGCGCGGACGTGGCGGAGCGGGATTTCCAACAGGATTAAAGTGGAGCTTTTTAGCAAAGCCGGAAGGCGTTCCCCGTTATTTGGTTTGTAATGCTGATGAATCGGAACCCGGAACTTTTAAAGATCGTTACTTGATGGAAGTTATTCCGCATGCTTTAATAGAAGGCATGATTACCTCTTCTTACGCCTTAGGAGCCAAAATTTCTTACATATACATTCGCGGAGAATATTTTTATGTGGCGCGTATTGTTGAAAAAGCCCTTGAAGAAGCCTACGCCGCAGGTTTATTAGGAAAAAATATTTTAGGAACTGATTTCTCACACGATTGTTATGTACAAGTTGGAGGGGGTGCCTACATTTGCGGAGAAGAAACCGCGTTATTGGAGTCTTTGGAAGGTAAGCGTGGTAATCCTCGCATCAAACCCCCATTCCCCGCTGTTGCAGGATTATGGGGTTGCCCTACTGTTGTAAATAATGTGGAAACTATCGCGGCTGTTTGTCCGATTGTGAACATGGGCGGCGAAGAGTATGCAAAAATAGGAATAGGAAAATCTACAGGCACTAAATTAATTTCAGCATCGGGTCATATTAATAAACCGGGTGTTTATGAAATTGAGTTAGGAGTTCCCGTTGAGGAATTTATATACAGCGAAGAATATTGCGGTGGAATTCGTAACGGTAAAAAAATGAAAGCTGTTGTGGCGGGTGGTTCATCTGTTCCGATTCTTCCAACAGAATTAATTTTAAAAACCGCGAAAGGCGAACCGCGTTTAATGACTTATGAAAGTTTGGGCGATGGAGGTTTTCAAACAGGAACTATGTTAGGCTCGGGTGGTTTTATTGTAATGGATGAAGATACCAGCATTGTTAAAAATCTGTTTACATTCACTCGCTTTTATCACCACGAATCATGCGGACAATGTTCGCCTTGCCGCGAAGGAACCGGGTGGATGGAAAAAATTCTAAAGAAATTCTTAAACGGCACTGCCGAAGAGAGTGATGTTGAATTACTTTGGGATATTCAAAGTAAGATAGAAGGAAAAACAATTTGTCCTTTAGGTGAAGCAGCTGCATGGCCTGTAGCAGCAGCTATTCGTCATTTTAAACAAGAATTTTTAGATGTGGCAAGAAGCAAGAAGTTTGTGGATGTTAGTCATTATAATAGGTTGAATAAAATTGTTGCGTAAGTTGAAAATTGTCACATACATACTTTGTTTTATTTGTCTGTTTGGAAAAGCTCAGGATAATGTTTTGACTATTGCAGATTCAATGCCGAAATTTCCTGAGGGAAATTCAGCTATTGCAAATTTTATTCAAAAGAATATGATAATTCCTCCGGATGCGCGCAAAAAATCTAATAACGAAAAGACTTTTATAAAATTTATTGTGGATACTTCAGGTAAAGTTGTAAACCCGATTGTTATTAAACCATCGGGTTTTAAATCGTTTGACCAGGAAGCGATTAGGATAGTTTCAAAAATGCCTCAGTGGGAACCAGGTTTTGATAAGGGAAAAAAAGTAAACGTTTATATGATTTTGCCTATTTCTTATAAGAATATCGGAATCGTTGCTGCCGAACCTGTTACTCCCGAACACGAAAAGGCTATGAAGTATTGGAATGAAGGCCGTAAGCTTGAACTTCAGTTAAAATTTGACAAGGCTCTTGTAGAATATAATAAGGCTTTAGATATAGAACCTCATAATAATACTGTTCTTTTTGACAAGGCTAAAATGTTACTTGCGATGGGGGAAAAGAACAAAGCCGGGGAAATTTGGAAAAATTTAGTTGAAAAGAACGTTCGAAAAGATGAGGCCGAAGGGTATTTGAAGAAATATTGTGCTCAAAACTCCGATCCATTTAAATTTTCTACAGAATTAAAAAGCATTAGTTTTTTTAATTATGGTATGGATAATATGCGTAGCGGAAGATATGAGTCGGCTCTTCGAAAATTCGATTCATCTTTAAAGTACAGTCCTGACCATACAAATGCTCTTTTCAACAAAGCAGAAATGCACAATAAACTTAATCAGCCGAAAGTAGCCTGTGTTACCTGGAAAAAACTTTTGGAGTTATCGCCGGAAGATAAGGAAGTAGAAGAGTTGATAAAAAAAAATTGTAATTAAATTTCGGAAACATGCTCGCGCCCATCATAACAAATAATATTGCAACTATAAACGCTTTATGTAAAGAATATAAGGTTAAAGAGTTGTATGTATTTGGGTCGGCCGCAAAGAATCTAATGAAAGAAAGCAGTGATGTGGACTTCATAGTTAAATTTAATACTGAAGTGCCGGTAGAAGATTATGCTGATTTATATTTTGATTTAGTAGAATCGTTAGAGGATTTGTTAAAAAGAAATGTTGATCTTTTAACAGATAAACCAATTAGAAATAAATATTTAAAAAAAGATATAGAAGAAACAAAACAAATAATATAATGCCGCATAAAGCAGCAAAATATTTACAAGATATTTTAACTTCCATTGAAGCAATTGAAACTTATACGAAAGACATTAAAACTTTTGATGCTTTTGTTTCAAAAAGAATGGCTTATAGGGCAGTTGAAAGAGAACTTGAAATAATTGCTGAGGCGATATCAAGAATTAAAAAAGCTAATTTTGATTTTGAAATATCACATTCAAAACAGATAATAGGATTAAGAAACAGAGTTATACATTCGTATGATAATTATAGTATGGGGAGTTGTAATAAAGCATCTACCCGAGTTAAAAGAAGAAGTTGATCAATTGATTAAAAACTTTTAAATTAAAATGAAAGTAACAATAGACGGAATAGAAATTGATGTGCCAAAAGGAACTACGATTCTTCAGGCAGCCCGTATGATAGGCCCCGAGGTTGCTCCGCCTGCCATGTGTTATTATACAAAATTAAAAACCAGCGGTGGTTATTGCAGAACCTGTATTGTAAAGGTTTCGCAAGGAAGCACCGCTAATCCTAATCCTATACCTAAGCCGGTAGCAAGCTGCCGGACAGAGGTGATGGATGGAATGGTTGTTCAGAATTTTACATCTCCCGAAATTTTAGAAGCACGTAAAGGTGTTGTTGAATTTTTATTGATCAATCATCCTCTTGATTGTCCGGTTTGTGATCAGGCGGGTGAGTGTAAATTGCAGGATCTTGGTTATGAAAATGGTTCAGTAAAAACACGCTTCGAGTTTAAACGCCGTGAATACGACATGATTGATATCGGGGATAAAATTAAATTACACATGAACCGTTGCATCTTATGTTACCGTTGCGTAAAAACAGCGGAGCAAATTACAGATAAACGTTTACATGGTGTTGTTCATCGGGGCGACGCTTCGGAAATTTCAACTTATATTGAACAGATTATTGATAATGATTTTAGTGGTAACGTTATTGATGTTTGTCCGGTTGGTGCATTAACCGACAGAACATTCCGTTTTAAGCAGCGCGTTTGGTTTACAAAGCCGGTAGATGCTCATCGTAATTGCGATAAGTGCTGCGGAAAAACCCGCGTTTGGTTAAAGGGCGAAGAAGTTGTGCGTGTAACAGCACGCAAAGATCAGTGGGATGAAGTAGAAGAATTTATTTGTAATTCTTGTCGCTACGATCATAAGAAAACAAGTGATTGGGTAATTGAAGGGCCTTCGCCGATTCATAGAAGTTCTGTTATTTCTCAAAATCATTATAATCATTTAAATGAATTAAAAACTCAGGCAATGAAACAGCAAAAAGCATTAGGGTTCATTCCATTCGATAAACGTCCGTAAATATGATATCATTTGTAATATATAAATTTGTAGTATGCGTCATCGTGTTCGGCTTGTCCTTGGCCGTTGCCGCATATTCTACATGGTGGGAACGTAAACTATCCGCTTTGCTTCAGGACAGGATTGGCCCTAATCGCGCCGGCCCTTTTGGTTTATTACAACCATTGGCCGACGGTGGAAAAATGTTTTTTAAAGAAGAGATCATTCCTAACGTAAGTAATAAATTTTTATTTATTCTTGGTCCCAGCTTATTTATGCTCACCGCGCTGATGACCGGGAGCGTTATACCATGGGGAAAATCCTTTACTACCGAAGCGGGTAACACGTATTCTTTTCAGATTACCGATATCAGCATTGGAGTTCTTTATTTATTCGGCGTAGTTTCTATTGGTGTGTATGGAATCATGATTGGAGGCTGGGCGTCAAATAATAAATTTGCATTGCTTGGAGCTATTCGTGCATCTTCGCAAATGATTAGCTATGAAATTGCAATGGGAATTTCTGTTATTGCATTGATCGTAACATCAGGTGGCACTTTAAGTTTAAGCGAAATTGTAGAACAACAGGATGCAGGTTTTGCGAATATAGTATGGCAACCTCTCGGGTTTTTAATTTTCTTTATCTGCGCGTTGGCAGAAACTAACCGTGCGCCTTTCGATTTACCTGAATGCGAAAGTGAATTAGTTGGAGGATATCACACAGAATATTCTTCTATGAAATTAGGATTATTTTTATTTGCCGAATATATCAACATGTTCATTTCATCGGCTATCATGGCCGCGTTTTATTTCGGTGGATATAATTTTCCATGGGCGCATGAGCTTTATCAAACATTAGGACTTCATGACGGATCTGTTTGGATTTCCATTATTGGTTTCGGGGCTTTCTTTACAAAAATCTGTATTTTCATTTCTGTATTTATGTGGGTGCGCTGGACTTTGCCGCGTTTCCGTTATGATCAGCTGATGCATTTGGGTTGGAAAATTCTTTTGCCTTTGTCACTTTTAAATTTAGCAATTACGGTAGTGGTTGAATATTTCAGAGGTAACATACATTTATAAAATGGAGATTATTAAAGCCATATGTAAGTTATCGGAAGGAATAGAATTGTATGTAATAATTATAATAGCGATGGTAACATTTTTTAAATAAATTAAAATGCAATTAACGAATAGAAGTAAAGTAGTATCAGACAAAGTGCAGACGGGCATGGAGAAGATGTATCTTCCCGCGATCTTAAAAGGCATGATGATCACTGCGAGCCATATATTTAAGCGGAGACCCACTATCAAATATCCTGAGCATACACGAAAAATGTCGGCTGTTTACCGCGGACTCCATGTATTAAAGCGCGATGAAAAAGGAGCGGAACGTTGCACGGCTTGTGGGTTGTGCGCGGTGGCTTGTCCGGCTGAAGCAATTACCATGGAAAGTGCTGAACGTAAAAAGGGAGAAGAAAGTTTGTATAGAGAAGAAAAATACGCTCGTGTATATGAAATAAACATGCTGCGTTGTATTTTTTGCGGTTTGTGTGAAGAAGCTTGCCCCAAGGAAGCTATATTTTTAACGGATAGAATTGTGGATACGGAATATGAGCGTGAAGATTTTATTTATGGAAAAGATAAGCTGGTAGAAAAAATTGATAAACCAATTGATGTCAGCAAACGACAAACTTTAGCTGTTACTGAATTTAAAAAAATACCCGGATTAAAGCATAACGCGGTTTGGGAAGGCAACAGACTGGATAGAAAAAGTAATTAATGAAAATGGACGATTTAATGATTGGCGATTTACAATTGTCAATAAGAAATAAAAAATTGTAAATAAATATTTATGTTAGGATACACAATTACACAATGGCTTTTCGGGATACTTTCTTTCCTGGCAATTATGTTTGCTTTAATGGTAGTGTTTAGTCGCAACCCTGTTAACAGTGTGTTGTATTTGGTAATGACCTTCTTTTGTATTGCAGGCCATTATTTATTAATGAATGCTCAGTTTTTGGCAATTGTTCATATTGTTGTTTATGCCGGAGCTATTATGGTACTGTTTTTATTTGTGATCATGCTCATGGATTTAAATCAGGATTCAGAACCGCAAAAATCTGCGTGGATAAAAATTGTTGCGGGAATTGCTGGGGGATTATTACTTTTTGTTTTAGTGGGAACGTTAAAGGGTACAGAACAAATGAACCTTACTTCCTATGGATCATCTCAAATAGGAACAGTAAAAAATTTAGGTAAAGTGTTGTTTAGTGAATTTTTATTTCCTTTTGAAATTGCGAGTGTATTATTATTGGCTGCTATGGTTGGTGCCATTATGATAGGGAAGAAGGAGATTAAATAAAATTTACGATTTAAAAAGACTGACAATTTACAATTGCAAATGAATATAACCCCCGAAATATTAAAAAATAGAACTTTTAACTTTGCGTTGAGCACCTTGAAAACAGTTAACCATTTAAAAAATTCTACTGCCAACGAAATAATGGGCAAGCAAGTAATGCGTTCAGCCAATTTTGTTGGCGCAAATTATCGTGCAGTTTGTAAAGCGAAGTCAACGACTGATTTTATAAATAAATTAAAGATAGTTGAAGAAGAGTCTGAAGAATCTGTTAATTGGTTAGAATTGATAAAGGAGTTTAATAAAATTGATAATCCTGATTACGAGATTCTTTTAAAGGAATCATCGGAGTTGGAAAAAATATTCGCCGCTTCGGCCATAAGAGCAAAAAACAATAAGTATAAATCTTTGCAATGGTAAATTGTAAATAATCAAATCGTCAATAAAAAATATGATAAACGGAATATCTATAAATTACTATTTACTGTTAAGCACAGTATTATTTATTATCGGAGCAATTGGCGTAATGGCAAGACGTAACTCAATTATCATTTTTATGTGTATTGAATTAATGCTTAATGCGGTGAATTTATTATTGGTTTCGTTCAGCACATTGCACGGCGATGCAAGCGGGCAGGTTTTTGTTTTTTTCATCATGGCGGTTGCTGCTGCTGAGGTAGCTGTTGGCCTCGCTATTTTAAGTATGATCTACCGTAACGTAAAAAGTATTGATACGGATTTACTGAGTAATTTGAAAAATTAATTTGACAATTGTAGATAACAAAATTGTAAATATTATTATATGATAAAACTAATTGCCCTCGTTCCTTTGTTCCCCTTAATTGGATTTTTAATTAATGGTTTCTTTGGAAAAAAATTAAACAAAAGTGTTAGCGGAGTAATTGCGGCCGGAAGTATTCTCGCTTCTTTTGTTGTTGCGGTTGCTGCATTTGTAGAACTGCAAGGATGCGAGCAAAAGTCACACATCATCAATTTGTTTTCATGGATCAAATCGGGAACTCTGCAAATACCTTTTGAATTTTTGTTTGACCCTCTTTCCTCTTTGTTTTTATTGATCATTACAGGAATTGGTTTTTTAATTCACGTTTACTCCATCGGTTATATGCACGATGATGAAGGCTTCTCACGTTTCTTTACCTACCTGAACCTGTTTGTTTTCTTTATGTTATTATTAGTATTAGGAAACAATTACCTTATCATGTTCGTTGGATGGGAAGGAGTAGGGCTTTGTTCTTATTTACTAATTGGTTTTTGGTTTAAAAACACAGCATATAACAATGCCGCCAGAAAAGCTTTTGTTATTAATCGAATAGGAGATCTTGGTTTTTTATTAGGCATCATTTTAATTTTCATAACCTTTGGAAGTATTTCATTTGATAATGTATTCGCCAAGGCAGGAACCGTTAGCACCTCCGTTATCACGTCTATCGCTTTATTATTATTTATTGGAGCAATGGGAAAATCCGCCCAAGTCCCTTTGTATACTTGGCTGCCCGATGCAATGGCGGGACCTACTCCCGTGTCAGCCCTGATCCACGCCGCTACCATGGTTACAGCGGGTGTTTATATGGTGGTGCGCTCAAATATATTTTATTCCATCAGTGATGTAGCTAGCGAAGTAGTTGCCCTTACAGGAATTATTACCGCATTATTTGCAGCAACAATAGGTTTATTACAAAACGATATTAAAAAAATTCTAGCTTATTCAACAGTTTCACAATTAGGCTTCATGTTTTTAGGATTGGGTGTAGGAGCTTATAGTTCATCTGTGTTTCATGTAACAACACATGCTTTCTTTAAGGCCTTGTTATTTCTTGGCGCAGGTTCTGTCATCCATGCTATGGGCGGAGAGCAGGATATCAGAAAGATGGGCGGATTAAAAGGACATATTAAAATTACTTTTATAACCATGCTATTGGGAACAATAGCCATTAGTGGTATTCCACCATTTAGCGGATTCTTTAGTAAGGATGAAATTCTTGCACACGTTTACGAGCACAGCAAATTGTTATGGGTATTAGGGATGGTAACTTCTATGCTAACAGCCTTTTATATGTTCAGGATGTTGTTCGGTACGTTTTACGGAAAGTTCAGAGGTACAAATTCTCAAGAGCATCATTTGCATGAGTCGCCTTCCTCCATGACTATTCCCTTAATTGTGCTTGCCGCTTTATCGGTATTGGGTGGAGTTCTTGGTTTACCGGAATTCTGGCATCTGCCAAACTGGATGCATCACAATTTAGAGCCCGTGATTATGCGTCCTGATCCAAGTATTTTGCCCCATGATACAGAGTGGCTGCTGATGGGATTAGCTGTAGCTTCAGCCGCTGCGGTAATTTTCTTAGCCCACAGAATGTACAGAACGTATAATGTATTACCTGTTGAGAGAGAAGAAGATCTAAAACCGGTTGCTAAAGTAATTTACAATAAATATTATGTGGATGAGTTTTTTGACAAAACAATTCGCAAACCGTTAGATCTATTAGGACAGATCTTCCACAAATTCTTTGACATTGCCATGATTGATGGCATTGTGAATGGAGTGGGCAAAGCTGTTACCGGAGTGGGTTCGGTGGTTCGTTTAGCGCAACAAGGCAATATCGGTTTTTACGTAATCAGTATGGTTGTTGGAGTGGTTTGTATTATTGTATTCACTTTTTTAATTAAATAGTTTAAAAGAATTTATGTTAACAGCTTTATTAATAGGTTTTCCTTTGCTTGGCGCTTTGATAGTGTTTTTTGTAAAAGGAAATGCAGCCCGTAATTTCGCGCTCGGACTTTCAGTTCTGGAGTTTGTTTTATCCTTGGTTGCCTTTGCGATGTATAAGAACAATCCCGCATGTACACAGCTTTCTTTTAATCATACCTGGGTGCAATCATTAGGAATTAATTTTTCAGTGGGATTAAACGGCATTAGTTTATTACTGGTACTCTTAACAACATTTTTGGTACCTCTTATTATTTTATCTTCTTATAAAAATGAATACGAAAACCCTTCATCCTTTTATGGTTTAATTTTAATAATGCAAATGGCTTTGGTTGGGGTTTTTGCCGCTAACGATGGCTTTTTGTTTTATGTGTTTTGGGAACTTGCTTTGATTCCGATTTATTTTATTTGTTTATTGTGGGGCGGAGAAGGAAGGTCAAGAATTACATTTAAGTTTTTCGTGTATACATTAGCGGGTTCGTTATTTATGCTGGTGGGTTTAATTTATGTATATAATCACACCAATGTTGAAGGTTTAAAATCATGGGCAGTGCAAGATATGTATAACGCAGGAAAGTCGCTTACTGCAGATCAGCAGGGCGTTGTGTTTTGGTTAATTTTTATAGCCTTTGCGGTGAAGATGCCTGTTTTTCCTTTCCACACCTGGCAACCCGATACGTATGTAAATGCGCCAACACAAGGCACCATGTTGCTATCTGGTATCATGCTAAAAATGGGAACTTTCGGGGTTATGAAATGGTTATTGCCAATTGTTCCATTGGGTTTAGAAAGATGGGGTAATACCGCTATCTGTATTTCTGTTATTGGAGTTGTGTACGCATCCTGCATTGCAATTGTTCAAAAAGATTTTAAACGTTTGATCGCTTATTCTTCCATTGCACACGTTGGTTTGATTTCTGCCGGAATTTTTTCTACAACGCAGCAAGGTTTGCAGGGAGCGGTAATGCAAATGCTTGCGCACGGAGTAAATGTGGTGGGATTATTTTTAATAGCCGATATTTTATTGCGTCACACGGGAACAAGGGAAATCGATAAACTTGGTGGCATTCGTGGCATGAACGGAAACTTTGCTGTTTTGTTTCTCATCGTTTTATTAGGTTCTGTAGCGCTACCATTAACAAACGGATTTGTAGGCGAGTTTTTATTAATTAACGGCCTCTATCAATACAGTGCTATTGCCGCGGCTTTTGCAGGATTAAGCGTTATACTGGGAGCAGTTTATATGTTAAGGAGTTATCAGGGTATTATGCTAGGAGAAAGAAAAGACAATCATTTAACATTCGGCTCCTTAGCCGCAACAGACAAAGCTGTATTGATTATTATTTGCAGCGTAATAATTGCTTTTGGAGTTTATCCAAAACCTTTAAATGAAATGGCAGAAGAGGGAGTTAAAATTTTGTTGAGTAACATAAAATAAATTCACAATTTGTAGATTGACAATTTGCGATTGGAAAAAAATCGAATTGCATTCTCAAAATTGTACTTGCAAAAATTGTAAATTGGAAAGAATATGAAAGGATTATTGATTATAAGTGGACTTGGAGTTTTAGCAATGCTTGCCGAAATTTTTAAGTTCAAGAAATTGTTATTGCCCATGGTGCTGCTTGGTATTGTTGCCGCCTATGCTTTTAATTTTATGGAGTGGACTAACGAGTATTCTATTTCGTATTTCAGTAACATGATCTCCTTTGATAAAATAGGAATAGCCTTCTCAGGAATAATCATTGCTACAGCATTTTTCTGGTTCATTTTAGCCAATGATTATTTTGAAGAAGATACAAATGTGGTAGATCATTTTGCCTTGGTATTGTTTGCTTTGGTGGGAGCTTTAATGTTAACCGCTTTCACAAACATGACCACTTTGTTTTTAGGAATAGAAATCATGAGTATTCCTTTATATGTGTTAGCTGCAAGTCAGAAAAAAGATTTGAGAAGTAATGAAGCCGGCTTTAAATATTTGATCATGGGTTCATTTGCAAGTGGTTTTTTACTCTTTGGAATAGCTTTGGTATATGGCGCCAGCGGTAGTTTTGATTTAGAAAAAATTCGTGAATATATTGCATTAAATTCAAGTGGCATGCCTATGTTTTTTTATGTGGGAGTAATTATGATCATGATAGCGATGTGCTTTAAGGTATCTGCCGCACCTTTCCATTTTTGGGCACCCGATGTTTATCAGGGGTCGCCAACACTTATTACCGCGCTGATGAGCACCGTTGTTAAAACCGCGGCCTTTGCTGCTTTCCTTCGTTTATTTATGGTAGGTTTTGCCGGTGTGAGTGAAGTGTGGACTGGCATTCTTGCCGGCATCATTGCATTGTCCTTAGTCGTTTCTAATTTTTCTGCGGCCATGCAAACCAATGTAAAACGGATGTTAGCTTATTCTAGTATCAGTCATGCGGCTTTTATGTTAATGGTTGTTCTGGCTAACATCAGAAGCAATATTTCTGTAGATGCCATTTTATATTATTCTTTAGCTTATTCAATAGGAAGTATTGCCGCCTTTGGAGTTTTGTATAATGTAACCAGAAAAAATACTGAGAGTATTGAAGCTTTTAATGGCTTGGGAAAGCGTAATCCTTTGTTGGCTTTTTGTATGACGGTGGCGATGCTTTCTTTAGCGGGAATTCCGGTAACATCCGGATTTTTTGCCAAGTATTTTGTATTTACCACCATGATAGGTACGCACTATAAATGGCTGCTGATTCTGGCGGTTATTACTTCGGCTATTGGCGCTTATTATTATTTGAAAGTTGTTATTGCCATGTATTATAAAAAACCAATTCATGAAGAGGCGGTGGTTATTGAACGATCAAATGTGTTGGTTATAACACTTACCACTGTAATTGTAATCGTTATAGGCATTGTGCCGGGACTGGTATCTGAAATGTTCAAATTTTAATTAAGCCTTTTAATAGTACCATTTATTTTAGGCAAGAGTGTATTAATGTCTTAAAAAATAAACTATTTTAATAATGGATTCGCTGTATAAGTCCCACCATTATAAAAAACGGTATCTATATTATTAGTCTATTTTATAACAAGTATTGTTAGAAAGACGAGGTTTCGGTTTTGAGTAGCTTAATGTCGGCAATCAATTTAACAACAGAGGCATTGTCAGTTCCGTCATACATACCTCGAATTCGGCCTTGTTTATCTACGAGTAAAAAAAGTTCGCTGTGTAAAAAGCCCTCTGCGCTTCCATCGTCTTCAAAAGCGTTTACCAAATAACTGTTTTTTGCAAGATCGTAAATTTGTTTTTTATTTCCAGTTAAAAAATGCCATTTGTTTTTTTTTGCTCCATAAACTTTGCTGTAATCATTTAAAACTTCTATGGTATCATGTTTAGGATTTACACTGTGTGAAAGAATAAGAAATGAATTATCGTCTTCAAATTCTTTTTGAACCGACGCCAGATTTTTACTCATTTCCGGGCAAATGCTCTGGCAAGTAGCAAAGAAAAAATCAGCCACATAAATTTTATTTTTAACTGTGTTAAGGGTTATTGTTTCCCTATATTGATTGGTTAAGTTAAACTCGCCCACGGTGTGATAAATTGTATCCTTATTTCCAAGCTTTTTTTCTCCGAAAACAGGGAGTAACAGAGGTTCTGAATTTTTTTTACAGGCCAATAATAAAAAGCTCATCAAAGCCGCATTAAGAATTATTTTTAATTTCATTTTGATTGATTAATTTTTGTTTTTCATCTTTTAATCGTAAATGTTTGTATTCATCAATTAAACGTTTTATTTCTGCTGTATAACGTCCGTCGTAATAACCACGAATATTTCTATTGCCATCAATTAAAACAAAAAAACTGTAGTCGATGTGTATTGGTTTATTTTTAAAGTACAATCGGTTAATGCTGTCAAAAGCCAAATGTTCCAAGGTTAAAAAATTAACATTGTGATTATCTGAAAATTTCTCAAGATCTTTCTGAATTACCGCAACATTGTTTTTTGTTTCAGTAATAAGAAATATTGGAATGTGGCCAATTTTTTCTTTTTTATAATTGAGATACTCCCACAGCCCGGCAACCCTGTAAGAGTCTTTTCTGTAATTTTCTTTAATAAATGCAATTGCAAATAAAGGATAGTGTACTGAATCAATTTTAAACAAACTGAAATCAGGGTTGTAAGAGGAAATAACGGAATAGCAATTGTCAGGCACTTTGTAGTATAAGGTATCGTTATTTGGTAGGGTTTTTTTTGGACCGTAATAATGTAATTTATAGGAGTTGATGGTGCTGGTTTCAAGCAATACCCATAAAAACGAAGGGATTGCAATAATGAGTAATAAGAGCCATTTTTTACTTTTCATTTCGGCAAAGATACGATGTAAAAAATAAAAAAACCCCGAAATAATTTCCGGGGCTTAAATTATGGATAAAAATAATTTATTCTACAATAAGGCGTCTCGAGGATGATTGCGCACCCAAAGTAGTTTTAACAATGTAAATGCCGGAGCTTAAATTCGTTAAAGAAATTGTTTGCTTAATTTCCGGGGAATTTCCTAAAGCTATTACTCTGCACAAAGTGCCAATACTGTTATAAATTTCTACTGTGCAAACTGCATTGTTGGCATTGGTAAGGTTAACATTAAAGGCGTCTTTAGCAGGATTTGGAAATATTTGAAAAGTGGCATTAAGATTATTATCGGTTAAGCCTTGTATTACATTTGAGTTAACTTTAATTGAAGCACTAGAGGTAATGGTAGGCCCACCAATCGAACTTAAGGTTTGTTTTTGATAAGAAACAGTTACTAACTCAAATTTGTCGCTGCTGTGGTAGTAACTGTAATCGGTTGATGAAATCGTTCCGGTAATGGTGGTGAAGCCTGAACCTGAAGTTAAAGTAGTTGTGTTAATAGTTTTAACCTGTAGAATATTACTTAACACTGCTCCACCGGGTAAGGTAATCGTTCCTGTACCCGAACCGTTGGTTACAATGGTACCCGCTAAAGTGCCTGTTACAGGCTGCGTTACGCTTCCTGAATAAGTATCCGTGTTCGAATAACCAAACGATATGGGCCAAACCGCCGCTATTGCAGAATTGGTAAAAGTTAAAGCAAAATTAGGTGCTTGAAAGCCTAATGATTCAAAAGAAGTAGTTGGAGTTGCTACGGATTTATAAAACACGTAGGAATTACTTCCCTGATCTTCTACAATGGTGGCCGAAGGATAAGCAGAAGAGGATGGCACAGAGCTCGGTGATACAAAAGTTGAAGAAGAAACAGTTGTGTTTTGCGTAATTGCTGAAAAGTTCCAACTCATATTAGCGCCTGTATTTTTTGGAATAACACCGCTTGAATCATAACCTTTGTAAGAATTAGTGTTACCTATTACCGGTTCATTTGATGCTTTTGTTAATGTTTGCGCTAAGGCTAACTGCCCAATAAATAAGCTGCTTAAAAGTGTAATGTAAAGTTTTTTCATGTTTATTTTTTATGTTGTTATAAATGCAGAGCACCCTGCTCTTTTTTGTGATATAAAAATAACAAATTATACTTTACTAAGGTATAATTTAACATATAAAGTTTTTATCAAACTACTCTTCTATAAGCGCAAGGTGTTCTTTTTTTAATACGTTAATGTATTCTTTTAATGTCTTCACAAAACTTTTACCCCATTTTATGTAGAATGTTGAGAAATTATCAAAACGTTCTTGTGGTATTTTATTAGGAAATAATTTTTCTTTAATGGTTTTAACCTGATTTATTTCAGTTTCCGACTTTTGTTTAATGGCGCGGTTGGCCTTATTAACCAGATTATCTAAACTATTAATGCTTTTTTGTTTTTCTGCCGCTACATTATTTACAAGGGTTTTATCTACAAGATTTATTTTTCCTGTAATCTCTGTAAATAATCTCTCCATCTCTTCCTTTTCGTTGTTAAGTGTAAATAAAGTGTTTGATTTAACTTGAAAAAGTGTAATTAACTCTTGCTCTTCTTTAAAAACATCTTCAATTGTAAATCTCAGCTTATCTATTTTTGTTTTTATATTTTTTTCAATCAAAGTAATAAATGCTCTTGGAATTAACACCGGAAATACAGCAATAAAATCCTCAAACATATTCTTGTATTCCAGCCAATATGATAATTCGCCCGGGCCGCCCACGTAAGCAACATTGGGTAAAATGGTTTGTTGGTACAAAGGCCTTAAAACAACATTAGGACTAATTTTTTCGGGCTCTGTTTCAATCATATTTTTAAGTTGCTCAGGCGAAAAAGTTTTTTCAGTTCCTATAATCCGGAAAACTTCACCCTCTTTCTCAATCCGTGCCCTTATGCCGGCCTCCATATAAAAACAATTTATTTCACGAGGCTTAACCTGCGCCTGGTAACCGAGTGTATGAAGCGCGTCAACGCTTTTAGTTACACACGAGTACGCTCTGTTTTCAAAAATATCTTTTTTAAATTGACTGATAAACTGTTGTTTAAGTTCTTTATCATTTCCATCAATAGTAATCAAGCCAAATTCTCCAAATAATTCATTTACTAAAAACCTGGTAGCATCACGTAAAGTTTCATGTTGCAAATACGTTTTTTCAAAAAGTTGAATGAGCTCTTCGGCATTTATGCCTGAGCCTATTGCTTCTTTAAGCGAAGGAAGAAGTGCTTGCAGTTCTTTTGTTTTAAAAGCCCCTACCGCACCTGTTTGCGAACTTTGCCAACTTATTTTTTTTCCGAAAACATGTATATGATTTACTTCTTCAAAGTCATGATCTTCAGTAGCGGCCCAATACACAGGTACAAATTTTTGCGTTGGAAAAAGCTGATTTAGCTCTTCTGCTAAATTAATTGCAGAAATTATTTTATAAATGAAATAAAGCGGCCCTGTAAATAAACATAATTGATGTCCGGTGGTAATTGTATAACAGTCCTTATGCTTTAGCAAATGAATATTATTCTTTGTTTTATCAGAAGTATTACTAACGGTTGCCGTTTGTTTTAGAAGAATAGCAGATAAGGTTTCACGATTCAGCGAGGGATATTTATCAACTTTTAAAAAATCTGTAAAGCCCTCTTTATCAGGATAATGATCATAAAAAGGATTCAGCGTTTCTTTTTTATCAAGATAATCGTTTATCAGATTATTTAAAACACCTGATTGTTTTAAAGAAGATGTTTTGGCTGTAAACATATTTAGAGTTTGCTTCCGAAAGCAAGATCACCGGCATCCCCTAAGCCGGGAACAATGTAGGCGTGAGCTGTTAATTCTTCGTCAATAGCACCGCACCAAATTGTATAATTGTTATTTGGCATGTGCGCTTTTAAATGGTTAATGCCTGCCTGGCTGGCAATGGCGGTTACAATATGGGTGTGAGAAGGAGTTCCTTTGGCAAGTAAAGCTTTGTAGGTTAAAACCATAGATGCGCCTGTTGCCAGCATTGGGTCGCACAAAATTAATGTTTTGCCGTTAATATCGGGGCAGGCAATATATTCTAAAGCAATTTCAAATGTATTGTCTTTGTGATGCCTTCTGTAAGCGCTTACAAAAGCATTTTGCGCGGCATCAAAATAATTCAGTATCCCTAAATGTAAAGGTAATCCGGCTCTGAGGATGGTGGCTATTACCGGCTGATCGTTTAATTGTTTGCAGTCTGCTTCCCCTAATGGAGTTGTAGTTTTAACATCGTTGTACTTTAGCGTTTTACTTATTTCATAAGCAAAAACTTCACCCATGCGTTCCATATTTCTTCTAAATCGCATACTATCTTTTTGAATGTTTGCATCGCGTATTTCTGATAAAAACTGATTGAATATGGAATTTTGTTGTGCGAGGTTATGGATCATAATTTTTTAGTTAATGAGATGTTTAAATTTATTTCTGATTGATAAGACGCTTTATCGTAAACTTCAATGGGATAGATGTAATCTTTAAATCCGGGAGACTCTACCGTAACAGTGTATTTACCGGGAGGCAAAATAATAATAAGCTTGCCACTATTTGGATTTGGAACATATGTGCCAACAATTTCATTGGTAATGTTATCATTTACGGCAACAAAACTATTTTTGTAATCTACTTTTAAGGTAGAATCTTTACTATTTATTTGCCAGATTAAAACGGTATAATCTACTTCTACATCATTAAAAGAAACACGGTAAATATCATAATCTCCTAAACCGCCACCGCGCAAAGATGCCACATAACCATAGCGGCCGTTTTTTGAGATCCTAAAATTAAGATCATCAAAGGAAGTATTAAGTGGATAACCGATGTTCTGTACATTTCCAAACACTTGAAATTCATTATTAAAGGTGGCTCTAAAAATATCGTAGCCACCCATACTGCTGTGTCCTTTACTGCTGAAATAAAGGTTTTTTCCATCGGGTGAAAGATTCGGGAAATCTTCATCATAAATGGTATTAATTTCTTTACCTAAATTTTGAGCTTCACTCCACTTGCCGTTAGGTAATTTGTTACACACATAAAGGTCGGTGCCGCCGTAACCACCTTTACGGTTACTTGCAAAATAAATTTCTGAACCCTCACTATTAATAGTAGCGGCTATTACATCGCCCGATCCATTAATTACCGGAGGGAGTTCTACAGGCTTTGTAAAATCGCCATTGGCAATAATTTCTGATTGATATAATTTACTTTCGCCGCGGATATTATGTTTGTTTATTAAAATTATATTACCGCGCGAATTCATTCCAATAATCTCATTGCCGGAATTACCCTTACTTATTGGTTCTTCTACAACAGTACTTTCCATGTAAGTTCCATTCACCACTTTCGAAACCTGAATATTATTTAAATACTGTCCGTTTTCAAGCTTTGCAGCTTCCTTATCAGTCGGCCTCCGGGAGTTATAAATGATATAAGATTCATTTTCAGTAACAAAGGGATAATAGTCTGCAAAGGCGGAATTAATGTTTTTTCCTAAATTATGAAATTGAACATCTAAAGGATATTTTATAAGTTCTTTAGCGTTTATACAGTGCTGAATCTGCTGTTCAACTTCTTTTAAATTATCTTCATTGCCTTTTGCGTTTTTTTTAAATTTTTCGAAAGAAGCAATAGCGTCGTCAAAGCGGTTAGAATATTGATAAGCTCTTCCTAATAAATAATCTGCATTGGGATTATGTTTTTCGTTACGTGTTACAATTTCAAGATATGGAACGGCTTTGGCTTTATTAATATTTGTGTTTAAATAACAAATGGCGGTGTTATAATTTACTGTTTCGTTTTTAGAATCAAGGGTTGTAATTTGTAAATAATCTTCCAGCGCATCTTCGTAATTTTCAACTTTAAATTTAGTTTCGGCCGACGCCGTTAAAGTTTTAATATCTTTTTTATCCTGCGCGTTTACTGCACAAAAAAAAGAGAGTATCAGTAAAATTAAATATGTTTTAATAGTCATTATTTTTATCCAAGCCCGAAGTTACTAAAATAATTAAATCAGCACTTTTCAATTATTACCGCGTAACCCTGACCAACGCCTATACACATTGTTATTAGCGCATATTTTTTACTATGTAATTGTAAATCAATGGCTGCTGAATTTAAAATACGCGTTCCGCTCATGCCTAAAGGATGTCCTAATGAAATGGCCCCTCCGTTAATATTTATTCGCTCGTCATTATCAGAAAGCCCCCAGGCACGGGTGCAGGCTAGGCTTTGTGCGGCAAATGCTTCGTTTAGTTCAATCAAATCAATATCTTTAAAAGTTAATCCGGCGCGTTTTAATGCCTTATTTGCGGCTTCAATAGGGCCAATTCCCATAATGCGTGGCTCTACGCCAACCGCCGCGCTTGATACAATTCGTGCTAAGGGTGTTAAATTATTTTTTTTCAGGCCATCTTCCCCTGCTAATAAAATTGCCGCGGCTCCATCGTTTAAACCGCTTGCATTTCCGGCAGTAACCGTTCCCTCTTTTTTAAAGGATGCTTTTAAGTTGGAGAGGCCCTGGAGCGTGGTATTTGCTTTGGCAAACTCATCGTTGGCAAAAATTATTGGATCTCCTTTTTTTTGGGGTATGGCAATAGGAACAATTTCTTTATCAAAACGTTTATTTTCTTTTGCTTTTTGTGTTTTTTGCTGGCTCCAAAGCGCAAATTTATCCTGATCTTCTCGGCTGATTTTATATTTTTCTGCTACATTTTCGGCTGTTTCTCCCATGGCATCTACGCCAAACAATTCCTTCATTTTTGGATTAATAAAACGCCAGCCAAAACTACTGTCAAATAACTGCTGATCTCTTCCATAAGCCGAAGATGCTTTGCCCATAACCAATGGCCCCCGGGTCATATTTTCTACTCCGGCGGCAATCATCAACTCTTCATGGCCCACCTGAATGGCACGAGCGGCGTCTACGGCAGCGCTTAATCCACTGGCACACAATCTGTTAACTGTTTGTCCTGGAACAGAAACAGGTAATCCGGCAAGTAAAACCGCCATGCGCGCCACGTTGCGATTATCTTCGCCGGCCTGGTTGGCACAGCCCATAATTACATCACCCACCTGCGAAAAATCTACGCCCGCGTTTTTTTTAACTAATTCGTGTAAAACAAAGGCTGCGAGATCGTCCGGCCTTACAGTTGAAAGTGTTCCTCCAAAATTTCCGATGGCGGTTCTTAGTCCGTTTACTATATATGCTTGTTTCATGTATTGAAATTAAAAAGCCCTGTAATTCTTGTAAAAATACAGGGTTTATTTAGTAATAAAAAAATTAATGCTTATTCGGGTTTAAATTCAGATTTATGATTGTCATTTCCTTTATAAACATCGTCATCATCATCCTCTTTTTCCTTGAGTTCGTAATGTTTTTCTTTTTCAAGATTAAGGTTTATAATTACCGGTGGAGCGGTGGGTTGAGAAATCCAGGTGTTTCCGTCGTAAAATACATAATGATTTCTCCAATTATCCCAATAAAAATTGTGTTTGGGAAAATACACCCAGCGACGGTTATAGGAATGATTGGGATACCAGTTAGGATGAAAAACTACTACATTTTTAGGGCGGTAGTTACTGCGGTTAACTATAACTACGTTTCCGCCATGTTTTCGGCCGTGGCCGCCGCCAATGCGTACGTGGCCGTTTCCATGACCTCTGTTTCCGTGGCCTCCATTGCCGTGACCGCCATTGCCGTGGCCCCTTTGAGCGAACGTTCCGCAGCTTAAAAGCGTAAGGATAATTGTTAATTGAATAGTTTTCATCTAATTTATTTTATGGCACAAAATATATGCCAAGTTAATCCCAGTTTTTGGAAGTTTTATAAACAATGCCTTTAAACAAAGCTACAATTTTTTCAGGCTCATTTGTTAAGTAAAGATGAATCCGGTAATGTCCTAATTTTTCAGTTTCTGTTTCACAAATGGCTTGGGCCGTAATTTCATCGTTTTCTTTTAAACTGATAATGTGCGAAATGGAGGTTTCGATGCTTACACTTTTTCTTCCTTTAGAATTAGAGGAAAATGCCAAAGCACTATCGGCAATGGAATAGGTTATTCCGCCGTGGGCAATTCCAAATCCATTTAACATTTCTTTGCGAATTACAGCGCTAAGTTTGCAATAGCCCGGTTTTATTTCTATTAAACTGATTCCCAGCCATTTACTAAAGTAATCCATGGCCATCATTTTATTTACTATTTCTTCGGGGCTCATTTTTTTGGTTTCCAAGGCAATTCTTCGGCTTTATAAATAAATGTTAAATAACGTGATAACATAAATAAATAGTCAGAGAGGCGATTGAGGTATTTAAAATGAATATCTTCTACTTTTTCGTTTTCGGCCAATCTTAAAACAGCCCGCTCGGCTCTGCGGCAAACGCAGCGTGCAATGTGGCAATAAGAAACGTGAATGTGTCCGCCGGGCAAAACAAATGATTTCATTTCCGGAACCAAATTATCAATTACATCAATGGCTTTTTCAAGAGCAATAATATCATCTTCAAACAAAGAAGGCAGTTCCATTTTATTTTTTATGGGATCGGCGGCAAGGTGCGAACCGATAGTAAACAAACGGTCTTGAATGGAGATAAGTAATTGATTGGTTGCTTTATCTTCTATTACATCGCGTAACAATCCTATGTGAGAATTCAGTTCGTCAACCGTTCCGTAAGCTTCTATTCTTATATGATGCTTGGGCAGGCGCGTGCCTCCAATAAGGGAAGTCTGGCCTTTATCACCTGTTTTGGTATAAATTTTAAATGCCATTTTTTAGCTTGTAATAGTACTAAGTTAATAAAAATAAACTAATAAATATAGTCGTATGTCAGGTTGGTTTTACGCAGAACCCTGACAGGGGTTTTGGTGGGTTGGTGATAGAAACTTTGTGAGGGTTGAACATTATAGACACGACTCTTATTTAAAAAGTTAAACTCATATTTAAGCTCGGCATTATGGGCAATTGGTTAATTCGTTTAAATGTAAAACGGTCTACATAAAAAATATTAGCTCTGTTATAAATATTGGTTGCGCCTGCGTTTATTTCTAAAAGTGTTCGTTCGCTCCAATGATATTTATATTTTAACCCAATATCCATGCGGTGAAAACTGGGTAATCTTCCGCCATTAAGTGTTGATGGGATATAGCCAAGATTACTGCTATTAGCGGTAGGAAAATTATAATTGATATTGCCTTGCGGATTAAAGGAATTTATGAATCCCTGAGTTTGCGTAAATGGAAAGCCGGTCCCAAAATTCCAACGGGCGTTTACTTCCCAGTTTTTTCTTTTCCCAAAAGTGTAAGAAGAAACCAGGTTAATGTTATGGCGGCGGTCAAAATTTGGAGGATAATTTAAAACAACTTTGGTATTGTTATTTCCAACCCAGCGATCGTTAACGGTTAAAGAATATACCGCCCAAAAATAGTAGCGTTTACGATCGTATTTTAATACCACATCAAAACCACGGGCACGCCCCTGCTCAATCACAAAATTCTTTTTAAATTCATCAGGACGTGAAGCATTTAAAACATTGTCTTCAAAAACTTTATCGCGGTTGGTGTTAATAACCTGATTAAAAAATTTCTGATAAACTTCTACATTTAATTCAATATGTTTAAATAAATCTAATTCAAAACCTCCAACAATATGAGTTGATTTTTGAACGGCCGAACTAACGGTTTGCAGGCGGCCTTTGTTATCTAAATAATTTTTTGAAATATCTTCTGAATTGGGAGCATTTATAAAACCGTAAAATAAGTTAACCACATCTCTATCGTTACTGGCGCTTATAAGCGTTTGGCTGTAAAGTCCGCCGGCCCCTTTAAACCTTATTTTTGGCGTGATGTTGATTTTAATAGCGCCGCGCGGTTCGGGTGAAACAACACCTAAGGTTGCATAATATTGTACGCGAAAACTCGGCTCAAATACAATACGTTTTTTAGTATCAACAAATTTATATTTTAAAAAGCTCGCTATATCAATGGTTGAACGTTTTAATTCTATTACTGCGTATAAAGGATTCTGCAATTGAAAATTGGTATTGGTAATAATGCCTTCAAAACCAAAGCGCATTTCCTGTTTGCCAAAAAATTTCACAAAATTAAACCCGGTGTTAACTCCGCTTACTTCACTGCTTTTAGAATCGGTTTCAAGGCTGGGGTTTTTAAAATCAATACGGTATTTGGAGAAAGCAAATACACCCTCTACAAGTATGTTGGAGTTTGGCGGAACAAATACAAAATTAGTTCCTGCACCAATATTTTTCCAGGCAAAAGATGCTATATCGCTGTAATTAACTTTGTCGGTAAAATTAAAACCGAATAAACTGAATTTTCCTCCGTTGGTGGAATTAATAGAAGCTTTTCCATAAACATCGGTGTAGTAAAAAGGTAGTCCGTTTGGATTTGCATAGGGATAAATAATTTTTGAAGTTTGCGGCAGGTAAGAATGTTTGGCAGAAATAATAAAAGAGGCACTGGTGTTGCCGCTTTCGGTAAGTTTAACAAGGGGGCCTTCCAATACAGCTTTACCTCCAAATGTAGAAAAACCGATTTTGCCCGACAATCTTTTTTTGTTTCCGTCGCGGGTGGTAATATCCATTATGGAAGATGTTCTTCCGCCATATTCGGCGCCAAAACCCGCGCTGTAAACATCGGCGTTTTTCATAATATCATTATCAAACACTGAAAACAAACCAATGGAATGGAAGGGGTTGTAAACAATTAGCCCATCCAATAAAACTTTATTTTGCACGGGCAAGCCTCCTCTGATGTATAACTGACCACCCTGATCGCCGGTAAAAACAACGCCCGGCAGCACTTGCAAATACTGGGCAATATCGGGCTCGCCCACGCTGGGTAATTTATTAATGAGAATAGGATCAATTTTTTGAACCGCCACGGTTGTGTTTTCTACTTTTTCAGTGTTGTTGGTGCTCACTTCCACTTCATCCAGTTTAATGCCTCCTTTAACGGCAAAAAACTTCTTGCTTAAAATTTCACCCGCTTTAAGGCTAATGGATTCGCGAATGGTATCAAAATCGAGGTTGGTAACTAAAAGCGTGTATTCTCCGGGAGGAATTTTTGTTATCGAAAAAAAACCATTCAAATCGGTGTTTGCGCCTATGGTTGTACCCTTAAAATAAACATTGCTAAAGGGCACGGGCTCGCCGTTGGCTTTATCATAAACAAAGCCTTTAACCATGCTGTTGGTTTGCGAAAAAAAGGAAAGGGATAATAAACAAAGTAAAAAAACGAGAAGATGTTTAACTGTAAAAAAGCCTGTATTCATAAAAATTAAGTCCTTTTAAATCTGAAAGATGAAATGGAGCGTAAATGTAATTAATATTCTTTATTTACAAGATGGTTATCTAAATTTGCCATTGTTTTGGAAGTAGATTCAGTATCGTAGATAAAATTGGGTAATCTTTAGAAAAATTAAGACAAAAGCTGTTAAATATTAGTCGAATAAATTTGCTATGTATTAAATATTTAATAACTTTACTATACAAAAAAAAGACATTAATAAATACCCGATAAATGAAGAAAAATTACTTTAAACAGATAGCCTTAATTTTATTTATGGCAACGGCAAGTATTGGAAGCGCGCAAGTAGTAATTAAGAGTGAAGATTTTACTGCCCCTGTAGGGTTTACTTCAACAGGAGATTGGGTTACTGATGTTGGCACCATACCCTCCAGTAACACTTATCCAAGTTTTAGCGGAGGCGATTATCTAATAGCGGCGAATTCAAATACCTTCACCGAAACTATTACATGGGATAATAATATCTCCACTTTGGCTTATACTAATGTTACTGTGCAATGGGGAGGGTATATTGAACCCGGATTTCCAACACCTGTTAGTTTTGCTTGGAGTGCCGATGGAGTTACTTGGAATGCTGTTAGCTTTACCAATGTAACTAACAATACTTTTAGCCAGCAAACCAACGTTATAGCCCTTCCTGCCGGAGCCGCCGGAATTGCTAACCTTAGATTAAGGTGGGAATACACAGGAAATGGTGGCAATGTTTATTATGCAATGGACGATATTGTTATACGCGGAACTATTATTAAATATTTTTCAAAATCTACCGGTAATTTGGATGTTTTAACCACATGGGGAACCGAGGCCGACGGTACCGGATACGCCCCTGCTGATTTTATCAGCAGTGATATTACCTATAATATAGTGAACAACGCCGCGCCTACTATTGGGGCAAATTGGACAGTGAGCGGAACAAATTCAAAAGTTATTACAGGCAATGGAACATTTGCTACAAATTTCACTATTCCAAGTTCTTTCGCATATACTGGAACAATTGATGTTACGAATACTGCTACTCTAACTATAGTAAATACCGCCATTCCAACTTTTGGTATTCTTGGCACATCAAGTACGGTAAATTACGCCGCCGCCGGAGCACAAACAATTACCTCAATGGTTTATAATGGGAATGTTACTATTTCCGGATCGGGCGCTAAGACTTACAATGCAAACACTACAATAAACGGAATTTTAAATATCAGTGCCGGCACATTAAACATGCCTCCTGGCGGGCTAAAAATTTTAACCTTAAATGGCACCATTACCGGAGCCGGAACCATAACAGGAAATACCACCACTCCTTCTAAGATTACCATTGGAGGGACTACCGGCGGAGCTTTTGGCAGTTTATTATTTACAACGGGTTCTCAAACAATACATACGAAGTGGACAAACTTTAACTTTAGGAAATGCCTTGGATATATACGGCGCTGCCACACCAACCGTTGGAACACTTGCTACGGGCGGTAATTTAACTTTAAAAAGCAATAGTTCGGGAAAGGGAAGAATTGGAATTATTGGCGCCTCTGGAGCTTTAACCGGCAATGTGACCGTGGAAGTATATAAACCGGCAGGTAAAACAGGCTGGACTAACCTTTGCTCCGGTGGTGTAACAGGTAAAATGTTCTCTGATTGGAATATGTCTTTCGCTATAACTTGCTCTACTTGTCCTGACGGAAGTTCGGCGGGTGGCGTTCCTTTCACTTCAGTATATGAATATAACGAAACTTTGGGTAGCACAAGTAATTCTGCAGATCCTTTGCATTATACAGAATTACTTACAACCGCTACCCCTATTAACTCTTATAAAGGTTACTGGGTTTATTTAGGTAATAATACGCCTAACACTACAGCTATAACAATTCCTTTAACAGGGGGAGTTAACACTAAAAATTCGGGAGGTAATTATACACTTACCCGCACAGGAGCTACTGCCGGCCCGGAAACTGGATGGAATTTAATTTCTAATCCTTACCCTTCTCCAATTTTAGTTTCTCAGATTATCGCTTCTGCCGGAGCGTCTAATATTGATAATACTTTATATGGTTACGACCCTGATATGGATAATTTTAAATTATTTACAGCAGGCGGCACCTTTAGTGTTATTCCAATGGGCCAAGCCTTTCAAGTAAGATCAGTTGGTACTAGCGTTGCGATTACTCCTTCTGAAACGTGGAAAACAACATTCAACAGCAATCTTTCTATTGAAAAAACTGCTTCTGCAAGCAATTATGCATTTAATGATTTTCTTTTAGATCTTAAGAGTTCCGCGGGACCTTCAGGTTTCTCTTCTCAGGCTTTTTTTGCTTTTGGAAGCGGATACACTACCGGTTTTGATAATGGCAACGATGCTTATTTTATTGCCGGTGCGGTGGATCCTAACAGTCCGGTAATTTATAGTATTTCTAACAATGAAACTTTTATTAAAAACGCATTGCCAACTATTAACGGTGTGGTAAGTGTTCCTGTTAAAGTTCAAACAGGTTATGCCGGAACGTATACCATTAATCCGGTAAACATGAATATGTTGCCTGCGGGCGCTTGTGTAGCCTTATACGACATTGCAAAAAACATTACACATGATCTTAAAACAGGCGCTTACACTACAACCATAGCAGCGGGTGCCACAACACCACAGTTTGAATTAAAAATAACTGTTAATCAAACGGCAATTACTTCTAATGTAGTTAATCCAACTTGTGCTAATGCGGCCACCGGTTCTATTAAAGCTCAAGGTACTACAGGCGGCCCATGGAATTATACCTGGAAAAACTCCAGCAATACCATCATTAAAACAGCATTAAACAAAGCTTCTGCCGATACATTGAAAAACGTTACTGTAGGTACGTATTTTGTAGATGTGAATACTGTTGGTTCGTGTGATAACGCTAACGCAACCTTTAATGTGCAGAGCACAACTCCGGCCGCAACAGCTTTGTTTACCGCTAATACAACTACCGTAGATGCTTCAAGCAATGTTCCTGTATCGTTTACAAACAATTCTTCCAATGCAGTAACTTATTCTTGGAATTTTGGCGACGGAAGTCCGCTGGTAACTACTGCAAATGCTACACACGCGTTTAATACCCCTGGCACTTATAATGTTGTTTTAACTGCTACCGGTCCTTGTGGTGATGTTTCCACTGCTTCTACTCAAATTGATGCTCTTCTTGTTTCAGGGATTGCTGATAAGAGCATTTCTCAAGATAATATGTTTGTCAGTAAGGATGAAAACGGCGTGTTTGTTCAGTTAAATTTCGATCAAATTACTACCGCCGATATTAATGTTACCAACGTACTTGGTCAGGTTATCATTAATAAAAAACAGGTTACCGGCGATAAAACCAAGCTTTATCTAATGGTTCCTGAAAACGAAAAAGTGCTTTTTGTAACGGTTATTGCTAACGGACAAAAAGTAACTAAAAAGTTGATCAATTAATTTTTAAATTCTTTAATATTCAAACCCCGGCTGTATAAGTCGGGGTTTTTTTATGGAAACCTCTAAAAAGGTTATATAATTTTGTGCTACCCCCTTTTTTTGAGCTACTTTTGTAAAAAAATCAAAAAAAAATGACCACCAGACGAATTTTAGCCATGCAGGACGTTGTAAATCGCGTTCCTGTTCAAATAAACAAAACAAATCAACAGGTTTCGCAATATTATGGATCGGATGTGTTTGGCCTGGATGCCATGCGCGAATATCTCTCAGAAGAAGCTTTTAATAGTATTCAAAACTCCATGCATCAAGGTACAATTGTAGAGCGAAAAATGGCCGATCAGGTGGCTGCTTGCATGAAGGCTTGGGCGCAGGCAAAAGGCGTTACTCATTTCACCCATTGGTTTCAGCCTTTATCGGGTGCAACCGCTGAAAAACATGACGGTTTTTTTGAACCCATTGAAGGCGGGCGTGCCATTGAGCGTTTCAGTGGCAATGCTTTAGTTCAACAAGAACCGGATGCTTCTTCTTTTCCTAATGGAGGAATTCGTAATACATTCGAAGCTCGAGGTTATACAGCGTGGGATCCCACTTCGCCCGCTTTTATTTGGGGACAAACACTTTGCATTCCCACCATATTTATTTCTTATACAGGAGAATCGCTTGATTTTAAAACACCTCTCTTAAAATCATTGGCTGCGGTGGACAAAGCCGCTACTGATGTTTGTCAGTATTTTGATAAAAACGTAACCAAAGTTATTGCCACTTTAGGATGGGAACAAGAATACTTTTTAATTGATTCGGCTTTATATAATATTCGTTATGATCTTCAGCAAACCGGAAGAACCTTATTCGGACACGCGTCGGCAAAGGGACAACAATTAGAAGACCATTATTGGGGTTCAATACCTGAAAGGGTTGCGGCCTACATGCGCGATTTTGAACATGAATCGCATTTATTGGGAATACCCGTTCGCACGCGACATAACGAAGTGGCTCCCGCACAATTTGAATGCGCACCCGTGTTTGAAGAAACCAATTTAGCGGTTGATCATAATTTATTATTAATGGATGTTATGGAAAAAGTTGCCATTCGCCATAACTTCAGAGTGCTTCTTCACGAAAAACCTTATGCAGGAGTTAATGGAAGCGGTAAGCATAACAACTGGAGCCTTGCCACTAATACAGGAAAAAATTTGTTATCTCCCGGTAAAACGCCAAAAACAAATTTACAGTTTCTTACTTTTTTTGTAAATACTGTAATGGCAGTGTATGAGCATGCTGATCTGTTGCGTGCATCCATTGCATCGGCCAACAACGATCATCGTTTGGGTGCTAACGAAGCTCCTCCGGCCATCATGAGCGTTTTCTTAGGCGAACAATTATCAAAGGTGTTGGACGAATTAGAAAAAGCGGTTCACAGCGGAAAAATGAGTCCTGAAGAAAAAACCGCTCTTAAATTAAACATCGGAAAAATTCCTGATATTTTATTAGATAATACAGATCGTAACAGAACGTCGCCTTTCGCTTTTACAGGAAATAAATTTGAATTTCGTGCGGTGGGTTCTTCGGCAAATTGCGGCGGACCAATGACTGTTTTAAACGCCATTGTAGCAGAGCAATTAGTGGCATTTAAAAAAGAAGTGGATGGCTTGATGGAGAAGAAGGTGGAGAAAGATGAAGCCATTTTTCAGGTGCTAAAAAAATACATCAGCGCGAGTAAAAAAATTCGTTTTGAAGGAAACGGTTACGGAGATGAGTGGAAAGCGGAAGCAAAAAAACGCGGGCTAAATAATATTCCAACAACGCCGGGAGCTTTAGATGCAATGATCAGTAAAAAAACCTTGCGCATGTTTGAATCGCAGGGAATTTTAAATCACCGTGAGCAGGAAGCCCGTTATGAAATTAGCCTGGAAACATACACTAAAAAAATTCAGATCGAATCCCGCATCATTGCCGATATGGTAAATAATCAGATCATTCCTGCTGCATTGATGTATCAGAAAGTTTTAATAGACAATGCTTCGGGATTAAAAAATATTTTAAGTGCCTCTGAATTTAAAAAAGCTGCTGAAACACAAATTGAATTAATAAAAGAGATCAGTGAGCGCGTTGCCATTATTAAAAAGGCGGGCGATGACATGACAGAAGAACGCAGAAAGGCAAATCTTTTAGACAGCGCAAAAAAACAAGCGCATGCTTATTGCGAAAAAGTAAAACCGTTTTTTGAGATTATGCGTTACAACGTTGATAAGCTTGAAAACATTGTGGATGATAATACATGGCCATTGCCAAAGTACCGCGAAATGATGTATTTGAGATAATTTAAATTATCGTAATTTATAAATAACTAGTAATTAAGTACTTATAAATTATTTTTGGAATTATTTGGAATCAGATTCCAAATAATTCCGTATATTTGTTTTGTGATTCAACGCTCTGCAAAAGATAAATTATTAAACATCGCTTCTAAATTTAAAGCGGTGGCGGTTACCGGTGCAAGGCAAAGCGGAAAAACTACGCTTATAAAAAAGGTATTTAAAAACAAAGCGTATCTTTCGTTAGAAAATCCTGATAACCGCCACTTTGCCTTGGAAGATCCGCGCGGATTTTTGGCATCGTATCCGAAAGGCGCTATTTTAGATGAGGTTCAACGAACTCCTTTATTGTTTTCTTACCTTCAGGAAATTCTGGATAACTCTAAAGAAAAAGGTTTGTTTATTCTTTCCGGTTCAAATAATTTTTTATTGCAGCAATCTATTTCGCAAACATTGGCGGGAAGAGTAGGCTATCTCAATCTTTTACCATTTTCTATTACCGAATTAAGGAAAGGAAAAATGCTACCTTCTGCCGACGACGCTCTTATGCTAAAAGGATTTTATCCTCCGGTGTACGATCAAAAAATTCCGCCGCAAGATTGGTGCCCCAATTACATACGCACCTACATTGAAAAAGATGTAAGACAAATTAAAAACATTACCGACCTTATTATTTTTGAGCGCTTTATGAGATTACTGGCCGGAAGAACGGGTCAGGAATTAAACAGTAGTGCTTTGTCGGTGGAAGCGGGAGTTGACGTAAAAACTATTCAATCATGGATTGGCATTCTTGAAAGCAGTTTTATTATTTATCTTTTAAAACCGCATCATAAAAATTACAATAAAACTTTGGTTAAACGCCCTAAAGTTTATTTTTACGACACCGCGCTTGTGTGTTCTTTGTTGGGCATTCATACGGCTAAACAATTAAGCACATACCCAACCAGAGGTGCTATTTTTGAAACCATGGTAATTGCTGAGTTGGTAAAAAAGAGAACCAATAAAGGCTTACCCGTAAATTTATTTTATTGGCGTGATAAAACAGGACATGAAATTGATTTAATAATTGATGATGGCGGTAGTTTGCTGCCTGTGGAAATTAAATCAGGCAAAACAATAAACTCTGAGTTTTTTAAAAACATTGATTATTGGACAAATTTAAGCGGGGTTCAAAAATCTGTTTTGTTATATGGGGGCGAGCAAAGTCAAAAAAGAAGTAATGGCACTGAAATTTTTAATTGGAGAAAATTAATCAGCAAAGATCTTTAATGGAAAAATATGGAATCGGAATCCAAATTATTCCACATTGATTTTAAAAATTACTTTGTCTTTCCGACGGTTAGATATTTGCTGATATTATGCTGAAATTTTTTCTAAGCATCAGTATCGAACTCATAAAAAGCAAAAAAGCCGTCTCAAATGAAACAGCTTTTTATGGGGGTATCTGAAAGTTTTAAATTAGTTGGCGTAAGCGCGTTTGTTATCCTGATACCATTCTCTTCCGTAAAAGGTGGGGGTAGCCAACACATCATTCGAATGAAAAATGCATTCAATAATTCCGGCACGTTTTAAATAAGTAGTATAATCATGAGCGCGTTTGTAGTGCTCGGGTTCTACTTCCAATATTTCCATAACGGATGATTTTTTTTGATCAATCACCGCTTCAAGAATCATGTATTGAATATCGTTTAATACATTACTAATCTGCGTAATTCCCAAAGTGGTAATAGTGCAGCTAAAACCCCCGTCGTTTAAAAAACGGTGATTTTTAACAAAACCCTTCTCAATAAGATACTTTCCCATTGAATGGATATCATGCGGACCTTTGGGAGTATTCTGAGTAAAACTTTCAGAAATATCAACAATCGCATTTGGATTTTCCTGGTATTTCTCAAACAGCCAAGATAACGTATGATTAACTTCCATGTTTTGTTTTTTTTGTTTATCTAATATAAAGATAATGATTTTATAACCTGGCACAAAGTTTATAGAGTTATCAACTGGGGAATGTTTTCCCAAAAACATCTAAAATAGGGGATTATTGGGATGAAATGATAATTTCTACCAATGAAAGCCTATAATTTTTAGACAGAAACTTTAAATTTCACCGATTTCTATTAACAGTTACTAAAATTATGTTAAAATATTTGATGGAAAATCTCATCGGAAGGCTGCGAAATTTATTTTATGATTACCGAAGTCATAGAAAAAGAACCTGCAAGCGGCACATCATTAAAAAAGGATACTGTTTCGTTTTTTTCCTTCATGGCTAATGTGTACAGTAAGGGCAAATAATGTTCGGGAGTAGGCACGGCAAGATTAATATCTTTTCCTTGATTTTTATAATTTATCAAAGACTTATGATCGTTGGAAGAAATGTATTTTTTAAATTTTTCATTGGCACTGATGGCCCAATCGTGTCCGAATGGCGCGTTAAAATCGTTATTCTTAATTTGAACGTATCCAAAATTATGCACCATATTGCCGCTGCCAATAACTAACACTCCTTTTTTTCTGAGCGCTGTTAATTGTTTAGCTAAATCATAATGATATTGTGCATCTTTGGTATAATCCAAACTTAGTTGAATAATAGGCACATTGGCATTTGGAAACATATTTTTAGTAACGCTCCAGCAGCCATGATCAAAGCCCCAATGTTCATCCAACTCAATGTTAGTAAGTGTAGCAGTTTTTTGAGTTTCTTCTCTGAGCCATTTACTTCCCGGGGCAGGATATTGTGTATCAAATAAAGCTTTTGGAAACCCGCCAAAATCATGAATAGTGGGCGGAGAATCTTGTGCGGTAACAAAGGTGCCTTGGGTTTCCCAATGCGCCGAAACCATTAAAATAGCTTTTGGTTTTGGGAGTGATTTACCTACAGCTTTCATTTCTCTGGAAAAAGCGTTATCCTCAATGGCATTCATAGGGTTACCGTGGCCAACAAACAAAAGGGGCATTGTTTCAGTGTTCGCCCCTTTATTTAAGATCTCGTTCAGTGAATTTAATTTCATAGCAAGTCCTGTTAACGGTAATAATCCAAGGGATTTTATAAATTCTTTCCTTTGCATTTATCAATACAAAGTTAAGGGATAAATAAATTCCTTTATTGTTTTAGGTTTAATATAAACGAATTTAAACCGGACTAACCCCGCTTAAATAAGGGCTGTAGCTTAAATTATCCGTTTCAACTACCGGAATACTTAACACAGGAATATCAGAATGATTTACAAATTGTTTAGCGAAAGGGCCGGTAATGATTTGATCTAAACTAAAATCGTTATCATTCATAATAGCTATAAGATCGGCTTGCGTATTTTTTGCGTGAGCCAATATTTCTTTCATAAAATTTGCATCATGTATGTAGGATGAGTTAAAGGCAATTCCTAATTTTTTTAAGTACCCTTCAACCTGTTTAACATACAATTTTATTTTGCTGAGATGATCTTTGTTTTTGTCGGGCGTGTATCCTGTTATGTGAACAGTTGATCCGTAAATTTTAGCCAGTTCCACTACATAATCTACTTTTTGGCGTGAATGAAGCCCTAAGCGAATAGGAAGAATAATATTTTTAAAACCATTTTTAATTTTCTTCTGAACCGTTATTACCGGGCAAACGGCATTGTGCACTACCTTATAAGCGTTGCTTCCAATAAAAAATTCTTTAGCCCCCGAAGTTCCATGCGTACCCATAATAATAAGGTCGAATTTTTCTTTCTTAGCCGTTTGATTGATTACATTTTCTATTCCGCCCATTTTCACGTCATACGTAACTACAATTCCGGAAACGGTGGCGGCCATAGCTTTTAATTTATCTAAGGCTGTTTTTTGAATTTTATTGTAGAAGGCCTCACTGTTGGGTACCGTTAATTCACTTCCGGTTAAATAAACCGAGCTAACCGCGTGGATAAGTTTAATACTGGCATTATTTGCCTTGGCAATGGTTATAGCCTGCTTTAGGGCATTGGCGGCAGTGTCAGAAAAATCGGTTGGTACTAAAATTTTTTGAATGGTGAATTTTTTTTTCATAACGAATTTTTTTTTGATGTTTAAATATAAGCTCTTTTAATAAGATACAAAATACGTACCAGTCAAATAATTAGATAAATTCGCCTTTTTTAAAGTAATCGATCATTGAATCTATTATTAATTTATTTTGTTGTTTGGCATCCAGATGAGGTAAATTTTCTTTCAAACTCCAATGAGGCCAGCCTTCTTCATCTTTACCTGTAAATTCATAAAAACCAAAAGGTTCCAGTAAGGTGCAAATGGCCACATGCATTACTTCCAGTTTTTCATCTTTTTTATATTTCTTATAAGGTTTCCCCAATTCATTAAGGCCAATCATAAACAGCATGGTGTCATAATCCATTTCTCCACCAAAACGTTCGCTTAATTTTTTTTGCAGAATATCCCAGTCGCTTGCCATTATTGAAGGTCTAATTTTTTAATTTCTTGGTTATGAAAATGTATGAAATCCAATATAGCTTCGTGCCCGGTTTTTTTTTCGGCGGAAGTTATAAAGCTATTCGGTAATTCATCCCAATGTTTAGCCAATTCTGTTTCTATATTTTTTATATTTTTTGCAAGTTCCAGCTTGCTGTTTTTATCAGCTTTAGTATAAACGATGCTAAAGGGAATTTCTTTGGAACTGCACCACTGCATAAATTCGAGGTCTATTTTTTGTAAAGGCAAACGGCTATCGATCAATACAAAAAGTGTTGCGAGGTTTTCGCGCTTTTGGCAATAATCGCTGATGATTATCTCAAATTTATCGCGGTTATCTTTACTGGTTTTGGCGTAACCGTACCCGGGAAGATCCACCAAGTGCCAGTTGTCGTTAATTAAAAAATAATTGATCAGTTGCGTTTTTCCGGGAGTGGCCGAAGTTTTTGCAAGTTTATTGTTATTGCAAAGCATGTTTATGAGCGAAGATTTTCCCACATTACTGCGGCCTATAAATGCGTATTCGGGTAAATGAGATTTAGGACAATCTTGCAGCCTTGGCGCGCTTTGTTTAAATATTGCTTTTTTAATTTCCATTTTTATTTTGGGCGATTCTCTTTTTCTAAAAGATAAGATGTAAAGTGACGCTCTTTTTTGCTTTCGTAAACATCGTTAATGGTTACTAAAATGCCTGTTTCTTCCACCCCGCCAAAAGTAGGATTAATAGCGGTGCCAAAGCTTTTCATGGTTGGGCTTAAGTTCATGTAAGCATTTACCAGTGGCGGTATATTTTCCCCAAGCATTCTTACGTTTTTATTAAGTAGCGCATGACCCTCTTTATAGTTAAGATTCTTTAAATCATTTAAAAAAGCCGAAATATCCGTTTTAATCGAAATGCCATGTATTGGTGTTACTAAGTTTTCATGATCGGGAAAATAATGTTTCATAAACGATAAAATATAATCACGCGCCTGAATATTAAAATCAGTGTACATGGTTACTTTTCCATAAAAATGTTTTTGAGAGGGATTGTCTAAAACAATAGCTCCGAGTCCATCCCACAAATTATCCAGACTAAACAATCCCTTGCGAAATTGCTCGCTGGGCTGATAAGCCGGCTGAATAAATGAACGGCCAAGCTCGATTGTGTAAGGGAGATATTCTTTATAAAATTGCGGACTAAAATCAAATAGCTCTGTTGTTGCCAGATGTACACGTCCATCTTTATATTCAGCGTCTTTGCAAAGAATAAAACGATAAGCACCAACAATTTCTTTTTCTGAAGGGTTCCACACCAAAAGTTGCTGATAAGGATGAGTGCTGGTATCAAATTCGTCAATATCAATCTGCTTTCCCGTGCCTCCACCGGCATGCCTGAAGGTAAGTTCGCGAAGCCTTGCTATTTCAAGCATAACATTGGGCGAGTTGTGATGGGTAATAATATAAATTTCGTTGTGCCCATTATTAGTTTTACGCACATAGCGGGTTTTATTTAACTCATCCAGCAGTGCTTCTTTAATTACGGGTTCAATTATACTTTCCATACCTATTGGGTTAAAGATACAATTAAAATTTCAGGCTATATATTTTGAACCAAACAAGCTAAAAAAAATATTTTTTGTACCTTTAACTGTATGTTTAAATGGCATTATCCTAAAATCATCCTGACTTGTGTTTTTTTGCTTTTTAGTGTAAAAGTAATTTCTCAGAGCTCCTATACTTTTACGCCTTTCTCTCAAAATGCTAAATGCAGCAAAGGAAGTGCAAGTGTTATTATTATGGGTTTACAAAGCTACGACACTTTAACGATAACCTGGAGTAATGGCCAGAGTGGCGTTTTCAGTATAAATTCTCTTGAACCCGCTTCTTACAATGTGCATATCGTTATTAAAAATAAAATAGATACCACCTTAAATTATACAATTGAACAGGAGAAGTGCGAAGTAGGTTTGGCCAATCATTTTACGCCTAATGGAGATGCTTATAATGATTTTTGGCAGATAACAAATTCGCAAAACTATCCTAAGTTTGAGTTGTATGTATTTAATAAATGGGGGCAGCAAGTGCACTCTCAAAAAGGAAGTTATACGCCTTGGGATGGAAACTGGAATGGTATTAACGCCCTTGATGGTACTTATTATTATGTTTTTTATTATGATGGCGGCAATAAACATGATTTTATAAAAGGGGATGTTACAATATTGCGATGAGAAAGATCGCAATATATTTTTTTTTAGTTCACGCTGTATTTTTTATAAAAGCGCAGCAGTTTCCGCAGTATACTCAGTTTATTTTTAATAAAATAGGATATAATCCTGCGGCCTCCGGAAGCGCCGTTAATGTGCCTTTTGAAATTATTGCAGGCGCACGTACCCAATGGATTGGAGTGAGCAATAACCCGAAATCTCAGTTTATATCCTTTAATTATAATTTTGTGCCTCAGCGTAGTTATAGCAAATGGCATAATGTGGGCATTTATATTGATCAGGATCAAAACGGACTTTTTATTAAAAATGATGTTTGGTTGTCTTACACCTTTCATCTACTACTCTCTAAAAAAATTGTGCTCTCGGCAGGATTATTTGCAGGGATAAAACAATTTAAATTAAGTAGCGGTAATTTAGATAAAGGCGACCCTGCGGTAATAAAAAGTTCCGGAACCGTTATTGCTTATCCTGATTTAGTGCCCGGAGTAAGATTATCCTCAAAGAAATTTTTTGCTGATTTTTCTTTACAGCAAATAACACTCTTTAATCAAAGAGGTTTGGGTAAACAAATTGGTAGCCCATCCCGATTGCTCCCGCATTATAATATTAGCGCAGGTATTAAAAGGCGTTTTAATGATTACACGGTATTAATTATGGCGGCCAATTTGCGGGGCTCCGTAACCGCTCTACCTTCAATTGAATTTAATGTGATGAGTTATTACGATAAAAAATTTGGCTTTGGCGCTAGCATACGAGGAAGAAATTTTGTGTCCGGAATTATTCAATTTAGGTTGGTGCGTAATTTTAATATAGGCATTGCTTACGATTTATCCATAAATAAAATGCTGCCGGCTGCCCCAAATACCGTAGAAGTAATGTTAAGCGTTACTCCTGTTTTTGGCGGAGAAATATCAAAAGAAAAATCAGGCGGTCACTCTGTTGACGATTGTACTTTTTAATTTATACTTTACCACTTATTGGCTAAGCAAGTAATTTAAACGGGATTAAGTTTAATTTTTGTTTGGAACTGATCGGTTTTCTAATCTTATCCAAGCAACTGCTTAACAAGCACAGAAACTAATTTATTGTCTGCTTTGCCTCCTAAAGCTTTAGACGCTGCGCCCATTACTTTGCCCATATCGCCGGGTCCGCTTGCACCAATGGAAGCTATGATTTTAGTGAGTTCCGATTTAATTTCATCTTCACTCATTTGTTTTGGTAAATATTCCTCCATAACAGCAGCCTGCGATAATTCTACTTCTTCCAAATCAGGTCTGTTTTGCGATTTATAAATTTCGCCCGACTCTTTTCTCTTTTTCACTTCTTTTTGCAGCGCTTTATTTACGCTATCTTCAGTAAGTCCTTCAGGCGATGTTTTTAACAGTAGTATAACCGATTTGATGGCGCGTAAAGCTTCCAGTTTTTTAGCGTCTTTTGCAAGCATCGCCGTTTTTATATCGGCATTAACTTTTTCTTCTATATTCATGTGATGATGTTTAAATAAAATAAAAAAGCCACCCAAAAATGAGTGGCTCAATTAAAGTTTATAAATTAGTGGGTAACAGTAAATTTAGCTGATTTAATAAAATTATTATCGGCACTAATTATTTTGTAGGAATAAATTCCGTTCGCGTAATTACTAACATCAAGTTTTAAAGAAGTGTTCAATGATTTGCCTTCAATAAATTTACCATTGATGTCATAAATAGAAATTGTTTTTGCGCTTTGGCTTGGAGTTTCGAAATTAATAGCCGAAGAAGAAGGATTAGGAAATACTGAAATTGAATTTTCTTTTTCAAAGTCTACTGAAGAAATACCGGTTAAATAATTTGACGCAATTGTAATAATGGTTTGAGAGGTAGTTGTAATAATAGGTGGCCCTGAAACTGTTGAAGTGGCGATGGTAAAAAGAGGTGTTTTCTTACCGGAAGTATAAAAATCGTAAGTTACCTGATTGATCAATCCATTTCCAATTCCAGCGGAAGGGATAGCGAAATTAATGGTTTGTGAACTTACAACTCTTAAAACATTAGTAAATGTTGTGCCGGGTAGGATAAGGGTGCCCGAACCATCCGCAATAACAGCCATGTTCCCGGTAAAAGTTCCATTGTTGCTTAACGCACTTAATGTACCGCTCGTAACCGAAGAAGTGGTGGTGTTTAAACTCATTGGATATTTAGCATATACCGCCGGTGACGTATAGGTAATAGTTGCTGGAAAACCTCCTAGTACAATATTCCCTCCAAAATATTTCAACTCATTGGAACTGCTTAAATAATATGATGATTCGCCGCTGTTTCCAGAAACTACAATATTAGCTGGGGTGTAGGTACTGTTCGCAGAATTTGTGCCGCTAAAAGTTGTAACACTGGATGTTAACGTTATATTATTGAAATTGTAAGTAACGCCTGCTCCAGAATTTCCAGGACTGGTAATTGATCCGTTACAAATAGTAGTACTGTACACATCGCCGTTTGCAGGGGCATGGTTGGCTTGGGTTAGGGTTTGGGCATTTAGATGTAATCCTAAAGCCGCAGTTAGTAAAGTAAAGTAAAGTTTTTTCATATTATATTGTTTTAATTATATACCAAATGTATAAAAAATATTGCATGTTTAGGAGTGTAAATTTTATTTCGCCATAAGCTTTATCACTTTTTCAATATCTTCGGGTGTATCAATGCAGTGGCTGTCGAACGTGGTTTCAATGCATTTAATTTTAAAGCCATGCTCAAGCCAGCGCAACTGTTCGAGTGATTCTGCGTTTTCAAGTGTTGAAGGAGCCAGGGATGTGATTTTTTTAAGAATATCCGTGCGGTAAGCGTACATCCCCACATGGCGATAGTAATTATAGTGCTTATGCCATTCGTGTTGCTCCTTTCCTTTTATAAAGGGTATTACATTTCGGCTGAAATATAATGCCTCGTTATTGGTATTAAGAATAATTTTCACCTCTCCGGTGTCAAATAAAACTTCATAGTTGCTGCACTTTATCATTTGTGTAGCAATTTCAACAGAAGAATTACAGGCCGCTGCCAGCGAATTAATTTGCTCCGGGTCTAAAAATGGCTCGTCTCCCTGAATATTCAAAACATGATCGAATTTTTTTTCTAACTTACTGTATGCTTCAAAACAACGGTCAGTTCCACTAGGATGTTCTTTTTTGGTTAGCACCACATTTGCCCCAAAGGTTAAAGCGTGTTCCTGAATGCGGGCATCATCAGTAGCAATGATAATTTCGTTTACTAAAAATGATTTAGCAGCCTGCTCGTAAACACGCTGCAGCATAGACTTTCCTTCTATTTTTACAAGGGGTTTTCCGGGGAAACGGCTGGAGGCATATCTTGCGGGTATAATTCCTAAAATAGACATATCAATTTTTATTATTCAAAAATAACTATAAAATAATTAGGTAGCTTTGTATTCAGCAAATGAAATTAAAATTTTACGCCATATTTTTCGTTTTCTTCCTTGTAGCGGCGTCCTTTAAAAAAGGCCCGGAAATGAAGGCTTTAAAAGTTCTTCAGCAGATGAATGATTCTATAAAAGCCATTAAATGGGTAAGAGCTCATATTGCTTCGTTGGAAAGAGTTGAAACTACTTTTAAAACCTCAAATTCAGAGATAAAACTTCAAACGCATCCACGGAGGTTGTATTTTAAAAATGCAACACAAAAAATTGAAGTACTTTACAATTGGGGAGTGTTAAATAATAAAGCACTGGTTAAAATTAATTCATTTCCGTATGTTACACTGCAGTTAGATCCTACCGGAAATCTGATGCGAAAAAATCAGCATTATACTATTCACGAGCTTGGTTTTGAATTTGTAGGCGAGTCCATTGCAAGGGCAATTAGCAAGGATAAGGACGGCTTAACTAATTTTAAATATCACGGTAAGGTGCTAAAAAACGGGTATAATTGCCATCTTATTGAGTATGAAAATAAGAATTATGCGTACGTAGATTATACAGTTGGCGAAAAAGAAACCGCAGGCTCTATTGCTTCAAAATTGGTAGTAAACGAATATTTACTTCGTTATAAAAATGAACTTCTTAATGATTATGGCTATTTAAAAAAGGGAATGATTCTTAAAGTTCCAACCTTATTTTGTAAAAAAGCAACTTTATTTGTTGATGATAAAATGCTTGTTCCGGTAGTGGTAAGCTTAAGCGATGATATAGGAATATTTGAAAATTATGAGTTCTCTAAAATAGAGATCGATAAGCCGATAAAAGGCGAAGAATTTAGTAGGAATTATAAGGATTATAATTTTTAAAATAAATTTTTTTATAATTCTTTCATCAAAACTTGGTAAAGCTTTATCATCCCTTCAATATCTTTTTTGTGAACCTTTTCATCCGGAGTGTGAACGTGTTCTTCTGCCGCCCCAACAAAACACCAGTCCCAGGGGTTTTCGCTCATTTGCAACGCCCCTGCATCGCTGCCTCCGGATCCTTCTACTTCCAACTGAAAAGCGCAATTATTTTTTTTAGCAATAGCAATTATTTTATTGATAAAACTTTTACGCGGAATTAAACTATCTCTTAAACTTATCACCGGCCCTTGTGCAAAATGCACTCCGTCAGAAATCCAGCTAATGTCGGAAATAAGAGCCTGCTGAATTTTATATTTTTTATGCAAGAAACGCTGAAGATATTCAACGCTTCCTCCTCCATGTTCTTCCCAGGTACTAAAAACAATTGCGCCATCTTTCAAAGTTTCGGCAAGCTTCAAAGCGTTATATACTCCAAGGCGGTTATCCATGTAACAGCATTGAATGTGATCTTTATCTTCGCGCCAGTTTGGTTTATAAGTAAGGTCGGTGCCCGTTTCAAAATTCCGTTTAGCTTTGTATTCAAGCTTTTTCGTGCCTGTTTTTTTATCTTCAACAATTTTCAGTTCAGCTTCTTGTATTCCTTTTGAATCGCTTCCAACTAATTTAATGCCGTTTTTAATCATAGAGCCGCCTATTTTCACTAATTGCTTGCCATATCGAACCGTAAAGCCAATACTATCCATGTGGGCAAACACAGCAGTGCGTGGTTTCCCGAAAATTAATATAATGTTATCCTGAATGTCAGGGCCTGCAATTACTTTGGGCTTAACTTTCCATTTTTTTGAATGTTCTTTTATGTAATATATTAAAAACTGCTTCATTGCTATTTCATTACCGCTCGGTGCCGGAATGTGACACATTAATTTTAGAGTGTCGTATTTACTTATTTCTGACATATAATTTTTTTGAGTTTTTTTATTTGATTTGCGATATGAAGATAATGGAATTTTAGCCTTAAATCTATAAATAATTGTTATAGCGCAATTAAAATTATAGATATCAAGGCCAGAATAATCCCTGTCACATTTAAAACTGATAATTTCTCTTTAAACGCCAACCAACCGAGGATGGCAGCCAAAGCCACATTACATAAATTTAATACAGGAAATAACTGCGCGCTGCTCAATAATTTTGTATCAAGCGATTTAAAAATAAAATAAATACTGAAGTAATTTGGAATGCCAAGAGCAATACCACCGAAAATATTCTTAAAATGCAATAACTGATTAACTGCCAGTTTTTTTTGTGAGAGTTGATAAATGACGAGAAGAAGTCCAATGCAAAATGCAGAGGCGAATGTACTGATACTGAAAAGGGCACTATCTTGCTTTGTTTTAACGTAAAAAGTATTTGCAATATTTATGGTGGTGTCAATTAAGCCGCTGCCTATAAAAACGAGTATGGGCAGCCATATTAATTTTTTTAATTGCGGATTGTTTTCTGACGCGGAAGTGGATAGGTAAACCGCTATCAACGCTAAAAAAATGCCGCATAATTTAATTAGGGATAAGTTTTCATGCAAATAAAATATTGAAAACAATACAGGGATTACCACGCTCATTTTGTTAGCAACAGAGGCAGTTGCAATTCCAATACGTTGGGCGGTTTGAGATATTAAATAAAAAATACTTATAAAAACCGCTCCCAAGGGTAAGCTTATTTTAAACCAGTCGGCGTTAATTATTTCATGCAAGTTTACAGGTGCGTTCAAAAAAAGAATTCCTGTAATTGTGGCCGCCATGTAATTAATTATTATAGCTACAAAGCTGTTTACGTCAAATAACTGAAATAATTTAAAGATGACGAGTAACAGGACGCTGATAAGAATGGTAGAAATTATGTAAAGCATAGCTCAAAAATAGAATTAATTTATTAAAATAAAAGCACATATTTAAGTACAACTATATTTTTATATTAGTATAGATTGTACATGCTATTTGCTGATAGGTGAAGCATCAAATTTTATAAAACTCACTTCCTACTTAAATTTAAATAGTAAATTTGTTTTGCGTAAAATATATTAAAAAAAAATTTTAGTAAATGAAGAGCCTTTTTAACGAAAAACATACAGTTGAATTTATTATGAGAATTAATAAATTACATGCAACTACCCCTGCGCACTGGGGCAAAATGAATGTTGCGCAAATGCTTACACACTGCCAAAAGCCATTGGAGATGGCGTCGGGTGCTTTGAAGCCTAAAATTAATAAAATTATAAAATGGTTGTTCGGTAAAAAAGCCAAGGCGCAATTAATTAGTAATGCTGATTTTAAAAGAAATCTTCCCACTTTTTCGGAAGCTAAAATTGTAGATCAAAAAGTTTTTGACATGGAAAAAGATAAGCTCATACATCTTATTGAACAGTTTCATAAAAACGGAATTAAAGGATTAACAAAAGAGCCTCATCCTTTTTTTGGCGATCTTTCGCCACAAGAATGGGATCTATTACAAACCAAACACCTCGATCATCATTTAAAGCAATTTGGCGTTTAACAAAATCAAAATTTTATAGCATGGCATTTATACTTTCGGAACTAACAGGAAACGTTCTTTTATTAAAATTAAACAGACCCGATAAGTTTAACAGCTTTAACCGCGAAATGGCTCTGCAACTTATTTCGGAATTGGATAAGGCCGAAAAAGATCCGTCTGTGCGCGCTATATTAATTACCGGTGAAGGCAAAGCTTTTTGCGCGGGGCAAGATCTTGCCGAAGCAATTGATCCTAACGGTCCGGGGATTAAGAAAATTGTAGAGGAGCATTACAATCCCATTATTTTAAAAATACGAACTATTGATAAACCTGTTTTAGCAGCCGTTAACGGAGTGGCAGCAGGAGCCGGCGCTAACATCGCTTTGGCATGCGATATCGTTTATGCTTCAAAAAGTGCCGGCTTTATTCAGGCCTTCAGTAAAATTGGTTTAATACCCGATAGTGGCGGAACCTTCTCTTTACCACGTATTATTGGTTTTAATATGGCAAGCGCTTTAATGATAACCGGGGACAAATTAAACGCCGAAGAGGCAAAGGCTTGCGGCATGATCTATAAAATTTTTGAGGATGCTGATCTGCTAAATCATTGTCTCACGGACGCTGCTAAAATTGCTGCAATGCCAACAAAAGCAATTGGTTTAACCAAACGCTTATTAAATCAATCCTATTCTAATTCGTTACAGCAACAATTAAACGTGGAGCGCGATCTTCAAATAGAAGCGGCAGATAGTTATGATTACAATGAAGGTGTTAAAGCGTTTCTTGAAAAACGTAAGCCTGAATTTAAGGGCAAATAATTACTTGAACCAACTGCTGTACATTAAATAATTATTCGCTATACGGTCTATTTCTCCATTAACTAACTCCTGAGAAATATCTTTAATTTTTTTGGCCGGGACCCCCGCGAAAATACAACCCGGCGGAACAATGGTTCCTTCTGTTACTACGGCTCCCGCAGCTATAATTGTATTGCTTCCTATTTCACAATTATCCATTACAATAGCACCCATGCCTATCAAAACGTTATCATGCACTTTGCATCCGTGTACAATAGCATTGTGACCAATTGAAACATTATTTCCTAATATTACTGTTGTTTTTTGGTAGGTGCAGTGTATCACGGCGCCGTCCTGAATGTTTACTTTATTCCCAATGCGGATACTGTTTACATCACCTCGTATCACGGCGTTAAACCAAAAACTGCATTCGTTTCCGGCAATTACATCGCCTACAATTGTTGCGTTTGGAGCAATAAAACAATTTTCTCCAAATTGAGGAGAGATTCCGTTTACAGGTAAAATAACTGGCATACTATTATAAGGTTAAGCAATTAATAATGTAAATATATTGGATTAAAGACAAATTTAAATTACTTTTGTTGTCTAAGTATGATTTTCTTATCACATACCTATTGCTGTTATTGCCCCATGTGCCAAATGTGGTGCATTTCTGCGCGTTGATCTTTTTATAAAGACGCATTTTCTCATTAGTATTTAATTAAAAACAAACACCTTTATGGTACAATTTGATATACAGGAGCAAGTCCTGGAAAAACTGAACGCTTTAGTAGTTGTTTTAAACAGAAACGGCAATGCCGAATACGTTAGTAAATCTGCAGGTGAACTTCTTGGTTACGACTGTTCACTGCTTTTAGGAAGCAACTGGTGGGAGGTTACGCGCTTTTCAAAACCGGATGGTGAAAGAACAAAGAATAAAATTCTCGCCTTATTAGAACACAGCACCAATTCCGCCCAAACATTCGAACATTTATTTCGTACTTCTTATGGTGGTCAAAAATGGATCCGATGGAACGTTTCTTACCTAAGCGATGGACAGATAATTGGGATTGGTTACGATGTTACCGAAAAAAAGCATCAGGAAAAACAACTACAGGAACGTGCTATTCTACTGCAACAGCAGCATAAGGAAATAAAAGACAGTATTTTTTATGCGCAAAGAATTCAGCGGAATAGTCTGCAATCAAAAACGCACATTAACTCTGTATTCGGACAAAATTTTGTGCTTTATAAACCAAAAGATATTTTGAGCGGAGATTTTTTCTTCTTTTTTCAGGACGAGGATAACCGATATGCTATTGCAGTAGATTGTACCGGCCATGGCGTACCGGGAGCGATGATGAGCATGGTCGCGAATTCAATTATTAAAGAAGTGTTACTCAATAAAAAAATAAAAGCGGCATCACAAATTTTGTATGAAATGGATAAAGTTTTATTTAACTCTATTAATTCTTATGGAACCGAACTTAACAGTGATGGAATGGATGTGGCAATTATAAGTATCAATAAAAAAAGTAATCGCATGCATTTTGCTGGCGCATTCAGGCCAATGATTATTATTCGCGACCAAACTGTTATTGAGTTAAAAGCAAGTCGCTACCCGCTTGGGTTTTACAATGATGTTGAGAAAATTTTCGAAGAGCATGTAATATTGTTGCAGGCTAATGACTGCCTTTATTTATTCACCGACGGTTTCATTGATCAATTTGGCGGTGAGGCCGGCAAAAAGTTAAATAAACGCAATTTTAAAGAGCTCCTTAAAATGGCCGCTGCAATGCCTTTAAATGAACAGGAATCTTTTCTCGAATACTCTTTTAATAACTGGAAACAGGAAGAGGAACAAACCGACGATGTATTGGTGATTGGGATTAAAATATAGATGTTAAATGATGTTTAAGAGAGTTTGAACTTAGCCAATAATATTGCTATATTTATTTCATGATTATGTTTTGAGTAAGATGAAAAAAATTCATGTAAGCACAACTATTGCGGTTGCATTAAATAGTATTTCTGTTTTTTGCCTAAGCATTAATTATAGTCTGCTGGCAGCCGTTTTTTCCCTTATCGCTTATTTCGCGTCCATAAAGGAAGTTTCAAAATATACCAGCTGGTATCAGTTTATCACCGTTTTTATTTCTTCTCTACTTATTGGTTTAGCTGTTGAAATGCCTTTGTCCGGGTTTCCATATTTAATTTTTTCACTTTTATTTGCTACTGGTGCTTCTATTTTAAGAATAGTTTTGTTTAATGTTTTTTCATACACAAAATATTCATGGTTTGAACCCGGCGCTTTTATTATGGCTGTAATTGCTTTTTTGGTTGGTAATTTAGTACATCCACACGAATGGACTGGTTGGTTTTTTCCGACACCTGTAATTGTTTTTGGCGCCATTTTAACTGCCGGAATTTTAAAAGATAATAAACAATTGCTTGCAAATGCAAAAGGAGGATATCGCGTAAAAGTAGGCCAGGCAGCATCGCCATTTGAATTGCCTGATCAGAATGGCGAACTTATCCGCCTATCTGATTACGAGGGAAAACGGCATTTACTTTTGATTTTTGTACGGGGTGATTGGTGCCCCGGTTGTCATATGATGCTAAGAACGTACGAAAAAAATAATGAAAAATTTAAGGCTAAAAATGTTTTGGTGATGGCAATTGGCCCAGATCCGGTTGGCGTAAACAGAGGTATGGTTGAAAAACTTGGCCTTGATTTTAAAGTGCTTTCAGATGAAGGACAAAAAACAGCGATGGTTTACGGCGTTCAGTTAAAAGAATACGATAATGATTTTGCTGAAAAATATACCGAAGGAATTCCTCTGCCTGCATCTTTTTTAATAGACAAAACCGGAATTGTTCGTTATGTATCCCGACCCGATAAGGTTGGTGAATTTTTAAATCCGTCTATGATTTTTCCAATAGTAGATCAGCTCCAATAATATGCTTTTATATTTTTTTATCACGCTTTCTTTCTTTCTGATACTGGGCTGTGCGTGTTTAATTTATTCAAAAAATCAAAAGGTATTAAAATTAAAAAAAGCAGAAACCGAGTTAAGTAATTACAGTAGCATTATTAATCAGGCAAATGATGCCATGTTGGTTATTGATATTGTTGATGGTAAAATACATCAGGCTAATCCAAGTGCAGCACAACTATTAGGGTACACCGAAAAAGAGCTGGCTACATTATCCTTATTTGATCTGCATCCAAAAGAATATTTGAATAAAAGTTCGCAGGTTGTGGCCGATGTTTGGGAAAAGGGTGGCTTAATCTATAACGATATTCCATTTCTCATTAAATCGGGTACATTAGTGCCCGTTGAATGTTCGGCAAAGGTTGCGCCCTTTGCAGGGAGGCCGGCTATAGTTATTTATGCGCGCGATATTACCGAGCGCATTCGTCTCGAAAATGAAATTAATAAGCAGCGAAAAATTATTGATGATAAAACTAAAGACATAACAGACAGTATCGAATATTCAAAACGCATTCAACGGTCTATTTTTATAGAACAGGAAAAACTAAAACAATACGCTCCTGAATCATTTATATTTTTTCAGCCGCGCGATGTTGTTAGCGGTGATTTTTATTGGTTTACTAATTATAAAATTAAAGAAGATCTTTTTCCGGAAAACGGTTACAACTATAAAGCGGGTACTAATATTCTGGTAGTGGCAGCGGTAGATTGTACCGGGCATGGTGTTCCCGGAGCATTCATGAGCATTATAGGAAATACATTATTAAATCAAACTTTAAATAATTTATCCGTAAATTCTGCAGCTTATGCATTGGATTTTGTGAATGCCGAACTTAAAAAAAGTCTGAATAAGAATAATGAAGGTACTCCCCTCAGAGACGGAATGGATATGGCCCTTTGCTGCATTGATTTTGAAAATATGCGCATGGAATTTGCGGGAGCCAACAACCCAGTTTACGTTATACGGAATCAGGAACTCATCCTACTAAAAGCAGATAAGCAGCCCTTAACTGCAGCATTGGAAAATGAGCCTAAGCCCTTTACAAATCAACTTTTTAAATTAGAAAAAGGTGATGCTGTATATTTGTTTACCGATGGATTTGCCGATCAATTTGGCGGTACTGAGTTGTTGCAGGAAAATGCATTTGGAATGGGTAAAAAATTTATGTATAAGCGTTTTAAACAGGCGTTACTTGATATTCAAGATAAAACAATGGAGGATCAAAAAACTTCACTTCAAAAAAGATTTGATTCCTGGAGAGGCGATTTGCCCCAAGTAGATGATGTATTGGTAATTGGAATAAAAATATAAAAATCCCGGTAAAAATTTTTAATTTATTTACCGGGATGATCAATTCTAAAATAATTATTTTATTGTTCCGTTCTTAGCCGCCTTTTTTAATTTTTTATCGGCCATAATTGCAATGTCTACCCTTCGGTTTTTTGCCTTACCTTCTGCAGTTTCATTACTTTCAATTGGCTGTGTTGCTCCATATCCTGTTGTAGTAATACGAGAAGACGGAATGCTTTGAGCCTTTAAATATGTGGAAACAGATTCTGCACGTTTCACCGATAACTTTTGGTTATATTTATCTTCTCCTGTATTGTCGGTGTGTCCTTCTATTAAAATTTCGGTATCAGGATATTTTTTTAATACTTTAGATAATTCGGCAATGTTATCGGTAGCGGTTTGTTTAAGTTCTGCGGAATTAACATCGTATAAAATGCCGGAATCAAACGTAATTTTAATACCTTCTCCAACGCGTTCTACTTTTGCCCCTTTAACATCTTTTTGAATTTCCTCTGCCTGTTTGTCCATATAATGCCCAATAACTCCTCCTGCAGCCCCACCTACCGCGGCTCCAATGATAGCACCAAGAATGGTGTTGTTATTAGCCGCTTTTCCAATAGCCCCGCCAACAACGGCACCCGTACCGGCACCAATGGCAGCACCTTTTTTAGATTTATTCCAGCTTTTACAAGCCCCAACCAGCAACCCAACTGTTAATATTGCAATCGTAATTTTTTTCATGATTTTATAGTGTTTACTGGATTCTACTATAAAATTGTGCCAGCTTAAGTGGGAAAAAATAAAGATTTGGAAGTTAAAACAATCCCGGCATTAATCCGCCGGCTACTTTTTTCATTTCCTCGTCATGTATTTTGTCGGCTTTTTCAATAGCAAGATTCATGGCTTTAAGTAATTGTTCTTCTAATTGTTTTTTATCGCCATGCTGCAGAGCCGCTGCTACGTTAATACTTTTTACTTTTCGGTTTCCCGAAATTTCAATTTTAATATCTCCGCCTGCACATTCAACGCTTAAAGATGTATTATCGAGTTTATCTTTTATTTCTCCGGCAATTTTTTTTGCTTCCTGCAATTTGCCCATCATGTCACCGAATTTTCCTAACATATTTTTTATTTTAATTCTTTTGGTATTATACAAACCGGAATTGGGTTCATTTTGTGAAGATTGGCCGCATGTCTGCGCGAATAAATTTCCATTACTTTTTTCTGTCGATCATTTAAGTCAGAACTTTCATTGGCCTGTATATATTCCATGACCCATTCCAATTCGGGGTAAGTAGCGCCTATCTGGTCTTCATCTGTTCTTCCGTCGGCAAAAAGTCCGTCGGTAGGCTTTGCGTTTTGAATGCTTGCCGGAACATTTAATTCTTTGGCTAATTGATATATTTCAGTTTTGTAAAGATCGGCAATAGGCGAAAGATCCACACCTCCATCGCCATATTTTGTAAAAAAGCCCACTCCAAAATCTTCCACTTTATTACCTGTTCCTGCAACTAATAATTTGTGGTGTGTTGCAAACGAATACAAAGTGGTCATTCTTAATCGAGCGCGTGTGTTAGCCATGGTTAAAAAATCTTGAGTTTCTTTTGGGATAGAATTTTCAAAAGCCTCAAAAACAGGAGTTAATTCAACGGTTGCCGATTCTACGTTTTTAAAATTAGTTTTAAGCCATTCAATATGTTCGTTACTGCGGTCGAATTCGTTTTTAAATTGGCGTATAGGCATGTTTAATACCATAAGCCTTTTTCCGGTGATGGCACAAAGCGTGGAGGTTACCGCGCTGTCAATTCCTCCGGATATACCAATTACATAACCATTTGTTTTAGAGTTATCGGAATAATCTTTAAGCCACTTAACGATATGCTCAATAATTTCTTTGGATTTCATTTATTGCCTAAAAAATTGGTTAACAAATTTGTTTGTAAAGTTACATATTTGGCTGTATTTATTAGTTAAAGCTCTTTAATTTTACGTCGTATGAATGAAAGGGCTATTCAATTTCAAAAAAACTCAGAGATACTTAAGAAATATTTACCGGCGCAAAGTGTTGCCCTCATTGCCCAATGGATTGTGGAGTATGATTTTAAATTAAAAATTAAACGTGAACGCAGCACGCGGTTGGGTGATTATACTTCGCCGCATAATGGGCTTAACCACACCATTACCGTTAACCATAATTTAAATCCATTTTCTTTTTTAATTACCCTTGTACATGAGGTAGCTCACTTGGTAACTTACAACGAATATAAAAATTCAGTGTCTCCGCACGGCAGCGAATGGAAACAAAATTTTATAAAATTAATGAACCCGTTTTTAACTCCTGACATATTCCCTTTGGAGGTATTTGCGGCGCTAAGAAGTTATATGAAAAATCCTGCGGCTGCCAGTTGTACAGATTTGAAGCTTCTGCGCGTGCTTAAGTTACATGATGAAGAGTCTGACAGCGTTTTTTTAGAAAGGCTTCCGGTAAATAGTTTGTTTATTTTTAACGACCATAGAATTTTTAAAAAAGGGGAAAAGATCCGAAAGCGAATTAAATGCCTGGAAGTAAAATCGGGAACGGTTTATCTGTTTAATCCCTTAACAGAAGTACAGTTGCTGGATGAGGTTACCGTTCAATAAGTTTTGTAGAAAGAACAATGTTTGATTTGTTCAGTTGCTTTCCATCAATAATATCCAGCAGTAACAAGGAAGCGTTTTTGCCTATCTCTTCAATGGGTTGAGATACAGAAGTTACCTTTTTTTCAATAATATTAAATAATTCTATATCATCAAAACAAGCGATTTTTAAGTTGGCCCCAAATTTTTCAAATTCTTTTTGCCGGATAGTTTTTAAAATGGCGGTGGCAAGGTGATTATTAAGAGCGTAAATTCCATCAAGATCAGGATGCTTACGCATAAGTTCTTTTAAAGCAGTTTCTGTATCGGCCATAATATTATCAAAACCAATCAGCTTTATCAGGCTTTTATCGGCTTTTATTTTATTTTTTATAAACGCTTGGTTATAACCATTAATGCGGTCTTCAATAGTACTTAAATAAGATGGTGTAATTGAAAAACAGGCAATTTTTTTGCAACCGTTTTTTATAAGATGCGTGGTTGCTTCAAGTGAACCGCCGTAATTATCAGTTACTACATAATTTGTTTTAAATAAAGGCAAAAGGCGATCAATAAAAACAATTGGAGTTTTTGCAAAGCGCGGCTTATCATAAAAGGAAGAATCTTTAAAGGTTGTTGAAACAATTACCCCGTCAACACCCTGTTGATTCAGCATCATTTCAACAAGCCGTTTTTCTTTTTCTTCATTTTCTTCGGTGCTGCACACCATTAAATTATAGCCCCGGTCAAATAAAACATGCTCAATATTTTTTGCAATGGTTGAATAAAAAGGATTTGAAATATCCGCTACAATTAAACCAATAAAATGACTTTTTCCCGTGCGCAATGCTTTTGCAAATTTATTGGGCGTGTAATCTAGTTGACCAACAGCTTCCAGAACTGCTTCCTGCGTTTTTTTACTTATTCCGTATTGATTTCCCTTACCATTTAAAACCATGGAAATAAGAGTTTTTGAATAACCAAGTTGTTTGGAGAGGTCTTCGAGTTGTAATCTTTTCATGGTGCGAAGGGGTTAAATTAATCTTAAAACTCTTATTAGTATTATAAATCTAATCTTAATAATATGAAATGTGAAATATTTTAAATGGATTTAGATAGACTATCGGGTCTTGAATGACCAAATAGCATTTTTATAGCCTAAATAGCCTAAAAAGTGGTATTTAAATTAAATATATTATTTGTTTAATGTTTTTAATGATTTAGGTTTGTAAAAAAATAAATTCAACGTTTTCTCAGATTATGAAAGTTTCCAAACTCGCACAAAATATTATTGGTTCCGAAATTATTAAACTCGCCGCTGAAGTAAATGAAAAAGTAAAGCAAGGTGAAAAAATATATAACCTTACCATTGGAGATTTTAATCCTAAAGAATTTCCTATTCCCGATGAATTAAAACAATTAATCGTGGATGCTTATTTTGCCAATCAAACAAATTATCCTGCCGCGGATGGTATGCTGGAATTACGCCAAGCAGTAAGCAATTTACTGAAGCAACGAGGCGGATTGGATTATAAAAGCGATGAGATCTTAATAGCGGGCGGAGCAAGGCCGGTAATTTATTCTATTTTCAGAGCGCTGGTAGATGAAGGCGATACGGTAATTTTTGCGGTTCCATCGTGGAACAATAATCATTACAGCTATCTTACCTCGGCTAAACAAGTTGTAATTGAAGCAAAAGCCGATAATAATTTTATGCCCAGTGCAGCCGATATAAAGCCTCATATTTCACAGGCTTCATTGGTGGCTTTATGCTCGCCGCAAAACCCAACAGGCACTGTTTTTACAAAAGAGGGACTTGAAGAAATTTGTGATTTGATTCTGGAAGAAAATAAAAAACGCAACCAAGATCAGAAGCCGGTTTATTTGATGTATGATCAAATTTATTGGGCGCTTACATTGGGCGATGTTAAACATTTTGACCCTGTAAGCCTTCGTCCGGAAATGAAAAACTACACGGTGTTTGTAGATGGCATTTCTAAATCTCTTTCCGCTACCGGAGTAAGGGTAGGGTGGAGTATGGGGCCCAAGTTTATTATCGATAAGATGAAGGCTATTTTAACGCACATAGGCGCCTGGGCACCCAAAGCCGAGCAAATGGCCACAGCCGCTTACTTAACACAGTTAGATAAATACGATGCTTTTTTAATCACTCAAAAACAAAAAATAAGCGAACGCCTTACCGGTTTTCACAAAGGCTTTCAACAATTAAAATCGGAAGGTTTTAATGTGGATTCCATTACGCCGCAAGCCGCTATTTATTTAACTGCAAGGTTTTCCCTGCACGGTAAAAAAACAGCTAACGGTTCGGTGTTAACTACCACAAAAGATGTCACTAAATATTTATTGGATGAAGCTAAATTGGCCATTGTGCCTTTTTATGCGTTTGGGGCTTCTGAAAATTCTGACTGGTATCGCTTATCAGTAGGAACTTGCAGTGTTAAGGATGTTGATGGAATCATCAGTAATCTCAGGGCTGCGTTGCAGAAGCTTTCCTAATTTATCTGAATCATTTTATAACAACAAAAAATCCGTCTTAAATTTTAAGGCGGATTTTTTTTGTCATTTCAAAAAGTAAATTACTCGATGATCAGTTTTTTGGTTGAAGTAGACGTGCTCGTTTTAATTTGAATTGCCTATAGGGTTATAAATTCCTCCGGTAGGGTATCGTCCAACATTAGCATTATCACTGTAAATACAAGTGCTGTCCCATGTGCCGCCCCAATTGGTGGAGATCATGGCAACTATGGCGCCGGAGTTACTGAACGGAGCCGCCGCATAGGTAGGACTTTTACGGTGTATAAATGAAACCGCGTTTAAATCGGGATTGTATTGCAAAGGTTTTTGTCCGTCAATTAACACGCCGTAGATATTGGTAGAACTGGTAAAGTTATTCCAATTTGCAGAAGAGCTCGCTGCGGCTAAAGGTAAAGGTTGTAGGGGTGAAGATGCCGGCTTGGGATTTGGGCTCTCTATTTTTAAATAGGAAGGCCTTTGCGTGGTAAAATTATTTCTTTTGCGTGTGGACGTAACATTGTTTTGTCCTACTGAAATTACACAGCTTAAAATAGCTGCCAGGGTAATAAATTGATATTTCATAGTTATAAATATAAAAAAAACCGCTCTTTTTTGGGAGCGGTTTTTAATAATAAGTAAAAAAAAATTATTTATTCAACAATTAGCTTTTTAGTAGCGCTAACACCACCAACTTTTACATTAACCATGTAAATGCCGGTTGTAAGGTTATTTAAACCAATGGTAATGTTGTTTTCACCAATCTGACCATTTGCTTTTTGAGAAGCAACTAACTGACCTACAACATTATACACTTGAATAGAAACAACTGAATTGTCTTTTAAGTCGATAGATAAATTAGCATTAGCCGAAGTAGGGTTAGGATAAAGAACAGCGTTGTTTACAACCGCTAATTCGTTCTCGTTAATACCAACCACTGTTAATTTAAAATCTAATTGAGCAGCGCAAAACCAGTGTGCAATGTTAGTACCTGTGGCCGGAGCCGCTTCGTATGGCGCAGTAAGATTATCAATATGCGATACTGTAAACGGTATAGTAAGGGTACTGCTTTTTGAGGCATCTGAACCTACAGACATGGAACCAGAAACCGGAGCCATGTAATGTAATACAGATTTACCTGAAATAGCAGGATTAGGCTGGCCTGAACCTGATGCTGTTAAATTACTCGCGTTAATTTTAGTTGGGCTAAGCTTGTAAGTTCCCATTCCGCCGGTACCGGTAATGTCCATTAAACGAACTTTAAGTTCTGGAGCAGCATTGTAGCTATGGTTACCCGGTTGAGCAAAGTTAGGGTTTGATTCAGCCCATGAGATTGCTACATACTTTCCATCAGCCGTGCGGCTTGCCTGAATACGGGCATCACATCCCAGTTTAGCAGCAGCCGACCAAGGATTTTGATTATATCCTGGATTTCCGGAAGTAGTAGAAGCATCTTCACTGGTTAAAGTATCAATAGTCTGATAGGTCCAAGTGGCACCATCTGTCATAAAATCATAAATGTATGCCCTTTTACCCGGAGTTTCATGCGGCCATGAATAAGAGTCGATAGTCCCGGTGCTGGTAGATAAAGTATAACTATAAGATGCATAAACCGAATCAGGATGAGCACTACCAGTACTTACAATAGTAGAGATAAAGTGAAATTTATCATTTGCATCTACTACCCCGGTAATACCTTCAGTTGCGTTAAATTGTGGAATTTTTACAGTAGTGTTGGTTTGAACCCCATCAAGGCGCTTTAATACAGTTGAAAAAGTGGAAGCGGCAAAATCAATTGCCGGAACCAATGCCCAAGATGCCCCGCTGGTAGTAGTTTTCCAAATTAAAGGCTGGTAACCTGAGTTAGCACTGGATGAAGGAGTTGCGCGAACAGCAATAACCGCCGCGTAACCAACCGTTCCGGCTTCGTTCCAGGCCATTACCGGCTGAGCTTGTGCCATTAAATAATCATCAGTAGGATCGGCAGGCGTTAGTAAAGTTCCGCTGGTATGCACTAAGCCGGCAAACAATAAAGAATCGCCTGTCCAGGTAAAAGTTCCGCTGTTAAATGTGCCTTTTACCAAATTAATACCTCTTAAACCATAAGCATTATTTGTGGTGCCATTTATATCCGCCGTAATATAACCTGCGGTTCTAATAATACCATTACTTGAGCTGGTAAAGCCGTAACGGGTAAAATCCACTTTACCAACAGAGGGTATATTAAAAGGAGCAGTGTTGTTTTGAAACTGCATAGCGTTTGGTACGCTGCTGGCCGTGTTGTTGTTATTAGAGCCACCTAATGGCTTGGATGCAAACCAAGAGCCTAACCAACCCGAACCGCCTGTAGCAGGGCCTGTAGCAACCCCATACGCAGCGTTAATATTCGTATTCCCAATTGGGTTATAAATACCACCTTGAGGGTAACGCGCGAGGTTAGTTCCGTCAGACCATAAACAAGTACTATCCCATGGTGCTGAAAACCAATTAGTAGAATAATCCATCATAATACCGCCAGAATTATTTGCCGGTTGAGGGGCGTAAGTACCGCTAACCCTGTGCACAAAAGAAACAGCGTTTAAAGCAGCATTGTACTGTAAAGGCTTAGATCCGCTAACAAGCATGCCGTAAGCGTTTCTGGACCCACCGATAATGCTCCATCCACCTTTTGAAATAGCGGCAGATGCGGTTTTAGCTTGCGAAGGCGCGGTGCTGGGGTTAAGGTTTGTTGCGGGAGCTTCTTTAAGGTTGTTCTCCATAAGATGTTTTTGGTGCAATCTTGCAGGTAAATTAACCGTCCCAATTGGCTTATTTACTTTTGCAGCATCCTGAGGGAAGGCTGTTATTGCTGCCAATAATGCCGAACCTAATAGTAGTTGTTTTTTCATGTTATTTGGTTTATTGTTATTTAAGTTTAATAGAAGGCTAAAATATAAAAAAGATTAATGCAAAGCAATAATTTAACAAATAAGATATAAAATGCTAACATTCAGGTTGATTATAAGCAACATAAATTTATTTAAATAAAGCCAAAATTTTTTGCAAAAAAAAAGCCGCCCCTTGCGAGACAGCTTTTTATTAATTGTGGTTACAATTATTTTCCTTTGTTAACCGAACCGGCTAAATCGGCACCGGCCTTAAATTTTACCACTTTTTTAGCGGCAATTTTAATTTCTTTTCCTGTTTGAGGATTACGGCCTGTACGTGCGGCACGTTTAGCTACCGAAAAAGAACCGAAACCTACTAAACCAATACGATCGCCTTTTTTTAAAGCTTTGTGGATTGATTCGATGGTAGCGTCTAATGCACGGCCGGCATCGGCTTTGGTTAATTTAGCGCCTGAAGCAATTGCTTCGATTAATTCTGATTTGTTCATTTTGTTTTTTTTAAGGGTTAAACGATTAAATAATTTATTACAAAACAAATATATATGTAAAACCTTATTAGTAAAGCGTTGTGGCTTCAAAAGGCCTTATTTTGTTGATAAATAGGGCTATTGTTAATAAATTAGCGCTATATTATGCTCTGTGAGAGGTTCTTAGGGCTTGTTAAGGCTGTATTATACTGGCAGCAAAGCTTTGAGAAAAAACCGGAATTCATTTATAGGGATTCTATCAAGGGCCTCTTTTAAAATTATATGATTATTTTAAATAATCGTTTTCTTGTATTGTAAATCCTCTTAGAAATTCCTGCACAGTCATTCTTTTTTTTCCTTCCAACTGTAATTCGGTTAAGTGTATAAAACCGTTTGCGCATTTTACTTTTAAAAAAGTTTTGTTGTCGGTAATCAGCCAACCGTTAGTGTGCAAACTTTCGCCCAATTCTTTTGTGGCAGAAATGACCTTCAGCATCAAGGATTTTTGGTTTTGAATTATTTCCGTGAATGCGCCGGGATAAGGCGAAAGCCCCCGAATTAAATTATAGATGTTATTGGATGTGTTGTTCCAATTGATTTTGCAGGTGTCTTTAAATATTTTAGGGGCGTGAGTTGCTGTTTCATCATTTTGTTTTATAAACTGTATTGGTTTTCCTTGGGTATTCTTGCGTTCAATTTCTTTAACTGTTTTTAGTATAAGCGATGCGCCTTTTATCATTAATAAATCGTGCAGTTGGCCGGCGGTGGTGGTTTCGGTTATCGGAACGCTTTCACTAAATACAATATTGCCGGTATCTATTTGATGTTGGAGTTTAAAGGTAGTAACGCCGCTCTCTTTTTCACCGTTTATAATAGCCCAATTAATGGGTGCCGCGCCTCTGTACTTTGGAAGTAAGGAGCCGTGCAGATTATAGGTTCCCATTGGAGGCATGTTCCATACTTCTTCGGGCAGCATTCTAAAAGCCACCACAATTTGTAAATCGGCATTTAGTTTTTTAAGTTCCCAAATAAAATGCGGGTCTTTTAATTTTTCGGGTTGCAAAACAGTAAGGCCTTTTTCTATTGCATATTTTTTTACCGCCGATTGTTGTAATTGCCTGCCACGCCCCGCGGCTTTATCGGCCACCGTAACAACACCTACTATGTTGTAATTATTTTTAATTAAAATATCAAGGCAGGGAACTGCAAATTCCGGTGTTCCCATAAAAACAATTTTCATGTGGTGTAAAATTTAAGTAAAAGTAAAACATTAAAATCTTAATGTATATAAATAAAAAAAGCCGTCTTTTTATAGACGGCTTTTAAATAAAGAAGTTCTAAATTATTCAACTATAATTTTCTTTGTGGTTTTTTGACCTTTAGAATCGATAGTAAGGAAGTAAACTCCCGGAGCTATGCCGCTAAGGTTAATATTCATTTTATCTTTAGAAGATTTATCGGTTAAAATAACTTTGCCAATTAGGTTAGTTAAAACAACTGAATAATTATCTGAAGAAGAAACTTCGATGTTTAACATTTCCTTTGCAGGGTTAGGGAAAACATGAACGTTATTAGCGAAAATTGAATTCTCATTTATACCCACACAAGTTGAAACAACAATGGTTTTAGTTGCAATACTTGTACCCGAACCGTTAGTAGCTTTTAAAGTAATTGTATAAGTTCCGGCATTAACAAAAGTAATAGTAGGACTAATAGCTGCAGCATTTGGACTGATAGACCCTACAGAAGGCGAAGCGCTCCAGGAATAGGAAGTAGCTCCTCCAAAAGAAGTGTTTGTCATTGTAATTGCCGAATTAGTACAGGTAAGTGTTCCTAGTAAAAAGTTAGCGGTAGGTGAACAATTTGCAATGTTAACTGTTTGAGTTAAAGAAGATGTGCCATTAGCATTTGTGGCCACTAAAGTTACAGAATAAATGCCGGGCGCAGAAAACGTAATAGAAGCATTTGTAGATGTAGAATTAGGGCTGATGGTAACGTTAGCCGCAGGACTGGTAGACCATGAATAAGTTGGCGTAGGATTCCCTGTTGTTGTATTGGTAAAGTTTATAGCCACGTTGTTACATAAAGTTCCTGTAGGAGACGAGAATGAAACGGATGGTGATGTACATGTTAATACATTAATGATCTGACTAGATGAATTGCTGCTGATAGAATTAGTTACAGCAAGAGTTATAGTATATGTTCCATTAGCTGTAAATGTAATAACAGGAGCACTTGAAGTGGAGGTAGCAAAAGCTACGTTATTTGGGCTAGATGAAAAAGAATAGGTTAAAGGGCCTGTACCTGTTGAAGAATTAACAGGAGTTACAGTTGCTGAAGATCCGTTTAAACATAAGTTTGCGGGAAGACTGAAATTAGATGTTGGCGGAGTTGGTGAAGTTAAAGTTACGTCGCTGTATTTCCACATGCCACCAATAGAAGCTGTAGTTGTGCTGAATGAACCTGCCCAGCCGCTGTTTCCGTCTGCAAAATCAATGTTTAAATACTGAATACCAACACTTCCCCAATCTGTCCAGTTTACGCCATTATCAGTAGAGTAAGAAAGGATTTGATTACCTGTTCCTGCACCGGCCGAAACAAAGTAATTGGTATTTGGCACTACGTTAAGATCATTTTTTCCTACATTAGGGCTAACTACTGTAATTTGAGCCCATGTTTGCCCGCCGTTAGTGGTGTTATACATTTCAAATGTAGTTCCATTATACACATAAGCAACTCCGTTATTAGGGTCTGTAAAGGCTATATTATTAACGCTTGCTCCTGCAGGCCCTGCGGCACTAACATTCCAGGTTAAACCCGCGTCGTTAGAATAGTAAATTCTTCCTTCGTTGGTTCCAAACCAAATGTTTGAGGAACCTTGTTTACAATATACATTCACCAAACCAAATTCGCCGGCAAGAGGGTTAGGAATAGACGCTCCCGGAATTTTTGTCCAAGAGTTGCCTCCGTCAATGGTGCGCCAGATTTCAAATTCATTTCCTGTTCCGTTAGGGTCGCCCATGGTTATACCTACGGATGGAGTAACAAAAGCTACAATATTGGTAAACGCGGCAGTATTCGTGTACATGCCCGGCGCGTTCATATTTAACCAGTTAACACCACCGTTGGTGGTTCTAAAAACGGCACCTTGTGTTTGTGTGGACTTTTTGTAAGCACTTACCCAAGCGGTATTCGCGTCAATAGCATCTAAATTGGCAAGCACCCATGTATTTGTATCACCCACGCTTGGATTAGAAGTGCTTGTAAAAACAACACCTCCATTAAAAGTAGTGCCGCCATTAATAGTTCTTGTAAAATAGTTATAATTTCTGCTCGGGGTAGCACCATCATAACCAATACCCCAAACTACGTTAGGACTAACCGCATCTAAAAAACGCGTTCCTGCTGTTGGAATAGGAAAATTGGAATTTTGTGAAATAGTCCAACTTGGGCTTGGCGTTTGTGCCATAACCGCACCAACGGCAAAAGTCCCAAAAATTGTAAGTAATGATTTTTTCATGTTTTTTCTTTAATTGTTTTGAATGATAAAAATACAACAATTTTATCATCTTTAATAATAAATGCCTTAAAAAACCTATTTTTGCCAAAATTATGATCGAAACTGATATTGTAATTATAGGCGCAGGCCCTGTTGGTTTATTTGCTGTATTTGAAGCGGGCTTGTTAAAAATGCGTTGCCATCTTGTGGATTATTTACCCCAAGCAGGCGGCCAATTAACTGAAATATACCCAAAAAAACCAATTTATGATATACCGGGCTTTCCATCAGTGCTGGCGCATGAATTGATAGATAATTTGCTAAAGCAGGCTGAGCCTTTTCATCCAACCTTTACTTTTGGCGAGCGTATTGAAACTCTGCAAAAGCGGGGCGAATGCGATTTTGTTTTAACAACCAATATGCATACGGAGATTCATGCAAAAGTGGTGGTAATAGCAGGCGGATTAGGATGCTTTGAACCAAGAAAACCGGAAGTAAGCGGACTTGAAAAATTTGAGAACGGAAAAGGTATTAATTACATGATATTAGATCCGGAAAAATACCGCGGGCAAAAAATGGTAATTGCCGGGGGCGGAGATAGTGCCCTGGATTGGGCTATTTTTTTAAGTGAAGTTTGCAGCGAGTTAACATTGGTGCACCGGAGCGAAAGTTTCAGAGGAGCCCCCGATAGTGTAAGTAAGGTAATGAAACTGGCCGAAGAAGGAAAGATAAAACTTGAATTAAATTCTACGCTTGATGCGGTGCATGGTAACGATCAGTTACAAAGTGTGGATGTAATGAATATTAAAACTAAAGAAAAAGTGAGTGTTGCCGCAGATCATTTGATTCCTTTGTTTGGTTTGAGTCCTAAATTAGGACCTATTGAAAAATGGGGATTGAATTTAGATAAACATGCCATTGAAGTAAATACGGATGATTACAGTACCAATATTTTGGGAGTGTATGCCATTGGCGATATTAATACCTATAAAAATAAACTGAAATTAATTTTGTGCGGCTTTCACGAAGCTGCTTTAATGAGCCACAGTGCCTATAAATACATTAACCCGGGTGTAAAATATACCATGAAGTATACCACAGTTCAGGGCGTGCATGAGTTTTAAAAAAAATGTTTAGGAATTACTTTGTGGTTTTTCCTTCGTACATGCGGGTAAAATCCGTGTCTACCGTTTCCCAAAGTTCAATTTTATTTCCTTCAGGGTCCATGATGTGAAGAAATTTACCGTATTCATAAACATCTATTTTGTCCAATACCTGCACGCCGTTTTTTTCTAATTCTGTTTTTAATTTTTCGAGATTCTGAACACGATAATTGATCATAAATTGTTTTTGTGAAGGTTCAAAATATTTTGTTTTTTCATTAAACGGACTCCATTGTAAATAACCTTTTTCATTAGGGTCACTTGATTTTCGGAATTCAAAAAGACTTCCCGACTCGTTAGGAACAAGTCCTAAATTTTTATAATACCATTCATTTAAAGTTTTTACATTTTGTGCTTTAAAAAAAATTCCGCCAATGCCTGTAACTTTTTTATAAGCCGTATCAGGTTGCGCGTTTACACAGCCATCGTAAAAAATATCCGCTTTTTGTACATCGGTTTTAAAAATTTCTTTTATTACCGCTGTGTCTGTTTGCACAAGTAATTTAGCGCTTTCAAGATCTTTTGCCTTCAGGCAAATTATTCCCTTATCGGAATAACGCATTCCGAAAATGACAACACCTTTCTTTTTTAAAAAAGTTAAAAATTTAGAGTGTGAGGCGGAGTACTGTTGCTTGTCAAAATCCAATTTTTTATTCCAGTTTTTCCCTAAGGAATAATGCACAATAAAATACTCAGAGTCTTCTGTAATTTTATTTGAAGTTAGAATAAAAAGTAGCGCGAAAGCTAAAAAGCCGATGATAGTATTTTTGATCATAAAAATTTATTTAAAAATTGAATGTACTTATTTTATTTTGGGGAAGTGTTTTAGACCCGAATTTTTTGCTCCAATATTCTGCCAGATATTCCTGTTCGGTTTGGCCCGGAGTAGGAATTAAAATGATGTTTTTTTTATTCAACGCGTGAAGATCCATTAAGCTACTATAGCCGCTGCGGCAGAAAATAACCTCACTTTGCGCAAGGAGTTCGCCAATTTTTATTTTATCAGGACAAAAAAAGGTTTCAATGTTTTTAGTTTCTTTTATTGTTGGGCGAGGCGAGATCAGAGCAAACTTAAGCGTAGAATTATTTTCAGCAAGCTTTATTAATTTATTTTTTAAAATAGTTTGCTGAGGTTCCGGCCCCGAAAGAAGAAACAAATAATCGTATTTTTTTTGCGTCTTTGTTTTATTTAAACGGCTTTGCGGCCCTATGTATTTTACGTTTGGATGAAAATGCTTTCCGTGCGATAAGTCTCCGCTAAGTGATTTTTCTTCAGATTCAAAATCAGGAACCCATACTTCATTAAAATTTTGAATGTATTTTTTATTGATGCTTTGTGCGAGTCTGTTTGCAAAGGGACTTTTTAAAAACAGCTGATGCGTGATAAGCACCGAATGAACATTTTTAGAAAACAAGCCCAAACGGTTATCGCTGATTACATAATTTATTTTATGTGTTTTAATAATTTCGGAAAACAGTTTATTTTCTGTTTTTAGTGCCGTAGAAATTTTTGGCCATTGCAGCATTAACTTAAACCATAAAGGAAGAAAAGATGAATAAGTAATGTTGTAAGGGGGAATATTTATTTTTTCAAGCTCGGGAAATTCTTCTTCAAAAATGGTTTTAGTGAGAGGTGTAATTCCGATGATTATTTTGTTATTTTCTTGGAGATCTCTAATTATAGGAACGCATCGGGTTGCATGGCCAAGGCCCCAATCAAGGGTCGAAAAAAATATGGTTTTGTTTTGCAGCAAACAGATTTATTTTTTTTGACGGAAGGCTTTTTCGTAGACATCAATCCAATCATCCGGAGACATTTTTGAGGCCAACTCACCGATGAATTTAAAGGGAATATCTGCAGGCTTTTTGAAACGGAGACAGGATTTCCCCATATCTAATTTTTTGGAAGAATGTTTAGGATATTCTTCGGTAAACCATTTCAATAATTTTTGATCGGCATACAAACCCATGTGATAAACGGCAATAAAATTTTTTTGCGAAGCCAAACTCAAAAACGGTAAAGGCAATTTGGGATCACAGTGGTAACCGTTAGGGTATTTAGAATGTGGAACAACGTAGCCAACCATTCCATAACCCATGGTTTCTCTAAAACCTTTCGGTAAATTTTTTTTAATTTGTTTACGAAGTTCGTTCATCGCCTCTTTCCTGTCATCAGGTAACGAATCAAAATATTCGTCGGGTGTTTTTGCTTCTGAAATCATTGGCTATTTTTTAATTTAGGTTAAGTCCAAATACTAATCCAAACCAAGGTTTATTTTCGTAAATCCAATGTTGCTTGTTTTTATCAAGTAGATTGTCCCATCCAATAGCAAAGCCGGAAGTGAATTTGCCAATGGCCATAATAACTGCGATTCCTTTAGTAAAAACCACTCCTTCGTAGTCCAACTTAATGTTATTGCTTGTAACCCAGGTATTTACGGGGGATGAACCAAATCCCGCAAAACCTCCAACAGAAATCCCATAATGACGGGTTTCTCTGCGGTGATAATTAAAATAATTATTTTCGTATTTTAATTGGTAATTATCGTTTCTGAAGCCAAAATAAACCGCGCCGTTTAAGCTGGTTGTAAATTGTTGCGGAAGTGAATTTGTTAAAGGGCGGTATTTAAAAGGAATAGCTAGGGCGTCGAAATCAAAAGTGGTGGCGTTAAAAGTATGCGATTCTATTTTCTCTTTTGAGTGCGAGGGAAAAATCTTAAGTGAATAGTTGTTTGTATCAATTTGATGGTTCTTATTTACGTTTTGAAGGTTATAAACAATTAGTGAATCTCCACTGTTTGTTACATAAACTTTTTTAGACTTAAATAACTTAGAGTTGTATTTGCCTTCAGGAAGACCATCGTTGGCGGTATCTTTTAATGCCCCACAGGCTGAAAAAAAAATTAAAATTAAAACGGCGAATAGAATTTTTAAATTATCCATTAAGGAAAGCTGTAAATTAAAAAATACATTAATTTTAAAATACTATGCCGGCATAATAATAGTGAATGTTGTTCGACTAATAACACCAGAATCTTCTTTTTATTTAAGCGTCGATCTTCGCATACTTCGCGTTTTTTTCAATGAATTCACGGCGTGGCGGAACTTCATCTCCCATAAGCATACTGAATACACGATCGGCTTCGGCAGCACTATCAATATTCACTTGGCGTAAGGTACGTTTGCTTGGATCTAAAGTTGTTTCCCACAATTGTTCGGCATTCATCTCACCTAAACCCTTATAACGCTGTACGTTTACAGTGTCGGCTTTTTCGCCGCCAATTTCTTTAATTGCAAGGGCGCGGTCTTCTTCGTTCCAGCAATACCTTGATTCTTTTCCTTTTTTTACTAAATAAAGCGGAGGAGAGGCAATGTAAACATGTCCTTTATCCACTAACTCTTTCATGTGGCGGAAGAAAAAGGTAAGAATAAGCGTGGTAATGTGCGAGCCATCCACATCAGCATCACACATAATCACAATTTTATGATAGCGTAATTTATCAAGGTTCAATGCGCGCTCATCTTCTTTAGTTCCGCGAAAAACACCCAGAGCGGTAAAAATATTTTTTATCTCTTCGTTTTCGTAAATTCTGTATTCCAATGCTTTTTCAACATTTAAAATCTTACCTCTTAAAGGTAAAATTGCCTGAAACTCACGGTTACGGCCTTGCTTCGCTGTTCCTCCGGCAGAATCACCCTCAACTAAAAATAGTTCGCAAGCTAAAGGATCTCCGCTTGCGCAATCCGCTAATTTTCCGGGTAATCCCGAACCGTTCATAACGCTTTTGCGCTGAACCATTTCGCGGGCCTTACGGGCTGCGTGACGAGCGGTGGCTGCTAAAATAACTTTATCTACAATGGTGCGCGCCTGTTTAGGATGCTCTTCCAGATAATTTTGAAGTGCTTCGCTGATGGCCTGATCAACTGCTCCAATGGCTTCGTTATTTCCTAACTTACCTTTGGTCTGACCTTCAAATTGCGGCTCCTGAACTTTTACTGAAATAACAGCGGTTAATCCCTCGCGGAAATCATCACCATTAATCTCAAATTTTACTTTTTGTAATAGTCCGTTTTTATCGGCATAACTTTTAAGAGTGCGCGTTAAACCTCTGCGGAAGCCGGCTAAGTGAGTGCCTCCTTCGTGTGTATTAATATTGTTAACGTAACTTTGAATATTTTCGCTGTATGAATTGTTATACATCATGGCCACTTCAACAGGAATGGCACCTTTATCATTTTCGATATAAATAGGCTCCTCAATCAATTTTTCTTTGGCGTTATCTAAATAAAGCACAAACTCGCGTAAGCCGCCTTCGCTAAAAAAAGTTTCAGTTAATGGTTGGTTGTTTTCATCCAATTGACGTTCATCAATCAGGGTAATGGTAATTCCTTTATTTAAAAATGAAAGCTCGCGGATACGGTTAGCAAGTGTTGTATAATTGTATTCGTGAACAGTAAAAATACTTGCATCGGGCGTAAAAGTAACAATGGTTCCGCGCTCGCTTGTAACGCCGGTTTCTTTTGCCGGATACATGGGCTTGCCGATATTAAATTCCTGCGTGGTAATTTTACCGTCGCGGTGCACTTCGGCTTTTAAATGAGTAGAAAGCGCATTAACGCAACTTACCCCTACACCGTGTAATCCACCGGAAACCTTGTAAGTATCTTTGTCAAATTTTCCGCCGGCGTGAAGTACCGTCATAACTACTTCTAAAGCACTTACGCCTAATTTAGGATGAATGGAAGTGGGAATACCGCGGCCATCATCTTTTACACGAATTGAATTGCCTTCTAAAATAGATACCGTTATTTTTTTGCAATGCCCTGCAAGTGCTTCATCAATTGAATTATCAATAACTTCATACACTAAATGGTGCAGGCCTTTAAAACCCGTGTCGCCAATGTACATGGAAGGGCGTTTTCTTACCGCTTCCAAACCTTCTAAAACCTGAATATTATCCGCTCCGTAATTCTCTTTTTCTGCTGAAATCTCTGACATAATTATTTCCTTCTCTTTTTTATTTAATATCCTTTAAATATAGTGAATTGTTAGGGATTGAGGGCTATAAAGTTTGATAAATTTTACTAACAACATGTTAAAAAAAAATATAAAAATAAGGGTTAATTTTAGCCATATTTTTAGGAATTATGCTTTGGCACATTATACGATATCTTACCACCTTTATAATGCCCATTTTTTATAAAAGGATTGGAGGCACTAATGTTCATCATATCCTTAAAAAAGGACCGGTTATTATTGCCATGAATCATCCTAACGCGTTTGCCGACCCTATTCTTTTTACCTATGTAACCTATCCGGCCAGAGTGAGTTACCTTGCCAGAGGCGATGCGTTTAAGCCGGGCATTGCTTCGTGGTTGCTGGAGCAGATTGGTGTAGTGCCAATTTTTCGCCTTCAGGATGGAGGAAAAGAGGGGTTAAAAAAGAACGATGAGGCTTACCGAAGGGTTAACAGCTTACTTAAGCGCAACGGTAAAATTATCATTTTTGCAGAAGGGCTTTGTGTGCAGGAAAGACGATTGCGTCCCCTTAAAAAAGGTGTCTGCCGCATGGTTTTTGGTGCCTACGAATTTTTGAATGACGACAGGCTTACCGTAATTCCTGTTGGGATTAATTACAGCGAGGCTAATAAATTCAGAAGCACTGTGTATTATAACATTGGAGAACCTATTTATGTAAAAGACTATATAGAGGCCTATAAAAATAACCCTGCAAAAACCAATAATCTCTTTTTACACGATCTGGAGCCCAGAATGAAGGAGTTGATAACCCACATTAATAATAAAGAGTATGACGAGGTGGTTTTGCAGGTGGAACATCTTTGCAAAAAAGACATGCTGAAAAGCCAGGGTTTGGATTATAAAAATCTTAAGCATGATTACGAGGTTACCAAACAAATTACCGAAAAAGTAAACCTCGCCGAAATTGAAAATAAAGTTATTCTTGATGAATTTAAAGAGAAAGCTGCTTTATATTTTAAAGAAGTTAAGAAAAATAAATTGCGCGACTGGCTTTTAAATCCTAATCAAAATAAAGTAGTTACTCCTGTAAATGTGTTTTTGCGTTTGCTGGGGGTAATTGCCGGATTTCCCTTATTTATTGTGGGATTAATGGGGAATTATGCCGCCTATAAGGCTACAGAATTAATCGCAAAAAAATCAGTTAAAAAAAAGGTAGAATTTTTTGCCTCCGTAGCGCTTGGAGCGGGAATGGTTATTTTATGGCTTAACTATATCATTTGGTTTTACGCGGTCTATTATTTTTCACCAAATATTTTTATGCCTTTGTTTGTTTGTTTGATATTAGCATTGTGTGGTTGGTTTTGCTTGTATTTTTACCCTTTTTTATTAAAAACAATAAGTATGTTAAGAGCTGTTAAAAAAAACGCGGCATTCTTTTCTCTGACGGAGAAGCGGGGTGAACTGATGAATCTAATTAACAAATTTTAAACCTGGGGATTGTAACTTTTGGCATGCGCTTTGAGTATAACCAATACTAACCCAAACAGAAAAGAAATGAAAATAAAAAATATTGCTATTAAATCCGCTGCACTTATTGGGGTTGTTGCAATATGTTCCGCCGGGTATATGTCAGAAAGAACTTCTGCTATTACAGAAAGTATTAATTCTAAAGAACAGTTTAATCAGCCGCTTCCAAATAAAACAAATATTGCTTTTAAGGAAGGCGAGGTTTTAACCTATCGTTTACATTATGGCGCGTTAAATGCAGGTCAGGCTGTTTTAGAAGTTAAACCTGATTTAATTGATGTGAGCGGCAGAAAAGTGTATCACATTGTAGGTAGTGGTTTTACTACCGGAAGTGCCGATTGGTTTTACAAAGTACGCGACCGTTATGAAACCTATTTGGATAAAGATGCATTGCTTCCTTGGTTATTTGTAAGACGGGTGGATGAGGGTGGTGTAAAATTCAGCCAAGATTATGCCTTCAATCATTATACCAAAAAAGTAGATATTGGTAATGGCGAAAAGTTTGATGTTCCAAACGGAATACAGGATATGGTAAGCGCGTTTTATTCGGCTCGTAACCTTGATTTAAGCAATGCCAAAGAAGGCGATATCTTTACTTTAAATTGTTTTTTGGATAAAGAAATCTGGCCTTTAAAAATAAAATTTATTGGCAGAGAAGAAATAAAAACCGATATAGGAAAATTCAACACTTTATTATTCAGGCCTATTGTACAAAAAGGGCGTGTGTTTAAAAAAGAGGAAGATTTAAATGTGTGGATCAGCGACGATAAAAATCACATTATTTTGCGTGCGCAGGCTAACATTATAATTGGCAGTATTAAAATGGACATTCAAAAAATGCAAAATTTAGCGAACGAAACCAGTCAGCTAAATTAAAACTGAAGCCCTACAACCATTATATCATCGGTTTGCGGGAGGCCCGCTTTCCAGCTGTTAACCAGTTCAAGGATAAAAGTGCATTGTTCATCTATTGGTAATGAAGAGGCTTTCTGAAGAATTTGCTTAAAGCGTTTGGAAGAAAGCTTCTTTTGTTTCGGCCCGCCGAACTGATCTTTAACTCCGTCGCTGTATAAATAAAAACAACGGCCTTCTTCATAGTCTATGGTTTGAGTTGTAAAAGTAATGTTGTCGTTTTCACCAATGGAATTTCGTTGCGCTTTTAATTCTACCAATTCGTTATCTTTTATATAACAGCAATCGTTTTTAGCTGCGGCAAAATGCGCGGTTTTGTTTACGGTATTAATACTTAAAAGGCATGCATCCATTCCATCGCGCAAATTAGTTTCCTTTAAATTAAGCTGATTATAAAATAAATAATTTAAGCGCGTAAGAATTTCTCCAGGCAAATAAATATGCTCTTCGTATACAATTTTATTTAGCAGCGAAGTGCCTACAATGCTGAGCATTGCTCCGGGAACCCCATGTCCGGTGCAATCGCCCGCAAAAACAATTAAAATATCTTTATACTTGCCAATCCAATAAAAATCTCCGCTGACTTTATCTTTAGGTTTGTATAAAATAAAACTTTGCGGAAGATTTATGTTTAGCACATCTTCTCCAACAAAAATAGCTTTTTGAATACGTTCGGCATACGAGATGCTGTCCATTAATTCGGCGCGTTTTTCCTGAATTTCAGCTGTGCGCTGCATTATAATTTCTTCTAACCTTTTTTGTTTTCGTTTATTGGATTTAAATCGTAAAACAACAAATACAATTCCCATAAAAATGGCGAGCGAAACCGAAAAATAATAGAACCAGTTTGATTTGTAAAATGGAGGAATAATTTTTACGGTTACCCTAAAAGGTTCGGAAGACCAAGTGTTATCGGCATTTGCGCCCATTAGTTCAAAAGTATAAGTGCCGTACGGAAGATCGTTAAAATAAACGGTGTGGCGGTTGCCAACATTGCGCCACTCTTTATCCAAAGGAATCATTTTAAACTTAAAAGTATTTTTTTCGGGCATGTTAAAATCAAAGAGCGTAAAATTTACCTGAAAAGAATTTTGATATTCTTCCAAAATTATTTCCCGCTCATTTATTAAATTTTGGCGGATAAAAGAATTTCCGCTTCCCACAATACTTGTTACCTCTATTTTTGGAATGATGAAGTGAGAAACCTGAAAGTCGGGATTAAAAATTGCGAGTCCGTTTTGTGTGGCAATATAAAAATAACCTTCAAGTATATTTATTTCATGTACAGTTTCGGAAGGCAAACCATCATCGGTGGTAATTTCTGAATATTCATTGGTGGTGGGATTCCATCGAATTAATCCATTTCCGGTAGCCATCCATACTACATTTCGATAATAAACCATGTCATGTATTTCCGGAAAAAACTGGTCGCTTTGCCGGTACATTATTTCGTATTTTGCCGTTAAGGGATGGTATTTGATCAAGCCTAAATATTGCGAAGAGAACAAGATATCATTATCATTAATTATTAAGGCATTGGTTAAATTACCAACATCGGGTAGTTTAATATTTACCACATGCTTTGTAACGGTGTTGTAACTTATCATTCCGTTAGAAAAAGTAAAATACAATACATCTTTATAAATAAAACTGGTATGAAATAAACCCGCAATATTACCCGGCTGTTTTATAAATTCAAATTGCTGGCTTGTTTTATTAAATGAAAATATTTCGCCAATTCCTCCAATCCACAGTAGGTTTTTATTATTAGGATCTTCAATGATGTTATTTGCGTAATGCTCTTGATTATTCAAAAAACTTTTTACCCAAGGGGTGTTTCCTGAAAACGAAATTTTATGAAAATGATTTTGGCCGGCAACATAAACATCTCCCGCCGAATCTTCCAGAAAGTGATTAACAAAACGCTCTTCATTTTTATTAGCAGCATTGGGGCCAAAGTTAACCGCCATTTTATTTAAACGATCATATACCGAAAAACCCTCACCGTCTATTCCTACAAAAGACAAATTGTTGTGAGCGCGACTTGGCAGCACGGCTGAAATGCGATTTCCCGGAAAAGAGTTTTTAGGATTCTGATAATTACGCTTAACAATTTCCATGCTTGGACGGCTGCTGGTTATTTTTTGCAAGCCTATATCCGATCCGATCCATAAAATATCGTTTTCGTCTTTGTGCAGAGCCCAGCATTTGTTGCTCATTAACGATTTTTCATTACCCGGATCGTTTCTGTAAATTTTAAATTCTTTCTTATCAATATCAAAGGCTGTTAAACCAAAACTCCAGTAACATTGCCAAATGATATTATCTTTAGTATGCGTGTAAGAAATGTTGGAATAGAAACCTTCCGGGGCTTTATAATAATTTTGTTCAAATGTTGCCGGATTGATATTTAACAAGCCGTTATCAGTTGCTACCCAAATATTACCAAGATAATCTTCAGAAATGCCCACGTGCCCGTTACCGCCCCCTTTAATAGGTGTAATTTCTACTGCGGTTTTTTGTGAAAGGCTGCATTTGAATACGCGTGTGCTAAATGTACCGTTTTCATTTTTTTTACCTGCAGCCCAAAGATTGCCCAAGCGGTCAAAACACATGGCCTGAATAGTCCAACCGGCTAAAAAGGTTTCGTTCTTATTCGAAATAGTTTCCAAAGAATTTTTAACGTTATCAAAAAGTAAAATCCCATCCGCGGTTCCTATAACCTTGTACCCGGCTGAGTTAAGTACCATGCTGTTAATATTCCGCCTCTTTTTAAAATTAATGGAAGTATCGGCAAGTTTTACACGTAAAAAATTATTGGAACTATAACTGTAAATATTAAGCCCGCTTCGGGTGCCAATTAAAATACGGTCGGCATCTAATTGCTGCATGCACGTTATTGCCGGATGACTAAGCGATGTACTGTCTTTTCCTATGCTACGGTATTTTATAAAATCGTAACCGTTGTAGCGGTTAAGGCCCGCAACGGTTCCTACCCACAAATAGCCTTTTTGGTCCTGAAAAAGAGCACTCACAAAAGAATTATTCAGATCTTTAGTGTTAACGCGGTCTATTACAGCCGATTGCGACGGCTGCGAAAAACAATCAATGAACAGAAGGCGAGAAACGATAAATAAAATTACCAGTTTATGGAGCATATAATTGTGTTCATTGAGGGAACGAATTTTCAAATATAATAAATTATGATTGCTTTCGCTTATAAAAGAGGGCTTAAAACATCTTTAAACCAATAAATATCTTCAAAAGAATTATAAAGAGGCACGGGTGCGCATCTTATAACATTTGGTTCGCGCCAATCGGGAACCACTCCGTTTTCAATAAGTTTATGAAATAAGGGCTTGCCATAACCATGTGCAACAATTGAAATTTGACAACCTCTGTTTTTTGAAGGAGTTATAATGTGAAGGCAATTATTTTTTTCTTTATTTATTTCACCGATCATAAATTCCAGATACTTCGTAAGTTTATTGCTTTTTTCTATTAAGGCATCCATTCCCGCTTCGGCAAAAATATCCAAACTTGCTTTACAGGCAGCCATACTGAAAATGGGGGCGTTACTTACTTGCCAGCGTTCGGCGGTTTTCATGGGAATAAAGGTTTTATCCATTAAAAAGCGAGTTTGTTTATCATGTCCCCACCAGCCGGCAAACATCGGCAATTCGGTATTTGCCAAATGTTTTTCATGCACAAAAGCGCCTCCAACACCACCGGGTCCGCTGTTCAGGTATTTATAACTGCACCAAGCCGCAAAATCAACATTCCAGTTGTGTAATTCCAGTTTTAAATTTCCGGCAGCATGCGCCAGATCAAAGCCAACAAGGGCCCCTGCTTTATGTCCGGCTTCAGTAATGGCTTTCATATCAAAAACTTGTCCGCTGAAAAAATTAACGCCACCAATCATAATTAAGGCTAACGAATCTTTGTGTTTTTCAATCGCTTCAAAAATATCATTTTCATTAATGGCATATTCGCCTTCGCGCGGATGAATTTCAATAATGGCATCATCCATTTTAAAGCCATGAAATTTTACCTGAGATTGTAAGGCATATTGATCGCTTGGAAAAGCTTTTGCTTCACATAAAATTTTATAACGAGTTTTTGTGGGTCTGTAAAAAGAAACCATAAGTAAATGCAGATTAACCGTAAGCTGATTCATCATAACGGTTTCAGCCGGTAACGCACCAACAATAGCCGCCATTTTATCTGTTAGAAGTTCGTGATAAGACATCCAGGGATTTTGCGCACGAAAATGGCCTTCTACGCCAAATTGTGCCCAGTCCTGTAACTCTTGTTGAATATTAAACAAAGTGGTTTTTGGCTGAAGTCCCAGCGAATTACCTGTAAAATAAACTACATCTTTTCCCTTATGCTGAGGAAATATAAATTTTTTTCGAAAGGATTTTAAATTATCCTGTTCATCTAATGTTTTTGCAAACTCGAGTGTGTTTTTAAATTCAGCAGCTTCTACCATAAGTTATTAATAATTGTAAATATAGGTATAGGCATTTTTCTATCAAAATAAGAGCAAAGAATTGCCAGGAATAAAAAGAGTAAAATGTTCAAGCACTAAAATCACTCTTTTATTTTTTCCCATTTACTTTTAAATGTAAAGGCAAGCACGGTTGCTCTCTGTTTGGCCATGTCTGCTTTTTCTCCTATGTATAATTCATTTACCGAATCAGTAAACGTTTTTAACCAAATATCAAACATGTGTGGTTTAATTGGCAGATTAATGTGTTTATCAAATACGTTTGTTTTATATCCTTCTTCATCCAACAGTACAAAGGCCCAAAAGGCAACAATATGCGGAATATGTTTTTCGAAATCCAGGCCTTCAAAAGGGGGTTTCATTTCATTGATTTGTAAAAGAGTGTTATAAAAGTTTCGGATAAGAAGCTCAATATCTTCTTTGGAATTAATATCCTTCATTGTTAAAAAAAATGCGCTGAAATTATTTATAGTTAATCTCTATAATAATATCTTTGTCTTTAGTAGCAATCAACATTTCACCGATAATAGCAGTAAGATCAGTATTACGGCGTTTAAATTTTAAATTTCCGTCGGCTTTAATATTATTAAAACGGTCTCGGGCGGTAATAGGATATTTGCCGTAGTTTAAGTGTAATACCAAAGCTTTGGCTTTTAATGAATCAAGAGTTTCGAAAGATTGTTTTTGCGCAAAGTAGGGAATTTCGCCTTTGGGCTGATCGTTTAGATTTAAGAAAATAGTAGAAACTTCGTCGTATCTGGTGGTGTAAACGTATATGTTATAAGTAGCTCCTTCTTTTTTACAACTTACTAAAAAAAAGAAAGAAGTAAATATTGCCAGAGTTTTAATTATTGATTTCATAATAATGAATCTTACATTAAAGGTACTAAAGTTAAATGGTTATTGGCACGTTTTTTAGGTGAAAGCTTTAAAATGTAATTTAAGCACGCTTATAAAATAGACAGACCTTGCCCTGTAATTGGTGAAATTCGTATTATTAAAGGATTATTAAGATAACGTTATGTTACTTCAACTCGGGTTCTTTTTCCTCACCTGAAGAAGTTTTTAGCGGAGCTTGGATGGATTCTAAAGTTTCGGCCTTACGGTTTCTTCTTTTAAATCTTTTTTCCGGAATTGGGTTGGCCTCTTTTAATTTTTCGCCGTTATTTTTTCTCAGAAAATTTTTGCGGATGTAACCGATTTCATTTCCAAAAGAAATCTTTATAAAATAATTGGTTTCTTCTAGTGCAGAATAACTTTGATGCTCGTTTACACTGCCAATAACATTAGATTGTATGTTGGGCGAAGAATATATTTTACCGGACTCTGTGCTAATCCATTTTTCAAGTTTTTCGTCAGCAATAACCGGTTTTGCAGCCGGGCTTGGGGTAATAAGGGCAGGTTTTATTATTTCAGTGGCAACAGTAGGAGTTTCTACGGGCTTAAGCGCTTTTTTTTGCGCGGAAGTATCTACTTTAACCGTTTCTTTTTTTACCTGGGGAATTACAACGGGCAAGGGCTTTTTTTCTTCTATATTTTTATTTGCCAGTTCTTTATTTTGTTCTGAAGGCTTAACGTTTTTTATACTTATAAAATTAAAAAGCAGTAAGGAGAATAAAATAATGATTCCTCCAAAAATAAAAGGTAAAATAAGTGCCCGGTTAATATTAAAATTGAAGGAAGGCAGCGAGGCAGATTTGTTAACAGAGTAATGCGTGTTCGAAAAATTTTCAAACTGAATCCACGCCTCTTCTTTTTGAGGAAGTGCCATATCCCTTAATTTGAGGCGTAAATTACGCTCATCAATCTCGTAATTAAAGTGACTGCTCATATTGCGATACTTTTAAAATCTTTTCTATGTTTTTTTGAAGGTTATAGCGTGCTTTTTCAAGATTACTTTTAACAGTTTGCTCACTGGCTTCCAGCAAAAGGGTGGTGTCTTCTAACGTATAATTTTCAATAACGTGAAGGTTAAAAACCAGCCGTTGAGAGGGCACCAATTGTTGCAAGGCTTTTATTAAAACCTCGTTATTAATAGAGTTAAAATCCACCAATTCGCGGGACTCAAAAAGATCGTAATTTTTACTGTTTTTGCTATTGGCAAACACCGTGCTGGCAACATAATATTCGCTTCTTATGTTTTTTATGTGCTCTACCGTTTCTCTTATAAATTCACCCTCTAAAAATTCATTAATTTTTAAATTAGCACTATTTTTTTGTTTTTGAAGTGATTGCAGCGATTTATTAAAGGCCGCATTAAAAACCTCGGTGCCTTGTTCCTGATTTTTACTGTAACGTAATGCAATGGCAGCAAATTTTCCATAATAAGTATCAAATAACTGCTTTTTTATATTCCCGTCATTTTTCAACAAACCGGCTATTATTTCATTATTAGGCATTTCAGGGGTGTTATTAAGTAGTTAAACGTAAATGCTTTATAAAAGTTTCAAAACTATTGTTTTTTTTGCCTATAGGGCAGGGCTTAATCTGGTATTTTAAAACTATTAAAAGTTAATAAGGTATAAAAGGCTTCTTATAGCTGTAAAAGGATTTTTTTATCCTGCAAACAATTTTCAAATTTTTTGTCGTTTTTTATTACCCCGTTGGTTATCAATCTAATTAAGAATTTTCGGCTATTTTGCCATAACACAATATGTTTAAAACTAGGTAGGGCTTGTTAATTCATTTAACGCAAATACCTCGCTTTTTTTTAAATATTTGCATAAGCGGAAATTACCAAACAACATTTTATAAAAAAATTAAGGAGTTTAAACTATGACAGAACCAATTTTAGTCGAAAATAAGGACCGGTTTGTCCTCTTCCCAATCAAATACAAAGATATTTGGGAATATTATAAAAAAGCAGAAGCCAGTTTTTGGACCGCCGAGGAAATTGACCTTGCTTCTGATATGACCGACTGGAATAATAAGCTAAATGATAATGAACGTCATTTTATAAAGCATGTTTTAGCCTTTTTTGCAGCCAGCGATGGTATTGTAAATGAAAACTTGGCCATTAATTTTTTAAACGAAGTTCAATATCCTGAAGCCCGCTGTTTTTACGGTTTTCAGATCATGATGGAGAACATTCATTCCGAAACCTATTCTTTATTAATAGATACCTATATTAAAGATCCTGTAGAAAAAGACCATTTATTACACGCCGTAGATACAGTGCCTTGCGTAGGCGAAAAAGCCGATTGGGCCATTCGTTGGATTAATAACGGTTCCTTTGCAGAGCGCCTGATAGCCTTTGCTGCCGTGGAAGGAATTTTCTTCTCGGGCTCTTTCTGTTCTATTTTCTGGCTTAAAAAACGCGGTTTAATGCCCGGCTTAAGCTTTAGTAACGAATTAATTAGTCGTGATGAAGGCTTACATTGCGATTTTGCCTGTATGATTTACACGCAATATGTTAAAAATCAATTACCTAAAGAGCAGGTTACTAAAATTATTATTGATGCCGTGGGTATTGAAAAGAAGTTTGTAGTAGATGCCATTCCGGTAAAATTAATAGGAATGAACTCCGATCTGATGTGTCAATACATCGAGTTCTGTGCAGATAGATTATTGCAATCCTTAGGCTGCAGCAAGTTCTACAATGCCTCAAATCCATTCGATTTTATGGAAATGATCTCCTTGCAGGGCAAAACCAATTTCTTCGAAAAACGTGTGGCAGAGTACCAAAAGGCCGGCGTTATGGGCAAGGATGCGGAAAACAACGTGTTTAAACTCGACGAAGATTTTTAGGCAGATCTTCCCTTAAAAACAAATTTTAAAAGCTGATTTAAAGCCGGATGAAAGTTCCGGCAAGGGAATCCTCCCTCTAAATGTTAAAAAAGGGAAATTTTTATTAACCGTTAAATTGTTGAAAGGTTAAAAGAACTTAAAAAGTAAACGACTAAAAGTGATGTAAATTGTATTCTCAATTGGTGAATACGAAACAAAAACAAAAAATGTAAAAAAACTGAACGCTCATACCCCAATTTACGTATAAGAAGGATAGAATGCGATCAACAAAAAAATAAATTAAAAACTCTCAATTAACTAATTTAAAAACCCCAAGGCGTATGTTCGTATTAAAAAGAGATGGCACCCGCGAGACAGTGAAGTTCGACAAAATCACTGCCCGAGTACAAAAATTAAGCTATGGCTTAGATCCTCACCATGTAGATCCGGTGCAGGTTGCAAAAAAAGTAATTGATGGCGTTTACGACGGCGTTACTACCAGCGAATTAGATAACCTTGCCGCTGAAACAGCTGCAGGCTTAACTTCCCGACACCCGGATTACGCCCAACTGGCCTCGAGAATTGCTGTAAGTAATTTGCATAAAAACACCATTAAAAGTTTTTCTAAAACCATACACGCTTTATATAATTATATAGATCCTAAAAACGGATTACCTGCTTCTTTAATTGCAGAAGATGTGCATAACATCATCATGGAAAATGCGCATACTTTAGATTCATCTATTATTTATGATCGCGATTTTGGGTATGACTATTTTGGGTTTAAAACCTTGGAGCGTTCTTATCTTTTAAAAATGAACGGTATGGTGGCCGAACGCCCGCAGCACATGCTAATGCGCGTAGCTGTTGGTATTCATAAAAACGATATTGAATCGGCAATTAAAACGTACCATTTAATGAGCGAGCGTTGGTTTACACACGCTACTCCAACTTTATTTAACGCCGGTACTCCTAAACCGCAAATGAGTTCATGCTTTTTATTACAAGTTAAAGACGATAGCATTGACGGCATTTACGATACATTAAAAATGTGCGCAAAAATTTCACAAAGCGCCGGAGGTATTGGAATTAATATTCACAACATCCGTGCTACAGGATCTTACATTAAAGGAACTAACGGCACCAGCAACGGAATTATTCCAATGCTAAAAGTTTATAATGAAACTGCCCGTTACGTTGACCAAGGTGGAGGAAAGCGCAAAGGATCTATTGCGGTTTATTTAGAGCCATGGCACGCTGATATTTATGATTTCTTAGATATCCGTAAAAATCATGGTAAAGAAGAAATGCGTGCACGCGATTTGTTTACCGCCTTGTGGATTCCTGATTTATTTATGAAGCGCGTGGAAGCCGAAGGAGATTGGAGTTTAATGTGTCCGAATGAAAGCCCGGGATTAAGCGATTGCCACAGCGAAGAATTTGAAGCCTTATATACAAAATACGAAGCTGAAGGAAAATTCCGCAAGCAAATTAAAGCACGTGAATTATGGGCTGCCATTATCGAAGCACAAATTGAAACCGGAAATCCATACATGTTGTTTAAGGATGCCGCTAATTCAAAATCGAACCAAAAGAATTTAGGCACTATAAAATCGTCTAACTTATGTACCGAAATTATTGAGTACACAAGTAAAGATGAAGTGGCAGTTTGTAATTTAGCATCTCTTGCCCTTCCTCGTTTTGTGGATGAAAAAACAGGCACATTTGATCACAACCGTTTATTTGAAATCACTTATGTGGCAACAAAAAACTTAAATAAGATCATCGACCGCAATTACTATCCAATTCCGGAAGCGCGTAATTCAAACATGCGTCACCGCCCAATTGGTTTAGGAGTGCAAGGTTTAGCCGATGCGTTTATTTTAATGCGTTATCCTTTCGAAAGCGAAGAAGCTAAGAAATTAAATTCTGAAATATTCGAAACAATTTATTACGCTGCATTAACTGCCAGTAAAGATCTTGCAAAATTAGAAGGCCCTTACGAAAGTTACCAGGGTTCTCCGGTATCAAAAGGGATTTTTCAGCACGATATGTGGAATGTAACACCAAGCTCCCGTTGGGAGTGGGATACATTGCGCGAAGAGATTATGAAGTATGGTATCCGCAACAGTTTATTGTTAGCGCCAATGCCAACTGCAAGTACATCTCAGATCTTAGGAAACAACGAATGTTTCGAACCATATACTTCAAACATTTACACACGCCGTGTATTAAGCGGTGAGTTTGTGGTTGTGAATAAACATTTATTACGTGACCTAGTGAAATTAGGAATTTGGAACGATGGTTTAAAAAATAAGATCATTGCAGCTAACGGTTCGGTTCAGGGCATTCCTGAAATTCCGGCAAACATAAAAGAGCTATATAAAACTGTTTGGGAAATTAAACAACGTACCATTATTGATATGGCTGCCGATCGTGGCGCTTATATTGATCAGTCGCAATCATTGAATTTATTTATCCAAGATGCGAATTTTGCGAAGATGAGTTCTGCTCACTTCTATTCATGGAAAAAAGGATTGAAGACAGGCATGTATTACTTAAGAACAAAAGCTGCGGCCGATGCCATTAAGTTTACAGTAGATCAGGATGCATTACAACAACCCGCTTTGATTTTAGGGAACGAAGATCAATTATTGGTTGACAGAGGCCAAGCGCACGTGCTAACCTTTGAAGAGCAACAAGCGCAGTTAACTTGCAGTCTTGACAATCCTGAAGATTGTGAAGCCTGCGGTTCATAAGCTATTGTCATTCTAGTAGATGTGACGATAGGAAGATGTCACTTCGAGCAGATTCGACGATAGGAGAATCGTATCGAGGAGTGGTATAGAAAGTTCTCGATACAATTTTATACTGATGTATAAAATTTACTCGAATTGACCATTAAAAACACAAGCCTCTCTAATGAAAATTGGAGAGGCTTTTTTATTTGTTAAAGAAATACAAACCCTTATGCAATTTATACACTAACGCATCTCAAACAAAAAGCTTAACTTTAATTTATATTATTATGAAAAAACTATTCTTTATCAGCACATTTTTTATGGCTTTAACAGCTTTTGGTCAAAAAAAGGCTTCAGGCCCTCCCGCAGCTCTTTTCGCATGCTGGGCCGCTTCTTATGAAGAAAACAAGGAAAACAATCAGGAGAAGCTGTACAGACCTTGCGGTTATAATTTTCCTCCAAGCCGTTTCCGCCAAAATATTACTTTTGAAAAAAATGGCACTTGCAAAGTTTTAGCAGTAGGCGAAACCGATATTCATTATTTTGTTGACTGCAAATGGGTGTATGATAAAAAGAAAAAACTGGTAAATGTTTACGATGATAAAGGGAAAGTAAAAATGAAGTTAAAAATTATTTCGGCTGATAAAGAGCTTTTGAAAGTTTTATTTGTAGACTAAAAAAATTGAAAAAATCCTGATGCCCATTCCGCATCAGGATTTTTTATCTCCACTCTTTAAATTATCGTTTTATAACCGTGCTTCCAAAGCGGTAATATCCCAATGGAATGCGGTTCAACTTGTGGTTGGTCAGTCATAGATTCATCGAAAATTTCACCTTAAACAATTTTTGTATCGGAGAAATGAACCAATGTTTTTTGGTGTTTTGCCTGGCTTGTTTTATGGTGTTGATAAAGCCTTCAACGCGCTCATCCGGACTTTCGCAGTGGTCATCTATCAATATTCCTTTTTTTCCATCGCAGGTTTCTATTGCATATAGTACCGAGTAATCTTGTGGATTAGTATCCGCGGAATAGGTATAAAAACTAGAAATTTTTACGTCTTGCGGCTCATACGATTTTTTGTAATCCGTATGAATTTTATAGGATGAACTACTAGTGAAGTTTTCTGTAAATCCTTTTTTTCTTAAATTTTCGAGGTATTGAATCTTGGTTTCCATAACAATGCGTTTTTTATCTTTCTTACTTTATTACATTCAAACAAAATGCCAAATTTAACTTCCTTTCTTTTGCCCACTCCGTAATTAAAATGAATGCCCTGAAACCCTTTAAAATCAAGGATTGTGTTAAGGTTTGATGTTTTGTGATTATCAAGCTTGATGAGTGAAATAGTAGCGACTACCGATTAACATTTCCATCAGAGCTATCTTTTTAATTTGTTGAGCTAATTAAATTGTTTTTGCACAATTAAGCGTAAAATTTTTTAACTTATTTTAGCATTTAGGTATTACTTTCCCCACTATTTTCTTTAATGTGGGGAATTGGGAATCTCATTATAAAAATTAATTCTTTGTTGTATTTAGTTTTCAGATCATTTAATAACTTTCATTTTTAAAAACCTTTTTTATGAAAAAAGTAAATAAACAAATGGATGCATACATTCAAAAATCAGCCGAATTTGCCAAACCCATTTTAGTTCATTTTCGTGAATTAGTTCATCTTGCTTGTCCGGAAGTTGAAGAAACTATTAAATGGGGAATGCCATATTTTGAATACAAGGGATCTAGTATGTGCCACATGGCTTCTTTTAAAAAGCATTGTGCTTTTGGATTTCATAAAGCAGAACTTCTGAGCGACTCAAAAAATTTACTTGCTAAAGCCAAAACGCAGGAAGCTATGGGACACTTAGGAAAAATCACTTCCTTAAAAGATTTACCTAAGGATTCTGTTCTAGTTAAATACATCAAAGAAGCGGCAAAATTAAATCAAGAGGGTATTAAACTTCCTGCAAAGCCTAAATCAATCATTCGTGAAGTTGAAGTGCCGGATTATTTTTTAAAGGAGATAAAGAAAAACAAGAAAGCCTTAACTGTTTTTGAAAAATTCAGTAATTCAAATAAAAAAGAATATGTTCAGTGGATTTCAGAGGCAAAAACGGAAACCACACGCAAAACCAGAATTTCAACCGCAGTAGAATGGATGAGTGAAGGCAAAATTAGAAGCTGGAAATATATTAAGTAATTAAAAAAATGAGGCCCCTTTCGGAGCCTCAATTTGTTGATGATCATGTGGCATCTGAAGTCTTAGTATTTTAAGTTATCAGTGCTTTGATACAATGGTTCCATCCGAAGATGAAAGACAGTGAATAGATCATTCTACTAAATAAAATGTAAAAAATATGCCAGCGTAAAATTCCATTTCTGAGGAAAATATATCCATTTATGGAACTTCTTTACCCAAGAACAGGGGGGCCTTTGCTCATTAGAAATAAAAAAAGGCCCCCGAAGGAGCCTTAGTTTTTTGATGATCATTTGGCATCTGAAATCTTAGTATTAGTAAGTTATCAGTGTCTTCATGCTGGGTTTCACCAGAAGATGAAATCTGTGCAAAGACCAATCTATATTATAAAATACCAACATTATGCCAGGCCTTTAGGTGTAAAGTGGGGAAAAAATAATCCATATTGCGAGTAACTCAAAAACTGTTAAAAGTATTAACTCATTATGTTAATCTCCTGTGTTGCACGGCATTTAGCTCCTGTTAACCGGAATAAATTCACTATCTTTGCGCCCTGTTTTTAAATTAAATTTCCTAAGGCAATGATTTCTATTAATGGTGTTACAATAAGTTTTGGAGGACACGATCTGTTCGATAATATTTCTTTTCTGATCAATCCAAAAGACCGGATTGGTTTAGCGGGAAAAAACGGGGCGGGAAAAAGTACATTGCTAAAAGTATTGGCAGGCGAACAAAAACCAACTAAAGGCGAAATTGCAATTCCGCGCGATTGCCGCATTGGTTATCTTCCTCAGGATATGATTCACCAACATGGCCGCACGGTTTTTTCAGAAACAGAAACTGCTTTTCAGGAAATTCAAACGCTTGAAGTTCGCCTTGAAAAAATTAATCACGAAATGGAAACACGAACTGATTATGAAAGCGAAGAGTACATGAAATTGATAGAAGAACAAACGGATGTTTATACCCGTTTGGATATGATAGGTGCCGGAAATAAAAATGAAGAAATTGAAAAAATATTAAAAGGACTTGGTTTTGATCGCAAGGATTTTGACCGTCAAACTGCGGAGTTTAGCGGAGGCTGGAGAATGCGGATAGAATTAGCGAAACTGTTATTGCAAAAACCCGATATTCTTTTACTCGATGAGCCCACCAATCACTTGGATATTGAAGCCATTATGTGGCTTGAAGAATTTATGGAAACCTTTGCCGGTTCCGTAGTGCTGATTAGTCACGATAAAACATTTTTAGATACAGTAACTTCAAGAACAATTGAAATTGTAAATCAAAAAATTTACGATTATAAAACAAATTATTCTAAATATCTAGTGCTTCGTCAGGAACGGATTGAACAGCAGGAAAACGCTCAAAAAAATCAGCAAAAAATTATCAATCAAACGGAAGTGTTAATTGATAAATACCGTGCAAAAGCTAGTAAGGCTTCTTTTGCACAATCACTGATTAAAAAGTTGGACAGAATGGAAAAAGTGGAGGTGGACGACATGGACACTGCTTCACTTAATTTTCGTTTTCCTCCTCCGGCGCATAGCGGTAAAATTGTTTTAACTGTTGAAAATGCAGGAAAAAAATACGGCGATAAGCAAATATTTTCCAATGCTACTTTTATCATCACTAAAGGAGAAAAAATTGGATTGGTAGGAAGAAATGGTGAAGGAAAAAGTACAATGATGAAAATGATTGGCAAGAAAATTTCTTATGACGGCACTGTTCAGATTGGGCATAGCGTACTTATGGGATATTTTGAACAGGATCAGGAAGAAAAACTCGATCCGAAGAAAACTGTTTTTGAAACAATTGATGAAGCGGCAGTTGGTGAGGCACGAAGACAAGTGCGGGCTTTATTGGGTTCGTTTTTGTTCAGAGGAGATGATATTGAAAAGAAAGTTCAGGTTTTAAGCGGAGGAGAACGCGGACGATTAGCGCTGTGTAAATTACTATTAGAGCCATATAATTTATTGCTGATGGATGAGCCAACCAATCACTTGGATATACGTTCAAAAGATATTTTAAAAAAGGCCTTGATTGATTACGAAGGCACAGTGGTAATGGTTAGTCACGATCGTGATTTTATGAAAGGCATTTGTGACCGTTTATTTGAATTCCGTGATGGACAAGTAAAAGAACATTTATGCGACATTGAAGAATTTATGCAGTTAAGAAAGGTGGAGCGTTTGAATCAACTCGATCTGGATAAAAAAGAAAAAAAGCAGGATTCCGTAGCCGCAAAGCAGGAAACAGCCGCTAAACAAGAAGTAATTGCGACAGATAAAAACAAGGAAGCAGAACAAAAAGTTTTACGCAGTCAGTTAAAAAAAGTAGAAGAAAATATCGAGCGTTTAGAGAGTGATATAAAAATTGCTGATTCAAAATTATCTGATTCGAAGGAATACGAAAAGCTCATGGCCGATCAGGCCTTCTTTAATAAATACAATACCTGGAAAAGAGATTTGGAAAGAGAAATGGAAAAGTGGGAAGAACTTTCCGGTAAGTTGGGTTAATGGCAGGCACGAATTAACACCAATTTCACAAATCAAGTGTTGTAAAGTATGATACTTGTGTTGGTTAGATTAGTGTAATTCATGAAAATTGGTGTCTCGATTTTTCACACAACATAAGATTCTCTGTTTCTCTCTATCGCTTTGGTAATTTGGAAAAACTACACCAAACATAGGGGACTTAATCCCGCAAAAAATAAGCTGAGTGGCTGAAATTGTTTTTTTTCTTCTTTAAGAAATCTGAAAAAATAAAAAATTGCTAAGGCCTCAAACATCAATCCTAGTGCATAACCTCTGGCTATTGAAAAATAATCAAGGATATAAGGGTTGAGCAAAAGAAAGGAAAGGATAAATAATTTTAGATGTAATTCTTTTATGGAGCGTATCCATAAAAAAGCTATTGGAAAAAATACAAATGCCGATAAAATACTCAACCATCTTATTGCTATGAGGCTTTCCAGATTTAAAATAATGGCGAGTTTAATGGCCGCACTGTTTAGCCAATGTGTATTTCCGGTACACAAAGCCTCAGCATACCAGAATTTTTTCATATTGTAAAAGGAGTAAGCTTCATCGTGCGTTATGCCCACCAAGCATGCCCGAGCCACTACATAACAAAATAGGGCAAATAAAATCGTTAATATAATTGGGTCAGCTTTGGTTTTCAACACAATCAAATATCAATTAAAATACCGCTTGTTACAAATGTATTTTTATTAATGTTATATTTGTTTTAAGTGGCGGTTAAACATTATATCCCAAATACTATAACCTGCGGAAATCTTTTCTGCGGATGCCTTGCTATAATTAAGTGTTTTGAGGGCGATCTTCTCTGGGCCGGATATTTAGTGGGCATAGCTGCGGTATTTGATTTTTTAGACGGCTTTGCCGCGCGTATGCTCAGGGTAACCTCGGCAATTGGTAAAGATCTGGATAGTTTGGCCGATATGGTAACTTTTGGAGTGGTTCCGGGCATGGTCATGTTTCAGCTTATAAAAAAGGCCGTTTTGCTTCAAAATTTTGAGGGTTGTGTTAGTTGTCCAAATCCGGGACATTTTGAGAATGCTTCTTCGCTCCAAAGCTGTATGCCTTATATGGCATTAATAATCCCGGTATTATCTGCTGTTCGCTTAGCAATTTTTAATAATGATACCCGGCAAACTGTTTCTTTTATAGGCTTGCCCACGCCGGCCAACGGTATTTTTATTTGTTCTTTGCCTCTGGTGATACATTTTAGCCGGGTTGTTGAGGGATCCGTTTATGCAAACACGGGCGAAATTCTAATCCTCAACAGCTCTTTGCTTATTTCCTTAACGCTTATCATGTCTTTTTTGCTGCTTGCCCAAATTCCGCTTTTCTCTTTAAAATTTAAAACCTTTTCATGGTTGGGAAACCGAACACGTTATTTATTCTTAATAAGCTGTATTTTGCTATTTGTGTTTTTTCAATTTGTAGGAATACCTCTCACCATTATTTTATATATTTTATTTTCCGTTATCGATAACTTCATTAAAAAACAAAGAACATGAAAAAAATAATCAGTGTATTAGCCTGTTTTTTTACCTTGGGTGTATTTTCTCAAACCGCCACCGATGGGGATAAAATACAGGGAGTTTGGCTTTCAGGAAGTGGTAAAGCCCATATTAAAATTACAAAATACGGCGATAAATATGGCGGCAAAATTGTATGGCTGAAAGAACCTAATCGTGCTGACGGCTCCGTAAAAAAAGATGATAAAAATCCTGATAAAAATAAGCAGTCAAATCCCATTCTGGGCTTAAACAATTTGTTGGGATTTACATTTGAAGGTGATAAAACTTATGAGGGTGGTTCTATTTATGATCCCGAAAATGGCAAAACCTATAAATGTGTTATCACTATGGAAGATGCAAATACATTAAAGGTTCGTGGTTACGTAGGCATTCAAATGTTAGGAAGAACAGATACCTGGAAACGTGTTATTGATTAGTGCATAAAAACAGGCCTTTAACTATTTGCATTGTAATAGCTTTTATTATATTAGCATTCTCAAAAATCACTTATGAAATTTATTGCAGATATTGATGTAATGCCCTTGAAGGCTCTCTTAGACCCACAGGGAAAAGCCGTTACAGGCTCCATGAAAAACCTGGGTTTACCGGAAATTGAAAACGTGCGCATTGGTAAACACATCACTCTTGAAATAGAGGCTGCCAGTGAAGAGGCTGCTAAAAATAAAGTAGACGAAGCCTGCAAAAAACTGCTTTGTAACCAAATTATGGAAGGTTACGAAATAAAGTTAAGTCCATCTAAATAGTTTGATTATTTCAATCATTACACTACATTTGAAACCAATTTAAAACAATAACAATTTAACCTCCACCATGGGATATTTATTTACTTCAGAGTCAGTGTCAGAAGGACACCCGGACAAAGTAGCCGATCAGATTTCGGACGCATTAATTGATAACTTTTTAGCTTTTGACCCAAACAGTAAAGTTGCCTGCGAAACGCTGGTAACCACCGGCCAGGTTATTTTAGCGGGAGAAGTAAAATCCAAAGCTTATTTGGATGTTCAGGAAATAGCGCGCGAAGTAATTCGCAAAATTGGCTATACAAAATCTGAATACATGTTCGAGGCAAACTCCTGCGGTATTTTATCTGCTATTCACGAGCAGTCTGCTGATATTAATCAAGGCGTTGATAAAAAGAAAAAAGAAGAACAAGGTGCCGGCGATCAGGGAATGATGTTTGGTTACGCTACCAACGAAACCGATAATTACATGCCTCTTGCTTTAGATCTGGCGCATGGTATTTTATTAGAATTAGCAGCCCTTCGTAGAGAGAACAAAGAAATAAAATATTTACGCCCGGATGCAAAATCACAAGTTACTTTGGAGTACAGTGATGATAACCAGCCTGTACGTATCGACGCCATTGTGGTTTCAACACAGCATGATGATTTTGATGATGAGCCAAAAATGCTTGCTAAGATCAAAAAAGATATTGTTGGTATTTTAATTCCACGTGTAAAAAAGAAATATCCAAAATACGCGCATCTGTTTAATAACAAAATCAATTATCATATTAATCCTACAGGTAAATTTGTAATTGGTGGTCCGCATGGCGATACCGGTTTAACCGGCCGTAAAATTATTGTTGATACTTATGGTGGAAAAGGCGCGCATGGCGGAGGTGCATTTTCAGGAAAAGATCCGAGTAAGGTAGACCGTTCTGCAGCTTATGCAACGCGTCATATCGCTAAAAATTTAGTGGCAGCGGGTATTTGTACCGAAGTGTTGGTTCAGGTCTCTTATGCAATTGGGGTAGCGCAACCTATGGGAATTTTTGTAGATACTTACGGTACAGCAAAAGTAAATATGACCGACGGACAGATTGCTAAAATTGTTGAAAGTGTGTTTGATATGCGTCCTTATTTTATTGAGCAGCGTTTTAAATTACGTACACCAATGTACAGCGAAACCGCTGCTTACGGACACATGGGTCGCAAAAACGAAATTGTAACAAAAACATTTAAAGCGCCTGATGGAAAAACGAAAACCATGAAAGTGGAATTGTTTACCTGGGAAAAACTGGATTATGTGAGTAAAGTGAAAGCTGCTTTTAAGATGAAGTAAAATTTTAAAGCATTATATTAAAAATCCGCTTTTAAAAGAAGCGGATTTTTTTGTGAGTAAATGTGAGTGCAGGTAAAATTAAAATTGTCTATTCTACCACAAACTTTTTGAATTGTGTTTCTGCATTGTATTAATAATAAGGGGATAAATTCCTTTAGCCTAATTTTTAAGTGATATATCCTTATTTATATCGAGTTGCCCTTGAAACTTCTGAGTATACATAATTTTACTTAGCCATTGCCCACTTGGATACTACCATCAGCGGCATTTTTATTTACGATTTGAAGGTGAAAGATTCCGCTATTGTGAAAAATAGAAGCTGAGGATATATCCCAATTATATTCAGGCTCACCTTGTTATGAGATTCAATAAATTTCTCATTAATCCTTATTTTATAGTTTAAACTATTTTCAGATTATGTTTACACCATGTGTACACCGAAGTAAAACAAAAAGCCACTCAGTTTCCTGAAAGGCTTGATTTTGTTTATGGTGGGCGATATGGTGCTACTTTCGAACGAAATCCTTGAAGAATGGAAGAAAATAACCAAGTAGTTTTTCAAACTTTAAGACAATCAAGGTTTCAGTTTTATGTTTAATTTTTTTCTTATCATTTTGTCCCAGTCTGTCTTATTAAAATCATTAGCTGAACATCCGTAATCAAAGCGCTCAAGAGCATGTACATTCCACTCTTGTTCGAAATGACTTGTTAAGCAAAGCATGTAAATACCTTTTATTATACCATGATAAATAGTTCCATTGCCCCCATGGCAAATCATTAAATCAGAAACATTTAGTACATCTTCTATATTCACAAAACTACGTGAAATAATATGGTTGGCAGAGAGTTCCTTTTTTGCATCACCTGCTGTAATGATAGTATATTGGCTATAAAATGTATTATTTAAAAAATTTAACCCCTTCCAATTACCGGTACTGCCCATGCAAATAAAAATGATAGGTTTTTTTTGTGGTAAATCTTGTAGCCACGTCCCTTCATTTTTATTGACTTTATATAAAAGCGGTCCAATTAACTTGTATCCGGAAGAAATATTTTTTTGTGGAAATAATTTCGGGTCATCGCAAATTAAATTTTCATCCCCTTCCATCTCTAAAAGATAGTTGTCAATTCGCCGAAGTCCATACTTTTTACGCAATTTCTTAAATGGCTGGTGCACAATTTTAAAGGAAATACTTTCCGCAAAATTAGTAAGGATACTAAAATATCTTTCTGGAATTTTTTTAGAATATTTATATGCCGGATGAGTTCTCGAAAGCTTACGTGCATAGGCATAGTGCTTTGTCATATAGCCATTGGTCAGAGCTATATATTTAACCTTAGTTACTTCAGCGGCCATTTTTAGAGTTGGGGCAACATCTCCAATAACAATGTCCGGCTTTAACTGACTAATTGTACTTATTTGAGAGCTTAGAACTCTTTCCAAATCCATCTTATTTAACCACGAGAAATCAAATTTCTCTGAGCAAGCCATTACTTTTTGTGCATCAAATTGTTCACATTCAAATATCCCGTACCCATGTTCAGTGAGATAATGGTTGTATGTTGCACTGCTTAAAAATAAAATTTCATATTCATCCTTATTGAATTGATTATTAACTAAGACAATGCATCTTAAATAATGGGATAACAAATTGAAAGGAAAAACAAGTATACGCTTTTTAACCTTCATGTTTAACTGACAGATGTTCGTATAAAGAAACAGTAAGCATCAACAGGAACATACCATAAAAAATATCTTCAAATGGAATCGAGAGTATCCTTATTCCCATATTTTCATTGTTGTTGTACCATACAATTGGTTCGTTGAGTCCGGTACCGGTTAGAAGTCCGTTAACAATAATAAAAGGGATTAACAAAATAAGGTAACTAAAATAAAATTTGTGTAACCACGAAACTCGAAAAATGTATTTTAAAGCCAAAATAAAACTTGCCAGCGCCAAAAAAGTAACAGAAGTATAAAGTCTTTTGTAATTTAAAGCGGCTAATACAAGAAGAACACCTACAATGATTAAAGAAATTAAATTTTCGACTTTTAAGAAACGATCTAATAACATAAATTTATTAAAACAATGATAAGTGAAAACGCAAGCATATGGGATACATAAAAAGAAAAGAATCTCTTCTATGGGTAGGTTAAAAAAATTAATTCCAAGAACATAAGTAGAATTAAATCCCCAAACGCCCAAATGGGTAAATAAAATATCCCAAGGAATAAAAATAATTAGCACCAGAAGTATTGCAAAAAAAAAAGAATTAAATTTTTTATAGAATTGTATTTTGGGGTGAAATGAAAATAGGAACGGAACAATTACCGATGAAATATTTATAGTGAGGTATAAAGTATTCATTTCTTCTTGGTTTTTTTGGCCTCTTTGAAATATTTTATTGGAACCCATAACATGCCAAAAGATTCACCGTTATGCTTAGTTAAATATTTATGATGTACTTTGTGAGCTTTTCTAAGGGCTCTCAGATAAACCGAGTCCGAGTTTCTAAAAACCTTGAAACGTTGATGAATAAAAATATCATGTACTAAAAAATATGCCGCACCGTACAAAGTGATTCCGCTGCCAATCATTATTAATGCATCTTGATTATACAGACTCCCAAATAGCAAACAAAGTATTCCGGGAATGGCAAATATTAGAAAAAAATAATCGTTCTTTTCAAAAAATTGTTCACTTTCCTTTTGATGATGGTCCTTATGTAAAAACCATCCGAAACCGTGCATTAAATACTTATGCGCAAGCCAAGCAACACATTCCATGCCTATGAATGCGGCTAATAAAATTGCTATATTGGTTAATATATTTATCATGCTAACGTTAATCAAACATTCTAATTTCTTTAATTACTAAAGCATCCACTAAGTGTTCAAAGGCTGGCTTTAACCAAGCAGTGTAAATTTCGGGATTAATATTCACATCTTCTTTAAGGGTATCAATATCCATCCATTTCCATGCATTCGCTTCACTTTTGTTAATAATAGGTTCATCATCAGAATATCCAATAAACAGGTGATCATATTCATGTTCTATTAAATTGTGCTCCAATTCGGCTTTATAAATAAATTTAGAAATAGGCTTTAAATCACACGAAATACCCATCTCTTCAATCAATCTTTTATGGGCTGTATCTTGTGTGGATTCATTTTCAATGGGATGACTACAGCAGGTGTTTGTCCATAATCCGCCGGAATGATACTTATCAAATGCGCGTTGTTGCATCATTAATTGACCCCTATGATTAAAAATAAAGATTGAGAAAGCTCGATGAAGTAAGCCTTTTTTGTGGGCTTCCATTTTATCCATCAAACCAACTGGTTCGTCTTTTGTATTTACTAAAATAACCTGAGCGTTCATTTAAAAATAGTTTTTTCGTTAGTACTACATGAATTTGAAGTTAGCATATATTTTCTTATTTTCTCTTTGAGGTCGAGGTCAGTTAATGCACTCCATCCTTTCATGATCACTGATTTGTCCGATTCAAGGTTACTGCTGTACCCCAAAAAAAAAGGAGCGTTGCTTTGTACACAATAGCGCATAAATCTAATCTCTACATTTTTTGGATCAGAAACCACTGCATTTTCTAACATTTCTTTTCCCTTATTAAACGATGCAAATTTAGTATAAGGATTGTAGGAATGTTTTGCATGAATTAAATTAGCCATGCCCTTATAACACAAAAGCAGCGGATTGGCTTTAACCTCAAGATTCTCCATCACTAATAAAAACTTCTTTGCGGAGTCTTTTTTGTCTGAGGCTTCATAATATAGTTTTCTTAAACTATAAATATCTGTATTAGAAGAAATAGATGGCTTCAGCAACAAACAGAATAAAATAAATAATAGATTTCTCATAACAAATTTATATGGTTTCTTATAAGTGAGTTAAACATTAAGCCAAATTTGTTATAATTTGGAATTCGAATTCTTGCATGCATTACTTTTTCGGCGGGTGTTTGCTTTATCCTCAAAAAAAGTTTTTTATAGTAGTAGTAAGCTAAATATACACCACCCCTTGATGCCGATGGAAGCATTTTTATCCCGATAAGAGCATGATGAAACTCTTCTTCAATTTCATTTTCTATCCTCTTTTTTTCGATGTGTGAAAATTTCTCAAAATTCACTCCCGGAAAATAAGTTCTACCAAGTACGGTATAATCAGCCTTAAGATCCCTCAAAAAGTTAACTTTCTGGAAAGCAGACCCTAAACTCATGGCGTACGGTTTTAATTGAGCATAAATGGCATCATCCCTTTCGGAAAAAACGCGAAGACACATTAAACCTACAACTTCAGCTGAACCAAGTATATAAGTTTTATAAGAGGTTTCATCGTGTTCCTTTTGCATAAGATCCATTTCCATACTTCTGATAAAGATGTCTATTAGATCCCACTCAATATTGTAGTCGTGTACGGCTTTTTGAAATTGATTGAGGATGGGATTAAGACTGATTCTATCCTCAATCGCTTGAACGGTATCATTTCTCAATCTTTCAATAAGTACAACCTTATTATAATCGTGAAAACTATCCACAATCTCGTCAGCTAATCTTACAAAACCATAAATTCCATAAATTGGTTGATGAAATTTTTTGTTTAAAAAATAAATTCCTAACGAAAAGCTTGTGCTATATCCTTGTGTAACATTTTTGCTACATTGAGCAGATATTTTATCAAATAATGCTTTCATGGTTTCAATTTAAAATGCTTTATTAATTCATTTGCTGCAATTTGTCCGGAAATAATTGATGGTGGCACGCCTGGGCCGGGTACAGTTAATTGACCTGCAAAAAATAAATTATTTACTTTTTTACTTTTCATTTTTGGCTTTAATATGGCTGTTTGACGAAGGGTGTTTGCTAAACCATAGGCATTTCCCTTGTATGCATTGTAATCGTTTATAAAATTTGAAACAGAATAACTTTTTTTATATACGATATAGGGTCTAATATCATGCTCAACATATTTACATAAACGATCAATCATAATTTGATAATATTGTTCTCGTATTTCTTCAGAATCATTAAGACCTGTTGAAATAGGCATCAATAGAAATAAATTTTCATGACCTTCAGGGGCAACGTCAGGATCTGTTTTTGAAGGACAACATACGTAGAACAATGGTTTTGAAGGCCATTTTTTATTTTTATAAATTTCTTCTGAATGTTTCTCTATGCTTTCATCAAAAAATAAATTATGGTGAATTAGCTTTTTTACTTTTTTACTCACCCCTAAATAATAGATAAGACAAGAAGGAGCAAACGTTTTTTTATCCCAATAAAGATCGTCATATGTACGATATTCTTTAATAAGTAATTTCTTTTCAATATGCTGATAGTCTGCTGACGCAATAACCGCATCCGTTTCAATACTTCTACCGTTTGATTGTATATGACTTATTGAACCATTTTGTATTTCAAGCCGCTCAATCAACTCTGAAGTTTTAAAAGTGACGCCAGAGTTAAGTGCAATTTTTTTAAACGCATCTACAACTTTACCAAGCCCCCCCATAGGATAATATGTACCTTGTTTAAGTCCGGCATAATTCATTAAACTGTATAGGGCGGGTGTATCTTTTGGCATAGCTCCAAGGAAAAGAACAGGAAATTCAATTAGAGCAATTAATCTGGGGTTCTTAAAATACGATCTTACGTGATTTTTAAAAGAGGAGAAAAGTTGAATACTAATGGCATCCCTAAGCAAAGAAAACTTCATGAATTCTTTAATTGAATGGCTTGGTAAATAAACCATATCACTCATTCCAACCTTGTATTTATATTCGGCTTGCTTCATAAATTTTTTAAGATTGGAGGCACTGCCTTTTTCGATACTTTCAAAAAGAGAACACAATTGATCAAAATCTTCAGGTACATCTATTTGGTCATTTACTCCAAAAATCACTCTGAACCCTGGATCAAGTTTTTTTAATTCATAGAAATCAGCAGCCGTGTGATTAAATAAATTATAATAGCGCTCAAACACATCCGGCATCCAATACCAACTAGGCCCCATATCAAACAAAAAACCATTTTCCTGCATCGTCCTTGCTCGGCCACCAATTGTATCATTCTTTTCGTATACACAAACAGAATATCCTTTTGCGGATAGCAAAGCAGAGGCTGCTAAACCCGAAAAACCGGAACCTATGACAGCTATTGATGACATATACCTTCTTTATTCACTTTGAGCGTAGTATATCTAATTTTTAATAAACGCCACTCTCTAAAATGCAAAATCAAAAATTTAAGCAAATATTTTGTTTAATAAATAGCAAATATAGTTAAACAAAACAAAATCGCAAAAAATACTTAAAAAGTACCTTTTTTTATGAATCAGATAGAAACCTGTCAGTTACAAGAGAATGCATTATTAAAAATTTTAACTTTTTTGCAAACCCGGGGTGTTTACGATAGATAGTTGTTAAATTGAACTACTGACAAATAGAAATTAAATGGGATTGGATTTAGAATACTTTATCTGCTCGAAATAGTTTATAAGTAAGTCAATAAATTTTTTGGTTGAAAAACAACATGCGCATTTAGTTTGCTTTTCAAATGGGTGGTAATATCTGATTGGCCGCTCACTAATAATTTAGTGCTTTCACTAAGATGTATGTTCTTTTTAAAGTTGCTATAAACATCATTTGGGTTTTGCGGTACAGTAAAAAAAGTAAGTATAAAATTTGGTTTGGTTTGCTTTAATACTAAAGAAATATTCTCGTACGGAACGTCTTGTCCAAGATATATCGTTTCATGGCCTTTAGATCGAATAATATAATTTGCAAATAAAAGGCTTATGTCGTGCATTTCTCCGGGAACCAATAATAAAAGAAATTTCTTTTTCTTGCTTTTCGCAAAAGGCAATCCGTCGGTTGCCGACATAATTTTTCTTTTGATTAAACAAGCTGCAAAATGCTCTTGTGCAGGGTTTACATCACTAATAGACCATAATAGCCCTATTTTATTTAACAAAGGATAAAACACATTTAACATGGCCTCAAAAAGACCAAAACGATTTATAACTGCCGAGTAAGCTCGTTCAAATGTTTGTTCATCAAAAACTATCATTGCGCCCAGCAGATCGTTAATAAAAGTTGTACAAATTACATCTTCATTTTTAACCGTTTTCGCTTCTAATATTTTTAAATGAAAGTCTTTTTCACTAAGAGCCGCTATTTTTGATATTTTATATCCGTTAGATAAAAGTGTAGACACGTTTAGTAATTTTTTTACTTGATCGTCACTATATCTCCTATAGTTAGTACTTGTGCGGTCAGGTTCAATCAGATTATAACGTTTCTCCCATATTCTTATGGTGTGGGCTTTAATACCCGTTAATTGTTCTAATTCTGTAATTTGATATAATCTCATTCACAACTTATAAAAGTGCTAATTTAAACAAATAAAGGGCTATCGGCATTTATAATTTCCCAAGTATGATCGCTCAATAAACGAACGGTATTAACATAACCCAGTTCGTGAGCTCTTTCTCTTCCCCATTCATCCGGAGATATCATCATTAACTTGTATTCATTAGCTTTATTATAGAGGTGATAGACATGCCCCACCAAAGGCTCAAACGAAATTGTTGCGGTATATATCTTCTCACTTATTTCAATGCGTTTTTTAATTTCATTTGCCTGGCTTACTAATAATTCAACTTGCTTTTGAATTTGCAACAAATGCATGGCGGTTTGCTGGTGCATAGCAGCAAGTGCTCTTGATTTTAATTTTCCAACATCCTCGGGTTTAATTACAACACTTCCTACTGTGTGCGGATATGCAATAAGGCCTGGGTTTTCTGCAACTTTATCTTTATCAATAGGATTAATCATTAATAACTACTCTTTAAATTTAAATAATTAAGAAATTCAGTTTTAATTTCCTCTTCTTTAAATTTACCTCCATAAAAAGATGTAACGGTGGATGAGCTATCATCTTTTATGCCTCGTGAAGAAACGCATAAATGTCTCGCTTCAATTACAACCACAACGTCTTCTGTATTTAAAACCTCTTTTAATTCTTTTGCAATTTGCATTGTTAAACGCTCCTGCACCTGAGGTCTTTTTGCATAATAATTCACTATTCTATTAAGTTTTGATAAGCCTATTACTTTACCGTTTGAAATATAAGCAACATGCGCTTTTCCAAAGAATGGCACAAAGTGATGTTCGCAATTACTATAAAATGTAATATCCCTTTCAACTAACATTTGGTTGTATCGGTATTTATTTTCGAATAACTTAACAGAAGGCTTGTTTACTGGATTTAATCCGTTAAATATTTCCTTGATATACATTTTCGCAACGCGATGTGGTGTACCACTCAAACTATCGTCATTCATATCTAAACCCAATGTTTCCATGATTTCTTTAAAATGAATTTCTATTTTTTTTATTTTCTGCTCATCGCTTAAAACAAAAGCATCCTTTTTCATGGGCGTTTCTGCAGATGAGCTTACATGATCGTTTCCAATTTCTTCTACTAATAATTCATCCAATATCATATCTTTATTGGACAGGGTATTCAACATAATTTCTTTCTGTTTCATATAACACAATTTTTAATTCATATTTTATATCGATTCTAGGTCTTAGAATATTGTAGATAACTATAGCTATATTTTCTGATGTTGGGTTCAATTCTTTAAATTCAGTTAAATCGAGGTTTAAATTTTTATGGTCAAATTTTTCAATAATTTCTTTTGTTATAACATCACTAAGAAGTTTTGTATCGACAACATAGCCTGTAACAGAATCTACAAAACCTGTTAATTTTACAATTAATTCATAATTATGCCCGTGAAAATTAGCGTTGTTACATTTCCCAAATAGAGTTTTGTTTTCTTCAACGCCCAGCAAAGGATTATGAAGCCTGTGCGCAGCATTAAAATGCTCCTTCCTGAAAATTGAAACTTTACCGACGTTCATCTATTGGCAAATTTACGCTTTTATTGTTTAATAAAATAATATATTTGTTAAACAGAATAAAATATTGGAAATTTGGCCAAAGTTTAACGTTATGCTGCATAAATTAGAAACTACACAGTTTATTAAGGGTGATATAGATACACTTTGGGATTTTATAAGCTCCCCTAAAAATCTTGCCGCTATTACCCCTGCCTACTTGAATTTTAAAATCATTAACGAAACAAAATCCTTTAACAAGATGTACGCCGGGCAAATAATTGAATACCATGTTTCGCCTTTTATGGGAATTAAGCTAAAATGGGTAACCGAAATATCGCAGGTGCTCAATAATCATTATTTTGTAGATGAACAACGTTTCGGGCCTTATGCCTTCTGGCATCATAAACATTTCATAAAACAAGTTGAGGGTGGCATTGAAATGATAGATATTATACATTATAAATTACCATTTGGAATATTTGGTAGAATGGCAAACTACCTATTTGTAAAGAATCAATTAAAAGAAATTTTTGATTACCGTTTTATTGTATGTAGTCAAACCAATCTGTACTTTTAAGCCTAAATAACTTTGGACATTTTCTTTTTTAAAATTAGTTAATTTTTTTGATTTTTATTAGCCGTCGTAAAATTATTTCCAACTGCGGACTTTGGCTTTTTTAAGGAGCCAGTCCTTGTTAGAATAATTTCACTTACCGATATTCGATTGATGTAATTTTGTTTTCTTTTTTTGATTGTTTCTTGTTTTATTTTATTCCTCCT
>JACPOC010000028.1 GCA_016185125.1 Bacteroidota bacterium
AATAAAATTTATATATTTGTGTACGGAAAAGAAAACCTGAGAAGACAGTGGTTGCTTTGCGACCCTGTTTTCAAAGGAAATAATTTAATTTTAACGACGAAATATTCTTTCTAGGGTTCTTTATTAATCATAGGAGGATTATCAGTGTCTTACCAAAATGTGGGGGGTTGTTATTTAAAAATGAAAAACTATAAACCCGCCGAAATTTATACAAGAAAGGCGCTTGATCTTTCAATACAATTAAGAAATCGGGAACAGATGATGGAGAGTTACGTGAACCTTTCTTCTATTTATGAAGCTATGGGAAATACCGAAAAAGCCTTAGTAAATTACAAGCTGTATCATGCTACAAGTGATACCATTACTATAAGTAAATACGAACAATCAACACTTGAACTTGAAGAACGATTTCAATCAGCAAAATCACAAAAAGAAATAGAACTTCTTTCCAATCTTAATACTTTAAAAACAAAAGAAAACAATACGCAAAAGAATGTGATAAAAAAAAACCGGATAATAATTATTTGCGGTATTCTGTTAACTATCATCATTGCTTTTTTAGCATTTTTGTTTTATAAAAACTTCAGGAAAACTCAAAAGCTTAACGAATTGCTTACCAACAAAAACGAATTGATCGAGTATCAGAAAAAAGATATTCTCGACAGCATTTTATATGCCAGAAGAATTCAGAATTCAATTTTGCCGCAGGAACAAGAACTTAAAAGAATTCTGCCAAAACATTTTATTATTTATAAACCGAGAAACATTGTTAGCGGCGATTTTTATTGGCTCAATTTGGTAAAAAGTAATTCGCTTTCGCATAAAAATGTTTCGATTTTTGCCATTTGTGATTGCACCGGTCATGGAGTGCCCGGAGCTTTTATGAGTTTGATAAGTTACACTTTATTAAATCAAGTAATTAAAGATCCGGAAACTAATAATACAGGCGCAGTATTAAATTATCTAGCAAAAGAATTACCTGTTGCTTTAAAGTCAGAAGGAAATTCAAGTGATTTGCGCGATGGTTTGGATATTGCGGTGGGCGCTATTGATTATCAAAGTTTAACTTTCGAATGCTCCATGGCTCACATTCCTGTTTACATTTGCAACGGAAAAGAATTAAGAGTAATAAAGCCTGATAAACAATCTATTAGTGCCAACAACTATAACAATCAATTTAAATTTAATATAAAAACTGAACAGCTTCAAAAAGGGGATCGCATTTATGTTTCCACGGATGGTTTTGCCGATCAGTTTGGCGGCCCCGAAGGTAAAAAATTAAAAAGTAAAGAACTCAAAAAAATACTTCTGCAAACTCATTACATGCCCCTTCACGAACAAAAAATAAAACTTGAAAGTTTATTTGATTCATGGAAAGCAAACCTTGAGCAGGTGGATGACGTTACCTTGATAGGTATAGAAGTTTAAACTTAATTTAATTGCAACTCGGATAGTTTTAATGACATGGTGTTAACCAAATTGGTTAAAGGTTTTTGAGCCATGCTTTTTATAAAGGGGTTAAGATCTCCCATCAATTCCACTTTACATTCTCCCTTTCCTGCAGGCGTTTCGTTAAACAATACTTTTAAATCAAAATTAAATTTAGAAAGGCCTTCGCTGGTGAACATAATAAACTCGTGCGGATTTTTTTCAACCATTTTTATGGTCATGGGTGTTATTCCTTTTATATTGAATGAGCATTCATTTTCCGTGTATTTAAAATCTTCAATCTTATCGTGCGGCAAAATAGAATCAAAATTTTTAAAATCACCAATAAATTCAAATAATTTTTTTATCGAGGAAACTGTATTGTTTGTTTCGCTTGTAATTGTAAAAGATCCCATAAAGAGTAAAAGTTAATTGAATGGATATATTAAAAAAACATACCTGATAATAATTTTATTTAACTAAAGAACCTGTCCACTCAGATGGATTGGCGCGCCATTGCTTAAGGCTTTCAATATCCTTTTCGTTAATATATTCTTTTTCAAAAGCTTTTTTGATAAGAACTTCGTAATTAGTTAAAGGTTTTACAATACACTTCGCTTTTTTAAAATTTCGCTCGGCTTCATCAAAACCATATGAAAAAATGGCCGTCATGCCTTTTACAATGCAGCCTTTTTCGCGCAATACTTCTACCGCTTTTAAACTGCTTCCTCCTGTGCTTATAAGATCTTCAATTACTACCACGCTTTGACCGCTTTCAATTTCACCCTCAATCATGTTGGTTAGCCCATGTTTTTTCGCCTCGCTTCTCACATAAACAAAAGGTAATCCCATTTCCTGAGCAACCAATACGCCAATGGCAATGCCACCAGTGGCAACTCCTGCAATTACATCGGGCTTGCCAAAATGCTTATTTATATTTTCAACAAATTGCATACGAATGTAAGTTCTTATTTGTGGATGTGACAAAGTTTTACGGTTATCGCAATAAATTGGGGACTTCCATCCGCTTGCCCAAATAAAAGGATTTTCAGGTTGTAATTTTATAGCTTTTATTTGTAACAAAAATTCAGCAACTTTGGAAGCCGGATCATCAAATGCAGTCATACTACAAATTTATGCTTAGTTTGACTTAAAAAGGCAAGATATTATGAACAAAAAAATATATTTCAATCACAAATTCATTGAGTTTACAGAAGAAATTTCGCAAGAAACCCAAAATCAGCAAATTACATATATTAAAGAATTTTCAGAAGAAAAGTTAAAGGTTGTTGTAAAAGATCTTTTAAGCGAACTTTTAGAAAATATAAGCGATATAATTGGCTATAACACGCACATTTCTAATTATGAAATGGTTTTGAATTACTTAAAAAATAAATTTCAGTATATAGAAGCCGGCGGAGGTTTTATAAAAAAAAATAGCGACTATTTATTTATTTACAGGCACAATAAGTGGGATCTTCCGAAAGGAAAACTTGAAAAGAAAGAAACTATTGAACAATGCGCGGTGCGTGAATGCGAAGAAGAATGTGGTGTAAAAAATTTAAAGATCAAAAGCCCTTTAAGCTCAACCTATCATGTGTACAAATACAAAGATGGATTTGCTTTAAAACAAACTTATTGGTTTTTTATGACCACCGACTTTGATAAAGCGTTGAAGCCGCAAACCAAAGAAAAAATAACTGAAGTAAAATGGTTTAATAAAGAACAGATTAGTGAAATTGTTTTTCCCAACAGTTATTTAACCATTAAAGATGTTGTTAACGAAGCTTTTGAGAAGGCTTTTTAATCATTTTATTACTTTTTACTGCTTTTACCTTTTGCCACTGCCGGTGCAGTCCACGGGTCTTCGGGCCATGAATGTTTTGGGTAACGACGCTTTAATTCATTTCTAACTTCGAAATACATATTGTTCCAAAAACTTTTTAAATCGGAAGTTACCTGAACAGGTTTGTAGCCCGGAGATAATAGATGCATCACCAATTTAATTTTTTTTCGGTTAATAACAGGCGTATCACTTAAGCCGAAAACTTCCTGCAATCTTACAGATAAAACTGGCGTGGCTCCATTAGAAAAATACCCAATGCTTATTTTAGAACCGCTGGGTACTTCAATCCTTTGCGGAGCTAATTCGTTTAAGGCTTGCTGCTTTTCCCATGAAAGAAAATTATATAAACAATCGGCCAGATTAATTCGCTTAAGATCGTCGGGCTTCTTTACGTCTTTCAAATAAGGTCCAAGCCATTCTTTATTAATATTTAATAGTTCCTGTGTACTAACGGTTGGCCATTGTTCTTCAGGATTCCATTTTTGCAAACTTAATATGCGATTTTGAAGTTGTTCCATCGCTTCATTAAAATCCAAGAGATTTTCACCTTCATTTTTAATAGCTATTGAAATAGTTTCAACAACCTTTTCTTCATTGGGCTTATGCAAGGGCTTTGATTGCAGAACTATATTTCCAATTTTCAATTCTTTTATTGTTATTAATCCTCCCTTGCGTGTGTCCCAAATAATAACTTCAGTTTCTTTTACCATTGGCATAAGGTCTTTTGGATTTAGCGGTGCAGCTAAAAATATTTTTCCCATACCTTCCCGCAAATCCATGTGCGCAATTGCAAGCCATGCTTCATGCGCCAAATCATCCTTGTGCGAAGTCATTGCCATCTTACCATTAGCTAATTGGTACTGCGCGTTGTTACCTGGTTTGGCGGAAGCAATACGCTCCGGATACGCATAGGCCAATAGCAATCCAGTTTCATAAACATCCACCGGCCCATTGTCAATTTCTATATTCAGCAGTTTGCGATAAGAAGCCGCCACTTTTTCAATACGCAGAAAACGCCCGATAGAATTATTTTTTCTTGCCCTGCGCAAGGCTTCAATTCTTAAATTAATATCTATGCCTGATTCTCTCGGCAAAGGATCTCGTTCTTCTAATACGGCCGCGATATCAGTAGAGAGTTGTATGCTTTTACTTTCGTTTGCCATCAATAACATGTGTGCTATACGAGGATGACAGGCCAGGCGATGAATTTTTTTACCATGCTCAGTTATTTTTTCATTGATAATCGCTTCTAATTGAACTAACGTTTCACAGGCTTGTATTATTGAATTTTTTGGAGGAGGATTTAACCAGGTTAATTGCTGAATATCGTTTACACCCCATAGCGCCATATCAAGAACAAGGGATGTAAGATCTGCTTCTAAAATTTCGGGGATCCTGTGCGCTGCTAATCGTTCGTGTGTAGCAATAGTCCACATTCGGTAACATACACCGCTGTTCAACCGACCTGCCCTACCCGCCCGCTGATCGGCAGAGTCTTTTGAAATACGAGAAGTTTCAAGCCGTGATAATCCATATTTCTGATCAAAACGCGAAGTGCGCCCAAAGCCTGAGTCTACAACAATACGTACGCCTTCAATAGTTAAACTTGTTTCTGCAATAGAGGTGGCAAGTACAATTTTTCGTATACCATTTTTATCGGGCATTACAGCCCGAATTTGATCCGGCGGAGGAAGTTGTCCGTATAAAGGATGTATTGAAAAGTTGGGGAACTGCACTTTTAAAATTTCTTCGCATCTTTTTATTTCACCTTCGCCCGGTAAAAATACAAGTAAATCTCCTTCATGTTCTTTAATTGCCATGCTAACGGTTCGCGTTGTTAGCTCGGGTAAAAGACTTTCATCGGCATCTTCTGTATAAATAATTTCAACAGGATATTGTTTGCCTTTACTTTCAACAACCTTACAATTTAAAAGTGAAGTTAACTGAGGCATGTTGAGTGTGGCGCTCATAATCATGATGCGTAAATCCGGTCTTAACACTTGTTGTGCTTCACGGCATAAAGCCAAGGCTAAGTCTGCATGCAAACTTCTTTCATGAAATTCATCAAAAATAATAAGTCCAAAATCTTCTAAGGCATTATCGCTATGAAGCATTCGGGTAAGAATCCCCTCTGTAACAACTTCAATTTTAGTTTTATTACTCACCTTGTTCTCAAAACGAATCCGGTAACCGATTGTTTCTCCGATAGTATTTCCCCAAAGAGATGACATACGTGCCGCAATGGTTTTTACAGCCAGCCGTCTTGGTTCAAGCATAAGAATTTTTTTGTCTTGAAGCCACACTTCTTCTATTAAGGCTAAAGGAAGCAGAGTACTTTTACCGGCGCCGGGAGGAGCGTTTACAATTAAGGTATTATTGTCTTTTAAGTAATCACGCACTTGTGGAATAATTGCGGTAACAGGAAGCTTTATTTTAAACGGATTGAAAGACAATATTTTAATTTTAGAATGGAATGTAAAATTAAAAAAATAAAAGGCTTACAAATAAATTATATTTTTTAGCAAAAAATACTAGATGGAACAGAGATTTTTTTATCGAATAATCAGCTTACCTTTTCCGATTTTTCCGTCAACTGATCTTTTTATTAAAAGATAAACACCAGGATTTATTTCATTTAACAACATTGTATAATAATTTCCGGAAATTAATTCGTGTTCGTTTACTCTGCATAATCTGCCTGTAAAATCATAAAGATAAAAAGCGGCGTAATCAAAAGATTGGTTTTTATCATTGTAAATATTTACATAATTATCGGCGGGGTTAGGAAAAAGCTCAAGATCATACACACCTGTTTGTTCACTAGAGCAATTGTAATCCCATCCTTTCAGTTGATCTACAGCCCATTTACGCTGCGAATTAATGAAGGGATAAAGGCCGGGATAATTAACGCGTAGCGCATAACCAGAACGCGTTAAAGAAACAACATCTTCATTGGTTTGGGTAAGCGATTTTTTAAAAGATTCATACGAATTATACCGATAAGGATCGTTTTTATAAATCGTATCAATCAATTGATGATGATCTAAAATAAATTTACCTAAATGGTTAAGAGTAAAATTTGTTTGAATCAAATCACAAACATTATTTAAATATTCATCTTTGTATTCCTGAATTTCAAAAATGCGTTTTAAAAGCGGACGTTTATCAAATTTATTTGTTGGAACTAAATAACCGGTTAGTAAATCAGTACCACTTAAAAGTTTAATATCCTGAAATGTTTCATTTAAATCCCAGGGAATCCATCTGTACTTTCCATCCGGATGTTCATATAATTGAAAATTATTGCCACCGCCCCAGTAGCTATCCCAGCTTCTAATACACTTTTCTATTGCCAAAATTTTAAGATAACTATGGATGTCAAATTTATTCTCAAAGTATGGCTTAAAGGTGTCGGTATAATTATAATTAAGTTGGTTGATAAAGCTTATGAATGAGTACCAATTATCCAAAGTTTCATTGGTGGTTAACTTTAATCCTTGATCTTTATAGGCGGCACTTTCGGAGCCTTGCCAGGTTAGGGGAACATTTGCGCCTCTGTCTGTTTTAAATAAATTACCGTTATTTTGTGTACTTCCATATTTAAATTTTAAAAAAGTTTTATCTACATTTTCAATTACCAGATACAATCCAATATATTCTGCATTCACCCAAACTTTAGTGTACGAAGTTCGGGAAGCAGGAACTCCGGCGTCGCGAAAAAGTTTTAAACTGATTACATCATGAAGCAAGGATGGATCGTTAGTAAAGTTATTGAGATTAAGTTTTTTTAAACCATCCAGTGTTTGATTGGTAAATTCATCAAATGAAATTTTAAGTGGTTTCTTTTTTCCAAAATTTGTAAGGGTATTAGATGAATTTCCTTTTTCTCTAAATCCGCAATTGTTCAAAACGCTTCCATCAAAAATCACATTGCACTTACGGTATATTTCGGGGTAGAGTTCGGGTTTTGTAAAGTGGAGTTTAAAATCATTTTCAAGGGTATCAAACCAATTTGGAAGTTCAGTTTCTATTATCAAAGAATGAATAGTTGTATCATTAAATACATTATTACCGGTTTGGCCAAAAAAGCCAATTTTAAGAAATACAATTATAAAACTTATTTTTATTTTCATTTAAGGTAATAGGTGTTCAGAATTTAAAATGTCATAATATCTTTTAAAGTTCCGTTTAAGATAGACTACTCCAATAGTTGCATTAATTCCGGCTTTATTGTTTTTATTTGCAATATTAAACTGCAGTCCTATTTTAAAGTGAAATCGCAACTGCTCATTTATTTTTTTTTCAATTCCGGCAAAGGGTTCCAGAGTTAATTGGGAGCCATTGTTGCGTTGCGCGTTCATCAAATTAATTTCTGTTCCAGCAAAAAAAGCGTTGCTACTAAGGTATGAACCTGTGGAAAGGTACTTTTGATAACCTAATCCGAATTTGTTTACTGAATAAGGCTTTGAAGGGAGAGCAATAATCTGAAAATAAAATAATCTTTTGGAACGCAATGCAAGCCCGCCCTTAAACTGAAAGCCTATACTTTCAGCAGTTTTGGCCTCATTTTTAAATACTGAAAAATAAGGAGATTTAAAGTATCCAAAATCCGCGCTTATCCATAAGGATTTAAATTTTTTACCCTGTACCGAATGCACGTTTGCCCATGGAATAAAAAGAACAGATTCATCTATTTTTTGAAGTTTTATTTTTGCGGAATCACATTGTAATAGTGTTCCCGTTTGAGAATTTCCGTCTTTTAAAACAACTTCATCGGTGATATTTTTTCTATAATTTACGCAACCGCTTATTCCTGTTAAAACGGCAACTACAAAAAAAAATAATTTTCCTTTGCCCGGAAGGCGAATGTTTTGATTTTGATAAAAGAAAATCATTTTATTAAATTACAAAATTTTAAGCCTTGTTGAAGGATAAAAATTATTTTAACAATTTATTCAACTCAAACACTTAATCGGTTATTTTTCAATGATCATAATCTCAACTCTCCTGTTCGCCTGCTCTTCTTGGGGGGTAGCTTCAAGAGGAAATTTGGGTTTTGAGTGCCCAAACCCTTTGTAGGATAATCTTTTTTCACTAATTCCTTTGCTGATTAAATACTCATAAATAGCACGAGCTCTGTTTTCTGAAAGTTTACGCTCACGGGTATCATAATCCAAACCATCTTCTTCACCATCCGTACAGCAAACATGCCCCTGAATTTCAATCTTCAGTTTTTTATTTACTTCAAGAGTTTTTAAAAGTTTTTCTAAAATTGGCGTAGAATTTTTAGTTATAAAATGTCTTCCCGGTTCAAAATTTAAACCTTCAACCGCCAGGCTTTCTCCTAAAGACAGATCCTCAATGTTTTTTTTCGTTTGTTTTGACTTTACAACTTCTTTCGGCTTTATGTCTTTTTTGTCAGTATCAGCTTCGGTTTTTCGGTTAGATTCAATGGCGCCAACTCCTTCTATAAAAACATCAACCCGCCTTTGATAATATTCACCTGCTTTTAAGTTATTATCAGAAGAAAATTTTTCGCCCTCGCCTGTGCAAGAGATAAAATTCATTAAACCGTTTACGTTTTTTGATTGAAGATAATCCCTTACTGCATTCGCGCGATTTTGCGAAAGTGTAATGTTATAATTATTAGTATGAAGAAAATCGGCATAGCCTGTTATTTTGATTTTAACGGGCTTTCCCTTAATTGCATTTAACAAAGAGTCGAGTCGTTTTGAATTAGCCGCACAACTTACTTCATTTATTTTATAAAATAATTGTAAAGTATCAAAAAAAACTTTTGATTGCGCTGAAAGCAAAATGCCTGAAAAAATAATAAGAATAACTAAAACTCGCTTATTCATCCTGTAAAGATAAAAATTATATAATTATTATTGCTGCAAAATAAAAAGACCGCCTCACAGCAGTCTTTTAAAAACATTATCTTACAAATGGTTTATAATTCGGGATTATTTAATTTACTATTTCGCTTACTGTATAAAAAGTAAACTGCAATGCCAATTAATCCCCATATTACAAAGGCAAACCAGGTTTCCTTTCTTACAAAACACATTAAAAAGATGTTGAACGCCACGCCCAGTGAACCTACAAGATATACAGCCGGAGTACGGTAAGGCCTTTCTAATTCCGGCTTTTTATAACGGAGTATCATTACGGCAATACACACCATGGCAAAAGCCAATAATGTACCCATACTGCACATTTCACTAACTTTTTCAATAGGAGTTAAGGCGGCCACTAACGAAATGATTGCACCAACCAAAATAGTGCTTCTATAAGGAGTTTTAAAGGTTGGATGAAGATTTTTAAAGAAAGAAGGTAATAATCCGTCTTTTGCCATTCCTAAAAAAATTCGTGTTTGGCCAAGCATCATCACCAACATTACTGAAGTTAATCCTGCTGTTGCTGCAATTGTAATTATAAATACGGCCCAGTTAATTCCTATCCCTGAAAATGCAGAGGCCACAGGGGCAGCTTTGTCTAATTGATCGTATTTTACCATTCCCGTTAATACCAGAGAAACTAAAATATATAAAATTGTACAAATAACCAGTGAGGCTATGATCGCAAAGGGAACATCTTTTTTCGGATTAATGGCTTCTCCCGCTTGAGTAGAAACCGCATCAAAGCCTATGTAAGCGAAAAACACAATTGTAGCCGCCGTTAATACACCTCCAAAACCAAATTTAACTCCTCCGGTAGCCACACCATGTTCATCAAGTTTTGGAATTTCAGCCGGAATAAAAGGTGTCCAATTATCTGTATTAATATAAAACGCTCCAACAATAATTACAAATAATACTACTGCAATTTTTACAATCACAATAATATTATTAGTGTTTGCGGCTTCTTTTATGCCTTTTACCAAGATAGCTGTTACTATCCATGTTATTAAAAATGAAGGAAGATTAAACGCAAACGAAGGAGCTTGCATTCCCAGCGCCAGACATTTTTCGGTAGCCGTGGCTAAATCATTACAAAGCCAAATGGGAAATTCAATATGAAATAAATGCAGCAACTTTACAAAATACCCACTCCAAGCCACAGCTACTGTTGTTGCTCCCATCATGTATTCAAGAATCAAATTCCAGCCAATGAACCAGGCAAACAGTTCACCCACTGTACCGTAGGCATAAGCATAAGCACTGCCTTCAACAGGTAACACCGATGCAAATTCTGCATAGCAGAGCGAGGCAAATAAACACCCAATTCCCGCAATTACAAATGATAAAGCCAAGGCGGGTCCTGCAAAATCATGAGCCGCTATTCCTGTAAGAGTAAAAATACCTCCTCCAATAATAGCTCCAATACCAAGCGAGGTTAATCCCCATCTTGTTAAAACCCTCTTCAGGTCACTTTTTTTCATATCGGCTTCAAAAGCTGATACCGGTTTTACTCTCCAGATTGACATAGTGTTATTGTAATTAAACTTATTATTCAAATTAAACAATTTAAGTTTAAATAACCAAAAAGAAATTGTAAGCCCTTTTAAAACTTATAAGCTAAGCGTAAAAAATATAAAAGGTGAAAGAAATACCGCGAGGTAAAAAATTAAAATAAAAACCTGCTTAATCACGCTTAAATCGTAGTTAAGTTTAATCTGCAAAACTGAATTAATGTGTTGAATCAGCAAGGGCTCAGCTGGGCTATATTGATAATTACCCGGTGTTAAGCCAATGTATTTTTTAGGAAAAGAAAATAAAAGGCAATCCCTTATCAACCAATAATCTTTATCGGGCAGGTTGTTATAATCCACATGATAATTTATTTTTTCCTGTTTCAGATACTCGCGGATCTTTTGGTGCTTGCTTTCGTTATATAATTCTAAGGCAATCAATATAGGAACAATAAGCATAAAAGGACTGTAAAAGAACAGCAAACAAAGACAAATAATGGATATAATGCCAAATACCAGACGGATGATGTGATTTTGTCTGAAAAATAAAGCTTCAATAAGCCTCCCTCCATCCAATGGATAAAAAGGCAAACAATTTAAAAGATTAATAAAGAGGAAAGAATTCCCAAGCATTTTTAAAGTATCGTTCTGAATATCTCTGTTTAAAAAGTAAATAATACTGCCAATAACTATTCCCGGCACCGGGCCTGCCAGAATAATCACACACAATTGCCATTGAGAAACTTCTTGTTTTTTACCGCTCGTAAAGGCACCTAATAAGGGTACGATAAAAATTTTTACATTACTGTAATTGAACATTTTCATAAATAAAAAATGGCCAGATTCGTGAATGATGATTACTACCAGAATTGCGGCTATGTAAGCTATGTTTTGTTCAAACACAAAATAGAACAACAGGGCATAAACAAACAGACTAATTAATGAACGTGTGAGTGCATTTGATTTTTTTTCTGTAAGAACAGGTTTTGGGGGAAATCCTCCAACACTATGTTCAAAATTATGAGTTCCGTTATAATCCTCCATTAACCGTTTTTTTGGTATTAAATAAATGAAATAATAAATAAATACTGGACGCAAAAAGTAAAAATGCTCCTGTTTGATGCAGTGCCCCCAAAATTACCGGCACATTGTATATTAAGGTTAAAACTCCAAGAATAAACTGAAGGGTTACTCCGTAAATAAGCAAAGTTATTCCAAGATGTTGCTGCTTATTGAGTGATAGCTTATTTGAGCGGTGCCATAGTAATGAAACCAATAAAACAATTAATAAAGCAAAAATGCGGTGCGTAAATTGAATGCCGCTGGCGTTCTCAAAAATATTTTCAAAAACAGTTGGCTTCATGTAAACTTGTTCTGCAATCCACTTATCGCCCATTTTTGGCCAGGTATTAAAAATATGTCCGGGTCTTATTTTAGCGGCATCTCCTTCAACAAATCCTGCAGTAAAAGCACCGAATACAATTTGAATAATCAGAACAATAAAAAACAATACAGAAAGACGTTTAAGATTAAAAGAATTATTGGCCGGCGCATTGTTTTTTGAAAATATTAATTGCAATGCAAACCAAAAAGTAAAGGCAAACAAAATAAAAGCACTCATTAAATGGGTAGCAAGGCGGTAGTGACTAACAGCAGGTTTTTGTTGAAGGCCGCTATAAACCATCCACCAGCCAATAACGGCTTGCATTGCTCCCAAAAAAAACAATAATCCCAATTTTGGCCACATGCCTCTTGTAATTTTTTTCTTAATAATGAGCCAAACTAAACCCAAAGTAAATACATACATCATTAAACGCCCGGTCATGCGGTGAATATATTCCCATAAAAAAATAGGTTTAAATTCTTTTAAAGTCATAGAATAATTTACTTTTTCAAATTCCGGACTGCTTTGATATTTTTCAAAACGTTTCTGCCACATCTCTTCATTTAAAGGAGGCACCGAACCCATAAAACTCCAATCGGTAATGGAAAGGCCTGAATGCGTTAGCCGCGTTAAACCTCCTATAATTACCATTATATAAATAAGAAGACAACCCGTTAGTAACCAATATATAACTGCTTTATGAGGAGAGTTTGAAATTACTTTCATTTAATGGCTGCAAAATTAATATATTTTTAAAGATGGCTTTTAATAATATATAAGTAGGCTCTTAGACCGTTATAATTACCAATTTTAATATTTTTAACATATAATTTGTTCAAAACATCATTAAAAGTTCATAAACTATCACAACCTTTTATAAAATTTTAAGTACAACAATTATAAACCAATCCATAAAAGTAAAAACTAAACTAAATAACTTTAATAATTAACAATCCAAAAACCAATGAAAAACAAACCAACAAGCCCTCATGAATTAAAAATTCAAAAAGAACAACTCATGAGTAAACCCAACTTAAAACTCCATTACCATGAAAACACAACTTTACCTCTACACATTGCTGGCCTTAGCTATTCAGGTAATAGCATACGGCCAGACACAACAACAGTCAACAACTACTCCAAATCAATCTGCCTTTAATTTATCCTTTTGGGAAGCCTATGCTGATAAATTACATTTAACCTCCGCCGAAAAAAAAGAATTCCTTTCTGCTCACCAGAGATCATACAAGGCAAACTCAACTACAAGTACTGTCCTTACATCCAACCAAAACAAGCTAAACCCTTATAACCCGCAAAATACATTTGCCGGTCCGTGTATTAATATTGATTTTGAAAGTGGCACAATGAATGGGTGGATAACTTCAAGCGGCTTTAACCCTGGATTTAATCCCCTTGGCTGCTGCCCTAACCCCGGCGGCCAACAAATTGTAACTTCAGGAACCGGTGCAGACCCCGCAGGTGGTTTCCCTGTTACGGCACCCGGAGGTAATTTTTCTTTAAGGTTGGGCAATAACCTTAACGGTGGAGAGGCGGACAGAATTGAACAAACTTTTTTGGTAAGTGCCGCCAATGCTAACTTCACTTACCGTTATGCTGTTGTTTTTCAAGACCCAGGCCACACAGCATCTCAGCAGCCTGCTTTTCAAATAGAAATGCTGGATAGTACCGGAACACAAGTGCCTTGTACATTTTATAATGTAGCGGCAGGAGGAAATATTCCGGGCTTTTTTAATTCTCAAACTCAGGCAGGTGTAGTTTATAAACCTTGGACGAATGTACTTGTAGATCTAACAAATTATATCGGACAAAATGTAACCATTCGTTTTTCAACCTACGATTGTTCATTAGGAGGCCACTACGGATACGCCTATATAGATGGAAATTGCCAGGCCTTTGTTACAGGTAGCGCCGATAGTGTATGCGCAGGGAATGTGAAAAATTTCTGTGCTCCTAACGGTTTGGGCTCTTATACTTGGAATGGTCCCGGAATTACAAACGCTGCGTCACAATGCGTTAATGCTTTATCTGCGGGTGTTTATACCTGTCAAACAACATTGGTTACCGGCTGCATGGGTCCTGTTTTTACTTATACTTTATTCAATTTTACTGATCCTGTTGCTTCCTTTAATAGTATAAGTTCGGGAGCATGCGCACAACAATATACATTTACAAATACATCCAGTATCAGCAATGGATCCATCGCCGGCTATAACTGGAATTTCGGTATGTCATCCAGCAGTTTGCAACATCCAACTTTATCTTTTCCGAGCCCCGGAACATATTCTGTTTCGCTCATTACCACTTCCAACAAGGGATGCACAGATACAGCCATTCAAAACATTACCATCCACCCTTATCCTATAATAAATTTTAACACGCCTGCTTCATGCAAAAACGCCGTAGTTAATTTTACAAATAATTCCACTATTACAACAGGGGCTATTGTAAGTTATACTTGGACATTTGGAAATGGTATTACCTCTTCACTAATTAATCCATCTCAAAATTATACAGCGCACGGAACTTTTATGGTAACTTTGTCAGCTACCAGCAACCAAGGCTGTATTGCCAGCGGAACCAATTCCATCCTTATACATCCATTGCCAATTGTTAATTTTAACGGAAGTAATGTTTGTCAGGGTATTGGCACAAACTTCTTTAATAATTCTTCTATTGCCAGTGGTAACATTACTAATTATGTTTGGGATTTTGATAATGACGGCACTCCTGATGATAATAATCCTAACCCAGCTCACCAATATACAAACACTGGTACATATACCGTTAATCTTGTTGCAACAAGTAATAACGGTTGCGTGAATGCCATTACTAATACCGTTGCTGTATATGCTAATCCAACTGCTTCTTTTACTTCTAATAACGTTTGTTTTGGAACAGCTACTACATTCTCTAACCAAAGTACAATTGGCGGAGGAAGCTCCATCATCACCAACGCTTGGGACTTTGGTGATGCGTCTTACGCTTATCTTGCCAATCCGCAGCACACCTATCCTTCATCAGGAAATTATACAGCGCAGTTAACTGTAACTTCCAACAACAATTGTATTCGTATTTTTACTGCTACGGCTTTAGTAAACAGTTTACCAACTGTAAATTTCACGTCTAATAATGCTTGTAAGAATCAAACCACCCAATTTGTCAATTCAACCATAATTCCTGGGGGCGTAATTTCTAAATGGCGTTGGGATTTTCAAAATGATGGTATCTGGGATGATACCCTTAGCGTAAATCCGGGAACAGTGTATCCAAATTTCGGAATCTTTAACTGCAAACTACAGGCAATAAGTGATAAGCAATGTAGTTCTCAAAAAATTAATAACGTTATTGTTCATGGAAATCCAATTGCTGATTTTCATACACGCTCCAGCTGTTTAGGAGATGTAACTACTTTTACAAACGCATCCACTTCTATGGATGGCGTTATAACAAGTAACCAATGGGACTTTAATGGCGATAATATTTTTGATAATGTGTTTGCCGCGCCTACTTTAACTTATGTGGCTAGTGGTGTGTATTTAGTTAAGCTTGAAGTTCAAACACAGTACGGTTGTACCGATGTAAAATCAAAATCTGTTTATGTAAACCCAAGACCAACACCTAATTTTTCAGCTAAAAACCCTAAAGGATGTCCTGAACTTTGTGTAACATTTACTAATTCGTCCTCTATTGCCACGGGAGCTATTATTACAACCCAATGGATGTTTGGCGACGGAAGTTTGCCGGGATATTCTGCTAACCCTACACATTGTTATAAGAGCGGCAATTATGATGTAACGCTTAAAGTAGTTAGCGATAGTGGTTGTATAAGTAAACTAACGCAACCTAACTTTGTTCAGGTTTACCCAACCCCAATTGCTGCGTTTAAAGTAGAACCGGAAGAAATTGATGAAATGGAACCAAACATTTCTGTAACATCGGAAGCAACGGGCGCAAGTATAATTAATTATTATATTAATGATGGATCAAACTATTCACGCTCTAACTTTAATCATGTATTAAAAAACGTAGAAAAGATTAAACCAATTATCTATCAGGTAGTTAAAACAGGGTATGGCTGTGCCGATACAACATATAAAGTTTTAAATATAAAACCAACCTGGGTTGTTTATATTCCCAATACATTTACCCCAAATGGCGATGGAATTAATGACGGCTTTTCGGCAAAAGGTGTTGGCATATTACAATTTAATTTACAAATATTTGATCGGTGGGGTCATAAGCTGTTTGAAGCAAATGATATTAACCAATACTGGGATGGTACCAGCAAGGGAAGCGAAGAGCCAATTAAACAGGATGTGTATGTTTGGAAAGCCTTAGTAAAAGATGTTTTTAACAGGCAGCACGAACTAACGGGACACGTTTCCCTAATAAAATAATTTTCAATACGAGCGGGATGTTAATAGCATCCTGCTCTGATTGACTTAAAAATTATTTTTTTTGTGATGAGACAGATCTTTGTACTCCATGCCTCGCCTTTTATATTTCTGAAATCTTTTAATTTACAATAACTATTTCCATTCGGTTTTAATTTATATATTATTTTTGTTTCGATGACAAAGGCAGAAATAAAACAAAAAATAGAGAAGTTATCTAAAATAATTGATGAACACAACCACCATTATTACGTGCATGACAATCCATTAATAAGTGATCTTGAATTTGATAAATTATTGGAAGAACTTTTAAATTTAGAAAAAGAAAATCCTGAACTCATTTTACCCACCTCGCCAAGTCAGCGTGTGGGTGGCGCTATCACTAAGGAGTTTCGTACGGTAAAACATAAATACCCAATGTTGTCGCTTTCTAATAGTTATAGTAAAGACGACATGATAGATTTTAACCGCAGAGTAAAGGATGGCCTGCATTTAGAAAATGATCTTTTTGCTTCTTCCGAAATAGAATATGTGTGCGAGTTAAAATTCGATGGATTATCTATTGGACTTACCTATGAAAATGGTATTCTTTCACAAGCAATCACTCGCGGAGATGGTGTACAAGGGGATGATGTAACTAATAATGCAAAAACTATAAAATCAATCCCTCTGCAATTAAAAGGTAAGTATCCGGCATTATTTGAAATACGAGGCGAAATTTATATGCCTAAAAAAGTATTTGAACAACTTAATAAAGAGCGGGAAGATATTGGTGAAGTACCCTTGGCTAACCCGCGAAATACGGCAAGCGGCACCATGAAAATGCAGGATAGTTCAGTAGTGGCTTCACGCAAACTGGATTGTTTTTTATATGCGTTGTTAGGAGATGATACACCGCATAAGGGTCATTACGAAAATTTAATGGAAGCTAAATCATGGGGATTTAAAATAAGTGAGCACACCAAACTTTGCAAGGGTATAAATTCGGTTATTGAGTATATTGATTATTGGGATAAAATGCGCGTTGATCTTCCATTCGAAATTGATGGTATTGTTATTAAGGTAAACGATTATAAAAAACAATTGCAACTGGGTTTTACTGCCAAATCACCACGTTGGGCCATAGCTTATAAATTTAAAGCCGAACAGGTTTGCACAAAATTACTAGACATAACGTATCAAGTAGGACGAACTGGGGCTGTTACTCCCGTCGCAAATTTAGAACCTGTGCAATTAGGTGGAACGGTTGTAAAACGAGCCAGTCTTCATAATGCTGACATTATAGAAAAGCTGGATGTTAGAATAAATGATTATGTTTTTGTTGAAAAGGGCGGAGAGATAATTCCGAAAATTGTAAGCGTGAATTTAGAAAAACGTGATGCAAAAAACAGTAAAGTTTTATATGCCTTTGAATGTCCTGAATGTAAAACAAAACTTATCCGTAAAGAGAGTGAAGCGCAGCACTATTGTCCGAATGAAAATTTTTGCCCGCCCCAGGTAAAAGGCAAGATGGAACATTTTGTTTCGCGAAAAGCAATGAATATTGATAGTTTGGGAGGAGAAACAATCAATCAATTATATGAAGCGGGTCTTTTAAAAAATATAGCGGACATATACGAACTGAAAAAAGAGCAGTTATTGCCTTTGGAGCGAATGGCTGAAAAGAGTGCGCAAAACCTAATTGAGGGAGTTGAAAAAAGCAAAACTGTGCCATTTGAAAGAGTGTTGTTTGCCATAGGAATAAGACATGTTGGTGAAACTTCCGCTAAAAAAATTGCACGTAAAGTAAAAAGCATTGAAACATTACTTTCATTAAATAAAGAAGAATTAGTTAACATTGATGAAGTGGGCGAAACCATTGCGGAAAGTATTCTGAAGCATTTTGCCAATCCCGAAAATCTTGAGATTGTACAGAAACTTAAACAAGCGGGATTACAATTTTCACTTTCTGAAGAAGCAATGGCTGAAACCGGTGATAAATTAAAAGGTTTAACTTTTGTTATCAGTGGGGTATTTACAAAGTACAACCGCGATCAGTTAAAAGAAATGATTGAACATAACGGGGGGAAAAATTCAGGTTCAATAAGCGGCAAAACAAGTTATTTACTTGCAGGTGATAATATGGGTCCTGAAAAACTAAAAAAGGCTGAAAAACTGAATGTGAAAATTATTTCTGAAGAAGACTTTGAAAAAATGCTGGAAGAATAGATTTTACACAAATTCAGACTAAAAATAATTAATCATTTTAATAAAACAGGTGGTAGGTAATACTGATGGATAGAACATTCATTTAAACGGATTACGCCAATTCCGAGTAAGGAATATTTCTTGAAAAAATTAAGTGGCTTGCATGGTGAAATCCGTGTTAATTGGTGTGTCTCAATTTCTTCCCTCGCACCCTTTCATAAAATCGGTGATTAGATAGGCAATTAATTTTCCTGTTTTATTATCTGCTTTAATATGAGATAATATTGGTGCGCCCTCAGCTATATGCAAGTAAACAGCCTGAAGATTTTTTGCGCTTTGATAAACAAATTGCCTGGCTTGAACGGGAGAAATGCCACTACTTGTTTTAGCACTGGTGGGCACATTGGTAATAGCATCAAGATCTATTTCTACTCCGCACGCTTCACCTTTTACAAAATTGATGCAATTAACAAGCGCGTTTTTATATTCCTGTTCTTCGCGCACAAATATTGATTCATAGGTATTATAAAACAAGCGATCAGAATTGATTTTAAAATTATCTAAAGCCCAAGAGGTATTATATTGTTCATGAATTGCTAAAACAGAATACTTTTGAAGATAATTATTTTTAAAGGCGTAGCTAAAGCCGTTGCCGCTGTGCCGGCCTTCCATGGGACGGAAATCAAGATGAGGATCACAGTTAACAACATTTATTTTTTTATTAAGAGCAGATGAAGCCCCGGCAATATTACCAAAAGAATTATTATGCCCACCACCAATTATTATCGGAATTTTGCCTGCTGAAATAATAATCTTAACAACTTCCGTAACTCTCACATCTAATTCAGTAACCAGATCTCTCAACTTATTTATTTCATGCGCATTTTTTGTATGAATGTTGGCAGCGCGTTCCATCAGGTCATCCACATAAATTTCACCTAAAACAATAATTGATTTTGAATTTAAAAAATCATTTGCCTGCTGATTTAAAAAACTTTCCAATGCCGGTTTAAATGCGGTATGAGCTCCACCCCTACCGTAGTTAGCTCTAACACCAATGTCTTCTGCAATTCCAACGATTACAAAAGTAAACTTTCCATTTTGAATTTCAACTTTCCAATTTTCAGAAAAGCAGTCAATATTTTCTCCAATTTTTTCTTCGCCTATTCTTAATCGGCTAATACCATTTAGTATTTCTTCCGTGTAAATCTTTACAAATTTCATTAGACAAAGGTAAAGGAAGTTTTTTGTATTTTTCTTATTTAAGATTAACTACATCGCCCATACTTTTACTTCTCACAATTGATGATGTATGTTACCGCCATTATTTTTTAGGCTTGTAACCATCCAAAGCAAAGTAGTTTATAAATTTTTATTACCTTTATTAAATGGCTAAAGCTTTGCTATTGTTTTTTATATTATGCCTACATAATATTAATTTGGCACAAACAAGTCCCATTAAAAAATTTAATTGGAGCGATGCCGGTTTAAAAGGCTTGAAACCAACTTATAGTCAAACAGTAAATATTTTAAATTATGGCGGAAACAACACCAATTCAGCTTCTAATAACTCTGCACTTTCAACCGCAATTTCCGCTTTAGCTGGTAAAGGCGGTGTGGTTTATTTCCCTATGGGTGTTTATAGTTTTACAGGGCAAATTTCAATACCGCGCGATAGTATAACCTTTAAAGGAGCGGGTAGCGATAGTACTCAATTACGTTTCAATTTAAGTGGAATTACTAATAACTGTATTAATATTATAGGATCTCAAACCATTTCTGATTCTACTTCTTTTTCAAGTGCTGGAATTCGTGATAGTAATTGGGTGAATGTTTTAAATTCCTCCATTTTTCAAGCGGGTCAATGGGCTTATTTACAATCCAAGGATAGTACTTATATGCATGATACCTGGGCATATGGCTCTTTAGGCCAAGTGATGCAGATAAAATCAATTGCAGGAAATAAAATAACCTTTAATTCACCTTTCAGATTTTACTATAAATTATCTCTACAACCGAAGATAACAAAACTAAATCCTAAACAAGCTATTGGGTTTGAATGCATGAAGATTCAACGTTTAGATCCAACTACAGATCAAACTTCCATTTTTAATTTTGATAAAGTGGTTCAATCTTGGGTTCATGGCATTGAAAGTGATTCTACTAATTTTGCGCATATTGAATTAAACCGATGTTCTAATATAGACATTACCAATTCATACTTTCATCACGCATTTAATTATGGTGGTGGAGGAAAAGCTTATGGCGTGGCCTTGCAATACAGCGCTAATGAGTGTAAAATTGAAAACAATATTTTTCAAAACTTAAGACACAGTATACTTTTTCAATCAGGCGCAAATGGTAATGTTTGCGGATATAATTATTCTTTTAACCCTTTCTGGAGTCAGTTTCCCTTGCCCGCCAACAGTGCCGGAGATATTGTTTTTCATGGTAACTTTCCTTTTGCTAATTTATGCGAAGGCAACATTAATCAAAATACAGTTATAGATAACGCTCATTTGATAAATGGACCCTACAACACCTTATTCCGAAATCGTTCAGAATTATATGGCGTAGTTATGAATAATAATCCGGCCACTGATACCACTCAGTTTCTTGGATTGGAAGTGACCAATAGCACAAATGGTCAATACCTATTATACGGAAATGGACATGTGCAGGTTGCAAATAATATTAACGGAGTTATCACACCCTCAGGCAGCAATACACTCCCGGAAGTAAGTTTATATTATTCAGGTGCGCAAAAACCTATTTGTTTTAATCCGGGTAATAATAACTGGCCCGTAATTGGTTTGCCTAATACATTTAATACCGGAAGCAATTCTGCCAAAGACAGGGTTATGCAAGGTGTATTTGCAACCTGTGCCTGTACCGCTACTTTTACCACTAACAATTTAAAATCTAATAGCCATAAGGCTTCTGAAAATTATATTTTTCCCAATCCTGCAACAAATACTTTAAAAATTAAAAATTCATCTAACGTTTTAGAAGTTTTTATTTACACCGTTGAGAGTCGCTTAATTTTAAACGAAAAGGCCAAAAACATTACAGAAATTGATATAAGTTCATTGGCAAACGGAATTTATCTGATTGGAATAAGAGATAAAAACGGAATCCGTACATCCAAATTCATAAAAGAATAAACAAATTATAATTTTAAATTAATAATATGACTGAATTAGAAGCAGAAACAAGCACAAAAAGTTTTTTCATTTTATACAAGCCAAAAGATATTGTAAGCGGTGATTTTTATTACGCCATATCACACAAAGCAAATAATTCTTCGAACGAACTTTTTTATATGTGCACCGCTGATTGCACCGGCCATGGCGTTCCCGGAGCTTTTATGAGTATGCTTGGCATCTCCTATTTAAATGAATCTATTCTTGAAAAAAATCTTATTCATCCAAATGAAATATTAGAAAACATACGTAATGGTATAATTACCTCTTTAAACCCTGAAGGCAGTGAAGAAGAAAGTAAAGACGGTATGGATTGCGTATTATGCGCTTATGATTTTGCAAACATGAAACTGGAATTTGCGGCGGCTAATAATCCTTTATGGCATTATAGGAACGGAGAATTAACGGAATATAAAGCGGACAAAATACCCGTTGGAAAATACGGTGAGCTTCGTCCCTTCAGAAATCAAATTATCGATCTTCAAAAAGGAGATATTATTTATACGTTTACAGATGGCTATGCCGATCAGTTTGGCGGGCCGCAAGGAAAAAAGTTTAAGTATAAGCAGCTTGAAGAAGTAATTAAATCGGTGGCACACGAATCCATGGAAATTCAAAAAGAAAAACTTAATACTGCGTTTGAAAAATGGCGCGGTAATCTTGAGCAAATTGATGATGTATGTGTAATAGCAGTTAAAATTTAAATGCCAAAAAATTAATTACTGATATTTTCTTACTACATGATGTATTTCCAACAGGGGTTTTAAAAATTCTTCCAAGTCATAAACACATAATTGCGATGCGGCGTCGCATAGCGCTTTTGAAGGTTCAGGATGCGTTTCAATAAACAAGCCATCCACGCCGCTTGCTACCCCAGCTCTTGAAAGCACAGGTAAAAATTCCCTTGCGCCACCTTTGGCATCTGAACTTGGAATGCCGTATTTTCTTACACAATGGGTTACATCAAATACAAGCGGATACCCTAAATTGTTCATGTGAAAAAAACTTCTTGGATCAACTATCAGATCATTATATCCAAACACATATCCTCTTTCTGTTAAAATTATATTGTCATTACCCGCATCTATACATTTTTGTAAAGGGTGCTTCATATTATCAGGTGCTAAAAACTGACCATGTTTAATATTAACCACCCTGCCTGTTTTAGCCGCAGCCACCAACAAACTGCTTTGCATACATAAATAGGCCGGAATCTGCAATACATCACACACCTCTCCCGCAATGGCTGCTTGCGTGCTTTCATGAATATCCGTTAATAAGGGAAAACCAAATTGCTCCTTAACCTTGGCCAAAACTTTCATACCTTTTTCAACGCCGGGGCCATCATAATAATTTAAACTGCTTCGGTTATCTTTCAAAAAGCTGGATTTGTAAATGACTTTTATTTTCAAACGCTCACTAACTTCTTTTAGTTTTTCAGCCGTTTTCATCATTATTGTTTCGTCCTCAATCACGCAAGGTCCGCTTATCAAAAACAACTCTTCCGAACCGCATTCAATATCTCCTACTTTTACTATCTTTTTTGTCATAATATTAATTCTATAGTTTTATAAACTTTAATCGGGAAATTGAATTAAGTCCGTTTATGTAAATATAATAAACGCCCGCGGGCAATTCTTCGCACTCTATGGCCAATTTTTCTTCTAAGATGTCTTTTTTCTCCTTTACTAATTTACCGGTTACATTATAAACTTTATATTCCACATCGGCAGTAGCTGAGTGGTTAATAATAAAAACCGAATTACTTGCCGGATTAGGATACAAGCTAAACGCTGAGTTTAAAATGGCAGCCTTCTCAAAAATTCCTACAACGTTAGACCAAATACTGTCGGCATAATACGGACGATCTATAAAAGGATTGCGGTTATTCTGATAACGTTTATAAATAGAATCATTTCGCGACTTTTCCTTTACACTTACCGGATCTTGTTGATGCCATTGCATTAACACGCTTAATTGCCAAGGAAGTATTTCAGATTTATTTACAGCATCTGAAGTGCCCCAGGCTCCATCTTCCAGGTAATAACGCGTGGTCATATAAAAATAACCTCTGGCAATATCTCCTTTATACTCATTAATTGGTTCAAAAACAGTTTGGTTATATCCGGCGTTTGTGCATGGACCTAATTTACCGCCGTTCATACTAATATAACTTGCCGAACTTACATTTCCATAGGGAAAATTACTGCGCATGCCATTTACTTTTCCATCAATAGGATAAATATGAAAAAGATCAGAATCCGGACCAGGTGTTGCGTTAAACCAGCTTTGCGGCCAACTGTGTTCTCTGTTATAGCAATCCCCTTCTGAATTATAGTTACCGCATTGATTAGTTATAAAAGTAAACTCATAAGGCAAAGTACCACCCGGAACATCACTGTAAATATCCCACACTTTTCCATTTGATTTTTTATCGGTTTTAGGAAAAGCGTTCCAAACTGCGTTATAGGAAATTACCGTGTGATTTTTAATAATATTGTGTAAAGCTATTTTTAAATTATTTCCGTTAAGCCCCTGCGCCGAATTATAATAACCGGTAGGAATTTGAGCATGAACAAAAAATGATAATAAGGCAAAGAAGGGTAATAGTCGCATGATCAAAGATAAGGTTTTTTAAACACATAATATTTTAAAATAAACCCGTGTTACAATATTATTTTATTAAAATTGGCTTGTGCAAAATATATCAATAGGCTTAAAAAAGCCATGTAAATTTCAATTTACTTTACACAAATAAAATTTATGAGTTTAAGAATTCACCTGATAGCTATTGGCGGAAGTGCCATGCACAATTTGGCTTTATCTTTACACGAAAAAGGTTGCAGGGTAACCGGAAGCGATGATGAAATAAATGAACCCAGTAAAAGCCGCCTTGCCATTGCAGGTATCTTACCAAAGGAAATAGGTTGGTTTGCTGAAAAAATTACGAAAAACATTCATTCCGTTATTCTGGGGATGCACGCCCGCGCGGATAATCCTGAATTAATACGAGCGAAGGAATTAGGATTAAAAATTTATTCTTATCCTGAATACATTTATGAGGCCACTAAAGATAAAATACGAATTGTTATTGGGGGAAGTCACGGTAAAACAACTATTACGGCCATGATTCTTCATGTTATGAATTTTCATAAGATGGAAACGGATTATTTGGTAGGGGCGCAACTGGAAGGTTTTAATACCATGGTGCGTTTAAGTAATACTGCTAAATTTGCCGTTATCGAAGGTGATGAATACCTTGCCTCGCCTATCGACAGACGTCCTAAATTTCATTTATACAAACCTAATATAGCGGTATTAAGCGGCATTGCGTGGGATCACATCAACGTGTTTCCTACATTTGAAAACTATACAGATCAGTTTAAAAAGTTTATTGAACTGATTGAGCCCGGAGGATTTTTAATGTATTGTGCCGACGACAATGAACTAAATAAAGTGTGTAATAGCGCTTCCGCCTCAAATGTTACCAAAATCCCCTACTCTGTTCCGGCAAATAAAATAGTGGATGGAATTACCTATTTGCTGGTAGATAATAATGAAGTGCCTCTTCAGATTTTCGGCGATCATAATTTAATGAACCTCAATGGCGCGCTGTTGGCTTGTAATAGAATAGGTATAAGCAACTCGAAATTTTATGAAGCCATTCAATCCTTTAAAGGAGCTGCAAAAAGATTGGAGTTAGTTTACAAAAACCAATCCTTTAATTTTTATAAGGATTTTGCGCACTCTCCCTCTAAATTAAAAGCCACTACCAACGCCGTTAAACAGCAATTTAAGAACCGCACCGTAATTGCTTGTATGGAATTACATACCTTCAGCAGTTTAAACGAAGAGTTTTTAAAAGAATATAAAGGTGCTATGGATTTAGCCGATGAGGCTATTGTTTATTTTAATCCGCATACCATTGCGCATAAAAAATTAAAACAAATAACAACCCAGCAAGTTCATAAAGCATTCTTCCGTAAGGATTTAAAAGTATTTACCCGAAGTGAAGAAGTAACAGAATACCTTAAAACCCAAACCTGGAACAATAAAGTATTATTAATGATGAGCAGCGGCAATTTTGATGGCGTTGATTTTAAAGAACTGGCAGGGCAACTTGTTTTGTAGCACTTTAAATGGCACGCTGATAACGCAGATGAGTAAGATTTAAAATGATAAATAAAACTTTTGCGTTCCACCACTCTAAAACTCTACGTTAAAAAAAGCTCGGTTAAAGATTGCTTCACTCTTTTCGTCGTTCGCAATGACGGTTTTTTTATCCCCGTCATCGCGAGGGAATTTTCTCACGTAAGTTAAACAAATATTTTCTGAACCTAGTTACGCTCACTTTATCACTACAACATGTCCCACGTAATAATGTTGTTTTCCAAAAATATCCTTTAAATTAACCTTCCAGATATAAGAATCATCTTGAACAATCTCACCTTTACATTTTCCGTCCCATCCTTCATTATACTTATTTGTATGGAAAATCTGTTCTCCCCAACGGTCAAAAATCATTAGGTTATATGTATTTATATTCCACCCTTCGCCTTTCGGCAAAAATGAATCGTTAAGATTATTTTCGTTTGGAGTAAAAACATTGGGAGCATAAAAGGTAAACAGCGGCAAGCACTCAATAAAACGGAAAGCTGTATCTGCGCATAATCCATTCATTGCTATCAAACTGATCAAGTATTTCCCCGGTTGATTAAAATTAAAAGAAGGCTTAACTGAAGTTGACGAACCGAGGTTGCCAAAATCCCAGTAATAATAAGTAGCCGCGCTGGAGTGATTATAAAAATTGATCGTAGGGTCTGAATCCTCGACAGTATATTTATCGGCAGTAAAATCGGCATACGGTTTCTGGAATACCTTTATTGGGTTCTTTAGTGCTATAGTTATTATGCAACCCGCATTAGTTGTAAATGAATTATAGGCAAAATAAACTCCCTGTTTATCGTAGCAGTGCTGAGGCTGAAATAATGTGCTTGTCGAACCATCGCCAAAAGTCCACAAAGTTGATTGTATATTAGAGGGTGAAGTTAAAGTGGTATTGGTAAAATTAACACACACCGGGGTACATCCACTGTATTTATCTGCTATAAGTGTAGGTGTTACAATTGATTCAACATATATAGTTGTTGTTAATACAGCTGGTTGGCTGCAACCATCAGTTATGCTAACAGTATAAATTGTTGTGTTATTTGCACTCACAGAAATATTCTGCCCTGAAAGACTTCCGGGTAACCAAATAAATTGATAAGTTCCGGAACCGCCAAGTGCAGATGCTGTTAAGTTCGCGGACGAACCTGAACAAATTGTTTTGGATGGAGACATTGAAACAGTTAAGGGAGATGAAACATTAACCATTGCGGTGTCAATAGGAGAATTACATCCGTTAGCATCTACCACTGAAAGTGTATAAATAACAGAGGCAGTTGCGCTTACTGTAATTGTAGAGCCGCCAGGGTTGTTATTCCAAAAATACGAATAAGGGCCAGTCCCACCACTTACGTTGCCTGTTAAAACCCCGTTTTGTCCATTACACAATTTAATGGCGTTTACACTGAGTGTTAAAGCAGGTGGCTGCGTGATGTTTGTTGCTAGGGAGAAAAAACAGTTGTTCGCATCCAGTATGAATACACTATGAGAGCCTGCACTCAGTTCGGTGTTAACTGAGGCGGTTATTGACGAAGAAGCCCAGTGGTATATATACCCCGGCGTACCCCCGCTTGCTGTAATTGTTGCAGAGCCATTGCTTCCACCATTACATAATACATTATTATTTGTTATAGTGGCCGTTAAAGCAGAGGCAGGTTGTGTAATAATTGCATTTGCAGTTACGGTGCAATTATTGGCATCTTTTATAAGCACGGTATAATTTCCGGGTGATAATGCAGACGCCGACGAAGTGTTTCCTCCAGAAGGACTCCAAGTATAAGTATAGCCTGCTGTTCCACCCGACGAGGTAACAGAAGCCGAACCGTTAGCTGATCCAAAACATAATATATTGGTTACTGAAGTAACAGCAGTTAATGGAGATACAGGCTGAGTGACACTTGCGTTTGCAGTTACGGTGCAATTATTGGCATCTTTTATAAGCACGGTATAATTCCCGGGTGATAAAGGAGACGCCGACGAAGTGTTTCCTCCAGACGGACTCCAAGTATAAGTATAACCTGCTGTTCCACCCGACGAGGTAACAGAAGCCGAACCGTTAGCTGATCCAAAACATAATATATTGGTTACTGAAGTAACAGCGCTTACCGAAGAGGCAGGTTGCGTGATAAGGACATTGCTAAATGATGTACAGCCCAAATTATCGGCCACAGAAATAGTATAAATTTGTGAACTTAATCCGGAAGCAACCGCAGAGCCTTGCCCGGCTCCCGGAGCAGGTGACCATGTATAGGAGTAAGGAGCTGTTCCGCCATTTACGGCAATGCTTGAGGAACCATTTGATCCACCAAAACAGCTAACGTTTGCTTTTGTTACAGTAAAAGTAATTGAACTTGGTTGAATAATAGTAACTGTTTGATTGAACTGACAATTATTTGCATCTTTAACAAGCACATTGTAATTTCCAGCAGTTAAGTTTGTAGCAAAAGCTGTATTGCCGCCAGAAGGACTCCATGTATAACTATAACCCGCTGTTCCTCCTGAAGCAGTTACTGAAGCGCTGCCATTAGCCATCCCACAGGTTGCATTTGTATAAATAATCGTTGCGTTTAATGGAGCTATAGGTTGTGTGATGTTTGCATTGGCTGTCCCCGTACAATTATTGGCATCTTTTATAAGCACGGTATAATTTCCAGGAGATAAAGGAGAAGTTAACGAAGAGTTTCCTCCAGACGGACTCCAGGAATAAGTATAACCGGCGGTTCCACCCGAAGCAGAAACAAAGGCTAAACCGTTAGCTGATCCAAAACATAATATATTGGTTACTGAAGTAACAGCAGTGATAGAAGTGGGTTGGGTGATACTTGCATTTACAGTTACAGTGCAATTATTGGCATCTTTTATAAGCACGGTATAATTCCCGGGTGATAAAGGAGAAGCCAAAGAAGAGTTGCCTCCCGAAGGACTCCAGGTATAGGTATAACCGGCGGTTCCACCCGACGAGGTAACAGAAGCCGAACCGTTAGCTGATCCAAAACATAATATATTTGTGGCAGAATTAAAAGCTAATAATGCGCTTGAGGGTTGTGAAATGATCGTTACTGCTGATGTGGTACAATTAAGAGCGTCCTTAACCAGTACCGTATAGGTCCCCGGGCTAAGCGATGATGCTATATGGCCATTGCCTCCTGTGGGACTCCAGGTATAAGTGTAAGGCCCTGTGCCCCAATTCGGAGTAACAGTAGCGCTACCATTTGATAAGCCATTACACGTAACGCTATTACTTGTAACTGTAGCTGAAACTGTTCCCGCACTAATAATATTTACTGTTAAACTCTGTACGCATCCGTTTGATGAAGTGGCTGAAACCGTATAAACTCCAGCACACAAACCGCTTGCTGTATTGGCGTTGCCGCCGGTTGGAAGCCATGTATACGTATATGGGGCAATAGCGCCAGAAGCAAGAAGAGTAGCAGAACCATTGCATGTGCATCCAGGGTTAGATGAAGAAGCTGTTCCTGTAAATGGAAGTAAAGCCGTGCAGAAATTATTCATTGAATTGATCCAGGCACTATTAAGAGCATTATTCGGGCTGCCGGGTGTTTCGTTCCCTGCGATTGGTAACATAATCCAATTAGTTTGGTTAGAAGGATTATTATCAACTGCATTTGTCATTACAGCTACCATTCCACCGGCACCTCCGGAAAAATAAATGATGGGGCTAATTGTATTGTTACCCCAACTTACTGAATGTAATAACCCACCTCCTGAACTTATTACCTGAAAGGAATCATCAGAGTTTGCCATTGAAATATTAGACCAATTTCCACAATTAACATAGCCTGTTGAAGGATAAATTGAGGATGCTGTGCTTGGTAATGTAGTATGTCTTTCAAGAAGAGTGCAGTCACTGATAGGGATTACGAGTTTGCAATTTCCATCTGTCATAGAAAGATCAATTGCCGGAACCAAAGGATTTGGATCGGCATCGTTGTAGATAAGAATCATTGTGCCAATAGGAATGCAAGACCAAAAAGTAACATTTTTTAAACGAACACAGCCGGCAGCAATTCCTGTTCCTACTCCTGTAGCATGATTACCATTATTATCATCAATGATATAATTCCGCAGATCCATGCAAGGAATTGAATTGCAGATTGGTGTACCTGTCACTAAAAGCTCTACGTATTCTTTGGCTCCGGCTGCGCCCTGGGAAACTTCATTAATAATTAACTGCTGTGACAGGCAGGTAAGCCTAACAAATAAAACCAATAACGCTGTGAATAAACGAATTTTCATTTTTAACCATTTTTCAGTGGTTTCGGAACTACAGATTTGCAATTCTTCAAGGGTGTTCACTTTAATTACGGCACAAATTTAAACACACAAAAGGTTCATATTATTAAGTCAATATTACTTGTATATTATCTTAAAACTAATTTTAATAGGAGTAAACTTAACATCGTATAGCTATTTAATGTTTTTACAATTTCTTAACCTTTAAACCTTTTACAGACTTTTTATTTAACGATTAATTAAATCTTAGATTAAAATAACGATATGTAAAGTGATAACATTTGTAAAACAATTTTAATGAAGACTTTTTATCGAACCATTGTACTCTCCGATATTCATCTGGGAATCCGAGCAAGTAAAGCAAAAGAAGTAGTACATTTTCTCAAACACCACAAATGCAACACGTTAATTTTAAATGGAGACATAGTAGACGGGTGGCAATTACGTAAAAGTGGAAAATGGAAGAAACAACACACCAACTTTTTTAAACACATTATAAATCTTATATCTAAAAGTAAATGTGATGAAATAATTTATTTACGAGGAAATCATGATGACTTTCTGGACGAGATGCTGCCATTTACACTGGGTAATTTTAAAATAAAAAAAAATCATGTTCATTATGGTGTCGAAAAAAAGTATTTTGTAACGCACGGTGATATTTTTGATAATATTACTACGAAACTGAAATGGATAGCAAAGTTGGGTGATATTGGATATACTTTTTTACTTTGGTTAAACAGGCATTATAATAATTACCGCGAAAAAAAAGGCATGCCGTACTATTCACTTTCTCAGGTTGTAAAAGCCAAAGTAAAATCAGCCGTTTCATTTATTGACGATTATGAAAATGAACTCGTTAAAGTTGCAAAAGCCAGACGCTGCCAAGGCATAATTTGCGGGCACATACATCAACCTGCCATCAAAACAATAAAGGGAATTGAGTATCTTAATTCAGGCGACTGGGTAGAAAGCATGACGGCGCTAGTTGAAGATCACCAAGGTAACTGGAAAATTATTTATTACCAAGACTGGCTTACTTCCTTTAACAATCCAAAGGTTTCGGAAAGCACTTCATTATCAAAAGTTTTTTAATAATAAAATGAAAATATTGTACGCTGTCCAAGGAACTGGCAATGGGCACATTACCCGAGCAATGGAAATTATACCTTATCTTAAAGAAAAGGGCGAGGTGGACATTCTGGTAAGTGGCATTCAATCCGATATCGAATTACCCTTTAAGGTAAAGTACAGGTTTAACGGGCTTTCATTTATCTTCGGAAAACAAGGCGGAGTGGATATTTGGAAGACTTACTGGAAAATGAATTCTATAAAACTTTTAAAAGAAATAAAATCGCTGGAGGTTAAAAAATATGATTTAATTATAAGCGATTTTGAACCCGTTTCATGCTGGGCCGCATTAAGAGCAGGCAAAAACTGTATAGGCTTAAGCAACCAGGTTGCAACTTTGCACCCGCTTGCGCCAAAACCCAAAAAAAGTGATCTCCTTGGTAAACTTGTGCTACAAAATTATGCTCCAACCACCTGTAATTACGGATTTCATTTTAAAGCAGTGGATAAAAATATTTTTACTCCTATTATTAGAAAGGAAGTTAGAAAACTAATCCCTACTGATAAAAATCACTATACGGTTTACCTTCCTTCCTATGATGATGACCGAATTATAAAGCATTTAAGAAAAATTCCGGAAGTAAACTGGCAGATTTTTTCAAAACACAATAAGAAAAAATACAAGCAGAAAAATATAACTATTTTGCCAATCAGTACCGATTTATTTATTCAAAGCATTGCCTCTTCACTTGGAGTACTGTGCAATGCAGGTTTCGGTACTACAAGCGAAGCATTGTTTTTAAAAAAGAAATTATTGGTTATTCCCATGAAAAAACAATACGAACAAAATTGCAATGCTGAAATGCTAAAATTTATGGGAGTTAAAGTAATTAAAAAGCTAAATTCACACAACCTCTATAAAGTTAAAGATTGGATAAAAGAACAAAACAATGTTAAGGTAGATTATCCTGATCAGACAAAAGAAATTATAAATACCATTGTTGAAAATCATGCAGGGAAAAGTTCAATAAATACTGAGTTTGAATCTTCGCATTATAAAATGTTTCAATAAAAATGGAGGAACTTAAATGCACTGATTTTGGAAATGATTTTATTTGGGGTGTTTCTTCTTCAGCGCTGCAAATAGAAGGTGGAAACACAGATGGAAAGGGTTTGTCAATTTGGGATGAATTTTCAAAACAAAAAAAAGCAATTCTCAATAATGATACTCCGGAAGTAGCCTGTGATTTTTACAATCGTTACAGGGATGATATTGCACTTGTTAAAGAACTGGGAATTCCGAATTTTAGGATCTCGTTTTCATGGGCAAGAATAATGCCTGAAGGAGAAGGTAACGTTAATGCTGCGGGTTTAGCTTTTTACCATAAGGTAATAGATACCTGCAATGAATTGGGAATTGTTCCTTGGGTAACATTATATCATTGGGATTTACCGTTAGCCTTGGAAAAAAAAGGCGGATGGACAAACAGAGAAATTATTAATTGGTTTAATAATTATGTTGCTGTTTGCGTTAATGAATTTAAAGATAAAGTTAAACACTGGATGGTATTGAATGAACCTATGGTATTCACAGGTGCCGGTTATTTCTTAGGCGCACATGCTCCGGGAAAAAAAGGCTTATCTAATTTTTTACCCGCCATGCATCATGCGGTTTTATGCCAAGCAATTGGTTTAAAAATAATTAAAAAAATACAACCCGAATCGATAGTAGGCACAACCTTCTCCTGTTCTTATATAACACCAAACTCAACTTCTCAAAAGGACATTAAAGCTGCGGAAAGAATGGATGTTCTTTTAAACAGAGCATTTATTGAACCTTCATTAGGCTTAGGTTATCCAATTAAGCAAATTCCATTTTTAAAAAACATAAAGAAATATTTTTTACCCGGAGATGAAGAATTAATGAAAGCAGGATTCGATTTTATAGGCATACAAAACTATACAAGGGAAGTTGTTAAATACACCCTATGCGTGCCGTATCTCCAATCCAAAATTATTCCGGCTGATAAACGCAAAGTTTTTCATACCTTGATGGATTGGGAAGTATATCCAGAGGCTATATACAAAATGATAAAACAATTCAACGCCTATGAAGGAGTGAAAAAAATTCTTGTAACGGAAAACGGCGCATCCTTCCCTGATGAAGTGTTACAAAACCAAGTGGACGATAAAAATAGGGAGCAATATATTAATGAGAATTTAGAATGCGTACTTAGGGCAAAGCGAGAAGGAAATAAAATATATGGATATTTTGTTTGGTCACTGACTGATAATTTTGAATGGGCTGAAGGTTATAAGCAGCGCTTTGGCTTGATATATGTAAATTTCAACTCTCAAGGGAGAATTATAAAAAATTCAGGGTATTGGTATCGTGATTTCCTGAAATCATAACGCGTTATAATTTACTCATCAAAAAATAAAAGAATCTGAATTATTTTTTCGCCTTACTAACGTTTATGAATACAGATTGATGTTCTGAATTCAATTCTCTTTCGTGAGCTTTTAACTGAAGGCTTTCTAATTTATTCAACAATTCCTTAATGCGGGTTATAAAAATTCCGGGCTTAACGGCCTTATAAATGTACTCAGTGTATTTACAAAATTCTTCTATGTATTTATAGGACCCGCTTTTTTCCATTAGGAAGGCAAGACATATATCGCCTTTTTTGTTGCGTTCTTTAAAAAACTCTGATTTTAAAAGGTGATGTGTTCCTTCAATGGTTGAATCTAATATTATCAAATCCGGTGATTCTTTTACTGAAACAGAGATCGCGTCATCACTGTTATCAGTAACAAAAAGATTATAACCGGCTTTTTTAATATTGTAACTTAATATTTCAACAATATTAATATCATCTTCTATTAAAAGTATCTTATAAGGTTTGTTCATTAAAAGAGTGGTTTTACAAAAGTACGTATTCAATTATTTTGTTTGGGTTAAATAAATGTTACAGTTGTGCGTAAATATTCATGTCTGTAAAAAGCTGATTGTTAATGTTAATTTTATGTCAATTCATCTTCTATAAGATAACGTTCTAATAGTGTTGTTTTAATGAAGAGCGAATGTTTGGCCGCTAACTTTGCAAACGACGGCTATGATAAAACATATAAAAATTAATTTAAACAATAAAGAAAAGATAAAAGAAAACCTTTTGCTCTTCGCACTTTTGCTTCTTATTTTTTCCGCAGTCTTTATCAATAAAAAATTAAATTACTATATTAATTGAATGCCATTAGGAAAAACCAAATTTTTTAATAAAGACTTAAATATCGTCCTTACATTATTAAATTGTAAATGTTCCGTAAAATTTAATGCCCAAATCAGAAATAATAAATTCATAACTAAAACTTTAAATAGGCAACATATAAGAGTTGCAACTTTACATTCATGGAAAAAGTAAATAATGTTTTAAAGGTATTGCTTACACTTTCAATATTTGTTTCATGCAATTCAAAAAAGATTCATGAAAAAGTGCCGCATAAGATAATAATAAAGATAAAAGGTTCAGATACGGAATTTGAAATGGTTAAGGCCTTGTGCGCACAATTTAAATCTTCAGATTCTCTTGATTATTCTATTGAAGGTGGTGGAACACAGACGGGTATAATGGCACTTATTAATGATGAAATTGATATGGCAACTGCATCCAGAGAAATTACCACTAATGAAAGCTGTATGCTTGAAAAGCAAAGCATAAGTGTACTTCCTATTATGTTTGCGACTGACGCAGTTGCTATAATTACACATCCACATTTGGGTGTGCATAGTTTAACCCTTAACCAGTTATCGAAAATATATAAGGGAGAAATAAATAACTGGAAAAAGGTGGGGGGTCCTAACAGAGAGATTACCCTTTATACAAGAGACAAAAACTCGGGCACTTTCGTTTACTTTAAAAATAAGGTCACGCATGGCGAAATTAACATCAATGCTAAGGTATGCAGAACCACAAATGAAATTATGGAATATGTAATGATCGACAGTTCCTCTATAGGATATGTAGGTGCAGGTTTTTTAATGGATAAAAATGGAAAGCCAAGCGGAAAAGTATGGGCAATGCCATTGAGGTTAGATAATAAACAAACATCTTATTCTCCTTATGAAGTCAATGAAGTAGCGGCAGGCAATTATCCATTAACACGACCTCTGTATCAATACTATAAGTTACCTGTTAAAAATAAGGTTAAAGATTTCATCCTTTTTGAACTATCGCTTAGAGGGCAGGCAATAATTAAACAGTCTGGTTATTTCCCTATAAGTGATTATCAAAAGGAAATAAATAAATTAAATGGGTTTGATTTGTAAAATGAATATGAAAAAAAATAGAATAAATTATGCAAGGCTAATTATTGTTAATCCCCAAAAAACAAATTCTGTGGTATGCAACACTTTTTATGCTAAAGAATTACTTAATCAGTTAGAGGATAGTCGCTCTCTAACAAAGCTTCATGTCAAAAGACCTAAAAGTCATTCTCTGGTTTATGAATGGTGGGAAAAATAAGGTTCAGTATATAAAATTAAAATATAGGATGAACTTTTTTTATATTCATAATAGCTTCTTTGAAGTAACTTAAATTTTGTTTTTGTGTTTGCAATTGTAATCCAAAATACCTTAATAATCACAATTAAAAAGTATCATATTGAAAGCATTGAACTACCTCTTTATTTGCTATATTTAAATCATAACAACCTTACTTACAATAAGTTAGTTTTTTTTTAATTAAAAACTTTGCCTCACTATTCTTCGCGCAAACTTAACAAGTTAACGTGTTTGCCCAGCCGTAAGTGTTATATTTTTCAGTTGTAGTTAATAATTTGTACATTTGTATAAAACCAAACCTTTCTTGAAAAAATCAATAATTATATTATTCTCTTTGTTTTACCTGGCCATGACGTCGGGTATTTCAATTAGTTTACATTATTGTGGTGGAAAACTTAAAAATATTTCTCTTTTTGAGAAAGAAAATGAAGAAGGTTGCTGCGGCAGCAAAATGAAAAGTAAGGGTTGTTGTAATGAAGAGGCTGCTTTTATAAAAGTAAAAGACGATCAACATTCCGGAAATTATTTTTCATTGGACAATAGTTCCGAAATTACCCTTGCTATTTTACCTGTACAACTTTTTTTAGTGATGGACGAAAGTCCTAAATATGGCGGCAAAAATTATCACGCTCCCCCCGTCTTGTACGAAGAACCCTTATACCTGAAACACCGGGTATTAATCATCTGATTTATTTTCTTATCCTTTCCCGGCTGCTAAGCAGTTAATGGGAGTTTCTTGAGTTGACTATTATTATAGTCATTGATTATTTTTTTATATCCTTAAGCTGATGAAAATGAATATTAACTTTTTAATACTGGTATTTCTAATAGGGTTTGCTTCTTGTGCTGAAAATCGTAGCGAATACATTAAAACAGAAACCAAATTCAGTAACGGCATTGCCCTATCTAACTTTAAAGTGTGGGGTAATTGCGAAATGTGTAAAAAAACAATCGAATCATCCTTAAATGTACAAGGAGTAAACTATGCGAATTGGAGCCCTGAAACTAAAGGCATAACGGTTTCCTATGATACCTCATTAATATCACTTAACCAAATACAAAAAAATATTGCATTGGCAGGGTATGACAACGAAAGTTATAAAGGCAATGATTCAACTTATCAAAATTTACCCGGCTGTTGTCAATACGACAGAAAATAAAAAGTATAACAATTAAATTTAAAATAAATGAAAACAAAATCAATTTTAATTACAGGAGCTTGTATCGCAATTTTGGGATTAGCAAGCTGCATGAAAAAACCAATGGCATGTGTGGATAGCGAATCAAAAACAGGCACAGCGGGGCAAGCGGTTTCGTTTGACGCAAGCTGTTCAATGAATGCGCAGCATTATGAGTGGGACTTTGGCGATGGAGCAACTGATATGTCCGGCGCATCTGTATCTCATGTTTATAATAATAAAGGTTCTTATACGGCAAAAGTAAAAGCCATGACAAAAAACATGAAAAAAGAAAGTTCTAAATCAATTACTGTAAGCATCAATTAATATAATTAAGCCAAGAATAATCTATTCTTGGCTTAAAATTTTATACAATGAGAAGAAGAAATTTTTTAAAACTTTCAGGAAGCGCTACATTATTCACCTTGTATGGTGGTATAGGTTGGTTCTTGGAAAGCTGCAAAAAGAAAGGGATGGATATGGCTAAATCTATTTCAGTAGTTACTGGTAATTTTGATAACCCCTTACGTATTCTTCCAATAATTAATGGTGCAAGTCCCATTAATTTTACCTCTAAAAGAAACAATACTTCTTTAATAAAAGGAAAGACTTCTACTGTTTTAGGTTACGCGGATGATATTTTAGCTCCCGTAATCAGAGTAAATAATGGGCAAACTGTTTCTATAAACTTGCAAAATGAATTAGAGGAAATTACAAATGTTCATTGGCATGGTTTAATAGTCCCTGAAAATATGGATGGCCATCCGCAAAATAAAATTGCTCCCGGATCGTCCTTTAATTTTAAATTTACAATTAATCAAAAAGCCAGCACCAATTGGTTTCATCCGCACTCGCACATGCTTACCGGAAAACAAGTTTTTAAAGGCCTGGCCGGGATGTTTATTGTTAATGATGCTGAAGAGGCTGCCTTAAATTTACCAACGGGAGAATTTGAAATACCGTTAATTATTCAAGACAAAAGAATTTATTCAGATGGAAGTATAAATTATTCGCCTGAATCTATGGATGTAATGAGCGGTTATTTCGGTCAATACATTTGTGTGAACGGTTCTTGGTCGGCTTATCACAACATACAAACTAAAATTTACAGGCTTCGACTATTAAATGCCTCCAATGCCAGGGTGTACAATTTATCTTTAAGTAATGGAATAAATTTTAATGTTATTGGGTCTGACGGGGGGTTATTAGGTAGTACACAAACAGTAAATAATTTATTATTATCACCGGGCGAAAGACTGGATGTTTTGGTTAATTTTAGTTCTTTATCAGTAGGGGCAGAATTTTATTTACAAAGCAATTTATTTAACGGGGGCGAATCTCAGGGCTCTGAAACATTTAAAATAATGAAGTTTAATGTTACACAAAAAGTAACAGAAACTTTTTCTATTCCTACTGCACTGGCAACATTTTCGCCAATATCATCTTCTCTTTCAATTAAAACAAGAACTTTTGACATTGCTAATAATTCAGGTGCGCACACGGCAATGAATATGAATATGGGAAGCATGTCTTCCATGCACAAAATTGGCGGCAAGTCATTTAACATGGATCGAATTGACGAAACAGTAAACGCGGGAACAACCGAGGTTTGGGAATTTGATAATAGTAACGGAACCGATTTACATCCAATGCATTTACATGGTGTTCATTTTCAGGTTTATTCGAGGGTTGGGGGCCGCGGAGCAATTCAGCCGCATGAAACCGGATGGAAAGATACGGTGCTATGTATGCCCGGAGAAAAAGTTCAAATAATAATGACATTCCCTAATAATCCCGGAAAATTTGTTTTTCACTGTCATAATTTAGAACATGCAGACAGTGGTATGATGTTAAACTATAAAATTATATAAAATGAATAAGCTAATATTAATTCTTTCTCTTCTAAATTTCCAAATTGGTTTTTCCCAATCTAATTTTAAAATAGGCCCTTATTACAATTTTGGCGCTTCTTCCTATTATGGAAATAAAATGACTTCCATGAGCGCAAATGTAATGGATATGCCTGTCTATTCCACAAAACTTTCCACCGGAATGGGTGTTAAGTTTCAGTATACACTCAAAGAAAAGTGGGGGGTAACACTTTCTTCCGGATATCAGCAAAGAGGCGCAATGTTTGATAAAGGCCTGTACAGTTATAACCCCAGATATAAGTTTAATTATCTTGACGTTGCCTTGGGTATGTCCTATCAAACAAAAGAACTTTTCAAAAAAGTAAGATTATACTTTAATGTGGCAGCCACTTATCACAAACTTTTAAATTCGTTACGAGTTAATAATTATGAGTCATATAATTTAAAAAATGATTCAAAAATGAATGATTTCGGCGCATTAGCAACTGTAGGCTTTAATATACCACGAGTTGAAAAAGATGTAATTCAGGTTTCGCTATTTACAAATGCAGGATTTCAAAATGTTTTTAGCGGTGTATTATTAGAAAATGGTCAGATAGGAAAAAACATATTGTTTGGAATTCAGGTGGGATATTTATTTGGATGTGAAAGAAAAATTAAAAAAGAATGATAACACTATGAGCGTAGACCCACACTACATTTCATAATAGTTTCGGTTAATAAAAGATAAGAAAATTGCAAATGAAACATACTTACAAAATTACGGGAATGACCTGCTCCGGTTGTGTAGCAAAAGTACATGATTTATTATCTAATGTAAAAGGTGTTAGTGCTGTTTCTGTAAATTTAGATCAGTCTGAGGCAGTACTTACAATGGAAAATCACATTTCTACCAATGATCTAAAAGCGTCTTTAAAGGATTTTCCTAAGTATCAATTAAATGAAAAAACAGTTGATGCTTCCAAAAGCATTTCCCCTGAGGAAGTTGGCGAAAAAAGCTGGATAGAAACTTATCGTCCTGTTATATTAATTTTTGCGTACATAACAGGTGTTGTAACAATTAATGAATATGTGCAACCTTTATTCAGTATTACACATTGGATGAATGCCTTCATGGCGGGTTTCTTTTTAGTATTCTCTTTCTTTAAGCTTCTAAACATTAAAGGCTTTGCCGAAAGTTACTCAATGTACGATATTGTAGCTAAAAAATTTAAATTTTATGGATACATATATGTTTTTATTGAGTTAGGCTTGGGCATTTCTTACTTGGTAAAATTTGAGCCTTTCATAACAAATAGTGTTACACTGATAGTGATGAGTATTAGTATCATCGGTGTTCTTCAAAGCGTTCTAAATAAAACAAAAATAAAATGTGCCTGCTTAGGCGATGTTTTTAATCTGCCAATGAGTACTATAACAATAATTGAAGACGGGCTGATGATATTAATGGCGGGGATAATGCTAATTACATTAACTTAAAACGTCAAAGAAAACACTAACAATTAAATTTTTAAAAAATACACTATGAAAATTAAAACTAAACCCACACTTCTCATTCTATTCTTTCTTTCTTCTATTCTAAGGTCTCAAAACCTTGAGCCCTGTTACTTTGATAAGTATCAAAGAACAAACAGTACGCAAATAAACAAAGCAGAGCTTGAAATTCAGTCAGGAATAAATAAAGCAGAACAAAAAATTTTAAGCCATAATCCAAATTTAAAAATTATTCCGGTTGTTGTTCATGTGATTCATGATGGAGGAACCAATAATATATCTGATGCCCAGATTCAAACTCAGATTGATGTTATAAATGAAGATTTTCGTAAAAAATTCGGGACTAACGGTTTTGGAGCTGGCGTAGACACAGATATAGAATTTTGTCTGGCAAAAAAAGATCCAAACGGAAAATGCACCAATGGTATTGTAAGGATTAACAGCCCCTTATCAAACCACCAAACATATCAAAGGAGTTTATTGAAAAATCTTAGTTATTGGGACAATACGCGGTATTTAAATATGTATGTTGTCAAAAATATAAATAATGGAGGTGGAATATTAGGATATTCATCCTTTCCGGGTGGGCCTGCTAATGAAGATGGTATAGTTGTACGACATGATTATTTCGGAAAGATTGGTACAGCGGCATCTTCACTTGGAAGAACTACTACACATGAAATTGGACATTGGTTTGGTTTGTATCATACATTTAATAACGGTTGCGGTACAGATACTTGCTCTGGTGGGGATTTAGTATGTGATACACCGCCTGTTGCGAATCCAAATTTTGGTTGCCCGGGAACAGTTAATTCATGTACTATTGACAGCAAGCCCGATCAAATACTTAATTATATGGATTACACAAACGATAATTGTAAAAATATTTTTACGGCGGGCCAAAAGTTAAGAATGCAATCTACCTTAACTACAATACGCGACACTATTTGGAAGGCCTGGAACATTGATTCAACAGGATGCGACAGTGGTTATATAAGTTCTAATTGTAAAGTAATTGCAGATTTCGTAACTCTTACCCCTACAATTTGTGCAGGAAATAACATTACGTTTTATAATAAATCTCAAAATAACCCTACCAACTATCAATGGTTTTTTCAAGGTGGAACACCATCAGTATCTTCTGTTGCTAACCCTACGGTAACGTATTCATCGCTTGGCAGCTTTCAGGTAAAGCTGATAACTACTAATTTTTATGGGACAGATAGTTTGGTTATTAATAATTATATAAGCGTAACCACTCCTCCTGTGGGGCAGCCATTACCTTATTCTGAAAATTTTGAAGGATTTACATTTCCTCCAAATGGCATTACAATTGATAATCCCGATGGAGGAATTACGTGGGAACGTGATACAATTGCAGTCCCCTATCAGGGCGTAGCAAGCGCAAAAATAAATAATCTCATTAATACTAATTATGGACAATCAGATGCGCTTATTCTTCCAAGATTTAATTTTACAACCTTTTCAGGTACACCCTATTTATCCTTTAAATGGGCTTACGCAAAATCAGACGTAAATTATTCCGATGAATTAATTGTTTTAGTTTCCAGTAACTGCGGGGTTACATGGAGCCAGGTTTTTTATAAAACCGGTACTTCATTAACAACAGGCTCAACACAAACAACACCCTATATTCCTACTTCCGCTACTGTATGGAAAGCCGCCAATATAAGCCTTGCATCTTATACTAATTCAAGCAATGTGCAAATTAAAATTGTAAATGTTACAGATGGAGGAAATAATTTATATGTGGATAACATAAACATTAACGCTCTTACGGTAGGAATTGAAGAAGTAACGGGTTCAGCACTTTCACTTAATCTATTCCCTAATCCTGCAACAAACGTATTAACTATTGAATACAATCTCCTAAAGCCTGAATCCATTTCAATTAGTATAATGGATGTTTCCGGAAAGGTAATTGAAATGTCAGATAATGTAAAAAAGGGTATTGGTCAACAAACAACCACGGTTAATACTACACATTATACAAATGGTATTTATTTTATCAAAATGAAAATAGGAGAAGAGTACTTCACAAAAAAAATAGTAATAATTAAATAATGCCTCATTTTATTGAGCCAATACGCAAAAAAAAAATTATAAATAAACAAACCATGAAAACAAACCAACAATTAAAAGGCCGCTTGATGATTTTGATGACTATCACACGCTACAATCGTAAATGAAAATAATACTAATAGCTTTCTTAATCGCACTTGGGTTAATGCCAGGTGTAACATTGGCTCAGCATGATCACGCTAGCGGGGGTGCGCCTGAACATAAGGCAGAAGCACCGCATGGCGGCGAAATAAAAGACGTGGGCAAATACCATTTAGAAATAGTTTTTGATCCAATGGCTTCTTTAGAAAAAATGAGCATTTACATTTTAAAGTCAAATTTAAATACGCTTAATAGTAAAGATGCTTCCGGAACTATAAGTTTAAACTATAAAAATGGTACCGAGGTAAATACTGAGTTGTTAAATGATAATATAAATAAACTGTTTTGTGATGTAAAAGATGTGGTTAACCCTTTTAATGCCATCATAAAAATAGTTTATAAAGGAAAATCATATAGTACTACGTTTTTTTATAAAGGAATGAAATGATCGAAGGCTTAAAAAACATCCGTAGAAAAATATTGCGCCTTTTTAAAATGCGGCCAATCCATAAAGTCATCCGCCTATTACAAGTAAATAATTATTTGTTAATGGAATATGTATTGGAAGTATTTGGCCACAACGGGGAGTATCACACATTAGATTATGTAGAACATGTTGGCCAACTTGAAATCTGGGAAATAAATAAAGACTGTGAAAATGACTTAAGAAATAACTTACCAAAGGCAACCATAAAAATAACCGATTCATTTGCGCAAATAAAGAGTACAAATAAAATATATGATACTATTTTAATTGATAATCATCAAGGGTTGTTTGGCGATAACAAGTGCGAACACTTTGAGATTATACATTATTGCTTTAAAAAGTTAGCGGACAAGGCCGTTTTAATCACTAATGTTATTCCTGATTTGCTATTAAGTAAATATAATATTATTGAAGAAAAGTTAAATGAGCATATTGAACGAAGAAAACAATTCTACGATCACGCAACCGGAACCTCTATTTCCCGTTCATGCTTTGAAAAAACATATAAAAAAATCGCTTGGAATAATGGCTACCTTATTAAACATATTTTCTTTATAAAAAGAAATTATTTAATGACGTATGTAGTTTTATGTTTAGAAAAAATAAAATGAGTAGTAAGTAAAATAACAATACAAAATAATCTACAAAACAAATGAAAAATACAAACAAACAAAAATTAAGAATAGTAACGATCCTTTCATTTATAGGATTAATAATTTATTCCTGCAACTCTTCTAAAAAAGCCACTTCTTCAGTAGTATTAACCCCGGGTGAAACGGAACTAAAGGCGATACAGGTGAGATATCCAGCCACTACTTCGGAAACATTAAAGGAAGGTTATGCTGTGTACATCGGCCCATGCACAACCTGCCATGGTAAAAAAGATATTTTTTCGAGAAGTGAAAAAGAATGGCAGGAAGATATTGATCGTATGGCACCAAAGGCCGAAATAACCGATAAGGAAAAGGACGCGCTCCGGAAATACATTTTAGCCATGAAAGCTGGCAAGTCAACTACAAAATAAAGAGCCCATAAATTTACATGGACACCAATTTTTAAAAACAATAGAGGATATTAAAAATATAACCTTGCAATAATTACAAACTACTAAAATACATAACATGAATTTATTACAAGACTTTCCATCCCTGCACCCATTAATTATCCACTTTCCAATAGTTCTTATATTAATCGCGGTTCCTTTTCAGGCTTTTCTTGTTTGGAAAAACTATATTCAAATACGTTGGGCAACTGTTTGTATTATGTCGGCAGCGTTTCTCTCAGCACTTTTAGCAAGTACCGTTTTTCATGCAGAGCCATCAGACGACGCGCCGAAAGAAGCATTAATGATGTTTGCACAACATGAAAAATTTGCCTTTTATACCCTGTGGATGTCTGGCATAACATTAGTGCTGAAATTGATTGGCGATTTATATAAAATATTCCGCCGATCCTATGACATTTTGGTTCTCGCCACTGCTATCATCTCAGCAACTTTTCTTTCAATTGCCGGCCATCATGGTGCCAAACTAACCCATGTGGCAGGTGTAGGGCCAATGGGGCGATATTTAAGTAAGGAGCATGAGGAGCATGGAGGAATGAAAGGTATGGATCAAATGGGGGAAATGAAAAACGGTGATTTAAAAACTAATGATTCCATGCCTGCAATGAAAGATATGCCCTCGAAGGATTCTTCGGAAAATATGAGCAATATGAACATGAATAATCCGAAGAACGATGCCAAAAGCATGGAAAACATGAAAGGAAAAAATACAATGAAAAACATGAAAGGCATGGATAAAAACTCCACCGATAACAAGAATATGGAAGGAATGAAAGATATGCCCGGTATGAATAGTGGTGGCAAAGAAAAAAAAGAGAATGAAAAAAAAGACATGAAGGGAATGGATGATATGAAAGACATGCCCGGTATGAATATGAATACTGATAATAAAAAAGAAACAAAGAACGGAATGAGTGGAATGCAAGGCATGGATAATATGAATGGCATGAAAAAAGATCCAAGAGACACAATGCGTTTTGAAGATAATAACCCGAACAGAAAAAAATTAAAATCAAAAAAATAAAATAACACAAGTTCTAATGAAAAAATTATTCCTGATATTCTTAATGCTCAATTCTTTGGTTGGTTTTACTCAGTCAATGGATATGATGAATATGGGAAATCACCAAAGTCAAGTTAAAGCATCTAATGAGGTAAAACATATTGGTAAACGTGTGGTATATAATTTATTTATAAATGATACTATGGTAAATTTTACAGGTAAGCATCGCATGGCCATTGCGGTTAACGGACAAATTCCCGCTCCATCACTTGAGTTTACCGAAGGAGATACCGCCGTGATTTACGTTCATAACCTAATGAAAATGGAAACTTCCATTCACTGGCATGGAATATTATTTTCTAATGAACAAGATGGTGTTCCATATTTAACAACCACACCAATTAAGTCAGCCACAACCCATACATTTTCTTTTCCGCTCATTCAAAGTGGTACATATTGGTATCATTCTCATACAATGCTGCAAGAACAAAGCGGCTTGTACGGTTCTATTGTAATACATCCAGCACATGAAAAAACTAAATTAAAAGAGTATGTGATGGTTCTTTCGGATTGGACAGATGAAAATCCAATGCAGGTATTGCGTTACCTGAAACGAGGCGGTGAATGGTACGCTATTAAAAAAGGAGCAATGCAAAGTTATGGCGAGGCTATTGCCGCCGGTTATTTTAAAGATAAAGTAAAGCAGGAATGGCAGAGGATGCCGGCAATGGATGTGGCAGATGTGTACTACAATAAATTTTTAACCAATGGGAAAGAAAAAAATTATTTTAAAGACGCGCGTCCCGGAGAAATAATCAGGCTTCGCATAATTAATGGTTCCGCTTCATCCTATTTTAATCTTCAATACGCGGGTGGAGATATGCGGATAATTTCAGCTGATGGAATTAATATTTCACCTTTTTCCATAAATAAATTAGAAATTGCTACCGCCGAAACTTACGACATGCTGATTACTATTCCCGAAAGCGGTTCTGCCGAATTAAGAGCAACCGCCATGGATGTTACAGGTTATACGTCCACCTATTTTGGAAGCGGTGATATTAGTAAAGCGCCAGACATTCCTAAGCTTAACTATTTTCAGATGATGCGTGAAATGAACAGCATGGGCAATATGAACATGGGCGCCGGAATGAAAGGTATGAACATGAAAGGAATGGACATGGGCGAAAAAAATAAAAAGATGGATATGCCTGCCGATACTTCAGCACCAAAAAAAGATCAGCCTATGGATATGCAAAATATGAACGCTATGGGAATGGGAAACATGGCAGGAATGAATATGGGAATGGGCGGAGATTTCAATTACGATATGTTACGGGCCTTGCATCCCACAACACTCGACTCTTCACGTAAAGTCAGAGAAATTAATTTAACGCTTACGGGTAACATGTTGCGATACGTTTGGTCTTTTGATAACAAAACATTATCCGAAGCAGATCTCATCCCTATCAAAAAGGGAGAAAATGTACGGATGGTTTTAACCAACACAACCATGATGCGGCATCCGATGCATCTGCACGGCCACTTCTTTCGTTTTATAAACGCGCAGGGAGAATATTCTCCTATAAAGCACACTTTTGACATTAAGCCAATGGAAACAGTTACCATTGAGTTTGAAGCGGACGAGGACAAAGACTGGTTTTTCCATTGTCATATATTATATCACATGATGGGAGGCATGGCCCGAATTGTTAGTTATGAAGGCAGCGAGCAAAATGAGTACGCTAAAACAAAATATAAAAAGCTAAAACGAGAACATAATAAATTATACCCTTGGTTTGATTTGTCGGTTCATTCGCAAGGCGCATGGCTAAACGGGAATATTTCTAACAATAAGAACGCGTTGGAATTTGAAGGACGCTTAAGCTGGACAGGCAATTTTGAAACAGAAACACACTTATTAAGGTATCTTGATAAAAAACAATACCTGGCTTTTTATATAGGTTCTGATTACCGCAAAAACAAAACGCTTGAACAATTTAATAAAATTAACAGTAAAGATAACCGGCAGGTTATTGATGTTGGTTTTTATTATCTTCTGCCAATGCTTGTTCGATCGGAATGGCGAATTGATAATTATGGTAAATTACGGCTACAATTAGAAAGGCGGGATGTGCCCTTAAGTAATAATTTTTTTATGGATTTACGTGTAAATACAGATAAAGAATATACCATAAGTTTCAGGTACATGATTAAAAAACAATTTTCAATAAGTACTAATTATGACAGTGATTACAAGTGGGGTGCAGGCTTAACATGGCATTATTAATTCTACAACATACATATTAAGAGGCAATGAATTTTTATCGAATAAATACTTTTTTATATGCGGGCAACGCTATTATTTATCCGTCAATAAAACTATTTCATAAACCAAAAAACATCACAACTATATCCCCCAACCAATCCAATAAAAATTACTAACCAATAAAAAATAAAAACCATGAAAAAATCAATTGTAATCCTTGCACTAACAAGTTTTTTTGCACTAACCGGATGCAAAAACTCAGGTGAAGAAAAATCAAAAACAGAAGAAACAAAAACAGAACAAAGCGCGGAAGTATATACATGCTCCATGGATCCTGAAGTTGTTTCGGATAAACCCGGAAGTTGCCCCAAATGTAATATGGACTTAGAAAAAAAGACTAAATAATTAAATAATGGTAGAAAAACTAATCTCGTTTTCATTACGCAACCGGTATATAGTTGTGTTAATAGCAACAGTTTTGTTTGCATGGGGTATATATTCTGTGCAACAAAATCCTATTGATGCAATACCGGATCTCTCTGAGAACCAGGTTATCGTATTTACCGAATGGATGGGAAGAAGCCCGCAAATAATAGAAGATCAGGTAACATACCCGCTTGTAAGTAATTTGCAAGGCATTCCTAAAATTAAAAATGTACGAGGCTCATCCATGTTTGGAATGAGCTTCGTTTACATCATATTTGAAGATGATGTGGATATCTATTGGGCGCGAACAAGGGTTTTGGAGAGGTTAAGTTATGCGCAAAGACTGCTCCCGCAAGGCGTAACACCTACGCTTGGGCCAGATGGTACAGGTGTTGGTCACGTTTTTTGGTACACACTGGATTCGAAGGATATGGATCTTGGTGAGCAAAGAGCTTTACAGGATTGGTACATAAAACTTGGTTTACAAACAGTAAAAGGTGTGGCAGAGGTTGCCTCATTTGGAGGGTTTGAAAAACAATATCAGATTGTTCTTGATCCTGTTAAAATGCAATATTACGGCCTCTCATTTATGGATGTAATGAATAAGGTTAAAGCAAACAATAATGATGTAGGTGGAAGAAAATTTGAAATGAGCGACATGGCTTATATTATAAGAGGCTTGGGTTATATTAAAAGCCAAACAGAAATTGAAGATATTGCTTTAAAGCAATTGGAAGGAATTCCTGTAAAAGTTAAAGATATTGGCAGTGTTCAAATGGGTGGCGACCTTCGTCTTGGCATTTTTGATGATAACGGCAATGGTGAAGTTGTGGGTGGAATTGTAGTTATGCGTTATGGAGAAAATGCAGATAAGGTTATTACCGCAGTAAAAGAAAAGATGAAAGATATTGAAAAAGGTTTGCCGCAGGGAGTTAAATTTAAAGTTGCCTATGATAGAAGTACGCTGATTGAGGATGCAATTGAATCGGTAAAAGGTACGCTGATTGAGGAGATGATCATGGTATCCCTTGTGGTTCTGATATTCCTTTTTCATTGGCGTAGCGCTTTAAGTATCATCATTCAAATTCCGGTAACAATTGCTGCGAGTTTTATATTATTAAATGCATTTGGGGTATCCTCAAATATTATGTCTCTAACGGGTATAGCCCTTGCAATTGGGGTAATAGTAGACAATGGGATTATAATGGTTGAAAATTCATATCGTAATTTATCCGAATTTAAAAAAGACTCATCTCATGACTAACGAAGAAAGAATATCTATTATTGAAAAATCCTGCAAGCAGGTTTCGCGCGGTGTATTTTATTCTACTATTATTATTATCACTTCCTTTTTACCGGTTTTTCTTTTAACAGGACAGGAAGGTAAACTGTTTCATCCCTTAGCTTGGACTAAAACTTTTATCCTGGCTATTGATGCCTTTCTTGTTATTACTTTAGCACCAGTTCTCATTTCCTTTTTTATGAAAGGTAAATTTAAACCTGAAAGCAGCAATCCAATAACCCGCAATTTAGAAAAAGTCTATACACCTATGATCAGGTGGTGTCTAAAATGGCGAAAGACTACCATAGGTATTAATATAGTAGCCTTGATTATCAGTATACCTTTGATGATGAATATGGGAACAGAATTTATGCCTCCCTTAGATGAAGGCTCCTTATTATTTATGCCTGTAACTTTACCGGATGTTAGTAATTCTGAAATCAAACGTATTCTCCAAGTACAGGATCGGTTAATCAAATCTGTTCCTGAAGTTGAAAACGTTTTAGGTAAAGCCGGAAGAGCAAGTACAGCCACTGATAATTCCCCAATTAGTATGATTGAAACTATTATTATTCTTAAGCCAAAATCTAAGTGGCGTAAAGGGTTAACAAAAGATGCGATTATTAATGAGCTTAATGGTAAGCTTCAAATACCCGGTATAACTAACGGTTGGACACAACCCATTATTAACAGGATAAACATGTTATCTACCGGAATAAGAACAGATGTAGGAGTAAAAGTGTACGGTCAAAATCTTGATACTATATATGAATTTTCCAAAAAAATCAAGAAACATTTAGAAGGGGTTGATGGCGTAAAAGATTTATATGTAGAACCAATAACAGGAGGAAAGTATATTGATATAGCTATAAAGAAAAGTGAAATCGGAAGATATGATCTTACGGTGGATGATGTTAATTCAGTAATTGAAGGAGCTCTTGGTGGAATGAAATTAACGACTACTATCGAAGGTCGTCAAAGGTTCTCAGTTAACGCACGTTTTGGGCAGGACTATCGTAATACTATTTCATCCCTTAAGCAATTACCTGTTCAAACAATGGCATTCGGAACAATCCCATTAGACGCAGTAGCCACAGTTAGCATTACGGAGGGACCCCCAATGATAAATTCTGAAAACGCTCTTCTTAGGGGAACAGTTTTATTTAATGTAAGGGAGCGAGATCTTGGAAGCACTGTTAAAGAAACTCAGAATCGTTTAAATGACATGCTGAAAAAAATGCCTAAAGGATATTTTATAGAATGGAGCGGACAGTGGGAGAATCAGATCCGCGCTAACAGAACCTTAAAAATGATAATGCCTATTGTATTGTTGATCATCTTTTTCTGTCTCTACTTCGCTTTTAAATCGGTTCGCGAAGCGTTTTACAGTTTGATAACCATCCCTTTCGCGTTAATTGGAGGAATCTATATGGTTTATTTTTACGATGTAAATCTCTCTGTTGCTGTTGCAGTGGGATTTATTGCCCTGTTCGGAATTGCAGTAGAAACAGGTATTGTAATGGTAATTTACCTTAACGACGCCATGCAAAAACTCGTGGAAGCAAAAGCTAAAACAGGTGAGATAATAACTAATGAAGATTTAAAACAATATGTTATTTACGGTGCGGCTAAACGCTTACGTCCTAAATTAATGACTGTATCGGTGGCTCTTTTTGGATTAGTGCCTGTACTATGGTCAACCGGAGTTGGCAGTGATGTTATGATTCCAATTGTGCTGCCTATGATCGGCGGTGTTTTCACCTCTTCCACGCACATATTATTGGTAACACCGCTCATCTTTTTAATGGTAAAAGAATACGAACTTAAAAAATTTGGTAAAATAGAATTAATACATGCGCAACACTAAAAAATATAGTTTCGTTTTGTTTTTGTGTGCAGCCCTTGCGAGCGCTCAAAATACAACGTCACTCAATCAAATACTGGATTCGATAAATATAAAAAACCCTGTAGTTAAGATGTTTAACTCAGAAATAAAATCCATGAATGAAGCTGCTAAAGGTGCTAAAAGCTGGATGGCTCCCGAAGTTGGCGCCGGCTTTTTTATGACACCATATAACCCCATGTATTGGAAAAGTGATAAGGCTATGGGGATGCCGTCAATGGGTCAATTCATGCTGTCAGCTCAACAAACATTTCCTAATCGACAACGTATTAATGCTCAGTCGGCTTACATGAACACTATGTCAACCGTAGAAGAACAAAAAAAGAATTATACTTTGAATTTACTTGTTGCTGAAGCTAAACTCAATTTTTATAACCTTCTTATTACCCAAAAAAAACTTAAAGTTTTAAATGACAATGAAAGTGTTTTAAATTTTATGATTCAAAGTGCTGAACTGCGTTATAAAAATAACATGGAAAAAATTGGCGCATATTATAAAACTAAGGCTGCTTTAGGAAAGCTTCAGTCAATGAAATTAATGTTAGAGGCTGAAGTAAGTAAAAACAGAATAGCTCTTAACACTATTTTAAACAGAAGTAAATCAATATCTTTTAATATCGATACAAATTATGTATTAAAAGAGGCTGATTTATTTGTGCTGGACACCGGTGTTTTTATCAATAACAGAAGTGATCTTAAAGGAATAGAAAAGCAATTGGAACTTAATCGCTTAAACTTGCATCTAACAAATGCTCAGTTAAAACCTGAATTCGGGCTTAGATATGACCATATGTTTACTTTTGGCGATCAGCCTCAATTATTTACTCTTATGGGCATGATGAAAATACCACTCGCTCCCTGGTCGTCAAAAATGTACCGCTCACAAGCAACATCCCTTAAATTTAAAAACGAAGCATTGTTAAATGAAAGACAGATGAAATTGAATGAAGCAATGGGGATGGCTAACTCTATGAAAGCGGAATATTCTGCTGCATTAAAGAATCTCTCGTTGTACAATAATCAGATTATTCCTGCTCTTAAGAATAATTTTAAAACTTTTTTAATTGGATACCAGCAAAACACAGAGGAACTTTTTATGCTTTACGATGCTTGGGAAACATTAAATATGACGCAGATGGCATATCTTGATAAAGTTAAAGAGGCTTTGCTCATGCAAACTGAATTAGAAAAAATAATGGAGGTAAAATAATGAATACGCGATTAGTATATATCTTATTAGGGGTTATGACGTTTATTAGTTCTTGCCACGAGGAAACTAAAATTCCTGTACCAACAAATAAACAACCAATTGCAAAGCAGTTATACACATGTTCAATGCATCCTGAAATCATTCGTGATGCACCGGGTATATGCCCTATATGTGGTATGGATCTTGTGCCAATTGTAAGCAATGGCGACACCATCAGCAGTGATACGCTTTCTTTTCTGATAAAGCCCGCAGACAAACAGGTCGTTCTTAAAATTGCAGTTATAAGTCCTGAAGAAAAAACTATCAAGCCGGAATTTACGTATGAAGGATTTGTAAATTTTATACCACAGGAGAGTAGCACTCTGGCATCTAAAGTAACAGGGCGGATAGAAAAAATATATGTTACCTATAATTATCAGCAAGTAAGCAAGGGGCAGAAACTCATGGAAATTTATAATCCCGAATTACTTACAGAACAAAGTAACTTATTATTTCTTTCGAAAGAAGACACGGCAAACAATCAAATGATAGCCGCCGCAAGAAACAAATTAAAATTATTGGGCTTAAGCCAGGCCGATCTTAATTTACTTGAAACAAATAAAAAGCCTTCCCGTTTAATTCCTGTTTACAGTGCTTACAACGGCTTTGTAACCGAACCTTCACGTCAAAATTCGGGTGCAACAGGAATGGCTCCTTCAGGTACTTCAGCTTCTTCACAATTAACCATTAAAGAGGGCAGCTATGTTCAAAAAGGGCAAACGGTATTTAGCATTATTAATTCTAATAAATTATGGGCCTTAATTAATATTCCAATGAATGATCTTTCCTTTATAAAAAAGGGTAATAAAGTCAGAATAAAACCTGAATCTAATTCAGACAATGAATTTGAAGCGGAAATAAATTACATAGAACCTGTGTTAGACAATACCAAAAAAACAGGCACTGCACGGGTAATTTTTGATAATACAAAATTTAAACTTTCAATTGGCAGCCAATTAACAGCAGTAGTATTTGCGGATAGTATTACAGGCTTATGGTTACCACAAAGCGCAGTTATTAATTTAGGAAAGCAAAGAATAGTTCTTTTAAAATCAGGCATAGGTTTTAAAGTAAAAGTTATTTCAACATCTAATAATTATAAAGGATTAATTAAAGTTATATCCGGTATCTCAGCCGGCGACCAAGTTGCAATTAATGCCCAGTTTGTTATGGATAGTGAAAGTTTTATAAAAGAAGAACATCAATGAAAAATATAATTTTATTTTTAACCCTCACCTTAAGTGTCTTATCCTGTAAGCAGAATAAAAATTCAGAAGATTTTAGTAGTACTGATGAGTATTATACCTGTTCAATGGATCCGCAGGTTATTGCTTATAAACCCGGTATTTGTCCTATTTGTAAGATGTCTTTAACCAAAGTAAAAAAAAGCCAGAGCCTAAAAAGTGATGAAATTGAACTGAGCGATCAACAAATTCAATTGGGAAATATACAAACAGAAGCGGTTTCAAAACATATATTATCCGGACAAAACTCAATCACCTCCACGCTAAAAATAAATGAGAGTCTTGTAAGTATTGTTAGCGCAAAAGTAATAGGACGTATTGATAAGCTGTATTTTAAAAATCCGGGAGACTTTGTTAAAGCAGGCGATTTAATTTTTGATCTGTATAGCGAAGAAATAAATGTTGTGAAGCAGGAGTATGTGATAGCTTATCAAAATAAAGATAAAAATTCCGGCTTAGGCATTGACTATAATCAATTAGTTGAAGCTGCCAAAGCCAAATTATTACTTTATGGTTTAACTGAAAATCAAGTTAGTCAGCTTGAACATAATTCGCCAACCGATGTAACATCATTTTATAGCCCCGCCTCGGGTTATATTAGTGAAATGACTCTAAACGAAGGGCAGTATGTAATGCTTGGTCAGGAAATAATGAAGTTAGCTGATCTTTCTTCTTTATGGGTGGAGGCTCAAACCTTCAATAGTCAAATCGGAAAATTTAACATCGGAACTAAGATTCAAGTTTCTTTTCCCGGAACTGAAATAAAAACTAAAGAAGCCGTAATTGATTTTATAAATCCCGTCTCTTCATCAGGAACCCGGTTAACACAGTTTAGAGCCAAAGTAGAAAACAAAGAAAATACACTTAAACCGGGCATGATAGCTTATGTTAATTACCTGGATAAAGAAACGGAAAGTTTAAGTGTGCCAGCCAATGCAGTTATTAGAGATACTAAGAAAGCCGCTGTGTGGTTAAAGATTTCTAAAAATAAATTCAAATATGTAATGGTGGAAACGGGAACAGAGTCAAATGGTTTTGTTGAAATTAAATCCGGTATTTCTTTAACCGATACATTAGTAATTTCAGGGGCATATTTGATAAATAGCGAATTTATTTTTAAAAAAGGTTCAAGCCCAATGGAAGGACATAAAATGTAAATGATAGAAGCGAGTTAGCAAGCTAAATTTTACTCTTAAATTTGATACAACATTATGAATGATAGAAAAGAACATTGGGAAAAAGTGTTTGCCACTAAAAACGAAAATGAAGTTAGCTGGTTTCAAACCTATCCGAAAACTTCCTTAGAATTTCTGAAATTATTTAATCTTCCTTTAGATGCCAATATTATTGATGTGGGGGGTGGCGATAGTTATTTTGTAGATGCTCTTCTTGAAAAAGGTTATAAAAATTTGAGTGTTCTTGATATTTCTCAAAATGCTTTAGAAAAAGTAAAGCAAAGACTTGGTGAAAAATCTGCCATGGTTAATTGGATTGTAAGCGATATAACGGCGTTTGAACCAAAAGTGAAATTTGATTTTTGGCACGATAGAGCAGCGTTCCATTTCCTCACTTCCGAAGAAAAAATAAATAAATATGTTTCCATTGCCGAAAATGCAATCAGCGAAAAAGGAGTTCTTATACTTGGCACGTTTTCTGATAATGGACCAAAAAAATGCAGCGGTCTAAGTATTCAGCAATATAACGAATCTTCAATGTCTGCACGCTTCGAAATAAAGTTTGATAGAATCAAATGCATTACTGAAGATCATACCACGCCTTTTAATACTATTCAAAATTTTCTGTTCTGCAGCTTTCAAAAAAAATTCTAATTTTGTATGCAAAAGCGCATTGCATCGTAGTTTTAAAAATAAAAAAAATCTAAATTTTACATGGCCAATACATCAGATATTTCAAAAGGTTGTTTTTTAAGATATGATAATGCGTTGTTAAAAGTACTGGAGTACGACCACATTACTCCCGGCAAAGGAAACACCATTTACTCGGTAAAATGCCGCAATATTGAAACGGGCAAACAAAGCGAAGTTCGTTTTCGTTCGGGTGAAAAAGTAGATCTTATCAGAGTAGATGAATTAGATCTGCAATACATTTATGCCGAAAACGATTTTTTGGTGTGCATGAATCAGGAAAACTTCGAACAAATTCATATTCCAAAAATACTGTTTGCCGATACTATAAAATTTTTACAGGAAGGAATGATCTTAACCGTTCGCTTTGATGAAAATGAAAAACCTTTAAACGGCGAACTTCCTAAATATGTGGAGTTAACTGTAACGTATACCGAAGATGGCATTAAAGGCAAGCTCCTTAAATCGGCCGAAGTGGAAGGGGGAATAATCATTCAGGTTCCGTTATTTGTTGCTATTGGCGATAAACTGAAAATAACCACAGAAACAGGCGAGTACGTGGAACGTGTGGGTAAATGATCCATTAGCAATATGCAGGAGTTTGATGTTATTATTTGTGGGGCCGGTCCCGCCGGAAGCACCTGCGCCCTTGGGCTTTTTAATTCGGGTTTAAAAGTTGCCCTTATTGATAAAGATTCTTTTCCCCGCGAAAAAATATGCGGAGATGCTTATGGAGGTTACAGCTTTAAAATTTTAAATACCATTTCTCCCGCCTTCGGAAAAAAATTACTTGAACTTAAAGATGGACTGGTTGCAAAACGGGCAAAGTTAATTTCGCCAAAAGGTCATGTAGTAGAAATAAAACTAAAAGGTTTTTTTGCAAACCTTCCGCGTGTGATATTTGACGATTTTCTTCTGAACATGGTAAAAGAAGAAACCACAACAACTATTTTTGAAAACACCGCCATTCAAAAAATTGACGTAAGCAATGAGCAGGTTCTTGTAAAAACCTCGCTTGGTAAAGTATTAAAAGCAAAAGTAATTATCGGCTGCGACGGAAGCCATTCCATTGTGCAATCTGCTCTTACTCACACACGCGAATTAATTACAGATACTTGTCCGGGTTTACGCGCCTATTATAAGAATGTAAAAAATGTGGAAGCCGATTGCCTTGAAATTCATTTATTATCACAAATACCAAAAGGTTATTTCTGGATATTCCCTTCCACCAACGGACTTGCCAACGTGGGCATTGGCTGTGATAAAGAGGTACTCACCAAGCATAAAATTAATTTACGCGCTTCTTTTAATCATATCATCCAAAACATTAGTCCGTTTAAAGAACGTTTTGTGGAGGCTGAATTAGTGGGAGATATAAAAGGCTGGACTATTCCTATAGGTTATTTTAACAGTAAGCTTCCAATTTCCGGAACCAGAATTTTGCTTTGCGGAGATGCCGCCGCTTTGGTTGATCCTTCTACCGGCGAAGGCATTGGCCCGGCAATGTCATCAGGACGTTATGCGGCGCAGTTTATAAAAATATGCTTTGAAGAAAATAATTTTTCGGCAATTTTTATGAAGGGTTACGAAAAATTGATCCGGAAAAAATATTACCGAAATTACTTTTTAAAAACAAGCATCACTGCGCTTTACTATAAATTTCCTTTTTTAATGAACTGGGCCATTTATCTTATTGCGAATTGGCCGCTTAAAAAAAATAACATTCATAAATAAATACTAATTTTATGGCATGAATTTTAAAAACATTCTGCTTATTGATGACGATGTAGAAGATCAGGAAATTTTTCTTTCCGCAGCAAAAGAAATTTGGGCACAGGTAAACTGTATTGCCATAAGTGAAGCTGCAAGCGCGTTAAAAAAATTAAAAAGCAGGGAGATTTTGCCCGATATTATTTTTTTGGATCTTAACATGCCGGTAATGAGCGGCCAGCAATTTTTAACAGAAATTAAAAAAGACGATTCGTTAAAAGAAATTCCCGTTATTATTTTTACCACCTCCTCGCACGCACCAACAAAAAAAATAACTAAAAATTTGGGGGCTTATGATTTTATTACCAAACCCAACCGCTACGAAGAGCTTAAAAAAATACTGGAACCTTTTTAATTTAAGGCGGTTAATTTTCGGAGGCTTTGCCGTGTATGCATAAAATTTTGCGGATAGTTCTTTGCCGCAGATTTTACAAATAAAAAAATTAAAGTGTTAATCCAGGCCATCCGGTGCAATTATTATAATTTCTCAATCTTTGCGGTTCAGCAATGTTAGTGATTGCTTCGCGAAAATGCTCGCAAGGACGGTTTGTTTATTATCGTCATTGCGAGACTTTTTCAGTCGAAGCAATCTCAAAAACGTATAGTTCTTTGCCGCAGATATAACAAAGCGGGAAAAAATTGATTAATACTTTATCAAAAGAATTCCTCGAAGCTCTGCTTCGGGGTTTGTGTTGCTATTTTGGCCACAAATTTCACGAATTAACAATATCGATTTATTATTGATAGGTGAAATTAGTGAAATTTGTGGTGAATATTACACCCATACCTCGAGGCTCTGCCTCGGGGTTATTCATTTTTTTATTTTTTACTCCACCTCAATATGCGCTTTTGCTTGCTTAAGAGGCAAGGTAATTATAAACGTGGCGCCTTTATCAACTTCGCCTTCCGCAGTAATTTTGCCCCCATGGCGCTCGGCAATTTTTTTACATAAAGCCAAACCTAAACCCGTGCCTTCGTAAGTATCTTTTGAGTGAAGCCTCACAAAAGTTTCAAAAATACGATGGTCGTAAACGGCTTCAAAACCAATGCCGTTATCGCTTACCTTTATTTCAACAAATTGGCCTTTTTGTTGGGCACTTATGGTAATTACCGGCGGGCGTTTTGGGCTCGAAAACTTTAGGGCATTATTTATAAGATTATAAAATAACTGGTACAGTAAAACGCTTGAACCTTCGGGCTTGGGCAAAGTGCTTGCTTTAATGGTAGCTTTTTTTTGCGAAATTAGTATTTCAAGATCACTTTCAGCATTTAAAATAATGGCGTTAAGATCTACCGCTTCTACCTTTTGTTCGGAAGAATTAACCGATGAAAAAGTTAAAATACCATCAATCATGGCCTGCATGCGCGAGCTGGCGCCAGTTATTTTATCTAAAAATTCATTGGCCTGTGCCGGAATGGCGTTTTTAAACTCCTCCTGCACGCGGCTGGTAAATATTTTAATTTTACGAAGCGGTTCTTTAAGATCATGACTGGCAACATGGGCAAACTGCTGAAGGTCTTCGTTAGAACGTTCAAGTTGTTGGGTTCGTTGGCTTACCAATTTTTCCAGTTTTTCTGCTATGGTTTTTTGTTCGTGAATATCGGTGGCGGTGCCAACCCATAAGGTAATTTCTCCCTGCTCATTTTTAATAGGATTTGCCCTGCTTAAATGCCAGCGGTATTCTCCATCATATCTTTTTTCGCGGTGTTCCGATACAAATACTTCTCCGGTTTTTAACGCGTGTTCAAAATCTTTTGTCATTTTTGCAAGATCATCCGGATGAATAACTGCTTGCCATTTATCTCCTTTGCTCTCATCAATTGTTAAGCCTGTATATGCGTACCAGTTATCGTTAAAAAAATTAACCTCGCCGTTAGGAAGATTAGTCCATGTAATTTGAGGCAATGTTTGCAGCAGCATTTTAAACTTGGCCGAACTTTCTTTTAAAGCCGCTTCGGCCAGTTTTTGTTCGTGTACATCAAAGCCAACTCCCACAAAGCCGCTAAAATTGCCTTCTTTATCAAATCTTGGATTGCCTTTAAACACAAAGGTGCGGTACTCACCATCATGGCGTTTTAACCTTACATTGTGCATGGTAAAAGGCTTTTGGTTTTTAAAAGCCTCGGTGTAAATTTGCAATACTTCGGGCACATCGTCCGGATGCACAATACCATCCCAGGCTCTGCCCAAAGCTTCATCAAGGGTTTGACCGAGATATTTAAGCCATGTTTTGTTAAAATAGCTAATAGAAGCCTCCTCATTTGGTTCTATGGTAAATACAATCATGGGAGATTGATCGGCCAAGGCTTTAAATTCATCTACAGCTTTTTTTTGCTCATCAATGTCGGTATTTGTGCCAACCCATCTTACCACCACACCTTCATTATTTTTAATTGGAGTAACCCTGGTTAAAAATTGCCTGAACTCACCTTTTGCGCTTTTTAAAGGAAAAACCATTTCAAAAGGTTTTCCGGTGTTAATGGAATTTTGCCATCTTTCTACCACTAAAGGTAGCTGAACCGGATCGTGAACCGATTGCCATCCCCAGCCTTCCATATCGCTTGGTGTGGTGCCTGTGTATTCGTACCATCTGCGGTTATACCAAAAAATCCACCCGTTAGCATCGGCCATCCAGGCAAGGTTTTGAATGTTATCGGCTAAGGTTTTAAAGCGTTCGGCATTTTCATTAATACGGTCTTCGCTTCTTTTTTTATCTTGAATATCGGTATTAGAACCGCACCAATAAATAATTTCTCCTTTTTCGTTTTTTATGGGAACGGCTCGTACCAAAACCCAGTGAAAGTTTCCACTTTTATGTTTTACCCTGAACTCCGTTTCATAATTTTGGCCGGTTTTAATTGAATGAGCCCATTCAGCGCCTGCCTTATCTACATCGGCGGCGTGCACATAATCTACCCAGCCGTTACCCAAACTTTTGCTTAAGGGATTTCCATAAAAATCTTCCCATTGATTGCTAATAAAAGTTAGCCCGCCATTGGTATCGGCCGTCCACACCACCAAAGGAAGCGTGTTGGCTATTTGACGAAAGCGAAATTCGCTGCCTTCAAGCTTTTGCTCTATTAATTTTTTATCGGTAATATCGGTAATGGTGCCTGTAAAACGCGTTACCTCATGGGCCTCATTTAAAACTGCTTTTCCCTTGCCTAATATGTAACGCACCTCGCCCGATGGACGAACGACGCGGTATTCGATCTCAAACCTCTCGCCTTTTTCGGTATGCGCTTTTAATTTTTCAGCCAGTTTTTCCCTATCCTCGGGATGAATGTATTCGTTAATTTTTTGGTGGCTTCGTTCTTGTTCAGGAATGTTAACGCCAATAATTTCGGTGTATCGTTGGTTCCACCAAGCTTTGTCATTTTTAAAATCCCAGTCCCATAAGCCATCCAGGGTAGCATCAGTAGCTAATCTTAAGCGTTCTTCATTTTCAAAAAGAGCTTTATCGGCGTTGGTTTGCTTGGTGGTTGGGTGATGTACTACTAAAATTCCTTTTGGCCGGCCATTATCTATAATAGGACTAAAATCCATTTTAAAATAAATAGTTTCCGATACATTCTTGCGGTTCAGATCAAAAGGCATATTTTCAAAAGAGAGCGTATTTCCTTGATACACCTGGTCTATAACGTTTACTATAAAATCTTTTTCTTCAGCCCAAACATTTGCAGCTTTTTGGCCTAAGCTTGCGGGATGTTTGGCATCGGCAAATTGAGCATAAGCATCGTTATAAATCATGTGGGCATCTTTTCCCCAAAGAATAAGAAATGGGGCGGGAGATTGTAAAATAATATTTACGGTATTAAGCAATGTTTGCGGCCAGTAACTGATGGCACCTATTTCGGTGTTCAACCAATTGTAATTACGAATGAGTTGTGCTGTTTTGCTTTCTCCTAAAATTAACTCCTTAATGTGCACTTCGTTGTTCATATACTCATTACGAGTTGGTTACCCCGCTTATTAAAATTTTGAGGATAAATATAAAAAATAGTTATAATTAAATAAAGAGAGAAAATAATGTGCCAGGAAAATAAATAAGGGTTGAAGAATTATCTTAATGGTTAAAGAATTATCTTAATGGTTAAAGAATTATCTTCATCGTTAAATAAGAATTATCTTAATTGTTAAAGAAATATCAACATAAGGGGAGAGCTCAACTTTAAGGAGTGGCTGCATCCTCTTCACTCTCAAAACATTCCTGACAAATGCTCATCATTACTTTTTTAATATCTTCACTACTAAAACCTTTGCTGAAGAAGCCGGAAGCCCCTAATTCCATAGCTTTATCCTTATCTGCTTTGCTTTTGCTGGTGGTAATAATATAAATAGGAATATTGGTAATGTTATGATCTCTAATTTCTTTTAAGGCATTAAAACCGTCCATTAAAGGCATATTAAGGTCAAGTATAATAAGGTCAGGTGCTACCTGCACGTTTTTATACCTGGCTCTTTTTAAAAGATAATCCATCAATTCGAGTCCGTTAAAAACAGAAACCACGTCTACCTGAACTTTGCAATCTTCAAAGCCTTCTTTTACCAATGCCTGATCATCTACATCATCATCGGCCACAACAATTGTAAATACTTTTCGCATTTTATTAGTTTTTGGTAAACTAAAGATAAAACGGGTTTTAAAGTAAAAGGTTAATATTTCGTTGATATTAACAATTGAATGGTTAAAAGCCTAAAAAAAATAGCTAAGGGTTTACCATGATTTTAATATTTTTGTGTTTTTATAACCTAATTGTGATGAGTGGGTTATAAATTATGAAGTGGCTAAACGCGGTTAAAGACGGCTTCCCTAAAGATAAGCAGGAAGTAGTGATCTGTGTAAACGGAGTAAATTACCCTGCCGTTTTTTATGAATTGGATAAAACCTTTGTGGCCACAGGATATGTTTCTTTAAGATTTACAACCCAAGAGTATGTGATTTATTGGGTGGAGGTAATTAACGGTGATTCTGAAAAATGACGTTACCCCCAATGCGCCAGGACAATTCTTCGAGACAAAAATTTCGGTAGACAAAAGAGTTTTTCGTGGACAATATCTCGGCAGACAATTATCGCTTGGACACAACATCCTCCCTGACATTTATTTTTTTTGCCTCCGGCGCACTTCGCAGACGTTTAAATTCTTACTCCAATTAAACAGACATCATCAATCTGTTCTAAATTTCCTTTCCATTTATCAAACACGTCATTTAGTTTTTGCTTTTGTGTTTGCATTGACTCGGTTGACATTGACAATAATAATTCCTGCAATTTTTTGTATTTAAATTTTTTTCCGTCCGGACCACCAAACTGATCAGGGAAACCATCGGTAAGAGAATAAACGACATCGCCTTTTTGTAAGTTTAATGTGTGTAAGGTAAATGGCTCTTTATCTCTCTCGTGTTTACCGATTGGAAAACGGTCAGCTTTTATTTCTATAAGTTCCTTATTCCTGATGATCCAAATTGGATTATTCGCTGTAGCACAATTCAAAATATTATTTTTAAAATCAAAACACAGCAAACTTCCATCCATACCGTCTTTGCCACCTTCAATACTACCATCTTTTTTTAATGTTTCAATAATTTTTGTCCGTGTATGATTTAATATTTCATTAGGTAAAAATAAATTTTCAACTTCGACCGCCTTTTCAAGACAAGAAATATTTAAGATGCTCATAATTGCTCCCGGTACGCCATGGCCTGTACTATCGGCGGTTACTAGGACGAAATTGTTGTTGCTTAATTTTGTTGCCCAATAAAAATCGCCGCTTACTACATCTTTGGGTTTAAACAAAATAAAATAATCGCTTAAGTTTTCATCTAACATGTTTTTACTCGCTAATAATGCGCGTTGTATTCGCTCGGCATAATTTATGCTGTCAGTAATTTCTTTGTGTTTTTCTTCTATCAAATGTTTTTGTTCAACCACTTCTGCGGTTCTTTCTTCAACTGTTTGCTCTAATATTTGTTTTTCAACCCGTAATTTTTTTTCGCGCCATTTGATGTACGACAAGATTATAGAAACAATTAAAACACCCATCAATGTTCTAAACCACCATGTTTGCCACCAAGGCGGACGTACAATAAACTTATATTCAAAAGGCTCGCTCCAATTACCGCTTTGGTTCATGGCTTTTATTTTAAAAATAAAATCGCCACTTGGTAAATTTCCGTAAGGGGCTTCGGTTCTATCGGTAATTGAACTCCAATCGGGATCGATCCCTTCTAATTTATATTGGTATTTAATGTGGTTGCGGCTTTGCATGTGAATGCCAATAAAATTAAAAGTAAGGTTGTTGTTATTGTAAGGCAAACTTAAATGCTCAGGTAAATTGTACCATTTTGTAAGCCCATCAAATTTTATGTCTTTCAATAAAATGCCGTTGGAAAGCAGGGTATCATTTATTTGTCCTTTAATAATTTCTTTACCTGTGCTATCGGTATAAACAGCTTTTAAATTTGCCCAAGCAATTTCTTCGCCAAATAATTTTACACTTGTAAGGTTAACAATTGGCGCGGTTGTATCGGCAATATTTCCTTTAGGATTATAACAAGTTAGCACATCAGTTCCCCACCAAATTCTTCCTTTACTATCCTGCAAAACAGAATTGCGCCGACAATTTAAACCCAAAAAACCATCGTTGTAACCATAGTTATAAAAAAACGCCTCTTTTACGGGATTGAAATTCTCATTTTTTTCAGCTAACTTTATTAACTGTACCCGTTCAACTTTACTCAATCCTTTTCGTGTACCAAACCAAATATTTCCTTCCGCATCTTGCATCATATTTAGTACCGCATTATTTGACAGGCCTTCTTTCTCGGTAAAATTGGTAAAGGATTTACCATCGTAACGGCACACGCCCCCGCCATTAGTGCCGAACCAGAGGTTTCCGGTTTTATCTTCTAAAATACTATAAACAACATTATTGCTCAGGCCTTCTTTCTCGGTAAAATTGGTAAAGGATTTACCATCGTAGCGACAGACCCCGTCATCAGTGCCGAACCAGAGGTTTCCGGTTTTATCTTCTAAAATACTATAAACAAAATTATTTGACAGGCCTTCTTTCTCGGTAAAATTGGTAAAGGATTTAACAAGGTCTTTTTTATTTTTTTTAAGGTCTTGTTGAGTGTGTTGATATAAGTTTGTTCCATTTATAATGTCATCAACACAATTCCCATCGTAACGGCACACGCCCCCGCCATTAGTGCCGAACCAGAGGTTTCCGGTTTTATCTTCTAAAATACTATAAACATTTGCCTTGGGTAATCCTGCAATAATAGTTTTTGGTTGCCCTGCAATGTGCACGTTTAAATTTGTTGGGTTTATGGTTGGCTTGCCGGCTTTGATTGTTTTAGGAATACCTGCCGGGATAGTTTTTGGTTCGCTTACGCTGTCTTTTGGCACTTTGTAACCTCTGGCTTCTGTAACTTTTGGTGCAAAAGAAATTGAATGAGTTTTATTTTTTTCTGTACAGGAGACTGTAATAAAAAACAATAAACAAATGGCCAGGCTTGCTCGCCATCGCGCGTGAAACCTCGTGATAAGATGTGTTGACTTCATAGTTTAAAAGTAGAAAAATAATGCTAAAAACAAAAAATAGGTTTTAACCATGCATTTATCCAATGTCAAGCATAGTGGGTAGACCATAACCGTTGAACTGTGGGTTGTCATCCAATCGAAGGAGGGATCTCTCTCATAATCAATCATATAAAAATCTGTGTTATCAGCGTTCTATATTGTATGAAAATTGTATTCGGCTAATTACTCTCGTAAGCCCCGGCCGTTACCGAACTCTGGTTGCGCGAAATCATATTTAAATCAACAGAAACGGATGAGGCTGCTAATGTTGCTTTTGGATGCACAAAGTTTTTGATCTGATTCTCGCCCATGGTTTCAAAATTATAATTATCCTTATTTACGTAATTTAGGGCTGTACCCGTTCTTATATTAATAAACTTAGAGGCATCGCTGGTATTCGTATTCGTTTTTAACCAGCTGTTGCTGAACTGATAAAAAGGAGGAAAAGTAGTACTGGCTTTTATATCAAGAGCCAATTCATTGTCCAGCTTGCCATCCACAATACAATTTCCAAAGTAAGCGGAGTCCATAGGAAAAACGTTATTGCCGGAATAATTGCTGATGCTGATGGTTGCTTTATCGCGCGCTTTTTGTTTGCTCCAAAAATTAGCAAAGGTGCAATGTAAAAAAGTATATTTTCCACCCAATAAAATGTTCAAACTGTGTTCCTGACAATTACTAATCACGTTATTGGCACCCCAAATCCTATAACCCACGCTGTACAAGCCCCACATGCTCATGTTTTGTATTTTGGTATTAGTCAGTTTTAATCGTCCCGGTGTGCCAATAGTATCTAAGGGTTCGGCTTGTATGCCAATGTACCCATTTTTAATAATAGCATAATCAATTATGTTGTTGTTACTGCCTTCGTTTATCCAAATGCGGTCCCACTGGCCGGGTTCATCGGCATAATCCAATTCTTTGCGCGCTCCCTGAAAAATAACTTCATTGCCTTTTTGTCCCAAAATATTAATTTCGCCGTATTTGTACACCCATAAGCCGGCTTTATAATTCATATACACTTTAGTGCCTGCGTTAATAATAAGTTTTTGCGATTCATCCACCACCAAATAGCCATAAATAACATGCGGTTTATCGTTGGGCCACACCACGGTAACATTACTTTGCGTACTAACGGTTGAATAAGCCAGATAACTTCCATCTTTAAATTTTATGGCATTGGTGGGACGGTGGTAATACGCGTCTTGTCCCCAGGCTTCCAGATGAAGCGTTTGCTGATTGCCGTTTACGGTTAAGTTTACTTTATCGGTAATAATTAAAGGCTGTAGTTTATTAGTAGGATTTACATTCACTTGAATAAAAACGTACATGCTGTCGTGCGCGGCAATTTCAAGGTCGGTAAAAGAAGTTCCCGGAACACCATCCACATTTAATTTAAAACCGGAAGCGCCGCCGCTTTGCAGTTGAAGCGATGATATTTTAATACGCTGGTTATTATCGTTAATGATGCGAATGTTTTTAGTAGAAGAACCAATGGTGGTAAACACGGTATCAAACAAAACAGAATCTTTCGACAAGCGAATTTTGGCCGAGGCATCGGTAATGAGTTTGTCTTTTTTACAAGAAAAAACAATTGCCGCAAAGGTAAAGCATAACAGAATATGTTTAAGAAATTTCAGCATTACAAATATAAACGTATAATAATAGAAAATAGTATGTGATACCGTGAATTAATTTATTTGCAAAGATGGCAGATATCCCTCATCGCGAGGGTTTGTTCACCCGAAGCGATCTTTACAGTTAAACCCTGTTAAAGATTGCTTCGTCGTTCCTCCTCGCAAGGACGGTTGGGGATTCCCTCATCGCGAGGGTTTGTTCACCCGAAGCGATCATTACGGTTAAGCCCTGTTAAGGATTCCTTCGTCGTTCCTCCTCGCAAGGACTACTTTTGAAATCCTTAATATTTAAAAATATTAAAGTATTTTTATAATTTTATACTAATGAAAAAAGGAGGTGCCGTATACATTCTAACAAATGACCATGATACTGTTTTGTATACGGGTGTTACTTCAAACTTAAAACAAAGAATATATCAACACAAAAATAAACTGCATGATAATTCATTTACTGCGAAGTATAATTTGCATAAATTAGTTTATTATGAGGGGTTTAATAATATTGAGGATGCAATAGCACGTGAAAAACAAATAAAGGGAGGCTCAAGGAAAAAGAAAGAAACGCTCATCAATAGTATAAATCCAAAATGGCTTGATCTTTATAATACCCTGTAATTTCCATTTGAAGTTTTCAAAATCGTCATCGCGAGGGAATTTTCTCCCGAAGCGATCTTTACAGTTAAACCCTGTTAAAGATTGTTTCGTCGTTCCTTCTCGCAAGGACGGTTGGGGATTCCCTCATCGCGAGGGAATTTTCTCCCGAAGCGATCTTTACAGTTAAACCCTGTTAAAGATTGCTTCGTCGTTCCTTCTCGCAAGGACGGTTGGGGGTTCTGTCAGAGGCTTAAACAAATCAAGAAAATAAGTAAACACGATATCTATATCCGTTTTAATGTTCCACAACTTTTGAACTAATAATCATAAAAAATAATCGTAATTTCGAAGCGTTAAAATACATTCATCATGACATTCATAAACAGCATTATTGCCCGCCAGATACTTGATTCACGAGGAAACCCGACAGTAGAAGTAGATGTAATTACAGATAACGGAGTAGTTGGCCGCGCGGCTGTACCTTCAGGAGCTTCAACAGGATCGCACGAAGCGGTTGAATTGCGTGATAACGACAAAACACAGTACATGGGCAAAAGCGTTAACACGGCTGTTAATAATGTAAACACCATTTTAAACGATAATTTAAAAGGTTTATCTGTTTTAGATCAGCCTTTAATTGATGGCGCTATGCTGGGATTGGACGGCTCGCCCAATAAATCGGTTTTAGGAGCCAATGCTATTTTAGGCGTTTCCTTAGCGGTTGCTAAAGCTGCCGCCGAAGAATGCCGTTTGCCTTTGTACCGTTATGTTGGCGGAATAAACGCCAATCTGTTGCCCATTCCAATGATGAATATTTTGAACGGAGGAGCTCATGCCGATAATGGTATCGATTTTCAGGAGTTTATGATTATGCCAATAGGTGCTGAAACTTTTAGCGAAGGCTTAAGAATGGGTACCGAAATCTTCCACCATTTAAAAGCGGTTTTAAAAGCTCAAAACTTAAGCACCAATGTGGGCGATGAAGGTGGCTTTGCTCCTAACCTAAAGAATAATGAAGATGCTATAAAACTGGTTATTCAGGCTATTGAAAAAGCGGGTTACAAACCGGGTGAAGACATTTACATTGCCATTGACGCCGCTGCTTCGGAGTTTTACGATGCTAAAACAAATCAGTATCATTTTAAAAAATCTACCGGAGATAAATTATCGGTAGAGCAAATGGTGGATTATTGGGCTGGCTGGTGCAAAAAATATCCGATCATTTCTATTGAAGACGGACAAAGTGAAGATGATTGGGCAGGCTGGAGTTTATTAACCGATAAAGTGGGCGATACGGTTCAGCTTGTGGGAGATGATCTTTTTGTAACCAATGAAACCCGTTTAGCCGAAGGAATCAACAAAGGAGTTGCTAATTCTATCTTAGTGAAAGTGAACCAGATAGGCACTTTAACCGAAACCATTAATGCCGTTCAGTTGGCACAAACTAATTCCTATACTTCGGTAATGAGTCACCGTAGCGGCGAAACGGAAGATACTACCATTGCCGACCTGGCCGTTGCTTTAAGTTGCGGACAAATAAAAACAGGTTCAGCCAGCAGAAGCGACAGGATTGCCAAATACAACCAGTTATTACGCATTGAAGAGCAGTTAGGAACTTCGGCGCGTTATTTGGGTAAAGCGTTTAAGTACGCGTAAGTTTAAGTGTAAATAAATATTTCTCGCAGAGATTCGCCGATTTTTCGCGGAGAGTGCTGAGACTGAATTTGGCGTCTTTGCGAGCATTTTTGCGAAGAAAACCCAAATTTGTTGATATTTTATCTTATAAAGTTTTTAATGGTTTGGGTAAAGTGGTTAGTTCTAAGGCCATCCATTCCTCGCAAAATTTTCAGGTGCAATTAAACGATCAGCCCAAAGGCATTTATCTTATAGAAATTGATAATGGGCGTGAAAAGTTTCATAAAAAACTGATTTTTCAATAGGTCTGCTTTTTTGCATTTGATAGAACTTTTTACAATGCTTACATTCGCTATAACGCATCAAATACCAGGTTCAAAAAAAACAGGTAAAAAATAATTATACAGCAACAGCCCCCGTAAAATTTAATTTGTGGGGACATTTTTCTACTGTATTACCAAATTATGCAATAATTGAATGTTTTTGCAGCCATTTTACGTGAAATATTAAATTTTAATGTAAAGAAAACTTTTTTTTAAATAAAAGAATCGTATCTTTGACCCAACAATAATTTAATATGAAAACAGGAACAGTAAAATTTTTCAATCAATCAAAAGGTTACGGATTTATAGTAGTAGACGACACTAAAGAAGAGATTTTTGTGCATGCTAATGACTTAAAGGAAACAGTTGGTGAAAACGACAGAGTACAATTCGAAATTCAAGAAGGTAAAAAAGGATTAAACGCCGCTAACGTTAATAAGATCTAATCTTATTTCCCAAGGGTTTTTTCAAAAAAATTCTTAAAACATTTCTAAAAAAAATTACACCCGGTCTATAAAACGATCGGGTGAATTTTCTATTTTTATAATTTGAACCTCCTTTTCCTTGCATTTTACTAATTTAATTATCAGGAAAGCAGAGTAAAGAGTACTCTATATCCATTTTTCCGGTCATTTTATCTTCCATTTTCTTCAAAAAAACACTAATAATTTCTTCATTTGCGGTGTTAATATTTGAATTTTCAACGCTTGTTTTTATTCATTCACTCATTTAAAAGCGTATTTCACCCATTTTTTAATACCCTTCACTCATTTAACTAAAAAATATTGTAACTGATTATCAATTACTTACTTATAAATATGAAGTTATTTGAAATTTTGGTGTAACCCTGTTAGCGGTATTTACTTATAAGCTACAAACCCGATAGTTTAAGCTTATGGCTATTAATCCGCATTATCATCACACAACCGATCAGCTTAATGAGGAATTAATCATCATTGATGCGGCCAGGTTAAATCCGGAGCAATTTGCCCCGCTGTACAACAAATATTATAAGCAAATATTTAATTTTTTGTACGCCCGTATGGATGATAAAGATTCAGCTTTCGATTTAACCAGTCAGGTATTTTTAAAAGCCATGAGTAATTTAGCAACTTATGAGCACCGTGGCCTTCCTTTTGGCAGTTGGCTTTACCGCATTGCGCAAAACGAAATGAAGCACATGTTTAAAATTAATAAAGCAAAAAGAGCTATTAACGCCGATGTTGGCGACCTTCATTTTATTTGTGAACAAAATGAAGAACCTTTTTTTGAAGAATATATTCCTCTTGTAAAAAAACTGATTGTGGAATTAAATAGTGATGATCTGCAAATGGTGGAAATGCGTTTTTTTGAGAAACGACCGTTTAAAGAAATTGCGGAAATACTGGATATAACAGAGGTAAACGCCAAAGTAAAAATGCACCGAATTATTGAAAAACTAAAAAAATCAATACGAAAACTAAAAATTGTATGAACCCAAAATTTAATATTGACCGCCCAAAAGTAAGTGACGATGAAATTAATAAGCATAAAGACTTTGATAAACTGGTACAACAATTTAAACAGCAAAGTGTACAAAAAGCCAAACTCGATAAAAGCTGGTGGAAAAAGAAACAAGTAAAATATTCCGCTGTTATTTCAGGAATAGTCGTCGTTTGCACCATCTCTTATTTCGCACTTTTTAATAAAACACAAAACCAAAACCCAAATGATAAAATAGTTACTCAAAAACATGACGTAGGAAATAAGACACAAGATGTAAGACGTTTTGTTTCGGCTCCATCGCAAAAACTGGTAATCCCCTACTCTGCTTATAAAATAAATAATGCTAAGGGCGGAGAAATAAAACACTCTACTTCCTCTAAAATTAAAATTCCTAAAAACAGTTTTGTAGATAAAAACGGTAAAGATATTGTAGGCGATGTAACCATTGAATACCGCGAGTTTCACGACAAAGGAGATATTATTTTGTCAGGTATTCCAATGGCTTACGATAGCGCGGGAAAAAAATACAATTTGGAAAGCGCCGGCATGTTTGATATTAAAGGCACACAAAATGGCGAACCCGTTTTTATAAAAGATGGAAATGATCTTAACATCCAATTAGCTTCTGCAAATAACGAAGACCGTTTTAATCAGTATTATTTAGATACGCTTGAAAAAAATTGGAAATACATCAAACACGATGAAATTTTAAAGTCGCCAAATGAAGATCATAATTCCACAGTTAATTCTAAAAATCAAAAAATACGTAATTCTAAACTGGAAAATCTGAAGAAGGAAATTGAAGTAATTATTCCAAAAAAAACAGATAGCGTAAAAGTCGTTTATACAAAAAAAATGGAGTCTCTTCCAAAAGCAAAAGAACCCTATAAACCGTCTAAACCCACAGGCAAACCAACATTTGTGCTTGACGGAAGTAAAGATGAATTCCCTGAACTGGCCGCGTTTGACAATGTAATTTTTGAAATTGGCGAGGAGAACCAGAACTATAATAAAAACTTTAATGAAATTACCTGGAGCGATGTAAAAGTGAGTGAAGGGCCGCAAAAAGGAAAAAATTATTTACTAACGCTTTCCTTACGTAACCGTATAGAAAAGCTGATCATTTATCCCGTTTTAACCGGAACTGATTTTGAAAAAGCGCAGAAAAAATATCAGCAGAAATTCAACGACTATCAGGCATTGGTTGAAAAAAGAATTGCCAATGAAAAAACGTTAATGGCAGAAATGGAAGCCAAACAACAAGCTTATTTGGCCGAGTTAAAAAAGAAAAAAGAAGAGATGCGTTTATTGGAAGATCGCTCCCGTCAGCAAGACATTAACAATCTTAGCACCAACTTTAATAATTTCAGTAATCAGGTAAAAACTCTTCGGGTATTTAGTGTGTCGCGGTTTGGTATTTATAATTCAGATTGCGCCAAAGGTGCGCCTGAAGGAAAAAGTGTTTCACCAATTTTTGTTATAAATGATGAGGACAAACCCCTGTTTCCTGAAATGATTTATCTGATAGATTATACAGCAAACACCGTGTATAATTTTACCCCGGCCGATCTTAGTACAAAAATAAAATACAATCCACTTGGCGAAAATAGTTTTGTGGTTTTCAGCAGAAATAAAATTTACTTATGCAGTAAAAATGTTTTCAAACCAAGTGCGGATAAAGATAAAAATAAATTTACGGTTACTCCCCTGCCCGATAGCGCAGATAATTTAGTGGATTTTAAAAAAGCCCTGGAGATATGATGAAAAACTCAATATTTATTTTAAGTCTGATTTTACTATTTTCATCTTTTTCAATAAAACGAAAAAAGAAAAAATTAATTCCGCCCGGAACAGTTCAAATAAGTGAAACTTTTTTTGCCGATGAAACCGAAATCTCAAATTTTGGGTGGATGGAATATGAATATTGGACAAAAACAAAATATGGCGCTAATTCACCTGAGCACATTGCAGTTTTACCCGATACACTGGTTTGGCGCGAAAAAAATACCTACAACGAGCCTTATGTAAAATATTATTACCGTCACCCCGCGTATAAAAATTTTCCCGTTGTTGGAATTTCTTTCGAACAGGCGTTAGCTTATTGCAAATGGAGAACTGATCGGGTAAAAGAATACAGTTATAAAATATATAAAACAGAATGGAAGGTTGAATACAGACTTCCCACCAAAGAAGAATGGGAACTTTTAAGCAATAACGGCAGTGTAGAACTTGCAAACAAAGGACGGAATGATAAAGGCAAGGTAAAGTTCAATCATTGTTATTTAATTGAAGGTAGTCAAGAATCTATGAAATTTATGACTGAGCATGCGGATATAACAGCACCCGTTTATTCTTATTGGAAAAATGCGTTTGGCATGTACAATGTTTTTGGCAACGTAGCGGAAATGATCTCAGAAGAAGGTCAAAGTAAAGGCGGCGGTTGGAGAAGTCTTTTGGAGGAGTGCCGCGCAGGTAATTCAATACCTTATAAAAAACCAACAGCATGGCTGGGTTTCAGGTGTGTTTGTGTTGTAAATAATAACTAAAAATTGTTGCACAGTTCCAAAGTTGCACAAATCATTACTCCCCTTAAGGAAATCTATCATCAAACATCAGCGTAATCAGCGTTCCCTTTTAAAAATCCAGCAAAAAATCCCTATATTTACCCCTCAAATATGGCACAATTAGTTATTTTTCGTCACGGACAAAGCGCTTGGAATTTAGAGAATAAATTTACAGGTTGGGTAGATGTTGATCTTACTCCAAAAGGAATTGAAGAAGCAAAAAATGCAGGCACAAAAATTAAAGGCTATCATTTCGATTATGCTTATGCTTCTGATTTAATGCGTGCTCAAAAAACCCTGGCACTCGCTCTTGAAGCAGCCGGTCACGGCCCGGTTACTCCCATTTACAACAAAGCTTTAAACGAGCGTATGTATGGCGATTTACAAGGCCTTGATAAAACGGAAACCGTAAAAAAATATGGCGAAGAACAAGTAAAAATCTGGCGACGCAGTTATGATATTCCTCCTCCAAAAGGCGAGAGTTTAAAAGACACCGCCGCACGCGTTATTCCTTATTTTGAAAGCGAGATACTTCCAAAATTAAAAGCGGGAAAAAATGTGGTGATAGCTGCGCATGGCAACAGCCTTCGCGCCCTGATCATGTATCTTGAAAAAATGACTCCGCAGCAAATTCTTGAATTTGAAATCGGTACGGGACAACCACGTTTATACGATCTAAATTCAAATCTTGAGCTTTTAAACGTTAAAAATCTTTAAAAATGCAACCTTTTTTAAGTGCAGAAAGTAAAGTAATTGCAGTTGATTTCGACGGAACAATTGTAGAACATAAATTTCCGGCCATTGGTAAAGAAATGTTATTTGCATTTTCTACACTTAAAGCTTTACAGCAAAAAGGACATAAATTAATTCTTTGGACTTTTAGAGCCGGCTCTACTTTAAACGACGCGGTTGAATTCTGTAAAAAAAACGGAATAGAATTTTACGCCGTTAATAAAAATTATCCCGAAGAAGTTTACGATGAAAATATCTCCCGCAAAATAAATGCAGATATTTTTATTGACGACCGCAATGTGGGCGGATTTTTAGGTTGGAGCGAGATTTGGCAAACCCTTCATCCTGAGGGTGAAGATTTTCTGCATCAACTCCGCAATTCAGAAGCGCATCACAACTACAATAAATACGAAGGTTCCATCTTTAAAAAACTGTTTGGTAAAAAATGATCTTCTTAAAAACACGCGAAGAAATTGAATTAATGCGCGAGTCGGCCTTAATGGTATCGCGCACCTTGGCCATTATTGCCCGCGAAGTAAAACCCGGCGTTAAGCCTATTGATCTTGATAAATTAGCCGAAGAATTTATACGGGATAACGGTGGTATTCCCGCATTTAAAGGTTATAAAAGCCATAGCGGTGGCATTGATTTTCCGGGAACTCTTTGCATCTCTATTAACGATGCCGTGGTTCATGGTATTCCAACAGCAACGCCATTAAAAGAAGGCGATATTATTTCGGTTGATTGTGGCGTTAAAAAAAACGGCTATTATGGTGACCACGCATACACCTTTGCGGTAGGCAATATTAAGCCCGAAGTGCAAAAATTAATTGATGTTACCAAACAATCGCTGATGTTGGGAATTGAACAAATGGTAAGCGGTAATCGTGTGGGCGATATTAGTTACGCCATTCAGCAGCACGCCGAAAAAAACGGCTTTGGAGTAGTACGAGAATTGGTGGGTCACGGATTAGGAAAAAATTTACACGAAGAACCCGAAGTTCCGAACTACGGAAAGCGTGGAAACGGCCCTAAGTTACAGGAAGGAATGGTGCTTGCCATTGAACCCATGATTAATATGGGGACAAAAAACATTAAACAGTTAAAAGACGGCTGGACAATTGTTACCGCCGACCACAAGCCAAGCGCCCATTTTGAACACGATGTGGCTATTGTAAATGGTAAGCCCGAAATACTCAGCAGTTATGTTTACATCGAAGAAGCTCTTGCTTTGGTTAATAACTAATATATTTCTTTCTTCAGCAAAATATCAATCACCGAATTAAGAAAGCTGGCCCTGGTTAGGGAACAACAAAAGCTCTCGCGCTTTAACAAAATTATTCTTTGGCTAAACTATTTTGTAATTATAAGTTTGCTCATAGCTATCGTATGCAAATATATTTCTCCGATTTTATTTTGGCTGCCGGCCTTTTTTGGATTAGCCTTTCCGTTTTTGTTTATCATCAATCTTATTTTTTTTATTTATTGGTTCATTCAGTTTAAACACACTTTTATTTTTGGATTAGTGGCCATGGCCATCAGCTTTCCTACGGTTTACCGTTATATTCAATTTAGTTCTACCGATGCCATTACTAAAAACACTTTAAAGGTTACCTCTTACAACTGCATGTTGTTCGATCTTTATAACTGGTATCACAATAACGAAACCCGAAACAAAATTTTTAATTCCTTAACCGGAATAAATCCGGATGTTTTATGTTTGCAGGAATTTTATACTTCCGAACAAAAAGGAGATTATAACAATATTGATACGTTGCGGGCATTATTCAACACCAATTATTATCATGTGGAATATACCGTAACCCTGCGTGATTCAGACCATTGGGGCGTGGCAACTTTTAGCAAACATCCCATAATAAATCAGGGCAAATTATTGTTTAATAACACTCATTCCAACAACATGTGCATTTATACAGATATTGTTGTGAATAACGATACACTAAGGGTTTACAACATACACCTTCAATCCATCAGTTTTAGTAAAAAAGATAATAAATTTTTGGAAGATGTTATTACAGATAAAGAAGCGAAAGACGAAGTGGAAAACAGTAAGAATATTTTACGCCGTTTAAAAAGAGCTTTTGTAAAACGTACCAAACAAGTGGAAATGATTTCCCTTCACATGAAAACATGTAGGTACAAAATTATTGTTTGCGGAGATTTTAATGATACGGCGGCTTCCTTTGCTTACCAAAAATTATCAAAAAATTTAAACGACGCTTTTATTGAAAAAGGAAATGGCTTTGGAAGAACCTACGCCGGAAAATGGCCGCAATTTAGAATTGATTATATTTTACATGACAGAAAATTAAAATGTGTAAAATACCAACGCTCAGAGGAAACTTTTACCGACCATTTTCCAATTACCGCCTATTTTAAAAAATAAAAAGCCTGGCACATTTTTTTTAAGATATATTTACAAAATAATTAAAACTTAAACTTATGATTAAACAATTTATTTTACCATTATTAGCAGTTGTATTGCTGGGTTCATGCGCTAACAAATTTAGCCTTGTTAAAAGAAAGTATAACAAAGGTTATTACCTGGATATGGCCGGAAAGACATCAAAACCGGAAAACAAGCAGGAGAAAATTGCCACCTTAACTCCAAAAAAAGTAACTAAAATTTCCGACAATTTGGAGTCAATAGCTGAAATTAAAACTTCTGCCATTAAAACATTACCGCTGGTTAATCAAAGCCAAGTAAAAGCAAGCGGCGCTGTAGCAAAAGAAACCATAAAAAATCCTTCTGCTCCCCTAACCGCTTCTGCTCACAAAACGCTTTTTACTAACCCCGTTCATTTTAAAGCGGCGGCATTAAAACATGCTGATAACAAAACTTCGGCAGCTAAAGGTGATAGCGATGTAAACACCCTTGTTTTAGTGATTCTTGCGCTTTTCCCAATTCTAAGTCTTTTTGCAGTTTATTTACACGATGGCAAAAAAATTACTTTAAATTTTTGGATAACTTTATTATTGCATTTAACTATTATCGGTTACGCAATTTTCGCGGTTTTAGTAGTTTTAGATATCATTAATTTGGCCTAATAAAGCTAATTGTACATTATAAAATTTTAACATTTAAATTCGTATTAATTTTTTATATTTGTATTAACCAGATTAAAAAATCAAAACCATGAAAAAATTATTTTTATTAGCTGCTTTTGCAGGATTATTAGGAAGTACTGCTGTTGCTAACACAACATGCGACGACAAAGACAAAAAAGGTAAAAAAGAATGCAAAAAAGGCGAAGGCAAAACTTGTTCAGCCGAGCAAAAAGAAGCTTGTGCAAAAGACAAAAAATCTTGCTGCAAGAAAAAAGGCGAAGCTTCTGCTGAAGTTAAAGCTGAAGAGAAGAAATAATCTTTCATTCAATATATTAAAAGCCTCCTTAATTAAGGGGGCTTTTTTATTATATAGAAATTGTAGGAAACACGTAACTTTACTTCATGATTCAAACTCACGCATCAAGCAATTTTGATTTTTTATTGAACGCCACTCCTTCTCAAAAATTAAAAGATGTGGCTGCAAAAGTTTACGCCGGCCAACGCATTTCTTTTGAAGACGGGGTAACACTTTTTAAAGAAGCCGATTTGGCTTTTGTGGGCACACTTGCCAACTTTATCCGCGAAAAAAAAAATGGCAATTATGTTTATTTTAATCACAATTTTCATGTGGAGCCTACTAACGTTTGCGTGTATTCCTGCGCCTTTTGCTCCTACTCACGCCTCATCAAAAACCGCGAACAAGGTTGGGAGCTTTCGGTAGATCAAATAATGGATATCATTAAAAAGTATGATAATCAGGCAGTTACCGAAGTACATATTACCGGCGGCGTGGTTCCAAAACAAGATTTAAATTTTTACACCACTTTATTTAAAGAAATAAAAAAACACCGTCCCGCTTTGCACATTAAAGCGCTTACCCCGGTTGAGTTTCACTACATCTTTAAAAAAGCAAAATTAACTTATGAAGAAGGCTTAAAAATAATGAAAGATGCCGGCCTGGATAGTTTGCCAGGAGGTGGGGCCGAAATATTTGATAAGGATATTCGCGATAAAATTGCGGGCGGAAAATGCTCTACCGAAGAATGGCTTTCTATCCATGAAATTTGGCATAACATGGGTCATCACTCAAACGCTACTATGTTATACGGACATATTGAAACCTTTGAACATAGAATTGATCACATGGAGCGTCTTCGTCAACTTCAGGATAAAACCCGGGGCTTCAACGCATTTATTCCCCTTAAATTTAGGAATAAAGAAAATGAAATGGCTCACGTACCCGAAGTAAGCGTTATTGAAGATTTACGCAATTATGCCATCTCACGCATTTATCTTGATAATTTTCAACACATAAAAGCTTATTGGGCAATGATTGGCCGCAACACAGCGCAACTATCTCTTAATTTTGGCACCGATGATTTAGATGGAACCATTGACGATACCACAAAAATTTACAGCATGGCAGGTTCCGAAGAGCAAAATCCAAAACTATCTACCCTTCAATTGGTAGAAATGATAAAAGCCGTGGGGCGAATTCCTGTGGAACGCGATACCCTTTATAACATTGTAAAAGATTACTCAATTTGCGAGGTGGCATAATTTTTATTGAATCAAAAAAATATTTAATATATATGAAACATTTATACACGTTTATCCTATCTGTAATTATTTTATGCGCCAATGCCCAAGCTCCCTTAGTACAAATGCCCGATACATTAAAGCCATTGGCAAAAGATACCGCCTGGAAACTTCCCGGGCAGTTTAGCATCAGCGGCAGCCAAACCTCTTTAAGTAACTGGCAAGGCGGAGGGCAGGATAATCTTTCGGTAATTTCTATGTTTAAATTTGAACCAACTTATAAAAAAGAAAATCACGAATGGATTAATAAAATTGACCTGAAATACGGCTTAGTTAAACCCGGAGATTTTAGATTGTATCGTAAAAATATTGATCAGATCTTTCTTCTTACAAAATATAACCGCAACGCTTTTAGCAAATATTGGTTTTACACCACGCAAGCCGATTTTCGTTCGCAGTTTGCCCCGGGCTTTAATTACGCCGGAGATTCTATTATTGGAAAAGCAACATCCGATTTTATGTCGCCCGGATACATTCAGTTATTGGTGGGTTTAGATTTTAAACCTGTAAATTATTTTACCATCACCTTTGCGCCTGTTGCCGGAAAAATTACCGTTGTAAACCGTCAGCATCTTGCCGATGAAGGTGCTTACGGAGTTAAAAAAGCAAGTTACGATGCCCAAGGAAACGTAATAACTCCCGGAAGAAATATCCGTTATGAGTTTGGAGGAAGAGTGATTGTTAAGTTTAAAAAAGACATTAGTAAAAACGTAAATTTAGATTCTTATTTAGATCTCTTTTCAAATTACATGTATAATCCGGGAAATATAGACGTTGTTTTTAATAATACCCTTAACTTAAAAATTAATAAATATTTTAATGCCAGTGTAACTTCGCAAATTTTATATGATGATGATATTATTACTAAACGCGATTGGGATAAGGATGGTAAATACGAAAGTCCGGCAGATATTAACGGTCCGCGCTTGCAGGCATTAACAAACATTGCGGTGGGCTTTGGCTTTACTTTTTAGTTATTTTAGTGTTTTCCATAAAACAACTTTGTGGCAAATATATAATACCAATTGAATCTATAATTTAGTCCAATATACTCGTTCTTTTATATCCATACTTATTTAAAAAATAGTTACGTAGGCAATGCTATACAACAATTTTTAAAAATCGTTTTGATAAAAAATTACTTCGTATCTTTAGCCTAAATCATAAATTCATTTGGTATAAGAATTGCAATTGATGAATTTCTATTGCAATTGGCGTCTTTCTATTGCAATTGGCGAAATTCTATTGCAATTAAAAAATTTACATTGCAATTGATGATATAAGAATTGCGATTAAAGAATTTTAATTGCAATTGATGATATAAGAATTGTGATTAAAGAATTTTAATTGCAATTGATGATAAAAGAACTGCAATTAAAAAATTTACATTGCAATTGATGATATAAGAATTGCGATTAAAGAATTTTAATTGCAATTGATGATAAAAGAACTGCAATTAAAGAATTTTACTTGCAATTGATGATAAAAGAACTGCAATTAAAAAATTTACATTGCAATTGATGATATAAGAATTGTGATTAAAGAATTTTAATTGCAATTGATGATAAAAGAATTGCGATTAAAGAATTTTAATTGCAATTGGCGTATTTCTATTGCAATTGATGAATTTCTAATTGCAATTGGCGTATTTCTATTGCAATTGATGAATTTCTATTGCAATTGGCGAAATTCTATTGCAATTGGCGTATTTCTAATTGCAATTGATGATAATACCAATTGAATCTATAATTTAGTCCAATATCCTCGTCCTTTTATATCCATACTTATAAAAAAATAGTTCCGTAGGCAATGCTATACAACAATTTTTAAAAATCGTTTTGATAAAAAATTACTTCGTATCTTTAGCCTAAATCATAAATTCATTTGCTATAAGCTGAATGAGTAAATTCACAAACAAAAGTCTTTTTTTGGTAAACGCCCCAAACATAGCTGAAATTACTTGGCGTATTACTATGGTGGACAATAATAAACAAATTAGCTTTACATGAAATTATTTTTATTTGGCATATTTTTTTTCCTTTATTCGTTTTCTTATACTCAAATAAGTGTTAATGATTCTTTGCTGGGCGTGTACCATTCCAGCTCACAGCCCGATACTAACCGGCTAAAAGCTATCCACGAATTAGCTTGGAAATACTGTAGAAACAATCCTGATTCGGCAATGCTATTAGCTAAAATGGAACTTGAGCTGGCAGAACTTACTCATCAAAAAAAACATGAAGCGAATGCGTTTAATACTATGGGCGTAGCTTCAATGAATGCCGGTAATTCTTCCATGGCTTTGGAATATCACTTTAAAACATTAAAAATAAGGCAGGATTTGGGAGATAAAAAAGGCATAGGCGTGAGTTATAATAATCTGGGAGCGATATATAAAAGTCAGGCAAACTATCCTAAAGCATTAGAAAATATTTTAAAATCATTAAAAATAAAACAAGAAATAGGAGACAAAAAAAGTATTGGAAATTGCTACGGAAATTTGGGAACTATTTATAACGATTTGAATAACTTTGAAAAAGCCTTAGAATACGCGCTTAAAGATTTAAAAATAAAACAAGAGATAGGAGATGAAAAAGGCTTGGGTATTTGCTACAATATGATTGGCGGGGTATACGCAAACCACAGTGATTTTGTAAAAGCAAAAGAGTATTTTGTTAAAGCTTTATCTCAAAATGAAAAGTTAGGAGATAAACGCGGGATGCAAGCATCTTACGATGCCATAGGAGCAACTTATCAAAACCAAAACGATTACCCCAACGCTCTTAAATATTATTTAAAGGGCTTACAGGTAATTAGAGGAATAGGAAATAAAAAATACATGATTCTTTCCTATTTAGGCTTAGGAAGTATTTACAACAAAATGGGCGATTACACAAAAGCTATCCTTTACAGCGATTCATCTTTGTTGTTGAGCAAAGAACTTGAGGACATTGATAACCAACTGAGAGCTTACCAAAACTTATCAGAAATTTATAGTAAAACCGGAAATTATAAAGAAGCTTTTAAAAATCATGTAAAATTTACAGCCTTAACCGATACCATTTATAACGCCGAAAACAGCCGCCAGCTGGGTGATTTAAAAACACAGTTTGAAGTAGAAAAAAAGGAAGCGGAACTTAAAATTATAGCCCAGGCACAGCAAGCCATTAACGCACAGCAACAACAAAAACACAAAACCATTATTTATGCCGGCGCGGCAATTTTATTAATTGTGGTAATGTTCTCTGTTTTTTTATACAACCGCTTTAGGATAACTAAAAAACAGAAAAAAGTAATTGAACAGCAAAAAATTTTAGTAGATAAGGCCTATGAAAGCCTCCATGAAAAAAATAAAGAAGTGATGGATAGTATTTATTATGCGAGCAGAATTCAAAAAGCTTTAATTCCCTCTGATAAATATATAGCCTCGGAATTAAAAAAACACGGTAAATAATAAAACACTTACCAAACGCATAGCCATAATGATAATTATAATTATAAGTCAGGAATAGTAAAACAAAAACAACTTCCTTTGCCAATAATAGATTCTATCCATATTTCGCCCTTATGAAGTTCTATTATTTTTTTACAGTTAGCCAGGCCAATGCCGCTTCCTTCATAATCTGAATTACCGTGCAATCTTGCGAATATGTCAAATATTTTATTAAAGTATTTTTCATCAATTCCAATTCCGTTATCCTCTACTACAAATTTGGTTTTACCTTTAAGTTTTTTGGAAGAAATTTTTATATGAGGCTGCGCGTTTTTTTTCTGAAACTTAATAGCATTAGTAATTAAATTTTGAAAAAGCTGCCTCATTTCGGCTTCGTAAATATTCAGCGAAGGCATTTTACCAATTTCAATAACAGTTTTTGTATTTTTTATTAAATGCCCAAGATCAGAGGTTACTTCTTCCAATAATTTTTTTAAATTAACATGGCTTAAAACTTTACCCTGCCCCACCTGCGAAAAAGTTAAAAGCGATTTTATAAGTTCGCTCATCCGTTGAGTAGCGCTTTTTACAGTGGTAAGATACTTTTGAGCATCGGCATCCAAATTAGTCAAATAGCGTTCTTCAAAAATTGCGGCTGTTGTAAATCGTGCGAAGCGATATAGGCAAACTGCTCTAATTCATTATTAATTGCTTTAAGGTCGGTAGCCTTTTTATCTTTTTTAATATTTTCAATAGCGTGCTCTTGGTTAACAATTATTAATTCGGTAGCGCGTTTATTTTTTTCTTTTATCTGATAGGCTAATTCTATATTTGCTATTACCAATTCGGCGGCGCGGTTTCCTTTTTCTTTATTCTGAAAAGCCAATTCAATTTTGGCAATAACAAGTTCGGCCGCTCTTTTCTTTTTTTCTTCATTTTGAAAAGCCAGTTCAATATTGGCAATAATTAATTCGGCGGCGCGTTTACTTTTTTCTTCGTTTTGAAAAGCAAGTTCAATATTTGCAAGAATCAATTCATTAGCTCTCTTAACTTTTTCTTCGCTTTGAATAACGTGCTCAATATTAGAAATAATAAGTTCCGCGGCTCTTTTTTCTTTCTCCTCGTGCTGATAGGCAAGTTCTTTAATAGCCGCGTTAAGTTCTTCGCTTTTTTTAGCGATAATTTCTTTCAGTTTTTTTTTCTCGGCTATATGCTGCTGAGTTTTATTTAACGGAACAATTTTTTTGGCTTTCATTTAAAAAATTGAAATAATAATTTAATACAAGGGGGCTTTGTAATTATTATTTCTTAGAATAATACTTAAAGATACTTAATAATAACAAACAAGGTGCTTAAATATTAAACTAATTAAGCCGCCAAAACTAAATAACAACTTTCCTAAACCAAAAGCGCGGAGCAAGTGAGCTTAATTCAGTTAATTAATTGTAAATTTGACTGCAAATGAAGCTAACTATTATTGTTTATTTCATGCTGGGTTATAGTTTATACGCTCAAAACCCTACAGAAGGTGTTTTTACGCTCTACCCCTCTTTAGGTTTAAATGCCAGCCAAATTCATGGTGATAGTTACACGGGGTTTAACAAAGCAGGTGCCTTTGCCGGAGTGGCTGTAAACGCACGATTATCCCCTAAAGCGTCGCTTGATCTGGGTTTTTATTTTTCACAAAAAGGCGCAAGGCATGTGCCAAATCCTGTTAAAGGAAATTATAATTTTTATTTTTTAAATTTAAATTATCTCGATATTCCTTTATCATTTAAATTCTTACTCAACAAAAATTATTTTATAACACTTGGCCCTTCCTTTGCCTATCTTATAAGTTATTATGAAGAAATTGATTATGTGAATTACACCGGCGCTTATAAGTTTAGGGATTTTGAATATGGCGTTAATGTTGGGCTTGGAAAAAAAATAAAAGAAAGGTTTGCGGTAGAAGTTCGGTCTTCTAATTCAATTGTGCCTATAAGAACTTATGGAAGTTTTACCAGCACTGTTTTTTATCCTAATCCTGTGGCACAATTCTTTAACCAAGGTTTTTACAACAACCTGCTTACCTTAATGTTAACTTATAAAATAAATTTAAAAAAGCAAACAAGTGAATCACAATAAAATAGTAATAGCCGTTACAGGAGCCAGTGGAAGCATTTACGCCAAAGTACTTTTAGATAAATTAAAAAATCTGCAAGCTCAGTTTGAAGAAATAAGCATGGTTATGAGCGATAATGCCCGCTCCGTTTGGGAACATGAATTGGGTAATAAAGAGTATAAAGACTACCATTTTAAAACTTACGACAAAATGGATTTTAACGCGCCTTTTGCATCCGGCTCGGCAAAATATAATGTGATGATTGTTTGCCCCTGCAGCATGGGAACCCTTGCCAGAATTGCTTCAGGAATAAGTAACGATTTAATTACCCGCTCGGCAGATGTAATTTTAAAGGAAAGAAGAAAACTAATTTTAATGACCCGCGATACACCTCTCAGCCTTATTCACATTAACAATATGAAAACCGTTACCGAAGCCGGTGGAATTATTTGCCCTGCTTCTCCCTCCTTCTACAGCAAACCAAAAACTATTGAAGCCCTGGCAGCAACCGTGGTTGATAGGGTTATTGATTTAATAGGTGTTGAAAGCGAAAGCTTTAGATGGGGAGAATGATTTTAAGGCAATAGAGCCTTTCCCCTAACCCTGAAAAACACTATTTTTGCAGGCGTGAAACAACTTCTCCTTTCGCTTTTTATAATAAGTCTTCATTTGGGCTTTGGGCAGAACTTTTCTATAAGTGGCACTATCAAAGATGCTAAAAACGGCGAAACGGTTGCCGGGGCTACGGTTCTTTTAAAAGAGATAAATAAAGCCAATTCAAGTAATCCCTACGGTTTTTTTTCGCTCTCTGCTCCTAAAGGCCAGTACACGCTCATATTTTCGTATGTAGGATATAAAAGTATTTCTCAGCAAATTGTTCTGGATAAGAATATCAGTTTAAATATCGCTTTTTCTTCAGATGAAAATAATTTAGACGAAGTAGAAGTGACTACAAAAGGTGGAAACGAAAATGTTAAAAATACGCAGATGGGAACCGTTAGTCTGGATATGACCGAAATTAAAAAAATTCCGGCATTTATGGGCGAAGTAGATGTATTAAAAACCATTCAGCTTTTACCGGGAGTAAAAAACGCCGGAGATGGCAATACGGGTTTTTATGTGCGTGGCGGTGGCCCTGACCAAAATTTAATTTTATTGGATGAAGCACCTATTTATAACGCCTCTCATTTAATGGGTTTCTTTTCGGTGTTTAATGGCGATGCGATTAAAAACGTAAACCTTATAAAAGGAGGAATGCCAGCTCAATACGGAGGCCGTTTATCTTCTGTGCTTGATATTCAAATGAAAGATGGTAACAATCAGAACTTTGAAGTGGATGGAGGTATTGGGGTAATAGCCTCACGAATTACTTTACAAGGGCCAATTATTAAAAATAAATGTTCTTTTATAGTTAGCGGCCGGCGCACTTATATTGATGTACTGGCAAAACCCTTTATCGAAAAATCTGATTTTAAAGGAACATCCTATTACTTTTACGATTTAAACGGAAAAATAAATTACATTATTAATGATAAAAACCGAATATTTTTAAGCGGCTATTTTGGACGGGATAAATTCCTTTTTAAAAGCGAAGAAGATAAATTCAGTACCAAAATCCCTTGGGGCAATGCCTCTGCCAGTTTACGCTGGAACCACATTTTCAGTTCCAAGCTGTTTGCCAACGCGGCTCTTATTTTTACTAATTACGATTTTAGCTTTATTGCCCTTGATCAAGATTTTGAAGCTACTATTAAGTCGGGCATTACGGATTACACAGCTAAATACGATCTTAATTATTTTCCAAATTCAAGGCATACTTTAAAAACAGGCTTCAGTTATATCTTTCACACCTTTGTGCCCACCAGCGTAAGCGCCAAACAAGGTTCCACCGTTTTTGATTTGGGTACAACCATAAAATTATACGCGCAGGATGCCGCCATTTATATAAGCGATGATTGGGACATTTCCCAAAAAATTAAACTCAACACCGGATTACGTTTTGGTAATTTTACTCAAGTGGGTCCGTTTAACAGATACATAAAAGATTTTACCGGTAAAGTAGTAGATACAATTTCTTACACTCAGGGCCAAGTGGTGGCTAATTATAACGGTTTGGAGCCCCGTATTTCCGCACGATATGCGTTAAATCCTAGCTCCTCTTTAAAAGCGGCTTATACACGTAACTTTCAATACATTCACCTGGCCACCATCTCTTCGGTGAGTTTGCCTACCGATGTATGGATGCCTAGTACTGAACTCATTAAGCCACAGGAATCGAATCAATATGCAATTGGTTATTTTAAAAATTTTAAAGAAAATAAATTTGAAACCAGCGTGGAAGCCTATTACAAAACTATGAGTAATCAAATTGAATACAAAGAAGGTGCCCAGCCCTCTGATAATGTATTTGATAATCCGGATAATGCTTTTACCTATGGAAAAGGCTGGGCTTATGGCGCTGAGTTTTTTGTAAAAAAGAGAACAGGCAAATTTACCGGTTGGATTGGTTATACTTTGTCATGGACATGGAGACAATTTGCTGAAATTAATTATGGACAAAAATTTCTTGCCAAATACGATCGCCGTCACGATGCCTCGGTGGTAATAACTTACGACCCTAACAAACAATGGAATTTTGGAATGGTATGGGTTTACGGAACAGGCAACCGGGGTACGCTTCCTAACGGTTTCTTTATTTACGAAGGAAGTTTGAGTAACGATTATGGCTTAAGAAATTCCTATCAGTTTATTCCCTATCACCGAATGGATGTAAATATTTCATACACGCCAAACCGTTCAAAAAAAATGGAGAAAAGAAGATTGGTACTAATTGAAAAATATAAGCAGGAAGGAAATGATACCGCGGATATAGTGCTAACAAAGAAGTGGTTACGCAATTTCAGCAACAGTTTTACATTAAGTGTTTTTAATGTATATAACCGTTATAATCCATACTTTATTTATTTAACGCGTAAAGGCGATTTTACTAACGGTTCTCTAACGGTTGGCGCCCGTCAGGTATCACTATTTCCTATTTTACCGAGTTTAACATGGAATTTTAAATTTTAATGAAACAGACTTTCATCATAGTTGTAGTAATTTTTGCTTTTAGTTGTAGAAAAGATGTAAAGCTAAAACTGCCCGAATACAAACAAAAAGTAGTAGTGGAAGCTTCCATTGAAACAGGTGGCCCTGCCATTGTACTTCTCTCCTACTCTGTTCCTTATTTTGGTAATTTTGATTTTTCGACACCTGAAAAAGCCTTTATTAAAGGGGCATTTGTAACAGTAAGTGATGGCACGCAAACTGATACCCTTGTTGAGCTTGACCCCGCGCAGGGATATATTTACGCAGGATTAAAATTAAAAGGCGTTGAAGGAAAAACCTATCATTTAAATGTGGTGGTGAATGGAAAATCTTATACCGCAAGTTCAACTATTTTAACCCCGGCCAAACTAGACACACTTTATTTTAAAGGAGAGCAGGATAGTTTAGGTTTTATGTGGCAACGATTTACAGAACCCGCTGGTGTGGGAGATTGTTACCGATGGTTTGCAAAGAGAATAACCAAAGATGCTTTTTATGCCGCGCCCTTTAATTCGGCTTTTGACGATAAATTTATTGATGGCAAATCTTTTGATTTTGCTTATGAACGCGGTCCTCAGCCAAATCAAATTCAACAATACAGAGATGACCCCGAGCAAGGTTATTTTAAACGCAAAGATACCGTAATTGTAAAATTTTGTAAAATAGGAAAAAAAGAATTTAACTTTTGGAATACCTATTATCAGAACAAAGCCAGCAATGGCAATCCTTTTAGCGCGCCTTCTAATGTAAAAGGAACTTTTGATGACGACCGTGATGTTTTTGGCGCCTTTGTAGCTTACTCACCTTTTTTTGATACCATCATCATTCCTAAGAAATAAAAACGATGTATTCACTTTCTTAAACTGAAAGCCTATCTATATAATCATGTTTAAGCTGTTTCATCATTTGATCATAAACATGCATATCTGTTGGCTTGCATATATAATTATTGGCTCCAAATTGCATACAACTTTTTTTTTCGGCAGGATTTGAGCTAGTGCTAAATATCACTACTGGCAAAGTGCTGGTTTCAAATTTCTTCCGTATCATTTTTAAGGTTTCTTTACCGTTTAAAACCGGCATGTTAAGATCCATTAAAATTAATGTAGGAATCTCCATGGCCATTTTATCAAGTGCCTCCATTAATTGCTTTCCGTGGTTAAAAGACTTAACTATACTATTTGGAATGTTATTTAAAATAGCGCCCTTGATGAAATAAAGATCGTCCTCATCATCATCCACTAAAAAAATAAGAGGTTGTTTGTTTTTGTGTTCCAAAATTTATTTTTTAAGAGGAATGGTGGTTCATATTTACATTATATACTAATTTAAGCATATTTACTTAATTATTAAAAATAATTATCTTTTTATGCCATTTATCCAAAAAAAGGGAGCATTTAACAAATTTTTTATTGTTATTAATGTTTAAAAAAACAAAAGTAATTTAAGCAGGAACCCAATTGTTTAATTAATCCGCAATTGTTGACCCGCCTTTAAATAATACCTCTTTCCTACTCCGTTTAGTGCCAGTAAATCCTTGGTTAACAAACCGTATTTACCAGCAATTAAATTCCAACTTTCGCCGCGGCTAACGGTATGCAACTTGCAGTTTACAGGATAAGCAGCTAATTGTTGTTTTAATTTTTTAACCGTTATGGTGTGATAAATTAATTTATGATCGCTAAAGGAAATAAAGGTAGCAGGATTTAAGGGATGGCCTTTAAAACGCAGTTCAAAGTGTAAATGAGTGCCGTAACTATGCCCTGTATTTCCTCCAAGGCCAATAGTTTGTCCGCTTAACACTACATCGCCTGCTTTTACTTTTATTTTTGAAAGATGCGCATAAACTGTTTCCAATCCGTTGGCATGCATTAGGATAACCACGTTTCCAAAACCGCCCTGTTTTTGCGCGAAACGTACTTTTCCATCAAAAGCCGCCGAAACCTTATCTCCTTTTTCAAGATCAATGTCAATTCCTTTGTGTATTCTTCCCTCCCGATAACCGAAGTTGGAAGTTATAATGCCTTTAAAGGGTGAAAAATAATAGCCCAAATGCTCACTTTCAAGAGTAAGATTAAATGAATCAGGAATGCTATCGGAGGGAGTTAAAGGGAATAAAATTTTTTCGTCGGTTTGCGAATAAAAACTTAATTCATGAAGATTTAGAGCGGGCAGTTTTACCGAATCGCCATTATTATTTTTAAGAATTTGAGCGTAATAATTCAGCAATTCTACATCCGTTGATGATACTTTATCTTTATCAAAAACCGAATCAATTAAACGCGCTAATTTGAATTTAGAAATGATTTTATATTTTTTTACGGAATCGTTTTTAAGAACCGGATCTGTGGAAGCGAGTGGGGTTTTAAAAAATAAGCCAAAGCATATTATTAAAGCAGTTCTTAACATGGGGATTGCTAAAGTACTGTTTTTTAATATATTAACAAAATTTAGATAAAAAAATATGGTCTATCTAATCCTTTCGCTGCTTTTTAAAAGTGCAATATCTTTTTTTACAAAATGTGCTGCGAAGTAAGCGGATAAAATGTTAACCACCGGAATAATGTAACCAAATAAATTTACTTCCGGCTTCTGCGGAATGGCCTCCGATTGAATAAAAGAAGTAAAAGCGATTAAAGCCAACACCGCGGCGTAAATAATCATTAACAGATAACATAAATTTACCTGAAGTTGCCTTTTTCGGAAAATAAAAATAGTTGCCGAAGCCAAAATTAATCCCGCGAAGTTTAAGGCCACGGCTGCCACGTGCGAGGAGGTGGAAGAAAATGCCGCGCCGTTTAAGGGTAAAAGTTTTGCGCCCAAGGCTTTAGCACCGCCAATAAACTGTACGGGAACAAATAAAAGCGATAAAGCCAAAAAAGCAATTTGCAGTAAAAATAAAGTTTGTTTACGTTGAATCATAGGTGGTAAAATTAATAAATTATAATCGATGTTTTTTTAACCAACTCACCACAAATAGGTATTTATTTCAAACACATTTTCGGTTTTTTGTTGGCTAATAATATACTTTGTTTTAGATAAAATAAATATACCAGGCTGTTGCTGCTTTAAAATTTCGTGTGTTTTTGTTAACTGAAATACCTTGTTTACTTTACTTAAATAACTATAATCTTCCATTCCTTTTTTAGAATCGCTTTTTTTTAATAACCAGGCCTGGCTTCCGGTTTCATCCAATTTAAAGGCCATTTTAATTTTAAAAGGGATTGTTCGGTAATAGAGTTTTTCAAAATTATTTAAGCTGTCAGCGCACAATTTTCCGTTCATATCTGCCTGATCTTCATTAAAATAGAACTTTTCAATTAAAGTGTTTGAACTAATTGCCCCTTTATCAATTATTAATTTTTCCTCCATTAAAGTTAACGTGTTGCTAATGCTGTTGCAATAACGGTAACAAGGTGGTGTGCCTTTAAAAATATCGTTTTCAATAATAAATAACCCATCTTTGGTTTTGCTTAATTTTTCGGTTCTAAAAATATAAGAAGTTGCGGTTTTATTTCCTTTTGCCTGGATAATGGGAATTTTAAACTCATCGCGCGAAACAATTTCTCCCAGCGAATCCATTTTAGTTAAATACAGCGTAGCGAAAGGCTTATTGAGGATATTGATTTTATTTTCCTTTTGATCAAGTTCGCTTATTAAAAATTTTTGGCCTGTAACATACACTTCTTTGTTAACAGAATCCGTATAAATGCTCCCGAAAGTATAAAAGCTTTGATCTCCTTTAGGATTAATTTTGGTTCCCCTGATTAAAGTTCCCTTCACCGCGTCCACCCGCAGCAGCCATTGCCCGCGCTTAATGCCCTCCAACACATTTACATATAGTAACACGTTGTTTTTATTTACAAAAATTATGTGAGCCGAATTAATATTCTTTTTTTCAAAAGGAAATTGCCAGGTAAAATCATATTCAAAGTTTTGAAGTTCGCTTTTTAATGAATATTTATTTAGATAAAATTGCCTGCCCGAAGTATCGGAGTAGGAGGCTTTAACGGTGTACACGTTTTGGCCTGAATAAAAAATTTCACTTTCAAAAGCCGCAATGCTGTTTAGGCGCGCCACATCTACGTTTTCAACAGAAGCAATCAGCTTAAAGCTTTTGTTTAAGCGAAATATCTGTACTAATTTCTTTTCCTTTTTTTGCACATACACATTTAAAAAATTGTGAAGGGTATCGGCATTTATCTTTAAAAAGTCATCTGCGTTGGCTTTTCCCAAATCAATTTGTAAACTATCTGTTTTGGCGAGCTGCGGCGATAATTTATAAATAACACAAAATACATTTTTAGAATTTATACTTAAACCGTAAGCGTAGATATTGCCATTCCAAACTATGCACTCGGCCTTGTTAAGCTGTAATTCAGCCTTTTGTGCCATAAGCGAAAAAGAAAGCATTACCGGTAGTAATAAATATTTAAGATCAATCTTCAATTAAGCCTTGCTGCTCGCGTTTGTTATAATCTAATATAAGTAAATAATACATTACCACGCCAAAGCCGTAAAGCAAAGATGTAATTAAAAATATATTTACAAACTGGTAACCTTTACTAAAAAGTATCTTTACCATAAAGCCGCTGAGCACCCAGCTTCCGCTCCAAATAGCCGAGGTTAAAGCGCTTGTAATTTCGCGATTGCCTTTTCCTACATAATTTAAAACTAATTCGGTGGTCATGGGTCCGGCCATATTCATTAAAGGTTGCCGGAATAAATAACAAACAGCGGCAATAACTACTGCTAGCGAATACTGATTGTAAAACTGCGTAGTGGCAAGTGCAACCAAAGAAATTACGGCCAGTATTTGCGTGGTAGGAACCGCTATTTTATAACCAATGTGTTTTTTAATTTTGGGAACCAGCATAGCCGTATAAGCCACCAATACCGCGGCAAATGAACTTAAAATGGAAAAGCCTCCTTTGTGCAGATGATGTACTTTATCGAAAAAAAGACTGATAAAAGGAATGGTTAAGCCCGCTCCTGTTGCAATTATTAAAGTAGGAATCAAAGCTTTTACAATCAGGTTCCAGTCTGTTTTTTTATTTTTTATAAGAGGCCTGTCATCATCTTTCGAAATTTCATTAAAATCTTTTATCCTTAATAAAAAGAAAATTCCGCCGAAACCTAAGATTGAAAAAAGTAGCAAGATAAACTGCTCGTTAAATAATTTAGGATTAATGTAATCTAGCAAAGCAATAACCACGCCACTGATAATCCCTCCAAAACTCCAGGTGCTGTAGCTAAGCGCAATGCCTGCGGTATGATTTTCTTTTACTGAATTTCGTAATATAAAAGGAGATATAGGAATTTGCATAAAGGTGAAGGAAGCCCCCCAGAGTAAAAGACAAAGCAGTGTAAGGATTTTTAATTTAAAAGTAATAGCCACCACAATTCCTATTCCAAAAAATGGAACGCAAATGTTGGAGAGATAAAAAAAGGGCATCAGGTTTTTGCCTTTAATGTATTTTCCTAAAGGTAAAGCCAATATAAAAACACCAAGAAAACGAAAAGTAATAAATAAGGCAATTTCTTCGTCGCTAAAGCCCTGCCGGGTCATGTACAATGGCAAAATATTCATAAAAGTGGCGTTTACCATCTGAATAAAAAATTCAGAAAGAATCACATTCATTACCGGCTTTTCGAGTTTCTGATAATCTTTAACAAAGGAAAATAACCTGATCATAAACTATTTTAGGCCTAAAATTATACCGATACAAATTACCACGAATTTCACAAAGTATATAGTTCTTATTTGTGTAAACACATTTTATTAAAATTTCAAAAGCCTTTATCCGTTAATTCGTTTAAATTCGTGTAACCCTAGGGCGTTTTCTTAAATTTCTTTGGTTTTTCAACCATCTTTTTTACGCATTTACTCTCATAAAAGTATCAAATACTTGCAAAAAACGCAAATAAGTTAGTGCCCATTAGTAATTATCGCAATTATCTTCTATAAAAAACAAAAACGGTTTTAAATAGACATAAAACGCAAAAAGCATAAAGTGTTGTGCGTAAAGCCGTTTTAGCAGCACTTGTTGATGAAGTAACTTTGTCTCATCAAATAATTAATCATTATGAAAAATTCAAACAATCAATCAGGAACATTAAAAAAAGGGTTATTCCTTTTCCTCTTCGCGTTAATACCATTTATATGTGTTAAAGCGCAGGATAAAATAACTCTTAAAACAGGAGAGGAAATATTTGGCAAGGTAATTGAGATTACCGAAACTGAAATAAAATATAAAAAAGATGTAAATCCCGATGGAGGCCCAACCCGCTTACTTTATAAGTACGAAGTGTTTTCTATCCGTTACCAAAACGGCACCAAAGAGTTTTTTGATTATGTAACCAAGCCCGATCCTATTTTAATAACTAGCACGCAACATCCTCTTCCAAACAAATTTGAAACTGATTCCTCTGACTTTGCTAAAACAAAACAAAAACGTTTTGGCGGGCCACGTATTGGCTTTACATACATTTCTTCAGGCACCTCGGCCGATTATTTGGAAAAACAAGGCAAACAACCTGTAATTACTCAATTTGGCTGGCAGTTTGAAGGCCGTATTTTTACAGTAGACGGTGGCCTTTCGGGCATCGTTGAATTTATTCCTTTAATTGGTGGGGTTGAGCAAGGTATGTTTATACCCAGTGCCAGTTTTATGATTGGTTTAAGAGGCGGTGTAAAACACAGTTTTGAATTTGCTATGGGGCCTAACTTTTCGGTGGTGCCCAATTATTTAGGCCATAAGAATGCTTCGGTAGGTTTGGTAGTGGCCGCCGGAACGAGTTTTATCCGAAACAATATTAACTTTCCTGTTAACCTTGCTTTTATTCCATCGGTTGGCAGTAAAGAACGGGTGCAAAATGCCGATGGTACGCTTACTGATAAAATTTTTCAAACAGGCTGGAGATTATCTTTAGTGGTAGGATTTAATTCCCGAAAAAAATAAGCGTATTTTTATAAAAACAATTGTATGAACATAAATAAAATAAAACTCATTGCCTTTTTGTTATGTATTGCAATAGCCTTTACGCAATGCTCGGTAAAAAAGCGTTCGTATAGAAATGGGTATTTTATTTCGTGGAATAAAAAAACATTACCTCTTAAATCAGATAAAATAATAAAACAAGTAGATACTGATTTCGCTGTCCTTAAAGCTACAGCCCTGCCGAGCGTGCAGAAAAATACAAAAAGCGCGAAAGTATTAACGGTTTCTTCCGATAAAATAATAATAAAAATTAAAAAAACGGTAAAGCCTTTAATTTTAAAGGATTCCTGCGGGGATATGATTACCATGCGGGATGGCCGCGAACTTTTAGGAAAAGTTATAGAAGTAAGCCCTAAAACCATAAAATATAAACGCTGCGATAATTTGGATGGGCCTTTAATGGTTGTTAATACCAATGATGTATTTATGATAAAATATACCAACGGAACCAAAGAAGTTTTTAAAAAGGATGAAACTCAAGCTCAGCACACAGGCAAAAATCCCGAAATTCAGCAACCTAAAAAATATCATCCATTAGCCATTACCAGTTTTGTAGTGGGCTTATTATCATGGATTATTATTTTAGCGCCCATTGCTTTATTTACCGGGATTGCAGGTTTGGGTAAAATAAAAAAGTATCCTGAAAAGTTTGAAGGAGGTTGGATGGCCATAATCGGAATTGTTTTAGGAGCCATATTTACGCTTATTTTAATTTTGATCTTAATTGCTGCTATGTAAAGTAAAATAATAAAAAAATTAATCAGCACACACATCAATATACTTTTTTATTTTTTCAATTTCCGCAGTGTCAAATTCCTCAAAATCGTCCCTGTTTTTAAACCAAGTCAATTGGCGTTTGGCATAATTGCGTGTATGCTGTTTTATTTTATCGGTGGCTGTTTTTAAATTATAGCTGGCATCTAAAAAAGCGTATAACTCTTTGTAACCCACTGTTTTAAGTGCGTTTAAATGTTTAAATTCTTTAAGCTTTTCCACTTCTTCCAATAAACCCTGTTGCATCATTAAATCTACCCGTTCATTTATTTGTTTATACAATTGCTCGCGATTTGTATTGAGTAATATTTTTACAGCGGTAAAATTACGCACAGGTTTGGGTCGATTTAAAAAAGAAGAATAAGTTTTTTGAGTAAACACGCACACTTCAAGCGCACGAATTAACCGCTGCGGGTTATTGGTATCCACTGTATCAAAATAAGCTTCATCCAGTTTTTTCACTTCTTGCTGAAGCCATGTTAAACCTTTCTCTGTAAATTGTTTATTCAAATCTTCCCTTATTTCTAATGGAACCTCAATAAAATCATCCACGCCATTTAATACAGCTTCTATGTAAAGTCCGGAGCCACCTACCAAAAAAATGAGATCGTGTTTTTTAAATAATCCATCTAACAAGCTAATGGCATCCCGCTCAAAATGGCCTGCACCATATAAATCGGTTATACTTTTAGTGTTAATGAAATAATGCGACACTTCTTTTAATTGGTCTTCAGAAGGTTTAGCCGTGCCAATATTCATTTCCTTATAAAACTGACGTGAGTCGGCCGAAAGAATAACCGTGCCGTAATGCTTTGCCAACTCAATGGCAAGGCTTGTTTTACCAACCCCTGTGGGACCTGCTATTACAACAAGATGTTTTTCGGCACTCATTATCTCAAAATTAATTTATTATTAAAATAGTAAAGAATATTATACCCATTCGTATTCTGGTGCCGGCTATTTGGGCATCACAAACATAAATTGAAATTCGAGTTATCTCTTTCTTGCCGCCACCATCATCTCTTCACCAATATTTAAAGCTGAAAGCGTATTATAGAGGCGATTATGCAAAAACACAAACAGCTTTAACTGCCACATTGGTTTTTTCATGAGCTTGTTAAAGTATTGCTGACGCTCCGCCGCGTTAATGGTTTTATTGGCTTCCTGAACAGTTTGTTTTTTATTTCCTTTTAATTTTTTAATCAAAGGAAGCAAGGTGTACATGATAAATAATTTTATTTCGAAGGAAGATTTTATCTCCACTACTTCGTAACCGCTTTTTTCAAGAATTTGTGTAATTGTTTTTTTACTAAAATAATTTACATGATCCAGTCCCATCATTTTCCAGTTATCTTTATGCTTTTGAGCGAAGTAACTATCTATTTGCGGAACTTGTAAAAACAAATAACTTCCGGGTTTATTAAGTTTGGCGCACTTGGCCAGAAAATCATCGGCCTTATCAATATGCTCCAATACATCCCACATAGTAATCGCGTCAAACTTTTTTGATTCGTCCATTTCAAAAAAATCAATATGATCAACAGGAAGTTTTAGATCGTTGACGCAATAAAGGTAGGGTTGTTCAGAAATCTCTATCCCGTAAACATCATAACCTAATTCTTTTCCGGCCAGCATAAAGTGTCCCCAACCTGCGCCCAGATCAAATAGTTTTCCGCTTTTTACAAATTTTTGTATGAATTTGAAGCGGAGTTTATGTCTTTGAATTTTCACCCAATTATTACCCGACCGAACGGCCGCGGTAACATCGGCATTTTTGTATTGGGTGTACTCAATTCGTTTACGGTAATAAGGCGGTATAAAATGAAGTGAACAAACATTGCAGGTAACTACTGCGAAATGTTCTTTCTGATATTTTAATTGAAATTTTTCGGGATTAGTATTTCCGCAAACACAACATTTAATATCATCAGCTAATAAAGAAGGAAGTACAGACATAAACTTAAGGTTTTGTTTCTCCTTCAAAAGTACTCTCCGTTATTGGGCTCGAATCTCTGAAATAGGAAACACCTCCCCAGTTGAACATTTTTTTCTGATAAACCCAGGCCATATTATCTTTAACCACCACACGTTGCAAAATTACAACACCCGTTCCGGAAATAGTTTCTTCAGTAATACCCGGCCCGTATTTACTAATGAGTTGCTTTACGCGATCATCCACCACCTGAGCAGCATCAGCATTCAGTAATTTTTCACATTCAATGAGTTTATCTTTGGCGTAAGTGTCCCCGCCTTTATAAGTTAAAGCCGTTTCATAATTTTTTTTGGCGTCGCGGTAACGTTTCAGAGCAAAAAGGCCATCCGCAGTTTTAATTGCTTCCTTGTATTTACCTTCGGCTCCTCCTAAAGTTGGTAATACTGTATTTTTAGTTTTATTATCAATTTCGTTTTGTTTTACCACGTTCACCTTCATGGCATCTTCTACTTCCTTTAATTTATTTTTAGGATACACTTCAGAGGGCTTCATCCCAACGGCTTCGGTGTACAATAATTTTGCTGTTGGCCAGTCTTTTTTGGTAAAAGCATTATCCGCCCGTGTAATCACCGACTTATATTTTGTGTCACCCTCAAGAGCTTTTTTATTCTCAGCATCCGCTTTCAACTTGGCGGCAGCTTCTTCGGCGGCTTTTTTCTTAGCTGCGGCTTCCGCTTTTGCTTTGGCATCGGCATCCATGGCCGCTAACTTTTTTGCTTCTGCATCGGCTTTAGCTTTTGCATCCGCATCTGCTTTTAATTTAGCTGCTGCTTCTTCAGCGGCTTTCTTTTTCGCTTCGGCTTCCGCTTTGGCCTTCGCCTCGGCATCCATGGCTGCTAATTTTTTTGCTTCTGCATCGGCTTTAGCTTTTGCATCCGCGTCTGCTTTTAATTTAGCGGCTGCATCTTCTGCGGCTTTCTTTTTCGCTTCGGCTTCCGCTTTGGCCTTCGCCTCGGCATCCATGGCTGCTAATTTTTTTGCTTCTGCATCGGCTTTAGCTTTTGCATCTGCGTCTGCTTTTAATTTAGCAGCTGCATCTTCTGCGGCTTTCTTTTTCGCTTCGGCTTCCGCTTTGGCCTTCGCCTCGGCATCCATGGCTGCTAATTTTTTTGCTTCTGCGTCGGCTTTAGCTTTTGCATCCGCGTCTGCTTTTAATTTAGCAGCTGCATCTTCTGCGGCTTTCTTTTTTGCATC